>CAMDFD010000054.1 GCA_945897365.1 Bordetella parapertussis | reverse complement strand
CACGTGCGTCCTATTTTAGATATGCGCCGCGATGGTGCTTCGCAAATGCGCGCGATTGCCGAGGAAACGGCTGCGCTGGTGCGTGAATACAAAGGCGCGCTGTCGGGTGAGCACGGTGATGGTCTTTGCCGGGGTGAATGGGTATCTTGGCAATACGGCCCTCGCATTCATCAAGCCTTTGCTGAAATCAAAACATTGTTTGACCCCGACAACAGGTTCAGCCCTAACAAGATGATTCATCCTCCCAAAATGGATGATCGCAACAACTTCCGTTTTGCACCGGGCTATACCGTTGCCTCGACGCCGACAGCACTGGACTGGTCTGCCTGGAACGTCTTGCGCGATCCGATGACGGGCGTGGAAACTGCTCCTGGCACGGGTGTCGATGCGAGCGGCGGCTTAGCCTCAGCCATCGAGATGTGCAATAACAACGGACATTGCCGAAAGTTTGATGCCGGTACGATGTGTCCGAGCTATCGCATCACCAAGGACGAGCAACACCTGACGCGTGGACGTGCGAATACGCTGCGCTTGGCGCTTTCTGGTCAACTCGGTACCGAAGGTCTCGCGAGTCCAGAGGTCAAAGAAACGTTGGATCTGTGTGTGTCTTGTAAGGGCTGTAAGCGAGACTGCCCGACGGGTGTAGATATGGCCAAGATGAAAATCGAGGCCCGTGCAGCTTGGGCCAAACGTCATGGCACGACGCTGCGCGAAAAGCTGATCGCGTATATGCCGCGTTACGCCGGTGTTGCGAGTCGTATCGGTGGTCTGTTGAGTGCACTCGAGCACACACCTGTTTTGGGCGCCGTGACCAAGCGCGCCCTAGGGTTGGCCACTGAACGTTCTCTGCCACGCTTTAAAACAAGTTTTCTGGGAGGTCAGACAGAGCAAAAGCCCTTGGCTTCGACTTCCGGACCTGAAGTTTTGCTGTTTGTCGATACGTTCAATAACTATATCGATACGCAAAACGCTCTAGCCGCTCAGCAGGTTTTACACGCGGCGGGATATACCGTTCATCTGAATCAACGCCCCGGCGAGCGTCCCTTGTGCTGTGGTCGCACGTTCTTATCTGCGGGGATGGTCGATGAGGCCAAAGCGGAAGCCAGGCGTACCCTCGATGCCTTAGTGCCCTTTGTCAAACGCGGTGTGGCGATCGTGGGCCTAGAGCCCTCTTGTCTGCTCACGCTTCGTGACGAATTTCTAGACTACGGATATGGCGAAGAAGCCAAGCTGCTCGCGCGACACGCCTTTTTGTTTGAAGAGTTTTTAGTCAATGAGCAAAAAGCTGGGCGATTGACATTAGAGCTTAAAGCCCTTGAGACCCATACCGCGATGCTTCACGGACATTGCCACCAAAAAGCGTTTGATGCATTAACGCCTGTCCAGACTGTATTGAGTTGGATTCCGGGCCTCAACGTCTCGACCATAGAATCTTCATGCTGCGGCATGGCTGGAAGCTTTGGCTACGAAGCAGAGCATCATGCCGCCTCCATGGCGATGGCTGAAATGTCCTTGCTGCCGGCGATCCGCAACCGCGCAGAAGGCACGGTCGTGGTCGCGGACGGCACGAGTTGTCGTCATCAAATTCAAGACGGCGCTGACACTCAAGCGACGCATACCGCTGTACTTCTCGCGCAAGCCCTTAAATAATCATTCATTTTTATAGAGCATAGATTTCATCATGAACAATACCGTTAAAGAAGCAATCGAGCAACGTATCTCTGCCAATATGTTCGATCCGGGCAAAAGTCTGACGACCGCGCAGATCGAAGAACTGATCCGCTTAGCCACGTGCGCTCCGACCGCATTCAATTTTCAAAATTGGAAATTCATCGCAGTTCAATCCAAAGAAGCCAAAGAGCGTCTCAAAGCCGTTGCCTATGGCCAGCAAAAAATCGTCGATGCAGCAGTGACTTTTATCGTTTGCGGAAAGCTTGAAGCGCATAAAGGTTTAGCGCATGCCCTCAGACCTTCGATCGCATCGGGATTGCTCGAGCAATCCATGGCGGATGCCTGGGTACAAATGGCGCACGACGGGCACGAGAACAACCCTAGCAGACAGCGTGACGAAGCGATCCGCTCCGCCTCGATGGGAGCGATGACCTTGATGCTCGCCGCACAAGGAATGGGTTTGGTCAGCGGCCCCATGATCGGCTTTGATCCAGTCGGTGTCGCCAAAGAATTCCAGCTCACAGCCAACGATATCCCTGCGATGCTGGTAGCCGTGGGCATCGCCGCACCTGGAAATTGGCCACAAAAGCCTCGCCTGCCTGTCCGCGAAGTGCTGACGATCGTTTAAAAGAACATTCACAGATCGTCGCAACCAAGGTTTCTCATGTCCCTGCACCCCATGCAAGACTATGCCGAGACAGCGCGAAACTTTGTGTTGGCGATCCCTGAGACTTTTAATTTTGGACACGACGTCGTGGATGCGCAAGCCGCACGCCGTGACAAACCTGCATTGATTTGGTGCAATGCGCAGGGGCATGAACGGCGCTTTAACTTTTCAGATATTCGTCGCATCTCCAATCAATACGCAAACTTACTGACGCGTCATGGCTTAAAAAAAGGCGATCGCGTCATTGTGATGTTGCCCCGCATCCCTGAATGGCAACTCGCCATCGTTGCATGCATGAAAATCGGGGCCATTCCTATTCCCTGTATTGAAATGCTCACGTCAAAAGACGTCGAGTTTCGCGTCAAGGACTCGGGTGCTATCGCAGCCATCACCACGGCGACGAATATTGATAAATTTTCTCGCTGCGATGCGCTCACGATCCGAGTGAGTATCGAGGAAACACACGCAGCCCATTGGATGCCTCTGCGTCTCAGCGAACAAGAGTCCTCTGACTTTAGCTGTGCGGTCCTCACCTCCGAAGAGCCTGCCCTACTCTATTACACCTCGGGCTCGTCTGGCCATCCCAAAGGCGTTCTGCACGCCACGCGTGGCATTTACACTTGGCGCTTATCCGCTGCGTGGTGGCAGACACTGGTCGAGGACGATATCAAATGGTGCACAGCGGATACAGGCTGGGCAAAAGCGGGTACGGGTATTTTGTTTGGCCCCTGGAGTCGTGGGAGTTGCGTCTTTTTTTACGATGGTAAATTTGACGCCCGTGAGCGTTTACAGCTTCTTGCGCGGTATAAAGTCTCCGTTTTTTGCGCTCCTGCGACCGAATTCAGGCACCTCGTCAACGAAAATCTCGCTGAGGT
>CAMDFD010000053.1 GCA_945897365.1 Bordetella parapertussis | reverse complement strand
GTGCTGGCTATCTGTTAGCCACTCGATCCAAGCTGAGGTGTCGACGACAAAAAGCTGCTTAGATGCCATTAATAACGATCCTTGCGGTCTCGGTAATTGTCGGGATTAGCACCTTTGGCGATTCCACGGAGCTGATTAAGCTCGGGTACGGGCATCAACAATAGACCGTCGCCTTTGGGTAGAAAGACAAACTCTTGCCCCGCCGACCAGTGCATGGTTTCCCTGATCGCCTTAGGAATGGAGATTTGAAACTTGCTTGAAAGCGTCGCAGTATTGGACATTTCTGGTTTCCTATCTATCGATCATGATTTGTAAGAATATACTTTACAGGTTAGGCTGTCAATGAAGGTTGAAATACGTGTTTGAATGCAGCTGTTCCATTCGCGATTGAGTCAATTTTCGTCTGCAAAATGATGAATTTGTTAGAATTTACCGATTATTGGTGTGAGGGTTTGAGTCGCACCAAATTAAAGCAACTTCTTCTTTAGAGAAAAAAATGGTCGAAACACTGCCGACGCTGCCGCTATGGATCGATGTCACCGCAATGTCGACAACGGCGATGTACGGAGCGGCAACTGCCCGAAGTCGAAACGTGCCCGTTGCAGGCACCTTGTTCGCGGGTATCTTGGGGGGTGCTGCGGGTGGTATTGTCCGTGACCTGTTGCTTGGATTGGAGCCGATTGCCATTACCGGACCCTATTATTTTCCGTGGATTTTGTTGGCGACGGTCTTCGGTGCGTTCTTTTTTTACAAATTCATTTCCTCAAAGATCCCATACCTTGTCTTAAAAGGGGTGGCGATTGGTTTGTTGATTTCAATTGGATGCCAAAAAGCACTCATCCATGAGGTGCCGTTTGTGTCTATTATTCTCTGCGGCGTGTTGACGGCAACGGTTGGCGGCATGGCGATTGATACGCTGACACGTCATCGGGCCGCCGTGTTTAGTCAAGCGCATTGGTTTGCCACGGCGCTCATTATTGGCAGTCTGGTTTTTTACGGTCTCACGATCAGTACCGATTTTTATATTGCAACTGCGGGTGCGACGATCACGACAGCCGTGCTGTATGTCACCAGTGTTCTTCGAAATTGGCCCTCACCGACATGGCCCAAAGAAGACACAGATATGTCTGCCTGATTTCCTTCCTTAGGAAAAAATATGCCAGTTTTAAAAGAAGCTTTTAAAGTCGCCGCGATTGAGTTCAACCCAGAGTTCATGGAACTCGATAAAAATATTGTGGCTGCCACTGCGATGGCCGAAGAGGCCGCTAAAAATGGTGCTCGTCTGATCGTCATGCCCGAAGCCGCCGTGTCGGGATACATCTACCGTGATCTCGAGCAGTTCTTGCCCTACATGGATACGGTACCTGGCAAGACGACTGACTCCCTTTTGACTGTCACTAAAAAATATAACTGCTACATCGCGATTGGTATTGCGGAAATCGATCGTGACACGGGCTTGACCTACAACACCGGAGCGCTTGTGGGCCCCAATGGTTTGGTCGGTAAATATCGTAAAAATGGCTTGAACCCCTCCGATGTGTTGTGGTTCGTTCCCGGCAATACCGGCTACCCCGTTTTTGAGACTGAGCTCGGTCGTATCACGATGATTATTTGTTACGACGATACCTATTGGGAGCCTGCGCGCGTGGCAGCCTTAAAGGGCTGTGACATGATCGCCTATATATGTTCCTCGGATCGTTTGTTGCCCCAGTTGGGGGCAGAGGCTGCTGGCAAACACTCGACAATTGCCGCTGTTCAGCATCAGAGCGCTTGGAATGGATTGGCGATGATTGCTGCCGATCGGAATAATGCAGAGACGAATCCAACAACCGGTGTGACTGTGACCTACGGTGGGTCAGCTTCGATTTGGCAGGCGGATGGAGAGCGGATTGCGCATGCGTCTGCAACGGATTACACCAAAACAATGACGAATAAGCCTTCAATCATTTATGGAATGATTGATCCGACCCGTTTTGACAACGAACAAAAGCGTACGCTTGAGCGCCGTCGTCCTGAGCTCTACAAGGAACTCGCGTTTTACCGCGCACCGACAGATTCTGCTGCTTCAAAAAAATCCAGCGAGGTCACGGCTGCCGCTGTTCAATATCGTTTGGATGCTAATGATTTCGAAGGTAATTTAAATCGCTGTGCTGCGTTGATTCAAAATATGCAGAATGCCTCAACCGCATTTAATTTGGTGGTGTTGCCTGCGTTTTCATTTAGCGGTCCGGTGTCAAAGGACAACGTCGAGCGTATTGCTGAAAAAGCGCTTGGCAAATCCACGCAAGCTGCCAGTGATTTTGCCGTGCGCTTGAAAACACACCTCGTTGCCAGCTTTATCGAAAAGGATGGGGAGCATTATTTCCATACAGCGGTCTTGCTCGCGCCCGATGGAAAGGTGCTTGGTCATTATCGTCAAACGCATCTAGATTCAGTTGAGGCTGCGTTTTTAAGCGCAGGCGATGACTTGCCAGTATTTGAAACCGCCATTGGCAAGATTGGTATCTTGTTGAATGATGATTTCCGTTTCCCCGAGGCCTCTGGGATATTGTCTTTACGTCGCGCGGACATCATTGCCGCGCCTGTGAGCTGGTCCGGTCAATATGGCGGTCAGTTGCAGGATGCAGCAGGTCTGTTCGATCACCCGTATGCTGCTAATACGATGATTTTTTGGTATGCCGCAGCGAAAACGGCTCAAGCCTATACCGTGGTGGCCAACTCAGTTGGAAATGGCAATATGGGATCAAGCGGCGTGTTTACAATTAATCCTATCGACTCTCTTGAAATCCCAGTAGTGGGCTCGATCGATAACGAAGAGGTGGTTTCACTCAAATTCACGACTCTGGGCAATGCTTATTGGATGAATCAGAGCAAACTCATTGGTGGACGTCGTGCGGATCTGGCTTCGCCTTTGGTTTTTCCTGCTCAATCCAAAGCGTTGCAACAATGGAAAAATGCATCTGGTTTTGCTGTTGATGCCTGGGCAGCCTACAAACAATAAAAAGTGTTTTCAAGTATGAATGTGACAGCAACCAATTATGTTTTTAATTTTGATGCGCTGATGCTCGGTTGCGTCACGATCGTGTTGTGTTTGATCGTACAGGCTCTTTTTGTGATGATTGTCACCACTAAATTTAAAAATGGTGTGAGTAAGCTTGTCAACGAAGGCCGCTGGGTGATGGCGCAAAGCGTATTTTTTGCCGGTATCCTGTTGCTGTTGATTTCACATTTAGTGCAAATTTATATCTGGGGTTTATCGCTCAACCTATTCGATATCATTCCCAATCAACATCAGGCCATGGTGTTTGCCGGTAGCACCTACACAACAGTCGGCTTTGTGACGGATCCTCTAACGGACCACTGGCAA
>CAMDFD010000052.1 GCA_945897365.1 Bordetella parapertussis | reverse complement strand
CCCTGGAGTCGTGGGAGTTGCGTCTTTTTTTACGATGGTAAATTTGACGCCCGTGAGCGTTTACAGCTTCTTGCGCGGTATAAAGTCTCCGTTTTTTGCGCTCCTGCGACCGAATTCAGGCACCTCGTCAACGAAAATCTCGCTGAGGTTGATCTCAGCGTATTGCGCTTGAGCGTCTCCGCAGGTGAGACCGTCAATCCTGAAATTGTGCATCAGTGGAAAGCGCTTTCTGGATCCGAGTTGCTAGACGGCTATGGTCAAACCGAGACACTGATGACGGTGCTCAACTATCCCTGTTTACCCGTTAAGCCTGGGTCGATGGGCCAACCTATTCCTGGTACGCATTTTGAAATTTTGAGCGATGCGAACGACATACTCGGGCCTGATCAAGTCGGTCATTTATCCATGCGCCTACCTAATCCTCAGTTCATGTTGGGCTACTGGAATAATCCGACACGTACGCGTGAGAGCATCCGAACCATCGATGGCATTGACTACTGGCTGACAGGGGATCTTTCATCTCGTGATGCTCAAGGCTACCTTTTTTATGCCGGGCGCAGCGACGACATGATCAGTTCTGCAGGCTATCGCATCGGACCGACCGAAGTTGAAAATGCGTTGATCGAACATCCTGCCGTCACCGAAAGTGCTGTTGTGGCCAGTCCGGATGCTGAGCGCGGAGAAATTGTAAAAGCATTCGTCGTACTTCATCCTGACTACATTCCCAGCGAAGCTCTCGTCAAAACATTACAACAACACGTGCAGCAACACACAGCGCCATATAAATATCCGCGACGTATTGAGTTTGTCGCGAGTCTTCCAAAAAATCCCTCAGGAAAAATTATGCGTCGCGTTTTGCGCGATCAAGAATTTAACCGCAGTCATGGAAACCCCACATGAAAACGTACCGTCTAGAAAAAACAGGTAGCCTGGATCATCTCTCTCTCAATCATGAACCCGATCCCACTCCAGGTTCACAAGAAGTTGTCATTCGCGTCAAAGCAAATGCACTGAACTACCGTGATTTGATGGTGATGCGTGGCGCATATCGCGTTGCGCCCCGTCCACGAGTCATTCCCTTGTCTGACGGAGCCGGCGAAATTGTCGCCGTAGGCAGCAGCGTGAAACGATTTAAGGTCGGCGATAGAGTCGCAGGGGCATTTTTTCAAGGCTGGATGGGTGGGCATATCGCGGTCGAGCATCTCTCCACCGACTTGGGCGGCAGTATCGATGGCATGCTAAGCGAGTACGTCGTCCTCAATGAACAAGGTGTCGTCAAGATTCCCTCACACTTGTCTTTTGAAGAAGCAGCCACCCTACCCTGCGCCGCGGTTACGGCCTGGTGCTGCCTAACGGATCTGCGTCAACTCATGCCGGGCGATACCGTGCTCACACTCGGGTCGGGCGGAGTTTCAGTTTTTGGCATTCAATTAGCGCGATTATTTGGCGCACGTGTGATCGCCACCACCTCAAGCGACTCAAAAGCCGAAAAGCTCCGCGCGTTGGGTGCACACGAAGTCATCAACTATGCGACCCACCCTGAATGGGACCGGGAGGTCATGCGTCTGACGGGAAGACGTGGTGCGGATTTTGTCATCGAGGTCGGTGGCCCTGGCACCTTGGCGTGTTCACTCAAGTCTGCGGCAATCGGAGGCCATGTGGTACAGGTTGGCATTTTAGGCGGTGTTGGGCAACAACTCGATCCCGCCCTCTTTAGAGGACGTTCGATTACAACCCGCTCAATCACGGTAGGGAGCCGACAAAGCTTTGAAGCCATGCTTCGCGCGATCGAGGTCAATCAAATGCGCCCAGTCATCGACAAAGTATTCGCTTTTGAAGATGCAAAGTTCGCTTACCAGCATCTTCAAGAACAAAAACATTTTGGCAAGGTTGTGATCAGCAACCCTTAGTGCAGGAACCTTAGTGCATAAAGGAGTCAATCACATGGCCCGGACCTTCGGCAAGCTTTACGTAGTCCTTGCCATCATGGACCATACGCCCATTGACCCAAACACCATGGATACCTTTGCCTGAACGCACCTTGCGCGCACCGCCACCTGGTAGATCGTGCAAGGTTTCAAGTTTTGACACCCCAACCTCTTGGGGGTCAAACAACAGCATGTCCGCAGGTGCTCCCTTAACCAATCGACCACGATTGGGGATCTTAAAACGATCTGCCGCATGACTCGTGAGGCGTCGAATGCCCTCTTCGAGAGAAAACTCGCCTGTTTTTCGAACCCAATGTCCGAGGAAATGCAGACCAAAGCCCGCATCGCACATATAAATCAAATGTGCACCGGCATCAGACAGTGTGACGACAGAAGAAGGATGTTTGAGTAAGGGAGCAACACCCTCATCAATATGATTGAAAAATTTACCAATCACATGATTTTTTAGATTCTCTTTGATGGCCAACTCAAAGAAGGCATCAAGTGGATCCATTCCCCACTTTTTTCCCAACGCAACGAAGCTCATCCCTTCAAGCTCGACATGCTCAGGCATTGAGACCTCACCAACTTCGAGATAATTCCAGTCGCCAAGAAATAAAATACCAGGTTTGAGATTGTTGAGATCATTTCTAAACTGCGCGCGGAATGCGGGATCCTTGTAAGCGCTCAGGATTTCCTCTGCAGGACGGTTTTTAACCCGATCAAAAGCAGAATGACTATAGAGCGGATACGGCTCCTCGAGCGTGAAATCAAAAGACAAAGGCTGGCAACTCGACAAGATATAAACCTCGTTGCCACGCGCACGCGCCTGCTCGGCTTTTTCATAATATGTGATGGCCAGATCCGGGGTCGCTGGGTTGTACATGGACAGGACTGTCGAGATGAAAGCAGGTCGAGCACTATTTGCTGCGACTTTTTCAATCACTTCAGGCGTCGCACGCGCGCCCGTCGCCATCATGAATACACCCCGATCAAACTCCTTCATCACACCGGACAAGGCTAATAACTCCTCTTCGGTCGCGATCGTCGAGGGCATGGGGATACCGCCATAGCCGCTATGGTTAGGCGAAAAAGAAGATGCAAAACCAATCGCACCGGCTTGCATGGCCTCACGCACCAATTGACACATCGCCTCAAGCTCTTGAGGGGTCGGGGTGACATTTTGCGAACCTGCCTCACCCATCACCGCAGTCCGCACCACCGAGTGACCTGCAAATAGAGCTGTATTCAGATAGGGCTTTGTGGCCCGTAACTGATCCATATACTCTTTGAAGGTTTCAAAATTCCAGTTGATACCATTGAGCAAAGAATTGAGATCCATACCCTCGACAACAGAGAGATTTTTCATCATAGTTTCGCGATGCTCTGCTGGGCATGGCGTAATACCAAAACCACAGTTTCCCATCACCACGGTCGTCACACCCAAAGCAGGAGATGGCGACATCGTAGGATCCCAAGTCACTTGGGCATCAAAGTGCGTATGCAAATCGACGATCCCAGGCATCAAGGACAAGCCCTTGGCATCGACCTCTTGTTTTGCCGCAC
>CAMDFD010000051.1 GCA_945897365.1 Bordetella parapertussis | reverse complement strand
TTGCATTTTGTGCAATCAGCGCATTAAGTGAAGCACGTGAATTGCGTTCCAATGCGGCGCGAGTCTCTGCGTGAGCGCTCGAAGCAAACACTGTGGAGATTGAAAGGATCAGGATTGAAAAAGCGTTACGAAGCGAAAGAGTCAGCATGGTGAATTTTTGAGTAGATTAATCTGCAGTCGCTGGGCAGCGAAGAAAGCCTGTCAGCGGGAAGTAAATAGAATACACGCAACTTTAATCGTTGGGTACTATTCCCGATCTTGGAATGGAGATAACGCTCTACAAGGCCCCAGAATAGTCATCGTAACAATGGCTGAGCGTAAATTGGCCTGAGTTCCGAGTCGTGGATACGCCGTGCGCGTGCCAGTTGGCGTACGCTGAGGTGCATCAGGTTGGGTTGAAGTGATCTCTTGATAGCTTTGCCCCGTATACAGAGGCGAAGAATAGGCAGGGGTTGCTGCAATGGGGACGAATACCTGTGGTGGAGCATCAGGCACAGGTACGCTTGGAGAAGGAGCCCTTGATTCAGTTGCTGGTTGCGGGAAATTCCACTCCTCAAGGACTGAGCCTTGAGATTGTGTTTCCTTACCCCCGGGCATTCTTTTCAGGATGAACGGTTTTGTGCTGGTTTTGATTTTGCGTTTTGAACGTTCGTTGATATAGGCAATCAACGCAGCGATACCCGCGAAAATCGCAACAACCGAAGCGAGCTCAATATCAAACATGAGGGCTTACTTCTTTGACGTAGAAGGTGTGGGGTCATCAGGCGTGCCTGCAATGGTATCTCGCATTTGGGTATCCGCCTGTAAATTTTTCATACGGTAATAATCCATGATGCCCAGGTTGCCTTCGCGGAACGCCATCGCCATCGCATGGGGCACTTCGGCTTCGGCTTCGACGACCTTGGCGCGCATTTCTTGTTCAAGCGCGACCGCCATTGCACGTCGCTCTTCTGCTTTGGCTTGCGCGATTTGTTTGTCTGCATTCGCCTGGTCGATTTGTAGCTTGGCGCCAATGTTGGCACCCACATCCACATCCGCAATATCGATAGAAAGGATCTCGTATGCCGTGCCGGCATCCAGACCTTTGCTCAAAATATGTTTTGAGATGTGGTCGGGATTTTCCAACACACTTTTATGGTTCAACGCAGAGCCGATCGTGCTGACCATCCCTTCACCGACGCGTGCGATGATGGTTTCTTCGCCTGCACCACCCACAAGTCGGTCGATATTGGTACGTACCGTGACGCGAGAAACAACAATCAGTTGAATGCCATCTTTTGCGACCGCGGCGATGCGTGGTGTTTCAATAACCTTGGGAAGGACCGACATTTGCACGGCTTCTAAAACATCTCGGCCCGCGAGGTCGATGGCGGCAGCACGCTTAAAAGGCAAGGAAATGTTAGCCTTATCGGCGGAAATCATGGCATTGACGACACGAACGACATTGCCGCCTGCGAGAAAGTGTGCCTCAAGATCATTGACTGAAATTTCAAGACCGGCTTTGACCGCGCTAATACGGGCATTAATGATCATGCCGGGGGGAACGCGGCGAAGACGCATGGCAATCAAGGTAAAGATTCCAACGTAGGCGCCCGATGCCCAGGCGGCGATCCACAGTGGGAGCGGCACTAGATAAAGTATCAAAATAAAGACTGCGACGAGAGGGATAAGTAGTCCAAGTGAACCGATGAGGCCGGTGTCGATAGCAATCATGTTTGACTCCTTATGTTTGGGGACCAAGGTCCCTTTGTACGACGATACGATTACCGTCTACAAGCAAGACGCGGATAGGTGCGCCTGCGTCAATGAATTCACCGTCCGATACCACATCGACTCGGTGTCCTTGAAAGTCCGCGATGCCCGCGGGTCTAAGCGTGCTGTGTGCATAACCGGTACGCCCAAGCCACTGGTAGTCGGAGGAGGGCGCTGAAGAAAAACCGTCCGACGCATCAAGCGCAGTGCTTA
Organism: Bordetella parapertussis; assembly: GCA_945897365.1. Taxonomy (GTDB): domain Bacteria; phylum Pseudomonadota; class Gammaproteobacteria; order Burkholderiales; family Burkholderiaceae_B; genus Zwartia; species Zwartia parapertussis_A. The sequence goes on along the minus strand of CAMDFD010000051.1, from coordinate 2,183 downwards.
GAATGAGTTTACGGCCCATCGGTAGCTTGGGGAGAAACTTTAAGAAAAGCGCGGTCAGGACAATGGCCAGTGCAACTGAGAATCCCATCCGTACGACGGCCCAAAGGACAAAACCTGAGTGGCTACCTGCACCAAGCGTACTCATGACCAAGGCGCCAAGCAAGGCAAGCAGACCCAAAATACCAACAATCCCAAAGCCTGGAATCACAAATAACTCCAGCGCGAATAAGAAAATTCCTAACAGCGCGAGCAGGAGCTCTTCCCAGCCAGCTAATTGAACGATCCAATGTCCCCACATGAAGAGGGACAGGCTTGATAAGCCGATGACGCCAGGGACACCGAAGCCGGGTGTGCGCAACTCAAGAAAAATACCAAGCATCGCGACACTGACGAGTAATGAGCTCACCATGGGGTGCGTTAAAAAACGGACAACTTCCTCTGCCCAGTTTGGTGCGAACGTACGCAGTTCTGCATGCGAAATATTAAGCTCTTTGAGTAAGGCTTCAATGGAGTTGGCTTGAAAATCAGCGACCTTGAGCTTGAGCGCCTCTTCGGTCGTCAAGGTCAATAATTTACCTTTCTCGTTGACCTCCGGGATCACAACATCACTGTCGACCATGGCTTCGGCGATTAAGGGAGGTCGTTTGCGAATTTCGGCTGTTGCGCGAAATTCTTTTCGCACATAAGAAACGGTTTTTTCTGAGGTCGGTGCCGTTGTGGAGCCTGCAGGCCCCGATTGCACAGGGGTCGCTGCACCGATGGTGCTCCCAGGCGCCATGACAATGGTTTGCGCAGCCAGGCTAATGAGCGCCCCTGCGGAAATCGCACGCTTGTCGATAAAAGCGATCGTACGAACAGGACTGTTCAGGAGTGCATCTCGGATTTGTACCGCGGCATCGACGCGGCCACCGAATGTGTTGATATCAAGGACAACGGCTGCAGCTTGGTTTTTTTGTGCCTCATTCAATACGCGTTGAATGAAAGGTGCCAACCCTAGATCGATGACACCTTTAACGGGTACCACATACACAACATTTTTTTGAATTGCATCAGACTGTGCATAAAGCGACCAGCCTGCGCTGACGAGACCCAGTGCAAGTAAACTCAAACTCAAGAAAGTTTTCTTTATGAAGCCCATACGTTGAGTGTACAGGCACATCACGATCGTGATCGATTTATTTGAACATTACTTTATTTGAAAATTGCTTTTCAAATAGACATCAAACACGTTGCTTTAGGCTTTAGTAAAAGGACTTTTCCTCGATAGACAGAAGAGGGAAGGCGCTGAGAGCACTGGAGGGCTCAAGCGCTTGTACAGTGTGTAGATAGCTTGTATTGAGCTCTTGCAAACTGTTTACACCTAAAAGCCCGAGACAAATATTGACCTCGGCTTCGAGGAGTTCAAGCATGCGAACCAGACCCGCTGAGCCGTCGGCCGCGAGCCCCAAACACTGCATGCGACCCATGCCCACCATGTCAGCGCCTGCCGCAATCGCCTTGACGAGATCCGTGCCGCGATTAATGCCTCCGTCGACGATGATGGTCGCTTGTTTATTGACCGCGTTGACAACCTCGGGCAAGACGTCCATCGAACCTCTGCCGTGATCGAGTTGTCGACCGCCATGATTGGAGACATACACCATATCGACGCCATGCTCGACCGCCATCTTGGCATCTTCTGCCGTGGCAATTCCTTTTAAGATCAAGGGGACTTTAAGTTTTGCTTTCAGACGATCGACATCGCGCCAAGTCAGACGAGGCTGATGCTCGCGACCAGGTACTGCGCTGCGTCGAATATTACGCTTCGCAAGATCTCTTTCGCGGCGACTATAAATGGCGGTATCTACAGTTAAACAAAACGCTGCGTTGCCTGTGGCCTGCGCGCGGTCGGCGATTTCGTCGACCCAGGCCGGATCGCCGTGCACGTAAAGTTGAAAAAGTCTAAGCGCGTCGGGAGCCGCTTGTTGAACAGCCTCCAGACCGGGTTCGCAGACAGAGCTCAGCATATGCGCCACGCCAAACTCTCCCGCTGCTCGCGCGGCTGCAGCGCCTGCTTCGGGGGCGAATAACTCAAGGCTTCCGACAGGCGCCAAAATAACGGGCAGTCGCAATGCGCGACCTAAAAAGGAAGTGCCACCAGAAACGTGGCTCACATCCCTGAGCACCCTGGGCCGAAAGGCGAG
>CAMDFD010000050.1 GCA_945897365.1 Bordetella parapertussis | reverse complement strand
GACCCCGCCCTTGCCAGAAGCAACTGCGATGATGTTGCGCACCCCTGGAACCAACGCCACACCGGGCTGTACCGCATGGGCAATGACCTTTGAAGACATCGTCACTTCGGACTGGGGCATGCCTGCGGCCTTGAGCGCCTCTAGTAAAGTCTGGCGCATCGCCTCGAGACGGCTCGCGGCGGGATAGCCCAACACCACCTGGATACTGACGCGACCCCCGGAGATTAGGATCTGAGAATCCTTGACGGCACTACTCAGTGACACACTTGTCACTGGATCGCGTACTTGCTCAAGCACTGCACGCACGTCTACTAGCGCTACACTCATTGAAATTCCTCTACTATCTTTGTTTTTATTCGAGCCACGGTGTCATTATGATTGAACTTCTTCGCCGTATTGTCCGCTTTGCCGTGGTCATCATGGTGGCTTTCATCGGGTTAGTGATGGCACTCATCCTGACTTTTTCCACCCTCATCGCGATTGTCTTTTTGCTGGTGATTTCCCGCTTACGCGGCAAACCATTCGAAGTCAAAGAATACTGGATGGCGCGCCGAACCGGTCGCAAGTCCACTTCGGCACAGGGTTCTTTAAGCTCAAAAGACGTCACGGACGTTGATTCACGGGATATTCGCTAAGACGCCCACTGCTTTAAAATGATTGTCTTGCTCTTAATGTCCACCTAAGCATCTATCACTCATGTCCCGAACCATTTTTGTCACGACTGCGCTGCCCTACGCCAACGGCTCCTTTCATATTGGCCACATTATGGAGTACATCCAAGCGGACATCTGGGTGCGCTCGATGCGTATGGCCGGACATACCGTGCACTTTGTCGGCGCGGACGATACGCACGGCGCCCCCATTATGCTCAAGGCCGAGTCCGAGGGCATTACGCCTCAGCAGCTCGTGGCTCGCATCGCGGCTGAGCGTCCACAGTATCTGCAAGGTTTTCACATCGAGTTCGATCATTGGCATTCGACCGATTCACCAGAAAACGTCGAACTCTCACAAAGCATTTACCGTAAGCTGCGCGAAGCGGGACTCATTGAGACCCGCGAAATCGAGCAATTTTATGATCCGGTCAAAGGTATGTTTTTGCCCGATCGCTACATCAAAGGCGAGTGCCCGAAGTGTCACGCCAAGGACCAATACGGTGACTCGTGTGAGGCCTGCGGCGCAGTCTATGCGCCCACCGACCTGATCGACCCCTACTCGACACTGACGCAGGCGCGACCCATCCTCAAAACCTCGGAGCATTTTTTCTTTAAACTCTCCGACCCGCGCTGCGTGCAATTTTTACAAGACTGGACAACAGGCAGTAATGCCCAAGGTCACAAACGCCTCCAAGCCGAAGTACTCGCCAAAACCCGCGAATGGCTTGGACATGGCGAAGGTGACGACCAAGTCAACTTGGGCGACTGGGATATCTCACGAGACGCGCCCTACTTCGGAATTGAAATCCCTGATGCACCAGGCAAGTATTTTTACGTCTGGCTGGATGCGCCGGTCGGTTATCTCGCCTCGCTCAAGGCTTACTGTGCCAAGGTCGGCATCGATTTCGATACGTTGCTGACACCCGGCAACGCGACGGAACAAGTGCATTTTATTGGTAAAGATATCGTCTATTTTCACGCGCTGTTCTGGCCCGCCATGCTGAAGTTTGCCGGTCGCAAAACACCCGACCAACTCAATGTGCATGGTTTTATCACCGTCAGTGGTGAAAAAATGTCAAAGAGCCGTGGCACGGGGATTTCGCCATTACGGTACCTGCAGATCGGTATGAATGCCGAGTGGCTGCGTTACTACATCGCAGCCAAACTCAATGCCCGCGTCGAAGACATCGACTTCAATCCTGATGACTTCGTGGCGCGCGTCAACAGCGACCTGGTGGGTAAATACATCAACATCGCCAGCCGCGCGGCCAATTTCATCAGCAAGTATTTTGATGGTCAGCTGGCCTACCCCGATGATGCCTCTACGCTATCCGCTCACTGGTCACAGGCCACCGAAGCCGTTCGCGGCGACCTCGAAACACGCGAGTATGGTCGCGCGATTCGTGAAATCATGGCGCATGCTGACCAGATCAATCAGGCCTTTGACGCGGCACAGCCTTGGCTCATCGCCAAAGGTCTGGCTGACGCAGATCCTGCACAACGCGCTGCGCTCCAGCACATTTGCTCGACCGCTCTTGCAGGGTTTAAGGCGCTAACTGTTATGCTCACACCGATCTTGCCCGTGCTGGCGCAGCGCGTCGCGCAAGAGCTCTTCGGCTTGTCGCGCAGCTTTCTCTGGTCAGACGCCGGTGCGCTGCCCGAACACATCAGCCCTTTTAAACACCTGATGCAACGTGTTGAGCCCACGATGCTGGATGCTTTGTTTGAACTGCCTGCGGAATCTTCTCCCACAACCGCGGACGTCTTAGACGGGCAAATCCCAGGCGGTGAGCCCATTGCAGCCACCATCACGATCGAAGACTTCTTAAAGATCGATATGCGGGTCGCACGTATTGTCGATTGCGCGCGCGTCGAGGGCTCGACTAAATTACTGCAACTCACGCTCGATCTGGGCGAGGGACGCCATCGCAATGTTTTTTCAGGGATTCAGTCGGCATACCAGCCCGAGCAACTCAAAGGTCGCCTGACGGTTGTCGTGGCCAATCTTGCGCCGAGAAAGATGAAGTTTGGCGTCTCTGAGGGCATGGTGCTTTCCGCGAGTCACTTTGACCCCAAGGCACAACCGGGGATTTACGTTCTAGATCCTGAGTCAGGCGCACAACCTGGCATGCGGATCCGCTGATTGACGCGAATAGATCTTAGATCAAGGGTTGCGGCTGGAGCGTCGGGTCAACCGTGCGGCGCTCGTCAAACACAAAACAGTTGCCTTGGTAACCAACCCCACCCGTTTGCTCGAAATATTTGAGAATGCCGCCATCAAGTTGGTAGACGTTTTCAATGCCGACTTCGCCCATAAAAATCGCGGCTTTTTCGCACCGGATACCGCCTGTGCAAAAACTGATGACGGTTTTCCCAGCGAGCTCGTCTTTGTGATCGAGTACAGCTTGAGGAAACTCTGTGAACTTGGTGAGCTGCCAATTGATCGCGCCAACGAAAGTCCCTGCATCGACTTCGAAATCATTGCGCGTATCCAGCAACACAATCGGACGTCCCGTATCGTCACGACCCTGCGTGATCCAGCGCGCGGCCGTCTGCGCATCGACCGCAGGGGCCCGCCCTGCCTCGGGGCGAATCGTTGGGTGATTCATGCGGATAATCTCGCGCTTGATTTTAATCAGCATTTTCTTGAAAGGCAGATCCGGAGAAACACTGTACTTGACCTCTAGGTCGGCAAAAGCAGGGTCCTGACGTAACCAGACTAAAAACTGCTCAATGTTTTGCTGGGTGCCGGCCAAAAATAGATTGATACCCTCGGGCGTCAATAAAATCGTTCCTTTGAGCTTCTGCGCTTGGGTTTGCTCGAGCAGAACAAGACGGCGCTGCTCGAGATTTTCAAGGGAAACAAACTTGTAGGCGGCAATATTGAAAATTTGTGTCATCGGTATCGATCGAGTGATGGGACCATACAAGGTCCACACTCGAAATTATACCCACTACAATATTGGCATGAATATCGTTCTCAATGGCCAACCCAAGACCCTCTCGGGTCCCCTTTCTGTCTCTGCACTCATCGATACGCTCGGCTATACGGGCAAACGTATCGCTGTTGAACGCAATGGCGAAATCGTACCCAAAAGTACCTATGCGAGCGTGCAGCTTGAGGGTGGCGATCGACTTGAAATTGTTGTTGCCGTCGGAGGAGGTTAAAGATGCATCCTCTTCATATTCGTAGTTTCGTCAACAGACGCAGCCACATGACCAAAGGCCAACAAGAAGCGCTCGACGCGTTTCTGAGCACATGGTCAATCGCCTATCGACCCGGCTCTCTGAATCTGAGCGAAGCGTTTGGCGCAGCCGCCCCCACGATCTTGGAGATCGGCTTTGGTATGGGTGAAACCACGGAACAAATCGCACTCGCCAGGCCGCAGGATCACTTTCTGGGTGTCGAGGTGTTTAATGCAGGCGTGGGTGCCATGCTCAAACGTATCGAAGCCTCGAGCCTCACCAATGTGCGCCTGATTCAGCATGATGCGGTCGAAGTTCTGCGCGACATGATCCTACCTGAAACGCTGGCGGGCGTGCATATTTATTTTCCGGATCCTTGGCCGAAAAAACGCCACCACAAACGTCGTTTGATTCAACCGCCTTTGATTGCGCTACTGGCCAGCAGGATGGCGCCAGGCGCCTACATCCACTGCGCGACAGATTGGGAACACTATGCCCATCAGATGCTGGA
>CAMDFD010000049.1 GCA_945897365.1 Bordetella parapertussis | reverse complement strand
CCGCAAAGGGCACGACTAGCTTAACGGTCCGATCCGGATAGTCTTGGCTGAGCGCCAGACTAGAGAGAAATAAACTACTAAGCGTGACGAAAAGATATTTCGAACACAAAGCCACCAATCGCATCATCACACCACCTCATCTTAGTAATCTTAGTAATGAGGATATGGTGAGCTTTGAGCATGACAAAACTGTGCAACTTTGATGGCAGTTTTATGACAAGCGAAAAGCTACCCTAGACATGACATTGTAAAAATGCATACTCGCATGCCTAGGGTGATGAAGCCTTACTTTTTAGGACGACCCGCACTGAGTTTAGTCAACGCAGCACGTGCCTTATCCAATTGAGTCACGCTAAAGTTTTTCAGCATTCCGACACCGATTCGGAGCAAGTCGCTCTTTTTGAGCTCAACTCCGGCCTTCAGTGCTGCTTTTTTGATGTCTTGCAACACTTGGTATTCGTGACCTGGCATCGTAAAACTATCACGCACTAACTTAACTTTTTTAGCTTTTGGCGCAGGATCAACCGCAACAGGTGCGACTTTAAGTGCATTCACAACGCGAGGTTGTTTGTCCGTGACCTTCTTGGCGACGGGTTTCTTGGCTGTCGGTTTCTTGGCTACAGCTTTTTTTGCTACAGCTTTCTTTGCTACAGCCTTCTTGGCTACAGCTTTCTTTGCCACAGCTTTCTTAGCTACAACTTTCTTAGCTATAACTTTCTTAGCTATAACTTTCTTTGCTACAGCCTTCTTAGCCACAGCCTTCTTGGCTACAGCTTTCTTTGCTACAGCCTTCTTGGCGACTAATTTTTTAGCCACTGTTACGGTAGAAACAGCCGCATCCGAAGACTCCGCTGATTGAGCGGCATTCGAAGATGCGTTGACTAGATCAGTTACCGCGTTAACGTTATTTTCCATCATCAACCCCTTCTTAAAGATTAGTAGAGTATTTAATTTATATCATTTATATCATTTATGCAATTAATTTACACATTTACTTAATTAAATTAACAAACTTTTGCGATAGATGTGTCACAAATATGACTCTGAAGCATCATTGGATTGTCATTTACGAACAACACAATACTTTCGTTATTAACAAAATTAGGGTGTGCGTACTGGCCTGAGGTGCGCACTCAAATAAGCATGAGTTCTGAGAATTTCTTAAACAATACGCATAAAGGCGCTGAAATTTCTGCCATTGCGATTCAAATCAAAGCGCTTGAAGTCACCTATCCAAACGGCTACAAAGCGCTGAACACCACAACGCTCAATATCAACCAAGGTTCCTTTGTTGTGCTGCTCGGCACCTCTGGTGCGGGCAAATCCACGTTACTGCGTTCACTCAATGGACTCGTTCAACCCTCGGCAGGCTCAGTTCTGATCGATGGTCTGGGAGACTTGGCCAACGCAACTGTGCTCAAGCGGCATCGTCGCCAGACCGGAATGGTGTTTCAACAGCACCATTTAATAGGTAGGCTCAGCGTACTCAAAAACGTTTTAATGGGTCGTTTGGGCTATCACACTGGCTGGCGGATGTTTACACCGTGGACACGCGCTGAAAAAGTACAAGCTCTCGCCGTGATTGATCGCGTCGGCTTACTTGAGCGTGCACTCACCCGTGCAGATCAACTCTCGGGCGGTCAGCAGCAACGCGTTGGCATGGCGCGTGCCCTAATTCAGCAACCCAAGATTTTGCTCGCAGACGAACCTGTCGCAAGCCTTGATCCTAATACCGCCGTACGTTTACTTCAATCAATGCACGATATTTGTAAATCGGACGGTCTGACTGCCATAGTAAGTTTGCATCAAGTAGATCTGGCCAGACAATTTGCGGATCGCATCATCGGGCTGAAAGATGGTTCAGTAGTCTTTGATGGTTCACCCGAGCAGCTCACCGCAGAACGCGCCCAAGCTCTTTATCATCATTCAAGTCAATCTCCTTCAGTGCCCAATCCTTCTGCGGACTTGAATCCTACCTTCCAAGAACTATCTTTAAACGGAGTCTAATCATGAGTCGTCGTTCCTTTTTATCTGCTGGTGTCGTCCTGATGTGCATGATGGCCAATCAATCTTACGCACAGGGACGTGATCCCGCCACCTTACGTGTCGCACTATTGCCCGACGAAAATGCCGCCACACTGATCCAGAACGCGCAGCCTCTCAAAGCTTATCTTGAGCGCACGCTCAACAAAAAAATTGAGCTCATTGTGACAACCGACTACTCGTCCATGATTGAAGCCATGCGCTTTGGCCGTATCGAAGTTGCTTATTTTGGCCCTTTCTCCTATGTATTAGCAAAATCCCGCGCGCCCGCGATTGAGCCCTTTGCCGTCGGCGTTGAGCGTGGCGCCCCCACCTACAACTCCGTGTTAATCGCCAATGCATCAGGCGAAGTCAAGACCCTTGCAGATATCAAAGGCAAACCCTTCGCCTTTGGTGACCAAGCCTCTACCTCCAGCCACCTTGCACCCCGCGCCTATTTGCTCAAAACAGCTCAGCTTGATGGCGATAAAGACTACAAACCCGTTTTTCTAGGTACGCATGATGCAGTGGCTCGTGCCGTTCAGGCAGGTCAAGTCCCCGCAGGTGCACTGTCCAAGCCAATTTTAGATTCACTCATTGCCAAGAAAATTATCGATCCTTCAAAAATTGTACGAATTGGTCTGTCTGATCCGATTCCAAACTACCCCATCGTGATGCAAGGCAATCTCACACCGGCACTTAAAGAGTCCGTGCGTGGCGCCTTCCTCAATATGAATGACAAAGAAGTCTTGAAATCCTTCCGTGTAGAGGGTTTTGTCGCTACAGATGACAAATCTTATGACGTCTTACGTGACACCGCTTCCGTTCTGAAACTAGACTTGGGCAAGATGAAGTAATGCAAACAGTTCAGTCCACGCACGTTTCTTCGCAATCTTCACAATACGCTACGATTTTGAGCGAGGCGCAAGCCTCCGCTCAACGCCAAAAACGTATCCTGCTCGGAATCGTCACACTCTGTATCTTCGCTTTATGGATCACAGGCTTTTTTGATCCCACTCGTTTTATCGAAGGTGGCCCAGCCATTGCGCAGCTTGCCTCTGAAATGGTACCCCCTAATTTCACACGCTGGCGTCACTGGCTTAAGCCGCTAGTGGATACCTTGGCAATGTCGATTGCTGGCACCGCACTTGCAGTATTAGTGTCACTTCCCTTAGCGTTGCTCGCAGCGCCCAACACCACACCCTCTCCTATTCTCGCGAGGCTCGTACGCGTCGTACTTGCCGCGATGCGTTCCGTACCTGAAATTATTTTAGGCATTTTGTTTGTTGCAGCTGTCGGGTTTGGTGCGCTTCCTGGTGTGTTGGCGCTTGCGCTGCATTCAGTGGGCATGGTCGGTAAGTTTTATGCAGAAGCCATCGAGCACGTCGATCCCAAACCCCTCGAGGCCGCGCGTGCCGCGGGTGGTAATGGTTTTCAGGTAATTACCCACGCTGTATTGCCACAGGTTCTTCCACAACTGACTGACATCACCATTTACCGCTGGGAATACCACTTCCGTGCTTCCGCTGTGTTGGGGATTGTGGGCGCCGGTGGTATTGGTTTTGAACTAATGGCGGCGCTACGTCTCATTAAATACGACGAAGTCTCTGCAATTTTGCTCACCATTCTTGCCTGTGTAGTGGTAGTGGATGGAATCGGTGGGGCCCTTCGCAAGTCTCTTAAATAATTGTCGCAAAAAAGTTTGAAATGATACCCAACAAAATAGTTGTCACAAACCGCATTCATACCGAAGTTCGCACTCGCCTTGAACAAGTCGGTCATGTCGTCGTCAATCCGTCTCTCGAACCCTGGTCGCAACAAGCACTCACTGAGCATCTCAAAGATGCCACGGCCATGATGGGATTTATGACAGACTGTGTCGATGAAAACCTTTTACAGCAGGCCTCCACACTCAAAATTGTTGCCTGCGCACTAAAAGGCTTTGACAACTATGATGTTTCCGCCTGTACTGCGCGCAATATCTGGGTCAGCATCGTACCCGACCTCCTCACTGAGCCCACAGCCGAGCTTGCAGTAGGTCTTGCGATCTCTTTGGGTCGCTTTGTGCGCCAAGGCGATCAACTGATGCGCACCACAAGTTTTAAAGGTTGGCGCGCGCAGTTGTTTGGTACAGGTCTGCACAATTCAGTTGTCGCGATCTTGGGCTTGGGCATGGTCGGTCAAGCCATTGCACAACGCCTTTCAGGATTTGGCTGCAAGCTTTTGTTGGGTGTCGATCCGGTCAACACTGTAACTGGGGTGAACTCCTGCAACCTCGAGGAAGCCCTCACCACGGCGGACTATGTTTTCGTCGCGATTCCACTAAATGACAGCTCAATCGATATGCTAAATCATGAGCAACTTATTTATTGCAAGCCAGGTCAACTCATGATTAATGTGGGTCGTGGCTCAGTCGTCAATGAACCAGCCATTGCCGATGCGCTCGAACAGGGTCGTCTGGCTGGCTATGCAGCCGATGTGTTTGCTTGCGAAGACTGGGGTCTGCAAAACCACCGTCCACACGAGATCGAGCCCAGACTACTGGCACATCCCAATACAGTTTTTACGCCACACTTAGGTTCAGCGGTCAGCGCGGTTAGACGCGCAATTGAACATCGTGCTGCAGACAATATTATTGCTGTGTTGCGTGGTGAGGCGCCGCCTGATGCAATGAATCAGGTGACATCCAATGTCTAGCAATCTCTGTACGCGTCGCAATCCAAATCCGTGGATCACTTTTAATAAATCGCAAAATGTCACGCAGTGCGTTGATGCGGCCAGGACGACCGACAATCCTTAAGTGCAAACCAATGGTCAGCATAGATTTAGACTGCCAACGCTCACCCTCCTCCAGCAATCTTTGCACCGTCTCAATGACATAGTTTGAAAAGTCCTTGGCTTGCACAAACGCCGGAGACTCGCCAAAAAAACGCATGTCATTGGTATCAAACTGGTAGGGCAATACAAGTGTCCGCCCCTGCTCACCCGTCTCCCAATACGGCAACTCGTCGTTATACGCATCGCTGTCGTACAACAGACCAAGCTTTGCGGCGAGTGCGCGTGTGTGCAATGTCGGTGTGGATTTGCAATGCCAACCCGTGGGGCGCTGTCCTGTCGCAACCTCGATGGCATCGAGGGTACGGCGCATCATCGACTCTTCGTCCGCGGTTGACATACCGGCAGGAGATTGCCACAACCAGCCATGCGCGCACAGATCATGTCCACGGCCGACGGCATCTTTTAACAACTCCGGCGTGCGCTC
>CAMDFD010000048.1 GCA_945897365.1 Bordetella parapertussis | reverse complement strand
GCACGCGTGCCGCGTTCGATATCTCGACTCACGCCACCGGTTTGCCTTCCGAGATGAAACCTCAGTGAGAGCGCATGAAGATGCTGAAAAACCTCGAGCGCGATCTGTCGTACGGCATGTTGCGTGACGCGCGCGAAAAACAATTCACGCAGCTCTGTAAACAGAGAAGACGAAAATCTCAGCAATCCGTACCCGATGATCAATGCGATCGGCACGACCAACAACGCGCCTGCGGTGTTGTTTCGAACATCCAAAGCGTCGACCATGTGCTTGAGCATGATCGGGATGCCTAAGTTGGCAAATTTAGCGGCGAGCAAACAGGCCACGGCCAGTGCAACGCGCAGCTTGTATTTCATCAAATAGGGCAGCAGGTCACCAATAATGCGCCAGTCGCTTCGCTGACGTTGAACAGGAGGGCGATTGGGATCGTGAGGAAATTCGGGGGAGTTGCGGCTTGAGTGTCTCATGTATTGATTCTATCGCCGAAACAACTTGACGGTCGGAATAGACCTTCGTGTATAAGATCCCTTAATACGCTTATATCCTCCTTTACCCTCCTTTACCCTCCTTTACCCTTCTTGCTCCCAATCTGGCCGCCTTCCATGACCCAACCGCATCACGCCACAGCCGCCACGCAAAGTCAGCGCCTTCTGCTCAGCCGACAAGCTGATAACGTGCTGAACGAGGCGGTCTCCCGTGGCCGTATTCCCGGTGTGGCTGCCGCGGTCACCCATGCGACAGAAACGCTTTACGAGGGCGCTTTTGGTTTACGTGTGCAAGATCAACCGACGCCAATGACCTTAGACACGGTGATGTGGATCGCCTCCATGACCAAGCCGTTGGTGGGTGCAGCGGCCATGCAGCTTGTCGAACAAGGCAAACTCAAACTCGATGAGCCCATCGCGCGCATACTGCCCGAGATCGATGCGATCCAGGTCATCACGGGGTGGGATGCCCAGGGCCAGCCTATGGTTCGGCCGCCCAAAACGCCGATGACGCTGCGACACCTCATGACGCACACCGCAGGTTTTACCTCGGATATTTGGAGCCAGAACTCATCGCGCTTTCTCAAACTGCATAAACTGCCGCGCGCGGGCTCGGGACAACGTAATGCGCTCAACATCCCGCTTTCCTTCGATCCCGGCGAGCGCTGGGAGTACGGGATCAATATCGACTGGATTGGCTTAGCGATCTCGGCAGTCACCGGTATGCGTTTGGGCGAATACCTCCAGAAACACATCACTGTGCCCTTAGGTATGCACAGTACCGGCTTCAAAATCACCTCCGAGATGCGTGCGCGCGTAGCCAAAGTGCATATACGCAACGCTACCGATCAATCTCTGAGCGTGCTCGATTTCGAGGTTCCGCAAGAGCCCGAGGTCGACCCCGGTGGTGGCGGCATGTACTCCACCGCGAGCGACTATCTGCGCTTTACCCGCATGATGCTCAACGACGGATACGCCAATGGACAACAGCTTCTCAAACCTGAAACCGTTGCCCTGATGTCTAAAAATGCGATGGGACCGCTGCGTGTCAAGATGCTACATACGGTCAATCCCAACATGTCACTGGATGCAGAATTTTTCCCTGGCGTGGAAAAAACATGGGGGCTGACCTTCATGATTAATGAAGCGACAGCCCCAACGGGTCGTTCAGCTGGGAGTTTGGCGTGGGCGGGTTTGCCCAACGCTTATTTCTGGATCGATCCAGTCCGCAAGATCGCAGGCGTATTAATGATGCAGATCTTGCCTTTCGTCGATACGTCCGCGATCAAACTGTTTACGGATTTTGAGACAACGGTTTACCAGTCGCTCAACACCGCATAAATAAAAGCGTTTACTGCCCGGGATACCAACTAGGCAAACGCTTTTCGATAAACGATGCCGTCCCTTCTGCGGCCTCAGCCTGTTGACGCATCTCCGAATGCTGTTTGATGAGATCGTCAAACAGCGCATCGTCTAGAAAGGACCCCGCGACTGCCATCGTTCGCAGCTTGGTCGCCGACACCGCGCCTGGTGCGTTCATCAACAAGGCATCGACAATGCGCGCACCCGTCGCCTCAAGTTCCTCGAGCTTGCAGACCTCGTGCGCGAATCCAATGCGAAGCGCCACATCCGGACCAAAACGCTCGGAAGACAAAGCATAGCGACGCACGTTCCGCACCCCCATGGCCTGGCAGAGTTGCGGCAAAATAATTCCGGCGATCAACCCCCAACGGGCTTCGGTAATGGCAAAAACAGCATTATCTGCAGCCACAACGATATCGCACACCGAAGCGACGCCTGTACCGCCCCCAAAACACCCACCCTGAATCAGTGCGACGGTTGGAATCGGCACGATATCCAGACGGCGGACCGCTTCGGCGGTCAAGCGCGACACCCGCTCATTTTCTGCGGGCGAAGTGTGCGAAACGCTGGAAATCCAAGCCAAATCAGCACCCGCTTGAAAATGACGACCGTTGCCTTTGATCACCACCACCCGTGCATCAGGCTTGGGGCCCAACAAATCAAGCGCCTCGTGCAGTCCTGCAATCATGTCGCCGTTATAGGCGTTATTGACCTGCGGACGATTCAAGGTCACGGTCACGACCCCACGCATATCGACGTCACAGAGGACGGTTCCTTTGCCGAGTTCTTTTGTCATCACTCCCCCTTTTTTCATTCATCATTAGTATTTTTAACCTGCCGATCAGCATAACTCGGAATGACTCGACCAAGCCTTGAGGGAAATCAATGCCGCTCCTCAGGCATTTGTCACGGTTTGATGTACTATTTCTGAAAAATAATCACAATAATCGGATCCACTCAAACCTAAGAGACAGCAGAATATTCCATGCAGACATTAGACGCCATCATCATAGGCTCTGGCTTTTCGGGCATGTATCAACTCTACAGCTTGCGAGACAAGCTTGGCATGAATGCCAAAATCCTCGAAGCAGGAGGCGGAGTCGGCGGTACTTGGTTCTGGAATCGGTACCCGGGCGCCCGTTGCGACTCCGAGAGCCACACCTACATGTATTATTTTTCCAAAGAAATCATCCAGGAATGGGAGTGGTCCGAGCGCTACCCCCAACAACCTGAAATCTTGCGCTATTTAAATTTTGTCGCCGACAAACTTAACCTGCGCTCAGATATCGAACTCGATACACGCATGTCGCAAGCGCATTTTGATGAAGCGACCAATCGTTGGCTTGTTAAAACAGAGAACGGCAAAACATACAGCGCCAAGTTCCTGATCACCGCAGTCGGTTGCCTCTCCTCGGCCAACATGCCCAAAATCAAAGGCTTGTCTGACTTTAAAGGCAAGTGGTTTCACACCGGCCAGTGGCCACACGAGGGCGTGGACTTCACCGGTAAACGCGTCGGTGTGATCGGTACAGGTTCGACCGGCATTCAGGCGATTCCTGTGATCGCCGCAAGCGCTGGACACCTAACGGTATTTCAGCGTACCCCCAATTACAGTTTGCCCGCTCGCAACGCGCCGTTGACGCCTGAGTTTAAAAAATACGCAAAAGAACACGCAGAAGATATCCGCAAAATCATGACCACCAACACCAATGGCCATGGTTTTTATATCGAAGATAAATCTGCACTTGATGTGCCCGAAGCCGATCGCGTCCAAGCCTATGAAAAAAAGTGGGACCAAGGCGGCTTTCAGTTTCGCGCCCTCTATCGCGATATTTTGACGAGTTCAGCGGCGAACGAAACCGCGGCCACCTTTATCCGCAACAAAATAAAACAAGTCGTTAAAAATCCTGAAGTCGCCGAATTGTTAGCGGATATTGATCACCCCTTCGCCGCTAAACGTCCCCCAATCGATTCGCAGTACTTTGAAACCTACAACCGCGATAACGTTTCACTGGTCGATATCCGCAAAGCACCGATCGAATGCATCACGGCAACGGGCATTCAAACGGCCGACCAGGAATATCCGCTAGATATCATCGTGTTCGCGACAGGCTTTGATGCCATGACGGGCTCCTTGGTCAAGCTCAATGTGACTGGTCGGAAGGGTCGCACGCTCAAGGACTATTGGCACGCGGGCCCACGCACCTATCTGGGTCTGCAGATTCCTGGCTTTCCTAATTTCTTTACTATCACCGGTCCCGGAAGTCCCTCCGTACTGTGCAATATGCCACCCGCGATCGAGCAACACGTTGAATGGATCACACGCTGCATCCAACACATGCACGATAAGGATCTGGCGTCTATTGAGGTCTCAGAAGCCTCGGGTGATCTGTGGCAAGCCGAAGTCGACGCGGCGGCCAACGCCACCCTACTCCCCAAGGTTAAACACTCTTGGTATCTCGGTGCGAACGTCCCGGGTAAACCACAAGTGTTCATGCCTTATGCGGGCGGATTGAGCCACTATCGTGACATTTGCGAGGATGTCATCAAGGACAACTATCGCGGCTTTGAATTTCAGGCCGCAAGTTAACGTTTAAAGTTCTTTCACCTCTTTCGGGTGGTGATCGTAAAAATGCCGGGATGAGTGATCATCACCGGCATTTATTTATTTGCCATTCTTTTCGACCCAGGCAAACAGCGCGATCCCAATCACGATCAGTGCGCCAAAAATCGTCCATGCCGGTATGTGCATGAGCTGGGGTAGTGTCAACTTGCCAAGCTTTCCAACTGACAAGATATTGGCCCGCACCCATTCGAAAGAAAAGGCATAAAGAATCGCTCCAACAAGCATCCCCGCCGCACCAACAAGCGCGTGAACACTCCCTGTGCCAATCGCAGCGATCCCAGTGCCCGGACAATAACCATACAACACCATGCCGATCCCAAAAATGGCCGCGCCGATGATGGTACCCAGCATATTGGCATCACGTACATGCCACTTGGCGAGCTCCATGTTGGTCAATACCAGCACTCCAATGCCTCCCACAATGATGGCGGGAAACATCACTTTGAGGACGGTGAAGTCCTTGAGTCGGAACTGATTCACGATCACGTTGTAATTTGTGACTTTACCTCGCTGCAACAACCAGCCAAACACAAAGCCAAACACAATGGCCAAGAGCAATGCGCTTTCACCTTTAATTGGAAACATTATTTTTCTCCAGAGACTGTTGGACGTGAACCGCCGTAGATGATCGCTGCGGTGATGATTCCAGACACAAACATCACCGCCAGAAATGTCCAACCCACCACGGCAAGTTGCAAGGACTGAGAGATTCCGTTGCCGCTTGTGCACCCACCGGCCATGCGAGCGCCATACATGGCGAGCGCACCGCCGATAAAGGCGACGCTAAAGCGACGTGTTTTCGAGGAACCAAATCGCTCTTGCCACACACTCGGAATCGACTCGAACTTAAACGTGCGTGACACGAGTGCCGAGGCCAAGGCACCAAAAAAGGTACTGATCAAAAATAATGTGCCGTAGTCCAGTTTCATCGCATTGGTTCGCCAGTAGGCGTTTGCCGCTACGGTATCCGCACCTACGATCGGTGAAACCATACCGCCCGCAATTTGCCCGATTGAAGTCGTGATGCCTAGAGGTGCCGCCACCACGACAAACACAACCCAACTTAGTACGCCGATGCCTATGCCCACGATATAAGGTGACCACCTGCCAGCGAGGCGCCCTCTTGAATGAACCGATTGTTGTTGTGTCATGAACGTTCTCCTTTTATGACTGTATTTAAAGGACTTGGTAACGCGTAAAATCAATATACTTTTAAACAATTTATTTTTATATATAATAATTTCATTGATTTTGTTTGGTGTTGATCTAGATCAAAGGCATACGCTGTTTAAGCAACTTGGTGACATCCGCCACTAGTGCGATAATCCCTAGTTGCACAGATGTCTTTTACTCACTTCACATTTGAGGCTTTACGCTCATGGCACAAGAATTGGATTTGCTAAAAATCGCCCAAGAAGAACAGAACGGCGATCTTTTCAACATGCTCGACGGTATTTACAAGCGTTCAGCGGCCAAACCGGTCGGTTGCCCTGACGCAATCATCTGGGAAGGCGGTAACGCCCACGGTGGCGTCAA
>CAMDFD010000047.1 GCA_945897365.1 Bordetella parapertussis | reverse complement strand
TTTGACCAAGGTGCATGCATTGTGAGGCGAGCTCACCTCGATGGCCACGCGCCGCACGTACCCCGCCTCTTGAAACATCTGCTCGACGAGTGTGCCAAACGGCGTTTCACTGCGATAGGACACCAGCGGATAAGGCAGCAAGTCTTCTATTGTCAGCATCGACCGACTCGCCAAAGGATGGCCATAGGGAAAGATCACCACAAGATTGCCTTGTCCGATGGGCTCGGAAGAAAGGTTGGGATGCTGTGAAGGCAAAATCACAGCGCCTAAATCAGCCCGCCGCTCAAGCAACATTTGCGTAAGGGGTACAACTGTCAGCGGCTGAAAAGTGACTTTGACTTCGGGGTGTGTCTGATGGAAAGCCGTGATGGCCATGGGGATCAGCATATGGCCGATACTGGGACTTGACACCAGATGCAAAATACCGCTGCGCTTTTCCGAAAGCTCATTGGCGAGCTCTTCGACTCGACGGACCCCGTCATAGACAGCTTCGACCTCTTTGAATAACTGCCGCGCCTCGGGAGTAGGATAAAGACGACCCTTGACTCGCTCGAACAAACCAAAGCCAAGTCGCAGTTCAGTATGGGACAACAGTCGACTGATCGCAGGCTGAGAAACATGCAAAAGCTTTGCCGCCCCACTAATGGATCCCGAAGTCATCACCGCGCGAAACACTTCAATTTGCCTCAGATTCAATTGCATAGGTCCGAGCCTCTCAAAACGATGTCCTTAAACCATAACACTATGTTAATGCTTGTGCATAAAATGACAATGTTAAACATGCTTGAGCACTGCTAGACTCAGGCTAAAGAGGAGAGCGCTTTGTCAAAAACTATTTTCGTCATCAATCCCAACTCATCGCAGGCCGTCACAGATGCTTTTGACGAAGCACTCAACGATTTGCGTATCCCCGGTGGGCCTGCGATCCAATCTCTCACGCTGACTGAGGGCCCTCCTGGGATTCAATCCCAAATGGACGTTGAAAACGTGACGTTGCCAATGGTCAAGCTTGTTAAAAGCCTCGATGTCAAGCATGGTGATGCCGCAGGTGCGTATGTCGTGGCGTGCTTCAGCGATCCCGGCTTACATGCTTTACGAGAGGCCACTTCAAAACCTGTCCTAGGGATTAGTGAGTGCGGCATTTTGACCGCCCTCACGCGGGGTCACCGTGTAGGCGTGATTGCGATTTTGCGCACCTCTATCCCGCGCCATGGTCGCATGTTTGGTGCAATGGGGCTCACCGAACGCGTGGTGGCAGAAGTCCCTTTGGGTATGAACGTAACAGATCTGGTGGATACGGACCGTACGCGCGCGGGGCTGCTGCGTGCCGGCCAACAACTGCGGGATACGCATCTGATTGATGTCGTCGTACTTGGCTGCGCTGGCATGGCGGCTCATCGCGCCTGGCTCGAGCAACAGTTAGGTGTCCCCGTCGTGGAGCCCACGCAAGCGGCAACAGCGATGGCGATCGGACGAACACTTTTAGGCTGGTGAGAGCAAACCCATGCAGGATCCCATGAAGCAAAAGGAATTCACCTCACGCCTGATTCATGTGGTCGGCGAAGAGGGCGTGATCTTAAATCCTGCAGAGCAAGAATTTTATGTCAACGACTGGTTAGGCAAGTCTCACGGCCGAACCGTCGCTGTGGTACGACCGCGCAACACGGCTGAAGTATCAGCCATCATGCGCCTGTGCCATCAATCTCAAACACCTGTTGTCCCTCAAGGCGGCAATACAGGCATGAGCGGGGGTGCCACCCCGGACATGAGTGGCGCACAGGTCATCCTCTCCTTGAATCGAATGAAACGCATTCATGACGTAGATCCCGTCAACAACACACTGACAGCAGATGCAGGTGTTGTGTTGGCGGACATTCAACAAGCCGCGCGGGCTGTGGGTCGCTATTTTCCTCTCAGCCTGGGCGCAGAGGGTAGTTGCACAATCGGTGGCAATCTCGCCACGAATGCCGGCGGCACTGGCGTTCTGCGCTATGGCAATACGCGTGACCTGACGTTGGGCCTTGAGGTCGTCTTGCCAGATGGCAGGGTCTGGAACGGCTTGCGCGCTCTACGCAAGGACAATACGGGCTACGATTTAAAAGATCTGTTTATTGGCTCCGAAGGCTCACTCGGGATTATCACCGGGGTCGTATTGAAACTTTTCGCCGCGCCGGCTGGGCGCGTTTCTGCCTGGGTCGGTGCACAAGAATTATCCTGTGTGGTCACGCTACTGAACCGTTTACAGTCTGCCTGTGGCCCGCGCCTGAGCGCCTTTGAAATGATGTCCGAATCAAGCTTGGGGCTTGTGACAAAACACCTCGATGCACATGCCTCCCCGCTTGATCAAAACTATCCTTACTACGCTCTCATCGAACTTGCTGATACGAACATGAGTGGCTTGCAGGATATGCTGCAGGAGGCATTGAGCTCTGCTCTCGATGATCGGCTGATTGATGACTGTGTGGTCGCGATGAATGAAGCGCAAAGCGTGTCGATGTGGCGGCTACGTGAAGGCATTTCAATGGCTCAAGTTAAAGCGGGCAAAGCGGTCAAACACGACATTGCGTTGCCGATCTCGAGTCTAGCGACCTTTGTCAAAGAAGCTGACCAGCTCGTACAAAATGGCTTTCCTGAGTTTCCCATCATTAATTTTGGGCACATCGGTGACGGAAATTTGCACTACAACGTCTTGGTGCCGCTTAACATCTCAGCGGCGTTGTACAAAGAGACGACCACAGCATTAAATAAGAAGATTCATGACCTAGTCACGCAATTCAACGGCAGCATCAGCGCCGAACATGGCGTGGGCACCTTGCGTCGAGATGAATTGAAACGCTACAAATCAAGCGTTGAGATGGATCTCATGGTCGCGATTAAGCGCGCGATCGATCCAAATCAGATTATGAATCCTGGTAAGTTACTTTAACTTTAAAATAACTCAATGCGAAATCGCAAAAATCATGCTAACTAGCATTGTGAGGAGAAATGATGAAAAAATACTTTACTCAGCTGACCTTGTCCGGTGTCGCAATCATCTTGACATCGCTTTTAAGCCCATCAATTGCCGCAGAACCAGCGCTACCCTCAACCATCAAACTGGTCGTCCCATTTACGACGGGCGGAAGCAACGATATATTCGCGCGCGCCTTGAGCGAGCAGTTAGGCGCAAAGCTCGGCACGACCGTCATCGTCGATAACAAACCTGGTGCGGGTGGCGTGGTTGGAGCGGCCGAGGTCGCCCGCTCGAAACCAAACGGCGGCACCCTGCTTTTCAGCTCCAATTCCTTTGTGACGCGCGCCGCGGTCGACACCAACCTCCCCTTTAATCATCGCACCTCCTTCACGCCCGTCGCGATGGTGGCTCAAGGCGCTCTACTGTTGGTCGTAGCGAACCACACTCCATACCAATCCACCGAAGAACTCATCAAAGATGCAACTAAAAAACAGGTCAATTACGCCACAGCAGGCATCGGTTCGATCGCTCACCTGAGCACCGAACTGATGAATTCCATGGCGGGTATTCAGATGACCCATATTCCATACAAAGGGATTTCCCCCGCACTCACGGATATGGTCGGTGGGCGCGTCGAGGCCTTGATCGCGACCCCCGCCTCAGTCGGCGGTGCATTACGCGGCAAACAGATTCGTCCGATTGCCGTGACCACGTCTACGCCCTCCCCCTTCTATCCCGAGCTGCCCTCCATGGCGAAGGCGATTCCGGGATATTCAGTCGATGTATGGTGGGGCGTTCTTGGTCCGGCCGGTATGCCTCAGGCTATTGTCGACCGACTCAACCAGGCAATCAGTGAAGTCGCACAATCACCGAAAATGAAAGAAATTTTTTCCAAAGAAGCTGCAACGCCATACACGATGTCGCCCAAGGAGTTCAGTGTTTATATGAATCAAGAGCTCGACAAATGGCAAAAAGTCGCTAAGGAAAGGAATATCAAGTTGACGGACTAAGTCGATTCGAATTCTATTTTCTTTTGGAGAATTTGATTGTAGATGTGTGTTTAAAGGGAGGTGAAAACACAGTGTGATCGCCGCCACATTTTTTGGTGATAGCCGCGGCCGCCTCCATGACTTTAGGAAGAAATTCCTTAAAAACTTTACGGTCAAATCTAAAGACCGGCATTCCAAGCGAGATCGAACAAATCAATTTCTGCTGTGCTCCGAAAATCGGACAAGCAATGGCTGCCGCTTCGGAGCCACGCTCTGACAAAGAGACAGAGTAATAGCTCTGTCTGATGATATCGAAACGTTCACCCTTCTCTCCCGAAAAGGCAAGCAAGACTTTACCCGCTGCGCCCTTGTCTAACTCGACGCGCTCGCCCTCTCGGACATGCATGCGAACAGCCCTGGGCTGTACCATCCTATGCAGGCAAATACGATCATTTCCCTCACGGATATAAATCGCGACTGTTTCCTTGGTGTCACGCACAAGTGTTCTCAGAACAGGCGCCGCATAATCCCAAATCCGGAATGTTTCTTGATAAAGCATCCCGAGATAAAAAGGAGTCGCTCCAAGCATAAAGCGACCATCATCGAGTCGATTAATGAATCCCGCATGCTCGAGTGACTCGCATAAACGCAAGATCGTGCTGTGATAGAGGCCGGTCGCCGCGGAGATTTCAGCGAGCGTCATGCCTTCCACACTTTTTTCAAATGCCAGCAGGATTGACAAGGCCCGATTCACGGCCGCAACACCTGGTTCTTTCTTCTTTGTAGCCATGACTCGACCCTGAAAACGAAAATAGACATCTATTCTATTTTTGCTATGATAGATCATCCTAAAAGACCTCACCACAATCGATTGACCATAGGCAAACCTGATGACAGATCAACTCATTTTCGATGTGCATGAAAAGATTGCTACGATCCGCTTAAACCGCCCCGAAAAATACAATGCCTTCACCTCTGAAATGCTTGAGGCCTGGGCAGGCGCTTTGCGTGAAGCTTCCAAGCGCGAAGACGTTCATGTGATCGTTGTCACGGGTACGGGAAAAGGCTTCTGTTCAGGCGGGGATGTCGGCAATATGCACAACCGCAAAGAGGACAGCGCCTATAGCCGCAAACTTTTCTTGTCCGATCATGTGCATCAGATTCCTCTGACGCTCGAATCGATCGACAAACCCGTTCTTGTCGCCGTGAATGGTGTCGCGACGGGCGCTGGCATGGACATGGCCTTAATGGGCGATATTCGCATTGCCGCACGCTCTGCGCGCTTCGCTGAAACGTATGTGAAAGTCGGTCTTTTCGCGGGTGACGGCGGCACTTGGTATTTGCCGCGTATCGTGGGCATGTCTAAAGCACTCGAGCTTTTTTGGACCGCGCGCTTTGTCGAGGCGGACGAGGCGTTGAGCCTGGGCATCGTCAACAAAGTGGTCGATGACGATCAGTTGATGCCCGCGACCTATGAAATGGCAGGTCAGATTTCCGCTCAACCCCAGCTCGCCGTCAGAATGATGAAACGCGCCGCCAAGCAGAGCATGTCAATGGACCTAAGAACACATCTCGAGATGGCTTCCTCGCATATAGCTGCGATGTACTCCACCGAAGATCACAAAGAAGCAGCCACTGCTTTCAAAGAAAAACGCCCTCCGGTCTTTACCGGACGTTAATGACTCAATCAAATCGCTCTACAAACTAATTTCTGGAGAAATGTAATGGATCTGCAAGCCTGTGCCGATGGACTCGACAGCGATGAAGTCATGATTCAAGACTTGGTCGCAAAATTTGTCGATCAAGAGCTGATGCCACTTGAGGCGGCTGTCTTGGAGCGCGAAATCAGAGGCGAGCATCTAACGTTGACCAAAGAAGAAGAGGCACCACTTCTTAATAAATGCAGAGAACTCGGACTCTGGGCGCTGGATGCGCCCGAGGAATACGGTGGCGCCGGACTTTCAAGCGTCACGCTTGTCGCGCTCAACGAGGAAATCGGTCGAACAGTCACGCCGTTCTCCTTTCCCCCTGACTCACCCAACCTTCACATGTTGATGGCCACGGCAACCGAAAGTCAAAAAATCAAATATCTCGAACCGTATGCTGCGGGCACTGCGAAATCAGGCATCGCCATCTCCGAACCCAATGCGGGCGGCGATCCGTCTGGCATGATTACACGCGCTGAGCGCGACGGCGACTCCTGGGTCATCAATGGTCGAAAAATCTGGGTGAGCCGCATGAAAAGCGCCGACTTCACGGTCGTCATGGCACGCGTCGGCCAAGGCAAGCGACACGAAGGCATCACCGCCTTCATCGTGGATAAAGGCACACCAGGCTTTAATGTTTTACGCGAAATCCCGATGCTGGCCGGACACAGAACCTATGAAATCGCTTTTGAGGATTGCCGCATTCCCGCCGAAAATTTACTCGGTGCGATCGGTGAAGGTTTTGCACCTATGCAATTGCGCTTGAATATTCGCAGACTGCAGATGGGTGCATGGTGTATTGGCATGTGCCGCAGAGCACTCGAAATGATGAGCTCGCATGCCAAACAGCGCACCACCTTTGGTGCTCTTCTTTCGGATCGTCAAGCCATCCAGTGGTGGATCGCCGATGGCGTCACCAAAATGCATGCCTGCCGTCTGATGGTACGTGACGCAGCACGCAAAATGGACCTTGGACAAGACATCCGTACCGAAGCTTCCATGATCAAGGTTTACGCCACCGAACTGGCCACCGAAGTCCTCGACAATGCTATGCAAACCTTTGGCGCGATGGGCGTGACCAAAGAGCTGCCTCTTCATCTAATGGCTCAAAAGGCGCGTGTCATGCGTGTCTACGAAGGTCCAAG
>CAMDFD010000046.1 GCA_945897365.1 Bordetella parapertussis | reverse complement strand
GTCGGGATCGCAAGGGGCAAAATTAGCGCCCATTCAAAGATCTTTTTGCCGGGGAACTGGTAATTGGCGACCAGCCAAGCATTGCCGACCCCGAGGACAAACACCCCAAACCCTACTCCGATCAGCAACAAGAGTGTGGACGTGACATACTCTCCTAAAACTGTTTGCCAAAGATGCAGCAAAGTGCCTTGGCGGCTGAGCTCCTGTGCGGCCTCACCACTGCCCTCGGTAAAAAAAGGGATAAACAGGCCCAGCAGCGGCAACGACAACAAAACTGCGATTAGGACAACGACTCGACTCATTCGTGTTGCGCTCGGCTCAAAATATAAAAGGGTTCTAGAATCAAACTGCCGTTAATGAGAAAATTATAAAGATGAATACCCCACCACCTTTGCTTGCCCTCGATCACGTCGAAATCAGTTACCCGCGTCTAGACGGCCCAGGGCGCGTGCAGATTGTTCGGGATTTAACCCTCAGTCTAGCCCGAGGCAGCATTGCGTGTTTGCTCGGCCCCTCGGGCTGTGGCAAATCCACCATTCTCAGAGCCATTTGTGGCTTCGAAGCCCTGCAAGACGGCACCGTCAGTATGCATGGCAAAGTAGTCAGTGCCCCAGATATCCAAGTCGCCCCCAACCTGCGCAAGGTTGGAATGGTCTTTCAGGATTTCGCACTTTTCCCCCATCTCAGCGTTTTAGAAAACGTGATGTTCGGTTTACGTGCCCTTTCACCGGCTAAACGCCGTGAGGTCGGACTCCAGTGGCTTGAGCGCGTCTCTCTCGCGGACAAGGCGGCTGCTTACCCGCATGAATTGAGCGGCGGTCAACAGCAACGCGTCGCGCTCGCGCGCGCCATGGCACCCGAGCCTGACTTGATTTTGCTCGATGAGCCCTTCTCCAGTCTCGACATCGATCTACGCGAAAGACTCGCCAGTGAAATGCGGGATATTTTAAAAGCCAATGGCGTGACCGCCTTGCTCGTTACACACGACCAATTTGAAGCCTTTGCGATTGCAGATCATATCGGCGTCATGTCCGAGGGTCGTATCGTGCAGTGGGACACACCCTACGACCTTTACCACGAACCCCTCAACCGGTACGTCGCGGACTTTATCGGCCGTGGCGTGTTTGTCAAAGGCATCATTCAGCCCAACGCCATGGTCAAGATCGAGCTCGGGGAGTTACAACTCGACAATGATCACCACGACCCCCTCGGCACCGAGGTCGAAGTCCTGTTGCGCGCCGACGACATTCAGCATGACGATGCCAGCCCACAGCTCGCCGAGGTCGTGCGCAAAACATTTAGAGGCGCGGATTTTCTCTAT
This sequence comes from Bordetella parapertussis, assembly GCA_945897365.1. Lineage (GTDB taxonomy): Bacteria > Pseudomonadota > Gammaproteobacteria > Burkholderiales > Burkholderiaceae_B > Zwartia > Zwartia parapertussis_A. The sequence goes on along the minus strand of CAMDFD010000046.1, from coordinate 5,617 downwards.
ACCTTGCGCTTGCCTTCCGGTCAGGAGGTACTGGCGTATGTGCCCAGCCATCACGACCATTCGCTTGGCGAAAAAATTGGGATCAGGCTCGGCGTCGACCACGTCGTGACTTTTTAGGCAAAGCCTGATTAGGCCCTCCCTGCCGATCCATCTAAAGGAAAACCCTGTGTTTGGAAAAAACACACCCATATCCGGGGTCTGTCTGTGTAGAATCGCTTAGCCTTTAATGCGTCAGAGCAACACCAAGGATATCGCTATGCAGCAGGTCATTTCCGACGAAAGTATTGCCGTAGATCCCACCTCAAAAGTTCTAAAAAAACTTATCACTGTCATCGCTGTCGCGATGTCGCTCTACCACATGTACGTGGCAGCATTCGGCCCTCCGGAGGCGGTGGTTTTCCGCGGCACGCACTTGATGTTTGCCTTGGCGTTGGTCTTCTTGCTCTACCCTTCGCGTGCTGCAGGTGGATTGTTACCTCGCTCCTATGACATGCTGCTGCTGGCATTGGGTCTAGCGGCGATTGCCCATATCTTTATTGACTATGAAAACTTCACCAACCGAATTATTTATATCGATGAATTGACCAAGCAGGACGTGTTCTTTTCCTTTGTCATGGTGATTGTCGTCCTTGAAGGGACACGCCGGGTGATTGGCTGGGCTCTGCCCATCACTGCGATTTTGTTTGTGATCTATGCCGCGTTTTTTACCCAAATTAAGTTACCGGTCCTGTTAGAGCAGCTCTACCTCTCAACGGAGGGTATTTTTGGCTCTACGCTGGGTGTTTCCGCCTCCTACGTCATGTTATTCGTGATTTTTGGCGCTTTTATGGAAAAGAGCGGAACAGGCCAACTGTTCATGGACTTTGCTATGGCGCTGACAGGACGCAGTGCGGGCGGCCCTGGCAAGGTCGCGGTCGTCAGCTCCTCTCTTTTCGGAACCGTTTCTGGCAGTGCTGTTGCGAACGTGATGGTCGATGGTCCGATTACGATTCCCCTGATGAAACGCACAGGTTTCAGGCCGCCTTTCGCTGCGGCGGTGGAGGCCGTCGCCTCGACAGGAGGGCAGTTGATGCCTCCCGTGATGGGCGCGGCAGCCTTCGTGATGGCTGAGTTTTTATCTGTTCCCTACGCCCAGGTCGCCTTGTGGGCCGTCATTCCCGCTCTGCTTTACTACGCCTCAGTCTTTTTTGCTGTGCACTTCGAAGCCAAACGCCACGGCCTAGGTGGCGTGCCTGAAAATGAATTGCCCAAGTTTATGCAAGTCATGAAGGAACGAGGCCACCTATTCATTCCAATTTTGATCATCCTGGTTGGTTTGTTTAATGGTTTCTCGGCACCTCTTTGCGCGTTGGTGGCTGCGATCAGCTGTCTCCCGGTCGCACTCGCTCGCAAACTGACGCGCCAAGGTATCACATGGATGACCGTAATCAACGCGCTCGAAGAAGGCGCGCGCAATGCTTTGTCCGTGGCCATGGCTTGCGCCTGCGCGGGCATTGTCATTGGTTGCGTCACCATTACAGGCCTGGGGATTGTTTTCACACAGGTTGTGATTGAGCTTGCGAACAACTCCTTGTTCCTCGCTCTCTTGCTCACAGCAATGGCCGGCATCATCTTAGGCATGGGAATGCCGACAACTCCTGCCTATATCGTGATGGTGTCGTTATTGATCCCTGCAATCATCAAACTTGGTGTTGAGGTGCCTTCCGCACACATGTTCGCGCTCTACTTCGCGATTTTGTCGGCGATCACTCCACCCGTTGCGCTCGCCGTGTTTGCAGCCGCAAGCTTAGCCAAAGCAAATATGTGGGAATCGGGCTTTGCTGCCATGCGCGCCGCGGCTCCAGCCTACATCGTGCCTTTCATGTTTGTCTATGAGCCATCCTTGCTGTTGATCTTTAAAGAGGACACTTCCTACCTCACCGTCTTTTGGTCAATCGTGACAGCCTTAATTGGCGTCATTGCGCTTGCGGGCGGATTTTTCGGCTGGCTTGTCGGCTATGCGACGACCCTACAACGTATCCTCTTATTTATCTCGGCGATTTGTCTGATTAAACCAGGCCTCATCACGGATACGATCGGCTTCGGTCTCTTGGCCTTTGTTGCGATTACCCAGTGGTATCAAAACAAAAAAACTCCCGGCGCGATAGCCTAGGAGACGCCTATGAGCATGGCCATGATTCACCTCTCGATCCCGATCAAAGACATCGCCTCCACGGTGCGCTTTTATCGGGATATCTTGGGTTGCACCATGACACGTCAACAGAGCGACCGACTTGATATCGATTTTTATGGTCATCATCTTGTCGCACAACTCTCGGAGCTTGAGGCCTCGCACAAGTCGATCACAATCGGACGTGGTGATTATCCTTTGCGGCACTTTGGTGTGATTGTGAAACCTGAGGTGTACGAACGGATGCTGGCAAATCTGATTTCAGCCAACGTCGCGTTCGCGATGGCGCCAGACAGGATTTTTATCGGCACGCCTCGCGAACAAACCGTTTTTCTGGTTTTTGACTTTTCTGGCAATGCCGTTGAGGTCAAAGGCATGCCTGATCCTCAGCAGGTTTTTGCTGAGGGTTAAAACGCTTAGAAACGTTTTGAGAACGACAGCGCCATCGCGAAGCCCGTCTGATAATTGTCACTAAACTGCGTTGTACCTGACGTATCCGTCGCCGAGAGTCGTCCACCTGTCGTCGCAGCCGCGTACAAATCCACACGCGAAGTACGATCAATCGCATAGGACAGTCTGGCAAAAACAGGGACGAAACTGTTTTGACCGATTCCGTTTGCCACCGGGCTATTTTCGTTCAAACGAAAGCGATAAGAGCGATACGCACCCCCACCACCCAGAGTCCAACGATCCGTCAACGCATATGACAACTCAAGACCCGCACCGCCAGAGGGGCCGGCAGGCAGTGGGTTACTCAATCTCAACTTGTCCGTGATGTTCCAGTTGACTAAGAGATAAGGAAAAACTTTGGTTTGATCGATCTGCCGAAAGACACCTGCACCTACTCCGAGCGTCAAGTCTTTGGAAAACGTTCTCGCCACACTCATCACAGCGCCATAGGTCGCCGTGCCTCCCGTACCCGTGCCGGTTTCACCCGACCACTCAATTGTTGGTGCGAAACCAAGGCGCCACTCAGGGCTAGGGGAGTAGCCGAAATTCATGCCTAAAGCTGGGGTATTGATAGACGTCCAAGGCGCCTGACCGTTGAGTCCGCTCCACGTCCATTTCTGATAGTTGTACTTAGCGCTCACACCTGCGGAAAACGCGCTGGTGACTTGGCGAGTCACGTTGACATTGGCGGAGGCATCCCACCAGTTAAAACTCCCGCTGTCTACGATACGCGTATTAAATTGGTTCAAGCCTGTCACACCCACGGACACAATGGTTTCGCCCGGTGCTTGACGCGGTTGTGCGACAACCGCGACAGACAAGGTTCCCAAAGCGAGGGCGATTCCGATACTCAATTGATGGGTGACACGAGACATATTAAATGACCTTTTAGAGATAATGGAGCACTAGCGCGACAACAAACGTCTAGCAAAATAAGACAACGTATCGACGAGAATCACAAGCAAAATCATAGCCGCTAAGATGCTACTTGTTTCTTGCATCTGAAACAAACCCATGTGAAACGACAACATTTGACCCAAACCACCGCCCCCGACGACCCCTAGCACGGCAGCGGCGCGAATATTATTTTCCCAACGATACAACGCATAGGACATCAATTGGGGAGAAACTGTAGGCAGTGTGGCATACAAGAACACCCGGCCCTCCCCGACCCCTTGAACGCGAAGCGCTGCGGCAGCGTTTTGCGGAGCGTTTTCAATCGACTCTGCAAATAAACGACCTAAAACGCCTGTGGTGTGCAAAGCAAGGGCTAAGGTGCCGGCAAACGGTCCTAAACCAGCGGAAATCAGTAGCAACGCAGCCCAAACAAGCTCGGGGATCGCGCGCAAGGCATTGAGCAATAGTCGTGTCAAAAACCGCCAACGCGCGGGGTCACCAGCAAAACTTCGACTAGCGGGCACAGCAAGCAAGAGGCCAAACATCGTTGCAAGCAAGGTCCCCACCGCGGACATCGCCAGTGTCTCAAGGCTGGCTCGCAACAGCTTGCTTAAAAATACAGGCTCAAGGTTGGGCGATAACAACTCTCCCAAGAACTTGCCCATACGTGCCAAGCTCTCAAGGGATAACACCCGCGCAAGTTGCAAATCGAGGGACCAAAAACTCAATATGATCAGCGCGATGGTACCCACCAAGACCCAAAATACGGACGAATCCAGTCTCAACCAATGCCTTGGGCGCGCACTCATTGCAAAGCCCTCCGCATCCAAGTGCTTAAGAGATCGGCCAAACCGACCAATAAAATAAACACGATCAACATGGTCGCGACTTCGGAACCGTTGAACATGCGCATCGAGTTGTCCATTTGCTGGCCGAGTCCGCCGGCGCCGACAAAACCGAGCACGGTCGACGCACGAATGGCGCACTCCCAGCGGTAAATCGTGTAACTGGTCAATTCGGTCGCATTCCCCGGTAAAACGCTGAAGAAAAAAGTCTGAATGCGCCCGGCACCGTTTCGCAGCAAAGCCGTTGCAGGCTCGCGCTCACCACTTTCAAGAATCTCCCCATACACTTTGCCAAGCATCCCGGCGTAAGTCAGGGCGATCGCCAGCACACCCGCGGCCGGACCGAGTCCCACCACACGCACAAATACAAGTGCCCAAATCAATTCCGGCACACTACGCAAGAGAATCAACAACCAACGAATCAGTTGCCGCACCACAAAAGGAAACGCGCGCATCCGTCCAGACAAAGAGGACACCGACAACACCGTGGTGGACAAGAGCGTCAAAGGGATTGCGAATACCAAGGCCAGAAAAGTGCCCGCCGTCGCAATCGCGACAGTCCGCCAAGCCTCACGGGCCACGAGTTCCAAAAACTCGAGGTTGAGTGCTGGCGGGAAAAATTCTGCTAGAAAATGGGTCGTAACGTTGAGGTTTTGCGCCTCGAAAAACACCCAAGGTCGAAACTCGGTACTGACCAACGCAGGCCACAGAATCACGCATGCGACGACAAACCAAAACACGCGTCGCGACCAAGCGGGGTCACGTAAAGAGGGGTCTTTGAAGCGAGCCATTGGGATCAGGCGCATCCCACGCGAACTTCCCGCTTGGCGGGCGGGACTTCTTCGGATACCACTGGAGCGTCTACTTGTGCCAGTTCATACTCAAACTGCGCATACAGATGCGCTAGGTGCTCTGAAGTGACTTCATGTCCCGGTAGATCAAAAACGAGTTTCCCCTCGCGCAACCCCAGGACGCGGGGAAACTCCGCCGTCGCGACATTGACTTGATGCAAGGTGGTCACCAAGGTGACGCCTTTGGCGCGTGCCTCGCGCAAGAGCGTTGCGATGGCTTGGCGTGCTCGCGTTGGATCGAGCGCCGAAAGTGGTTCATCGATGAGCCAGAGTCCTGCAGGGGCGAGCAAGGCACGCGCGAGACCGACACGTTGCCGTTCTCCACCAGAAAGCCGGTCGACACGCTCCCATATTTTTTCTTGTAAATCAAACTGCGCCAAGGCTTTGACGACCTCATCCACATG
>CAMDFD010000045.1 GCA_945897365.1 Bordetella parapertussis | reverse complement strand
ACGACCGTTCAATGCGTAGCGGGCGTGGTTGACTTTGCAGTGCAGCGCATCAAAAGCGAACTATTACCCAAATATCCCAATGTCGATGATGTCGTTGGACTCGATCACGCCTATGGCTGCGGTGTGGCGATTGACGCTCCCGAAGCAATCATTCCAATTCGCACTGTGCGCAACATTAGCCTGAATCCAAATTTTGGTGGCGAAGTCATGGTGGTGAGTCTTGGCTGCGAAAAGCTTCAGCCCGATCGCTTGATGCCACCTGGCAGCTTTCCCATCAAGGATGATCGTTCAACGGGCGTCGATACGGTGTGTTTGCAAGATCCCAAGCATGTTGGTTTTATGTCGATGATCGATGCCATCATGCAAGAGGCAACCGTGCATCTCAACAGGCTCAATCAGCGTAAACGCGAAACCGTCCCCGCTAGCGAGCTCGTGGTGGGCATGCAGTGTGGCGGCAGTGATGCGCTGAGCGGCGTGACGGCCAACCCCGCACTCGGCAAAGCAGCAGACCTTCTGGTGCGTGCCGGTGCAACGGTCATGTTTAGTGAAAACACAGAAGTACGCGATGGCGTCGACCAACTGACCTCACGCGCGGCCACGCCAGAAGTCGCACGCGACATCGTGGCCGAGCTCGACTGGTACGACCGTTATCTGGCGCGCGGCAAGGTCGACCGCAGCGCCAATACGACCCCAGGCAATAAAGCAGGTGGTTTAGCTAATATTGTTGAAAAAGCGATGGGTTCGATTATTAAAAGTGGCTCCGCACCCATTTCAAGCGTGCTTTCACCTGGCAACAAACTTGCTCGCGATCAGCGTGGCCTGGTATACGCTGCAACACCTGCCAGCGATTTCATCTGTGGCACGCTTCAGCTTGCAGCCGGTATGAATCTGCATATTTTTACAACCGGCAGGGGGACGCCTTATGGTTTAGCCCACTGTCCTGTCATCAAAGTCGCGACACGCTCGGATCTAGCCCGTCGCTGGCATGATCTGATGGATGTCAATGCAGGACGCGTCGCAGACGGCGAACTCACGCTTGACGAGTTAGGTTGGGAAATTTTTCACTTGATGCTTGACATCGCGAGTGGCCGTAAAACCTGGGCAGAGCATTGGAAAATTCAAAACTCGCTGGTGTTGTTTAACCCAGCGCCGATTACTTGATCCGATTAGGAACCGATCCGATGCGCTCCGAACAGACGCCCTCATTTTGCGCGATTTTGCTCGCGGCGGGAGAAGGCTCTCGTCTGGGACGCATCCCGAAAAGTCTGTTTAGACTCGAGCATGAAAGTTTGCTTGTACGACAACTTTTAGCACTGACTGCTGCGGGCGCCGAGGATATCGTTCTAGTGACAGGTTATTTTCATCAGGCGATCGAAGCTGAAGCACAAGCTGCGATCCACACCTTGAATCATAAGCTGGCACGCATCCATCTGGTCAGAAACCATGAGCCGCAGCGCGACCAACAATCATCCGTTCTTCTGGGTTTGCAAGCAACTCAAGATTTGCAATGTATCGCAGCACCCAATATGCAGGTCCAAGACGAAAAATCTGTCATGATTGCTTTAGCCGATCAACCGCTCATGGAGGCAAACGACTATCGAGCGTGCATCCGCTTCTTTCATGATCGAACGACAGGCCGATCGATGATCTATCCAGTTGTCGCACAAAGTCGAGGCAATCCCGTTGTTCTGAGCGGCCATACGGTGCGAAATGTTTTAGAGAGTGGTCAGAGTTGTAAAGCTTATATCGATGCGCATCCAGAGCAGGTCCAGCACTTTATCTCCGACAACGATCACTACATCGTTGATATTGATGCACCATGCGATCTTCAGACATTTCAACAGCGCACCGGGTTCACTTTGATGGCGCCGCTGGAGTTTTAACCTTGAGACGAGGCGCCAGCCAAACCACGCCGGCCGTCACTATAAACATCAACGCCACAAAAAGCATAATCTCGTTTGTTGCCAGCATCACACTTTGACGTTGCAACAGCTCTTCCATATAAGTGAGCGCTGCCTCTCTGTCCATGCCTTGCGCGAGCAATCGAGACATCATGATGTTGTCCGCATCTAACAACGCAACGTTTTCAGCGTGATGAACGACGGCACGGTGATCCCAAACTGTCGTGACCGTGGACACAGCAAACGCGGCAGACACCGCTCTAAAGAAACTGACCAGTCCAGCCGCGGAAGCGGTCTCCTCGGGGTTCACACTCCCAAGAGCCAAACCTGTAGAGGAAATAAAAAACATCGGCATGCCAAGTCCCATGATCATGAGTGGAAAGACAATATCCCAGTACGTCATATCCGTATTGCTAAATATTCGCAATCCAGTCACCAGTGCTAACCATAAAGCCCCCGCACTAATCAACCGACGGCGATCCACCCTATTGGCAAACTTTGTCACCAACGGTGCCATACAGATAGAAAATAATGCAGTCCAAGCAGTGGTGTAACCAGACTGACTAGGGGTGTAGAGCATATTGGTTTGTAGCCATAGCGGGGTCAGAACATTTAAAGCAAAAAAGCATGCATACCCCATACTCATCGTCAAGACCGCCACCGCAAAACCGCGATGTCTAAACACCCTCAGATTGACAATAGGATGCTCATGGGTCAACTCCCAGATTAAAAACACAGCAAAGCCGACAAGAGCCACTAAGGAAAGCATGACTATTTCAGTGGAGGCGAACCAGTCTAAATCCTTGCCTAGATCAAGCATCAGCTGCAAAGAACCTACCCAAATCACTAACAAACACAGACCCACCACATCCATAGGAACGCGTTTGAGGCTCAGTTCGTAACGACCTAACAACTTGGCTCCAAAAAAACAGCCGAGCAACACCAATGGTAAGTTGATATAAAAAATCCAAGGCCAAGAAAGATTGTCACAAAGCACACCTCCCAAAATGGGGCCAATAATCGGTGCGATCAACGTTGTCATCGCCCAGATCATGATGGCGAACCCTGCCTTTTCTGGAGGAAATATTCTTAACAGCAAGGTTTGGGACAAGGGCATCAACGGGCCACCTGCAATCCCTTGGAGCGTTCTAGCAAAAACCAGCATTTCCAGTGAGGTGGCTAAACCGCAAAAAGCGGACGTCAAACCGAACAGTGCCATCGCCCAAATAAACGCACGCACTGCGCCAAAGCGCGCGGCAAGCCAGCCCGTCAACGGGACAATGATCGCCTCGGCCACCGCATAGGAGGAAATGACCCATGTGCCCTGATTGACCGTGACCCCGAGACTACCCGAAATAGTTGGGATGGAAACATTGGCGATCGTCATGTCTAGAACAGACATAAAATTCGCACTCGCGATCAGAAACGCAGCAAACCAAAGTCTGCCGCCCTTGAGCGGCCCCATACTTTCGAGATTGGACTTGTTCGCAAACATCAACCCACCTAGGGTCGTTCTAAATGAATGCGTACCGTCATCGACAGACCCACCCCAAGCGGGTGAGCCCGAAGCTGCTCGGGATCCAACGCGATACGAACGGGTACGCGTTGAACAACTTTAATCCAATTACCCGTCGCGTTTTGAGCGGGAATGACGGCAAAAGAAGCACCAGACCCTCCCGCAAATCCCGTCACCGTGCCACGATATTGCACTGCATTTCCATACCAGTCGGAGATGACTTCAACAGACTGACCGACACGAACTTTTTTGAGTTGTACCTCTTTGAAATTTGCGTTCACATACATGCGTTCAGTGGGTACGATGGCCAACAAGGTTGTCCCCGCCTGCACCCGCTGACCAAGCTGTACCTGTCGCTTGGCCACGACCCCGGAGATAGGAGCGCGTATGACCGTGCGATCTAGGTTCAATTGCGCCTGTTCTTTTCGAGCTTGAGCCAACTGAACTTCGGGATGAGCTTGCACGCTCGTATTTGCTGTGAGCGCTTGATTGATACGTCGCGCACCTTGCGCACTCTCAACGTTTGCGCGCGCAAGAGCGACATTTGCATGAGAGGCCAACATATTTGCCTGAGCCGCATGCCAGGCATTTTCAGCACGCGTCAACTCATCGGCGGAAACAGAGCCAGAGTTCGACAGTGCGCGTCGACGTTTGAGATCAATCGCAGCGCGCGTATCATCGGCTTGCGCGGCCTGCAACTCAGCCAAGGCTCGCTGCAGGTCTGCCTCTCTGGCCAGAACATGAGCGGAGAGGGTTTGATCATTGAGAAAATATCCCTCGACCCTACGCAGCGTTTTCTCAAGCTCCGCTTGGGCCTCAATCAAGGACAATGTTGCATCAGCGGGATCGATTTCAGCCAATACATCGCCTTGCTTGACCGCTTGGGTATCAATCACGTTGACCCCCCTGATCGTACCGTCGACCGATGCAGCGACTTGAGCGACTTCAGTGGCGGTGTAAGCATTGTCTGTCGACACGACACGTGAACCCAGCAACCACCAATACGCGACAAAGAGTACAAAAAGAACGATCACCACGAACAATAAGCGCAGCAGCCAGCGTTTCCTTTGCTGACGGGCGCTTACTTTTGAATTTTCAGGCGAAGATATAGTTGGACCGGATTGCATCATCACTTGGACAAACGAAGGAGTTCGGTTTGATTGGAATGGTAACCGCCACCTAACGCGCGTGCGAGGGCGACATCCAACAGGAAGTTTCTAGCGCGCAACTCTGTGACGACGCGCAGGCTGGTCAGCATAATGTCCTCTGATACCAAGACCTCGAGGTAACTGGAGAGCCCGCCTCGATATCTCCCCGAGGAGAGCTGATTTGCCTGCAAAGCCGCTGTCAACCCGCGCTCAGCTTGCATGAGCTGCCCTGTGAGCGCGCGATAGCTGGTCACGACATCTGCAACATTTTGCAATGCATGGATCAGAGTGTTGTTGTAGACGGCCACAGCCTCATCAAACTCAGCACGCGCACCAAGGAGCTCTCCCTGTAGACGCCCGCCCGTAAAAATCGGTAAAGAGATCGCAGGACCTACCCTGCCATACGTCGAACCGCTTTGTCCAAGAACATTCAATCCTAAAGACTGCAAACCAATGATCGCAGCTAAATTCACATTGGGATAAAAATCAGCCTCACTTCTTTTGACCAGATTGGACTGCGCCTGCGCTTGAAGACGCGCGGCCACCACATCCGGCCGTCTTCCTATTAAATCTGCCGCCAACTCTGTAGGCAAACTCAAGCTTTTTTGCAATACAGCACCAGGACGGCGAATCTGCAAACCTCGATCCGGTCCTGCCCCGAGCAAACTGGCCAATCGATTTTTCTGAAGCGCTATTTGCTCCGCTAAAAAGAGGTCTTCGGTCTGAGCTTGCGCTTCTTTGGCTTGCGCTTCCAACACGCTTGCCTTGGTCTCAAGTCCATGTAATTGTCGTTCGGCAAACAAGGACTGTGTTCGGGCACGGACTTTAACAGCACGTTCGGCCGTATCTTTGAGCGCATACAAACGAGCCAGCTCTGCGTAGCTCGAGGCCAGCGATGTCGTCAAAACAAGCTCAGCCTGTGCCAATTCGGCTCGGCGCGCCTCGATTTCAGAGGTTGCCGCCGCTAGACCAGCTCGATACTTTCCCCAAAAATCGATCTCCCAACGCATATCCAAGGCGACCTGACCCACCTCATTCCAGCCACGTACAACACTCTGGGGCGCTGTCAAATAGTTGTAACTCAACCGTTGCACGCCTGCCGCAGCCTCGAGACCCACTTGCGGTAATAAAGGCGCTCCGGCGACTTGACCCACTGCTTGCGCTCGTCGAACCCGAGCTTGCGCCACCTTGAGGCTCGGTGAGTCTCGCAACGCTTCGGTCATTAACTGGTCAAGTTGGGAATCGTCGTATTTTGCCCACCACCGATCAGAGGGCCAGCTCCCGCTCGGCGCTGAAAACGCCTCTTTGGAGGCAAGCGTCTGAACGCCTACCTCAGGCTCGGGCGGCTCAACCTTGGGGAAAGGGGCACAGCCTGCCATCAGCAGGCTCAACAAAAAACCCAGGTAACGACCTAGGGACGTATGCAACCGAGTCATCTCCTACCCAGATTTGTTCATGTTATTTGCATCAGATATTACGCTGTTTACCCCACCCCTATGGCGCCTTATGGTATTTTTCTTAAAACGTCTAAATGGAATTTTCATGCTTAAGCTCAACTTTCACCCTACTGGTCGTCATTTTTTACAAATTCCAGGCCCCAGCCCTGTGCCGGATCGGATTTTGCGTGCGATCAGTCTACCCACCATCGATCATCGCGGACCAGAATTTGGCGCGCTGGGTCGCAAGGTGCTGGAGGGGATGAAAACTATCTTTAAGACAGAGCATCCGGTCGTGATTTACCCCGCCTCGGGTACAGGCGCTTGGGAGGCTGCACTGGTGAATACCTTGAGCGCGGGCGACCACGTTCTGATGTTTGAGACCGGTCAATTTGCCTCACTCTGGAACAAACTCGCGACCCGTATCGGTCTCAAGACTGAAATTTTGTCTTGGCAAGGTCAAGACGAACACCTGCCCAATGCGCCTGGCTGGCGCCGTGGTGTTCAAGCCGATATGATTCTTGCCCGATTGCTTGAGGACAAATCGCACAGTATCAAGGCCGTCTGTGTCGTGCACAACGAAACATCGACCGGCGTGACTTCGGATATTGCTGCAGTGCGCAAAGCGATTGACGAGGCTAAGCACCCTGCTCTGTTAATTGTTGACACGATCTCTGGCTTGGCGAGTGCGGATTTCAGACATGACCAATGGGGCATCGATGTCTCGGTCAGCGGTTCCCAAAAGGGCTTGATGCTGCCCCCTGGCATTAGCTTCAACGCCTTGTCGCCGCGCGCGATCGAAGCCTCCAAGACAGCGAATTTGCCACGCTCCTTCTGGGCTTGGGACGAAATCGTCGAAATGAACAAGGATGGCTACTGGCCTTACACGTCGAGCACCAACTTACTGTATGGCCTGTCCGAAGCGATCGACATGCTAGCCGAAGAAGGCATGGAAAATGTATTTGCGCGCCATCAGCGCTGGGCAGCAGGTGTTCGCGCCGCGGTCAACGCTTGGGGCTTGCCCATTCAGTGCGCGGACCCAAGTGTGTACTCCCCAATTTTGACGGGTGTCATCACACCCGTCGGGATCGATGCCGATGCGATCCGCAAACTGGTGCAGCAGCGCTTTGACCTTTCACTCGGAACCGGGCTTGGCAAACTTAAGGGCCGCATGTTCCGCATTGGGCACTTGGGTGATAGCAATGATCTGACCCTGCTTGCCACGCTCGCTGGCATCGAAATGGGTCTCAAACTTTCCGGTGTCAAACTCGCGGGTAGCGGTGTGGCGGCGGGCATGGATTATTTCGCAAACGCATCATGAACGCCGTTGTCTCCCCAGCGATCCCAAAACCCATTCTTTTCGCACCGACCAAGTCAGGCACCCACTCTCCCCTGGCACAGCTTTTAGCTAAAGAGTTGCGGGG
>CAMDFD010000044.1 GCA_945897365.1 Bordetella parapertussis | reverse complement strand
TTGTAACTGGATGCTTCTGCCGATGCCCAGTTATTGCCAAACTCAATTTCAACCCCTAGCATTGGAGGTATGCCAAAAATGAGTTCAGATTTAACTGATGCTCAGCTATCTGCTCTGTCAACAGCACTCCCCAGTCTACATTGTCGTTTCACCGAGCCCGTTTGTTGGTCATGTTTTAAAGCGCGTATCCGCCGTCGCGCCAACCACGTCGCTTCATGCAATCCTTAAAGGTTCTGCTGTACCCGAACCAGTAACCTGGTGTTTTGCTGTCTCCAGTTTCCTTAGCACAGCTATCCTTTTCGCGATCAATGACTTCTTGGCGTTCCTCCCACCATAAAGCCTCGTTATAGCGCCTTGAAGGCGGTAAATCATTCCATGCCCGGTTGCTACCTATGTAGGTCCATTTATCCAGTGGCACGTAGGGAGTACCGCAGCCCACGGATAGGATCGTCATTAAAAGTATAGCCAACGATTTTCTGAGAACAGTATTCATAATGAGCGCTACATTTTGGATAACAGCCAAAAGTTCAACCGTTTTTGAATTTGAGATCCTATGATATCAGTCCGAATATTGGGCTAACCCACACCAATAATACAGAGCCTGATGAACAGCCGGGACTTTTAGCCCAACTCGCTAAGCGCTGAGCAATCGGGACAAATCAAAGCCAATCCGCTTTCCAAGACGCACTTAAGCAAATTAGATGAGTTTGTGCAGTATCAATTTTTGGCGTGTGCCAGCCATAAATACCCATTTCAGCCTGACTTAAGTCGGCATCAGGCTGCGAAGGGGTCATGTTTGAGAATTGATTTTTCTCTAGGGGCTTGGCCACGGCAAAATGTCCCGCCACAGACAAGAGGGGTACGGAGGAACATGAGAGTAAAAATGATCGACGACTAGTCATGACACACTCCCCATCTGGCCGCAGCCTCGCCAGACAACTTTGCTGCCAACTCTTGCTGTCCAGCCGCATGCGCCGCCTCAAGAGCGAGCATATATGCGCGTTTCGTGGAGCGATTATTTAAATTAGCCAACGACAGTTGCAGTGCGCGCTCTGGATTCGCACCGCTACCTAAATAAAATTCTGCAGCATGGTCAGCAAAAGCTAACTCATGTCGTGATAAGAGTTCTTCGTACATCTTACGAGCATTTTCCTTTTCTGCTGCGGCAGCACTCAGCTGACCTTGTTCGGTCAACAGGTCTGATAACCGCCACCTGACTTCAGGATCACCGCTGTGCAGGACTGAAGCGAGCAAACGATGGGCATCGTCGAAGGCGTGATTTTCAAAATGAATTTCAGCCAAATGAACAGCCGCATGCGTGTAGCCAGGCAAATAGTTGACTGCATGGGTATACCAGTAGGCCGCCTGCTCAAGGTCTGGATCAGTGCGTAACTCGCCCCACAAAAAACCTAACTGAAAACAAGTCCACGCAGCACCCAGCGGAGATAGGCCGTCAGAGGATCTCAGCGCCTCTAAATACACGTCATGTGCTGCGTCGTAGCGACCCAAGTCGGAGAGCAAGGCCCCCAGAGGCACCAGATTTTCCACAACAGGGCTTTGTTGCACCATCGACTCGCGCTGCGCCAAGACTGCCTCCAAGTCCTCTCCGAGCGCTTGTTGAAGACTGAGTTGAATGCGCAGAACGTCTTGAGGCTTGGCACCTAATGCTTTGGCACGCGCCAAACTTTCATCAGCCTGCAAAAAATAGTGTCTTGCTGAGTGCACGCGCGCGGCCAGCAAGTGCGAGGATGCATCATTCGGTTTTGAAAGTAAAAGCGTATTTGCCAAACCCTCTAGCCGATCAAGCGCAGCATAATCACCAAAGAACTGAGCCATCGTAGACTCACCCTCTAATATCGAATCCAAGACTCCAGGTTTTTCAGGATGGTACTGCAATAAAAACCACTGATGCGCAAGCGAACTGTGCATATTGATTGTAAAAAGCTCGCCATCGGTTGCCTCAGGCAGAAAGTTTTGAGCTCTAATCATTTAGGTTGGCCAAATCGTTCTTGTAGGGCATTTAAGCTGCGCTCAATCAAGGTTTGAATGATCAGGCGTACGATCAATTCACCTTGACCAGAAGGCCGATAATCAACACTCCAAGTCACCCGACTCCCTGCCCCGCTCGGAACAACCTGAATTTTTCCGGTATAAGGCTTGGCAGGTACTCCACTCAACATGGTGTATGTAAGGGTTTTATTCGCAGTATCCAAGCTATCCAAACGCTCAACGATGGTTTTGCCATCTACTGTTTCAATTTCTCTGAGTTGACCTATACCTGTCCCTGTAGTGCGAAGCGAAGCAATGAGCGGACTCCAGGTGCTATCAAACTGTCCGACTAAAGACCATACCTCAGCAGGCTTGGCGAGCAAATCAACCTGGTGCGAAAACTGAAGCATCTTTTTGTTAGGCGGTGCCAGATAGGGGAACACGCTTAAGCCTGGTTGAGTCGCCTGGGTCGCCCCACCCTGATAAAACTTGCCTTGATCACGATTGATTAAATAGGTCACCAATATGTCAATGCAGTTTGCGTCAATAGTTCTACCACCGCCTGTGGTGTAAGGATTGCCTGCAATCGTACTTTTTTCAATTTCCAAAAGACTATCATTGGTGATCGGTTTCGATATATCAAACACCAAAAAATCGTCTAGGCGCACATTGATATGCGCATTTAATAACGCAGGATCCCAGTTCGTTTCACCATCGCGCTTATCCCATAATTCAAAACTATCGTGCAAGCGCTTTTGAAAAAGAGGTGCTAAATCGTCAGAAATACGTTGAAAAGGAGTTTGTTGATTCCATACATCACGCAAATCAATTGAGTCTGGAATCACATTCAAAATAAAATTAGTTTGCTCCGGCCGTCCTACCCAGTCGTAGCGAGGTACGACAAGTGAACCAGAGTTACGCTGGCGAGGGGTCGTCTCAGCGACCACACCAAACATGGTGCCTTGGCTGGCAGGGAAAAACTGGTCGATGTTGAGCTCAACCACTAAACCCATCACATTATCGTCTTGCAGATAATTGGGTACGGACTTCATATTATTGAGTACCCAGCCAATATAAAAAGGATCGGATCGAACCCCTGCAAACAAACGTATCGAGCGATCCTTGCTATATGATCCCTGCTCCTCACCAACAACCAAAGGTACAACTTCTCCTGTTGGCAAGGTGCAGGAGCCAGTTTGAGAGGCTGGATTGGCTCCTGGCAAACCTGTAGGCTTTAAGGTTTCAAAATGAAAATCGAATCGGATCTGATCTCCATACGATTCAAATTTAGCACTGACACCCAACCCTAAGACTCTCACTCGGCGAACAATGATGCTGTAACTTGCAGCATTAGAAAATACGCCTGTCTCTCCGGCAAAAGGAAAAGCGTCCGCGATAAGAACAAGTCTCTTGGGGTCAGAGGGGTTAGTAAAAGCAAATAAATCAGTTAGGTCAATTGAAGGATCTGCAGTTGTTCTAGGTCCATCAATGTGGTCTGACATAGTTACTCCCCTCTTGACCACTGAATGGATGTTTAAAGTTAAACCAAGTTTTATCTTCGTTTGCAATCAATGGATTGGCTGGGCCACCGTAGTTTGTGACACGACCTGGTTCATTAGGAATTGACTTGAGGTACTCAATGATGGCGTAGCGCTCTGCAGACGTGAGTTCAGGACCGATCACCCCGTTACCACGGGTTTGTGTAAAGCTTTTTTCAAACGAGTGCCCCATATTCGAGTTTCCAACCAGGGTCGTATCAAAAAAATAGTCCTTCGGAGTCGCAACCGCAGTATTGACACCAAGCTTGACCGGATCAAACTCACGGGTCACAAAAAATGATGTGGGCCGTTCTGCTGCCGGTGACAGTAAGTCATAGATAGTTGGGACGGAGCCGTTGTGCAAAAATGGCCCTGTCGCCCAGACACCGTCTCGTGGTGATGCTTTATAGCTATCCTTAGGGGTAGGTGATGGCGGATCATTCAAAAAATTTGTGTAGTTATTCATCACGGCGAACTCTTCTTTAGAGAACGGCCCGGCCTTATTTACTGCTTTTGCAATTATTTTTCCCTGAATAATCTGACTAAACTCGCCATTAGATACTTTAGCTTTACCATTGAAATAAGACGCTAGATTTCCTGTCGAGATGACTGGATAAGGGCTGAAACTAACCCCTCGCAGCTGCGTATTGTCCGTACCTACGATTGATTGTGGAACCATGGCATTTTCAATAAATCGCTTACCTGGTGCGCGTTCAGGACTCCACCGATAAGGATAACTGGTATGACATTGCATACAGTTTTTAGCAAAGAGTTTCTGTCCGATCAACACTTTTTCCTGATCCAGCTGACCTAGGATTTTTTCAGGCCACTGGGGTGGAGCCAGCAATTTCAATAAAGACTCAAGTTTGACCAATCCCTTGACATCCGTCGTGGTGTCAAACAATCCCTGCTCGGGCGTCGCAGACTTTAAGTCATAACGCGCGAACACACCGAGTGTCTCTCCAATATTGCGGCTCAGAGGGTTAGAGGCAATACCACTCCATTGGACCCAGGCAGACTGGGGAGCATTCCACAAAAATGGAGGTTTAACCGGGGCGAGCGTTGGATAAACATTTCCTAATTCGCCTGTGTTAATGCCTGTAAAACTATTATGAATACTCCCTAAAGCGTCCATTCGGCCAGGGCCAGGAAGAGAGGGCACCACAAAAGAGTGCTTGACTTGCGCCTGAACGATTTGCGTATCTTGGAGCAGCCGCTTTTTTAAATCTGCCTCACTGATGACAGGATTAGATTTTTGAATGGTTTTTAACATCGTCTCAAAGCGCGCGGGATCAATCACCGTTTCATTGAGCGAAGCTGCTAAAGATCTCATCCAGGAAACCAAATCAACGCGATTGCTGACGCCTCCATCGATACGGATCTGCTTACCCTTGTACTGAATTTGCCCTGTATGACAGGCTGCGCACGTCATCCCCATGTACACACCAATATATTGCCCAGTCGTGACCGTAGTCTTGGTGATCCCGATCGGCAAGCCGTCAGGATTATTTTTTAAATCCGGCGGGTCCATGAGCAACCCAACTTTATCGGCATGCGCCGGACTGTTGAACAGTGTCTTCGACCCAGGCAACTGCAGCGCAAGATAAATATCGTAGGATATCAAAGCTGAGCCTTGGGAACCCCAGTAATAATCGGCGCGTTGTTGTGATGTCCACGCCTGATGGAGAAAAATAGTCGAGTCTTTGTCTGCAGCCTGAGACTGACCCAAACCCGCACCGATCAAAACCGTACAGGCGGTCAGAAACCCTTTTAAGCTGGCAAGCTTATTTCTTTTCATATTTATACTCATTCATTTAGAGTTAACTAGACTTAATAGCTGTAACAATAATAAATCGATTGGCTTACAAATACTAACCAATTTTTATTTATCTCCAACTGTCAGCCCAAGTTGAGAGATAGAGATCGTTGTGGAACACGGCTGAGGATCACCTCCTGACCACATCGGATACGCAACAAAACCAGCGAGGAATGGATGTCGGGTTCAAAGGTCAATTTGTCCGAGCTGGACTGTATGGCACAGCCAAGATGTCTGAGAACACGTTTGCTTATGCGGGCACCTCGGGCGAGGTACGCAGCGGCCAAACACTCGGCACAATCAACGTGGGACTGAAGCTGCAGTTTTAATAATCAGTAGCTTTAGCCATCAACTGAGTAACAATAAAGTAGCCTTCGAGCTGCTTTATTGTTTACGGCGTGTGTTCGACCCGCTGAAACCTGTTGATCAAGCGTCCAGTTACGGGACGATTGGCCTTCCATTTCGTTACCTCTTGAAACAGACTTTAAGCCAAAAAACATTCAGAATTGAAGGCCTATTCAGGAGTTTAAAAGACATGCCACCGCACCTACCCTACACCCAAAATACCTTATCAGAACCAAAGCCTTACAACCGTGATGCTAGCGATGAGAACAATGACGACTCAAATAGCTTGCAAGTTCCACAAGATCGAACGTGGCTACGCGAGCAATTACTAGCTGGCAAAAATTCACCGCTGTGCGATCCTATCACCCCCGAATACTTCCAAAGGTTGCGAGCCCTAGCAAGAGGTGAGCTTTAAAATGACTGTTAGGACAATTGCTCCACACCACCACGCAATTGCAGATGTCCACGACATCATTTGTTACTACCGCGAACAGGCCGGTACAGCGGTCGCAGAAAATTTCGCTATTGAAATTGATGAAGCATACGCTCGTTTAAGACAACACCCCAACATTGGCTCACCACGTCTAGCACTCGAATTAGACATTGAGGGCATAAAATCTTGGGCGTTGAAACGTTTTCCACATCAGATCTTCTATGAGATCCAAAATGATCACGTAGAGCTTTGGCGAATCCTACATCCAAGACGTGATATCACCCAAGCAACGCTGTATCGTCAAAGGTTTCAATAAGGATCGACATCCTCAGCCCCTAGTCGATTCCGCCCCGGGCCACCAAGAAAGACCAAAACCACCTTCGGGTGGTTTTTTCATTTATGCTCAAATAAGTCATCGCATACGTTTTGGAGGTTCTATGAATTTACTAATTTGGCGTCACGCAGATTCAGCTCCCGGTAATCCAGATGAATCACACCCACTAACAGCGTTGTGAGTACAGCAAGCCAAATACATTAGCGCCTGGATAAAAGATAATGTGCCAAGTCCTTATAGAGTATTTGGTAGCCCCGCACTGAGAGCTCGCCAGACCGCGGCTGAGCTGGTCGACCACTATGAGGCGGTAGATGATTTCCAATACCACTCTGAATTGGCCTCTGGAATTGCTGTGTTGAATCACGCTGATTGGCCCAATGCTGACTTAACAACCGTCTTTGTTGGTCATCAACCCAATGTGGGTCGAGTAAATAGTCTTTTACATAGCGGCGTGGAGAAAAATACCAATATTGAGGGCGGGAGCTTGTGGTGGTTTAGCTCGAACCATGACAAAAAAAAATAAATTGGCGTTACTAAAACTGGTGGTGTCCGCCAATGCGGATAAAAACCATGCCACCAGCTTTTGTAAGGTTTAAATAGTTAATTTGTGATGTCGTTTAAAACGACATTTTTTGTAAGGGTTAACTTTTTCAGCAATTCAAAAGAATCAGTGCGTATTCCGCTCAAACTGGACAGTCATTCCACGGCAAACTGATCAGCGATTCCACAACAAACTGGACAGTTATTCCAGCCTAACCTGATCACTTCGGAGCGCAGCGACGCGGGGTATTTACGTTTTACGCCGAAACTTTCAACCCGCTGAAACCTGTTGATCAAAAGTTCAGTTACGGGACGCTTGAATCACAAGCGGGATATGGCCAATTACTTAAATATTTAGAAAATAAGGATGAAACACCTTCGGGGCATCAGTCGATTCCGCCTCCTGCCACCACTGAAACTTTAGAAACCCTAGCGTTCGCGCTGGGGTTTTTGCTTTTGTGGGGTTGTAATTGGATGTTTTTAAAT
>CAMDFD010000043.1 GCA_945897365.1 Bordetella parapertussis | reverse complement strand
CCTAACCGTCCTATTAAATTGATTGTTCCTTTTCCTGCAGCCGGAGGAACAGACAACGTGGCACGGGTTTTTGTACAGGAAGTTTCTCAGCTACTTGGCCAACCGATTGTGATTGAAAACCGTTCGGGTGCAGCCGGTATGATTGGTGCTGACCTTGCTGCGAAATCTGAGCCTGATGGTTATACCTTGTTGATGACAACCAACAGTACGCATGTCATCGGACCGTTGCTCAATCCAAAGACTCCCTATTCACCCGTGAAAAGTTTCACGCCTATTATCTATCTGGTGCAATCGCCATCCATCATGGTTGTGCCATTGACATCACCGGCTAAAACCGTCTCTGAGTTCATCGCACTTGCCAAGGCAAATCCAGGCAAACTGAATTTCGGTTCTGCAGGTGTTGGCGGTATCCCACATTTGTCAGGCGAACGTTTTCAGGCACTGTCTGGTACGAAAATGACGCATGTTCCTTACAAAGGAACGGCTTTGGCGATGCCTGACTTGATGGCGGGACGTCTTGACGTTCTGTTCGATAGTTTCTCAGTAGGCTATCCACACGTGCGTGACGGCAAGGTTCGCGCTTTGGGTGTATCGTCAGCCGAGCGCTCGCCGCTCGTGCCTAATCTGCCGGCGATTTCAGAGCAACTGCCAGGTTTTGTGTCCCTGACATGGTTTGGCGTGCTCGGACCTGCGGGATTGCCTGCGCCGATCGTTGACAAGCTCAATGCGGCTTTTAATACCGCTGCCAACAATCCTAAAATCCGCGAACAACTTGCAGGGATGGGCATTGACGCAATAGGCGGTACGCCAGCCGAGTTCGTGAAACGTATGGCTGACGATACCGCGGCCTGGGCCAAAGTCATTGCTGATGCAAAGATAGTATTGGAGTAAGGTTGCGTTAAAAAACTGTCACAATTTCCGATGTTATTGAGCGATCTTTATATTTCCTTTCTTAATAACATCGGCCCATTTAAGTGTTTCTGCAGCCACAAACGCGGACCACTCAGGAAGAGCGCGCAGGTCAGGTGTTGAGCCTCGCTGAACAAGCACGTTTTGCATCGCAGGCTCTTTCATGATTGCATGCACATCATCCGAAACTTTTTTGACGATCGCGGGTGGAGTACCTGCAGGCATGAAGAGTCCGGCCCAGCCCACACCAACAAAACCAGGATAACCTTGCTCGGCAATTGTCGGGACATCAGGAAGTTGCGGCGCACGCTCGCTTGATAAGGAAGCGATGGCCTTGAGCTTACCTGATTGGATATGTGGAAGTGAAGATGCCATCGTATCGACCGCTAGCATGATGTGACCACCCATTAAATCGTTCATGGCTGGGCCACTTCCTTTGTAGGCTACACCATTAATGTCTATTTGCGCACGCTGCTTAAAAAGCTCTGCTGCGAGTTCAAGCGCGTTGGCGCCATAGCCCCATGTCAACTTGCCCGGCGCTTGTTTCGCAGCATCGACGAGCTCTTTAAGATTGTTATAAGGTGCCGAAGGGTTAGCTAAGATCAGCCATGGTTGAGTAAAGACTCCTCCGACTGGCACAAAATCCCGTTTCATGTTGTAGGGGAGTTTTGAATAGAGTGCCTCGTTGACGGCTGTAGTGGTGCTGCTTGCAAAGGTAATGGTGTAACCATCCGGCGCAGCATCTTTTCCTGCAGTCATGCCGGGGATACTGGCGCCACCGCCTCGATTATCAACAAATACTGGTTGTCCCCATTTTTGAGTGAGTCGTTCAGCGAGCAATCGCGCAATAATGTCTGTTGCTTGACCTGCAGGGAAGGGAACAATCAGTCGAACTGTCTTTGTTGGATAGTTGATGGTGGTTTGTGCAGTCGCAGTCAAGGAGGTTCCGGCTAGAACCAATCCTAAACTCAAGCTAAGTGAAATTTTCCGTAAGCAGATTGTCATTTTTTCCTCACTTTGAAGAACGGCTGTCTTTGTAAAAACGATCTACTTCATTAAACAAACTGAAGCGTTCGATTTCGTTCATGATTCCATGCGTGCCTTCCCCTAAAATCACGAGTTTTTTATTCTTTGATTTTGTGAGCAGAGGAAACAGAGTTTCTGCCATGTAAGGTGGCGTGTCTGCATCCCATTCGCCAAGGATAAGTAAGGTTGGAACAGTGATGCGTTCAGGATCGTATACGGCCTTTCCAGCACTCCAGAATAAACGACTATCTTGAACACTCCCGTTAGGCGCTCTCACAAATTTCGGATTAGCATTTTTGCCAACTGGATCACTTTCAAATGTTTCTTTTGCCCACGCTTCAAACCAGGCTTGTGGCTGAGGATTTTGACCAGGCTTGAGTCCTGTCGCTTTACGTTTGCGGGCGGCATCGATGGTGACTGTGCGGTAAGCACCTAAAGCACCTCCTGAATCTGTCAATGAAGCTGTTTTGCGAATCCACACTGGTGCAAAGAGAACTAATCGTTCAACTTTGTCGGCATGACGTGTCGTATAAAGGGCTGTGATGACTGTTCCCCATGAGTGACCTATGACATTGAGTTTCTCGATTGAGCGCCGATTGCGAATCCAATCTGCTGCCGCGGCGTAATCCCGCGCGGCTGTATCTGAGTCTGCAAAAGGTTTATTTTGTGAGGCAGGCTGATCCATGATTGCTGGGCGGGTGGACTTGCCATAGCCGCGGATATCGACCATGTATACGTCATACCCTTGCTGTGCCATCACATCCATCCAAGATAGGCCATCTAGACGAAGATCGAAGCCAGTTTCAGAGGGGTAGGTTGCGCCATGAACGAACAGTACGACGTTATCTTTGTTGAATTGAGTCGTGGATTTCAATCGTTTATTACGGACGTATAGATTGATGCCAGGGTCGCCGCTCGGGACCATAAATTCTTCAGTGATGATTTGTTCGTTTGCTGCGACAGAGATTTTCGGACCGTAGGATCCTTCGTGTGTCGCACAGCCAGAAATGATGAGAAGTGCTAAGCCACACAGAGTGCCGGCCAAAAATCGAGGAATTTGACGGATAAATTGAAAATGCATGATGTCTCCAACTTGGATATGTTGCCCCTCGGTCTCATGCCGATGGTGTCACGCTCGTTGTAAGCCTTTACTGCACTTAAGTCAACGAGCGTGGAGACTTTTATCGAGCATTAAACAGGCATGCGAAGCACGATTTTGCCAACATGCTTGTTTGTTTCCATCATTTCTTTGGCTTGTTCGAGCTGATCAAAGGCAAACGCTTGATCGACGAGCGGCTTGATGCGGCCATCCGCGATGGCGGGAATCACCTCAGCTTTAAACTCAGGCAGGAATTCTGCGCGTTGCGCGGGTGAGCGGAGTTTGTTCGATACACCGAACAATCTGAGTCGCTTGGAATGCAGTGCGAGTAAATCAAGTTCGGCAGACAGCACACCATCTACATAACCGACCATGGCAAAACGAGCTTCAAAGGCCATGCAGCGGATGCTTTCAGCAAAGACCGAGCCACCGACAGTATCAACGACTAGGTTTGCACCTTTGCCGTCGGTGACTTTCATCACGGTTTCTTCGAACCCTGAGCCACGCAGACAGAGGGGGACATCCAGACCAAACTCTTTGAGTCGTGCGAGTTTTTCTGACGAACCTGAGGTGCCGATGACCTTGGCGCCCATGGCCTTGCCCATTTGCAATGCGGCAACACCCACACCTGAGGAAACGCCGTGAATCAGGAGCCATTCGTTGGGCTGAATTTTGCCCTGCAGTGACAGCATATCGTGGACAACGAGAAAAGTGAGCGGAACGCTTGCGGCTTGCTCAAAGCTCAGTGTCGCTGGAATAGGCATGGTTTCGACTGCATCCATGGCTGCATACTCAGCAAAGGCGCCCCGGCATCGGCCCATGACTTTATCACCGACCTTGAGGCCTTTGACCGCTGAGCCAAGGACCTCGATGACACCAGCGCCTTCCATACCGATGGCGCTGGCTTGACCACCTTTGTGCAGGCCATGACCGATCACGAACTCACCGCGATTGAGGCTGGCTGCGTGCAGTCGCACCAGAACCTGTGTCGGGGCCGGGGTGGGGCGCTCAATGTCACGCATCTCCAGCACGGTCTTGTTACCAACGGTTTGCATCCAATATGACTTCATTTTTTTAGTTACCTTGTTAATAATCAATTTTCTTAAACTTTACTGCAATTTCCTCAAAGCAGGCACTTTTAGAATAATCAGCAGCATCAGCGCAGCGGCGCAGATTCCGTAGGCACCGAGGGCAATCTGGACGCCGAAGCTTTCTGCGACGGCGCCGGCGAAGAGGTTGCCGAAAGGCAGACTAATGACGACGCCGGTGCGTAGACCCATGACACGACCGCGCATCTCAGGAGCAGTGTTGCTCAAGATTAAAGTCGCGATCAACGTCCAGGTGATGGCTTGGGCGAGGCCTGCAAAAAACACGATGCCGAGCGACAGGTAATAGGAGTCTGATATTGAAAATAAAAAAAGACTGGCGGGCCAGAGCAAACCGCCTATGACCACAAACAAACCACGACGTTTGAAGTTACCCAGCGAGACGACGAGCAATCCTGCTGTTAAGGCACCGAGTCCTGCCGTAGCGGTGAGCATGCCATAGCCCGTTGGGCCGGCATCCAACACATAGCGAGAAAAGAGCGGTAGAAATGAGTATCGATAGGGTGCCACAAAAAAATTCAGCATGAACGCAATCAGCAGCAGCACAAAGACCGTTTGATGGCTCCACGCATAATGAAAGCCTGCGACCAGACTTTTTAGAGGAGGTTCGTGTTTGCGCGGTGGTGCTTGCTCGATTGGATATTTGGCATTTTTAAGACGCAACAGCGCACCCAGATCCAAGAGATAGATCAGAGCGATCAGGGCATAGGCACCGCTCATCCCAAAAGCGGGGATGAGTAGACCCCCAAAGGCGGGGCCGATCACTACGGTCATTTCTGTGGCAACAGCATTCATCGCCACGGCGTTGGTGAGGTCGTCTTTGCCGACAAGATCGGGGATAAATGCTTGGCGTGTAGGATGATCGAGTGCCCACGTGAGGCTGCTGATGAGCGCGAGAACAATGAGATGGCCGACCTTTAAAGTATCGGTCAGCAAAAGCACGAGCATGGTGAGCGTCACGCCACTGCTAATGAGCGAGGCCATGATCAAGAGCTTGCGTCGATCCATGCGGTCAGCCAGCACGCCCATCAGGGGGGCGAGCAGATAGCCGGCCATCTTGCAGCCTGTGACGATGCCGACCATCAAGGCAGAGTCCGTTAGCACAAGCGTAAGCCAACCTACGACGACAAGATCAGCCCAACGCGCTGTCGAAGACAGCAACGTCGCGAACCAGAGCATCCGAAAATTACGGTGGCGCAGTGCGCCAGTATTGAACATCAAAAAATTTAACCTTGTGTTTCTTTACACTTCAATGATCGCGCCTTTGCGCTCAACGATCATGCCGTACGCGTGGGGTTCTCTGTGCTTGGCAAAATTAAACACTGAGTTTTTATACGATAAGGTCAGGTCCAGATCGCAGCGCGCGATCGCCAACTCGTCGCCAAGCGTGCTGCAGGCGCCGACAATCTCGCCCGAGGGGGCGACGATGATGGAGTTGCAGATTTGATTCACGCCTTCTTCGCAGCCGCCTTTACCGACACCAATAATCCAGGAAGCATTTTGATAGGCGCCAGCCTGCATCACAAGCTCGTTGTGAAAATGCGAGAGGTTGTCGTGCTCGGGAGCAGGAGGATTGTGGACAGGTGTGTTGTAGCCGATCAAAATCATCTCGACACCTTGCAGACCCATCACGCGGTATGTTTCGGGCCAGCGGCGATCGTTGCAGATCGCCATACCAATAATGCCGCCAAAGGCGCGAAACACAGGAAAACCGAGATTGCCTGTTTCGAAATAGCGTTTTTCGAGGTGTTGAAACTGTCGCCAGGGTTCGTGCTCGGCGTGACCAGGTAAATGGATTTTGCGGTATTTGCCGACGATACTGCCCGTTTGGTCGACCAGGATCGACGTATTGAAACGTCTTGTGCGACCGTCCTCCTCGGTGAGTTCCGCATAGCCGAGATAAAAGCCGACCTTAAGTTTGCGCGCGACATCAAACAGAGCCTGTGTTTCGGGACCGGGCATCTGCGCTTCAAAGAACGCATCAAGCTCGGCTTGCGATTCCATATACCAGCGCGGGAAAAAGGTCGTCAGTGCGAGTTCTGGAAACACCACGAGATCGCAACCGTGGCGCGCACCCTGTTCGAGCAGTGTGATCAGGCGCGCGACGACGTCTTTGCGTGAGTGGGCGCGTTGGATGGGACCGAGTTGAGCAGCGCCGACGGTGATGATACGGGTCATGGGGTGGACTCCTGAGTGGCAAGTTCGGTTAGTGTGGCGAGCAGGACATTGGCGCCAGCGATGAGATCGTGAGGTTCGGTATGCTCGGCGGGGTTGTGGCTGATGCCCCCAACGCTTGGCACAAAAATCATAGAGGTTGGACAAATGCGCGCCATCATTTGCGCATCGTGCCCAGCGCCTGAGGTCATCCGTTGATGCGAGAGCCCTAGGGCCTGTGCGTGATGCGCAATGCGGTCGGTCAGTGCTGCATCAAAAACAACCGGTTCAAAACGCGCGAGGCGTCTCGAGGTGATGGTGACGCCCTCAGACTCAGAGAGTGACTTCAGGAAGTCCTTGAATACTTGTTCGGCTTGTTGCAACAACAGCTCATCGGTATTGCGTAAATCAACGGTGATGGTGGCACGCGCGGCGATCACGTTGATGAGGTTGGGGGTGAGTACGACATGACCGACGGTGCCGACCTGATTGCCGCCCATCTTGCGTGTGAGTTCACGTACAAAGGTGGACACGGCACTCGCGGCGTAGCCGGCATCGTGGCGCAGGCGCATGGGTGTGGTGCCGGCATGGTTGGATTGACCGACGATGGTGAGTTCTTGCCAAGAGATGCCTTGCAGATTTTCTACAGCGCCGATTTTGATACCGTCGGCATCAAGCAGTGGACCTTGTTCGATATGCAGCTCTACAAACGCATGGGGCTTGTGCACCCCTAGTGGTGCTTTACCTTGATAACCTATGCGTTTGAGTTCTTCGCCCAAGACTGCGCCGTCAATCGCTTTGATGGCTAAGGCTTCGTCGAGCGGCATACCACCCACGTAGACGAGCGAGCCCAACATGTCGGGGGCAAAGCGCGCGCCTTCTTCGTTGGTAAAGATCCCGACAACGATTGAGCGTTCGGTGTTGAGTTTGGCTTCGTTGAGCGTGGCGACGACTTCAAGTCCTGCCAATACGCCGTAGTTACCATCGTAAGCGCCACCGGTACGTACGGTATCGGTGTGAGAGCCTGTCATGATGGGGGCGAGCTCGGGTCGCGTACCCGCACGCACGCCAAAAACATTCCCGATGGGATCGACAGAAATGGACATGCCGAGCTCTTTCATCCAGCCCACGACGAGATCTCGTCCTGCCTTGTCTTCGTCCGTCAGAGCAAGACGACAACACGCATTGGTTTCAGTGCGACCAATGTCGGCCAGTGTTTGGAGTTGAGCCAACAGGCGTGTGCCGTTAATCTGCAAAGTGTGCAAGGTGTGTAAGGTGTGCATGATGTGCGCGCGCGACTAAGCCAGTACTTCTTGCGCGGTCTTGCCGACGACTTCTTGATAGATCGTGGGGTCCGTGTCGCCTTCGCTGCCAATCAACAACACGCGTGAATCAGCATTAAGCCCGAGGGTGCTCCAGAGCAAGGAACTGCCTTGAGCTGCCATCATCAAGCCAAGACCCGTGCTGCCTGTTTCACCCGAGACGATTTTTGGATCGTTTCCAATTGGATTGGCAAAGACACGCATGCCTTCGAGTGCAAACTCATCTGCGATCGTGGCGTAGCAGTCAATACCGTTTTTCAAAATATCCCAGGCGATGGGTGAGACCTCGCCGCAGGCTAAGCCAGCCATGACGGTGTCGAGATCGCCGGTGACCACAACAGGATGGCCGACCTGACCACTCTGAAAGAAACAATCCGCGCGTTCGGGTTCGATGATGACGAACTGCGGGCGTTTGGCCCCCCAAGCTTGCCAAAATGTGGCACAGACCGAAGCCGCGAGCGCGCCGACACCGGCTTGAACCAATACGTGTGTGGGAGGGTTGTCACAGAGTTCTTTCACGATTTCGCGTGACATCACCCCATAGCCGTGCATCACGTCGATCGGAATATCACGATAGCCCTCGTAAGTCGTGTCAGAGACGACGGTCCAGCCGTGCTCTGCCGCTTGCTCTGCAGCGTGGTGCACAGAGTCGTCGTAGTTCCCTTGCACGCGAAGCACCTCGGCACCATAAAACGCGATGGCGGCGCGACGACCTTCACTGACAGTCGCGTGAATGTAGATGACACAACGGCAGCCAAACAGCTGGGC
>CAMDFD010000042.1 GCA_945897365.1 Bordetella parapertussis | reverse complement strand
GTGTTTTTAGTTGGGTCGATTGCAGTATTCATTTATATGAGCAAAAAGTTGGCCTGGCCATGGCGGATTGCATTGGTGCTGGGGGCAATGATTTTTTGCAGAGTATTGGTAATGAGTTTCGGAGGCAATCCAAGCCCACACCCCCCACTCGGTGGACTCGTGCATTTAATTTTCGGTGGAGTATTTGGAGTCAACGATTTTTCATTAAAAACGGCTTACTTTATTGTTTATGTATTGTTCATATTCGGAATCTACAAGGTGGCCACACAAGAGGTGTCTACAGTGCTGGCCCTGCTGTTTGCACTGACGGTGGGTACCATCCCCTTGTCCCTTCATCTAGCAACCATTGTTGAGAACTCTATTTGGAGCTTGATCAGCTTCTCTCTGGTCATGCTTTCGATTGCTACAAGAGAAAAACAAAATTATGTAAGACTGGCAAGTCTTGTATGCATCACAACGTTGTGCCGCCAGCCCGTATTTATTGCCTACGTGCCCATACTGATTATGTTTGCAGCCACATTAAAAAAACCTTATGCAATAGACCATGGCAAGAGCTTTTTAAAAATAGTAGTTCCTTCTGTTATATTTATCCCGTTTATCTTCAAAAGCCTTATGCAGGGCACGCCCTCAACGCTCGCATTGGGGGATCAGACCAGCCAATGGGTGCGGGTGTTTACCGCATTGGGATCGGGTGTTGTTCTGGTTGCATTAGCCAATTCGGTCCCCAAGGTTTGGTTGCTATTCATTCCGTCGGCATTTGTTTGGTGGAAAAAATATCGAGCTCAAAGCATCTCATACCTAGTCTTTTTTTTGGTGGCGTTGGTAATTTATTACTCTATCAGTCCAGGACTTTATGGCTTGGGAAAGTACCAAGCTGAATATGCAATTCCATTTGCTATTACTGGGGCATTTATCTGCCTCAAGATCTCGCTTACAACCCTTAAGCACAATTTGATTATGTTTTCAATGGCGCTTCTAATCGGGTTCAATGTTTTTAATTTTCTGGGAATTCCTGAACAAAACAAGCCGATGGATGAATTGATGGACAGCTTTCCGCAGGATTTAAATACTTACAATTCTGGGTACCATGTTTTATGTGGCTTCCCCTATGAATTTGCTCAAGCCTATGATGAGGTGAAAAAATTAGACCTGACACGAAATTCCTATGCAATCGGAGCAACCTACGGCGTGTTCTTGGAAATAACAAATGGATACTCATTGGCCTCTGCTCAAGTGGCAGAGAGCATATCCAGAACACAAAGAAAGTTAAATGAAAAGTCAGGCTCGGATTCAACAGCTAAAACTACAGTTGAAAACATCGAAAAAGACCCGCGCATCAAACTCATCATTTTGGGATATATCTACAAAAAGGGTGATCTTGTTGGCGAGTTCTTGAAGCATGGATGGACCGAGCATGCAATCTATAAAAACGACAAATACGGATCGTCTGTGGTTGTTATGAAGAAACTGTAAAGTTAGTAAGCAATATGCAAATAGTTATTCCCATGTCTGGTTTTGGCGAACGTTTCAGGCGTGCCGGTTATGAGGTGCCAAAACCGCTCATTGAAATTGATGGCAAGCCTGTTATCGCCCATGTAATCGACATGTTCCCTGGCGAACAGGAATTTATCTTCATATGCAACCAGGATCATCTAAAACAAACGGATTATCGAATGGATGCAATCCTGCATGAATATTGCCCAACGGGGCGTGTTGTAGGTATCCCCGCGCATAAGCTTGGACCAGTTCATGCAGTTCGTCAGGTCGGAAATTTGATTGACCAAGAACGCCCAGTCATCGTCAATTACTGTGACTTTACTTGTTATTGGGACTGGCAGCACTTCAAACAATTTGTTGCCGCCAACCAATGCGTTGGTGCTATTCCAGCCTACAAGGGATTCCACCCACATTCCTTGGGTAGTACCAACTATGCTTATCTGCATGAGGTAAATGGCTGGGTTAAAGACATACAAGAGAAGCAACCATTCACAAATAATCGGATGGAAGAGTATGCGTCCAGTGGGACATATTATTTTTCCTCTGGAAAAGTCATGAACGAGGCCTTGAGCATGACGATGGATCAGCATCTGAATGTTGGTGGCGAGTACTACGTTAGTCTGGCCTACAAACCCTTGCTCGCAGCAAAACAATTGGTTGCAGTTTATCCGCTGCAGCATTTCATGCAGTGGGGTACCCCAGAAGATGTTGCTGAGTACAAGGGATGGTCGTTAGCTTTCAGGCGCCTCATGGCAGACGAAAGCAAAGCGGGTACGCCAAGCGGATCGTTGGTGATCCCAATGGCTGGCTTGGGGCAGCGATTTGTGATTGAAGGCTACAACGTGGCCAAGCCGCTTATAGCCGTCTCAGGCAAGCCAATGGTAGCCCAGGCAACAAAAGACCTGCCTGCCGCAATTCACCACGTTTTTGTTCTGCGATCCGATATGCCAGGGTATCAGGAAATCTCTAAAGAACTCAAGCATATTTATCCTGATGCCATCATCAAAACCCTACCCGGCGTTACCGAAGGCCAGGCCTGTACAGCCTTGCTTGGACTTGATGCACTTGAACTGGAAATGGGCGCCTTACTCGGGCCGCTCACCATCGGCGCATGTGATAACGGTGCAATATACGATGCGAAAGCTTTCCAAGAGTTGGTTGACAATCCGGGAGTGGATGTGATTGTTTGGGGCGTACGTGGACATGCTAATGCACTGCGCCATCCTGAAATGTTCGGCTGGATCAAAGCCGAAGAAGGCCGAATACAGACAATCTCAGTCAAAAAACCGCTTGAATCGCCCGCGACCGATCCTATTGTTATTGGTACTTTTACTTTCAGTAGGGCTGAGGATTATCGACGAGTCGTTGATCATCTCATCGCTCGCAATGGTCGTATCAATAATGAGTTTTATATTGACACATGCATCAACGACGCCATCGAACTTGGATTGCGCTGTTATTTATTCGAAATTGACAGCTACTTGTCTTGGGGAACACCCAAGGACTTGCGCACATTTGAGTACTGGCAATCATGTTTTCACAAATGGAATAGTCACCCTTACCGCATGGAGTTAGACGGCCGAATTGCTAGCAATCAACTGCTTGAGCTTGAGATCCGTTATCAGCAAAACCTTTCTGAATCGCCGGAAAGCTCAGCATGATGAGGCGAGAAGTAGCCTTATTTCTTGTAATTGGCTCCTTAATAGTAATGGTTGATTACATGGTCTATCGCAGCTTGGTCTGGATGGGGTTGGCGGGTATAGACACTGCAAAAGCATTGAGCTTTCTTGTCGGTACTGTTCTCGCCTATTTCGCACATCGCAGGTGGACCTTTAGCCACAAACTGAATCCGCCTAGTAGCGCGTGGCGTTTTGCATTTTTGTACGTAGCCACCTTGTGCGCCAATGTGGTTGTGAACGCACTGACCCTGGCCCTACTTATTGAGGCCGTGGCGGCTACTAAAATTGCATTCTTGTTGGCGACGGGGGTTTCAGCTAGCCTTAACTTTTTGGGTATGAAACTGCTTGTATTCAGATCTGGATCTCTTAGGGCTTAAATGAAATTTTCTCTTGTGATTCCTTGCTACAACGAAGCAGCTAATCTTCCGCTGTTGTTAGAGCGGTGCAAAGAGGTGACGCATTACCCAGATATTGAGGTCATTCTTGTTGACAACGGATCAACAGACAATAGTAGTCTAGTGTTGGAAAGTCTGTTGCCCCGATATCCCGGATGCAGAAGCATTCGTGTCGAGAAAAATCAGGGATACGGCTTTGGAATTCTTTCTGGACTCCGAGCAGCAAAAGGCAAAATTATCGGATGGACGCATGCTGACATGCAGACCGATCCTCAGGATGCACTGCAAGGGCTGAAGCTTTTCGAAAAATACGGAAACGACATTTTTGTCAAAGGCCGACGCTACGGACGCCCCTTGGCGGACATCATCTTCACCATGGGCATGAGTTTTTTTGAAACTATTCTGCTGGCTAAGCCAATGTGGGATATCAACGCTCAGCCCAATATGTTTTCTCGTGCATTTTTTGAGACATGGAAAGATCCTCCAAATGACTTTTCGCTGGACTTATATGTCTATTTTCAGGCTCGTTGCAAGCGGCTACAGATACACAGGTTTCCAGTGAAATTTTCTGAGCGGTTACATGGTGTGTCACACTGGAACGTCAATTGGGCCGAGAAGCGCAAGTTCATTTTGCGAACAGTCGACTTTAGTTTGAAAATAAGAAAGACAATCAAACTATGAGGCTTATTGCGCATCGCCGCAATACGATCAAGGAGTTGATAGCGACGCCTGAGAAATATGGAGTCGAGGTGGATATTCGCAGCAAAGGCGACCAGCTAATCATCCATCACGATGCTTTTGTCGACGGCGCATCTTTTCAGGACTGGATCGGTGTTTACAAGCATGGAACGCTTATTCTGAATGTCAAGGAGGAAGGGTTGGAGTCCCGTTTGATTGCCTTGATGCTGGACATGGGAATCGAGGACTATTTCTTTCTTGATCAGTCTTTCCCATTTTTGATGAAGTCGGCTATGGCAGGCGAGCACCGCTGTGCCGTGCGAGTATCAGAATTTGAATCAATTGAAACAGCGCTCTCTATGGCGGGCATGGTCGATTGGGTTTGGCTGGACTGCTTTACCCGATTTCCTATTACCCATATTGACTCGCAAAGACTCAAGCATGCCGGTTTTAAGCTTTGCATTGTCTCCCCTGAGCTACAAGGTAGAGATGCAGAAACAGAAATTCCTTTGATGAGGAGTCTTCTTGTCGAGCTAGACATCCAAGCAGATGCAGTCTGTAGCAAGCGGCCAGATTTATGGGAAAAGTCAGCTTGATACAAATGAAAAAAATGTTACTCCATCCACTGTTCTTGCTTGGAGTTGCAATACGCTTGGTACTGATTTTTTCTATGGCACCACTTGCCACTGGCGAGTGGTACGTGCCATTTCTTGATGCAAGTACCTCTAAATTTACGCTTGACCCATGGTCAGAGTGGTTATCTGCTGGAGGTACGTCGGTTGCATTCCCGTATGGCTATGCGATGTGGGTGGCTTTTTTGCCACTTTCACTGGCAGCAAAACTTATTGGCTTACCTTTGCTTTATGGGTACGCCCTCACACTTTTGGCGGCTGACTTGCTGCTTCTTATTGGGTTGAGGCAGTTGCTTCCTGGTCGTGACAGACTCCTTCTGATTGCATACTGGCTTTCGCCCATCGTGATCCTTGCCAGTTATGGCTTTGGATTTAACGATTTGATCCCAGTTCTGCTGATGGCGGCGTCCTTGTATTTCATGCAGAAATTACAGTTGAAGTTAGCTGGCGCAGTTTTTTTCGCTTCCATTTCGGCGAAATTGAGCATGATTCTGGCGCTGCCGTTCTTTCTGATTTATCTGATTAACAATCGCAGCATAAGACAACTCCTGCCCCAATTCATCATTGGATTCTTGATCAGTGGTGCAGTCCTTGGACTGCCATTCCTTTTCTCTGGCAGTGGTTTGCAAATGTTGTTTAGCAATCCGGAAATGGGTAAGGTCTACCGACTGGCACTCAACCTTGGGGGGAATCTCGTTGTCTATTGGGTGCCTTTGATTTACTTGGTTCTACTCTACATGGTATGGCGAGTTCGCCGTCTAAACTTTGATTTATTCAACGCAACATTAGGGATATCCTTTCTTCTGATTGTCTTGATGACGCCGGCCTCACCCGGTTGGTTTATATGGACCATCCCATTTTTAATCTCCTATCAGGCCATGAGTGGACGAACTGCAATAGTTCTGACAGGTTTATTCTCGGGGTTGTATGCCCTGAGTACCCTCCTGAGTACACCCCTGAGATTTTTGAGATTAGGTAATTTTGATCTTGTCAATGCGATACACCTTTCTGAGAAATTAAGCAGCCACTCGGTGTCTTTATTGCATACAACCATGATTGCAACAGGGCTTATCCTTGTGCTCAGAATATGGCGGGAAACGGTTAGCCGAAACGACTATTTCAGGCTAAGCAGAAAACCCTTTGTAATCGGTGTTGCGGGTGACTCAGGTGCAGGTAAGGATACATTTTCGAATGCGATAAAAGATTTGTTCGGCGAGCACTCCGTTGTCACATTATCGGGAGATGACTACCATTTGTGGGACAGACAGAAACCTATGTGGCAGGTAATGACGCACTTGAATCCAGCAGCCAACGATCTGGAGGCGTTTAGTCGAGACCTCATTGCGTTGACTGATGGAAAGAGCATACAGTCTCAGAACTATGACCACGAATCTGGCAAGATGAGTAAGCCATTTAACGTCAACAGCAATGACTTTGTAATTGCAAGCGGGCTTCATGCGTTATATATGCCAGCGCTGCGCAGTTGTTACAACCTTGGCATTTACTTGGATATTGATGAGGGGCTAAGACGGTACTTCAAGTTGCAACGCGATGTACATAAGCGTGGACATACAGTGGAGCACGTTTTATCTTCGTTTGAAAAACGCGAGCCTGATTCAGCCCGCTTCATTCGCCCTCAGGCAGCATATGCTGATTTGGTTCTTTCTCTGCAGCCAATTCATCCTATGGTGTTAGGTAGCCTTGAGGACAAACACCCTTTGCGACTCAAGTTGGTTGTGCGGACCCGACATGGAATGAATGAGCTTTCACTCAACCGTGTCCTCGTTGGGGTGTGCGGTCTGCATGTTGACATGATCAGTAACAACGAAACCACCGAGGTAGTGCTCACCATTGAAGGCGACACTTCGGCTGAAGATATTGCATTGGCGGCACAAATGCTTTGTCCTCGCGTTCTTGAATTTCTTGATATTCAGCCGAAATGGCAAGCAGGTGTCATAGGGTTGATGCAATTGGTTACCTTGTCTCACATCAATCAGGTAATGACGAAACGGTTTATACAGTGAAGATTTACAATCAGGATCTATTTGATCGCCTTCCACATGCATTTCTGTTTGACACAGACAATACGCTGTATGCGTATGACCCCGCGCATAACGCTGCCCTACAGGCCGTAAAGGAAAAGGTTGTTAGCACGCTCTCCATATCAGGACAAGATTTTGATAAAGCATTCAAAGAAGCCAGAAACCAAGTAAAAAGCCGTTTGCTGCACACAGCATCTTCACATAGCCGTCTTTTATATCTTCAGCGGATGCTCGAAATAATGGGGCTTGGCTCGCAAGTTCTTCTTGCCCTTGATTTCGAGCAGACTTATTGGAGGACTTTTTTAAGTAAAGCCATATTGTTCGACGAAGTAAAAGAACTGCTGGACGATATTCGGCTCTTGGGAATTCCTACGGCGATTGTGACGGATTTGACGGCCCAGATTCAATTCAGGAAAGTGGTCTATTTTGGATTGGATAAATATTTTGATTACATCGTTACAAGCGAGGAAGCGGGGTTTGACAAGCCTCATGAAGCGCCCTTTCAGATCGCCCTAGAGAAGATGAGACCAAAGGGTGATTGCGTCTGGATGATTGGGGACAACCCTATAAATGATATCCGTGGTGCCCGAGAAAAAATTAATGCTGTGACCTTGCAGAAAACGCATGTCGGGGTTGAATTGGGGACAGGTATCAACAGACCAGATGCGGCCTTTGAGGAGTTTGGCGAGCTACGTCGATTCATTGCTAGGCTGGGCGATCGCACATGATTTCGGCTACCAGTAGTTTTAAAAATTTGGTAAGTGCTTATTGCGCGCATATAGGTGCCGATCCGATGCTGGTTCAGGGTGCGGGTGGGAATTTTTCATGGAAGGAGGGCGACACGCTTTGGGTGAAAGCTTCGGGCGCCTGGCTTGCCGATGCAAATCGTAAAGAGATATTCATACCTGTGAATTTATCTCATCTTCTTACAGCCATCGCTGCGGGCGATTTCAACGTATCTCCAAAGGTGGTTGAGAAATCGGAACTCCGACCTTCCATTGAGACGCTGCTCCATGCATTGATGCCGCATAAAGTGGTTGTTCATTTGCATGCTGTCGAGGTTTTGTCGCGACTGGTTCGGTGCAATAGTGATGCCGAGATAAGTTCACATGTCGATAAGTCATTACGTTGGCTGAGTGTGGAGTACTTTAAACCTGGAGCAGAACTGGCCAGGGCAATCAGTGAGTCTATGCAGCAAGCGCCAGATGTCGAAGTTGTGTTCCTAAAAAACCATGGGATCGTAGTAGGAGGTGCCGATGTTAAAGAAATTGATGATATTTTGAAGAGACTTACTGCGGCTTTCAGCACACCACCAATGACTGGTAAAAGAGACAACATTAGCATCGTAGGTCTCAAGGAAATTGAAAAAATTGGATATCGATTGATATCAAATCAAGAGATCGATCTATTGGTGCTAAATAAGCAACTCTTTAATCGCCTAAAAACGGATTGGGCGCTTTACCCTGACCATGTTGTTTTTTTGGGCCCCCAGGCTTTTTTCTTTGATAGTATGAAAGACTTTATTTCATCAACTTTAAGTGCCGATCATCCGCCAGAGCTTGTTTTTGTTCGTAACGCGGGAGTTTTTGGAAATGAAAAATTCAATGAGGCCAAAAAGGTGCAACTCAAATGTTACAGCGACGTGATGATCAGGCAGTCTGATGACAATCAATTAGATTCATTAAGTGATGAAAATATTTCTGAGCTTTTGGGTTGGGACGCTGAAAAATACCGAATTAATCTTTCCCTTGGGGATGCGTGAAAAGAGGTGAAGTACTTATGTTTGGCAACAAAACGCTATTGATCACTGGTGGCACGGGTTCATTCGGAAACGCGGTCCTTAAGCGCTTCTTGCGCTCTGAGTTAGCTGAAATTCGTATTTTCAGTCGGGACGAAAAAAAACAGGACGACATGCGTAAGCGCTATTCGAGTCCTAAGTTGAAGTTTTACATTGGCGATGTACGAGATGGACGCAGCATTGCTGCCGCAATGCGCGATGTCGATT
>CAMDFD010000041.1 GCA_945897365.1 Bordetella parapertussis | reverse complement strand
AAACTCGGGCTGAGCGCGCAAGAGATTCAAGCACTCAAAACAGAAGGCGTCATTTAAACGCCACCGTATATCGCGCGATCCACCATTCATCGAAGGAGATAAAAATGAAAACCATACTTGAGAGCTTTGCCGAATACTTTGCCAATGCGCGCTTTGAAAATCTACCCCCTGAAGTCGTCGAAAAAACCAAACTGCTGATTGTTGACTATCTTGGTGTATCGATAGCCGGCTTAAAAATGGATTTCCCAAAGATGACGATCGACTACCTCGAGAGTCTCGAAGGCGTTGGCCAAGCGACCATGATGGGCGCATCACGCAAGGTACCTGCGATTCATGCCGCCTTGGGTAATGGTGTCTCGGGACATGCGCTCGATATGGATGATGGCTTTCGTTATGGTGGCGTGCATGCGGGCGTTGCCGTGATCCCTGCTGCGATGGCTTTCGCGGAGTCGCTACAACTGAACGGTAAACAATTGATCCTCTCGGTTGTCTGCGGTTACGAAATCGTCAATCGTATTTCTAAAGCGATGAACCCTTCGCATTTAGGACGGGGGTTTCATACGACGGGCACAATTGGCGTGTTGGGTGCTGCGGCGGCCTGCGGCGTGCTTGCGGGCCTCAATAAAGAACAAATGGCCAGCGCGCTCGGCATGGCGGCCCTACAGGGTGCCGGTTTGTTAGAAATTTTGAATGACGGCGCGATGGTCAAGCCGTTACATCCTGGCAAAGCAGCGATGGGGGGCTTGCTTGCCGTAGAGTTTGCCAAACGTGGCGCCAAAGGCCCATTGACCGCCCTAGAGGGCGAAAAAGGCTTATTCAAAGCAATGGCCGACAGCGTCAACACTGACGGACTGTTCGACGGTCTTGGATCTGATTTTTATATCATGGGTCAGTACATTAAGTTCCATGCCGCTTGTCGTCACATCCATCCTGCAATTGATGGCTTGTTGGATATCATGCGCAAAGAAAATCTCTCCTATCAAGAAATCAATGCCTTGAATGTGACGACATATCCTGTCGCGATTAGTTTTTGCGGCACAAGCACACCTCCTGAAACAGCGGAAGCCGCGAAATTCAGTCTCGCCTCGTCTTGTGCGATGGCGGCCTATTATGGCGATGCCGGTGAACAACGCTATTCGCTCGACACAGTTGAAAACTCCGAAATCAAACAACTCGCCTCGCGTGTCACAAGCTCCGCCAACGACCGCTGGGCAAAAGCTTATCCTAGAGAGCGCGGTGCAAATATTGAATTGCAAACGACTTCTGGCAAGCAATTTTCAATTGAAGTTCCACTCTCAAAGGGCGAACCTGAAAATCCCGCGAGTGATGAAGACTTCATGAGAAAGTTCAAGCAAAACGCAATCTCCCAGCCAGAATCACTGGTGAGCCAAATTCTCGATCTATCTCTCGCGCTTGATACGCATCAAGTTTCAGCGCTAACAACTTTATTAGGCAAACTTAAGGGGAACTAATATGAATAAGATTTTTGCTTCGCTTATCAAACAAATGCTTTGCGTCGTTTGTGCGCTCACAGTAAGCCCTGCTTGGGCTGTCTTTCCTGATAAGCCCGTCACACTTGTCGTGCCTTTTGCACCAGGCGGATCCAATGATATTGTGGCGCGTCAACTCGCCAAACAACTAACTGCCCAGTGGGGACAACCTGTCATTATTGAAAATAAACCAGGCGCTGGCACTGCCATTGGTGCTGCATATGTGGCCAAACAGCGTAATGATGGCTATACCCTATTGGTCGCCTCATCGACATTCACGATGGCACCGGCAGTCAATACAAAGCTCCCCTTTAATCCCCTTAAAGACTTCACGCCTATTGCGATGATCGGCGAGGTACCGCTAGTGTTGGGCGCGAAACCTAACGCGCCAGGTAAAGACGCGAAAGAGTATTTTGAGTATTTAAAACGCACGCCTAATTTAAATTATGGTGCAACAGGTGTTGGCAGTATTCAGCATTTTGCGGGTGTCATGCTGAGCCAGGCATTAGGCAACAACATGGCTGCCGTACAGTACAAAGGTGGTGGTCCTGCGATGACCGACACCATGGGTGGGCATATCGAGTTTTCAATTGGCAGCATGACTCAAGTCTTACCTCAGTTACGCAACGGAACGTTGCGCGGCATCGCGGTGACGAGTGTCCAACGATCAGAGGCTGCACCGAATCTTCCGACCTTTCAAGAGGCCGGCATTAAAAACTATGAGATTCAACAATGGTGGGGGTTGCTCGGCCCAGCCAATGTCGATCCTAAAATTC
This sequence comes from Bordetella parapertussis, assembly GCA_945897365.1. Taxonomy (GTDB): domain Bacteria; phylum Pseudomonadota; class Gammaproteobacteria; order Burkholderiales; family Burkholderiaceae_B; genus Zwartia; species Zwartia parapertussis_A. The sequence continues at coordinate 7,169 of CAMDFD010000041.1, read as the reverse complement.
AATCCTTTATTAATACCTCCGTGAACCAAGCTCTGAAATCCGAAGAACTGATTAAGTTTCTCGCTACAGATGGTGGAAAAACCAAACCCATGAGCGTCGCAGACTTTACCGCGCTCGTGCATGGTGGCCTAAAGCGCTGGGCTGAAGTCGCCAAGCAGACGGGTATTACTGCTCAATAATCGACAACTTTAGTACGATCTATCGAGACACAGATGAGACTAACCATCAGACCGATCCGTCATAATTTTGGGGCTGAAGTTTCAGGTATTGATTTATCAAGTCCTATATCCACTACAGACAAGCAATTGCTCAACGATTCGCTTGCGCAATATGCGGTATTGATCTTTCGTGATCAGTCCTTAACGCCACCTCAGTTTATGGCCGCGGCTGAAATCTTTGGCGATCTGATGGATCAGCAACTCAAGAAGTATGTGCTACCCGATTATCCAATGGTGGGATGCAATTCAACCGATGATTTGCCACGTAAAAACGGCAAATTGCAGGTGCGCGGTGAAAACTATCATACGGATCATTCCAATGACCGTTGCCCACCCAAGGCAACGACACTGCATGCGTTGCAGATCCCGCCAACGGGTGGGGACACGCAATTTGTCGATGTGCGACAAGCCTACGATGATCTACCTGATGCAATGAAAGTCACCCTCAAGGGATTGCGCTCCCTGCATGTCCATCAAAGTAGTCGCAGTCCGCGCGAACTCACCAAACTCAGTCCCGAGGATCTAGCAAAAATTCCTAGCGCGCTCCAACCGTTGGTGATTCGCCATCCAGGCAATAGTCGCCCGGCCCTTTATCTCAACACAGGTCGCATGGAAGGCATCGAGGGCATGGCGCCTGATGCTGGCTTTGCCTTGATCGAGGACCTCTATCAACACGCCACGCACTCGCGCTACGAGTACCGCCATCAGTGGCGGGCGGGCGATATGGTGATCTGGGATAATCAAGCGGTCATGCATCAGGCCAATGCCGATTATGATCCTGAGCAAAAGCGCTTTTTATATAGACTCATGATCAAGGGTGTTGCCCTGACACCTGCGCAAATCTGAAATCAAAGGCAAAGAACTGATGCTCACCAGAAATACGTGGATTGTCTGCTCTTTGATGAGCTTCGCAATTCAGTTCGACAAAGTCATTCGCGCGCAGACGCTTGATCCCGTTTCACTTGCGACGGCCTTGCTGATTGGGCTCGTCATGGGCGCAGGCTGGGCTTTCGTTGCAGGCTGGGTCCGTGTCAAACTCATCCCTAGCTTAGCGGACGATCACGCTAGAAATATTCAGATCGGGTTTGGTGCTCTTTTCCTGCTGCTTATTGTAGGTTTGGCCTACAAGGCTTGGCTTAGCTGATTCGAGCTCAACGCTACATTAAGGCGTGAGTCGCGCCAAGTAATAAGAAATATCCTGCAAATCCTGATCAGAAACACCATACACCGAGGCCGCCATGTTGGAGTCTCGACCGATCGCTTGGTTGTTCTTGAACTGCTGCATGCTCAACAGCAAATAGTCCTCGCGCTGCCCCGCAAGCCTGGGGATTTGCTCTCGCCCTAAGTAGGTCGGTAAATGACAAATGCCACAACGCATCCCCTCGGCGAGTTTGCCGCCACGCGCAAAAACTTCTGCATCTCTGTCGGTTGGAACAGGGGCTAAGGGCTTGTCGGCATAGTACTGGGCAAGCGCCGTGACTTCCGCATCAGAGACGCCATTGAGCATCCCTTTCATCGATGGGATATCACGCACACCTTCTCGAATCAAGACAAGTTGAGTTTCAAGAAATAATTTGGGTTGTGCGGCTAGAGATGGGATCCCTTTTATTTGAGAATTTCCATCTGCGCCATGACACGCTGCGCACAGCGCTAAGCGCTGCGCGGAGATCTGTGCATAAGCTGCTGGAGCCGCCGCAAAGACGGCTCCAACCAAAACGACAACACGTACAACAGACAACAATGACATCAAAATTACTTCTTGTAAGTCACGCGATAGATGACGCCATTTTGCTCATCGGAAACCAACAATGAACCGTCTTTCATCTGATGCAAGTAAGCAGGACGACCCCACCATGACTGATCAGCTTCGTTCAGGAAGCCGGTCATGAAAGGCTCAACCTTTGCGTTTTTACCATCCGCATCAGCGCGTACCATCACAACGTCATAACCGATTTTTTTCGTGCGGTTCCAGGAGCCTTTGCGCGCGTTGAACAGCACGTTTTTGTACTCAGCAGGGAACATGTCGCCCGAATAAAACTTGACGCCCATGGTCGCAGCGTGAGGTCCCATCAATGCAACTGGAGGTTCGACACCCGCACATGCATTCGCTTTTTTGACATCAGGATCTGGGATCTTGCCCTCATGGCAATAAGGGAAGCCATAATTGGCCTTGACCTTCAGACGATGCATCGTGTCATTAGGCGTATCATCACCCATCCAGTCGCGACCATGGTTGCTGAACCAAAGCTCTTTGGTCACAGGATGCCAGTCAAAACCAACGGTGTTGCGCACGCCTGTCGCCAACACTTCCATGCCGGTACCATCTGGGTTGTAGCGACGAATCTGTGAATATTCAGTCGTGGGTTCTACGCAAATATTGCAAGGCGCACCAAAGGGCACATACAACTTGCCATCAGGACCAAACGCGACATATTTCCAGTTGTGGTGTGGAAGGGGAGGAAATTTAAAGTTTGCAGTGATGTCGACAGGTGTAGGGTTGGGGTTTTTAGCGATGCCGTCAAAACGCAAGACCTTGTCAATCGCCACAACGTACAAAGACCCATCCTTGTAGGCGGCAGTAGGTTGCTGCAACTTGTCGACCACCACACGTGAAGTGCGCTCTTTGCCATTGTCAGTCACTTCATAAATGCGACCGAGTGCGCGAGTACCAACGTAGTACTTGCCATTCTCACCTTCTGTGATGGCGCGACCACCGGGGATACCGTCAGCCCAAACCTCAACTTTAAAACCTGGAGGAAGTTTGATCTTATCAATTGGCACTTCAGCGGCTTTAGTCGCCACCAATTTGCCCGGCAGAGGTGCCAGTGTCGATTTGGCCATCGACTCGGGCATGCCCTGTTTCCAGGCTGGTGGAGGTGCTGCAGCAGGGGCTGCGGCGGGAGCTGCGGTCTGCGCTTGAGCAGACATACCAAAAGCTAGGGCCAAACCCAAGCCACTAATTGCGCGCAAGTAATTTTTCACTGTCGTCTCCGTGACGTTTGACGTTTGAACAATCTCATCTATTTAGAACCTACTGGTCAATATTACTAGAATAGAGTCAATAGGTTGACTTATGGTAAATACCTATCCCACTGTTTGAGTCCCTCAAACGTAGCCTCCAACATGCCAGGATCTGTCAGGTCATGGCCGCCCCCGCTGACACGGATCAGCGTTGCCTGAGGCGCTGCATGCTGAATCACCAAACTATTCGCAAAGGGACACAGCGCATCCAAATCCCCATGCACCAGCGTCAAGGGAATCGCCTTTAAGGCCTGGGCTTGCGCCAAGATATCCTCTTGAACAAAACATCGATGCCTCAAGTAATGGCTCTGAATACGGTAGCGAGCAATCAAAGCCGCGCCATCGCTCGCGCCAAGGGTTGGCGCCTGCGCAGGATACATATTCATCGCAGCCTCATAGGCCAGCCACGCGCGAGCCAGAGCTGCTTGCTCCTGTGGATGTTCTCCTTGGCAAAAAAGCTGATATCCATACTCAAGAATCGATAGGTTAGAGGACTTCGGCACTTGGGCTTTTAAATTGAGCCATAACGCTTGGCAACCCTCAGGCGGGCGTTCCATAAAATCCTCAATTTCCGTGTGGGTACACAAGAATGGGCTGCGCAGCAGCATTCTCTCTACCCGATCTGGATGTGCAGACGCATATAACAAGGCTAGCGCACCACCCCACGACCCACCCACCACGCTCCATCGCGACAGCCCAAAATAGGTTCGCAAACGTTCAATATCGGCGATTAAATCGGACGTTTCATTGTGCTCAACGCCCCCTGCCGGACGACTGCGCCCACAGCCACGCTGATCGTATTGAATGATCCAAACCCGCGCAGGATCAAAAAAGCGACGATGCAGCGGACTTGCTGAACTCCCGGGCCCGCCATGCAACCAAACCACGGGCCAACCTTCGGGATTACCACTAGTTTGCCAGTGGATTTCATGCCCATCGCCCACCTCCAGCCACCCTTGCGCCAGAGGCTGAGCCTCTGGAAATAGCTTAGTTTTCATGTGGATAACAATTCAAAAAGTTGTCCGTTGAACTGGATTTATTCTATATACTTCACATTAATACCACTAAGTGGTGTTGAGATACCTTTGTTCAACCACACTCTAGGAGACCTCTATGAAATGGGAAACACCATCAGCAATTGATCTGCGTTTTGGTTTTGAAATCACAATGTACATCGCCAATCGCTAATTGTTTTAAAAGGCCGAGACTCACGTCCCGGCCTTTCTTCTTTTGAGTTGTGATGCAAATACGCGTGTTAGGCTCCGCAGCAGGCGGAGGTTTTCCTCAATGGAACTGCAATTGCCTGAACTGCTCAGGTGTGCGCCAGGGTAGCATCAAAGCGCAGGCGCGAACTCAGTCTTCTATCATCGTTGGTAATGGCTCCCAGGATTGGGCGTTGATCAACGCATCTCCCGATATTCTGACCCAAATTAAAAATACGCCCGTCTTGCAACCCGCGCGACAGATTCGCGACAGTGGCATTGCTGCAGTGGTCTTGATGGATGCTCAAGTCGACCATGTCACCGGGCTCATGATGTTGCGAGAAAGAAATTCGCCGCTGCCCATTTATGCGACCCAACAAGTTTTCGATGATCTCACCACGGGCCTGCCTTTAGTCAAAACGCTCGCGCACTACTGCACGGTAGAGCAACGTCTGATTCATCCCGACCAAGAGGGCTTCAGCATTCCCGAACTCCAGGGCATCGCCTTCAAACCCGTCACGCTTTCGAGCAAAGCACCGCCCTACTCCCCACACCGTCACGACCCGCACCCTGGCGACAATATCGGACTACTCATCACGGAAATCGCGACAGGAAAAAAAGCGTTCTATGCACCGGGTCTTGGCATGCTCGAGCCACAAGTCGAACAAGCAATGCGCGAAGCTGATGTCCTGTTGGTCGACGGTACGTTTTGGACTGACGATGAAATGATCAGCGCAGGTCTCTCGTCCAAACGTGCCATTGATATGGGTCATCTCGCGCAATCAGGCTCGGGTGGCATGATTGAGGCCTTAGCGCCCTACTCAGCCAAGCGTCGCATCTTGATTCATATCAACAACACCAACCCAATTCTTCGCGAGGACTCCTCGCAAGCATTGCAACTCAAAGCACTCGGTATCGAAGTCGCCTCCGATGGCATGCACATTGAAATATAGAGATTGAATCATGATCACTTCCAAACCCGCCTGGAGTCGCGAAGAGTTTGAAGCCCAACTTCGCGCGAAAGGTCAGAGCTATCACATCCATCATCCTTTCAATGTCAAAATGAACGCCGGCGAATGTTCCAAAGAACAAATTCGCGGCTGGGTCCTGAATCGTTTTTATTATCAGTGGATCATCCCGATCAAAGACGCAGCGGTCATGTCCAACTGTCAAGATCGCGAAACGCGACGCAGATGGATTTTCAGAGTTTTGGATCATGACGGCTTTGGTGAATACAAGACCGATACAGAATGCGGAGGGCTCGAAGCATGGACACGACTAGGACTGGCTGTTGGTCTAGATCGTGAGACGCTCTGGTCGCTTAAAGAGGTCGAGCCCGCAGTCAAATTTGCGTGTGATGCCTATGTCAACTTTGCACGCCAGCAGCCTTGGCAAGAGGCAATCTGTTCCTCTTTGACAGAAATGTTTGCCCCCCAAATTCATAAAGACCGTCTGGCGACCTGGCCTACTCATTATCCGTGGATCGAACCAGCAGGTTTGCATTATTTCCGTTCGCGCATTCCTCTTGCTCAGCGCGATGTCGATCATGGGCTTGAGGTCACACTCAACCACTTCACGACACGCGCGCAACAAGAGCGGGCACTCGACATTTTGCAATTCAAACTCGATATTCTTTGGTCGATGCTTGATGCGATTGAGCGAGCTTATCCAACATGACGACCGCACTGCCTCCCGCCTTGCCTGAGCGTCCACGGCTTAACAGACTCTTTCGTTTACAGTGGGAAGAAGTGCAACAAGCCTATGTGCTTTTATACCCAGAGGGTATGGTCAAGCTGAATCAAAGCGCCGCAGAAATTTTAAAGCGCTGCGATGGGTCGCTGACTGTAACTGAACTGATCGCCGAGCTCCAACTTGCCTTCGGGGAAGCCGATCTGCGCGATCCTGTCGAAGGCATGTTGCGCGCCGCGTTCGAAAAAGACTGGATCCAATAAGGGCTTGGCCACATCATGACTCAGCCTATAGTCAATCCACCCTTCTGGCTGCTCGCCGAGCTCACTTATCGCTGCCCTTTGCACTGCGTGTTTTGCTATAACCCTGTCAACTATGACAGCATTAAAAATGAGCTGAGTACAGACGAGTGGATTCGTGTCATGCGTGAAGCGCGTGCACTGGGTGCTGCACAACTAGGGTTTTCGGGTGGTGAACCCCTGCTTCGCGATGACCTAGACATCTTAGTCGCAGAAGCACGAAAGCTTGGTTTTTATACCAATCTCATTACCTCTGGCGTTGGCCTCAACGAGAAAAGAATCGCCTCACTCAAGCAAGCTGGACTCGATCATATTCAGCTCTCCTTTCAAGACTCCACGCAAGAGATGAACGACTTTCTAAGCAGCACGAAAACCTTCGAGCTCAAGAAAAAAGTCGCAGGCTTGATCAAAAAGTATGACTATCCGATGGTGATGAATGTCGTCCTCCATCGCCACAACATTCCACACGTCGATAAGATTATCGATATGGCGCTTGAGCTAGAGGCAGAATACCTAGAGCTTGCAAACACACAGTATTACGGCTGGGCGATGAAAAATCGTCAACAACTTTTACCCACACGCGAACAACTTGTCGCGGCTGAAGCCACGGTGAATGCTTACCGCGAAAAAATTGGCAAGCAGTGCAAGCTGCTCTTTGTTGTCCCTGACTACTTTGAAGAACGTCCCAAAGCTTGCATGAATGGCTGGGGCTCGATCTTTTTAGATATTGCGCCTGATGG
>CAMDFD010000040.1 GCA_945897365.1 Bordetella parapertussis | reverse complement strand
TACATCCGAGCACCCTTGTCCGTGAAGGGACAGGCGATAAAGCGTTCTGCCGTCAAGCCGCTGCGCCCGAGGTATCCACGGGCGAGGTTCGTCCCAGCGATATAGAGCTCTCCCACCACACCATGCGGGAGCGGTTCGAGCATGTTGTCGAGAATAAAAAGCTGCGTGTTCCAGATCGGGTACCCGATGGGGGGTGTCAGTGTTTCATCCGCTTGGCGGCAAGGCCAGACCGAGACGTCGATCGCCGCTTCGGTCGGACCATAGAGATTCCACAAGCGCGTCTGTGGCAGTTGACGAAAGGTCTGTGCCTGGACCGCACCACTGAGGGCCTCGCCACTGGTGACGATTTGCTTGAGCGAGGGGCAGGCGAGTGCTTCGAGCGATTCGAGAAACACCGCCAGCATGGAGGGCACAAAGTGCATGACGCTGACATGGTGCTGTTCGATCACCGACTTGAGATACGCCGGATCCTTCTGGCCTTCTGGGCGAGCAATGACTAAAGCAGCACCCGTCATGAGAGGTAAAAACCATTCCCAGACTGCAACGTCAAAGCCGATCGCGGTTTTTTGTAAAACCCGGTCGCGTGACGCCAACTGCATGGTGTCTTGCATCCAAATCAAGCGATTGACGACCGCTTGATGGGTGTTGCCTGCGCCCTTGGGGGTGCCTGTTGAGCCTGAGGTGTAGATCAAATAAGCAAGATGCTCAGGCGCAAGCACCTGCGTGCGTTCATGCGGCGCAATCGCAGTGGAAGGAAGCGCATTGAGCTCAGAGACGATACGCGGATCATTCAGATCCCGATGAGCGGGCATGGCAAAGTCGTGCGTCGATGCAGAGGCAAGACGATCCAGGTGACTGCTATCGCTCAGGAGCAAACGCGTTTGACTATCTGCGAGCATGAACTGCAGGCGCGAGGTCGGCAGCTCTGGGTCCAGGGGGAGATAGGCGGCGCCGGCTTTAAGGACAGCCAGCATGGCCACGATTAATTGTGGCGAGCGATCGAGTAAAACGGCAACAATATGGTCGGGACCGCAACCCAAGGAAATGAGGTTACGCGCGAGTTGGTTCGATCGAGCATCGAGCTCGGCAAAGTCCATACTCGCATGCTCTGCCGTGCTCTGTTCAAAGATGAGTGCAGGAGCGTGAGGGCTGGCCGCAACCTGAGCGGCAAAGAGGGCGGTCAGCGTGAGAGGCTGCGCGGACAAGTCCTGCACGGGGCCGCAAGACTCCTCAATGATGGACGCGCGCTGCGAAGCGCTCGTCATGCATAAAGACATGACTGGCGAATCAGGCGTATTGACCATTGCGTCAAGCAGCATGGAAAAGCTGACGGACCAGTTGTTGACGCTACTTTCATTAAATAGATCGGCATCAAACTCAAAAACTCCGCTCACATCGCCAGAAGCAAGCGGCTCAAGTGCAAGCGTAAGATCAAATTTTGTCGTTGCCATCCCGACGGGAATGGCCTGTGCCGAAGTTTCTTCTAAAGAGAAATCAGCTTGACCTTGATTTTGAAAGGAAAGCATCGTTTGAAAAATCGGTGTGTGATCGAGCGATCGTGTCACGCCAATTTCTTCAACGAGTAATTCAAAAGGGATGTCTTGATCGACGAGCGCAGATTCGACTTGTTGTTTCGCCTGGATAATTAAATCCCGAGCTGTACTTTGATAGTTTGTCGAAACAGGAATGGCTAAGGTATTTAGAAAAAAACCAACCGTTTGCTCAACTTCAGAACGTATACGACCAGAAACGGGAGAGCCGATGACAACCGTGGTTTGTCCTGCGATCCGACTCAGCAAAACTCCATAAGCCGCAAGGAGAACCGTAAAAAATGTGGTGCTCAATTCTCGTGCAAGTTGTTCCATGCCCTGAACAACATGAACGGGTATGTGCAGTCGGACATAACCTGCTTGATGCGCACGATCCGAGTGACGTGGGAGATCAAGAGGTAAGGTCAGTCTTTCGGGGATGCCTGAGAGCCTTTCTTTTGAGCGAACAAGTTTGGCCTCAAGTTTCTTTTTAATGACTGTTTCTTGCCAGCGGGCCCAATCACTGTATTGAATCTGACACTCAGGTAAGTCGGGTAATACACCACGATTGAACGCCGCATAGGCGATCTTTAACTCTTGAGCAATGATCGCCCAAGAACTTCCATCTCCTGCATGGTGATGCATCGTCAACATTAAAATATGTTCGACGGGAGTGAGTGAAATCAGCGTGGCACGAAAGGGAATTTCGCTTGATAGATTAAAAGGCGTGGACGCCTCTTCACGTATCAGTCTATTTGTAATATCTTGTATGTGCTCTGGATGAGCTTGATCTTCATCAGTTAGATCAATGATCCGTAAAATATCTTTATAACTAGGCGCCTCAGACAATAACCCTATCGGATGTCCGCTGTCACTCTCGGCAATCAATGTCCTCAAAGACTCGTGACGCTCAATGATGAAGCCAAGTGCTTGTGCCAAGGCCCCAGTATTGAGGTTGCCACTGAATCGCACGACCAGAGGCATGTTGTAGGTCGCGGCATGTTGCTCGATTTGATCGAGTGTCCAGAGTCGGCGCTGACCGTAAGATAAGCTGATTTTAGTAGTCAATTTTTAATTCTCAGTGATTCGACCAGAACCTCGAATAAGCATTGGTTCCTCATCGTCATCCAATGTTTCAAGGTGTGGAGCAAGTGTTTCTGGTGTGGTGTATTCAAAAAGAGTACGTAAGGGGAGCACTTTTCCATGGAGCGATCTCAGTTTTGCGATCAAGCGCATTGCCAATAATGAATGGCCTCCAATCCCAAAGAAACTATCATCAACGCTCACAGTTTGTGTCCCTGTGATTTCACTAAATAACGTACAAAGCAATATCTCATTTGCACTCACAGGTGTGCGATACGCTTTCTCATTGCCATTGTCGACCGGAAGAGGCAGGGCTCTCCGATCTAATTTTCCATTAGGCGTAAGAGGTAATTTCTCTACCTCAAGGTAATAACTCGGAACCATATAGTCGGGTAAAAATCTCGCTAATCTTGCTTTGAGTTCGGACTCCTTTGGGCAAGACTGCTGAGGAAGCGCGACATAATAAGCAACGAGCGTTTTAATATGATTGACTTCGCGTGCAATGACTGCGACGTGAGAAAAACAATCAAAGTGTTTTAAGAGCGCCGCTTCTATTTCGCCCATCTCAATGCGATAGCCACGCAACTTGACTTGGTCATCAACACGACCCAGGTAAAAAATTTGCCCATCTTGTCTGCGCGCTAAGTCACCCGTTCGGTACATGCGAGCCCCTAATTCAGTAAAGGGGCATGCGATGAATTTTTCAGCAGTCATGCCAGCTTTACCCAAGTATCCACGGGCAAGTCCCATCCCTGCAATATAGAGCTCTCCGACTGTTCCGTCTGGAACCAAATTCAGAGCTGAATCAAGAATAAAGAGTTGTGTGTTGTCAATAGGAATGCCTATGGGTGGAAACTCTATCCAGTCCTTGGGATCCTTAGGCATTGAATAATTGCTAACAACATGGGCCTCCGTCGGACCATAAAAATTATGAAGCCTGGACTCAGGGTGCGACAAAAAGGCAGACCGAATTTCAGGTGTAATTTGTAACTGTTCACCCGCTGTGAAGATATCTTTTGGCCAGGCAGCGATATTAAATGCATTCCTGGTTTCTGCAAGACTCGACAGCACGACAAAGGGCGTATACAAATGATCGACATTCTTGACCTGGATATGCTCAAGAAGTGCACGACTGTCTTTACGACTTTGCTCATCAATGAGTACTAATGTTGCACCACTGCAAAGTGCCGAGGCAATTTCTTGCGCAGAAGCATCAAACCCGACGGGTGAATATTGCAAGACGCGAGGTACCTGTGCAGGTAGAACGTGTTCTTTCCAATTGACGAGATTGCCAAGCGAGCCATGCAAGAAACTGACGCCTTTGGGACGGCCCGTACTGCCAGAGGTATACATGACATAAACGAGATTGTCGGGAGATATCGGTGCGGTGCGTTCTGAGTCACTCAAACGCGCTGTTGAATATGACAGTATTTGCTGACGAACATGGATATCATCAATCATCCATGTGGGTGGCAACGTGTGACCCTGCTCGTCCGTGTTGAGGATTTCTAAGGTCTCGCGTGTACAGAGCAGACCAATCGCACCGCTGTCTGACAACATGTAGTAAAGACGCTCAGTGGGATAGTTAGCATCCAGAGGTAGATAAGCCGCGCCTGCTTTTAAAATTGCCAAAATTGAAATAATCATGTTTGGCGAGCGATCGATCAGAATGCCGATAATTTGATCGGTTTGCGTCCCCTGTTTGAGCAGGTATCTTGCGAGTTGATTGGAGGCATGATCGAGTTCTTTGTAACTCATCATCTCCACACCACAAATCAATGCAATGGCCTCAGGCGTACGTTTGGCTTGCTCCTCGAAGGCGTGTGTAAATACAAGATAATTTGAATCGACCACAAGCTCTTGACCAGCATTAGACTGAATTAAACGAAGCTGAGATTCGATATCCATCAAAGGATATTGCGCAACGTATTGTTCAGGTTGATGACAAAGCGCTGTTGTGATGGACAAAAATGCTTGCACCCATCGCTCAACCGTTGTTTGATCAAAGAGATCCTGGTCAAATTCAAAATCACCTTGCAGGGATCCATCTTGTTCTTTACTGAGGTGAAGGGTCAGGTCAAATTTTGACGTAGGTAAAGGGACGGCTTGTGAACGACACACCAAATGTTCAAAATGAAAAGCCGGTATGGCATCACTTTGATAGGCAAACATGGCTTGAAAAACAGGCGTATTGAGCATTGAGCGACTCAGATTCAATCCCTCCAATAAGCGCTCAAATGGAAGATCTTGATCCTCAAGTGCCTCTTGAAAACTTCGCCTTGCCCTTGAAATGAGCGCGTGTCCTGAGCACTCGCCGCTCAAGGAGATCGGTAAGGCGAGTGTGTTGAGAAAAAAGCCCACCAACTGATCCGCTGAGGCGTGATTTCTACCGGCAATCGGCGCACCAATGACGACTTCTTGTTGACCGGCCAGTCTGCTCAGTGTTGCGGCATAGGCAGCCAGCATCACAGTGAACAGTGTCGTGCCTTGCGCTTGCGCAAGAGCTTCGAGTTGCTGGACTGTGTTCGCGGCAATGGAGACTGGAAGGTAGCCTGCGCGATGGGCACGCTGTGCGGTGCGTGGGTGATCCACAGGCAGCGTCAGCATTTCAGGCATCTCGACGAGACGCTTTTTCGCCCGTTCAATTTTTGTTTCGAGGACGGGTTGCAAACTCTGCTGCTGCCACATCGCCCAGTCAGCGTATTGGACCGGTAATGCCGTCCAATTTGGGTGGCTGCCGGACTGATAGGCAAGGTATGCGTGCGCGAGATCTTTGGCAATAATATTTGAAGAGATTCCATCGCCCGCATGGTGGTGCATGGTCAGACTCAGCACGGCACGCTGAGGATGTGTGACCGCAAGATGTGCACGAAAAGGCAGATCATGCTCAAGATCAAAGGGGTGTGCAGCCTCGGCGCTCACCCATGACTCAAGTTTGGACTGCGCAGCCAGCGAGTCTTGTTGAAATGCTTGGGAAAAATCGACAATGCTGAGAACGTCATCCTTGGAGGGAACGTTGAGCAAGCGGCCGATGGGTAATCCGTCAGCGTCCTCTGTCATGACGGTACGCAAGGGCTGGTGTCGGGCAATGATCGCGACCAAGGACGCGCGCAGCGCCTCAATATCGAGCGCACCCTCCAACGCAATGGCGACAGCCATGTTGTAGGTGGCCGAGGGGCCATCGACACGGTCTAAGGTCCAGAGGCGACTTTGACCGTAGGAGAGCGCGACGGTATTGGTATCGATGCGACCCATACCTTCAACCAGAGCAGGGCCTTGGTCTTTTACAGAGCTATCAAGATGCGGAGCGAGTCTTTCAGGCGTTGGAAACTCAAAAAGGGTGCGTAATCCTAACGTCAATCCTGTTTGCTGCCGTATTTTTGCAACCAGACGCATCGCTAACAAGGAATGGCCACCAATCGCAAAAAAACTGTCATCAAGGCCGACTTTTTCATAGCCCGTGATATCAGCGAATAAAGCGCAGATAAACTTTTCTTGTTCGCTCCGAGGTTCTCTAAAGGAGACGGAGTTTGAGTCTAAGCTAGGCTCAGGAAGTGCACGCCGATCAAGTTTTCCATTGGTGTTGAGAGGAAGACGATCAAGATTGACGAAATACGTCGGCAGCATATAGTCTGGAAGGATCGTCAACAGTTTCAAACGTATCGTGTTGACGTCTGGCAAGTCAGAGCCGCTACGCGGGACTAAATATGCGACGAGGCGTTGTTCATTATTAATTTTTTTAGCAATGACGGCGACTTGGGAAATGCTCTCGAATTGTTCACTTAAGGTTGTTTCAATTTCCCCGAGTTCGATACGATAACCGCGAATTTTCACCTGATCATCTGCGCGACCAAGATACTCAATCGCACCATCATGACGCCTGCGTGCCAAATCTCCCGTACGGTACATGCGAGCACCTGAGGCACTAAAGGGATTGGCGATAAATCGCTCAGCAGTCAAACTTGGACGGCCAGTATATCCGCGGGCAAGTCCTCGACCGGCTATATAAAGCTCACCGACGATTCCGTTTGGCACAGGCTCTAATAATTTATCGAGGATATGGAGCTGGATATTCCAAATGGGGTGGCCAATCGGAGGTGTTTGCAATCCGTCCTGTGCACGACAGAGCCATTGCGCAACGTGGATAGCGGCTTCTGTCGGACCATAAAAGTCCCACAACTGAATCGTTGGAAAGCGTTCAAAAGTCTGTACTTGCAAGACGCCACTTAATGCTTCGCCACTTGTAATGATTTGTCTGATAGATTGACAATCATGATCTTCAAGTTCCTCGACAAACATCCCGAGCATCGAGGCAACAAAATGCACCGTCGTCACTTGATACTTCTCAATCATTTGTTTGAGATAAGCCGGATCTTTGTGCCCGTCAGGTTTTGCAATGACGAGGGTTGCACCCGTCATTAGTGGCAGGAACCACTCCCAAACTGCGACATCAAAACCAATCGCTGTTTTTTGCAACACCCGATCATTCGCACTCAGGCGCATCACACTTTGCACCCAGTTCATGTGATTGACGATGGCATCGTGCTCATTACCCGTACCCTTAGGCAGTCCCGTCGAGCCGGAGGTATAAATTAAATAAGCAAGATGTTCAGGCAAGAGAGGGGTCACGCGCTCAAGTTGCGTGATAGCTTGATCAGAAAGACGCTTGAGCTCAGGGATGAGCAACGCATCATCAAGATAAATAGGGATGGGTTGCGCTAAATCAGAGACAGGTAAGGTGTTGAAATATTCCTGTTGCGTGATGACATATTTCGCTTGACAGTCATTCAGGATATAGCTGAGTCTTGAGGGGGGAAGCTCTGGGTCAATCGGTAAATAGGCTGCACCCGCTTTTAAAATGCCAAGCATGGCCACGATCAAGTTCGTTGAACGATTGAGCAAGACGGCGATCACTTGATCAGGTCCAATCCCTTGCTGAATCAAATACCTGGCTAGCTGATTTGAGCGAGCATCGAGTTCTGCATAGGAAAGCTCAACAAGTTGATGATCGTGTTCAATCATCAGCGCTGTAGCCAAGGGTGTCAGCGTTGCTTGCTCAGTAAATAGAGATGCTAACGTTTGTCGTGCATCAGAGGGTTCGTGCGTTTCACCGCTCGCCGAAGCAATCAGCTGATCTCTTTCACGATGATCCGTGAGCCTAAGTGCATTGATTTCTGTGTCAGGGGACGATGCTAAAGAAGTCGTCAGGTTTTGCAAATATCGAATCCAGCGTGTCACTGTGTCGCATTCGAAAAGGTCTGCATCGTATTCAATATTTCCAGCTAAATTCCCGGCTTCATCTAAACCAATAAATAAAATCAAATCGAATTTTGCAGTAGGTAAATGAATCGGTGATGTCTTGGCGCTGATATTGTTAAATTTAAAATCTGCAACGGCATTGGTTTGATAGGCAAGCATGGCCTGAAAGATCGGCGTATGCATGAATGACCGATTGACATTCAGACCTTCGACGAGCTTTTCGAAAGGAAGATCTTGGTCATCCAGAGCTGCTGCAACAGCTTGAATCGTCCGTTGAATCAGGGTATTGCCACTGCAAAGACCTGACGTTGAAATAGGGACCGCCAAGGTATTGACGAGCAATCCTACTAGCTCTTCCGTTTCAAGCTGACTTCTGCCAGCGACGGGCGCACCGATGACGACTTCCTGTTGACCGGCCAGTCTGCTCAGCGTTGCAGCATAGGCAGCCAGCATCAACGTGAACAGTGTCGTGCCTTGATCGTGCGCAAGTTGTTCAAGTTGCTTGACTGTACTGGCTGGAATGCAGACAGGAAGGTAGCCTGCGCGATGGGCGCGCTGAGCGGTGCGTGGGTGATCCACAGGCAGCGTCAGCATTTCAGGGATATCGACTAGACGTTTTTTCGCCCGTTCAATTTTTGCTTCGAGGACGGGTTGCAAACTTTGCTGTTGCCACATCGCCCAGTCCGCGTATTGAACCGGTAATGCGGTCCAATTTGGGTGGCTGCCGGACTGATAGGCAAGGTACGCATACTCGAGATCTTTGGCAATAATATTTGACGAGATTCCGTCGCCTGCATGGTGGTGCATGGTCAGACTCAGCACGGCTCGCTGAGGTTGTGTGACCGCAAGATGTGCACGAAAAGGCAGATCATGCTCAAGATCAAATGGACACGCAGCCTGTTCAGTGACCCATGCGTCAAGTTGATGTTGCGCAGCCAACGGGTCTTGCTGAAATGCTTGAGAAAAGTCGACAACGCTGAGAACGGCCTCTTTAGAGGGAACGCTGAGCAAGCGGCCAATGGGTGATCCGTCGGCGTCCTCTGTCAAGACAGTGCGAAGTGGCTGGTGTCGGTCAATGACCGCGACCAAGGATGCCCGCAGCGCTTCAATATCGAGCGCACCCTCCAATGCAATGGCGACAGCCATGTTGTAGGTGGCCGAGGGGCCCTCGACACGGTCTAAAGTCCAAAGTCGACTTTGACCATAGGAGAGGGTGACGGTATTGGCATCGATGCGACCCATCCCTTCAACAAGGACAGGGCCTTGGTCTAGTGCCGAGGCATCGAGATGCGGAGCAAGTCGTTCAGGTGTCAAACAATCAAAAAGCGTACGAAGAGAGAGCTTTTTGCCAGTTTCCGCCTGAAGGCGCGCAAGCAAGCGCATCGCCAATAGCGAATGACCACCTAGCGCAAAGAATCCGTCATCGATACTGACTTGTTGAGCACCTGTGATTTCAGCAAAGAGCTTGCAGAGCAAGTCTTCGGAATCATTACGCGGTGCGCGGTAGGTCTCTGACACACGTCCAATCTCTGGGTCAGGCAGCGCGCGCCGATCGAGCTTGCCGTTGGCGCTCAGAGGAAAGGCGGGCACGTAGACGAAGTAAGAGGGCACCATGTACTCAGGCAAGGATGCCAACAAGCCATTGCGCAGTGCTTCGGCCTGCACAGCGTCTTGACCCTGACGCGTCACCAGGTAGGCCACTAGTCGCTGATCACCCTGGATCTTGCGCGTGATGACTTCCGCTTGAGCAAGCGCTGGGTGTTGTGCCAGCAAGCTCGC
>CAMDFD010000039.1 GCA_945897365.1 Bordetella parapertussis | reverse complement strand
CTCTGACTGCTCAGGGTTTAAATTTCTATCTTGGCGCCCAGTTCAACCACGCGATTAGGCGGTATCTTGAAAAAGTCCGAAGGCTTAGCCGCGTTCTGATACATCCAGGAAAAAAGTTTTTCACGCCAGAGTGCCATGCCAGGTAGCTTGCTGGGCACAATCGTGTCGCGCGCCAAAAAGAATGAGGTGTCCATTTCATTAAACTCGAGCCCGTACTTGGCGGTGATCAACGCCAGTACAGAGTTGATGTCGGGAGTTTCTTTGAAACCATGGACGGCTCGCACCACGTATATGTCTTTACCAAGCTCTTTAAGTTGCAATCTTTCATCATCGTTCACAAAGGGTACATCCCACGTGCTCAGTTTGATGAAAAATACACGTTTATGCAGGACCTTGTTGTGTTTTAAATTATGCAACATCGTGGCGGGCGTGTGATCCACATGGGCCGTCAAAAATACAGCCGTCCCTTCGATGCGATGAGGAGGATGCGCCAAAATACTCGTCACAAAATCAGAGAGAGGAATCGAACCATCAATGGCTTTTTCTCTCAGTAAGCGACGACCTGTATACCATGTCATCAAGCAGGTAAAGCATGCAACCCCCAAAAGAAGTGGGTACCATCCGCCTGCTTTGATTTTGACAATATTGGCTGTCCAAAAGGATAAATCAATTGATAAAAATATTAATAAAAATAATATGACTAAAATCGGATTGAGCTTCCATTCGCGCAACATGACGATGGCCACAAGCAGGGTTGTGATGAGCATCGTCGTTGTCAGTGATATGCCATAGGCAGCAGCCAAGTTCCCGGACTCACGAAACTGGATGACTGTGAATAGCACCATCGCCAACAGCGCCCAATTCACAGCTGGCACATAAATCTGTCCGCGCTCTGCGTCGGAAGTGTGCTTGATGTTTAATCGTGGCAAAAAACCAAGTAACGTTGCTTGATTTGCAAGAGAAAAAGCACCAGAAATGACCGCCTGCGATGCAATCACCGTTGCGACTGTGGCAAAACCCACCATCGGCATCAATGCCCAGCTTGGAACCATCAAATAGAAGGGATTACGTATCGCGCTAGGATCGCTCAATAACAAAGCGCCTTGACCAAAATAGCAGAGCAACAAACTCGGCATCACGACAAAAAGCCAAGCGTAACGTACTGGTTTTTTACCAAAATGTCCCATATCCAGATACAGAGACTCGACGCCTGTGATGACCAACACCACTGAACCTAAAACAATAAATGCGAGAAAAGTATGCTCGTAAATGAAACTGATCGCATAAAAGGGATTGATCGCAATAAATATTTCAGGTTGCTTCAGAATATTCGATACGCCAAGGACTGCTAAGGTGATAAACCATAACAACGTAACAGGTCCGAAAAGCTTTCCTACTGCAGCAGTGCCGTGTTTTTGAATAAAAAATAAACAAATCAGGATGGCGACGGTGAGGGGAATGACGAAGCGCTTGAGTTCAGGAGCAATAATTTCAAGTCCTTCAACCGCTGATAAGACTGAAATTGCTGGCGTGATCACGGTCTCACCGATCAGCATACATCCACCGAACATACCCAGCATCATCACAGCAAGATACGGTTTTCCTGTTCCTTTGAATGAGCGCAACGCGAGTGCCATCAAGGACAGCACTCCACCCTCACCTCTGTTGTCTGCTCGCATGACGATCACAACATACTTGAGCGTCACAACTAATAAAATCGCCCAAAAAAGCATGGACAAAACACCAAGCAATGCCTCGCGCGAGTAGGGGATACCGTGTTCGGGACTAAAGCACTCTTTTAGTGCATACAGAGGACTTGTTCCGATATCTCCAAACACCACACCAATCGCAGCAAGCATCAGGACGTGCGTAGAGCCATGTCCCACCGGACTCGCAGTCACTGCAACCGGTTCTAGGATGCTGGACTGCGAATACTGAGGATCGCTAATAGTCATTTTGCTAAGAAACTTGATTACGCAGAATACCTATTTTATCAATGATGACCTCGACCACGTCACCCTTTTGCAAAAATCTAGGTGGCGTTCGACTAAAGCCTACTCCTTCGGGGGTACCCGTCGCAATGACATCGCCAGCATGCAACTCAGTAAAACCAGAGATGTATTCGATCAGCTTTGGAATCGTAAAAATCATATTATCGAAGGCGGTATGCTGCATCGTTTCACCTGAAACAATGGTGGTCAGCGTGAGCGGATCAAGATCGCCGACCTCGTCGGAGGTCACCAACGCGGGACCGATTGAGCTCGAACGATAAAAGTTTTTACCTTGGTCAAGCGTGCGCTGAAACTGATAGTCCCTGACCGAACCATCCATAAAGCAGGTATAGCCCGCGATGTATTGCGCGGCGTCTTCGGCGCGGACTTTACGGGCGGTTTTGCTGATAATCACTGCCATCTCGCCCTCGAAATCAAACTCGGGCGACAAGCTTGGCTTTTCAAAATCTTCGTTATGCGCCACGAGCGCCGCAGGGGTCTTAAAAAAGGTGCGCGGAAACTCGGGGAGCTTGTGTCCCGCTTCGGCGGCGTGGGCGGCATAGTTGAGCCCGACACAATGAATCGTCACGGGCTCTAAAAACAAGGGCAAATAACGAATCGAAGATTCGTGCACATCAGCAACAGCGACCTCCGCGACAGCACGCTTCGCCACGTCAAAACCATTTTTCTGGACCAACTGCAACAGCGTTGGGTAGTCTTTGCCGATACGTGAATCGAGATTCACAATACCACCGTCCTCACGCAACATACCGTAGGCGTTGTTTCCTTGATAAATGTAACTGACGAACTTCATGCTGATGTCCTTATAAGTATCGATACTGAGCTTGTGGAATATTAGGCTAGAAAAACGCGGATCGCTTTCGCCGATCAGGATTTTCTAAATAGTCCCGAAGACGCCTCCGCGATCCTTAAGCCTTATTCCAAGCACGCATGCGATCTACCATTTGTGGGGCGGCACCTAAGTAGTTCGCGGGATCGCAGAGTCGGTCGATTGAGGCACGGTCGAGCTTGCCACTAACGGTACTGTCTTGATAGAGCACCTCAGCGAGCTTTTTTCCTTGTATGGAGGCGATCCGGCATGCGTCATACACCACATCATGGGCGGTCTGACGACCAATGTGTGGCGCCAGACCCATCATCACGGCCTCGGCGACAATCAGACCCCCAGTCAAATCAAGATTTTTAAGCATGCGCTTAGTATCGACCTCGAGACCCGCAAGCATGAACTTGGCTTGTTTGAGGGCACCCGCAGTCAAAATAAACGACTCTGGGATCGCTGACCATTCAATGTGCCAAGGGCCCGTTGCACGTTCAAAATCTTGCACCATCGCGTCAAGCGCCAGACCCGCATGTTGACGTACGGCCTTTGAGGCACTGAGCATGAGCTCACAGGAAATTGGATTGCGCTTTTGTGGCATGGTGCTCGAGGCGCCCCGACCTTTGACAAAGGGCTCAAACGCCTCACCCAGTTCGTTTGCCATCATCAGCATAATGTCGAGTGCGATCTTGCCAAGAGCGCCCGTCACAAGCGCTAGAAACTGAATCGTTTCAACCAAACCATCGCGTGCGACATGCCACGTCACAGGCGCCGAGCCCAAGCCTAGTTCTTTCATGAGCGCGTCTTGGACAGCCAAGCCCTGCTCACCGAGTGACGCAAGCGTACCGGCGGCGCCACCAAACTGTCCGATCAACACGCGCGGTTTTAGTTGTGCCAAGCGCTCGCGATGACGACGCACCATCAATAACCACACCGCCGCTTTATAGCCAAAGGTGATCGGTAATGCGTGTTGCAAGTGCGTCCGGCCGGCCATTGGGGCGTCACGGTATTGCAATGACAGCTGATCCAGGATTGCATCGAGTTCGTCTAAATCTTTTTCAATAATCGCCAGACCATCGCGCACCTGCAATACCGTCGCGGTGTCCATGATGTCTTGCGTCGTCGCCCCCCAATGCAGATACTCGCCTTCGGGGCCGCACATTTTTGAAATCTGATGCACTAGCGGCAAAATCGGATAACCCACGATTTCTGTTTCACGCTTGAGTTCAGCCATGTCGAGTTTGGTCGAATCAGCACGCGCGATGATTGCGGCCGCCGCGGACTTAGGGATCACGCCTAGCGCCCCCTGCACTTTCGCCAATGCGATTTCAGTATCGGTATAGCGTCGCAACGTAGCCGCATCATCGAACACCTCTCGCATCGCAGCGGTCCCAAACATATCTTTAAAAATAGAGGATTCGATCATTGAAATTGGCAT
This sequence comes from Bordetella parapertussis, assembly GCA_945897365.1. GTDB lineage: Bacteria > Pseudomonadota > Gammaproteobacteria > Burkholderiales > Burkholderiaceae_B > Zwartia > Zwartia parapertussis_A. Next base: position 5,531 of record CAMDFD010000039.1, on the reverse strand, counting down.
GAGAATAGACTCGAAAATGGCTCGGAAAAGTGTCGAAAATGGAAAAAAAACGGCAGCCCATAAGGCAATATCGCCCAATAAACGTATCGCATAGTATATTCGGCTTCACGGCTCGGCCTCATCCGCCCGAAACCCAATCATGATCAGGAGATTTTCAATATGAACAAGGCATTCTTGCGCACACTTTGCGCCTCCTTGCTGCTTAGCGCGGGCTCATTTTCCGCGGTCGCTCAAGACTACCCCAACCGCACCATCACCATGGTCATGCCCTATGCTCCAGGCGGTCCAGGCGACACCATCACGCGCTTGTTTGCAGCCGCGATGCAAAAAAATCTTGGTCAGCAAATCATTGTTGATAATCCAGCAGGTGCGAGTGGCAGCATCGGTACCGCGCGCGTCGCGCGCTCGGCTCCAGATGGCTATACGCTCTTGATGACGCACATTAGCCATGCCACGAACCCGATGATGATTAAAAATCTGTCCTACAGCCCTGTGACCAACTTTTCGCCTGTCGGCCTCGCGACCGTAGGCCCGATGGTGGTGGTCGCGCGCAAGGACTTTCCTCCTGCGAACACCAAGGAATTTGTCGAATACGTCAAAAAGAATCAAGACAAAATCAGTATGGGTAACGCCGGCGTGGGCTCTGCATCACACATGTGCAGTTTGATGTTCATGCAAGCTCTCGACGTCAAGCTCAACAACATCCCTTACAAGGGTACGGGTCCCGCCATGAACGACTTGATGGGCGGTCAAATCGATATCTTGTGCGACCAAACCACCAGCACCGTCGCCCATATCAAGAGCAATCGCGTCAAAGCGTACGCTGTAGCGGGCACCAAGCGGATCGATTCCTTGCCTGACCTGCCAGCGATCACCGAAGCGGGTGTCAAAGGCTTTGACCTGAGCATTTGGTTTGGAATCTATGCGCCAAAAGGCACGCCCCAGCCCGTGATTGACAAGCTCTCGGCCTCCTTGGCCAAAGCGGTGCAAGACCCTGACGTCAAAGCACGCTTGGCCGGTATGGGCACTTCACCTGTTTCGCCAGACCTCGCTGTGCCCGCAAAACTTGCTGAACACCTGAAAAAGGAAATCGATACGCTCGGTCCCCTCCTTCAGAAAGCAGGCGTTCAAGCAAACTAAGTCAGCTGATCCGCGCGCAAGGCGCGCGCAGCTTCTTTGGCCCGGTCGTTCTCGGAACGCAACCGGGCCAATTCTTGTGGGCTCACCCGCTCAACATTCGAATAGTCTTGTTTCCACGCATGCGACGCGCTCCAACGCTGAGGCGATTGAACTGTCGTGCGTCCCGTAGGTGCCGACTCCAAGGTACGAAACGCCAACTCGAGTGTCGCGCTCTGCGAAACAGGATCGTTCGGCTTGCCAGCGGCATTACCGAGAGGAAAATCACTAAACATCGCACGTGGAACGCCACAGTGCTCAACGATGTCTTTAGCACATGCCAGTAATACCGTCGAAATACCGGCAGCCTCGAGGTAGCGTGCGACCAAACTCAGTGTTTGATGGCACACGGGACAATTGGGCACAAGCACGACTGCTTCAACACCATCCGCCTGGCAACGCCTAAGAACCTCTGGACAATCCACTTCGATCGTATGACGTTGGCTGCGATTAGTGGGGATGCCAAAGAAATACGGAGCTAAGCGTCCGATACGTCCTGCCGCCTCAGCCTCTCTAAGGGCAGGTAAAGGAAACCACGTTCGGCTGTCCTCCATTGTGGTGTTTTTACGATCGATTGCCACATGAGAAATACGCACATCATGGTCTTGCCGGACATCGCCAGAGTAAACCTTGTAAAACTTGGCCTCTGCGTTGTAGGGCGCGCCAATGCCTTGCTCACCCTTGGAGGGATCGTAAGGTGAAGCGGTGGAGACCAACGCAACGGTCATTTGCGCAAGCGGCTTGCGCAACGGTGTGAACGGCACCTCAGCGTAATGCGCCCAACGATAGGGATTACCGTAACCCAAAGCAAGATACCAATCGCGCGTTCGGGTCATGTAGGAGATCGGTACGTCCTCATCCGAGGCGAAGCCGAGGTCTGATTCCGTTTGACTCATGATGACTAGCTCCTTGAGATCGCTGAAATGAAGATCGCTGAAGTTTTTTTACAGCTCAATGTTTTTTTTACGACCCGACATCGTGCCAAGCACTATACCCACAATAATCAGTCCCGCCGCAAAGACCAAGGGCAATCCGAGTGTCTCACCCAAGAATACGCTCGCGCAGACCAGGCCGATCACTGGCACACCCAGCAAACCCATCGACACCATTCCAGCAGGGAGATCTCGGCTGACCAAGTTCATCAACAAATACGCCACTCCGTTGCCGATCAGGCAGTTAAAACCAATGAGCAGCCAAAGCTCGAGTGTCCAGTTGATCTCCGGGATGCCTTCAAGCACCAACGCCAACACCAACTGAACCACACCTCCTACCAACATTTGCCAGGGCAATAACGAAAAGGGCGGCGTCACCCATTTGTGTACGCGTCCATACACGATAGAAATCGCCCAACAAAGGGCCCCCGTCAGCATAAAAACATGACCAATGACAATATTGGAATCACTCCAATCCATCTGTCCAGGCTGCATAATCAACACCACACCTGAGAGTCCGATCAGTAAACCCAGTAGCCGTCTGACTGTCAAAGGCTCTCGCAGAAAAAACCAGGCGGCGGGAACGACCCAGAGCGGCGAGGTATAGGCCAGCACGATCGACTTGCCCGCCGGTAGAAACTGTAAGCCAACGCTGACCAAGACAGAAAACCCCACCATGTGAAGCAAGCCGATACTGAACACCACGGGAAGATCCGCTTTAACAGGGATGCGCAGCTGCCCCGTCGCCAGACACAGCATAAAAAACAACGCACAAGCCGGTAACAACCGTAACGCGGTCACCCAGACAGGCGTCACATACTCAAGCGTCATCTTGGCGATCACCCAATTCAGGCCCCATGCCAGCACGAGCAGCGCCAATAGCAACATCGCCCGACGGCGGCGCTTTTGCTCCTCTAAAGTCAACGTGTACTCCTCTGTATTTTGGCATTGACTGTAACCCAAGGTATGCTATGGCATCTTCATGTCGCAACGGAAAGCAAGCAAATGAGCACACAAACAACAAAAGACCTCGAAACGCTCCTCAAAGCACGGTACGGACAAGGCACTCAAGTCCTCGACGCGTTGAACCCTACGATCGAAACCCTTTTCCAGCACAAATCGGTACGCGGATTTACCGATCAGCCCTTGGCGTCCAATACCGCCGAACTCCTCGTGGCTGCAGCCCAGTCCGCTTCGACCTCCTCCAACCTGCAAACCTGGAGTGTGGTCGCGGTCGAAGACCAGGGTCGCAAAGACCGTCTGGCGGCGATGGCCGGCAATCAAAAGTGGATTAGTGCCTGTCCTTTGTTTTTAGTTTGGGTCGCCGACCTCGCCCGTCTCAAAGCCTTGGGCGATGAACATCATCATGCCTATGAAAGCCTAAACTATCTCGAAATGCTGTTGATGGGCACGATCGATGCCTCACTGGCCGCCCAAAATGCCACGATCGCTGCTGAGTCCCTCGACTTGGGTATTGTGTATATCGGTGGCATTCGTAACAAGCCCTTGGACGTCGCCAAAGAATTAGGCCTCCCACCCATGAGTTTTGCGACTTTTGGTATGTGCGTAGGACATCCTGATCCCACCACAACCGCTAAAAACGTGGTCAAGCCACGCTTGCCACAAAGCGCAGTGCTGCACAGAGAAACCTACAATCCGATCGCGTATAAAGAAGCGGTGGATGCGTACAACGTCACAATGGAAAAGTTTTACGCTGAACAAGCCATGAAGCCGCTCGGTCCCTGGCATATCCAGTCATTAAATCGTGTCCGCGGACCTGAAGCAATGGCTGGACGCGATCTACTGGTCGACGCGCTGAAACAACTCGGTTTTGACATGCGCTAAACGTTCGACAGCCCAACTGACTCAACGTGATATTGATAAAGGGGGTGAAGAGCGTCAGCTCTCACCCTCTTCTCTTTTCTGCATCCGCCACATTTGTGCGTACGCACCGTTGGCTGCGATCAAGTCCTGATGCGTGCCGCGCTCAATCACCCGGCCATGCTCCATCACTAAAATCTGATCGGCATGCACGATCGTCGATAAACGATGCGCGATGATCAAGGTGGTGTGGTTGCGCGCGAGACTGGCAAGCTCGTCCTGAAGCGCGCGTTCGGTCTTGGAGTCAAGCGCGGAGGTCGCCTCATCAAAAATCAACATGGCAGGTTTTTTCAGCAAAGTCCGTGCGATCGCGACTCGCTGCTTTTCACCGCCGGAGAGTTTGAGTCCGCGCTCACCCACCTGAGTTTTATATCCATCAGGCAAATGTTCGATAAATTGATCCATCTGAGCGGCGCGTGCCGCCGCCTGCACCTCTTGCTCGGACGCACCCGGTCTTCCGTAGGCGATGTTATAGCCAATCGTGTCGTTAAACAGGACCGTATCTTGTGGAACGATCCCAAGCGCTTGACGCAAGCTGCTCTGTTGCACCGAACGTAAATCTTGGCCATCCAGCAAAATCCGACCATGCTGGACATCGTAAAAACGGAACAACAAACGCGCCAAGGTGCTTTTGCCCGCGCCGCTGCGCCCAACGACGGCCGTCGTCGTACCCGCCGGCATCACAAAGCTCAGATCGTGCAGGATTTCCCGATTGGACTCGTAGTGAAACGACACATTTTCAAAGCGTACTTCAGGTCCATTCTTTTGATCGGCAATCAATAAGGCAGGCGCGTTTGGTGCATCAGCAATCTCGCGATCCGACTCAAGTAAAGTAAACATCCGATCAAGATCCGTGAGCGACTGTTTGATTTCACGGTAAATCACGCCAAGAAAATTTAGAGGGATGTAGAGCTGGATCATCAAGGTATTGACCAGTACCAAATCGCCTAGCGTCATTGAGCCGTCTGCGACGCCTAAGGTCGCACGCCAGAGGATCAACACTAAACCCGTTGCGATAATGGCTTGTTGACCGACATTTAATAACGACAAAGACTTTTGTGATTTGATCGCAGCGGCCTGATACCGTAGCAAATTTTCGTCGTAACGTTTAGCCTCGAAAGCTTCGTTACCAAAATACTTCACTGTTTCAAAATTCAGCAATGAATCAATGGCTTTTTGATTCGCACGCGAATCCATATCGTTCATGGTCCGACGCAAGTGCGTGCGCCACTCGGTCACGTAAATGGTAAAGATGATGTAGATGACCAAGGCGCTAAGCGTAATACCCGCAAACCAAATATCGTAGTTGTAGGCGAAATAGCCCAACACCAACAAGAACTCAAAGAGCGTTGGGACAATGCTGTAGAGAGAAAATGAGACCAAGGATTGGATGGCACGCGTGCCGCGTTCGATATCTCGACTCACGCCACCGGTTTGCCTTCCGAGATGAAACCTCAGTGAGAGCGCATGAAGATGCTGAAAAACCTCGAGCGCGATCTGTCGTACGGCATGTTGCGTGACGCGCGCGAAAAACAATTCACG
>CAMDFD010000038.1 GCA_945897365.1 Bordetella parapertussis | reverse complement strand
ATTGCATCCCATATTTTGGTGGCGAAAGCGGCAGGGCCGATGGCCGCAGACCCAGCGGATTTACCTTGGACGAAACTGGCGAAAACGACACGGACGAGGCCATAATTCACCGCACTTAATGCGGTGATTAGTTGACTTTGCGGTGAATACATCTGATATTCGCCGCATAAAAAGCGGCGATTAGAGCAATGTATAGAATACGTTAGCTCTTCAAACGCCACAATTGCAAAAGAAACGTAAAAATCAGTACAACTCAATACATCGGACTACGAATCTTGTAGTACACCACCGCGATCCTCGTGACCAAACCACCAATAATCACGCCGACCACCGCAAACGTCAAAAGGCTCAGCTCATACTTGGGCAAAAAAGAATACCAATTTAAAAATAGTGACAGAATCAATCCCCAAATCAGAGCAACCTCTGCATAGAAAGAACCTTTAAGCCCTGGATTATTTGCATCCGCTCGAATTACATCGCGCAATATCCCACCCCCAGCACCTGTCAGCGCAGCCAACAAAGGTCCCCACATCCACAAAGGCTGAATCTTGGCTTCGACTGCAACGATCACCCCTACCACCGCAAAAGTCGACAATCCTAGGGCATCAAAAAACTCTATCGCTGCATGATGAGAAATGCGTCCGATAAACATGCGTTCATGACCATGTGTCGTTTTTTTCTTACGGCGATACCAATCCTCTACATGGAACACCACATAGAAAAACATGACCGTAGCAAAAATACTCGCTAAATAAACGGGAGATTTAACAGCAGAAAGCGTCTCGCGATTGATTAAAATATCTCGCATGATCCCGCCACCGATCGACGGAAGCGCAGCTAGAACGAATGCGCCGAACAGACTGTAATTACCCTGCCGCGCAAGCAATACACCTGAGATTGCAAAGGCGATCGTACCTATAAGATCGATAATAAAAAACCAGGTTTGACCTGCAGTTTGTCCAAGTAACACAGGCAACAGATAGTTTTGCATCGCCTTGTTGTATTCACCGCTGTTTTGCATCTGCAGCAGGGTTTGATTAAAGCGATCGACTAACGCGGGACTCGTGGTTTTTTTGCTAAACAACACATGAATAGAGTCTTCGAAAACCGGGTTGGGCATTTCCACAACCTGCTTTTGCCACCCATGACGCCAGCCCAAGGTCGCCCCGACAAGATGATCAATCGGAAACGCATCGATCTTGTGTTCCAATAAATTGGTGAAATTATCTCGGTCGTCTTTGACCTTAATGATCCTATCAGAGTAGCGAGGATCGTTGATGTATTGCATCAACGTGCTTCCATAAAAATAACCATCAATGACACCGAGCTTGTACTTGCTAGACGCAAGAATCTTGACAAGCTCATCAGCAGACTTAAACTTAAACTTTTGTTGCTCGTCCTTTCGCACATAGAGCATGTCTTTTTCTGAGCGATAGGCGATAGAGTAGTAGGCATACTCCTCGCGCTCTTTACTTCTAAAAGCACCTCCGGCAATATCGCGAGTCCCGTCTTTTACATCCTGCTGATGTTGGCGCCAACTCACTGGGTCAATCTGCAGCTCGATACCCATTTTGCCAAAGACTGCCCTGAGCAGCTGCACATCCAAACCCGTCAAATGCTTGAGGTCATTTTTGACAACCTCATACTGATAGGGATCCCACTGATACCAACCGCTTCGCAAGACCTTGGATTCTTGCTGTGCTAAGGCGGGATATGTCATCAGCATCAAGAGCACGCCCAGCAGCAAACGATAAAGTTGCTGCATAGACGCGAAATTGCGCACGTATTGATTCATGGCATATCCCGTTGACTGAATGCATTCACGAACGTATCAAATTATTGCTACGAGCATAATCCAAAAAGTGTAAGAATGGCACACTAACAAGCCTGCCTTTACACATCGTTACGTGAAGACAAAACAAAAATTAGAGGAGAGTGCTCAGTTCAAATATCGAGCAATATAAAACGTAGCCGCCATCAGACTCGGCAAAAGAGTCACCAACAGACCTGAAACCCATTTGACGATCAGCCATGTTTGGCTGGTGAGCTCTTGGTGGAGCATGCTTTCAACGCTTTGAATCGCACTGCGCATACGTCCCTCAAGCTGCGCGAGGTCCTCGCGCGTGGCAAGCGTGGGGATGATTGCTTCGATGCGAGCGATTCGTGTTTGCATGATGCAAATTTTAACGAGTGCTTAGGTTTCGAAGCAATACGTAGAGTGAGAATATGTCGTTAGCTGTTGTAACAAAAGTTATTGCGTATTGGGCTGTCTCGTACTAAAGGTTTTTCAAATCACGCCATCGCGCTTGGCCAAACGACGAGCGAGTTGCGAGCCAGAATAAAGTGCCCCCTCCATGAACCCGACAAAACGGTAGCAGGTGTGTTCACCCGCAAAGTGCAGGTTCTGATCGAGCCCCTCGTAGAGGGTCCTACCAAGGGTGGTGATTTGCCCGGGCGCCGGGAACGAATAACTGGCTTTCACCCAAGGCTCGTTCGGCCAATCCATAAAAAAGGTCTGGTTGCCCGCTGCGTTAAGGTTCTCTGCAAACCCTGGATATAACAAGTTTAGCTCTGCAACATAGGCATCTCTTATAGCCAATTGCCCATCATGGGACAAAAACACAGCGCGTGCCTGCGCTGTTGATGGTCCTCCGTTGAAACACACAAAGACGGGCGCCAGACCGGCTCCCTGTCCGTCTGTGCCGTCCCATGTCATATTAAAAATCCCATCATTGAGGGCATATTGTTCTTTCTGGCTGTCCTGCCAGAACCGGCTGTTCAACGCCGCAAACCACTTCGTATTAAGTCCCATTTGCGGCGCTAATGTTGGAGGCAAGCCAGGACGAAAATCGATTTTCGACCACACCGATGGAGGCACTGCAACGACAACGTCGTCGCACTCTATGGTGCCACCATCTGCACAACGAATCAGAACCCGTGGACCGCTACGATCGATGGAGGAAACGGGTCTGCCGAGTTGCAAGTCCTTGAGGCTCTGCGCGAGCTTGCTGGCAAGAGTCTGGTTCCCGCCTTTACATCTATGGGTTTCAGCGTCATTGAGGTAGCTAACGGCTCCGCCATGTCCTTTGACCACTGTCATCAATCCAAGGTAGCTTTGATTGCCGATTGCTTGACCATTGTCGGACTCCAGTGTGACCCTCAGCGCAACCTTACAATCATTAGAGCACGATAGCCCATCAATCCATTGCTGCACGGTCTGGTTGTCGAAACGGGTAGCATCAGGCGTCATCCAAGGCTGATCAGCGACCACAGCATTCGCGTCGAAATCGATGCTTTGAAACACCTCATCCATTTCCTCAAGCAACACATCAGCTTCTGCTTTTGTCGAAAAAACTCGTCCGTTGAGTCTTAAGGGCTGCTCCCATTCTTCGTTCCCGGACATTGGCAAAAGCTCAAGTCCAAAAAGGTCCTTGTATGCCATCCAAGTGGGGTGATTGGTCCCAATCAGCTCAGCACCAATCTCTACAACCCGGCCAGGGAAATGGCTGGTGCTCGAACGAACCCGCCCACCTACACGGTCGCTGGCCTCCAAGACTGTGACTTGATATCCCGCCTTTTCCAACTCGAAAGCACAGGACAAGCCAGCCAAGCCCGCACCAATCACAACAACGCGGGGACGGCTATCCCCTCCTCCGCAAGCCGCCATAGACAGCGTCGACAAAAGCAGCGCACCGCCTCCGGCCTGCCTCATAAAGTCCCGACGAGTGGGGGAAAAACGTGACTTTCCGGCAATAGACGCAAGCTGATGATAAGGGGCGTTTAACAATTAACCACTCCAACTTAAAAGTAACAACATAGTGAAAATAAAGATGGTGAAACTTTCGAGAAAACAAACTGCATTGTAGACCAGTGCTAATTGGTGACAAAAATCTTTTTATATTCGGTACTGCAAAAATTCATAATTTCGTCATACTCCATCTTTAGGATATTGAGATCTTCAACTGTTCATGAGACTTCAATGAAAATCAAAATCCTGAGCACCTTTTTAATGGCAATCTCACTCCTAGGCCTTTCCGGGTGTGGTGATTCTGAACCCGACGTTGTGCCTACAGCGACATTGACGCCCGACTTTGTGCCTAAAGCGACATTGGTTGGCCGTTACGCACCCAGCGAAGGCGCACCCTCAGGCGAAGGCGTTTCAGAAATTGTGGCCTACCATCTTGCAAGTCGCTCCATTTTTATCACCGTTGATACGCCTACAGCGCCTTCTTCATTCCAAAGAATTTTCCTTTCTAACCTCAGCAGCACACCACTTGCCGACCCCACCACGGCCAGCAATCTAAAAGCTGATACCGTTATTTCAGTTGCACAAGATGTGAATGACACCGGGTTCATGGCTGGTGGCATACAAACCTTGGCCATTACTGGCAACTTGATGGCCATTGCTGTTAAGGCAGAACCTAAAACTGAATTGGGTGTGGTTGCGTTTTACAATCTTGATACTCAAGGTAATGCGACCTACTTGAAAAAAGTAACAGTCGGCAGCCTGCCAGACGGCATGGCGTTCACCCCTGATGGCAGCAAATTGGTCGTCGCCAACGAAGGCGAACTGAGCGACGATTTTGCAACCGATGACATTGATCCTGTTGGTAGCATTTCTATCATTGCAATTACTAATGGTGAGCCTGCTGACACCGCCACGACGCTAGACTTTTCTGCATTCAACTCTGGCGAAAGTCGTGCAAGCGAATTGCCCTCCGATGTTCGCATTGGACGTCCAGGCGCAACAGTTGCCCAAGACATAGAGCCAGAATACGTCACCATCAGTGCTGACAATTCACAAGCTTTTGTGACCCTGCAAGAAAATAATGCCGTCGCGGTTGTTAATTTGGCTACCAAGCGCATCGACCGCATTATTCCAATGGGTTACAAAAATCATGGCTTGGCGGCAAATTCTCTTGCGCCGTCTGACAAAGTTTCTGCATCATCACCCTTTGTCTTAAAATCCTACGCCAACTTGTATGGCATCTACATGCCTGACGGTATTGCCACGTTTAATGCCAATGGCACCTCATATATCATTACCGCCAACGAAGGTGATGATCGTGATGATTTCCTGGCAAAAGATCAAAAAGAAACACAAAGTGTTGCCAAAATGATACTCAGCAGCACAGCATTTCCTAATGCAGCAGACCTGCAAAAAGATACAGAGCTTGGACGTCTGACCGTTTTTTCAACCATGGGGAAGAACGATAATGGCGAATATGACAAGTTGTACGCCCTAGGCGGCCGTTCATTCTCAATTTACAACGCAACCTCAGGTGAACAGGTCTATGACTCAGGCAACGCTGTAGAAACATTGGCTTACAACACCATGCCCACCGCTTTGTTAGGCAGTAAACAAGTTCTGGGACGCTTAGACAACAAAGGCCCTGAGCCTGAAAGTGTTGTAGTGGGTCAGATCAATCAGAAAAACTTTGCCTTTGTTGCGCTTGAGAGATCTAGTGCTATCTTAATGTACGACCTGTCAAACCCTGCAGCACCAAAATTTGTTCAGTGGTTACAAAACACAACTGATTTGACCAATGGTGACATTTCACCCGAGGGCTTGAGTTTTGTACCTGCATTACAAAGCCCTACCGGTCAGGCTTTGCTGATTGCTGGACATGAAGTGAGTGGCACCGTGTCGGTTTGGGAAATTAAGTAATTCTTGAAAATGCTTTGACCGAAAAAAAAGCGCCTGCGAGTTATCGCAGGCGCTTTTTAGTTTTTTGGTGGGCGGTACAATAGTAATTCCAGCCTTGTAGAGGATTTGCTCATGCAATCACGCACCTACCATTTTTCATTTCTGACTGTCGCTACGACGACCCTAGTCCTCTTTGCAGCCCCAGCATGGGCTCAGCTCAAAATGGGTTTCAACGTCCCTTTAACTGGTCTCGCTGCTGCCGATGGCAAATCAGCACTAGCGGGTGCCAAGCTAGCAGTCGAACAGGCCAATGCAAAGGGTGGCGTGGCAGGTCAAAAAATCGAACTGGTGGTCTACGATGATCAAGCATCGCCCAAGGAGGCCATCACTTCGGCCACCAAGATGGTTGAAAATGATCGGGTGGTCGTCGCTGTTTCTGGCTCTTACTCCGCTTCCACCCAAGCTGCAGCCCCGATCTTTCAGCGTGCACAGGTGCCCTATGTCGTAGCCTACGCTATAGACCCTGACATTACCTTAACTGGAGACTATATGTTTCGAGTCTCGGCCATGGGAGAAGTTCTCGGTCGAGGAGGTGCGCGGCTGGTGCAAAACCTGGGTAAAAAGAAGGTTGTCCTAATGACGTTGAAGAATGACTTTGGTCGGGCTTTGTCTGATGGTTTCAAAGACGCAGCCCCTAAGTTGGGCATCAATATCGTCACTGAATATGAATACGAAATGTCCGATCGTCAGTTTGAATCGCTGGTGCACAAGATTAAATCCGATCATCCAGAGGTGATCTATGCCACGGGCTACTTTTTTACTGCCGGCCCGCTGGTCAAGCAGTTGCGCGCTGCAGGAGTGACAGCTCCAATCATCGGTCAGGTAGGTTATGACTCAGACAAGTTCATCGAAATTGCCGGGCCAGCATCCGAGGGTACCTTTGTGATGACCTCGCTAGACCGAGACTCTAGTGCGCCAGCAACCAAGGCTTTTCTGGCTGATTATCGCAAAGCAACAAATACAAATGCTGACCTAGTGGCTGCTGCGTCTTTTACAGCAACAGCAGTGGCGATTGAAGGCTTGAAGAAAACCGGCGGAAAAGGTGGCTCTGCATTGCGAGATGCCATTGCCGCAGGCAACTACGACATGCCGATTGGCAAACTATCGTTCAATGATCTTCACGAAGTGAAAAAGGACATTCAAGTGCAGATCGTGAAAGATAAGGCCTTCCGACACCATTCGGTCATTTCTGATCCAATTTTGCTGGCCCCGCCTAGCAAGGCTAAGTAAGTGACCCCTGCCGTGTGAACAGTAATCCGAAATTTCACCTCAACCTGTGATGATGGTGTTCTCCGATATTTTTCAGCTTAAAGTAGCCAAGCTGCAGTCGTTGACTCACTTGACCAATAAATCTAAGGGGTCGTCGCCGTCGCTGCTAGGCGAAAACCAACGTTGATTGCGGTCGAATAAGGAACCGTTCCTAAATAATAAGACTTGGCTAAATACGATTCCAATGAAGTCCAAGCTCCACCACGGATACCAACATTTTTTGAGCCAGCACCTGTTAAGGAATTTAACTCCCAAACGTTACCGTTCATATCAAATGCTCCGTAAGGGCTGGTGACGCTAGAGAATGTTCCTACCGGAACGAGGTAGTACTGAGTTGTGACAATTTCTGCCGCTTGACTCACTGAGTAAAGATAGTTAGCACCATAAATATAATTGGCTTGATTTGTAACGGGCTCCGTAGAGAAGGTACTGCTCCCTGGGATTGCGTTTCCTGGAGGATTATTGTGCATGGTGGCGTACTTGTAATAACCACCCGCACCGCCATTTAGACCCTGATCGTGAAAAGCAGCTTTGTACCACTCATTTTCAGTAGGCAAATAAAAAGTAGGCGCGCTACCTGTATTTGGGTTGATTGTGTTCTTACCAGGTGCTGCGCCCTTTGTGGTTGCGCCAATTACTTTATAAGCACCGTCCTCGGTAGTAGTAGCATCTTGTGCACCCACAGGCTGACCATTCGCCATCCAATTCGCAAATCTTGCGGCATTAAACCAACTGACATACGTAATTGGGTAATTCGCGCTGTCTTGCCCTTGCACCGTTCTAAAGGGTGGCGTTCCAGTCGGACTGTATGCATCCGTTCCTGATCCGACTGCCATCGCCGCATAAACATAACTTCCCTGCGAACCTGACCGAGTAATTCCGGCAATATTAGCCGAGGCTTGCATCGCATTATTCCAAAGCCCATACGTATCTGTTTTTGCCACAGCATTCAAGAATGCGGCATAGTTCGCGACCGTTACCTCGTACTTGCCGATTTTATAGACATAGGGTACGGACCCAAATCCTGTTGTATCACTTGCATTGTTGGCGTTGCCGACATCGACTAATGAATACGTCACGCTTTGCGCCTGGGCAAAATGCATGGCTACAAAAACGACAATACCTAAGAGCAATCTATGCATCACTGGTTTCAAATATGGTTTAAACATCATTTCGTTAACGGACTCTATGGCTAGTTATTCAAAACGCTCATTTGAGTGTGGCTGCCAATCTAAATCCAATGTCATTCCCCGCAAAGGTGGGTGCAGTCGCTGCATAAGTAATGGATTGTGCGGCTTGTGCACCGGCGAACCAAAAACTACCTCGTATTCCACGGTAAGCCCCTTGTGTTCCGTCTAAATCATTCCACTGATACAAGGCGCCATTTTGGTCGAAAGTTCCGTAATAACTGGGGCTTCCGGTGTATGCACCAACATCAGTTAAATAATTTTGGCTCAGTTCAAGAGTAGCCGCCTGTGTGACAGAAAATAGTAAGTTGATAATGACATTCATTTGGTTGCTGGTATTACCAACCAAATTACCTGGGGAGGCGTCACTTTGCGTAGCGTATAGGTAATAACCTGAAGAGCTTGTATTGCTATAGCTAGGGCTAAAGTATGCCGCCTTGTACCATTCGTTTTCTGTAGGAATCCAATACGCCACTGACTTGCCGGTGTTGGGGTTGCAAATATTCTTGGCTACAGCCTTTTCGTTAATGGTTTTACTTAAGTCATAAGCCCCATTTTCAGTCGTCGTCGATGATTGAGGTCCGACAGGCTGATTATTGGACATCCAATTTGCAAAACGCGCGGCATTAAACCAACTCACATAAGCAATCGGCCTGTTTGAACTATCTCCCGAGTTATTCATCGCGGTGTAAACATAACCAGAAGTCCCTGGACCTATAGACCTGGTAATACCGGCAACATTTAAATCAGTAGCCATTCTAGGGTCATAGAGCCCATTGGGATCTGTTTTGGCAACAGCATTTAAAAACGCAGTGTATTGCGCAATGGTGACGTTATATTTACCCATATTAAAGGTGTAAGACACAGCGCCAAAACCATTAGCGTCATCGGCATTCCCAGAGTTACCAACTGAGACTACGCTGTAACTCACTAAGCTGCCAGAGGGCGTCGCCACACCACCAACGCAGTTGACTGCATTGCCGTCGTTACTAGACGAGCTCGACTCAGAGCTGCAACTAGCCAAGACAGCAATGGCGCCCACGCCAATCATATAGATCAGCCCTTGCCTAAAGAAATGGAAGACTTTAAAAAACAAGGCTGTGTCCTATATTGAAAAAAAACGTGCAACCAGCGTAACACGAGAAATCGTAAAAAGCTTATAACAACTGTAATTCGATCTTCTATTCAGTAGTTTGAATCTGTTGATTATTTTGGTGGGCGGTACACGTTTCGAACTTGTGACCCCTGCCGTGTGAAGGTTGACTTAGCTTGCAGCGTTGCAACAACCATACCGCAAAATCGCAACAAGTGTGAGGACTCGGCAAAATTGACAATGAGAGTGTTGATTGGCGGCGCCAATTGTGCTGGTAACACCCAACCTACAAGCCCACCTTGAGTACCAGAGATCTTCTCCACTGATTCGTCTACCGAGGCTGTAAATTAACAGCGTTCTTTCATCGCGTCTTCAAATACTCACTTTCAATCGCCTCAAAGACTTCTACAGGAACAGTTGCGTCAAATTTTTTGCGGCGATTGATTGACAGTTTTCCGTTTTGCTCCATACATGACAAAACCAATACATTAAGATCTTTTCCTCTTACGTCATAGCGACTATCTATCGCGCGATAGATCAAGTCGAATCGCGCTAAGAACTCGGCCTCTTCTTTCAAATCTTTTTCAAGCGCTTGTTCAGCCATCTCTAGCCCGAACTCAACGCAAGCCGTTGCATTCCAATAACGGTACAAAGACTCGTCAGAATTAAAGGTCATCTGATAGTCGTCACCGTCGATCCATCGCACGTCCCAACGCTTACGCGCAGGGGCTGAGAAACTCTTTAACGCAGCCAAGTAGTTCTCTTCATTGCGCTTCATGGCGCTTGAGACCGGCAACAGCAGACTATTCTTTAATAGCCCAGACTGACAGAGCGCATGGTGAAATAAAAACCGCGACAAACGTCCGTTGCCATCCATAAAGGGATGAATGAAGACAAACCCAAACGACACAATCGCAGCAGCAATTAGGGGATCCACTTGTTTAGGCGCCCTGTTGGCAAACTCAAGCAAACCGCTCATGAGACTGCCAACGAGCGTTGGTGGTGGCGGCACATAGGTCACCCCCGCGGCACCACGTGAAGCGCTGCTGAGCCAATTTTGTTGATGCCGGTAGTGCATGGCCCGATCAAAAGGGTTTGTAATTGCGGTGTTTTGCAAGCTAACCAAATACTCTTCATCTAGGTGCCAGGCGAGAGACGCCTGTTTAAGCAACTCGACAAACGCTTCGGCCTTGCCTGTGCTAGGTGTCTCTCGCTCGATTTCAAACGAACTTTTAGTTTCGTTTAAGTATGCCCAAGACATGGCCCGCTCTGAGGCGCTCACACCGAGCTGTGACAAAAATTCATTGGCTCTTTGTAAAATATTGGCCTCAAGTAAACGACTTAAGCGAGTGGTTCTTTCAACCGTTACGCAATAATCCAATGAACCCAAACCGTTAAAGTTAACGCGCCACTTTGCGTTGCGTTGGCTGGGACCGGTGACGTATTTTTTTGGATCAAATAAGTTTACTAAAGAACCAGAAACCCTTGGCGCACCTTTTAGCTCTTGCTTATTAAAGGCCTCCCACAAAAAGCAGGCGGTGCGAATATAAACACCTGTTGGCGCTTCTATCAGTGCTGCCAACAGCTCTTGCGCCTGGATTTTTTTTAACGCCTGGGAGAGCAACTGCAGATCAGTGCCTTCGTGTTTTAAGGCAAACAGCAGGTGACTTAACGGGTGATCGGTTTTAGGGGCGACGCTTGTTGGGATCAGCAGAGCATCGTCAGTCGACGTCACCCTAGTAACCGCGGCAAGACGCGCTGCCACAGTCGGTCCAAGAGCGCTTAGGCCCAACTGACTTTTTACTTGAGAGTATCCGATTTCAATATTTTTTTTGCTATTCATCTAACTTTTTTGGACAAATAATCATTTTTTCTTACAAAGTACTATTTTATTACATTTTTTCGTACATTTTTAATTTTTTTTGACATAAAAAAAACAGCATCAAACAGTTACCCTCCTCTTTGTTGAGAGTCAGGCAATTCATTAGTTTGCACTCAATCAGGTGATTGACGTCCTGCTCAGACATTTATGCCTTCAAATATGAATGCTAACCCAGCCCGCAAATATCTCACAGTGTTGCCAAGCGATTCAGCTCTGAGGTTGTTACGGCTCACAAAGGCATTCCACTGAATAATTTTCTGATTGTCTGCCCAGAACTGTTCGCTCAGTCCGACCGGGAAACCAGTTGGCATTTTCGTACTACGATTTGTTAGGTTGCTACAACTGCCTGCGATAGAATCTTTTGGTCTAAAGGTGTGTCACGCAAAATAACCCATAGATCAAAATAGTCCTTCATTCTGGTGTTGGCCATACCCAAGGTAATGATGGCCTCTAGCTTTTCTGCAACGACAGTGTATCGGGGGTAGACACGCAAGCTCGGTGCAGGCATGTCATCAAACATGACCGGATATCCGGCAAACTCAGGCGCTGGTGTAACTGCGTCTCCAAAACCAATATCGATTTGTACGGGACACTTTGCGTTGTCGATTACACCTGTTAGTGTCAGCCTCGTCCCAGCATAGTTTGACTCCTTACGGATATCCTCAGCCTTGAGGGATTGCACATCGAAAGATATGCCGTCATCAACGTCCAACAGGCAGATCCCTTCAAACACGGCAACGAGATGAGGGATTTCGGCAAGCCCGAAGCCTAATAAGTCAATGTCTCGCGTAGGTCGCAACGGAACGTCGTACCAAAGGTCAAAAAGCAAAGCTCCTTTCAAAAGAAAATGATCCTTCTCTGGCGAAATGCTTAACCGATACAGCAAACGCTCTAATGCATACCGTACTAGCAGCCGTTGAAAGTTCAATCCGTCTTTCTTGGCCTTATTGAATAGTCGTGCTCGGACGGATGCGGCCAAGTTTCGTTTTGTCATACAAGGCTTTCAAGGTAGGGGCGCATGACATTGGCAACTCGGCAAAGCTGGGCCGTCTCCCACAATTCATCCATGGAGACTTTTTTCTGTTTCCAGGCATCCCTAAGTGCTTCAAGTGCGATGTCCAACCCTATCTTGTTACGAAATTTGAAGCAGTCGACGATAGTCTTGGCGACCGATGTCACCGGTATATGCACCATGCCGTCGATTGCTTTTTGTTCAACACCCAACCCGAGATTGGAAAATCTCAAGATGTGCAGTAGTGGATAGCTTACGCTAGGCGCCCGCGCTTTGGACGAAATGGCTACCCAGACTTCATGAGAATTCTGAGTTGTAAGCCCATGAATCTGTAACGCTGTCAGGAGGCAAAAAACGATGTTGGGATACTTGATTGCCAATTGCGCTAGTTGGTCCAACTCCGTAAGCGCTCTATCAGGGCTCGCGTAAAGACCACGACTAATTCGAACTAACGCACCGCTGCGCAACAACTGCTGCAACTTTTCCCCCGATGCTCCCACAAGCGCAAGTGCGCGCGCGCGCACTAACCCATTGGCGTGAACTAGTTCCAATGCAGGATTAGAGATTTTCGATAGCATGGTGATATTTTACGAAATTGTCGGTAAATGTCAATATTTACATACAAAATAGTATTTTTGAAATAACAATTTGTACTCCATCTAATGACCGGAATGACGAGCGAATGAAAAGAGTAATCTGTTCAACGTAGTTAGACCACTGCTGTCTTAGGGGAATCTGGGGGGTCTTATCGGCCAATTTAGTGCGTATAACGAGCCGTGTGGACTTATTATTAACTCTTTGCCCAATGTGAGACTTAAATTGATGGATCGCTTGTGAATAATATGCTTCCCAAAGTCTGGCGACCTGATCTGGCCGCATTACTTCCTGCCAATCCTTCTACGGCAGGCGGTCCAGCGTTAGCTTGGTGGATCGCTTTTTTGTATCTGAGCTTGGTCACTGTGCGCAGTTTGATCCATATGCTTGCTCCCGATGGTGGTGCACACAGTATTGCCACCATTGACATATCCGTTGCAGGAGGTGCGAATATTATTGCCATATTCGGTCAATGGGG
>CAMDFD010000037.1 GCA_945897365.1 Bordetella parapertussis | reverse complement strand
ATGCGCACGCTCTCTGTGTCGAACGGACGGCTCAGACCCAGACTCAACATCACATCGTTACCCGAGACCGAGTTGTTTCTAAACCCTGCGCTCAGACCCGTCACATCTGCGCGCTTGATGTCGCTTGAGCTCAAGCCCACGCTTGCCATCGCATCGAGCACAAAGCTCTCTACAGGCATCTTGCCGTAGGCAAACAACGAGCCTTGTTGAATCGTGGATGAGCCATAGGCAGGATTAAGTGTGGTGCTCGACAGGGCTAAACCCGCACCCGCGATCGTGCCGTTGGAAGAGTAAAAATCTGAGCCAAACGTCAGCTGATACAGGTTGCTGCTCCAGCCCCCAGACCGGCTGTCGCTCGAACGATTGCCGCGCTGGTAGGCGAGCTCGCCCCAGACGTTGCCCTTGGAGAAAGCCTTGGCTTCAGCATTGGGGTTGACGCTCGGGTTGGAGCTGACCGCTGCGCTCGGAGCACCTCCCACCTGAGTGTTCATGCTCGCGCTGGCCATGGGCATGTTTAGCCCCAGACCCGCCGTGTCGCCTAGGCGATTCAGGACCGCTTGTTGCGTGCGTTGCGTGGTTTGCGCCATCACTGCGACCGTGGCCGCATAGACTTCACCGGACATGCCTTGTGCAAGGTTCGCAATACCTTGCGCAGAGGTCTGACCTGAGATCGCGTAGAGCAACTGGTCTTGGGCTACGGTTGCGGTTCCCGCTAAGCTCGCCTGTGCAATCTGCGTCAACGCCCCCCCCACGGACTGCGCGTTGGCGTTACCCGAGGCTGAGGCGATGGTTGTTTGATAAGAGGTCGGAATCACTGCCAGATCGATACTGTTGCTACCCGCCATGTTGTAGAACGGGATGAACTGCGTGCCTGCGGCAAGCTCCGCAGGTTGCGTGACCGTCGAGAACTTGCCCGAGATGCCACCATCGGCTGTGACAATACGCAGGCGATCACCCAAGCTCGGCACGTAGATCGAACTGCCAAAACCAGCCTGACCACTTGTAAAGAGATTAGACAGTTGTGGTGCGAGGGTAGAACCCGGTTGAATCACAAACTGACCGTTAGTCACGTTCAAGAAAGAGTAGTAACCGGATGCACCCAGAGGTGAGGTGCTGCTGGCTTGGAGCGTGCCCGCGATATCTTGCTGATAGGTAGACCCCGCGGTCAACGTGAAGGTTGAGTTTGTGGTGAGGTAGCCTGTAAAACCTGAAATATTTAAATCCCACGCGCTCCCAGAGGTGTTTATTAATGACCAAGCTCGCGAATTAAAAGTCCCCGAGGTAGAAGATAAATCACTCAACAAAAATCCAGATAAAACACCCGCATATGTACCATTGAGCACGACAGACGCATCATAGATCCCGAAAGTGACGAGACCTGAGGTGTTTGTTGCATTTAATTGACCAAAGTTATTTGGGTTACGAATGATGATGTTGTAATGAGTGGGTAAGTTGCCATCGTAAGTGAGGGCACCTGCAGAATTACCAGCGCCCTGAGCATTGTTTAAGGTGTTGATGATGCCTTGGTTGCTAACTCCGGTTCCACCCGCCCCAGCAGAGATCGTGCCCGAGTTATTAAGTGTCTCGATGGCGTTGTCAGAGTCGTTATAAACTCCAATAGAAGTACCACCCAAAGAAGTAGTTTTGATTAACCCGATATTGTTTAGAGTGGTAAAAATTACCCCATTAATATTAAACACACCGTATGCGCCTCCACTACCATTAGCGGTTGCACTGATCGTGCCATAGTTATTTAAAGTGCCGATCGTAGATTTTTCGTTATAAATTCCATGAGCATCGCCTTGCCCTGTGTTTATTCCAAAAATATTCGCAGAACTACCATTGTTAATAGTACCAACGATTGAATTTGGAAAAATATCAATACCAACAGCAGCGCTCAACCCCTCGCTTGTCCCCGAAATAATGGCTGAATCACTATTGTTGATAGTGCCAATTGTTGAGATCTCAGCGCGAATGCCAATAGCTTCGCTCAACCCATTGCTTATTCCAGAAATTATTCCTAAACCACTATTATTTAATGTTGTGATATTTCCAGCGGAAACATCAGCAATGCCTAAAAGCATAATTCCAAACTCTCCACCCGAGATCGTGCCCGAGTTGTTCAGAGTGACGATGCTACCTGAGTTATCAATCCCGGCTTCACCAGGTCCAGCCAAGATGGAACCCAAGTTGTTTAGGGTGGTGATTTTGCCATAGTTAAGAATTCCGGTTCCTTCAAGTACAGCCGAGATCGTGTTCGAATTGTTTAGGGTGGCGATTTCGCCATAGTTAACAATTGCGGTTCCTTTAAATCCAGCCGAGATCGTGCCCGAGTTGGTCAGGGTGATGATTTCACCCCTATTAAAAATTCCCTCACCATTAACTCCAGCCGAAATCATGTTCGAATTGTTTAGGGAGGTGATTTCGCCATAGTTAACAATTCCGGTTCCTTTAAATCCAGCCGAGATCGTGCCCGAGTTGGTTAGGGAGTCGATGGTGCCAAAGTTAAAAATCCCCTCTCCACCCTCTCCAGTCGAGATCGTACCTGCGTTGGTAAGGCTGGTGATAGTTTCATAGATATTTAATCCTCTTGCAAAATCTCCAGCCGAGATCGTACCCGAGTTGGTCAGGGAGCCGACGATGCCGCCATAGTTATAAATTCCGTTTCCACCAAATCCCGCCGAGATCGTGCCCGAGTTGGTCAGAGAGCCGATGATGCCTAGATAGTTATAAATTCCGTTTCCACCACCTTCCGCCGAGATCATGCCCGAGTTGGTCAGGGAGCCGATGATGCCTACATAGTTATAAAATCCGTCTCCACCAACTCCCGCCGAGATCGTGCCCGAGTTATTCAGTGTAGCAATGGTGCCTTGGTTATAAATTCCATATTTCACATCTCCAGCATAGATAACACCATTGGCTGTGTTGTCTATCGAATTCCCCATACCCGAAACATTTATTACTGTTTCCCCGGGATTTGACACTTCTACTAGACCGCTTGTGGGAGTGCCAATAGTGAGGTTTGCGCCAACTAAAGTGATGCCAGTATCACAAGAAATAGTTACCGTAGTGTCACTGGATGCGGTAGGGCAAGTTGTCTGCGCATGGACACCTGCCATGGCAGCCGTGAACAATCCAATTACAAGGACAATCTGCTTAATGGAAGAATTAATCACGAATTTTTCTATTGAATTTAATACGTTTAGGTTCTCAATTCCTGATTGTCTTTTATTCGCCCTCAATTTGCTAGTTTTTTGTTCAGTATGCGGAATATATGGTCAGTAAAAGCGTTTATGAATCAGCATGACAGAGCCGGTATGGCCAAACTAGGAAGCTCGATAAATGAAAAAAAATCATTGGTCTTTTTGGCGCGGAGCGCCCGCGAGAGTAATGATGAGACGAGTCAGAAGGAATCACACGGCCGAGTTCAAGGCCAAGGTAGTGTTAGCAGCGCATTGCTAAAATTTGTTTTACACATTGCTTACATGAACCCAGAAAATAAAAATGCTAACTTGAGGAGGTTATCATCCATTGAAAGCTTTATTCACTAAATCAACATGCCCTTTGTATGGGATTGATTTGGATAAAGGATTTGACTGGCACAACGAGTGCCGTGGTTTATGTGTTGGTCATGAGGGTTGACTGGCGCAGGAACATAGCATCCTTGGGGTGCTCACCACAGCCAGATGAAGAGCACATTTATGCTACGATCTGAATCCCATTCAGTCAAATTTGATTAACTGCAAGTTAAATTATGACCAGTGTACAAATATTCCAAATTTTTTATAACGAAGAGACAAAGAGCTCTCTCGATTCAGGATTTTTGCCTTTAGATAATGCAACTAATCCCAGGCCTGATTGGCGAGAGTATTGGCCAATTAGAAATTTCTTAAAAAGTAATACTCTCGATGACGATGGTTTATATGGATTTTTCTCACCAAAATTCAGATCTAAAACCGGCTTATCTGCAAACGATTGCATTTCCTTTATAAATAGCCAATCTAAGAGTGTAGATGTCTTTTCGTTCTCACCCTTCTATGATCTAGGTGCATTTTTTCAAAATAGCTTTTTTCAGGCTATTAGTCAGCATAATAATACTCGCGATCCAATTGAAAATGCGCTTAAGTTAATTAATCCATCACTAGAAATAAGCGAGATCGTAATGCATTCGAACAATAATATTTTCTGTAATTTTTTTGTTGCAAAACCAAAATTTTGGAAAATTTGGCTAGAAAATTGTGAGCTGTTGTGGGCCGAATGCGAATCAAACATTAGTCCACTTGCGAAAAAGCTAAATGCTTTCGCCGAAGGTCACGATAGTCCCGCTCCCATAAAGACTTTTGTAATTGAAAGAATGGCGTCGCTATTACTTGCAACTAATAAAACTTGGAATGTTGCGGCATATGATCCCTTTAAATTACCCTTTTCTAATGCACGAATATCTCATGAGAAAAGCGCTCTGATTCAAATGGATGCATTAAAAATAGCTTATTCAAATCAAATAAGGCCTGAATATTTAAATTTATTTAAATACATTGCTGAGGTGATCAGTAAAAAGTAGAGTTGATTTTAACTGCGTAGTTAAATATCCACAGAATCAGCCACTGAAACTTTAAAAATAATACTTGCTCAGTAGTGTCCGTACATGAACGCTCCCGTTTGCCAAACATTTTATTCGCTCTGACTTGAAGGTAAAGATTGCACCCCCGAGTTCGACACCAAATGACGCAAGTTATTGATTTATATAGAAGCAAGTTTTATTTTGCCACTACAAAAGGGCATGGGGAATCTTCCTTTCGGTTGTGATTTCAAGGCTTTAATACCGCCTTCATTGGTAAGCGTCTAGCGAACACATATTGCCAGACTGCTTGATTTTGGTTACGAGCCAGGCTGTGCTGGCTGCCAGCGGTGTGGCAATAACTCTTCGATCTGGTTGGCTTTCTGCGTTGGCAATCGAGTCAGAACATCTTTGATGTAGGCATAGGGGTCATGCCCGTTCATCTTCGCAGACTGGATCAAACTCATGACCGCAGCTGCACGTTTGCCTGCACGCAAGGAACCTGCGAACAACCAGTTCGAGCGTCCGATGGCAATGGGTCGGATCTGGTTCTCGATCCAATTGTTATCAATGGGTAACTGACCATCATCGAGGTAACGCGTGAGCGCCTGCCATCGCTTCAAGGTGTAGTCCAACGCCCGCGCCGTGGCCGAACCATCAGTGATTTTTATTCGCTGCAGCCGGATCCATTCGAAGAGCGCATCCGCGATCGGTCGGGCTCGCAATTGTCGCAATTCTTGTCGTTTACCGTTGTCGAGCGCCTTGGCTTCTCGCTCAATATCGTAGAGCTGACCGATCAAACCCAAGGCATACTCCGCAATCTGGCTTTTGTTGGCCACATGTAGTTCAAAGAATTTACGTCGCGCATGCGCCATGCAACCCACTTCGGTCACGCCATTGGCGATCATGGCTTTGTAGCCGCTGAAGTCATCACAGACCAAGTTGCCACGCCACTTGCCTACAAAGTTGCGGGCGTTCTCTCCTGAGCGACCCTCCGCAAAGTCGTAGATCACAGCTTTCAGGTCCTCATGTACGCCTGGTGCATAGGCCCAGATGTAGGCGCGATGAGTTTTCTTATTGCCAGGCTTGAGCATCTGCACAGGCGTCTCATCGGCGTGCAACACCCGGTGCGTCAGCACGATCTCTTTAAGCGCATCGACTAAAGGTTGCAGACGTACGCCACAAACGCCAACCCACTGGGCGAGTGTCGAGCGAGGCAAGTCCACGCCTGCCCGAGCAAAGATGCTTTCCTGTCGGTACAGCGGCAAGTGATCTGCGTACTTGGCTACTAACACCTGCGCCAGCAAACCAGAGGTGGCAATACCTTTGTCAATGATCTGTGCGGGTACAGGGGCTTGTGTCAGTGTCTTGCAATCGGTACAAGCCCATTTGCCTCGTATATGTCGCTCAACAGTCGCCACACCTGGCGTGTAATCGAGCTTCTCGCTCACATCCTCACCGATGCGCTTGAGCTGACAGCCACAGCGACAGCGTGTAGAGTCTGGCTCATGTCTGAACTCGATACGCGGGAGGTTTGCAGGAAGTGCGGTGCGCTTAGGCTGCTGGCGCACGCGCCCAACAGACTCAGGGGTCGCAAGCGCTTCAATCTCTGACTCCATTGCGGCGATATCGGCATCGAGTGTTTCTTCGAGCAAGCTTGCCTGCGCAGGATCCAGTCGCTCGCTATGTTGGCCAAACTTCCAACGCTTGGTCACTGCGATTTCGTGCGTGAGCTGCTCGATCTTGGTTTGACGATACACAAGCTCTTTCTTGTGTTGATCAATTTCAACACGGCTCGCAGCGATGACTTGTCTATGCTCTTCGTTTTGCAACATCAAACTCATCGCAAGCTCACGCAGTGCTTGCGGATTCATGTGCTCGAGAGTTTGTGCGGTGACCATGCAGACAGTATTTCACAGTCGTAGCGATACCGGAATAATAGGATTCACCAATTGATTTTTATGCTGAATGTCGAGCAAAATTCAAGCTCAATTGATCACTGCTAAGTGCTACAAGACCTTGATGATTCCTGCCTCTCCGAGGCGATGCCAAGGAAGTCCAAGTACCAAGGCATCGAACTGTACGCGAGTGATTTGTAACTGGGTGACCGTCTCAGAGTTAGGCCAAACAAAGTGCCCTTGGTGCAGACGCCGAGCGGCTAACCAGATCCCAATCCCATCGTGAACAAGCACCTTCATTCGGTTGGCGCGACGGTTTGCAAACAGATACGCATGATTGGGATGCGCTGCACCAAAGACCTTCACCACGCGCGACAGAGCCGTATCGGTGCCTGCACGCATATCCATCGGCTCGGTCGCAATCCACACCCGTTCAATATTAATCACTTGAGCCACTCGCCGAGCCATGCTGCGCACGTGATGCCATCCTGAGCCGGCCAATCGACGGTAACGTACTGTTGGCCGCGTCGAATCTCAATTCTGATCGTTGCGTGATCGCTTCCTTTAATTGAAGTTCCAGACGAATTGACAGAGTTATTCGGAGCGGGCAAAGCTAGCTCTGATGGCGCATCTATCGGGAGAGGTATAAAAGCAGGATTTGAATGTCGACCGCGTTGTTCATGTTCGCGTATCCATCGATGCACAATGTTTGCATTGATTTGATTGCGAAGAGCGACACCTGCAACTGATCCGCGGTCATGCACACACTGCTGCACGACTTGCGCTTTAAATTCAGGGCTGTGATAGCGACGGGCAGGTCGAGGGGTGAAGTCTATTGAGTTAGGCATAGTGTGCACGAGTGAGTTCGTGCACACTATGAAAGATTTATGACACTACCGCAATATGTGATCACCGGACGCATACCTTCATTGTAGAGGCGCTGCCAAAGCAATACTGAATCTGAACCGGGGATATTAAAGTGGGCTGCAGTTAGACGTGCAGACATCTGATTGTCCTTCATAAACTGCAGCCTACGTTTCTAAATGAAAATGATCCGATAAAACCAGACAGGTCACTCTATCTATCGAGGCTTGATATGAGCGCAATATAAACTTATCTACCAGGGACAACTGCGAAGGTAGATTTAATAGAGGTATTGTTACCCAATTCAACAAACTCAAAGCCAGAACTAGAAACATCCAAACTAAATTCTTTGTTATCAGATAATCTAGTTATCCTAAAAAGTATCTTATCCAAAACTAAACTTGGAACAATTGATGTAACGCGAAATCCATCTCCTGTAAAACCAGTTAAAGGAACTTCCACAAAATCACCTGGTCGGTTAGTCCAATCAACTCCACCAGACAACTTATCAATAGCGTATAGTTTTAAATTCATTAATCCGTTCGAGTCATAGAAATCTGATGTCACTATTGAAAAGAATATCTTGTTTTGAGTTTCATAAAGCACCGTTGGGGCATATCCAGTAGGCATTGAAATATTTATGGGCACGTTTTCATCTGGCAAATAATTTCTATCGTTACTCAACAGCCTAGTAGCCGGCCTGGTTAATAAACTTGTTACTGTTCCAGAATCGCCAGTTACAAAATATATTTTTGATAAATCAGCACTAATTCCAGCCGTTCCAAAAAAAGAAACGCTGATAGGGCCATAATCCTCAAATGAAAGATTATTTCCAACGGTCGTTCCTTTTAAAAGTAATTTATTAAAATATTCTCCTTCAAAGTTCTTATATCGATTCACAGCAATTACAATAAAAAAAGATTTATCGCTAGGGTCTTGAGAAGCTGAAAAAATGATATTTTGAGAGTCACCAGAGGTAATTGGTCCTCCCCCAATGGCTAAGTTATCTTTCGCCCACTTAAATACTGGTGAATTGATTTCGTCGTATCCAAACTCGAGAGCACTATTAATTAGTACGATTTGCTGATTGTCGATCCCAGAAAAGGTTGAGTTAACGCCAACATAATAAGTAAAATATCTTTGCTGTCCGGCTGGAGGTGAGCCATCTCGTAGCGAAATGATTAAATCACCATTCTCTAGTTGCTGAAAACCATCGAAAGACAAGTTATTAGGATTTGTCGCCAATTTAAGGTAAGCCAGTTGACCAACAGGCTCCTCGCCAGACAAATCAATTCGATAGACTCCGTGATATCCATTTGAAGAGCTGTAATCATCGCTGAATGCTACAAAAAAATACTTGCCGTTCTGCGTAATTTTTCCACCCAAGGCCTTCAAGCTCGAAATACCAGCAAATGCTTGATTAAATTTGTATAGGGGCTGTCCAGAGTTCTCTTTTAATGAAGTTGGTGTACCAGACTCAAAACAGTGGAGTTTCCCCCCTTTTTTGGGCATGAGGACAATATCGCATTTCTTGTCGCCTTGATATAGGTTCTTGGCCTGTGCCGCGATATAAGCACCTACTTCTTGTGAGCTTGTAAAGCATGGTTTATCGTCAGCCTTTGAGGTTACCTGAAGCACCCGATAAGAATCTGTAGATTCATTTTTTGTAATTCCAACTGGCTTAACATTATCGTCACAACTTTGTAGGTTTTGTGCAAATGCGCTAGGAATTAAACCAATGTTTTTTAAGCCCGCCATAAATCTCTCACGCAATGAGAGATTACTCACTACAGTTCCGCTAACTTTAGTCGTATCTGCAAAAGTATTTTTAAAAGAAGTGAGGTCAACGCCAACAGCACTTAACTGAGGATTGGATGAAGTGGATGATGAGCCACCGCCACTGCCATCACCCCCACCACAAGCCACAAGGAGGGCGGCAACAGTAATAACAAAAAAGTATGGCGGTATGGTTTTTTCACTGACAAACTCCATCATGGTTTGATGATTTCAGTTAATATTTTTAATAAGCTTCTATCGTAAATTCAACGAATCACTTATTTTCGGTCAATATATATTGAATCTCTGAAAATACGTTGTTCAGATAAGTTCCGCTGCATTCTGCCAAAACGACGCTGCGGAGGCCATTCGTGAAATATTAGAGCCGCTTGGAATCGTGAGATTTGGTGCTTGTAGGGCGTAGGTTTACATCCAGCTTAGACCCAATGTGAAGAACTGTTCGAGTCCTCTGTTCTAGCTTTTCTATTCTCAGCTCTACCGAATGAGCGACCGAGCCAACTGTTGATAGAAATACTACACCAATTCAGGCAAGCATGCTCAGTCCAGCATGGTGCTGAGCTTCTTTGGAGAGAAGATGGTGACGTCTATCGTTTAATTTTCGATCTTCTTTTGAATGTGGCCATCTTTTTGTATTTCAGTTAGATGTGATTGACGGATTGAATCTGTGGAAAGTGATCTACTAAGTTAAAAGTAAGGCAGAGACACCATCATAACTTCTAATAAAAATAGCCCAAAAAGTGGGCTATGGTGCTACTTGGTGGCCCAAGGCGTAATCGACCAAAGCTTGAGGATTTCGATCGATCGTTCAACAGTCCCTTAACTGGGCGCTGAAGCTGTCGGTGCAATGGCTATTTTGAGATCAGAGACCAACGAATGTTTATAAAATCTGTGGCAATTCAAATCGCATTTCAACTTATTGTTGGACTGTTGTTTGTGGCTAGTAATAACGCGCAAGCTTATTCGGGCCCTCTTATTGATGGTCACTTACACCTATCTTATTTTTCTGATCCAGAGGTAATTAGAGAAAAATTCAAAAATCAAACTGTCACTAAAGCAGTTATTTTTCCACGTGAATTTAAAGCAGGGAATGATATTGGAATAACAGAAAAGCAAGCGAGAAAATTCGCTGAGAAAAATGTTGATATTGGTTATGTCCTTTTAGGGTTGCAATTGGAAATGTTGCATAACGTAAATATACCAGTGCGATTTTGGACGAATCCGAGTGGTGCATGGTTGGATTGGCTAAAATACGCGGAAGAAGAGCTAATCAGTGGTAGGCGTAAAGGGATGGGCGAGCTCATTATTCGCCACTATGATTATCATGGAAAAGGCTTTGGTGAAAATGACTATCCAATAAAGTCAAAAGTCTTTGAGAGTTTGATAGAACTTTCGAATCGAACGCGACGACCTTTAATCATTCATGCTGAGGGTGAAGATCACGTAGTTCGTGACGTGCTAGATATGTTAGCTCGGTACCCAGCAGCTAAGATTGTTTGGGCTCATGGGTGCGGTAGATCCAATCCACAGACAGTTTATGAATGGCTGTCAAGCCACTCTAATCTTTATTGCGATTTGGGAAATATGACAGATACCGGCCGTTATGGGAGCTTTTGGCCTAGAGCAGGCGAGTGGACGTTTCAGTTCGAATCGGGTGGCGTGATCAAAGCTGATTGGTTGCGTGTAATAGAAAAGTTCCCCGACAGGCTTTACATCGGTTCAGATGTGAATGAAGCACAAGGGTGGAATAAAGCTTGGGAAACTAGAATCAAAAGATTTCGAGTTTTGCTTGATCAGGTCTCCCCATCTGCGCAAGAGTGGTTAGCCTATAAAACGGTAGAGACCCTATACGGCTGGTGAGCCTGTGAGCCAGTGTGTGTAGGTCATTACCATTAACACGACAGTCGCACATGAAATTCTCATTACTAGACGCTGTAAGTTGCATTTTTTTAAAAGGGCATTGCAACTGCATTGGTTATGGCTGCATTGCACTTCATATTGAAAATTATCGTAATCAGTTGGATTTCATCCGATGCTCTAAGCCGCGAGCGCTGCGCGTGCTGCGGTCTCATCAGCTTGACAGCCCAGAGCGCGCTGTATGTTTTATGAAAGCTTGTTGTACTGATAAAAAAGTTTCGCTTGAAAAAATTGTACATTGTTAGCAATTCGAGAAGGGGACGTTTTCATGACACGCATAATTCGTTTTTTTTGTTGCCTGAGCTTGCTTGGCCCTATTGGTTATGCAGGCGCTCAGGCAAATCTGGCAGACTTTAAGGTGCCACTTGAGTCAAGCATGCCCGGTGGTGCACTAGGTGTTGCCATCCAACAAGGTAAGAAGCTCATGAATCAAACTCAAATGCTCCTTCCCAACAATGTTGGCAATGCCCTGAACTGTTCAAGCTGCCATCTCAATGCTGGGACTGTTCCTAAAGCTGCACCTTTCGTAGGTTTATGGGGGGTATTCCCTGAGTTTAATTTGAGAGATGGCAAAGTGGTTTCGTTATCTCAAAGAATTAATGATTGCTTTGAGCGGTCAATGAATGGCCGCCCTTTGTCCTACACCTCAGAAGAAATGATTAGTATGCTGGCCTACATTCAATGGTTGTCGACGGGTGTTCCAACGGGCCAAAGCGTAAAAGGTCGCGGTTATGAGGCGATTGATGTGAAACTCATTCCAGATAGTGCGAGGGGTAAAGTGTCCTATGCCCAAAAGTGCGCGAGTTGTCATGGCGCTGAAGGGGCAGGCCTGAAGCTTCCGACAGGTGCTTATATTTTTCCTCCACTTTGGGGTAATGAATCCTTTAACGATGGCGCAGGTATGGCTCGAATATTTACTGCCGCTGCGTTTGTTCGCTACAACATGCCCGAGGGTCTTGAAAATTCGCTCACTGAGCAGGAAGCAGTCGACATCGCAGCGTTTTTTGTTCATCAGCCACGTCCCGCATTTAAGAGTCTGCCTAAGTGATTAAAAAATTAAATAGGGATCAGTTGCTAGAGATTGCCAAATCCGCAAAGACTTCCCACGGCCTGACTCGATTTGCGTTGGTCAAGGTATTGCGAGAAACCGTTTTGCAGCGCAACCCCATGTGATAAAAATGTTTGTGCTCAGTATCGGCGCGAACGCGCTCAAGACCTTTCGGATTGGCATAAATCACTTTCAAAATTAAATTTCCAGCACTCTCATCAAACGGGTCAGCAATGAGTATTTCTATGCTGATGATATCGGGCATGTCGTTGGCTATCTGAGTCAACCATGTGATGAGTTTGTGAGTATTATCTTCACGTGAGTAACCAAGCGCTGTTTCAGCCATTGCAAAAATTTAAATGTGGTGAAAGGCTTTTTAGGGCAAGGTGGTTTTCAAACGAACTCCAGTTTTTTTAGCATTATTCGTAATGCGTCCACATTCTTAAAATACGTACCGTCTTGACTTTGCGGAAAACTTCATAAACCAAGCGATGTTGAATATTGATTCTGCGAGAATAAGCGCCCTTTAAATCTCCCACCCGCTTTTCATCTGGGGGCGGATTTTGAAACGGATCCACTTCTAATTTATCCAGCAAGGCCAGTGCTTTATCTTTTAGCCCGGCGGCAGAAAGGTTTTTAGCGTCTTTAAGGGCAAACTTGGAATAGACTAGATTCCAAGTTACCACTTCAATGTCCTTTTGCTCTTGACTAAAGGCTCGGCCATAGCGTCTTTAATCGACTCACGCATCCCTGGAACTGCCAATAAATATAGCGTTTCCTGAATGGCGCTCCAATCTTCTTCAGAAACCAAGACAGCATTTGCCCGCTTACCAGAAATGACTATTGGCTTGTGTGACTCTGCCGCTTGATCAATCAAACGGTAGAGCCCTGCTCGAGCTTCGCTTGCGGTTAATGTGGTCATAATTTCATCGCTTTTTGATACGGTACGGAAAAGCGTACGTATTGTCAAGTAACCATCTCATCTTCCTGCTCAAAAAGATAATGCCCCGCTCGAAGCAGGGCATTATTTAAGTTTGGTGGCCCGGGGCGGAATCGACCAAGGCCTGAGGATATTCGATCCTGTTCGCCATCCATTAGTAAACCTCGTCATGATCCCCAACGTTGATTGGAATGATTTCATTCTCAGTAATGATAAGTTCAAGCGTAATCCTGTACTTCAGATTGATTGAGACACTATGCAGACCGGCGAGCTTTCCTTTGAGGCTATGTAGTCGAAGGGAAGGGTGATGAGGGTTTACCGTTAGCAGTTCAAGAGTCTTGGTGTACTGAGTCAGTGCTTTTGGGTGTTGCTTAACGAATTTGGCAGCCTTGCGGTTGTATTGCTCTGTAAAAATTAACTGCCAGCTCATGCTGCCAACTTTGCATTCAGCTTGTTGATGCGACGAATGTGTTGGGCAACCGTTTCTTTTACATAGCGACCAGCGTCGAGATTAGCCTTAGATTCGGCAAGCGCGGCTTCAAGTTCGCATTCGCGAAGATATTGGTATTGTTCTTCGCTCATCACGATGTACTTAATTTGACCGCGAACGGAAACAGCAACTTCAGGTTGCGTGGCGAGTGCTTCCTCGATTGCTTTCACACCTTTAGTTTTAAGGTCATTGGCTGAGATTGTGCTCATGATGAATTCCTGTTTAGCATTACTGACAGTATAGTCAATCACACTATTTAAAGCACTATCAATCATTTAAAAACATCCAGTTACAAGCCCACAAAAGCAAA
>CAMDFD010000036.1 GCA_945897365.1 Bordetella parapertussis | reverse complement strand
ATCCATTTGAAGAACAACTCGACCTGCCATCGCTGTCGATAGAGTGCGGCAATCATCTCGGGGCTGAGCGCAAAGTTGTTGGTCAGAAAGGTCAAGCGTTTGCCATTCTCGTCTTTGGCTACAACGCGACGAATCACTTGCGGATACTCTTTGGCGGTGTAGTAGACGGTGAGCACGCCGGTCTGATCGCATATGATTTGTGTGTTCGCGCGATCGACTGGTTGGGAGTATCGCCGCTGAAACTTTGTGTTGGACTTGGCTCGCGTGACAAAGAACGCTTGCGATTGATGAATGGCATAAAGCCGTTGGTAGTCGAGGTAGCCGCGATCCAGCAAATAGAATGCCCCTGGCTCGATAATAAGATCGTCCAGCACGTTGACCTCGTGCGTCTTGCCGTCCGTAATGCTGATAAAGCTTGGGATTGCGCCCCGCAAGTCGAGCAGTGTATGCAGTTTGATCGCACCCTTGGCTCGACGAAACGGTGCCCACGGATACATCGACAGGCACAGATCGATCGTAGTCGCATCGAACGCATAAACCGTTGCGTCCAAATCGATACCAAGAGGCTCGTCGATATAAAGCGGCCTCGCAATCCCAATCAGATGCTGAGCGTAATCGGCATAGATCTGCCAAGGACGCGTCGCGTTCGCATTGGCCAGCGTATTGCGAGACAGCGTCGCACAACGAAATCCCATGTGGTAAAGACGCTTGGCCTGTGCGCGAAGATTGACTTCGATGTCGCGAAGCGACTCCCGATATGTCAATTGAGCAAAGGCCATCGCGAGAAACTGATCCAAGCAGGTAAAGTCCTTGACCTTGTGATCGCCTCGATGCGCGGCGACGCAACGCCGAAAAGTTGTCAGTGGCAGATGCATCATGATCTGCGAGAAAACGAGTTTGCCTTGGTGCATGAGAGTTCCCCGCGAGTAGTCGCGAACAACCCTCAGTCTGCTCGAAATCAAAGTTGAAATCGAGACCAGACAAAATGACCGAATTTGGTAATAAAATCATTAACTTACAAGCTCTTGACGTGCAAACGTTGGGACACTACTGAGTTGGAATGTTAAGTTGAAAAGTCTGGACCATTTGAACTAAAGCTGAAAATACGATTAAGTGTAACTACCTTCGCTGTTGGTTAGCTGTCTTTGATTAATAACTTTTGAGATTGTTTTTATGCAACTGACAGATCAAACTGGTACAAAGCAACCCGATCATGAACCTGATGATTTGAATTCAGGCGAGAAGCAGGCCAGACGTAAGGCATTGAGTCGAATTGGCAAGTACTCGGCATACGCTATACCTGCGGTTTTGGCTTTAACACACAAGGCAGCTGCTGCAAGTACTCTTGGGCCTGCCCCGGATAACTAGACGGCCTGATAAGTGATAAGAAGTCATTGATCTTTTTGACTCAGACAGTTCATTATCTTATCCAGCTTGCAAGTGCTGTTCGAAATTTTCGTAATTGTTGAAGCACTCGCCCTGCATAAAACCTCAGCACGAATTTACTCAAACGACCCGCAAGGATTGTCAGTAGAACTGCAGCCGTCTTATTCTTGAGATCGGCCTCTAGAATGACTTGAGCGCAGGATAGGGATACACACAGCCGTTGCAAAGGGCCGCTGCGCCAAGTACTTGAGAGACTAGCTGCATGCGAGCGCTTTCGATAAAGTACCCGACGAACTCTAATGCACTCACCTCGTAGCGCGAAATACATCAGGAATGGCCAGTCTGCTGCATATTCACCCCCGAGATGAGAGCGTAGCGGTGGCCCAGCCCGCGCAATGTCCAACCGGAAAAGCCCTCGGTAACTGGCCCACCAACCAGGGATCCACTGAAGCACAACTCTCCCGCGTGTCAGAGGGTCGGTCACGCCATCAAGGCCCTCGCAGACAATGGTCTCCTCTTGCCTTTCGGCATGAAAAAATGTCATATCTGAGTACGCAATTGATGCCTGATCGTTTTGAGCAAAAGCTGTCACTAAAGTAGACACATATTCCTGATTGATCAGGTCATCGTGGCCAATGAAAAAGCATAGATCGCTCTGCGCGATTCTTAACAGTTCATTTGCGTTACGAACCCATCCGAGACGCTGCGTTTGGCACACCACTGTAAAACGCTGATCAGCAAGCGCGAACTGCTCACAACGCCTCGCTGTATCGTCATCTGAGACATCGACGGAGATGAGTACAGCGAGGTTGGAATAGGACTGATTTGCGATGGAGTGAAGCGTCTCTTCGATGAACTCGCTTGCGTTGTAGGCGGCTACAAGGGCGGTGACGCGAGGAGCGCTTGTGCTCATGATTTAGTGCGCCCCACGCGCTGTGCGGTCTACACGTTCTGCTACCTCGTACGCGAAGAGGGGGGCTGCTGTGAGCTTACCTGGGTCCACGCTGTGATAGCCATCCTGGGTAAAGACTCCAGAGGTCGCGCGACGATGCAAGCCACTTGATGCGTCGTCGACGTCGGTTCGACCGTCGGCAACAATTGCCCCCGCATCCACCTTAAGCACTTCGGCACTAGCGATCGCTGGCACCCATTTGGCAAGTGCACTAATTGTTGCGTCTCTAACGCTTGCGGCAACATCTGGATCGGGTTCTCCGCGGCATGCCGCATCCCATGTTCGTGGTGGTGCCACTTCTGGCGTCCAACCTTGCAGGCATGCGGGATACCAAGAAAGGTAGGTCGTGCCATTTGGGCGGATGACGATATCTCCGTAACGTCCAATCACCATGGTCATCGAGGGCGCGTTTTTAAGCGCTTCAGGAGTTCGGCAAATCACTCGGTATTTGAGCCGGTGTAACACATTGGGCCGCGGGGTGATGCCCAATGTCTGATCTATGGCTAGGCGTCGTTCCCACGATGCATTGACCACCTGTTCCGCGTCGAGGCAGAATGGTACATCGTGCACCACTCCTTTAATGTTGAAAGATCTGCCAGCACGTTCTATGCCACGGACTTCATGCTCGGGCAAAAACGTAATTTTTTTATTAGCAGAAACTGCATGACGTATTTGTGTTGCAAGATCCTCTGTATCAATTGCACGCTCCTGCGTGCGGAACGCGCCCTTTATCAGCGATTGAGAAAATACGTCATCCATCTGATTCGGAGCAAGCTGATATGCCAGTCGCTCGGGACGAAGCCCCAGGTAGGTCAGGGAATCGTCTGAGGCAAGTTCAGCTTGATAGATATTTTCGACTTGTGCATAAAAAGACGCTAGCGCAGAAGGTTCAAGAAGAGAGTCTTGCGCGACGAGATAGTCAAAAGGAGTTGAAACACCGATCAGTTGGAGTCGATCTCCAATCCAGCGTTCAAGAAGTAAGCTAAAGCGAAGTGCAGCCCTTAACTGAAGACGAGCAGTCTCAAGGGTGTTGTCGTTGGCATAGATAAGGCCTAAGTGAATTTTGCCTTCGTTGCGAAGACTCGCGCGACTCATTGGTAAAACGTCTTGTTCGATGAGCGTAACGTCGTGATTCCGACGCGCGAGTTCGAGGGCGACACAACAGCCAGAAAGCCCGGCACCGATAATAGCGATTGGACGTGTCATGTTAGGCTAAGATGGGAGATAGATATAGCAGCCATATTTAATTTACAACTTTTGAGATTAATTTTATGCAACCGTCAGATCAAACCGGTACAAACCAACCAGATCAGAAATCCGATGGCTTTATAGCAGATGAGAAGCAAGCCAGACGAAAGGCATTAGGTCGAATTGGTAAGTACTCAGCATACGCTGTACCTGTGGTTTTGGCATTAACACATAAGGCAGCTGCTTCAAGTATTCCTCCTGGCTAATTATCATTTATGATCAAGACTATCAATGGGAAGCTGAGTTTGATGCATGTTCAGTTTGCTCAGGTAAATTTGTTAAAAGTTAACAGGCTATACACCCAATTTTTAGGATTATTTTCATGCAACCGACAGATCAAACTGGTATAAATCAACCCGACCAGAAATCCGATGTCTTGAGAGCTGATGAGAAGCAAGCCAGACGTAAGGCACTGGGGCGAATTGGGAAGTACTCGGCATACGCTATACCGGCGGTTTTGGCTTTAACACAGACGGCAGCGGCTTCAAGTCCTATTTAATATTCATTTGCCCAAAGGTTATAAGCGTGGCGATGAGTTCGATGTAGATTCAATCTGCCCAAGTAAAATGCTGATTATTTAATTGACGACATGTTCAACTTTTAGGATTTTTTTATGCAACCGACAGATCAAACTGGTACAAACCAACCCGATCATAAATCCGATGACTTGAAAGCAGATGAGAAGCAAGCTAGACGCAACGCCTTGGGTCGGATTGGTAAGTTCTCGGCATACGCTATTCCTGCGGTTTTGGCTTTAACACACAAGCCAGCAGCTGCCAGTCCCTAAGCCTTATTTATTATCAAGGTCATAAGTTTGTAGCTGATTTCGATGCATACCTAGTCTGCTCAGATAACATGATGATCCGTTAACTGACTACGTACCAAACTTTAAGGCTTTTTTATGCAACCGACTGATCAAACTGATACAAAAGAACCGATCCGGGAATCACATGATTCCTCAGCAGATGAGAAGCAAGCGAGACGTAAGGCATTGAGTCGAATTGGCAAGTACGCTGCATACGCCATACCAGCTGTGTTGGCTTTGACCCATAAACCCGCTCACGCCAGCTGATTCTAGCAAACGAGATTACTTATCCGTTTGTCATGTTCGATGCTCCAGCATTGACTACTGAGCCTAATTTCTCATGGTTAACAATTTGAGTATCGCTTTACATGACCCGGTTCTTCATTGCTTAGGGCAAAGTGCGAGTTTCGGTGCGTGGTTGTATGACGACCATCTCGTGACGTGCGACCTAAAAAAAAGACATATTGAGTTGCACAATCCTGCGTCTGCTGCCATCTGGTTATTGCTCAGTGACCTGACCAATGACGCTAGCAATGAAGATGATATCGTCAAAGAATATGCAGAATTGTTCGCTTTGCCGCCTGCTCAGGCTAGTGGTGATGTTGACGCATGCCTGGCCAACTGGTTGAAGTATGGTTGGGTCGTTCGTGATGCTACAAAAAAGTGGCGTCTTTCTTTGCCTGATGAGCAGGTTTCTCCCGCTTCAGATACTTCCATTAGGTTGGTCGATGAGCCCATGCGTGATCACGTGATTCACAGAGGCTTTTATTGCTTTGGAGATGAGGCGTTTGAGCTTCAAATCCGCTCTTCTACCACTAAGGTGGCGATTGATCCGTCAACACAAGGGTTCACAGAGAGACTGATTGCTATTTGTGAGGGTTTCGCCAAGCTTGACGAGCTGCCTTCGGGAGCTGGCTGGGTGACGGTATCCATTCAGGATGAACATATTGTCTTGCAAGACAGTGGTGATCAGCAAGCGCGTCGTCTTGAAGCGAGTCTTGAAATGGGGTTGGTGTATGAAGCCATGATAGGCGTCTCATACCCAGCGCGCGACGTGGTGTTGGCGCTTCATGCTGCAGGGGTTAAACAGGGGCGTTGCTTGGCGTTAGCGGGCGTTTCTGGTGTGGGTAAAAGCACGCTTTCAGCGCTGTTGGCAAAGGCTGGCTGGGAATTGCTCGGTGATGATATTCTGGCCATTGAGCTCAATAAGGGTGGTCAGTCAACGCCGTCGTTAGGCTTGTTGCGCTTTCCGACCGCAATCAGTTTAAAGTCAGGGAGTTGGCCAAGATTATTGCCACTTTATTCTGAGTTGGCTGATTTATCAGTTCTTCCCTATGCCTATGGTGGAAAAGAAGCAAAATATTTACCCATCGCCCACAATTCATCCCATCAGACAGCGTCAAGTTGGGATGCAATTATCCTGCCACGTTTTGTGGCTGATCAAGCGCTCAAGGTGCAGGCTTTAAGACCTGCTTTGGGTTTGCAAGGTTTGCTCACTGCGGGTTTGTCTATGTTTGGCGCACCCACGATTCAAACCATAGACCATGCTTTAAACGCATTAATCCGATTGCCGTGTTTCGCCATTGAGTACGCTCACTTTGAAGAGGTGAATGCTTGTTTAAAAGACCTGACGATCAATTAGCGACGCATTATTGGTTGTGCTCCGCTATCTCGCCGCTCGTTGACAGCGCAGCATTGGCCAAAGAGATCGAATCAGGTCAATTAGACTGGGATATGGTCATGGCTCAAGCGCATCGGGGTATGGTGCTGCCCTTACTTTATCGGGCACTGATTCGAAAACAATTGCTTGATTGTGTACCAAAGGAAGTCGGGCAAGCCCTAGAGGGTTTTTTTGATCTGAACGTACTGTTAAACAGCCGACTCAGAGCGCAAGTGAAGGCGGTCACTGTATGTTTGAATCGATACGATATCGTGCACGTGTGGCTCAAAGGCGCCACGCATTTACTACGCGACGATTGGCAGCAATCGCCTCGTACCATGTTAGATCTAGATGTTTGGATACCGCATCGAGGTCAACATGATGCCGCCTTTAAAAAACTTGCTGCAATGGGTTACGAGTCTGTGGCAGAGGAGGGCGGGCAATTGCTTGGAGGGGAGCATCACTATCCTCCGTTGTTTAAAAATGGCGAGTCAGCTCGCCTAGAGTTTCATGCGTCGGTAGTCCCGACTAAATATTCACCATTGCTACCAGAGGGTCCCGCGCTCAATCATACTCAATGGCGTGAGTGGGAAGGGGAAAAAGTAGGCGTGCTTAACCCAGTCGATCAAGCCATGCATGCTTATATTCAATGTGTGTACATGAGCGGAAAACAGTTTCTGGCTGGGCAAGTGACGCTGATGAAAACGCATGATTTCGTAGAAAGATTTATGCTAGCTGGGCCAAGTGCCCTCAAGTCAGAGTCATTTCAATATTTGCATCAAAAGCCTTGGGCTGAACCGGCCAACATGTTCTTTACCTATCTAGGGCGCGCGTTTGGAGTGGCTTCTGAGTTCAACACAAACACTCTTTACGAAGACCGACTTAGATACCCAGCGTTGGCGCGTTTGTCTAAAGCACGAGACTTTTACCAGCGCGTCTTGAAATCTATTCGTCAAGGGCGAGTCGGACCTTGGCATGACTTACCTGCTCGGCTGTGGAGAAATATACGCGAGATTTTTTCTGTGAAGATTGCGTAAGCTTACCCTTTGGCTTAGACGCGATTTGGCGGTTTCAACTAAGAAGTGCAACACGTTTAAAGACCAGTGCAAGAGTCTGCTCATTCACATTGTAAAGGTGTAGGGAAGGGGGCCCCTACGAATCAGTAGAGTGACTTTTAAGCCAGCGGTCAAGCTGATGGAGTGCGCTAATAGATCGCATAAAAGTAAAGGCAAACTCTAATTGTGTTTGACCAGATAGCGCCTGTTTGATTTGAGCTTTTAACTTATCTCGATCAATGATCGAGTGGAGGTCACTGTGCAAATCTGCTTCTAGGGCTCGTGCACGCTCAGCTATGACGGGCAAATTTCTGGTTTGCATATCTTTTATCGTGGCAGCATAGCCCATATCTTTGCTAGGCTTCCAAGCCACAGCTTTGGGAACCATGTCATTAATAGCGCGGCGGTGAAGATAACGGCCCATCCCTTTAGGGCCGACTTTTTCAATGCTAGGCGTTGACAGATATTGTTGCACGAGTCGCACATCCCACAGTGGCCAGTGGTACTCCACGCCATAGGCAGCTGCCATTAACGTGCAGTTTTCGAATCGTGTCGCCACATAGGGCATCTTGAGTAATTGATTCAAAATAAAATCATTGATCCGGCGATAGGGGGCATCATAGCGTGCCGTTTCCATGTACTCCTGATGCAGGTTTAACTGCTCAACGATGTGATGCTGCAGCAGTTGATGGGGCCAGCGGGCGTTCCATGCGTTCAGAAAATTCGGGTTATAGGCAGGGTTTTTGCGTTTCATTAACGCCGTTCTGCCCGTGCGCAAAGTACGCGTCAGCATGTTGCCTGGCGATATGTTCCATAGCGCACCGTAGCTATGCCGATCTAACAGCTCCCATCGCAAGTGATGCGCGGGGTTGGTCACGACTTCATCGCCACCAAAACCCGAGTAAAGCGTGCGAATGCCGCGTAGCTGACATTCTTTGTAAAAAGGCGTGTGTCCAGACCCATTCCCATGCTCTTCCGGGTAACCCAAAATACCTATTGTGTGATCAACGCGTGCATCCCAATCTTCATCAATAGCGTCCGAAGTAATCAGGTAATTGTGCTTAATTCGTTTGGCTT
This sequence comes from Bordetella parapertussis, assembly GCA_945897365.1. GTDB lineage: Bacteria > Pseudomonadota > Gammaproteobacteria > Burkholderiales > Burkholderiaceae_B > Zwartia > Zwartia parapertussis_A. The sequence continues at coordinate 7,029 of CAMDFD010000036.1, read as the reverse complement.
GACTCGTGGCCAGAATCATAGCGGGTTCTTGCTCATGCATCGCAAAACCGAAGCTATGCAACCGATCGCCCGGTTCCCCCAGAAAATCGGCCAGATAGGCTGTAATCGTGGCTGAATCAATGCCACCGCTATTTTCTGTCCCCATTGGGGCATCATGATCGATTCGGCAGCGAATCGACTCTTTCAGAACTGCTTGATAGGCCTCAACCCAGCATTCGTCGCGCTGGCTTGCCCATGGTGCATCGTCTCGCCAAAAATGGTAGCGGCGAAGCTCAGGCGCAGCAGCCCCAATCTGCATCAATGAATGACCCGGCGGCACCTTAAACACTTCTTTATATGCGGTTTGGGTGTCACTCATAGAAAGATGTAGCATGTATCGCGCCATCCAATCGGGGTCGGGAGTCAGTGTTAATTCCGGGATTCGCCTCAGCTCAGCAACCGAGAATGCATGAGTGAGCCGACCTCGTTGCACGGTGTAGTAAAGAGGTTTGACCCCTAAGGGGTCGCGCACTAGAAAAATACAATCTAGTGCAGCATCTTTAATCGCAAACGCAAAGTTACCGAGCAAATGCAAAGGTAGGTCGACCCCCCAGCGTTGCCAACCCGTCAATAAGAGATGACTTAAGCTGACATTTCCAGTGATCTCGCCATTGAATAGGACCGAAGTCAACTCTTCAATGTTGTCGATTCGGCCCTTGAAGTCTAGTATCTGTGTAAAAGCTGAGTCAAAATGAGTTGGGTGCATGAGAATAAAACCAAGGGTCAATCTTGAAAGTGTAAATTATTTACAGCCTCGATTAACCCACACAATTAACACACATTAAAAGCTAAATTATATTTGTGTATTTTTCCAGCCTAGTGCTTGTCTGGACTCTTAGCTCTTGCACAACGGAAAGTGATACATTCTTTTTTTCAACAATTAACCCTTTGAATTCGCATGACTAACTTAACATTAAATACGTGTTTAACCAGAGACCCTGACCTTGTTTGCGCAGAAATGGATGGTGATCTTGTGATGATGAGTATCGAAAACGGCGAGTATTACGGTATAGGTGGTGTCGGAACGCGAATCTGGGAGCTCCTGGATCAACCAACCACTATTCAGCAGCTTGTCGAAACGATCAAGACGGAATTCGATATTGAAGAAGATCGATGTCGCGACGATGTGTTGTCTTTTTCCGAAAAGTTATTTGAACTCGGTTTGATTAAGCCAACAGCGTAAATAAAAGATCAGATGAACACCACGACGCAAACAGAATCACAAAACCTCACAGAGCAGGTGTTGAAATTTGGATCGTTGTCGCCTGCTGCCCTTAAGTTTGTATCCATGCTGGTTGAGCGTGTCAAAAAGCCCGAACTTCCGGTACGCCTTGCAAAAATGGCTCTGATTTTTAAGGGGCGCAAACAAAAATCAGATGCGGAAGTTTTGGCTCAGGCGGCGCGAAGCTTTGCTCCTGATGATATTCGTGTTCGAGTTCTGACTGAGTGGATTAGTCGTTACCAAGCACCGCTGTGGCATTTTCGAATTGTTCATGATCACTTGCGTAACGAGGCATATGCAAAGGCATTACAGCACTTTGTCAAGCCAGGTATGGTGGTGTTTGAAATCGGTGCTGGAACAGGTTTACTGGCTATGTTGGCTGCACGCGCAGGTGCCAAACACGTCTACACCTGTGAACGTCGTCCAGATGTTGCCGCTGCCGCAAAAGAGATTATTGCGCGAAATGGTTTCGCTGACCGAGTGACTGTTATTCCTAAAGATGCCGATGCGTTACAACTCGGTATCGATCTGCCCGAAAGAGCCGATTTGTTTGTCGCGGAAATTGTTGACAATACATTGCTCGGTGAGGGTGTTTTACCATTGACAGATTTGGCGAAATTAAAATTTCTTAAGCCGGATGCCATTTTGCTTCCCCAAAGGGTATCGGCCATGGGCTATTTGATGGCCGAGACTGAGCACGTTGAAATTTACCGTATGTCTAGAGTCATGGGTTTCGACCTGACACCTTTTAATTGCTTTACGCCTTTAGAGCTTAATTCCGGTGAAGGCGGCGGGGGGGTCAACCCCGTATCTGACGCCATCGAATTGATTGGTTTTGATTTGTACGAAACTGCGCCTAATGATGCAACAGAAATTGTCACACTCACTGCCAATCGAGATGCGAGTGTTCATTCCTTGCTGCGGTGGTTGCGACTTGATTTTGGTGACGATATTGTGTTCGAGAACCGTCCCCCACAGAAATCTTCGTGGGATCCTCATCTGCACATACTCCCCACACCGATCAATGTGCGAGCAGGCCAGTCACTGCAATTCGAAATCAACCATAACCGAGATCAATTATTCATCTCGCCAATTTAAAAGCTAGGTAATTTAGGTGAGTGCTCTCTTTTCAGTGCGTAATAGGAGAGACTAAAAAGGGGGTGAGACTAAAAAGGGTAAAACTCAAGAAGCGTTCCAGCATATTTTTCACCAGCAAGCCCCCAATAGATGCTAGTGCCGTTCAGTGCAAAACTGTGCCCATACGTTGGCGCTTCAAAAGCTAGCACAGTATGCCAATGATGCCCATCTGAGCTTTTGTGAAGTTGGTTTAACCAACGGCCGTTTGTGCCGTTAGTGGCGGTTGAAATCCAAATATGTGTATCGTCTGCTGCTACATCCCAGACCTGAGTGTTGTCTGTAAAAGGTAAACGGCTCACGCTGACATGACCCGAATTAAGGTTGTTGGCTTGATATGCCGCCCTAATCGCTAATTCGCCAGGTTTAGTTACAAATGCCGCAATGTAAAACGTGGTGTCTTTCCAAAAAACACTCCGATCGATCACTGCCATGCGTTGACCCGCGAGAGGGGTGTCTGGCAACATGATCTCAGCGTTTAGGTCTGTGCGTCGTATCCAGTGAGATGTATCACTCAGTTCGTAAATTGCGCTATAAAAAGACTGCCGCCCCTGTTTGTTTAGCCAAGCTTGGAAGCTTGGACCCGCGAAGGCATCGACGGCATAAAGATTTCCTTTAACTTGAAGAAATTCAGAAATTCGCCAACCACCCAACTCGGTTGGTTGCCAATGAACACCCAGATCAGAAGAAGATGCAACAGCAGACCCATGGCGCTGCGCACCCATCCCTTTAGGAATGGCATCAGGGACATTGCCGCCTGCATAGAGGCGGCCTTTGTAAAAAGTTAACGCATGCACATGGATGAAACGGGGTATTTTGCGGCGCTGCTGCCAGTGCCTGTTTGATTGTTGTACATATAAACTTCCCCAATCCCAACTCTCGCGAGAGTCTTCACCAGGAATCATCAGTTGATTTTCTATTGTGTAGAAACGGTCAATCTGTTCTTCCGGTAATACAGCTTCTTTAATAAACGCGTTCCTAGCTAAGTCGTAAGCAATAACGGGGACAGGGCCCGCATTTGGAGTGAGACCTTCGTTACTGGCATCGCCCAGACCGACATAAAGACGGTTATCAGAAATAAATAAATCCCAGGGGGTGCGGGCAGGCCACTGTTCGGGTTGTGGGTAGCGATGTGCTGCTGGATTACCTAAGACGCGAAATTGATAGGAACTGAGTGGCTTTATTTGTTGCGAACATTGTGTTTCGCCCTCTAAGCACTCAAAAAGCAATTTGAAACGCGAAGGTTGACCGTCAATGATTTGATGATGTGCAGGCAGGTTAGTGATGTAGGCGCGTTTGTTCCACCAACGCTTGGCTACGACATAGCTAGAGGCGAGTAAACCTAGCATGACAGCGGTCAGTACGATGCGGCCTACGAGGGGATACTGTTTTAACCACATGCTTTTATGGTGTTAGACAGAGGTGAGGTGCTGGATATAAAGCCACCAAGTAACATTTGGGGTGTGGCGGTTCCCCAACCTACGTTGCCTTCTAGGAGTATCGGGCCGCTCGGGGTAATCACCCAATCCCAGGCAATCGCATGCACATCGAGGAAAGCTGCATGGGCTTGAAGGCTGGCATTCACCAGAGAAAACCAATATGGAATACAGTGATTTTCAGGTGCGTGCGCAAGGATACGATCGCTGGCATCTTCAACTTCCTGAGTAAATACTGCTTGCGCTGGAAACGGTTTCAAGACCCCTGTGTCGTGATCAATCGGAAAGATACTATAAGTCGTTTTTTGTTGTGGTGATTTACCCGAAGGCACTTCAAGTGTTGCACACAGACAGTGAATTTTTTGTTTTGAATCTATTTGACTGATGAAACGAACGGTGATCGCCTCACCAAATAAAGACATGGGTGCAAGATCGGGGTGATTGATGAGCAAGGGTTGAATCAGTACATCATCCCTCTTTAGAAGGGCTTGCCATGCAATGCTGATCTCTTGTGGGTTAGTGAGAGGTGTGCCTTCAAAAGTTTCGCCTCGCAACCCTTGTGGGGTAGGCCAAAGCGCAAAGGCGCCTAACCCCTGATGACCTGAGCGGGTTTTAAAGAACAGCTGCTGAGATTCAAGCGTTTGCATGGCTGCTTGCAACGCTGTACCAGATGTTTGAGAAATCACCCGACTCGTTGCAACAACTGGAATGCCGAGCACCTTTAAGCGATCGGCTAAAGCGATTTTGTCTTGAATACACGCGTACGAGGTTGGCGTTTTAGTAGGCTCTGGATTGCAAAAACGATGAAAGGTACCCGTCTCTTGATCATAAACATACTCCAACGCGCGTTGTGGATCGAGAATCAAGTCAAAGCGGTAAACGTCCCGCGGGTGAATACACCATCCCAGCGCTAATCGAAGAGTGCGCCAATACTGCAGGTGTCTTGGTAATTGATATAAATCAGCGTAACGCTGCCCGTGCAATTGAACGACATGTCTAGTTGAAACCCAGCCGTACCATAGCAACCAGCGCACCCAAATAATGAACTCTACAGCCAACCATACTGACCTCGGCCAGCCATTTCCGCTCAGCCACCAAAGAGCTCGATGCTGCCGTGTTTGGCTAGAAACATTGGGTAAAAGATAGCACCAACTAACAAGGCCATGAGGCAACCTTCGTTGCAATAGGTGGGCATTGAACTGCTGCCAGCGCTTTCTTATACCCATAGATCAGGCAGGTTGACCGTTCAAGTCAAGGTAGCCAAAGCGCTGCATGACTTTGTTGTGATCCACAACAATACGGTTGATTTGTTCCGAAGTTAACTTGCCACGCCAACCACCGCTTTTACCTTGCATAAAAAAGTTTTTAGCATGACGTGGCTTTTCTCGAAAACCGGCCTCAGACTCTTGTTTCGACAAGGTTTTAAAATCGCTAAAGCGGATGGCTTTTTCAAGCCGAGAAGGTTCATCGGGCAGCTGTAAAAAACGCGCAGCACCACCAAATATGGGTAACGGGTTTGCCAGCATGTCTTCATACCGAATGACATGGCAATTAAGAAAGGGCGCGTCGACCCAGCTCAATACATGCTCCGACCAGGATAGAAGTGTTTGCCGTGTTTGATCTGGCAAAGATTTTCGAGAGCCGCACAGTTTGGCATCGGATTTGCCCATTATTTCAATGGCTTTATCTACTGTGCTGCCATTGTGATTAGCGTTTGAAATTGCAACATCAAGTGGGTTGCGAATAATATAGAGTGCGCCTAAGGTTGCCTCTTGGCTCACCAACGGCTCACCTCGTCGTGTAAAGGTATAAGCGTCATGAATCTTGTGATAGCCGATCTCATTATCGTTAAGTGCCCAGCGGTAAACGTGAGGACGTAAGTGATCGACTTCATCGTGATACAAATCGGCAGCATCAAATCCGAGTATCTCATCAATCCAACCGCGAGCACTTGCAATAGCCCCCGTTGACAGGTCATTGATGTCAACAGGTGTATCAGCATTGTCTTGCAGGTTTTTAATGAAAGCTCGGAACCAGGTGTTACCCGATTTTGGGTAAGACGCTAGCCAGTAAATGCCAGCCATGGCTCAGGGGTTCTTTGCCATATCGGCAAGAAGGTGATCAATGAGCTTGTCTAGCTGAAAACCTCGGCGTGGTCGTGTCACGCGGGCGACCCGAACGTTGCTTGCCAGTTTGCCGCATAGTTTGAGATGGTCATGCTTGAGGGCCATGCCATCTAAATATCTCACACGGTAGGTGTTGTTGCGTAAAGGTATAAAACGCTCCATGCCTTGGATGGGGTCGAAGATGATTTCGTCTTGGTTTTCTTCAGTCGATAAAATATAGACCCAGCGCACTGGTATGCTTTCATCACCGAATTGGTGTGTCAGTAATGGAAGGTTGAATTTTTCCAACTCAGGACGAATACGCTGTAGCTCTTTCGTGTCAATTTCCAACTGAGTGGCGACATCCTGCCACAGTTTAATTCGCGGAAAACCAGGAATAGCGAAACAGTTATCGTCTACCGGCACCACATCATCAGCCAGAATCGAATAACCGCGTTGCATGAATCCAGTTGCTAGAGTTGATTTGCCTGCACCGGAATGACCAACGCAAATCATGCATTGATCGCCAATCCGAATGGCGTTACCGTGCATCACAAGGTATCCACGTTGAAAGAGTAGCGCACCAAAAGCCGAGCCAAGCAGAAAAACGCGAATACTGTCTTCGTCAATCCCGGGAGCGGGGTCAACGATAATCTCATTACCATTCAACACGTAGAACGTGGCCACTTCTGGGACCTTAAGCCAGAGAGTATGGTCTGTTGTCCAGAGGAATGGACCGAGCTGTTTGCCGCCGGTGATTCCATTAAGAGGCACTTTACCAATGCGTATATGAACATCAACGACATCTTCCTCAGAGCCGCGGATGAGTTCAGGCAAAGGAAGTTCGCTTCGAATCGTTAGGTTGTAGGCTGAATAAAGCATCTCTGATCTGCTTTTTTAAGGAAAGCAAATAATACCTTTTTTACAGTTGTTTTTAATTTTCATTCAGTAGTGTCCGGTTAAACCGGGTTGTTTTTCAGTAAAAGCCAATACTGGCGAGGCCTAGCGGTCGATTTTATTTGGTGCCGACTTGAATACAGATTCTTCATTTTTGGGTATTTTCCTAGGGGTTAGCCTCTGGGGGATCACTCAT
>CAMDFD010000035.1 GCA_945897365.1 Bordetella parapertussis | reverse complement strand
TATTTTCCGGATCCTTGGCCGAAAAAACGCCACCACAAACGTCGTTTGATTCAACCGCCTTTGATTGCGCTACTGGCCAGCAGGATGGCGCCAGGCGCCTACATCCACTGCGCGACAGATTGGGAACACTATGCCCATCAGATGCTGGATGTACTGTCGGGAGAGAAAACCCTCTCGAACACCTGCGAAGGCTTCGCACCCAGGCCTGAGTACCGTCCGCTGACCAAGTTTGAAAATCGCGGTCTGCGCCTTGGTCACGGAGTCTGGGATCTGATTTTTAAAAAGACCGGCGACTAAAGGCCAAAACCGCCTAACTAACGGCCAAAACCACCTAGCTTGCCAAGACCTTTCATGCCGCCCATGGCGCGCATCATCTTGGCCATGCCGCCTTTTTTCATTTGCTTCATCATCCCTTGCATTTGCTCAAACTGATTAAGCATGCGATTGACTTCTTGGACGGGTACGCCAGCACCCGCTGCGATACGGCGCTTGCGGGAGGCCTTGAGCAAATCGGGCTTGGCACGCTCAAGCGGCGTCATCGAGTTCAGAATACCCTCGGTGCGTCGTAATTGCTTTTCTGCCTGACCACCTTGTAATTGGCCTGCGGCTTGGGCAAATTGGGCGGGTAGCTTTTCAAGAAGCGACCCCATATCACCCATCTTTTTAACTTGCGAGAGTTGATCACGAAAATCATTTAGATCAAACTTGTCGCCGGATTTCATCTTGGCAGCAAGCTTTTGCGCCTCGGCGACGTCGATATTTTTCTGCGCTTGCTCCACCAGCGACACGATGTCACCCATGCCCAAGACCCTCTGGGCCATGCGCTCTGGATGGAAAGGCTCGAGGCCGTCGAGTTTTTCGGACACGCCTACAAACTTGAGCGGCTTGCCGGTCACATGCCGAACGGATAAGGCGGCACCGCCGCGGGCGTCACCGTCAAGCTTTGTTAGCACCACACCGGTCAGGGGCAAGGCCTCACCAAAGGCGCGTGCGGTATTGACCGCATCCTGACCCTGCATGGCGTCTACGACAAACAAGGTTTCAATGGGGTTGAGAAAATCATGCAACGCGCGGATCTCGCGCATCATAGCCTCGTCAATACCCAAGCGACCAGCCGTGTCGACAATCAGTACATCGAAATGATGACGGCGGGCGTAATCCACCGCATTACGGGCGATCTCCTCGGGCTTTTGCGAAATGTCCGAAGCAATCCATTCGACGCCGACTTGCTCAGCAACCGTTTTAAGCTGTTCAATCGCAGCGGGGCGGTAGACGTCGGCGCTAACCACCGCGACTTTCTTTTTGCCCGTCTTACGTCCGTTTTGCACATGGTTGCCCTCGGCGAGCCAACGTGCGAGCTTGCCGGTGGTGGTGGTTTTACCCGCCCCTTGCAGACCGGCCATCAAAATAATCGCGGGCGGCTGCATGGCTAGTGACAACTCACTCGCATCAGCCCCTAAATCACCCCCCATCAAAGCGGTCAGCTCACGGTGCACCACACCGACAAGCGCCTGCCCGGGGGACAAGCTACCTACTACCTCCTCGCCCAACGCTTTTTCCTTGACCCGCGCGACAAAATCGCGCACAACGGGTAAGGAAACATCGGCCTCCAGCAGCGCAAGGCGGACCTCGCGCAGCATGTCCTGAGTATTGGTTTCTGTGAGACGTGCTTCGCCTCGCATCGTCTTGACGACACGGGAGAGACGTTGGGTGAGATTTTCAAGCATGGTGACGGTTTCGCTTTACACTAGACATATGTCTTACGGTATTGTATTTCACTCCCTCGCTGCGGTGGCCTATGCTGCCCTCGCTTTAGGCCTTTTTCGCTCGCTTTCGTCGGACTCACCTAGCGTCAAGTCTGGCAGCCTCGCGCGCGTGGGACTCCTTTTTGCCATTATTTTGCACGGTATTGCCCTGTGGCATACGGTCCTCCATGAAGGCAACCTGCGCCTCGGCTGGGCGCTCGCCCTTTCTGCGGCCGTCTGGATCGGCATGTTGGTGTATTGGTTAGAAAGCTTAATCATCCGCGTCGACGGTCTTCAACTCTTGCTTTTACCTGTCGGTGCAGCGGTTTGCCTGCTCGCGGCCTTATTTCCCCAGTCTAAAGTGATTGCTCACGCACAAGATACGGGTTTACGGATCCACTTACTGATTGCCTTGTCCGCCTATGCGCTGGTCACCATTGCGGCCTTGCAGGCCATGCTGATGTCGGGCCTCGATCGCAGACTCCATTTTCCCCGCCAAGACCGTCTCACCCCGCCTGGCGCGCTTCACTTAGTCGTTGGACGCCTTCTGGATGCCCAGCCGCCACTTCTAGCGCAAGAGCAGATTTTATTTCGCTTGATTTGGATCGCTTTTGCCGCCCTGAGCTTTACCTTGATTTCGGGTACCTTGATTTCGCTCTCCCTGTCCGGGAAATGGTTGCCATTCGATCACAAATCGATTTTTACATTGCTATCGTGGTTGACCTTTGGCATCCTCATTATTGGCCGATACCTACGTGGATGGCGCGGACGTACCGCTCTGCGCTATACGCTTGTCGGTTTTGCCTTCGTGGTCTTAGCCTATACCGGCTCGCGCTTCGTCATCGAAGTTATCCTACAGAGACATTGAGATGGGAAAAACACTATTTTGGATTGCCGTATTTTTTGCCGTGCTGCTAGGAAGTCGTTTTTTAGCGCACAAAGCTGCGAAAAAACGCTTTCGAGATGAACAAGCCAGCAAGCCTGCTCAAAGCAATCCCCTACCAGGATCCGAGGCGATGGTGCAATGCGCACACTGCAGCATATTTTTACCTCGTTCGGAGGCTTTGCTGACCCAAGACAAAACCTGGTGCAGCCAAACGCACGCGCAACTTGGTCCTCGCAGACCTGGTTAACGGCATATCATGAAGCTCGACGCGCAAGCTTGGCTTGAACCCGCGGCGGGCATCACGCTGCGCCCCTCTCCCAACTTTAACGAACGTCCGACTGACAGCGAGATTTCCTTGCTGGTGCTTCACAACATCAGTTTGCCCCCTGGTCAGTTTGGCACGCCGTTCGTCGCAGATCTGTTTCTCAATCAGCTTGATCTGCAGGCCGATCCTTGGTTTAAAGAAAATCTTCAAGGACTGACCGTTTCCGCACACTTTGTTATCGATCGCGCTGGTCACATTACCCAGTTTGTTTCGTGCGACGCGCGGGCTTGGCATGCGGGCGTCTCACAACACGCAGGACGCGAGCAATGCAATGATTTTTCTATTGGTATTGAACTCGAAGGCACAGACACCCTCGCCTATGCAGCGGCACAATACACTGCGCTCGCCGCGTTGACAGAATGCCTGCGCGCACGCTATTCCCTGACCGCAGTCAGGGGGCATTGCGACATCGCACCCGGGCGCAAAACAGACCCAGGACCTGCCTTTGATTGGGACCACTACGCCCAGCTTGCGGGTTGGTCTGTCGCGGCTTTACCGAGCCCGCGACCAGACTTAGCCGAGTAACAACTGATTGACGCGTCGGACAAAAGCGGTTGGATCAGGCAAGCTAGAGCCATCCGCCAACAAGGCCTGCTCAAACAACAAGCTGGCCCAGTCATTAAAGGACGCGTCCGAAGCAGACTGCACTCGCTTGACCAACGCGTGCTCTGGATTGATTTCAAGCACGGGAAGGATGCTTGGGGCTTCTTGACCCGCGGCTTTCAGCATGCGTTGCAAATGTGGACTCAAGTCGTTTTGCCCGACCACCACGCATGACGGTGAATCAACGAGACGCAAGGTCACGCGGACTTCTTTGACGCGATCCTTGAGAGACTCTTGCAGTCGCTCGACCAGCGGCTTGAACTGCTCCGCGACCTCGGTCTGATGCTTCTTTTCCTCTTCGTCGGCCAAAGCTTCGAGATCAAGGCCACCTTTGGCGACCGAGACTAGTTTTTTGCCATTGAACTCGCGCAAGTGCGACAGCATCCACTCGTCGACGCGATCCCACAAGACCAGGACTTCGATGCCTTTTTTGCGGAAGATCTCGAGGTGTGGACTATTGCGACCTGCTGTATAGCTATCAGCCGTCACAAAATAAATCGTGTCCTGACCTTCCTTCATGCGAGCAACATAATCCTCTAGCGTGACAGTCTGCGCATCGGAGTCATCTTTGGTCGAGGCAAAACGCAACAGCTTGGCGATACGTTCGAGATTAGCCGAATCCTCGCCCGTGCCTTCCTTTAGAACCTGACCAAACTCGGTCCAGAAGGTCGCGTATTCATCTTTTTTATTTTCCGCCAAGTCTTCGAGCAAGCTCAAAATACGTTTGGTCGAGCCCTCGCGAATCGCCTTGACATCACGACTTTCCTGAAGCAACTCGCGCGAGACGTTTAGAGGCAAATCGGCAGAATCAATCACGCCTCTGACAAAGCGCAAGTATGACGGCAGCATCTGCTCAGCATCGTCCATAATGAACACGCGCTTGACGTAGAGCTTAACGCCGCGACGCGCGTCGCGATCCCACATATCAAACGGCGCATGCTTAGGGACGTAAAGCAATTGCGTGTACTCACTGCGCCCTTCGACGCGGTTGTGCGTCCAGGCGAGCGGATCATCGTAATCATGCGATACATGCTTGTAAAACTCGCGATACTGCTCGTCGGTCACCTCGGATTTGCTGCGCGTCCAGAGCGCATTGGCCTGGTTCACCGACTCCCACTCGTCTTTTTTAACTTGCTCAGACTTTTCCTGATCCCATTCTTCTTTGAGCATTTGGACAGGCAGAGAGATATGGTCTGAGTAACGACGCAAGACTTCGCGCAATTTCCACCCACTCAAAAACTCATCTTCGTCGGCACGCAAATGCAAGACAACCTCTGTGCCGCGGGTGGCTTTTTCTGTCGCACCAACCGAGAACTCGCCCTGACCGTCGGACTCCCAAAGCACCGCCTGATCCGCAGGCAAGCCCGCGCGGCGGCTACGCACTGTCACTTTATCCGCCACGATAAAGGAGGAATAAAAGCCCACACCAAACTGACCAATGAGCTGAGCGTCTTTTTGTTTGTCACCCGTGAGTTTTGAGAAAAACTCACGCGTCCCGGAACGCGCGATCGTTCCGAGGTTGGCAATAGCTTCGTCTTTGGAAAGTCCCACGCCGTTATCAGAAATGGTGATCGTACGGGCGGCTTTGTCATAATCCACACGCACGTGCAGCTCGCCATCTCCCTCAAACAGAGAAGGATGGTCAAGCGCTTCAAAACGTAATTTGTCGCAGGCGTCCGAGGCGTTCGACACCAGCTCGCGCAGGAAAATTTCCTTGTTGCTGTAGAGCGAATGGATCATCAGATGCAGCAGTTGCTTGACCTCTGCCTGAAAACCCAGTGTTTGAGAAGCGTCTGAAGACGCAGTCGTTTGATTCATCATGCTCACCGTAAGTTATCCACAGAAAAACTTGACTAAGAATATTTAAAGGCGGCGCGCATACGGCGAACACCCAAACACCTCAGACAAGCTGATAATGAGTAATTGGGGGGGAAAGCTCGGATTTCAAGAGGGCGCGAGACAAGCAATCAGTTGCCTGACATCCGCGCAATCCTCAAGCGTATCGATCAGCGCAATAACGGCCTCTGGAGATCCGAGTGGCTCGGCCGAGAGCGACCAACAACGATGAAATTTGCGAAGCTGGTCTTCGCGACTGAGGGGACGTGCTGGGCTCGCCAACATCGCGTCGATGGCGTGTCGCAGGATCGTGCCGTCGTTGAGCCTGACGCTCACTTCTTGAGGAACGAGTGCGTTGGGGTTGGGATTGTCGTCCTTTTCCATCCTGACTTTGAGGGAAAGGGCGTAGGTTTTGGGGTCAGTAAGCGCTTCCCCGCGGAAATGCATTGGGTCAAGAGCCCCGTGCTGTAGCACTTTGGCCAAGACAAAGGGCATACACAAACGCGCGTAATTCGGGGTTGGTCTCGCCACTCCGGGCCGATTGACCAGATGATTGAGCAGCGAGGGTCCTCGCACGACGATTTCAGCCACGTCCTCCAGCGCAAAACCCGCCTGCTGTCGCAAGAGGCTCAAACCGTCGATACCACCATGGGTCGCGCGTCCGCTTGGATAAGGCTTGTGACTAAGCTCAGTCAGGCGCCAACGCTCGCCGAGTCCCTGCATCGCGGACTCGAGATCCCATTCGGTTTCGAAGAGCGGTAAATAACCAAAGCGTCCTGTTAAGGGCGTCTGCAAGCTGGGGAAACCCGCCTGAGCCAAATCACAAGACTGGAGCGCTGCACGGGCGTTCACGCCGATCTGAAAGGGGAGTACTACGCTGCCTTCGGTATGGGCCTGCATCGTGCCGCTGACTTGACCGAGTTGATGGCCCAACGCCGCAAGCGTGGTGGCACCATCAAAACCTCGTAGGTTGGCTAAGCCCGCCGCTGCGCCAAAGCCACCCGACGCCGCGGGTCTGAAAAATCGCAAACCAAGTTTGGAGGCCATGCCAATCGTGCAAGAGACATCGACACCTGCAGCAAGCGCTGTCAGCAAGGCGCGCCCTGAAACAGGCCCGTGTAACTGAGCTTGCGTCAGCAACACCGGAACTAAGGTCGCCATCGCATGCAAGACAGCGCCCTCATGCAAGCAATCAAATTCCTGGCAGTGGACTTGGTAGGCGTTAACCAAGACCGCTTGCGTGGCGGTCAGTGTGGAGCGCCGCCCCCAAAGCGAGACCTCGTTGCCCATCCCCCACTGGCCGACCGCAGAGAGCAAAGGCGTCACCTCTGAAGTACTACCACCCGCGACACCCACCCCGATGGTATCGAGCAGGAAGATTTTTGCGGCCTCGATGGCCTGAGGCGACAGGTGCTCAAAACGGACGCCCGCCGCATGCTCGGCAAGTTTGGCATCAAGAGACATGATTTTTATCCTCTTTTGTGTGCACGACACGCTGCGGGAAAGGAATCTCTATATTGTTTGCATCAAAGGCGATTTTTAGCTGACGCAAGAACTCTCTGCGTACAGGACCGTGCCATAAAGCAACGACTTTAATGCGCGCTTTAATCATGACGGCAGACTCTGCCCATTGTTCGACACCCGCAATTTCAATGTCATCCAAAATTTTGTCACCAAACTCCGGATCGTGACGTAGGACGCCAGACACATTTCGCATGATGCCAAACACCTGATCGATATCCGTTCGATATGACACACCAACATCGATGACGGCAAAGGCAAAATTTCGACTCAGATTCGTCACAGTCGTAATGACACCGTTCGGTACGAAATGAACCGAACCTTGGTAGTCGCGCAAGCGCACATACCGAAGCGTGACTTCTTCGACAAAACCTGCTTTGCCCGCCACCTCAACAATATCCCCCTGCCGAATCTGGTTTTCAAGCAACATCATAATGCCGGTGAAGTAGTCTTTGATGATGCTTTGCGCACCGAAACCAATCGCGATACCCGCCACACCGGCAGTGGCGAGCAAAGGAGCGATCGATACGCCTAATTCGGATAAAGCGAGCATGATCGCCACGACCACGATCGTGACCGAGGTCACGTATCTAAACACCCGACCTAGAGTCTCGACACGTTTCTTTTCTTCGTTGTCCAGGCTTGCGTTGCCTAGCCTGCTTTGTAATATCCGAATCGAGCGCATCACAATGCTGCGGAGAAACCACGCGAGTCCAAGGATAATCACAACGTTGATCGAAGAGAGTATCGCCGTTGCCCATACCGGTACCGAAGCGCCAAAGTATGACTTTAAAATTTCATTGAGTGTCTCTTGGAACATGCTGATTATTTCATCCGTAAATCAATTCATTTTAATCTTGAGTTCTTTAATAACCGGACTCCAACGCGTGACTTCCGCCTTGATAAAGTCGTTCAAGAACTCGGCGGTTGAACTCGCAAGCTCGATCGAGGCAAGCCGATCACCAAGCTCAGGGTTAGACATGATTTGTTTAACCTCACCATTGAGCTTGGCAATGATCGCAGGCGGTGTTCCTGCAGGTGCGAGCAGACCGAACCACTCTGTGGTCACAACGTTGATCCCCTGCTCCTTGAAGGTCGGAATATCAGGCACCGACGCATAGCGCGTGTCTGAAGAAATACCCAGTGCCTTGAGCTTGCCTGACTTGAGTTGTGGCTGGACTTGTCCGAGCGTGGCGAATGTCATGGCGAGGTGGCCTGACATCACATCCATCATGGCCGGCGTCCCGCCCTTATACAGAATATGGGTCATATCAAGACCCGTCTGTTTTTTGATCAGCTCCGCAGTCAAGTGCGTCATAGTACCTGCACCAGCCGAGCCGTAATCAAGCTTGATCTTGCCAGCCTTACCCATTGCAATCAGTTCTTTGATGTTGCTTGCGGGATAATTGGGATTGGCCACTGCCAATACAGGCGCCCGAGCCAGCATGCTCACCGCGGTGAAGTCTTTCAAGGTATCAAACGGCATACTCGCTTGCATCGCCGGATTGGTCGTGTGACTACTCACCGACACAATCAGGGTATAACCGTCTGCTGGCGCCTTGGCGACCATGGCCGATCCAATTAATGTGCTGGCGCCAGGACGGTTCTCGACCAACACGGGCTGCCCCCATTTTTCTTGTAATTTTTGAGCGATAGCACGACCCAAGGTATCCGTGGAGCCCCCAGGAGGGAAAGGCACGACGATCTTGATGGGTTTGTCAGGATATTTATCGGCCGCGCTCTGCGCCATTGCCGGATTGATCGCTGCGACCATCATGCACAAGGCTGAGAGCCCGATGCTGCGGCGCAAGATACTCGCTATATAATTTGCCATCTTTTGTCTCCTATGACCGGATTGAGGGTTGTAGTTGTGGGGTCGATGCTACTTCAGGTCGTGATTTAGCACTAGATGGTTTGCCCGACATTCTGTGCTCACATACATTTCTTATACTCTCTTTACTCCTTTAAACCTTTACAACGACAGACATGTTCGACTCACTCTTTCGGCGGACAACAGCAATCTGTGTCAGCGCCCTGACGATTTCTACTGCGCAGGCCTCGAGCGAAGCTTCAACGGCCTCCTCCACCCCTTGGTACTCAACCGCTTGGCAACATGCGAAAGACACTTGGCGCGAGGGAGACGTCGAGGCCTACGTGCCGTTTTGGAGCTACCACCTGCCTTTTGCATATTCGGCTGAAAAACGTTCTGAATACGTCGAATATCCGGCGGGTTTTGGTCTAGGTAAAGGTCGCTACAACAAGAGCGGAAATTGGGAAGGCATGTACGCAATGGGCTTTCGCGACTCGCACGGTGACCCTTCCTTTATGGTGGGTTATGGTTGGGTACCCACTTGGAATATCGGTAAAAGTGAAGTCAAAGCCGGCATTGGCTTGACGGGCTTTCTGATGTCACGCAAGGATTATTTTGGGGGCATTCCCTTCCCGGGCGTTTTACCTGTTGCCTCGATCGGCTACAAAAACCTGTCAGCGCAAGCCGCCTACATCCCAGGCGGCCAAGGGTATGGCAATGTTTTGTTCATGTGGGGCAAGTGGACGTTTAAATAGATCAGTACAGAGGTATCCGTCGCAGGCAGAAATTTTAAAGCTCGGCTATACTCATAGGTCAAATGCGTTGCCCGGGTGGTGAAATTGGTAGACGCAGGGGACTCAAAATCCCCCGCCGCAAGGCGTGCCGGTTCGATTCCGGCCCCGGGCACCACGCAACACAACGCTCTCCACGTTGGCAAGTTCGCTACAAAGTTGGCAACAAGTGTTTACGCACACCTACTCATGACAAGTTATCGCCATACGATTGGTCAACACAACTATGTCTTTAAGGATTTAAAAGATCTTATGGCAAAAGCATCGCCGGCGAGATCTGGCGACTCCCTTGCAGGATTAGGGACTGTCAATGCCCAAGAGCGAGTTGCCGCACAAATGTCCTTGGCAGACGTCCCGCTCAAAGCCTTTCTGAATGACTTAGTGATTCCGTATGAGTGTGATGAGATAACAAGACTCATTATTGATAGTCATGATGCGCAAGCCTTTAAAGCTGTGTCACATCTGACTGTTGGAGATTTTAGAAACTGGTTGCTAAGTGATGAATCAGATGCCACTGCTTTACATGCTTTGTCCAAAGGACTGACTCCAGAAATGGTAGCCGCAGTATCTAAGATAATGCGTATACAAGACCTCGTGATCGTCAGCAAGAAATGTGAGGTCGTGAGTAAGTTTAGAAGCACCATTGGCCTACGTGGTCGGCTAGCAACCCGACTCCAGCCGAATCATCCGACTGATGATGCAATAGGTATCGCAGCGAGTATTGTGGATGGACTTCTCAACGGCGCAGGCGACGCAGTGATTGGCATTAATCCAGCATCAGATAATGTGGCTCAAGTCACTCTGCTGATTAAAATGCTAGATGAAATCATTCAACAGTATCAGATACCAACCCAATCCTGTGTATTGACACATGTCACCAACACAATAATGGCCATCGAATCAGGTGCGCCCGTTGATCTTGTCTTTCAATCAATCGCCGGTACTGAAGCAGCGAACCGGAGTTTTGGCATAGATTTAAACTTATTGTCAGAGGCGCGTGCTGCCGCCCTCTCCTTGAATCGCGGCACAGTTGGCAACAATGTCATGTATTTTGAAACAGGACAAGGTAGCGCCTTGTCTGCACGAGCAAACTTTGGTGTAGATCAACAAACCTGCGAAGCTCGAGCCTACGCGGTTGCCCGCCACTTTGACCCACTACTCGTAAATTCTGTTGTTGGGTTTATTGGGCCAGAGTACCTATACGATAGCAAGCAAATTATTAGAGCAGGTTTAGAAGATCACTTTTGTGGCAAATTGCTTGGTCTACCGATGGGCTGTGATGTCTGCTATACCAATCATGCTGAAGCAGATCAAGATGACATGGACTTGTTGTTAACGATGCTTGGGGTCGCAGGTTGCAACTTCATCATGGGTGTGCCAGGTGCAGACGACATCATGCTGAACTATCAAACGACATCATTTCATGATGCCCTATATGCTCGACGTGTACTGGGTCTAAAGCCTGCTCCAGAGTTTGAAAGATGGTTGCAGAACATGGGAATCATCACTGATCACGACATCATGACACTCAGCCATGAATTGCCAAATAATTTTGCGAAAGCTTTACAGCGGCTATGAAGAATTCTTCTGATATCGCTTCTTTTAGCATTACTGAAAATCCTTGGGCTGCATTAAAAAAATTTACATCTGCGCGCATCGCTCTAGGTCGATCCGGAATTAGTCTACCGACACATGAGCAATTAAAATTTCAACTTGCTCACGCGCAAGCGCGAGACGCGGTGCATGACCAACTTGATGTATTAAAACTGAGTTCTGATTTACGACAAACGTTTGCATCAATCAATCCCATGTGTATGGCCTTGCACAGTGCTGCGATTGACCGAGAAACCTATTTGAAAAGGCCTGACTATGGCCGCAGGCTTAGTTCAGTCTCAAGAGATCTTCTCTTGGACTGCCCAACAGACACAAACCGATCACTCAATCCTTTTGACTACGATATTGCGTTTGTCGTCGTGGATGGATTGTCTGCCCTCGCGATTGAAGCGAATGCATTGCGTTTTCTAAAAATAGCTTGCGCAGACCTGCAGTCGGAGAATTTTAGAATTGCCCCTTTTTGCATCGTTGAGCAAGGACGCGTAGCCATCGGTGATGAAATTGGTGAACTGTTACGCGCAAAGCTGGTGATTGTCCTGATTGGTGAAAGACCAGGACTCAGTTCGCCAGACAGTATGGGTATCTACCTAACATGGCACCCTAAAGTAGGTCTAACGGATGAAAGCAGAAATTGCATATCAAATATCCGTAACGGTGGACTGAGTGATGCTGAAGCTTCCATCAAATTACGATACTTAGTCACTGAGGCTCATAAGCGCATGCTAAGTGGAGTGGCCCTAAAAGATGAGACAAGCCCCACAGAAATCTTGAGCTCCTTAAATAGCTTTTTGATTGAGTAGCATGACTTGTTTTAGTTAATCATCCGTCTCATCATGTCCCCATGCACAATCATTCGACTGATGACAGCAAAGGTAAAGTGATCTAGACTTTTAAGGACTTGACTAACTGACTCCGGTGCGGTGAACACTGGCAATTTAGCAGCGGTTTTCCACTGGCTCACAATGCTTGTCGCACATGCATGCATCTTGATCGCTTCGCTTACGAGTAAGCCCTGCCGCTCAAGCGGCTCAACCGCAAGCCAAAACGCTGCCAAAAAACTAGGCCAATACGACAAGTGTCGGTAAAGACTCGGTTCAGCGGGACTCGGCATCGACTCGCCAAACGTATTCAATATTTTGACAAGCTTGGCGACCTCTGCACTCATCTCCGCAGGTGCAGGCAGAGTACGAGCAGCCTTGATGATCGTCTCTTTATTAATTTCGAGTTGGGCAAAGGGATCGATTTGCGCCAAAGCTTGAGCGACGTCGAGGTCGTCTTGACTGAGCGTGGATGATTGAGCGCTCAAACTCGCATACAAATACGACAAAATGAGCAGCGCGCGCGAGTTGGCGTGACCGTAGTCCTCTAATAGCAACACAATCTCACTTTTGTCTCGAGGGCTCAAACCGAGCGCCGCACGCACGGAGTCGGGCCAGGGAGACAAGCGATCAACTAAGGTTGATTGCAGACGTATTGTTCGGGCAGACTCATTCAGGACTTTACTTGAGTAGAGAGGTTTAGCCAAAGACCATGTCATCTCGAGACCACCCGGAATGGTGGCCAGATGCCTCCAGATCAAGTTCACAAAGGGCACACCCAAGGTGACTTTAATATCAGCGAAGATTGCTGCCACGCTCGGGGCTGCATCTTTCTCAGAAATCGTAGATATTATGTCAAGGTGATGCGGGGTCGTGGATCGCTTCGTCATGTAGTCCTGTCATATTAAGAGCGAGAAAATGAGACATCAACTCCATTGATAGACTGAGAGAAACTAATGTCCACCGCCCATTTTCTTGTGTTCAAAGCGACTCAGAATTCTCACCAGTGGCCACAACAATAACAGATAGAAAATCGCTGCTAACACGATCGGCGAAGGGTTATAGAACAACGATTGCGCATCGCGCGCAACGCGCAACAACTCAGGCATGGCGACAGCACTGGCCAAGGTTGTGAGCTTGATGACCTCAATCGTATTGCTAATCAGATCAGGCATCACGTTTCGTGTTGCTTGTGGGATCTGAATATGGATCAAGGTTTGCGTCGCAGAGAGTCCCGTCGAGCGCGCCGCTTCGATTTGTCCGTTGGGAACACTTTCAAGACCTGCCCTGAAAATCTCACCGTAATAAGACGAGTTATTCAACATAAAGCCAATCACAATCGCCAGCAACTTGGGGAGTTCCCACCCGAGAAACGGTGTGCCGTAATAGATAAAAATCAACAACACCAGTGGAGGCAAAGCTCTGAACACATCGATGTAGATCGCCAAGAGTGCGCGGGCCCAGCGATTTTTAAGCGTAATCGACAACACGCCAACAAGCAGTCCCGCGGCCAAGCCAAAGGGGATTACTAGCGCCGACAACAAAAGCGTATTGAGCAAGCCCTTTAGCAAGAAGGGTGCGACCTCGATGTAAATCTGAATATTGAAAAAATTTTTAAGTATCTCGTCCATGGCGCTCTCTATTGCTTCCAGCGAAAACGCGTTTCGGTCCAGCGTCCAAGAAGAACAACTGGGATGAAAATCACAAGACAACCAATCGCACCCAGCATCAGGGGCGTCGCATTACCGGAGTTACTCATGGCGGATTGCGAGTTATTTAATACTTCGCTCAACCCGACCACCGAACCCAACGCTGTGCTTTTCGTGATGGCGATCACGCGATTGGTCAAGGGTGCAACCGTTAAACGAACAGCCTGCGGCAATACGACGTATAGCATGCTTTGCAGCCAGCTTAGGCCGGTTGAGCGCGCGGCTTCTGATTGACCTTTCGGAACGGAAACAATACCCGCCCAGCAAATTTCCTCGACGAAAGCCGCCAGGACGAGTGAAAGTGCCAGCCATGTCGCGGTGAATGCCGACATCGAAATTTGTATATAAGGAAAGGCAAAAAACAACATCATAATGACGACAAGTGGCGGCAGGGCGCGCATGATGTCGGCAAAACAAATAATAAAAAAATTGACCGGCTTGAGTTGCAGAGCGCGCAGCACCGCAAGCCCCATACCCACGACGAGTCCCGTGATTGCAACCACCAAGCCTAGCTCGATTGTCATCATCATGCCCTTGAGAATATCAGGCAGATATTCCCAGGCAATCTCAAGATTGAAAAAAGAGAAAACGAGTGCTTTTAAATCCATGTCTTGTCACTCACCCATTTTTAAGCGGCGTGCTCGCTCATGCGAGCGAGAAACGCCTGGGTGCGCGCGTGGGAAGGTGCGCCAAATATTTGTTGTGGCGTGCCTTGTTCGACGATTTTTCCTACATCCATAAATACAACATGATCCGCGGCAGCGCGGGCAAATCCCATTTCATGGCTGACAACAAGCATTGTCATACCGTCCTCTTTGAGTTCGCGCATCACTTTGAGGACATCGCCCACGAGTTCGGGGTCGAGCGCACTGGTCGGCTCGTCAAATAAAACAACCTTCGGACGAAGCGCGAGTGAGCGGGCGATGCCGACGCGTTGTTGCTGACCGCCCGACAACTGATCAGGAAAGGCTGAGGCTTTTTCCAACAAACCCACACGTTTGAGTGCCTCGAGTCCGCGCGTATTCGCCTCCTCTTTGGAAAGTTTTTGAACCTTGCGTAAAGCGAGAGTCACGTTATTCAGCACGGACATATGGCGGTACAAATTGAAATGCTGAAACACCATGCCAATATTTTGCCGGATGCGGTTGAGATCTGCACCGACGGCAGTGATGTCCTCTTGATCGACCAAGATGGATCCTAAACTCGGTTCCTCAAGTCTATTACAGCAGCGTAGCAGCGTACTCTTGCCCGACCCGGATGGCCCGATCATAAAAACAAGCTGTCCCTTCATGACATCCAAATCAATGCCTTTAAGAACTTCATTGTCACCAAAGGATTTATGAAGACCTGTGATTTTCAGGATCGGGGTTTGCATGAGCTATCCAGTCGGGCAAGATTTACTAAGTAATTAGCACTTCAAGTTAACGGGAGTTGGATCGTAGCCAGGCATGTTGGGCACACCTTGACCAACGCCCACGGTGATGGCAACTGAGCCAGGAGCGGGGGTAAAGCCAAACCATTTTTGGGCAAGCTTTGAAACCGTACCGTCTTGCTTCAAGCACTTGAGGGCGTTAGAAATACGATCACGACCCTCTTTGTCATCGAGTCTAAAGGCCAACGACCACACCAGTCCAGTCGGGAGCACATAGGTCATTTTGACCGCTTGGTTTTGCTTGGCAGACCAGGCGGCAACGGTGTTGCCAGCCATGTTTGCGTAGGCGCGTCCTGACTGCACCGCTTGGAGCGCATCCGCGTTGGTCGCGTAAACGTCATATTTAAAGCCGTATTTAGCGGCGTTGTCTTTTGCCCAGTTTTCGTAAGCCGAACCTTTGTTCACCGCGATTGTTTTACCTTTTAAGTCCTCGAGAGACTTCATATCGGGTGTTTTCTTGGCCTGAACAAAGGCGAAGTCTGTATTCAAATAGCCTTCGGAAAAAAGTAGCGCTTTGGCTCGGGCTTCGGTGACGGTCGTAGGCGCCAACACAAAGTCGTATTTCTTGGCATTCAAGCCAGGAATGAGGGCTGAAAACTCCGTCCCGTCAATTGTGATTTTTGTGCCCAGTTGTTTAGCCAAGGCATGACCGAGCTCAACGTTAAATCCGTCAATACCACCACCCAACTTAGGCATCGCATGTGGCGCAAAGGTTGCGTCAACACCTGTGGCCAAAGGTTTGTTTGCCCAAGCTGCCGAGGCGCAGGTTGCGCTGATTGCTATGGCAAGTCCAAAACGTACTGCGCGCTTCGATAAAGAATTAATACTAGTCATCATCAGTCCTTTTTAGAGCAGTGGAGGTTTACCCAAAGCAGCGCCTGGACCGACACGCTCAGTAATGAGCGTGTAATGTTCAGGACGTCGATGGGCGGCAAAATTAAAGATGTGCTGCTTGAAGGTGTCCCCGAGTGCAAGGTCGGCTTGGCAAAAAATCACCTCGTCGTCTTCGCCTTGCGCCTGGGCAACAATTTCTCCGGTAGGCGCCACAATAGCGGATCCGGCGAACAGGTGAAACCCATCTTCTATCCCTGCTTTGCCTGCTGCAGCGACCCAGACACAGTTTTGGTAGGCGGCCGCCTGAAGCGACAAGAGATGGTGAAACATTCTTAAATGAGGGGGTTCATTCCAATGAATATTTTGAGATGGCGTGTTGTATCCAACAGCAACAATTTCGGCGTTTTGGAGAGCCAGTACGCGCCATGCTTCGCCCCAGCGACGGTCGTTGCACAGGAGCATGCCGATGCGCGAATCCATTGTTTCCCAGACATTAAAGCCTTCGTTGCCGACCTCGAAATATTTTTTCTCAAGATGCTGAAAAGGTGCGTGTGACTTGTTGTCGCTATGACCTGGCAAATGAATTTTTCGGTAACGTCCAACGATCTCTGCCTGCTGATTCACGAGGATCGATGTATTAAAACACTTGCCCTCTTTGGATACCTCGGCGTAACCGAGATAAAAACCAATACTGAGTTTTTTGGCTGTATCAAATAAAATTTGCGTATCCGGGCTCGGCATCGTTTTTTCAAAATAGCGATCGATAGCCTCTTGCTCGGTCATCCAGTAACGCGGAAAAAATGTGGTCAAGGCCAACTCTGGAAAGACTACCATTTTCGCGCCACGACTCGCCGCTTCTTTCATCATCTCCAGCAAACGGGAAACCGCCTGTTTTCGTGTGTCTTGAGGCTGAATTGGGCCTAACTGGGCAACGGCTAAACCAAAGGAACGTTTGCTCATGATCAATGTTTCTCCGAAGGATCAACGGAAAAATATTTACGCATGACCGAGTTTGGGTTTCCGTTCAAACGCTGTCGCAGCACAGGCTCAGGCGTCGAGCGCTTGATAAACCGACCAGAGCCACGCGCGACCTTGAGTTCGCCGTCAGACACCACCAAACGTCCACGACTGAAGACCTGTTCGGGCCACCCTGTTATTTTTTTCCCCTCATAGGGTGTGTAGCCCACGTTATCGTGCAACATGCTCGTCGAAATCGTGACCGGCTTCTCAGGATTCCAGATCGCCAAGTCTGCATCGCTACCAACGGCGATCGCGCCCTTTTGTGGATACATGCCATAGGTTCGCGCATGATTGGTGGCGGTGACCGCCACAAACCGCTCGATCGTCATGCGTCCTTTTAAAACACCCTCCGAAAACAGCAAGGGCATACGGACTTCTAGTCCTGGTACGCCATTGGCCATGTCCTTAAAGGTCGTCGCATCGCCTTTGGGTAATTTGCCAGATTCGTCAAAGCGATAGGGCGCATGATCGGAGGAGAACATTTGCAAGGTTCCATTGATCAACCCTTGCCAGACCGCCTCTTGGGACGCTTCATCACCGGGTGGTGGGCTGCAGCAATACTTTGCACCTTCGAGGCCGGGCAGGTCAATGTCTTTCGCGGTCAGAAAGAGGTATTGCGGGCAACTCTCGGCGTGAATCGGCAACCCAAGCGCCTGTGAGGCGTGAATGACGCGTACCGCCTCCTGACCGGCAACGTGGACAATCAGCAAAGGCACATCGACGAGACGCGCGAGCGCGACCGCACGATTGGTGGCTTCGCTCTCTGCCAAGCTGGTGTGTGCCACTGCGTGGTATTTCGGTGCAGTGAGACCACGATCGACTAGGCGACGTGCAATCCAACGAATCATGTCATTGTTTTCCGCATGCACCATGACAAGTGCACCTTCTTTGCTCGCACACTCCAGCACATCGAGAACCTGATAGTCATCAAGTTTCATCCGATCGTAGGTCATGTAAATTTTGAACGAGGTCACACCGTTTTTAATGACTTCGGGCAAATGGTGTTCGAGCGCTTCAGGTGTCGGGTCTGCCAAAATTAAATGGAACCCGTAGTCAATCACTGCTTTTTGCGCAGCGCGCTTGGAGTAATCGGCGACCACCTCGGGGATTTTGTCGCCACGATGCTGCGCGGCGAAGGGCACGATCGTGGTCGTACCGCCAAACGCTGCGGAGACGGTTGCGCTGTAAAAATCATCCGCGCACATCATCCCCATGCCAGAGAGCTGCTCGACGTGACAATGGCTGTCAATCCCGCCTGGCAGCACCCAACGTCCAGCCGCATCAAAATCCTGTTTACCTGGTGACAAACTGTTTGCGATGGCTGTGATAATGCCATCCTTGATACCGATGTCAGCGTAATAGGTTTCGTTGGCGGTGCAAATACGACCATTGCGAATCGTCACGTCGAATGTTGTGCCTGTATTCATCTTTTTGTCTCCGTTCTCAAGCTTTGATTGCTTGACGTCCTCTGGCTGTGACCGACAGGCCAACCCGAGCAATCGTGGCCTCGAGTTCTTTGACTGTTAACGCATCAATTTTCATTCCAGGTGCGCGAATTGCACGGCTCTTGATCGCACCACGTTGCTGATAGACATGCTTGCGTAAGGCTAGCCCAAGTTTGGGTTGAAACTCGTAACGAATCAGTGGGCAGTAGCGGTCAAACACCGCTGCGGCACCTGTATGATTACCTGCGGCAAAACGGTTGTAAATTTCTACGAGTACTTCTGGATAGGCAAAGCCCGTCATGGTGCCTACAGCACCCCGTTGCAGTTCTTCTAAAAAGAACATACCGCCCAAGCCACCAAAGATTTTCATGGCGTCGTCACCCGCCAGCTCGCGGATACGACTAATTTTTGGTCCGACGGGCGGCTCTTCCATCTTAATCATATGGACGCCCCCTTCCTTGCCCAGACGGGCAACAACCTCTGGACGGATTTCGGTGCCAAACGAGTCAGGAAAGTCGTGAATGACGACTGGGATCTTAATGGCGTCGGCGATGGCTTTGTAGTAGTCAAACAAGAGTGCGTCGCCCGCATTGTCCAGGGGGGCTGCGAATACCGCATCAGCACCGGCTTCCTGTGCCTCTTGGGCTTGCTCGATCGCCCCCGTGATTCCGTGGGCTCTCACGCCGACCCAGACTGGGACACGGCCTTTTGTATGCTTGATAAAGGTTTCAGTGACCAGACGTCGCTCTGCGTTGGAGAGCTTGTGCAATTCACCCAGAAAACCCAGAATGGCCAAACCTGTAATGCCGGTGTCGAGTAAGAAATCAACCAAACTCTTGATACTTTCAGTATCGACCCTGAGCGTATCGTCAAAGGGAGTCGGACAAATCGTGAATACACCTTGGGCATTAAGCGGGGCTGGCATTGCATCTCCGTAGAAAATAATTGGCACACCAAATCGCGTACCTTCTACTGAATGCTATCTTCCTTGCTTTAGAACATCACTTGTTTTTTTATCATTCATCCATAACTTGATGTTATAGGATAAATCAAGCTTTTCAATTTTCCCGGATCGTAAAACCTTGCGCTTTGACCGTGTCGCGAAGCACGTGCGCAAAATCTTGCGCAAGCTGTGAAAGTGGCTCAAAACGGGACTGAACGAGATTAATGGCGAGTGTTTTCGTATGCGCGATGGGACGCACGACAAAGTCACCCGCCGCGCTATGAGCCGAAAACTCATCCACGATCGCGATTCCGCCTCCGGCTTTCACGAGCGTACATGCATTGTGCGGAGAGCTCACCTCGATGGCCACGCGCCGCACGTACCCCGCCTCTTGAAACATCTGCTCGACGAGTGTGCCAAACGGCGTTTCACTGCGATAGGACACCAGCGGATAAGGCAGCAAGTCTTCTATTGTCAGCATCGACCGGCTCGCTAGAGGGTGGCTATAAGGGAAAATCACCACCAAATCACCCTGTCCGATCGGCTCAGAGGACAAATTGGGATGTTGAGAGGGCAGAATGACCGCACCCAAATCGGCACGACGCTCAAGCAACATTTGTG
>CAMDFD010000034.1 GCA_945897365.1 Bordetella parapertussis | reverse complement strand
GGGTTGTTTCAGAATAAAGTCTAAGGCTTGAGCGCGTGCGCAGGCTTGTCTGAGGTCGGGCTCGGTCGCCTCTGGGGAGCCGACACGAAGGTTTTCCGCGATCGAGCGATTAAAGAGTAGAGGCTCCTGAAAGACAACGCCGATGTTGCGTCGTAACGCAGTCAGCTGAAACGATCGTATATCCTGACCGTCGATCGTAATCGTGCCAGACTGGGGGTCAAAGGCGCGATAAAGGAGACTGAGTGCGGTGGATTTTCCAGCGCCGGTGGTGCCGACTAAGGCCAGCGTTTGACCAGGCGCAACCTTGAAGCTAAGTTTGTCGACCGCGGATCGTTTGCCATCATAAGAAAAACTCACGTTGTGAAATTCGATGTTCCCCTCGCAACGACCAGGATCAATCGCGTTGGGCGCATCCAGAATCTCAGGCGCAGTATCGAGTACGCTAAAAAACTCTTTTAATCGCGGTGCGTCCATCGCGAGTTTGTTGGCAAATGCCACGATCTGTTCGAGACGACTAATCACCATGCCGGCAAAGGCAATAAACGTCACGATCTCGCCGATCGTGATGAGTGATTTGGTATAGAGCCATGCACCTAAAATGACAATACACAAAATGCTTAGAGTCGTGGCCGAGCGAGTTAATACTGTGACGAGTGCCCACCACGACAAAACCGGAAGTTGAGCACCAAGTACGCGTTGACTAATCGTATGCAACGCTTTAACTTCAGTTTGAATGCGCGAAAAACTTTGCACAAGCGCGATATTACCCAACGTATCTGATGCAAGCTCTGCTAAATCAGAATGATGGCTCTCGACTTGTTGTTGTAGTTTTTGGGTTTTTCTCAAGATGAAATGAGTCAGCACACCAAACAACAGACACAAGACAATCAATACGAGAGCCAGACGCCAGTTGATATAGAGCGCGAGCGGCACCAACACGACCAAGGACACAAAGGCCGCCAGGTGCTCTCTGAAAAAACTCAACCAGAGCCACCACAGTGTGTCCGTGCCTTGCAGCATGATTTTCATGAGCCTACCGGAATGCGTGCGTGACTGTTGCGCAAGGGGCAGGTGAAGCACGTGTTCAAAATACTCGCCGAATATTGCGTGACGCCTACGATGGGCAAGACGATCAGAAAAAAGCGCGACCAGCGTTGAGCACAAAATGGTGAATAAACCAAAGCCAGTCCACAGCAATAACAGAGGCCAGACGCCCGCCCAAATTGCGGCTGGTTGATCGCTGGGGATTGAAGACAGCGTGTCGATCACACGCCCGAAAAGAACCGGCTCCGCAAAAAGCGCCATGGCGAGCATGACGTTGGCCAAGGCCAGCATCCAGCCGAGTCGTCGATCCGAGCCCAGTTTGTCGAGCACCCGCAAGTACAGGCGTATAAATTTCATGAGCGCTCAGAGGACTTAAGGAGTGCGTTTAAAGCTTCGGGCGGATTGATTTCCTCGGGTAAGGAAAGTAGGCGATGTGAAATCATCCACCGCCCTAGCCAAGGTTGTGAGGTTAAGACCGCAAGGGGTATGGCGAGCAGCAGACCACTAAAAAATATCAGAGCGAAGGGCAGAACTGCAGGGTGGGTGACAAGTAGAAGTCCTGACAGTATCAGACCCAACAGTGTATGCGGCCAAAATTGTTTGATTGCAACCGACAATGGAATGGTGTGATCGTCTCTGGCCTGGGCTGTCCAACCCGCTTTTTTGCCGAAGAGCAGACCTGTCATAAAGATGGTCTGATTCAACCAAGAGATGGGATTCATCAAGATTGAGAAAAGCATCTCCAAGCTCAGATTTAACGCAAAGCGCCAGCCACCACCAAAGCGCGCGCGTTCTTCTGGACGCAGTAGGACATCCAAAGCGCCTGCGATTTTTGGTTGATACCACATCAAGAGTGTACAGATCAACAATGTGAGTGACGCTGTGCTTTGAGCAAAGTCTGCAGCGTTCGTATGCAGACTGAGCGCAAGTGTTCCAAGCACCAGCATGGCGATCCAGGCAGCTGAACCCAAGAACATTAAAATCGCCTGAGCCAGTTGGTAACGATTCATCAGCTTGAGTCCGGGCAAGGTTAGCAAATGAATGTATTGCAAATTGCCTTCGCACCATCGTAGATCGCGACGAATGAACTCGGTCAGTGTCGGCGGATTTTCTTCCCAGCTCTCATCCTCTTGAGGAAAGACGCGCACCTCAAAACCGGCGCGCCGCATAAGCACGGCTTCGACTAAATCATGACTCAAAATATGACGTGTCGAACCATCACGCGTTGGGAGTAGGGGCATCTCGCAGTGCTCGATAAAAGGAGCGAGGCGAATCACGGCGTTGTGTCCCCAATAAGGGCCGCAGTCATACTGCCACAAAGCCGAACCCATCGTGTAGGACCGCATGCCCAGACGCATGCCAAATTGGAACAGTCTGGTAAACGCACTGGTCGAAGGTAGTCCAACGACTAGACCTTGTAAGATCCCGAGACGAGGACTGGCTTGCATCATACGCACTAAGCGCAACATGGAATCGCTCGTCATGAAGCTGTCCACATCGAGCGTTAGTGCAAAATCGTGCTGGGTGCCCCAACGTTTACAAAAGTCTGCGATGTTTCCTGCTTTGTACCCTATGTTGTCCGTACGGCAGCGATAGGTGATCGCGATACATGAACTCCAGCGTTGCTGCATGGCGTCGAAACAGGCTTGCTCTTGTGCGGCAATCACATGGTCATTGGTATCGCTCAAGATGTAGAGATGAAAGTGTTCGCCAATCCCGGGTTGTGCGAGACCGTGGAGCATCGATTCAAGATTGCGTTCGATGCGTTCGGGCGTTTCATTGCGAATACTCAACAAAATAGCCGTGGAGCTTGTTAGGGGTTCAGTCCCTGAGATGTCCATTTCCCGCGGCAAGACAGCAGCGGTGGGTCCAGTCGAAAGTTGGTACAACAAGAGGCCAATCAAACCATTCCAGAAGCCCACCACCATCCAAGGTAAAGTCACCCCCTGCATGATCAGGAGTGCGATGTACAACGCTGTTGGTACTTGGGGGGAGAGGGCTTCATGCATGAGCCAAAGCATGAATAAAGCTGAACTGACTGAAAGCAAACAAAAAAGGCTGCGGCGTGCGGAGATCGCACGCGCAGAAGGGTTATTCATAAAGGTTTTCAAGGGGATGGCCTCTGGCTCACTTATACTCTGCGAAATGCTCTATTAGTATAAGTCAGAGCGGATTGTTTACATTTAAAACCTAGGACTCATGCGTGGTGAGAGATCAACCCCCTTTAGCTGTGTCGACTAGCGCTCAGGCGCTTTGGTATGTCGGACCTGAGCGTTCGGAGTTACGCGAGGAGACGCTTGCCGGCTTGACAGGTGAGACCCTTCAAGTGCGGTCGGTATTTGGAGCCTTGAGCCGAGGAACAGAGTCACTTGTTTATCGCGGACAGGTTCCCGAGAGCGAGTTCGCTCGGATGCGCGCCCCATTTATGGGTGGCGCCTTTCCCTTTCCCGTAAAGTATGGCTATTCGAACGTGGGACGTGTCGAAGCAGGACCTGATTCTCTTTTGGGAAAACTCGTATTTAGCCTCATGCCCCACCAGACCGTATTTCAGGCAGAACCGAGCGCCGTGATGCTTGTTCCAGAGGGTGTGGAAGCATCCCGCGCCGTATTGGCGGCCAATATGGAAACCGCGCTTAATGCCGTTTGGGATGCAGCCCCCGGTCCAGGTGACCGTATTGTGGTGGTGGGCGCTGGTGTTGTCGGTTGCTTGGTCGCCTATTTGTGCGGACATTTTCCAGGTGCTGAAGTGACGTTGGTGGATGTCAACCCTGAGCGAGCCGGGATCGCTGAGGCCTTGGGTGTGAGTTTTGCGCCGCCTGAAGCCGCTCCTCTCGAGTGCGATGTAGTGATCCATTGCAGCGCCAATCCCGCCGGACTCGCGACGTCGCTGGCTTGTGCCGGCGAAGAGGCGACCGTTCTGGAACTCAGCTGGTATGGCTCTGGCGTTGTCAACGTTGCGCTGGGGGGCGCTTTTCATAGTCGACAGCTTAGACTGCAATCCAGCCAGGTCGGTCATATTTCGGCTTCTCGTCGGCCACGCTGGACTTACCGTCGTCGCCTGAGCGCTGCCTTGAAGATGCTTCAGGACGCGCGACTCGATGTACTGCTGGCTCCCGCGGTGGATTTCGCAAGTTTACCTGCACGCTTACCTGAAATTTTAGGCCGTCAGAGCACCGTGCTTTGTCAGCTGATCCGTTACCCTTGATTTCATCTTTTTGATCCATTTTTTCCTAAGGAGTTGCCGTGTTTACAGTCGAAGTCCGTGACCACATCATGATTGCCCATTCGTTTCGCGGAGACGTTTTTGGACCTGCGCAGGCATTGCACGGCGCGACCTTCGTGGTCGATGCAGCATTTATTTCTAAAGAGCTCGATCCCAACGGCATCGTGATCGATATCGGCCGTGCACTCGATGTCCTCAAGGCCACGCTCAAACCCTTGAACTACAGCAATCTTGACGAGCGCCCTGAGTTCAAGGGGATCAACACCACTACTGAGTTTCTGACAAAATATATTTTTGATCAATTGGCCAAGGCCGCGCGAAGTGACGGCCTCGGACGAGATGGCAAAGAGTTGCATGCCATCCGTGTGACGATTTCCGAGTCCCATGTGGCCCGTGCTTGGTACGAAGCCGCGATTCACTAAAACATGAAACGACTGGTCTTTGCCTTTCCCGGTGAGCTTGAAACACCGACGGGGGGTTATATCTACGATCGTCGCATCATCGAGGGTTTGCAGAGCTTGGGCTGGCAGGTCGACCTGCTGAGTTTAGGCGTTGGCTTTCCCCATCCTAGTGAGGAAACCATCGCGCGCGCTGCTATGCTTTTGCAAGCGGTGCCTGCAGGAATACTCGTTGTGATCGATGGTCTCGCCTCAGGTGTTTTACCTGAGGCGGTCGCGGACTTGTCGCAGCATCATCCGGTAGTTGCTTTGGTGCATCACCCTTTGGCCTTTGAGACGGGTATACATCCACTACAAGCCGAAGCTTTTCGACTCAGCGAGACGCGGGCTCTCAGTCACGTCAGACAGGTAATCGTGACTGGGCCTTCGACTGCAAGAGATTTGGAGCAATTCTTTGCGGTTGCTGCTACGTCGATTGATGTTGTCCGTCCAGGGACTGCGCGTGCTGCACTCGCTCAGGGGAGCGGTTCTGAGACCTTGCATCTAGTGTCGGTGGGTTCGGTCACGCCCCGCAAGGGCTTTGACGTGTTGCTCGCAGCCTTGCAACCTCTTTCGGCACTGCCCTGGACTCTGACAATCGCGGGTGATCTGATGCGTGATGACAAGGCGCCTGTGCAGCTTGCTTGTGATATTGAGCGTTTTGGTTTTCAGCAACGCGTCCGGACGCTCGGCGCGGTCAATGACACAGAATTAGAGGCACTTTATCAAAGTGCGGATGTGTTTGTGTTGGCTTCGTTTTTTGAAGGGTATGGGATGGCCTATGCCGAGGCGTTGGCGCGCGGTTTGCCTGTCATTGGCACAACGGGTGGTGCGATCCCCGATACCGTACCCCAAGAGGCAGGTGTGCTCGTGCCCCCAGGTGATGTGCAGCGTCTGACGCAGGCTTTGCGTGAAGTGATGCAGGACAAGGCGTTGCGTGAGCGCCTCTCTCAAGGCGCGAAACGTGCAGCGATGCAGCAGCCAACTTGGGAGCAAACAGTTCAGCGTTTTGCTGAGGTGCTGGAGCGGTTGCAGACGCAGTCTTAGACGTTAAACAGTAATTTTTATGCGTTGCGTAGTCAAATCGCAATCAAATAACATTTCATTGCCCAGTAAGTGCGTGAGAACATTCAAGCGCAGTGCCTGATCCATATGTTCGATCGCGGGTAGATTGAGACTTGCACGACCCGAACCCATCAAAATGGGCGCAACGATCAAGTGCAGTCGATCGAGACAACCCGCTTGCAAAAAGCGTGAGACCGTTTCCGCACCTCCTTCTATTAATACGCGGTTCAGTCCGCGTTGATGCAAGCACCTCAAGATGTCTGGAGGCGCGATGCGTCCATCAAGCGCAGGGAGCGCGACCATTTCAACGCCTGCCGGTGCGGTGACTTCAATACCTTCAGAGACGATCCATAAACGACTTGCGCCATCGTCAAGCCAGACCCGTGCTTCAGGATTGAGTTTGCCTTTTGGGTCAATGACGACCCGTGCTGGATTTTTACCGCCAACGAGTCTGACATTGAGTTGAGGGTCGTCAGCGATGGCGGTACCGACTCCCACCACGACCGCGTCAAGCAAGGCGCGCAACTGGTGCAGATGCGTTAAACCTGGACGGCCATTGATGTATTTGGATTGACCGGTCACCGTGGCAATGCGACCATCCATGGTTTGACCGAGCTGTCCGACCACCATCATCGTATCTACTTGACTGATTCTGAGGGGCTCGAAAAGCGCCTGAAAGGGTGCGACAACTAAAGAATCGGAACTAAAGAATTCCTTTAAAAACAGATTCCACTGAGCAAGCGCCTCTGAGGGGGGTTGCTCGCCCTGAAGGTGAAAGTCGGGTGTAGGTGAAACCAAAGTTAAAAATCCCTGAAATTGAGAATGAAGTAGGTGTATTCCATTAGGGATTTACCTTGAGTTGTCATAATATTAGATTGTGCGGTTTATTGCCGAAGTTTTTTTAAAGCCTCTTCACCTTTTAGCCCAGCCTATCTTGTCGAATTCTGATCCACTCATTGCAGTAGACCGTGCCATTTCTGAATTGCGCCGCGGAGCGATTGTCCGTGTGCATGATGGCGATGCCAGCCTCTTAATGCTGGCTGCCGAAGCCCTGACGCCCGAGCATCTTGGGTTGCTGACACGGGAAGGTCATAGCGCTCCCCGCCTTGTCATGACAGGCACGCGTGCCAATGTGCTCGGTCTTGACAAGACCGACCGCTTAGCCTGTGTAGTGACGCACCCCGAAGGGC
The DNA here is from genome assembly GCA_945897365.1 of Bordetella parapertussis. Classification (GTDB taxonomy): domain Bacteria; phylum Pseudomonadota; class Gammaproteobacteria; order Burkholderiales; family Burkholderiaceae_B; genus Zwartia; species Zwartia parapertussis_A. Next base: position 13,143 of record CAMDFD010000034.1, on the reverse strand, counting down.
TGGATTTAACGATCATTGAGTTCCTCGCCAATCCACTTGCGGCGCTGATACAGCGTCCGGATTTGTCTGGCCTTGTCTTGAGTGATGCCGATACGCTCGCCCGATCTTGTGTGACGCTCTCCAAGCTTTCACGGTTGTTGCCAGCGGCGCTGATAGTCGAGGGTGTCGGCACACCGGATATTTTGTCGGTCAAAGCCAGCCTCATTCTGGACTATATTCAAAACGCCGCCAAGGCTCTCACGCTCGTGAGTCAGGCGCGAGTCCCGTTGGAAAACGCTGAAAACGCGCGTGTCGTGGCATTTCGTCCGCGAGACGGTGGTATTGAACACCTTGCGGTCATGATCGGCGATGTCGATACGACGCAACCCGTTTTGGTGCGTTTGCATTCTGAATGTTTTACGGGTGATTTGATTGGATCGTTGCGTTGCGACTGTGGAAATCAGTTGCGCGGCGCAATTGCAGAGATGTCTAAAGTCGGTAGTGGCATCCTTTTGTATCTCGCTCAAGAAGGCCGTGGTATTGGCTTGGTGAATAAGTTGCGCGCCTACCAACTGCAGGATTCTGGTTTCGATACGGTGGATGCTAATTTACATCTTGGCTTTGATTCGGACGAACGCAACTATTTACCGGCTGCTCAGATGTTGCGTTTGTTGGGCGTGAGCCGCGTCAGACTGATGACGAACAATCCCACCAAGGTTGCTGCTTTGGCGCAGCACGACATCGAGGTCGTTGAACGCGTGCCGCACATCTATCCGTCAAACGAGCATAATGATGGTTATCTCCGGACCAAGGCTGCGAAAAGCGGACACATGTTCGAGTTTTAATTTGACCCCATGGGTGGTTGTCATGATTCAAAAAGAAAAGTTTGGTCTGCAGAGTACCTTCACCGCAGACCAGTGTGCTAAAGCGATTGGCTGGGTTTCTCTTGGTCTTTCTGCATTGATCTTGTCTGGCTGCGCACAGATTTCAAGCGTGCAGTCCGGTACGCCGGTGACCGAGGTGATCAAGCAATACGGCAGCCCTGATATCATTTGCCCTTCGAGAGACGGAGGCAAGCGTATGGTGTGGACACAGCAACCCCAAGGTGAAACAGCCTATGCCCTGCATGTTTCCAAGCAAGGGATCGTCGGCGCGCCACAACAGATCCTGAACGAACAAAGCTTCAGTATTTTAGGCAACGGAGAGGTCTGGACGCGCGAGAGAGTGCACTGCGAGTTCGGCCCTCCCGCTAACATTACCCGCGACGACTGGGGTGATGATCGACAGTGGATCTGGTCCTATCGCTATATGCGCGGCCAAGATGATGCAGAGATTATGTATGTCTATCTTGGCAACGATGGCGCGCGTTTGACTAAATACCGTTCACTCCCCGATCAAGAGCGCAATGAAGACATTGCCGGCGGCATTACTTTATACCGCTGGTGAGGTTGGATGGTCCGTCACAAGTCCTTCATAGACGGGAGGATGCGTGACGATTGATTTGAGCTCGGGGTGAGGCTCTAGCAGTTGATTCATCTCTGGTTTGGCGCGCTTGAGTTCGGAGTCGTAACTGAAGGCCTGCTCAAGTGCATGCGCAGCTGCCATCAAGCGACCATCTTCGAAAAGTTTACCTGTGACTTGCAAGCCAAACGGCATGCCCTGCTCATCACGTCCGCAAGGTAGCGCGATCGTAGGATTGGTGGCGAGCGTCACGACATACGTCAGTGCGAGCCAGTGATAATAATTTCTCATCTTTTGTCCGTCGACCTCGGGTGCATAGAGTTGCGTCCAAGGGAAAGGCGTGACCGGCACTACGGGTGACAAAATCAAATCGTATTGTTCAGTGGCTGCCGCAAACTGACGTGCGATGCGTGTCTGTTCAAGGTGCGCGCGTGCTCGGTCTTCGAGTGTGATGGTCACTGCCATTTCCATATTGGCGCAAATATTCGGTCCGAGCGTTTCAGGTTTGTTGCGCCATATGTCAGAAAAGCCTGCGACGAAATTTTCTGCGCGCAACACATCAAAAGCCCGATCTGCTTCGGTACAGCGCAGATCGACTGGTTCGCACACCTGTACGAGCGGCGCGATGGCGGCCATGCGTTTGCGAAACACTCTGCGTGTTTCCTGATCGACCACGCATACGCCGAAGTCTTCGGTATAGCCGATACGCAAGGTCGACAGGTCAATGTGGCGCATCGGCCAAATACTTGCCGGATCGACGGGATAGGCGAGGGGATCCATGGCGTCTCGTCCGATGCATCCAGCCATCATAAAAGCCGTATCTGCGACAGTGCGTCCCATCGGACCTAGTACCGAAATGACGGACCATCCCAATGCGCGTGTGTCATTTCCAACGGTGCCAGGAGAAGGGCGCATCCCCACCACGCCGCAGATCGCCGCGGGTATTCTGAGTGAGCCGCCTGTATCCGAACCCGTACAAATGGGTAGCATGTCTGTCGCGAGTGCTGCCGCTGAGCCACCCGAAGAGCCGCCAGCGTTGAGTGTCGGATTAAACGGGTTGCCGGTTGCGCCCCACACGGCGTTGCGGGTGTTTGCGCCAGCGCCCATATCGGGCGTATTTGTTTTAGCTGTCACGATTGCACCGGCTTGGCGCAGGCGTGATATGAGGCTATTGTCTTTTGCAGGAATATTGCCGCGCAAACCGACGTTACCGTACGTCGTCAAAAGACCCGCGGTATCCTGAAGATCTTTGACACCCAAGGGCAAGCCATGCAGCAAACCTAGCGATTCGCCGCGCATGACGGCTATTTCGGCTTTTTTAGCGGTTTGGCGCGCGCGCTCAAAGTCGGTCGCGGCGATCGCATTGATCGCCGGATTGTACTTTTCGATCTGCGTGATGCAGGCCTCCATCAACTCAACCGGGGAAATCTGTCGAGTGCCGATCAGTCGACGTAACTCAAGGGCAGAAAGTTCGGGAAGGTTCATGGTGCCTGCGATCCTTAGATGAGGAATTGAGTGGATATTCATCAGCGTCTTTTGCAATGCGTTGATGACCATATGAGTATAGTCCTTGCCGATTTGGCTGACGACAAGTTTGGCGACGGTTGTGTAAACACTTTTCTTAAGATAGATCAAGACTCTGACACATGCCCCTATAATCAATCAGATCTTTCGGCGCTGTCATTGACCTTCTCGTCTGCGGCGCTATCACGATTGATCCATTGCAGGCACAATTATGATTGCTTTAGTAGAAGGGTATCGTGCGGGACTGTTCGCTCGCAGTCAATGGTGGCCTAACATCCTGGCAGGACTCATCGTCGGTATTGTGGCGTTGCCTCTTTCCATGGCGTTTGCGATTGCCTCGGGTGCGCGACCTGAGCAAGGCATCTACACAGCGATCATTGGTGGAGGACTGGTCACGTTATTGGGGGGCAGCCGACAGCAAATCTCAGGGCCCACGGGCGCGTTTATTGTGATTTTAGCTGGCATCACCGCCAAGTACGGTATCGCCGGTTTGCAGGTCGCGACGTTGATGGCCGGGATGATTTTGCTAGTCATGGGATTGGCTAAAATGGGCGGCCTCATTAAGTTCATCCCGTCGCCCGTCATTATTGGTTTTACGACCGGTATTGGGGTGATCATCTTTGTCGGACAATGGGGGTATTTCCTAGGCTTACCTAAAACGGGCGGCGATCATTTCCATGAAAAAGTCTGGTCGTTGCTGTTGGCATTGCCTCAGACCCATTGGCCGACATTGCTGATCGCAGCGTTCAGTTTAGTAATCGTATTGTTCACCAATAAAATTAAATTTTTTAAACGCATCCCTGGTCCATTATTGGCGATGGTGTTTGCGACTATTTTTCAGGCAGTGGTGCAGTTGCCCGGGGTCGCTACGATCGGGTCTATGTTTGGCGGTGTGCCACAGGGGTTGCCCTCTTTTGCCTGGCCCGATATGAACGTTTCGCAGGTTCTCAGTCTGGTTGGGCCGGCTTTCACGATTGCGATGTTAGGTGCGATCGAGTCCCTGCTATCGGCGGTTGTTGCCGACAGGATGGCCGGCACGCACCATAACTCCGATCAAGAACTCATCGGCCAAGGCGTGGCCAATATCGTGACGCCATTGTTTGGTGGTTTTGCCGTGACTGGTGCGATCGCGCGTACTGCGACCAATATTAGAAACGGCGGTACGGGTCCCTTAGCCGGTATCGTCCATGTGTTGACCCTTTTGTTGATCCTCTTGGTGCTTGCACCTCTCGCTTCAAGCATTCCCTTGGCGGCTTTGGCGGCGATCTTGTTTGTCGTTGCGTGGAATATGAGTGAGTTGCACAATTTTGGTCGTCTTTTGTTTCGTGCGCCGACCGCTGATCGCGTTGTGTTGATTGTCACTTTTTTATTGACAGTCTTCGTGGATCTCGTAGTCGCGGTCAATATCGGTGTGATGCTAGCAATTTTTCATTTCCTCAGACGTATGGCCACGTCAGTTGAAACGCGCGAAATCGCAGAGGATACTCTCGAAAGCGAGTTTTCAGGCGGCCAGAACTTTAAGCGCCCCGAGGGTGTGATGGTCTATGAAATCGATGGCCCCATGTTTTTTGCGGCAATCGAAAGTGTTGAGCGTGTACTTAAACACACTGCTACCGATCCGGAGGCTCTCGTGATTCGCTTGCGCCGAGTTCCCTTTATTGATGCGACGGGTTTGCAGTCCATCGAGGATGTCGTGAGTGATTTACACAAACGCGGCGTTCAAGTTTTTCTGTGTGAGGCGAATGTAAGAGTCCTTCAAAAAATGCGCCGTTCTGGTTTAGTCGGTGAGCATGCTTTTGCCCAGTATTGCGACACGCTTAAGCAGGCGTTCGAACACGTACGTCTTCCACTCAAAACGATCTAACTTAATTTTTATATCACAACTCACTCTATGAATACTATGACGACGATACCACTCGACAAGAAGATTACGAATCGTGAGTTCAAGCTATTGCTTAAACCTCAAGGCCTTGATCGCTACAGTCGTATTACCCAACTGAGTCATCTGATTGTGGCATTTTGTCAGAAAGAGGGCGTGGATTTTTTTCATCTTGATAACGCCAACACGGGACTGCGTAGCGTTTATTTTTTTGATACGCCCGAGCAAGATTTCAGGAAAAATAACTTAATCTTGCGAGTACGTGAGTCGCGACAAAACGTTTGGATCGACGATTGGTGCGAGGTTACGTTAAAGTGCCGTGCCAAATCTTTGCAAGCATCAATTGCCTACGATCCAACACCTGATACGGCCTTTAAAACAAAAATGCGTCTCAAAGAAGAAATTTTGCGCGGCGATAAACCAGGTACGACACGGATGATTTACTCCAACAATGTCATCATGGATTCCGTACCCATCGATCAGGTTTTTGAGAGAGAAATGGGAAGTCTCGTACGCCTCTTTCCTGATTTAGGACGTTTAGAACTTAAGCCCGAAGTACCCATTTCGGTTATGGGTGGTAAGGCAAATAAAATCCTCGAGGCTTGCCTGCCACTTGGCAATATTGTGTTTGGACCTAACGTGAGTGCGCATTGCGATGTGGCGATTTGGATGCGCAGCGTAGGCGAGCCAATAGTGGGTGAGCTCGCGTTTTCGTACCGGGTCCAAAAAACGAATCGTGACGACGGCGCTGCCCATCAACTCGCGGATAAGTTTTTTAAAAATTTACAGCTCGCGATCCCTGAGTGGCTCGTTGAAGGGAGCACCAAGACCGCGCTTGTTTACGGGAGTCAGGAATGAGTGATTCCACGTCGAACCAAACCACGACGCTTTGGCTCCTCTTTAGAGAGTTTCTCTTGATTGGCGCCGTAAGCTTTGGCGGTGGCATCGTGGCGTATGAGCGCATTTTGCTTGTCGACAAGCGTAAGTGGCTGACACCAGACGAGTTCATGGCGACGCTTGCGATCAGTCAAACCATGCCCGGATTAAATTCAGTCAATCTCGCGCTCCTCGCAGGCGATCGGCTGCGTGGCTTTTTGGGCGCATGCGTCGCTTCCATCGGCTTGATCTTGCCGGGAGGTTTGTTTGTGCTGATAACGGGCGTAGCGTATAGCGAGGGTGCAGATTACCCGATCATGAATATTTTACTGGCGGGTATTGCTGCAGGAGCGACGGGTCTCTTGGCTTCTATTACCTACAAAATAGGTGATCAGCATTTTCGGCATATTCGCTCCTTGTCGATGATCATCGCGACCTTTGTCTTGATGAGTGTGCTCAAGCTCTCTTTAGTGACGGTACTGCTGATTATGGCGCCAATTGGTTTGTTTCTTTATCGCCCGCGCAAAGGGGAGGCTTCTTCTAAATGAGCGCTTTACTACAACTCGCAATGACCTTTGGGATGTTGTCTGTGCTGGCCGTCGGTGGCGGCACGGCAGTGCTCCCTGAAATGCAGACTATCTTGGCCCAGCGTTTCAACATCGATCACACCGCTTTTGTACATATTTATAGTTTGGGTCAGCTCGCACCGGGCCCCAATATGATGATGGTATTGGTCTTTGGTTTTCAAATTGCAGGACTGCTGGGCGCGGGCGTCGTATTGCTCTCGTTCTTTCTACCCTCAAGCATTTTGTGTTTAGCGGTAGGGCGTCTTTGGAACAGAATCGGTGAACGCCCTTGGCGTCGAGCCGTGCAAAGCGCTTTGGAGCCGATTGCGATCGGTTTGATGTGCTCAGGCGTCTATGCTGTCGCCAAGGCCTCGCTGGTCGGACCCTTGACCATTACTCTTGCACTCGTGACTTTTGGTTTGCTTCTCCGTACGCGCATCAACCCCGTTTTCTTGATTTTGGGGGCCGGTGCGGTCGGAGCGTTATTGATGCATCTCACTGGAATGCGGTGATGAGGCTCAAGCGGTGAGTTCAGTCAATCAGGCCACACACTACATTTGAAAAGCCAGAGTCGACATGGATGATCTCGCCCGTGACACCGGCCGAGAGGTCGGACAGCAAAAAGGCGGCGACGTTACCGACTTGCTCGATGGTGACGTTGCGACGTAGCGGCGCATTGGCTTCGACGACTTTGAGGATGCTTGAAAAGTCCTTGATTCCACTGGCAGCCAAGGTCTTGATTGGTCCCGCTGAAATACCATTCGAGCGAATCCCCTCCGGGCCGAGGTTGGACGCGAGATAGCGTACCGAGGCTTCGAGTGAGGCTTTAGCCAGACCCATCGTGTTGTAGTTGGACATTGCTTTTTCAGCGCCCAGATAGGTCAGCGTTAGCAGTGCGCCATTGCGACCCTGCATCATCGGACGAGCTGCCTTGGCGAGGGCAGGAAAGCTGTAGGCGGAGATGTCATGCGCGATCCGAAAGGCTTCACGCGAGAGTCCATCTAAAAACTCGCCTGCGATCGCTTCGCGAGGCGCAAAACCGATCGAGTGCACGAGTCCATCGAGGCCGTCCCAGTGTTTGACAAGTTCGGTGAAGGTGGCTTCGATCTGGCCATCATCGCCGACATCGCAGGGCAAGACGATTGAGCTACCAAACTCTGCGGCATACTCAGTGACACGTTGCTGAAAACGTTCACCCACAAACGTAAAGGCGAGTTCTGCACCTTGTTCGTGACAGGCTTTTGCGATGCCATAGGCGATCGAGCGATTGGAAATAACGCCAGTAATCAGGATACGTTTGCCAGATAGAAAGCCCATGGACTAGTCCTAAAGATAAAAAATTAAAAAAAATTAACGGTCATCATTGCTGGAGTGACTCAACTAGATGCGGTTCCTAGAGTTTGGTATACGCAATCTAGCGCCTACCCGCAGATTATTCGATTTTAAGTTGTTCAGCGCGCGAATGGCGGCCACCGTCGTGCTGTAACGTTGAGCGATGCTGCCCAACGTATCGCCAGAGCGAACGGTGTGAGTAAGCGTCGAGGCGTTCGTCGCCGTTCGACTAGGCGTGGAGGTTATCTTTGCACGTGCTGTGTTGCTTTGGCCTGCTTGCGCTAACGAAGTCTTGTCGGCGGGACTGAGACGAATGCCTTCGCCGCTTGGGCCTGGAATGAGCAGTGTCTGAGCGCTCAAGAGGCGTACGTTACCGGAAATGCGATTTGCTTGGCGTAAACGTCCCTCAGGGACGCCGAATTTATTCGCGATAGCGGCTAAATTTTCACCCTCTTGTGCCTCATAGGTTCTCCATGAGGTCAGATCACCGCGATATTGAGCAAGGTTTTTGTTGTAGATGGCGATTCGGTCGCGCGGCAGGATGATGGAGTGGTTTTCCTTGACGGAGATCACGGACTGGTTGAAAGAGGGGTTCAGTGCCTGAAAGTCCTCCAACGGCAGTTCGGCGAATTGGGCGGCTAGGGCATAGTCGATATTGACGGTTTGCTTGATCGCGACAAAATACGGGGAGTTGTCGACATCGGGTAGCACCACTGCGTACTTTATAGGATCGGCGACGATGTTTTTAATCGCTTGCAATTTAGGCAGATAGTTACGCGTTTCGGCAGGCATATTGAGCGACAGATAATCCGTCGGTTTGCCAGCTGCAGCATTTCGCTTGACCGCGCGCTGAACCGCGCCTTCGCCCCAGTTGTAGGAGGCAAGTGCCAGATACCAGTCGCCTTGAAATTCGAACAAATACTCAAGATAGTCGAGGGCAGCGTTGGTCGAAGCGATCGGGTCCCTCCGTTGGTCATGCCACCAATCCTGTTTCAGTTTGAATTGCGTGCCTGTGCTGGGGATAAATTGCCACAGGCCAGAGGCTTTTGCGTGCGAGTAAGCAATTGGGTTGTAGGCGCTTTCAACAAACGGCAAGAGGGCGAGTTCGGTGGGCAAGCCCCGACGATTAATTTCCTCTACGATGTAATACAGATATTTGCCCGCGCGGTTGGCCATGCGGTTCATCGCCTCAGGGTGTCTGGCGTAATAGGCCGTCCACTTGTCGACCAGGGGCGTGTTGAGGTTGGGGATGGCATAGCCCCGGCGAATACGCTCCCAGGCGTCGGGTGCTGGGACGGTTAAGTCGATCGTCATCGACGTGTCCTGAGCACCCTCGCGAGAGCCCGTCCCGGACAGCCCGGCGCAACCTGCCAGCGCCAAGACAGTCACCAAGAGGAAAAAACGCGTGAAAAATACTTGAATATTAGGCATCAACATCAACGGAAATTGTTTTTCCACTCTCTAAGTGCGGCAAAAACTTCGACCGGCGAGTTGAGGGCACGCTCGGCCCAGGCAGCAGCAGCATGTGCGACGTCAGGCTGTCGGGCGCGTAAAAAAGGATTGCAGGACAACTCTTGTCCGATCGAGCTTGGCAATGTAGGTTGACCTTGGGCACGCTGTTGTTCAGCGAGAGCTTGCCAATGTTGGAGGTGTTGATTGGTGGGCTCGACCGCACGAGCCCAGCGCATATTTGATAGCGTGTATTCGTGCGCACAGTAAACCGCCGTATTGGCGGGCAGGGCGGCAAGCTTGGCCAGGGAGGTCTCCATCTGGGCTGGCGTACCTTCAAATAGTCGACCGCAACCCGCTGCAAACAGCGTGTCACCACAAAACAAGACCGACTGACCTGCGATCTCACCTGCAAAGGCAATATGTCCGGCGGTATGACCCGGCACATCGAGGACCGACAGGGAGAGTGGCATGCTGGAGTCCGACACGACATCGCCCTCGACCAAGGGCACATCACAGAGCGGTAATACCTCACCCGCAGGACCATAGACCATAGCTCCAGTCTGAGAAACAAGGTCAGCGACACCGCCAACATGGTCTTGGTGATGATGGGTGAGTAAAATAGCGGTGAGCAGCAAATTGCGTTCGGCAAGCGCTTGTTGCACAGGTCCAGCCTGACCCGGGTCAACGACTATGGCATCCTTGCCATTGGTGATCAGCCAGATATAGTTGTCGCTAAACGCGTTCAGAGGAACGATCTCTGTCGTTTGTTGAGGCGTTGTGCTGCCTTTGGCGGAGCAATGCAGGTTTGAGTAAGCGGGCATTTATATTTTTTTTCAGGAACAGCGTGTCTACACAAGAATCTGCCATTGTAAGTCTGAGTGCGTGGTTAAACACCGATCCGGGTCGATATGTCCGTAATTGGGAGCAAACACGCTTTGATGGCATGGTCGATAACGTGTTTGGTTACCGAGCGCTACAGATAGGATTGCCCGAACTCGATCTGCTACGCGCAAACAGAATGCCCTTTAAAGCCTTTGCAGGTCAAGTCATCCCAGAAACCCAGCAAATCTATGATTGGGCAGGTGTCGTGCGCGCTGAGCCAGAGTTTTTGCCTTTTGACCGAGAAAGCATGGATTTAGTCGTTTTACCGCACATTTTAGAGACGGCAAGCAACCCTCATCAGGTATTGCGCGAGGTCGAACGTGTGCTTGTGCCCGAGGGAAGGGTCGTCATTTCCGGATTTAATCCTTGGAGTTTGTGGGGACTGCGTCAACGTGCGCCCCTCCTCAAGCCTTGGTTACCCGCCGAAGTGCATCAGCATGTTTCTCTCTCCAGATTGAAGGATTGGTTCAAGTTACTGTCTTTTGAGATAGAGTTAGGCCATTTTGGCTGCTATATACCGCCCTGTCGCACTGAAAAGTGGCTCGAGCGTACGGCTTTTTTCGAGTCCGCAGGTGATCGTTGGTGGCCTTCTTTTGGAGCGGTCTATGTAGTCTCGGCCGTCAAGCGGGTCCATGGGATGACCCTGCTCAAACCCAAATGGAAAAGCAAGACCGTTCAGCAAAGTGCGCGCCGTGCCGCCGGCGTGGCCATGCAACAAAATTCAACTTCGACAAAAAAGTAAACAAGACTGTCTCTCACAAAGCGAATGATGCAAACTAAAGAAAACGTAGAAATTTGGACTGACGGCGCCTGCAAAGGTAATCCCGGTCCAGGTGGTTGGGGCGTCTTGCTCAAGCTCGGACACGTCGAGAAAACCCTCCATGGCGGTGAGGCCCTCACCACAAATAACCGTATGGAAATGATGGCTGTCATCGAGGCGTTGCGCGCGCTCAAGCGTCCATGCAACGTCACTCTACATGTCGATTCTCAATATGTGATGAAAGGCATGACCGAGTGGATCCATGGCTGGAAACAGCGAGGCTGGAAAACCGCCGATAAAAAGCCCGTCAAAAACGCGGATCTCTGGCAGTTGATGTCAGATGAAGTCGTCAAGCACGAGATTCGCTGGCAGTGGGTCAAAGGTCATGCCGGCGATCCAGGCAACGAACGCGCAGACCTGCTTGCCAATCGTGGGGTCGAAGAAGCCCGCGCTAAAATGAACATCTAAGCCACACCAACACTCACACCTCTTTTACGGCGACTGCACCCATGCGTTGGATCATTCTCGATACTGAAACGACTGGACTCGATCCGGCTCAGGGGCACCGCATTGTCGAGATTGGTGCTGTCGAGGTGCTCAATCGTGGTGTCACCGACAATCATTATCACACCTACCTCAATCCTGATCGCGAGAGTGATCCTGGCGCGCTAGGGGTGCACGGCTTGACGACGGATTTTCTGTCGGACAAGCCTCGTTTTAAAGATCAAGCCGACGCATTTTTACAGTTCATCGAAGGTGCTGAGTTAATTATCCATAACGCACCCTTTGACTTGAAATTTTTAAATGCCGAACTCGCCAAAGTTGGTCGTGAGCCGGTGACCGAGTTTTGCAGTGGTGTGACCGACTCACTCGTTCACGCCAAGACATTGCACCCGGGCAAGCGCAATTCGCTTGATGCTTTGTGCGAGCGTTACGGTATCTCCAATGCCCATCGTGCCTTGCACGGTGCATTGCTTGACTCGCGGCTACTCGCTGAGGTATGGCTCGCCATGACGCGCGGTCAAGACAGCCTAATGATCGATACCTATGATGTACCCGAAAAAGAAAGTGCCGAGGCCCGCGGGCATCAGCAGGACGCGCTCGGCTTACCCGTGATTTTGCCTAGCGCCGAGGAGCTACTCGCGCACGAGGAATATCTGGCGACACTGGATAAAGCGGTCAAGGGCAGTTGCTTGTGGCGACAGTTTGAGCCGAGTCAATAACCACTTTTGACTAGCTCAATACACCCAGAGTTTTTCTCTTGATTAGATCGAAATCGATTTGAGCACCTAGACCCGGACCTGTCGGGGCATGAATCATTCCCTGACTATCAATCTCAAGATCCTGCAGTAGCCCATACTTTTGCGACTCAGACGGTAGCAAGACCTCGAAGAGCTCCGTATTTTGCAACGCCATAATGACGTGCAAATTTGCAAAGTTATTCAGCGAGTTCCCACCGTGATGGACTTCGTAGTTCAGGTGAAACGCCTCGGCAAGATGCGCGGTTTTCATCAACGTGGTGATGCCGCCTTTTACCGCCACATCACCTCTTAAAAAATCAGTCGCCCGCTCTTTGATCCAAGGCGCGTATGAATCAAGCCCGCCTGCGGGATACTCGGTCGCCATAATTGGAATACTCAAGTGTTTTTTGAGCTCAATATAGTTGTAAATATCCGCATCGGCCAAAGGATCTTCGTACCAATAGAAATCGAGCTCTTCGATGACATGTCCCACACGCAGCGCTTGCGGATAGTCATAGCTCCAGACCGAATCCAGCATCAATACATATTCATCACCGACGGCTTTGCGAACGGCTTCGCAGACCTTAATGTCCTCGCGCCACACTTGCGGCGGATGGATTTTGTAGGCAGCTAAATTGAGGGCTTTGTAATGTTGGGCTTCGTCTGCATAGGCTTGCGGACTTGCGAGCACTGCCGAGCTGATATAAGCGGGGACGCGATCGCGATACGAGCCAAGCAGCTGATGAATCGGCAGGTTTGCAACTTTACCTGCGATATCCCAAAGCGCGACATCCACCGCGCCGATCGAACGCGCGGTGGTGGTGCGCACACGTTTCCACATGGCTTTGTAGAGACGTTCGCGGTCAAGAGGATTTTGATCAAGCAAAATCGGCTTGAGGTAACGAATCAGACTGCCGCCATCCATATCTGCTGGAAAAAAAGCAGAGCCCAAAAAAGCATGTCCGGTGATACCTTGATCCGTTGTGATCGCCAATAAGCCGAGCTTGCTCTCACCAGCAAAACGGCCCGTATGCGCGCCGTAGCTGGTGGAAGGGATATCGTCCCAGCTAAAAAGCGTGAGCGTGACGTCTTGAATCTTCATGTTTACTCGATCCGAATGTTGGCTTCTTTGATCAGCTTGCTCCACTTCGTGACTTCGCTTTGTAGTAGTTTGCTGAATTCCTCAGGCGT
>CAMDFD010000033.1 GCA_945897365.1 Bordetella parapertussis | reverse complement strand
GTCGCAACCTCGATGGCATCGAGGGTACGGCGCATCATCGACTCTTCGTCCGCGGTTGACATACCGGCAGGAGATTGCCACAACCAGCCATGCGCGCACAGATCATGTCCACGGCCGACGGCATCTTTTAACAACTCCGGCGTGCGCTCTGCAGCACGACCACACGCGTTTAAGGTGACTTTGACACCAGCTTCATCAAGCTCGCGCATCACGCGCCAATAGCCTAAACGCGAACCAAACTCAAAATGCGACTCTCGGCACAGGTCAGGTTGCGACACGACTTTACTCGTGACTTCGTGCATCGGTTCATTCGAGGGGTCGCCATCCGCTAGACTAAGCTCAGCGCCCTCTTCGATATTCACCACGAGATTGATCGCGACGCTTGCACCGCCTGGCCACTTTGGATCAGGGCGCTGATCACGGTAACCATATAACTCTCTGCGATCCATCTCAAGCTCCCGATTTAGGTGACTGATACAAGCGTGTAATGTTTGCGTCGACACCATTAAGGATACGACCATTGGGACGGGCAAAACTTCCTGACTGCTGTTTCGAAGGATGCATCCGCGCGACCGTCAGGGCCTGCAACACTGCCGCCTGCATCGGATCCACCACGGGCACACCCACCGCAGCAGAAACCTGCCGCGCATAACCGGCGAGCACTGCGCCGCACAGCACGATGACGTCTGAGCCATTTTGTTGCACGAGCTGTTCACAGGCTTGGATTAAGGCCTGGGCAACCAGCGGATCGGCATCGGTCACACTAAAAGCACTTGGCACCTCGATGGCCCGCCATGTCGAGACACGTTGCGCAAAACCGTAGGAGGCAGTGAGCTCTTCGTAGACAGGCACCATCGAGGCGCCAAGCGTGAGACAACCGATCTTGCCGCCGAGCATGCTTGCGGTCACTAGCGCAGCCTCAGCCATCCCCACTACAGGAATATCCAGCATCTCCCGCAGGGCCATCAATCCTGTATCAATCGAAACCCCCAGCACCAACACATCATGTCCGCTTTGATGCGTCGCCGCCAACCGCAGCATTTCTGCCAATGCGATTGCGTTTTCTGAACGGCTGCTGATGATGGCAGGTCCGGTCTGTGCGGTATAGGCATGAATAATCGCTTGTTCACCTACCGCAAGCTTGGCCTGCGTCAACAGTCGTTGCGTCACATGCTCACTGGTGTTTGGGTTGATCAGCAGAATATTCATTCGATTTTTTTCATTCTTCGGAGAAAATTTTAGCGAGATCAACCTCAGAATCAGCGGGTTCCAGGTTGAGGCTGCCCTCGATATGGTTGAGGTGTTCGAGCATCAGTCGCTGTCCACCTTCGATATCGCGTTTCGCGATCGCATCAACAATCAGACTGTGCTCATCCGCTAGGCAACTCGACGCAGTTGGTGCGTCATACAAAATAATAATGAGACATGTCAAGGTCGAGAGCTCGCGCATGGTACGCGCCAAAGCCTGATTACCGGCCAGCTCCGCCATCAGTGTGTGAAACTCACCCGATAGACGCACGATCAGCCTTTTGTCCTCTCGCCGTCGGGCCTCGAGTTCTAGCGCACAATGTTGGCGCAAACGCTCGATCCGCTCAGGGGTCAGATTTTCAATCAGACGCCGCACCAGTTCGGGCTCGATCAGGCGTCTTGCTTCAAACACATGTAACGCCTGCTCGATCGTGGGCCGCGCAACATAAGCACCACGCTGGGGATATAGGTCCACCACCTGCTCGTGCGCAAGACGAGCCAAGACCTCGCGCACGCGTGCACGGCTGACTTTAAAGATTTCAGCCAGTCGTTCTTCGACCAGCTTTGTTCCGGGATGTAGTCGATGCTCCAAGATGGCGACGTAAATCTTTTCATACATTTCGTCTTGCGTGTTTTCGCGCTTTAACCGAGCAGATACCTTTGACTGCATCTAAATCCCTTTCTTGTTTTCAAAAAATGGACCACTAGGCCCAACTAAATACCTTTCCCCAGCCTTTGATTTCAGAGGGATCAACGCCCACCTTACGCAACGCCCCCCAGACGGTTGTACTCACCGTATCAAGCAGTACGACTGGACTCCTCTGTTCGAAACGATCCGCAAGCTGCGCTGCGCGTAAATTCGTACAGTAGGTCACGATGGCTTCAGGTTGAGCTTGACTGACTGTGTGTAAATCTTTCTCAATCGTGTCGGGCTCGACCAGTGCAAAATCATAATTCACGGAAATATCATGATGGACTTCAGCTACGACCTCAATATTGGCCGAAGCATATTGTCTAACAATTTTCTGCTGAACGTCCTCGGTATAGGGGCTCACAATCCCCAAGCGCTTGACGTGCTTGAGCGCAAGCAATTCATTTAATGCCAATACCGCTGTCGATGCGGGTATACCCGTGCGTGCCGTAATTCTCTCGCATAGCGAAATATCTTTTTCAAAGCCCATCCAGCCTGCAGAGGTGCCGCTCCAAGTAATTACATCGGGCTTGGCATCCGCCAACAGCTCGGCTGCCGCTAGGATATTGCTGTCATCAAACTGTCCAAGGGCTTGATCTGAAAGGGAAATATTCGTCACACGGAAGCGTGCGAAGTGGGCATGCACATTGGGCAACCCACTCAATATGGCATTTGTGAGAGGCTCAAGCGCGGTATTGGATGAAGGGGTGAGCACACCAATTCGAATCACCTTTTGCATACTTGTCCTTTTTTGCTGTTGACTTTAATGTCTACGTTATTGTAAACATTATGCCAGCACCAATAAATCAAAAATGATAAATACTGGCACGTGTCTTGCTAGAGAATACACAAGCAAGTGATGTGCCAGAAGAGACAACGACGAGCTATTTATACAAGGAATGTTTGCAAGTGCACCATAATGTGATGTATGCACTAATGTTGACAATCTACTGCCCCACTTTGGGGCAATTCGCGCAGAACGCAATGAATTTGGAGCACGTTTGACATGAGTAACACCCTCGACTTAGTCATCAAGAACGCGAAAGTCGCTACGGCCTCCGATGTGTTTATGGCCGACATCGGCATTAAGGATGGCAAGATTGTCATGTTGGGCAGTCATTTACCGGATGCGCACAAAACGATTGATGCAGCCGGTCGCGTGGTCACCCCCGGTGGCGTGGATGCCCACTGTCATCTAGATCAACCCATGCCAGCTCCCATGAAAATGGTCGATAACTTTGAGACCGGCACGCGTTCGGCCGCCTGCGGTGGCACCACAACCATCATTCCTTTTGCTGCGCAGGCAAAAGGGCAATCCCTGCGCGACGCTGTCAAAGACTATCACCAGCGTTCGGATGGCCGTGCCCATGTGGACTACACCTTTCACCTGATTGTGAGCGATCCAACGCCCACGGTTTTGAACGAAGAGCTCCCCGCACTGATCGCCGAGGGTTATACCTCCTTCAAAATCTATATGACCTATGACGATCTCAAGCTCAATGATGGGCAGATCCTCGATGTGCTGTCGGTTGCCAGGCAACACGGCGCGATGGCGATGATTCATGCAGAAAATGCCGACTGTATTGAATGGCTGACCCGCAGGCTCGAGGCCGCCGGCCAGACCGCCCCCCGCTTTCACGCACATTCCAGACCCATGCTGGTCGAGCGCGAGGCGACGCACCGTGCCATTGCACTCTCCGAACTGGTAGACGTCCCTATTTTGATTGTGCATGTCTCGGGTCGAGAGGCCGTCGAACAAATCCGCTGGGCGCGCAGTCACGGCTTGCAGATTTTTGCCGAAACCTGTCCCCAGTATCTATTTCTGACGGCTGAAGACCTAGGGATCGATAACAGCTACCTGGGTGCAAAATGTATTTGTAGCCCGCCACCCAGAGATCGTAAAAATCAGGAAGTCATTTGGAATGCCTTGAGCGATGGTCTGTTCTCAGTGTTTTCCTCGGATCATGCGCCGTTTAGCTACGAAAGCCCTGAGGGCAAAAAGCCTGGGGGTGAAGAAGTCGCCTTCAGACACATTCCCAACGGCATCCCCGGTCTTGAGACGCGTCTGCCCCTTTTGTATTCAGAGGGTGTGCTGGGTGGTCGTATTTCGCTCACCAAGTTTGTTGAGCTGACCTCGACCAATCCCGCCAAGGCTTACGGACTGCATCCTCTCAAGGGCACCATCGCCCCTGGCTCGGACGCCGACCTTGTGATCTGGGACGAAAAGCCCGTCACGATTCAAAACAGTGCCTTGCATCATGCCGTCGACTACACGCCCTACGAAGGGATGGAGCTCAAGGCATGGCCCGCGATGACCTTGAGTCGGGGTGAGGTCGTTTGGGATGGTCAGCATTTCATCCCACGTCTGGGTAAAGGACGGTTTTTATCCTGCGGTAAACCCACCTTGATGACAACCGGTCGCTAGGAGCAGAAGATGCGAATCCTACTCATCAATCCGAATATTTCTCAGAGCGTCTCAGACCTTATTGATACCGAGGCCAAGCGCACGGCCAGCCCTGACACCCAGATTCAAACTGTCACCGCTGCCTTTGGAGTCGCCTACATCGAGACCCGCTTCGAAGCCATGATCGGTGCCTACGCAGCCGCGCAATTGGCCGGTGATCACGCAGGCCAATACGATGCCGTTGTTGTCGCCGCCTTTGGAGATCCCGGCTTGCAAGGTCTCAAGGAAGTGCTGCCCTGCCCGGTCGTGGGCTTAACGCAAGCGGCACTGGCGAGCGCCTGCCTGCTCGGCAACAAAATCTCCATCGTCGCGATTTCAAAGCGCATCAAGGCTTGGTATGCCGAGACCGTCGACGCCTATGGCTTGAGCGAGCGCTTGGTCAGTATACGCAGCCTCGAAGAACCCCTCCCGAATATCGGTTCCGTTCAACAAGACAAAGCCGCTAGTCTGCTGGCTGCCGCCAATCTCTGTGTCAGCGAGGACGGTGCGGATGTGATTATTTTGGCGGGTGCACCGTTGGCGGGACTCGCCCGCAGCTTGGCCGGCCAACTCCCAGTCCCTGTTGTGGATGGCGTCTCGAGCGCCGTCAGACAGGTAGAGTCTTTAGTTCGCCTCAATGCCGGTCAGACACGAGCGGGGAGCTTTGCGCCACCACCGCTTAAACCCAATGCAGGACTCCCCCAATCAATCGCGACGTTGCTCGCGAATGGTCATCAACGCATTTAACCCTTCTCAAAAGGACACATCATGAAGCCAAGTACAACTAAAACCTTACTGAGTACTGCAATCGGAACACTCCTGTTAGCGGCAACATGCCTCCAGGCGAGCGCACAAGAAAAACTGCAAATCGCGGGCAACTTTGCTACCTCGCACCCCAGCAGCGTTGCTGTAGATAAAGTATTCAAAGCCGAGCTTGCTCGCCTGACGGACAACAAACTGCAAGTGGATGTATTTCCCGCGATGCAACTGGGTGGTGCTAAGGAAAACGTCGATGGCGTGCGCGCGGGCACACTCGGCATGACTTGGGTAGGTGCTTCTTTCATGTCCCGCATCGCGCCTGAAATCGAAGCGGTGAGCTTGCCGTTTGTCTTTAAAAATCGCGAAGCCGCCTACCGTGTCATTGATGGCCCCGTTGGCAAGGCCATTGATCAAAAATTGCTGGACAAAGGTTTTGTTGTGCTCGGCTGGATGGAGCTTGGGATGCGCAACATCACAAACAGTAAAGGTCCGATCAAAACGGTCGACGATCTCAAGGGCATGAAAATCCGCATGCAGCCTAACGAGACGCACCTAGCCTCCTTCCGTGCCTTGGGTGCAAACCCTATCGCGATGGACGTCAAAGAACTCTATTCTGCACTCGAGCAAAAAGTGGTCGATGGTCAGGAAAATCCTTACACCGTCATTGATGCCAATCGCTACGCCGAGGTGCAGAAACATCTATCGAACTCCGCACATTTCTTTGACTTTATCGTCGTCGTTGCCAGCAAGCGCGTGTTTGACAAGATGAGTCCTGCTAATCAAAAGGCCGTGCGCGAAGCCATGACCAAGACAGTTGCCTATCAGCGCAGTCTGGCCGCAGAAAACGATCTCAAGTCCTTGAATAATCTCAAAGCAAAAATGACCTATACGGAAATTCAGCCTGAGGCGTTTGAACAAATGCGCAAAATGACTGCTCCGGTCATTGAAAGCGTCAAGAAACGTGCAGGCGCAGACTTGGTCAATCAAGTGATTGCCGAAACCTCAAAGTAATCCCCCTAAGCTCTGGACTGCCCAATGATGAATTCAATCCCAGCCACCTACGACACGACAACCCCGTTGGGTAAGTGTTTTCGAGGTTTAGATTTGATTTTGATTTGGGCAGTTGTCCTGATTTTTATCTTTATGGTCGGCATTGTCTCCGCACAAGTGGTCATGCGCTATGGCTTTAACGTGTCGATTGACTGGGCCGAAGAGTCCGGCCGACTCGCCTTTGTATGGGTCGTGTTTCTCGCCATCCCACTAGCGGCCTCACAAGGCGCGCATATCGGGATTAATCTTTTTGTCGATAAGTTTTCACCCGAGCATCAGCGCCTCATTCAGAGAGTCTCCGCAGCCTTATGTGCCGCCCTTTCTTTTGCAATCGCCTGGTCCTGTATTGAGTTGTGTAAAGACCAATGGGATGAGCAAATGGCAACGATTGATATCAGCGTGGCCTATTTTTTTGTCGCCGTTGGCCTAGGGATGCTATGTACGGGTTTGCATATGGCACGCATCACCGTCACTGGTGAAATGCACAAACAAGCAGGTGACGCAGAATGAGTACCTTAGTGGTTGTCGGCTTTATGCTCATCGCTTTAATGGGCCTTCCCATCGCTTTTGCAATGGGCTTGAGCGCAATCGTCGCGATCTGGCTTTCAGGGATCGATATTTCCATCATTCCTCAGCGGATGATGTACTCAGTCAACTCTTTCCCCTTGATGGCGATTCCATTTTTTATGCTATCGGGCGAGTTGATGATCAAAGCAGGGATCATTGAGCGTCTCATTTCTTTTGCCAACGCTTTAGTGGGACGTGTT
The DNA here is from genome assembly GCA_945897365.1 of Bordetella parapertussis. Taxonomy (GTDB): domain Bacteria; phylum Pseudomonadota; class Gammaproteobacteria; order Burkholderiales; family Burkholderiaceae_B; genus Zwartia; species Zwartia parapertussis_A. Next base: position 13,490 of record CAMDFD010000033.1, on the reverse strand, counting down.
CGTGGTGGTTTAGCCCATGTCACCATGTTGTCGGGTGCAGGTCTGGCAACGGTATCAGGCACCGCAGTATCAGATGCCAGTGCGTTGTCCGCGATTTTGGTGCCCTCGCTTTCTAAAATCTATGACAAAGGCTTTGCAACGGCTATTGTCGCGGCAGCCGCCAACCTCGGCCCCATCATTCCACCGTCGGCCGCCATGATTGTGTATGCCTTTATGGCAGGACCGTCTGTTTCGGTCGGTGGCATGTTCATGGCAGGAGTCGTGCCAGGCATTCTAATTACGATCGGATTCATGCTGCTGTGTTCTTGGATTGCCAAAAAACGCGGCTGGGAAACCACTGGCGAACCGTTTCAGTTCAAAAGACTCTTCATAGAACTACGCCGCTCTGCAATCGTGTTGCTGATGCCTATCATTATTATTGGCGGCATCATCGGAGGGGCCTTTACTGCAACCGAGGGATCGGCTATTTCAGTGATCTATGCGTTGATTCTTGGCTTCTTTATCACGCGCACCCTCAAAATTTCAGACTTACCGCGCATTTTAGTAAGAGCCGCCATCACAACAGCAGTTGTGGGTGCCCTCATCGCGTTTGCCTCTGTCATTACGTATCTAATGACTGTGGATTTGATGCCTCAAAAACTTTCAGCGCTGCTGTTTGCACTCACAAAGGATCCGCTTGTTTATCTGATTCTTGTCGCCCTACTGCTGTTTGTGGTTGGCATGTTCCTGGAGTCCAACTCCGCTTACATTATGCTAGTGCCATTGCTGCACCCAATCGCACTTCAATATGGCATTGATCCTCTTCACTTCGGATTCTTGTTTGTTCTAAATCTCGTGATCGGTATGTTGACGCCTCCAGTAGGTGTCGTGCTGTTCGTGGTCTGTGGTGTCACGGGTATCCGTATGCGTGAACTCGTTGCCAATATCTGGCCCTTTGTCGCGTTGATGTACACAGTCCTATTTCTTTGTATGTTTTTCCCCGCCATTGTCACAACCCTACCTCGATCCATGGGTTACTGACAATGATTTCTTTTATCTCCGGAGCTCATGATGTCTTTAATTAAGCGCTATCTCACCCCATACCTTGCACCGTTGGCACTTGGTGCCCTGATGCTATCCGCACCTGTCGTCCAGGCGCAAAACATCACGCTTAAAGTGATCGGTCAGCCTTTAGCAACTGGCAATATTCAAAAAAATCGTGAACAACCTTTCTTTGAACAACTTGCAGCTAAAACAGGTCTGCCAATTACTGTTGAATACAAACCCCTCGACACACTTGGCATCAAGGACACTGAACAACTGCGCATCATGAAAGCCGGTTTGTTTGATATGGTGTCACTGCGTTTTTCACAAAACTCACGTGATGAGCCCGCACTGATTGGTATGGACTTGGTGGGCGGCAGTCCTGACTATGAAAAGAGTCGTAAAGTAGTCGAGGCTTGGTTACCCACTTTGGATGCCCGTCTGCAAAAACAATTTGGCATCAAATTGCTGGGTCACTGGCCCTTTGGCCCGCAAATGATTTTCTGCAAAAAGCCCATTACGCAATTGTCTGATGTAAAAGGCATGAAAATCCGCGTCGCTGATCAGAGCATGGCCAAGTTTTTAGAATTAGTCGGCGCGACTCCGGTTCCAATGGCGTTTAGCGAAGTGCACCAGGCCTTGTCGCTTGGCGTTGTGGACTGCGCAGTGACCGGACCGAGCTCGGCCAACTCAGCCGCATGGACAGAGATCGTGACACATCAGTTGCCACTTGGCTTTCAGATGAGCATGAACGGCTATGCGATTTCACTCAAGACCTGGAACCGCATGAAACCTGACCAGCAAGTCAAACTTCAAGCAGCCTTTACCGAGCTGACCAATGACATCTGGAAGTACTCCAAAGAACTATCCGATGACGCTTTGCGTTGTAACGAAGGCTCAGATCCCTGCACTACTGGCAAGAAATTCAAAGTCAAAACTGTGCCAGTCTCCGATGCCGATTTGAAGCTTGTCTCGACTGCCATCGATAAAGTGTCCTTTCCTGCTTGGGCACCAGTATGCGACAAAACCAATCCAACCTGCTCTGCTGATTGGAAAAAAACAGTTGGACCGATTGTCGGTGTGAAATAAGTTAAGGCATCATGATGAAAGCACGGTTTGAAAATATTCTGGGCATTTTGTTCGGAACCATCTTTATGACGCTCGTTGCGCTTGTCACAGTCGAGACAATTGCACGAAAGTTATTTAATGTTTCTCTACAGGGCGTAGATGAACTAGGAGGCTATGCGTTGGCCATCGGGTCAACCATTTCTTTTAGTCTAGCCGTGTTTGGACGCAATCACATCCGCGTGGATGTGTTGCATCAACATTATCCAGACTGGTTGAAAGCCTTGATGAACTGGCTTTCTGCCTTTAGTTTGGCAGCGTTAGCTGTATTTTTATGTTGGGTCACCATACAAGTTTTGCTTGACTCCGTGACCTATGGCAGTACGGCACAAACGCCTTGGGCCACGCCACTTATTTATCCCCAATCACTTTGGTATGCCGGTTTAGTTATTTTCGCAATCGTGTCATCTTGCTTTGCGGCATGGGCAACCTATCTGTTGTTTACAGGTAAACAGCAAGAACTGATTCTTGAGTTTCAACCAAAAAGCGCAAAAGAAGAGCTCAAAGAAGAGCTCGATGATTTAGCGCAACGTTCAAACCTTGACGAGATTGTGAAAAAAGCATGAATCCCACACTTATCATTCTCGCGTTTTTCGTTATGGTTTTCATGATGATTGCCGGCATTCCCATTGCAGTTTCAATGGCACTTGTCGGCATTGTCGGTGGTATTGCCGTGTACGGCATGCCTTTTATGAATTCGATCGCCCCTGTTCTTTGGGGCGTCCAGAATGAAAACTTATTGACCTCCATTCCTCTTTTTGTGTTGCTCGGTGAGTTGCTCTTGCGCTCTGGCATCGCTGATCGTATGTATCTCGCACTCTCGGCATGGTTTGGTCGCTTGCCCGGTGGTCTGTTGCATACCAACATTGGAAGCTGTGCCTTGTTTGCAGCAACATCCGGCTCATCGGTCGCGACTGCTGCAACGATCTCTACGGTCGCGCTCCCCTCGTTGATGAAACGTGGCTATCCGATTCGTCCATCACTGGGGACGATTGCAGCAGGTGGCACACTCGGCATTTTGATTCCACCTAGTGTCAACATGATCATCTATGGCTCGTTGACTAACAACTCCATCGGTAAACTCTTTGTGGCAGGTATTATTCCTGGGCTGTTATTGACGGCGTCTTTCATGCTTTACATCGCAATCACGAGCATCCTCAGCGGCAACACGCTACGTGAAGAAAAAGTCAGTTTTAAAGATAAGCTCATCGTTTCTCAGCATCTCATTGCGCCACTGATCGTCTTTGGTGTCGTAATGGGTAGTTTATATTTTGGTATTGCGACTGCTACTGAAAGCGCCGCCCTAGGTGTCACGACCGTGCTCTTCTTTGTCGTAAAGTCAGGTCGTTTAAGCTGGCCTCTTTTACGTGGCTGCTTTATTTCTACCGCCCGTGTCTCCGGCATGATCCTGTTGATCATCGCTGCAGCCTTTATCTTAAATCTCACCATCAGTCTGACCGGTGTCGCCGAAATCATGACAAAGTGGGTCACCAGCCTCGGCCTGTCATCTACTGGACTGATTCTTGGTTTAATTTTGTTTTATTTACTTTTAGGTATGTTCATGGATGTGTTGTCCATGATGGTTGCCACAATTCCTGTGACGTATCCCATTGCGATTGCGTTAGGGATTGATCCCATCTGGTTTGGAATATTTATTATCCTCATGTGCGAGCTTGGACTCATCACACCCCCAGTAGGGATGAATTTATTTGTTGTGCATGGGATTCGTTCAGACTCAGGCACGATCAGCGATGTCATGTGGGGGGCACTGCCTTATGCCGTCATCATTATTCTGTTCACACTCTTATTGATGGTGTTTCCTCAAATCGTGACATGGTTGCCCGGGAAAATGTAGCAAAAGTAAAGATGCCAAACTTTAACGAGTTTGGCTTCTTTAGAATGTGCGCTAGATCAAGCCACCATTCGGCTGAATAATCTGACCATGAATCCATGAGGCGCGACTAGAGGCGAGATAGGCCACGACATCACCAACTTCGTGCGGTAAACCAATCCGATTAAACGGACTTGCTGCGGCCGCGCGCTGCTTGGCCTCGTCGGTTTTGCCCGAATGAAACAAATCGGTATCGACTGCACCGGGTGCTACGGCGTTAACGCGCACACCACGCACCGCCAACTCCTTGGCCATGGAGCGCAACAGTCCCTCGACTGCCGCTTTAGTCGCCGTATAGGCACCCCCACCTGGCACTGCATTGCGCACCATCGAGGTGGTAATTCCAATAATTGAACCGCCGTCCAACACTTCACGCGCCGCCTCGGTCAGCACGTTAAACGCACCAAACACATTGACGTCCATCAGTTCGCGGAAATTGTCATGGCTGAACTGCCCGATGGGTAAATAGGGTTTGTTGATCCCCGCATTGGCCACCACCACTTGGGGACGTGTCCCAAAGTCTTTCTCTGCGTTGGCAAATACTTGCTTGACTGCAGCAGGGTCTCGCACATCTGCTGCATAAGCTTTAATCAAAGCGGCTTTTTCTAATGCCTGCGCCTCAGATGGCTTGGTCACATATGTAAACGCCACACGAAAACCATCGCGCGCGAGTGCCTCGACACAAGCTGCACCAATACCGCGTGAACCGCCAAAAATAATGGCCAAGGGTTGGGTCATTTTTTTTCCTGAGAATATTTGAACGAATCCCGACAAGTATAGAGCGAGCCTTAGTTAACAACCACTTTTAGGGCTCTTAACATCGGCTTAGCTAACTTCTCGCAAATTCGATTAAATACTTGTAATCAAATTGATCTGCCGACCGAAGAGCCTCTAAATACCTTGCCCGCGTAGAACTGATGGTATCAAGTGACGAAGATCCCCATGACATCCTTGGTCGTCCCCGTCGCACGATCAAGTGATCTGCCATCATCCGCGCATGCCGGCCGTTTCCATTGGGAAAAGGATGGATCCAGACTAATACATCTTTCGATGAAGGTCGCGAACGAACCCCTCTTGCAACAAATCTCTCTTTTTTTGACGAGAGGCCCACTCCTCGCCCTGACTGATATTTGTTTTCTCCCAATCGTTCAAATCAGCCTGTAATGATATGTGCGAAGGTAATAAACCTGCAGCCTCATCAGGGTCTAGGGGCGTTGCCCCATTTGGATAAAGAAACTGCATGATTAACTTTCTCACCATAATTCACGACGTGAACCCTCAATCAAATCCTTGACTGACGATTCGAACTGCAATTTTTTTACTGAATCCTGAACCGCCTGATCTTCGAGAGCCATTGTGTGCAGTATCGGACGCATTCGCTCCGCAACCACCACTTCAGCTCGCGCCAGTAGTTGCTGCGCCAAACTTGTTCTGGGTACGAGCGCATAGTGCAGCTCACAATCCAATGCCTCTGCCAGCTTGCGCAAACTGGCGAGGGTGATAGCGTCATTCGCCTCTGCTGACTCCAGCTTTCGAACGCCAGCATGAGACATGCCAAGACGACGGGCCAAAGCTGAGGCGGACATCCCGAGCGTTTGGCGGATGCTTTTCACCCAGCCTGACCGTGGACACGGGCTACTGCGCACAGAAGCCCATCGAGCAAGAAGTTCGTCCATTTGGTGGAGCTGCAAATCTCTAAATTGATTTTTCATGTAACTCAAAGGTTTCATTTTAATAAATTAAATTCAACCTATAAGTTCCATTTAATCAACATTTATGAAACTCTTAGGCTTCAAAAATTAAAAATCTCCCTTCTGTATCACCAAAAGGGAGTTTGCCAAACTTCTCGTCAAATTTGTGCGTAATTAACGTCTTTTTGGTTACGCAATTGTTACTGATTAAACCTCACGCAAATGGCACGCCACCATACGCCCGGAGGGCCAGATGATTTGCTTAGGCTCTTTGGTCTTGCAGATATCGATCGCCTCTGGGCAGCGTGTATGAAAATGACAGCCCGAGGGACGTTTAACGGGGCTCGGCACATCGCCTTGCAACACAGTACGGACGGTCTTTTTTTCAGGATCGGGCACCGGAACGGCCGAGAGCAAGGCCGAGGTATAAGGATGCTTGGGATCAGAAAACAGCTCCGTACGCGTCGCGAGCTCGACAATGCGGCCCAGATACATCACCGCCACACGATGCGTCATGTGTTCGACGATGGCCAAGTCATGGCTAATAAAGAGCAAAGCCAGACCGAGTTCTTTTTGTAGATCCTGCAACAGGTTGACGATCTGGGCTTTGACTGAGACGTCGAGCGCCGAGACGGCCTCGTCGCAAATGATCAGATCAGGCTCGGCAGCCAATGCGCGCGCGATACAGATGCGCTGACGCTGGCCACCTGAAAACTCGTGCGGCCAACGCTCGCCGGCATCTTTAGACAGACGTACTTTATCCAGCAGATAGGCCACGCGCTCTTTGATTTTGGCTTCGTCAGTCTCAAGACCAAAGTTACGGATCGGCTCGGCGATGATGTCGTATACACGCATCCGTGGATTCAGGCTGGAAAACGGATCCTGAAAAATCACCGCGATACGCTTGCGCAATGGGCGCAAGGCACTGGCAGACAAATTATCGATACGGGTCCCGTCGAGAATAACTTCTCCAGACGTCAGATCGAACAAACGCAAAATCGAGCGGCCGACTGTAGACTTGCCACAACCGGACTCACCCACCAACGCAAGTGTCTCGCCTTTTTCGATTGAAAAAGATACACCATCGACAGCATGCACGTGACCCGTGACCCTGCTAAACAAACCGGTTTTAATCGGAAAATATTTTTGAATCTGACGGACTTCGAGCAAGGGCACTGTAGCGGACTTAGACATTCGGATAACCTAATTCGTGTGAGTCATGAGCAAACTTAGTCATTGGCAAACGCCACTTCGCCAGCAAAATGGCAGGCAACTTGATGCCCGCCTTCTCTCATTTGCATGGCGGGCGCGATGTCATGACAAGGCCCTTTTGCCAAGGGACAACGTGAAGCGAACACGCAACCTTGAATCTTATTTTTTAAGCTCGGCACCAAACCGGGAATTTCTTTTAATCGGGTCGAATGACCTTCGATCGAAGCGCCCAGCTTAGGCACTGCACCGAGCAAACCTTGGGTATAAGGATGCAAAGGATTGGCAAACAATTCTTTGACTGGCGCTTCTTCGACTTTGCGACCGGCGTACATCACCATGACGCGTTCGGCGACTTCGGCCACCACGCCCAGATCGTGCGTGATCAGGACAATCGCCGCACCGATCTTGTGTTTAAGATCGGCCATCAGATCCAAAATCTGCGCCTGAATCGTCACGTCCAAGGCGGTTGTGGGCTCATCAGCGATTAAGAGCTTGGGATCACAAGCAAGCGCCATTGCAATCATCACGCGCTGACGCATCCCACCAGAGAGTTGGTGCGGATATTCGTCCAAACGACGCTCAGGCTCGGCAATCCCGACGAGATTCATCAACTCCAACGCACGCGCACTCGCCTGTTCCTTGGTGATGCTCTGATGCAAACGCAAGGTCTCACTGAGCTGACGACGATTCTTTAAAACAGGATTCAAACTGGTCATCGGTTCCTGGAAAATCATCGAAATCGCATCGCCACGGATGGCGCGCATTTCTTTATCCGACATGTTGAGCAATTCCTTGCCCATAAATTTAATCGAACCAGCAATTTTTCCGGGAGGCTCGGGGATCAAACGCAAAATCGACATCGCGGTCACGGACTTGCCGCAGCCGGATTCACCGACAATGGCGAGCGTCTCGCCTTCGTTTACAACAAAGCTCACGCCATCTACAGCGCGGTTAATACCGTCTGGTGTACGAAAGTGCGTCTGAAGGTTTTCAACTTCTAATAAGGCCAAGAGAATTCTCCAATCAGCTTGTTTTCGACTTGCGAGGATCGAGCACGTCACGGAAACCGTCACCCATCAGGTTGACAGCCAGCACAGTAAGCGACAAGAAAACCGCTGGGAAAAAGATGATGTAAGGCAGGATCTGGAACAGTGTCCGACCATCGGCCATGATATTGCCCCACGAAGGAATGATCGGAGGTACACCCGCGCCGATAAACGACAGGATGGACTCGGTGATCATCGCAGAAGCGCAAATATAGGTCGCCTGCACGGTCAGTGGCGCAAGGGTGTTTGGCAAAATGTGCCGCCAGATCAGCATCGGCATGCGGCAACCGCAAGAAATCGCGGCATCAACATACGCTTGCTCTCTGAGGGACAACACCACACCTCGCACCAGTCGCGATACCCGTGGAATCTCGGCGATCGTAATCGCGATGATGACGTTTTCCACGCTCGCACGTGTCAACGCCATCAAGGCGATCGCCAAGAGGATGGGAGGAATCGACATCAGGCCGTCCATCACGCGCATGATGATGGCGTCGGCGCGGCGGAAAGTACCTGAGATCAAACCGATTAACAGACCAATGGCAGAGGCCAAAAAGGCGACAGCAAAACCAATCGTCAGAGACACCCGTGCGCCGTACATCACGCGCGAATAAATGTCTCGTCCAAAGGCATCCGTTCCGAACCAGTTCTTAGCGGAAGGCTCAAGGTTGCGGTTACGAGGGTTCAGTTCGGTCGGATCAACCGTACCAAGCCAAGGCGCGAACACCGCGATAAACAGCATCACAAGCAACAGGCCTGCACCGAAAGCGATCGTCGGATTATTGAGCAGAAAACCAAAGAAGCCTTTGCGTTGGCGACGTGGTTTGAGCAAATCCGGTAATGGGGGGGCAGCAGCAAATTGAGTCATTAGTAACGAATCCTGGGATCAACGATGGTGTAGATCACGTCAACCGCGAGGTTGACCAACACGTAAACAAAGCTGAACACGACAACCAGTCCCTGAATCAGCGGATAGTCGCGGCGCACAATCGCATCGATAGTCAAACGTCCCAAACCTGGAATCGCAAACACACTTTCAGTCACCACGGCACCGCCAATCAGCAGAGCAACACCAATACCAATCACCGTGACAACAGGAACAGCCGCATTTTTCAGCGCATGAATAAACAAGATACCCGCCTGCCCCATGCCCTTGGCGCGAGCGGTGCGGATGTAATCTTGTGACAACACTTCGAGCATCGTGGCACGCGTGATGCGCGCAATCAGCGCAATATAGACAAAGCCCAAGGCAATCGCGGGCAGAATCAAGTGTTCAAACCAGACACCGAAGCCCTTTTTATAGGACACGTAGCCTTGCACAGGCAGCCAATCAAGCTCGAGCGAAAAGAAAAAACTCAGCAAATAGCCGACCACAAACACAGGGACGGAGAAGCCGACGACCGAAATCGCCATCACGCCACGATCGATCCATGTCCCGGCTTTCCAAGCAGCTAAGACACCGATCGGCACAGCGATTCCGATTGCGAGGACAAGGGTCAACGCCATCAACGACAAAGTGGGCTCGATCCGTTGACCGATCAACTCACTGACGGGAATATTGGTGAACATGGAGACACCAAGGTCACCACGCATAAGATTAAATAACCATTCGGAGAAACGAATCAGAAAAGGCCTATCTAAACCTAAACCTGCTCTGATTTTTTCGACGTCTGCCGGACTGGCTTGGTCGCCCGCAATCACGGCAGCGGGATCGCCCGGTGCGATGTAAAGCAAGCTAAACACAAACAGGGCGACGATCAGCATGACCGGTATGGTCGCAAATACCCTGCGAACAATATAACTAAACATAGTGTTGGAGTTTCCGTGCTACTAGGTTGAATCCGAAACTACAGCAGAACAGGTGTCAGGATACGCTCACTAAAAAGTGAGCGTATCCTGAACTTAGAACCTAATCGACTCAAACCAGAGTTAGGTTTTCTTCACACCGTTAAACCAGGGCAATGGGCCACTGGCGATACCGGTGACGTTCTTGCGCCAAGCTTGATAGGTAGCGAAAAATCCGGTCGGAATGTAAACCACCTCTTCCATCGCAGATTTGTTGATCTTAGCAAAAGCGGCTTTTTCGGCATCGACAGAGGAGGCATCAAACCACTCATCAATAGCTTTCTCAACAGCTGGTACATTGGGCCAGCCAAACCAAGCCTTGTCGCCGTTTGCACGCACGCCAATGTTACCGGCCATGGTTGCCATGTCCGCACCAGCGTGCCAAGTGTGGAACATACCCCAACCACCTTTACCAGGCTCATTCTTAGAGGCACGACGTTGACCAACAGTACCCCAGTCGGTTGCCACAAAATCGACATTCATGCCTAAACGCTTGAGCAAGTCAGCCGTGATCTCACCCTGAGCTTTGGTAATTGCGATGTCCTGAGCAACCAGGCAGGTAACTGGCTCGCCTTTGTAGCCAGATTCGGCCAACATTTTTTTCGCAAGCTCCATATTGGGGCCGTTCTTGAGCACTTCACCGCCATTCTCAGTGTATAGAGATGTACCAGGGGTAAAGAAGCTGGCAGTTTTTTTCCAGAGCTTGGTGTCAGAACCGACCACCGCACGCATGTAATCCTCTTGACTGACAGCCATCTGAACCGCACGACGGACCTTTGGATTATTAAAAGGAGCATGCAGGTGGTTCAAACGGAACGAACCGACGTTACCAAGGGGATCAGCAATATCAAGCACGATGTTCTTATTGCGCTTGAGCAATGGCACCAAATCTGGCAGAGGTGTTTCCCACCAATCCACTTCACCGCTTTGCAAAGCCGCAGACGCAGTTGCTGGGTCAGGCATGATGATCCATTCGATACGATCGAAATTGATCTGTTTACCGCCGGCCATCCAGTTGCCTGGCTCTTTCCGTGAGTTGTAGCCATCAAAGCGCTCGAACACAGCCAACGCGCCGGGTTTGAACTCTTTTCGCGAGAACTTCATTGGGCCCGAACCGATGTAATCATCAATTTGCTTGAAAGGATCGGTTTTCGCAAAGCGCTCAGGCATGATGAAGCAAATCGGTGTACCGACCTTGCCCAGTGCCAACAGCATCTTTGGAAAGGGTTTCGCGAGGACCCACTTAAAGGTCGAATCGTTCACCACGACCAACTCTTTTTGAACCGCACGGATCATCAGGCCCATGGGATCGCGTTGCGACCAACGGTTGATACTGGCGACTGCGTCGACGGCGCGAACAGGCTCGCCGTCATGGAATTTCATACCAGGACGCAACTTGAAGGTCCAGGTCAAGCCATCGCTGGAGACCTCTTCACTTTCAATCATCTGACGCTGCGGTTGCAGCTTGTTATCCATACCATACAGCGTGTCCCAAACCAGCTGGGCGCCGTTACGCACCACGTACTGCGTGCCCCAAATTGGGTCAAAGTTCGCCAAGTTGGACTGGGGAACAAATTTTAGAATGCGTGAGGAGGATTGCGAAAAAGCGGGGGCACCAACCATGCCAGTTGCCGCCAAGCCCAAGCCTGCTGCGCCCTTCAATAAATCACGACGATTTAATTTCATAAAAGACTCCAGAAAAATAGGAACGTGCAATATCTATGAAAGCAATTACCGTGCCACAGTGGGTAATTGGTTTTAGACCAAATTCGGAACAACAGATAAAAATGTTTTCCACAAATAACTTAATGAATAACAGCCGAATTTGTACCATAATGGTGCGAATTACAACACTCAAGTTATCCCTATGAAATGTGATCTCCTTCTCAAAAACGGCGTCGTTATTGATGGTTCGGGTAATCCCCGATATCGCGCGGATGTGGCGATCAGCGGCGGCAAGATCAGTGCGATCGGACCGAACCTCCAGACTGAGGCCGCAACCATCGTGGACGTGGGCGGCTTCATCATTTCACCGGGATTTATTGACGTCCACACCCACGACGATCGTTTGGTGTTGGCCGACCCCTCGATGAAACCCAAGTTGAGCCAAGGAGCGACAACTGTCATTACCGGCAACTGTGGCATCAGTTTGGCGCCGCTTGGACGCACCAATCCGGTGCCTCCGTTAAATCTGGTGGCCGACGAGTCCGAGCAACGCTATGGCTCGTTCAAGGACTATTTCGAAGCTCTGGAGAAAACGCCCTCCGCGATCAACGTCGCCTCTTTAGCGGGTCACACCACCTTGCGCGCGGTGACCATGCAAGACTTAGATCGCCCGGCCAATGACGCCGAAATCGCAACAATGCAACAACTCGTCCAAGAAGCCCTCGATGCAGGCGTCGTTGGTGTCTCGACCGGGTTGTATTACGTCCCCGCACAAGCCGCGACCGCTCAGGAAATTCAGGCCGTATTCGAGCCCCTGCGCGGCACTAATGCCCTGATCGCCTCGCACATCCGTAACGAAGCGGAGCATGTGCTCGAAGCTATGACGGAGGCCATGTCGATCGCCAACGCACTCGGTGTTCGCCAGGTCATCTCCCATCACAAAGTCAATGGTCGCGCCAATCATGGTCGCTCAACGGAGACACTGGCACTGATCGACAATGCTCTGGCAACTAGCGATGTGTGCATGGATTGCTATCCCTATGTCGCCTCTTCCACCGTCTTGCGTCAAGACGCGGTCGAGCAAGCCGCACGCACGCTGATCGCCTGGTCAACAGCCAAACCAGAAACAGCCGGGCGCTACGTCGATGAGTTGATGAAAGAACAGAGTCTGGAGCTCACCGAGTTTCTAACAACGCTTCAACCCGCTGGAGCGATTTATTTTTCCATGGACGAGGGCGATGTCGAGCGCATCATGGCGCACCCCGAGACCATGATTGGCTCGGACGGTCTGCCTCATGACACCTTTCCACATCCCCGTCTGTGGGGCGCCTTTCCTCGCGTGCTGGGTCACTACTCGCGCGATCGCAAAATCTTTTCTCTGGAGACTGCGATCTACAAAATGACGGGCATGCCCGCTGCGAAATTTGGCCTCAAGGACCGCGGACTCATTGCTCCTGGCTATGCAGCTGACATTGTCGTGTTTGATCCACAAGAGATCCGCGACCTTGCAACGTTTGCAGACCCCATGCGCCCCGCCGCCGGTATCCAGCGCGTCTACGTGAACGGCGTGGCAAGCTGGAGAAATGGAGCATCGACTGGCGCTCGTGCGGGTCAGGTGTTACGCAGAGCTACAGGAATGACTTAAGTCTTCAAAATTTCCTGTGTCATGCGCTCGCGCAGACGGTCCATAAAGCCCAGACATTCTTCGAGTTGACTGATCTCGATAAATTCGTTGGGCTTGTGGGCGACGTCGATGTCGCCAGGACCAATCACCACACAAGGAATGCTAGCACGGTTCAACCATCCCGCATCGGTGGCAAATGACACACGTCCAAGCATGTTGTTACGCGCGAGGCTAGTGCCAAGATACGTAATCGCCGCGTCCTTGTCCGTCGCCAAAGGCGCTGAGTTGGAAACCGTTTCAAACGTGATATCAGCTTCTGCTGAAATCTTGCGCATTTCGACTTTCAGGGTCTCGGCATACTCCTGGAC
>CAMDFD010000032.1 GCA_945897365.1 Bordetella parapertussis | reverse complement strand
TTTGAAGTTTCCTTTGCTTTCATGAATGAGGGAAATCGTCCAGGTACCCATCCGAACTCCTTTTTCCTCGGCTTGTCGACAAAAATCGAGATCATAAAAATGGAAGTCGAACCTCTCGTCAAACATCATTTTCTTTTGCTTTAAAAGCTCACTGTGACACACATAAATCACACCATCGAGGATCTTGACTTGCTGAGCGGGTGGTCCGAATACGTCTAGGACTTGTGGCGGATAGCCATTTCCATGTCCGACAACACCACTTAGGTTTTCAGACGCGTCCCAAGTGCCTGCATGATCAATAAAAGCCCACGAGGGTTGGTTTGGTAATCTTCGCTTATTTCCAGCAACACCAATAATGTCAAATTGATTCAAGCCGTTGAGCATTTGATCGGTCCAGTAAAAATCACATAAGTGGACGTCGTCGTGGATGAAAACTAAAATTGCGGGGTCAGTTTTCGCTTTCTCTATTGAACGATTGTAAACCGCAGGCAAGCCTTCCTTATTTAATTCGTATAAATCCAGCTCGACGAAAGGAAAGTTGTAGAGGCTTAAAGATTTTCCAGTCGCAGTTTGGGTGAAAAAATTTACCCGATTAACGCGTGTTGCGACAACAAATCTAATTTTAAGATTATTCATAAATTTCTATTTTTTGACTAAATTTGATGATGATTTAGTTTAAGTTGGGTGAGTACTGATATTGCAGCATTCTAATTGCTCAAGTAAGCTCGACTCATGAAAAAAATCAATGTAATGAAAAATACTCATGTACTCATTATTCAAAGACTATTTTTTTATGTCTTTTCATTCTTTTTCGTCTTTATCATTTTTGGTTCTCTGTCTGGTTGCTCCACAGCCCCGCCCGCAGGGCTGACCTCAGTCACGCCTTTTGAGGTCAACCGCTATCTGGGAAAATGGTACGAAATCGCCCGCCTAGATCACTCCTTTGAACGCGGACTGACCGATGTCAGCGCAACATACTCTCTTCAATCCGACGGCAGCCTCGAGGTCATCAACCGCGGCTTTAACACCAAAAAGGATGAGTGGAAATCAGCAACCGGACGCGCCCTGTTCACGGGCAGCCAAAATCAAGGCTCTCTCAAGGTCTCCTTTTTCGGGCCCTTTTATGGTGGCTACCACGTGCTCGCGCTGGATCAGGCTGGCTATCAGTGGGCACTCGTCTCAGGACCTGATCGGGAGTATCTCTGGATCCTGGCCAGGTCTAAAATACTTGCTTCTGCGATCAAAGACCAACTTGTTGCCGAGGCCAAGAAAATGGGGTTTGCGACAGATAAGCTGATCTGGGTCGAACACACCAGAGCGGACAACTCAACAGCAAGGTAGAGCGTTCGTATGGATAACTTTAAAAATGAAGTTCGCGACTATGTAGTAGCCACATATGTAACGATATGCGAAGAATTAAAACCGTGGTGGCAATTCACCCGCCAAGCCTGGCACCTTATCTTATTACTCATCGTCGCTATGAGCGCGGTGATCTGGCTCGCCAAGCCAGCCCCACCGTCACACGTTCTCATGGCGACGGGTGCGCCTGGCGGCTCATACGAAAATCTGGCAAAACAATATGCTGAATTTTTTAAGAAAAATGGTGTAACCCTTGAGTTTGTGCCCACAAAAGGTGCCGAGGAAAATGTCAACCTTCTCAAAGATAAAGAAAACAGACTCCAGGCTGCGTTCATTCAAGGAGGGTTGCTGACCACGCGCGAGCAAGCCCAAGGTCTCTTGTCGCTGGGTAGTATCAACTACGAGCCATTGTGGATTTTTTACAGAAAAGCCATGTTTCCAGTCGATGATTTAAAGCATCACTATGCCTTTCTAAACCATCCAATCTCAATTGGCGCCCCCGGCAGCGGCACTTATCAGCACGCGCTTCGCTTGCTCAACCTCAGTCATACCAAGCTCAGCGACAACTTCAAAACCCTGTCTAATGAAGAGGCGGTCGAAGCATTCAAAAACGGCACTGTCGATGTCGTTGTCATCGTGGATGGGCTCGACTCGAAAAATGTCCAAGCGATGATCAACGATCCTCAGGCCCGCTTGGCTAACTTTACCCGAGCCGAAGCCTTTGCGCGCCTTCTGCCGATTTATCATGTGCTCTCGATCCCAGAAGGCTCTCTGAATCTGGCACGCAATGAACCCTCTGAAACTATCGAGACGATTGCTCCCACAACCAATCTGATCATCACCCCCAATATGCATCCTGCAATTCAGTTGCTGTTTTTACAGGCTGCTGAAAAAATCAACGGTGGCCGCTCGTTTTTCGCACGCTATGGTGAGTTTCCCAGCTACAAAGAGTCGATCATCGAAGAAAGCGAGGTCGCAAAAAGCTTTTACAAAAACGGCGCGCCTAAACTCTTGAATTACATGCCCTTCTGGCTCGCCGAGTTTTTAGATCGTATGTTAATTTTGCTGTTACCTCTCGTAGCCTTTGCGTATCCCATCATTCAATCCATGCCCGGATATCGCTTGAGTCGCATTAACGAGGTCTATGGAGCGCTCAAGCTTTTTGAGCAAGAGCTCGAAACCAATTTCGATCCGACCCAACTAGAGGCGTATCTACAAAAAATCGATCAGCTTGATAAAAAGGCACAAAACTTGAGTGTCCCCCGCAGTCTGATGAGTGAGTATTATTCCCTGCGCTCGACGATCAGTTTTGTGCGTAATTTGATCGATCGTTCTTTTAGGAAAAGCGAGGCCTGAAGCCTAACCTGCCTTACGCGACAATTCTTTGGGTAAGGGAAAAGCAACATTTTCGTGCAATCCATCC
Source organism: Bordetella parapertussis (assembly GCA_945897365.1). Lineage (GTDB taxonomy): Bacteria > Pseudomonadota > Gammaproteobacteria > Burkholderiales > Burkholderiaceae_B > Zwartia > Zwartia parapertussis_A. The sequence continues at coordinate 19,574 of CAMDFD010000032.1, read as the reverse complement.
ATTGTCCGCACGGAAATCACCCCAAGTTCTTTTAAGCGATGAATGACCTGCTGGACCAGCAACTCGGGGGCGGAAGCGCCGGCGGTGATGCCGATACGTTGTCGTCCCTCAAGCCAAGCAGGATCGATCGACTCAGGTCCATCAATAAGATAAGAAGTGATCCCCATGCGCTCAGCGACTTCGCGCAGGCGGTTGGAGTTTGAGCTATTCGCACTGCCCACTACTAATACCAAATCCGACGCAGGAGCGAGGACTTTGACCGCATCTTGACGGTTTTGGGTGGCATAGCAAATATCGCTCTTTTTAGGTTCCTGAATATGTGGAAACCGCGTTCGCAGCGCCTGCGCAACCTCTGCAGCATCATCAACCGAAAGCGTGGTCTGCGTCACAAACGCCAGTTTGTCGGGATGAGCCACCTGCAGCGCCCAGACGTCTGCGGTCGTCTCCACCAAATACATCCCTTGATTTGACTGTCCCAGAGTCCCCTCGACCTCTGGATGTCCCTTGTGACCAATCATGACGATCTCACACCCGGCCGCACGCATGCGTTCGACCTCGACATGCACCTTGGTGACCAAGGGACAGGTCGCGTCAAACACTTGTAATCCACGCTGCCCTGCTTCGACGCGCACAGCTTTGGAGACACCATGCGCGGAAAACACAACAATACCACCCTCAGGCGCCTCATCGAGCTCCTCAATGAACACCGCACCTTTACGTTTCAAGTCCTCGACCACAAAACGGTTGTGCACAATCTCGTGACGCACATAAATAGGTGCGCCATGTAACTCAAGCGCACGCTCGACGATATCGATGGCACGATCCACGCCCGCGCAGAAGCCTCGCGGTTGTGCCAGCAGGATTTCAGCGCCCGCGTTTGACATCACAGCACTCCCAGTAAATCGATATCAACCCGCAGCGTCAGACCCGCCAAGGGGTGGTTAAAGTCAAACAAGGCAGAGTCGTCGGCGATCTCTTTTAAGATGCCTGAATAACGTCCACCGTTGGGTGCAGTGAACTCCACCATATCTCCCGGATTAAAGTCGGCATCTTCTCCAGCATGCTGATCGAGCATGGCCCGCGAGACGCGCTGAAGCAAATCAGGATTGCGATCGCCATAGGCCTCGACAGGCGCGAGTGTGTAACTAAAACAATCGCCTTCGGGATGACCAAGTAAGGGGGTCTCCATACCAGGCGACCATTGGCCGCTTCCGAGTTGCAGCGTCGCGGGACGACCATCGAACGTGTCCATAAACGTCGAACCCGCTGCAGGTCCGTCCTCAATCACGATGCGATAGTGGAGCGTAAGGTAGGAGTCCGCACGGACAATGGGAAGAGTATTGGGGGCCTGATCAGTCAAAATCTGTCACCGTAGAGGGCTTTGCTAAACACCTATTTTAGAGCCTTCCCGATGACCTTGCGCGAACAACTTCCTCCCGACCAACGACCCCGCGAAAGATTGCTTCAACATGGAGCAAATAGCTTGACTAACGCCGAACTTCTTGCACTCATTTTGGGTACGGGCACGCGTGGCATCAACGCACTGGCGCTCGCACAGCAGCTGCTTGTCCGCTTTGGCGGGTTGCGCTCACTCCTAAGCGCCGACAGTGAAAACCTTAGAGCCGTTGTGGGATTGGGAAATGCTCGAATCTGCCAACTAAATGCCATTCAAACCTTGGCAAAGCGCGCGATCGAAGAGGAATTAAAACGCGATTGCTCGCTCAAGCACCCACTTCAAGTCAAAGCCTATTGCGCAACACTGCTCGGGCATGCGTCCATCGAGCGTTGCTTCGCCTTATTTTTAGACAATCAACATCGCCTGATTCAGGCCAAAGAAATTTCACAAGGCACATTGACAGAAACAACGATTTATCCTCGTGAGCTTGTCAAAGCTGCGCTTGCGCATCATGCCGCTGCCGTAATCCTCGCACACAATCATCCCTCCGGCGTTGCCAAACCCAGCGCCGCAGACATCCGCTTGACGCACCAGCTCACACAGTCACTGGCGGTCGTGGATATTGTGCTGCTTGATCACCTCATTGTGGCCGGCCATCAAGTCATTTCAATTGCGGAGCTGGGTCAGATGTAAAAAAAGAGCAGCGCTATGGCTGCTCTTTTTACTCATCACTCGCGAATGCTTAGTGTGAGACTCGGCTCTTTAGACGCGCTCAAAAATCGCCGCAATCCCTTGACCACCACCAATACACATCGTCACCAAGGCATAACGACCTCCGGTGCGATGCAATTCATAAATTGCTTTAGTGGTCACGATGGCACCAGTCGCACCGATCGGGTGACCCAGCGAGATGCCGCTACCATTTGGATTCAAGCGCTTTGCATCAAGCTTGAGCTCCTTGGCCACAGCGCAAGCTTGTGCGGCAAAAGCCTCGTTGGCTTCGATCACATCCATTTGATCAACCGTCAAACCAGCACGCTTCATGACGGCCTGCGTGGCAGGCACGGGACCAATACCCATGATCTTTGGATCAACGCCAGCATGCGCGTAGGCCACCAAACGTGCCAATGGCTTCGCACCGCTTGATTTCACAGCTTCGCCGCTCATCATCAGCACAGCGGCAGCGCCATCATTGATGCCCGAAGCATTTCCTGCAGTGACCGTACCATTTTCTTTGACAAACACCGCACGCAACGCTGAGAGGCCTTCAAGCGAAACATCACGACGTGGATGCTCGTCAAGCTTGAATTCAACCTCGCCTTTGCGTGTTTTGATCACGACCGGGACGATCTGATCGTTAAAACGACCTTCGTCTTGTGCCTGAACCGCACGACGATGGGACTCGATCGCCAAGGCATCCTGATCTGCACGAGAAATACCAAATTGCTTTGCGACATTTTCAGCGGTGATACCCATATGGGTGCGCTCAAACGGATCGGTCAACGCCCCCACCATCATGTCGATAATGGTCGTATCACCCATGCGCGCGCCAAAGCGCTGCGTCTGCGACAAATAGCCGGCACGGCTCATCGACTCTGCACCCCCGCCAATCGCCATCTCGGTATCGCCAAGTAAGATGGACTGTGCGCTCGATACAATCGCCTGAAGACCTGAACCGCACAAGCGATTGACGTTAAAGGCAGCGCAAGTCTGTGGAAGTCCGGCATTCAGTGCCACCACGCGCGATAAATACATATCACGCGCTTCTGTGTTAACAACGTGACCAAACGCCAGATGGCCAACGTCTTTACCATCCACACCAGAACGCTGCAGGACGGCTTTGACCACTGTAGAGCCTAAATCGATGGGAGACACATCCTTGAGACCGCCGCCAAAGTCACCCACGGCGGTTCGGGCTGCACCGGTTATAAATACTTCACGCATCGCGCACTCCTTAGACAGTGAAAAGGGACTGCGTGTCACAAATCACCTTGCAACAGGCAGATAAAAAAGTATCATCAAGCTTATTGCCATAAGCATAACCCGCCTAGACATAACGAGACACCTATGAGCATTCCCTATTCGATTCTCGATCTGTCCCCTATTCCTCAGGGGTTCACGGCGGCCGACGCCCTGCACAACTCCAGAGATTTGGCCCAACACGCCGAAAATTGGGGCTACACACGTTTTTGGCTCGCCGAACACCACAATATGACCGGAAATGCCAGTTCTGCGACTGCCGTGATTATTGCCTACGTAGCGGGAGGCACGAGCCGTATTCGTGTCGGTTCGGGCGGGGTGATGCTCCCCAATCACGCCCCCCTCGTGATCGCAGAACAATTCGGCACCCTGGCTTCCTTGTTCCCAAATCGCATTGATCTGGGTCTAGGGCGCGCGCCAGGCACCGACCAAATGACCGCACGCGCCCTTCGCCGTGATCTGCAGGGCAATTCAGATCAATTTCCGCAAGATGTGCAAGAACTTCAGCATTACTTTGACGACATTCAGCCAGGTCAGGCAGTCAAAGCCATCCCGGGTGCAGGTCTTCATGTCCCGATCTGGATTTTGGGCTCAAGCCTCTACGGCGCCCAGCTCGCCGCGCATTTTGGTCTGCCCTATGCCTTTGCCTCTCACTTTGCACCCGACTATCTGCTGGATGCGATGCGGGCCTACAAGGGTCTCTTTAAGCCCTCAGCACAACTCAACCAGTCGCACGCGATGGTCGGCGTGAACGTCATTGCCGCAGAGACAGACGAAGAAGCAAAGTATCTCTTTACGACGCATCAGCAGCATGCCACACGCATGCGTCGCAACACCCGCGGTCAACTCCCTCCCCCCATCGACGACATTGAGACCTTTTGGACCCCGCACGAAAAAATCTCTGTCAATGAACAGCTTGCCTGTTCAGTGGTCGGCAACCCTGAAACGGTCCGCCAAGGTTTGCAGCGCCTCATCGAAAAAACGGGTGCTAACGAACTGATGATCACCGGACAGATTTTTGATCATCAGGCACGTCTTCGTTCCTTTGAAATCGCTGCTCAAGCCGCTCAGTCTCTCGAGGTCTCGAGCGCCATCGCCGCCTAAGCAAGGTAATGACGAGTACCCTTATATTCAGCTTAACTTAAAGCTTAAAGGCATACCCAAATCATGCGCTCCAAACTTGCCGCACTGGGCCTGCCAGGATGGCTCATTTTGATGGGTACGCTGACGGCGATCGGTCCGCTGTCCATCGACATGTACTTGCCCGCGTTTCCCGCAATCGCCATAGGTCTTGCTGCGCACAGTAGCGAGGTCGAGCGCACATTGGCTGCCTACCTTTTGGGTATGGCGAGCGCGCAACTCATTTACGGTCCTCTGGCTGACCGTTTTGGTCGCAAACCCCCTTTGTATGGCGCGCTTGTGCTTTACATCCTTGCCTCGGCGGGGTGTGCGCTCGCCCCTAGCGTCGAATTCCTGACTGTTTGCCGTGTTTTTCAAGCGATGGGCGGAGCCGCCGGAATGGTGATCCCGCGTGCCGTGGTACGAGACCACTACAGCACGCAAGACGCGGCCCGCGCGCTTTCAATGCTGATGCTCATTATGGGCACCGTACCGATTTTGGCGCCTGTTCTAGGGGCTTCTATCCTCTCGTGGGTAGGCTGGCGGGGAATTTTTATCATGATTACATTGTGCGGCATCGCATTGCTTTGGACGTTATCCAAAGTCATGGTCGAGAGCCTGCCACCCGAACGCCAGATCAAACTCAGCTGGGGAAACATCCTGCGTACTTACGGAGGGCTGCTACGTCACCGTCGGTTTATGGCGTTTGCGCTCTCGGGGGGACTGGCTTCGGCCACGATGTTTAGCTATATCGTTGGCTCTCCCCGCCTATTTATCGAGCATTTTGGTGTCAGCCCTCAAACTTACGGCTTGCTGTTCGGGATGAACGCGACAAGCTTGATCATTGGCTCACAAGTCAGCGTCCAACTTTTAAAATACTACCCTCCCATCAAAATACTGCCCTGGGCACTCGCTTGCATGGTGTCAGCGGGGCTGTTCGCCCTATTTTCTGCGCTCGCGGGTTTCGTGACACTCGTATCGATCATGGGGTGTATGCTGGTATTTATGTTTTGTTATGGCTTTGTTGCACCCAATTCAGCCGCTTTGGCGCTTTCTGACCAAGGGCACCAGCTCGGTTCTGCTTCGGCCATGATGGGCACGCTTTCCATTAGCTGTGGCGCTTTGGCTGGTCTGCTCATCAGCTTGATGACCATACCTGGACCGCTCCCTTTGGCCCTAATGATGGCGGGATGCACCGTTTTGGCATGCATCATGGGTGCCCTCGCAAGGCATTCACGCCCCTCAGTTGTCCCTCAGTTTGATTAAATGCTTGATTTTGTATTAGAATGTCAGACTTGATGTGAAAATCTGAACAAACATAAATAGGTGTAGCCATGGCACGTGTATGCCAAGTGACTGGAAAAAAGCCCATGGTGGGCAATAATGTTTCTCACGCTAACAACAAAACCAAGCGTCGTTTTCTGCCTAACCTGCAGTCACGCCGTTTCTGGGTTGAGAGCGAAAACCGTTGGGTGCGCCTGCGCGTCTCGACCAACGCCATTCGTACGATTGACAAGAATGGCATTGATGCCGTCTTGGCTGACCTGCGTGCACGCGGCGAAGTCGCCTAACCCGACTCAAGGAGACCGACATGGCAAAAGGTACACGTGAAAAAATCAAACTCGAGTCCAGCGCTGGAACGGGTCACTTCTACACCACAACTAAAAACAAGCGCAATATGCCCGAGAAAATGCTGATCAAGAAGTTTGATCCAGTCGCTCGCAAGCACGTTGACTACAAAGAAACAAAGCTCAAGTAATTCAAGTCCGAGTCACTACTGTTCAGATTGACTGGATTTTTTATATAGCTTACAGCCTCGCTTTGCGAGGCTGTTTGTTTTTCAACTTCAGCTGCGCAACGCTGAACACTCAGTAACACCTATAATGTCAGACTGATTCGGCGCATCGGCGCCCCCACCTTTTTTGGCTGTCGCAATGCAGGAACGCTACCTCCCCACTGTTGTTGAAAAACTGGCCCACGCAAACTGGGATGCCCGTGACGCTTACCGTGTCATCGAAGGCGCACTGAATGCCTCCGGACAACCAAAGCCCAAGTTTTATGCCTGTTCGATGTTGCCCTACCCCAGCGGCAAACTCCACATGGGTCATGTGCGCAACTACACCATCAACGACATGATGACACGCCAGCTCCGCATGCGTGGCTATAACGTGTTGATGCCCATGGGTTGGGATGCATTTGGTATGCCCGCAGAAAACGCCGCGATTAAATCCAAGGTTCCTCCCGCCAAATGGACCTATGACAACATCGCTTACATGAAGAAACAAATGAAAGCCATGGGGTTGGCGATCGACTGGTCTCGCGAAATGTGCGCCTGCGACCCGTCTTACTACAAATGGAACCAATGGCTGTTTCTCAAAATGCTGGACAAGGGCATTGCCTACCGCAAGACTCAGGTTGTCAACTGGGATCCCATCGATAACACCGTGCTGGCCAACGAACAGGTCGTGGATGGACGCGGTTGGCGCTCTGGCGCCTTGGTTGAAAAACGCGAAATTCCTGGCTATTACTTGCGCATTACCGACTATGCGAGCGAACTCCTTGAGCAGGTACAAAACGGTCTCCCGGGCTGGCCTGAGCGCGTGCGCGCCATGCAGGAAAACTGGATTGGCAAAAGCGAGGGAGTGCGTTTCGCGTTCCCGCATTGCATCAAAGACGCCAGCGGCCAATTGATACAAGACGGCAAGATGTATATCTTTACTACTCGTGCCGATACGGTCATGGGCGTGACATTTTGCGCCGTGGCGCCTGAGCACCCGCTTGCGCAACACGCCGCGCTCACCAGCCCCGCTCTCGCCGCCTTTATCGAACAGTGCAAACAAGGCGGCACCACCGAAGCCGAGCTCGCCACACGTGAAAAAGAAGGCCTCGATACGGGTCTTGTTGTTTCCCATCCCTTGACGGGCGAAACCGTCCCAGTCTGGGTCGGCAACTACGTCTTGATGAGCTATGGTGATGGCGCTGTCATGGGCGTGCCTGCACACGACGAGCGTGATTTTGAATTTGCCAACAAATACGACATTTCGATCAAACAAGTGGTTCAAGTGGGTGACAAGCCTTTTAACGACAAAGTCTGGCACGAGTCTTACGCTGACAAACAGTCGGGCCGACTCATCCATTCAGGCAAGTACGACGGCCTGAGCTTTCCACAAGCCATTGAGGCCATTGCCAGTGAACTAGAGTCCCTCAAGCTTGGTACACGCCAAACGACTTGGCGTTTGCGCGACTGGGGTATTTCTCGTCAACGCTATTGGGGCACACCGATTCCGATCATCCATTGCGATGATTGCGGCGCAGTTCCTGTTCCAGAAAAAGATCTCCCTGTGATTCTGCCTGAGGATCTGATTCCGGACGGTAGTGGTAATCCGCTGACCAAACATGCCTCCTTTTTACAATGCAAATGTCCGAATTGCGGCAAAGACGCGCGTCGCGAAACCGACACGATGGACACCTTTGTGGATTCGTCCTGGTATTTCATGCGCTACACGTCGCCTGGCAACGATCAAGAGATGGTCGATACGCGTAATGACTACTGGATGCCGATGGATCAGTACATCGGCGGTATCGAGCATGCGGTGATGCACCTGTTGTATGCGCGCTTCTGGACCCGTGTGATGCGTGATCTCGGCTTGGTCAAGTTCGATGAGCCGTTTACCAAATTGCTTTGCCAAGGCATGGTGCTCAACCATATCTACTCGACTAAAAATGCCAAGGGTGGCATTGAGTATTTCTGGCCCGAAGAGGTAGAAAATACCTATGATGCCAAAGGCGCCATCACGGGTGCTCGACTTAAAAGTGACGGACGCGAAATCACCTACGGTGGCGTCGGCACGATGTCCAAATCCAAAAACAATGGCGTCGATCCTCAATCCTTGATCGATACGCAGGGTGCAGATACCGCTCGCCTGTTTGTCATGTTTACAAGTCCGCCGGAGCAAACGCTTGAATGGTCGGACTCTGGCGTCGAGGGGTCAAATCGCTTTTTGCGTCGCCTCTGGTCCTTGGGCGTTCAAAACAAAGCACACATCGCTGCAGGCCTGCAAGCACCCGTGTCAGACTGGACGCAGGCTCCAAAAGAAGTCAAACAACTGCGTTTTGAAATTCACGCGCTACTCAAACAGGCGGATTACGACTACCAAAGGATTCAGTACAACACTGTCGTCTCCGCATGCATGAAAATGCTCAACGCTATCGATGATGCCATGCTTGGAGACTCGAGCTTCGCCCAAGCTGTGTACGCAGAAACCATTAGCATTTTGCTGCGAGTCCTCTACCCTGTCGTCCCCCATATTACTTGGCAACTCTGGGCGGAACTTGGCTATGCCGAACCTTATGGCGATTTACTGGATGCGCCCTGGCCGACAGTCGATGAATCCGCGCTGATAACCGACGAAGTTGCGCTTGTTTTGCAAGTCAATGGCAAACTTCGGGGCAGTCTGAGTGTTGCCCGCGAAGCCACTCGCGAACAAATCGAACAACTCGCCCTCGCCCACGAGTCTGTCTCTCGCAATCTCGAGGGCCGTCCGCCCAAGCGGGTCATCGTGGTTCCTGGCAAACTTGTTAATGTCGTTGGATAACAGGAATAGACCTTAATGAATCGGTCCATCGTGCGCGTGTTGCTTGGTTTGATGACGTTATTGCTTGCTGGCTGCGGCTTCAAAATGCAAGGCGCCACGCCTGTGCCCTTTGACTCGCTCGCCATCACGATTCCTCAAAACTCTCAATTTGGTGCGGACGTGCGTCGCGCCATTCGCGCGTCTTCGCCTGGCATCGTCATTATCGAACCCTCTTCAACCCAAGCTAGTGTCAATACTGTCCCACAAGCAAGGCTCGAACAGGTCTCCGAACTCCGCAACTCTCGCATCGTCTCGCTTAACGCGCGTGGCAAGCCCGAAGAGTTCGAGTTAACCCTGTTCTATACCTTCCGTCTCGTCAATGCAAAAAACCAGGTCATTCTGCCTGACACCACGCTTTCGGCAGCACGCGCAATGCCCTTCGATGAGCGCGTCGTTCAGGCCAAAGAAACCGAAGCCGTTACCCTTTACCGCGATATGCAAAAGAGCTTGGTCCCTCGCATGATGAGGCGACTGACAGCCCCTGACATCAAGCAACGCTGGGATGAGCTTAAAGCCGCCTCTCCAGAAGAGCAGGAAAATATTGAAACAGCCACGCCCATTCAGGCTCCGGCAGGCAATTTGCCAACACCTTGGCAAATCCCTTCCCTGACACCTCTGCCCATTCCGGTCAATCCGGGCGGCTAAGCGGATCACGACGTGGATGCGCAACGCTTGATCAATGACCTCAGCCGACCAGGCGCAAGTCTGGCGGCTCTATTTGTGGTCACGGGCGACGATCCTCTACTGACGATCGAAGCAACAGATGCTCTACGCGGCATCGCACGTGCCGCAGGTTTTCTCGAGCGCAGTTCTTTTTTGATGGATGCGCGCAGTGACTGGAGCGCCCTTACCATGGCAGGTCAAAGCGGCTCTCTTTTTGGCGACAAACAACTCGTTGAAATTTCTTTACCGACGGGTAAACCAGGAAAAACAGGTGCAGATACCCTGATCGCTCTAGCTAAACGCAGTGCCGGCATGGCCGCCGAAGACGTCTTGACGATCGTTTCCTTACCCAGACTAGACCGAGCAACCCGCGAGGGGAAATGGGCCAGTGCGTTGCAATCAGCTGGAAAATTTATCGACATCCCGAGCGTCGAGCGCACGCAACTCCCGCGCTGGATTGCCGACAGATTGGCGCGACAAGCGCAAGAGACTGATCCTGAAACTTTGCAATGGCTCGCCGACAAGGTCGAGGGCAATCTTTTAGCGGCCCATCAGGAAATCCTCAAACTCGGCTTGTTATTTGAACCAGGCAAGCTTTCCGCTCACGATATCCAACAATCTGTCATGAACGTGGCACGTTATGACGTATTTGGTTTACGCGATGCGATGCTCGCAGGCGATGTGCCGCGTATGATTCGCATCATGGATGGGCTCAAAGCCGAAGGCGAGCCTCTCCCCCTGGTGCTCTGGGCCGTTGGAGAGGAGATCAGGACGCTTGCACGCATTTCACAAGCTGTATCAACGGGACAGGATTTGTCTAGCGTGCTACGCTCACAGCGTGTGTTTGGTTCACGCGAACCACTTGTCCGCAAAGCATTGTCTCGTGTCTCTGCGCGCAGCTGGCCGGCTGCGGTCCAGCACGCACATGAAGTAGATCGACTGATCAAAGGCCTACATGTCTCCGGGCGTCTTCAAGACCCTTGGGAAGAAATGAACCGTCTCGCGATGCGCATCGCTTTTAAACCGACTTGATTCTATGACTCCTATTTTTGATTCTATCCAGCAAATCGGACGACAAGCACGCCAGGCTGCACGCTTGATGATGCGCGCCAATAGTGCTCAAAAAGCGCACGCTTTACGCGCGATGGCAGATGCGCTGTCGGAGCAGCGTGCGACGCTAAAAGCCGCCAACCAACGCGACATCGAGGCCGCGAACGCCCGCGCGCTCGAAGCGGCCCTGCTAGATCGACTCACGCTCTCTGATCGCAGTATCGACCTCATGGTCGAAGGTTTGCGTCAGATCGCCGCGATGCCTGACCCCATAGGCGAACTCACCGCCACCAAAATTCGGCCTAACGGCATGCAAGTCGCACAGATGCGAGTCCCCCTGGGGGTCATCGGGATCATCTATGAGTCTCGACCCAACGTCACCATCGATGCAGCAGCACTTTGCCTAAAATCCGGTAATGCTGCGATCTTGCGCGGAGGCAGTGAGGCGTTGCATTCCAATCTCGCACTCGGCAAGATCGTGTGTCATGGGCTCAACGCGGCAGACCTACCCGAACAGGCTGTCCAAGTTATCGATACACCTGATCGTGCAGCTGTTGGCGCACTGATTACGATGACGGAGTATGTCGACGTCATCATCCCGCGCGGCGGCAAGAGTCTCATCAAACGGCTTGCTGATGAAGCACGCGTTCCCATGATCAAACATTTGGACGGTAACTGTCATGTTTACGTGGATGAATTTGCATACTTGAGCAAAGCCTCTGATATTGCCTTCAATGCAAAAACGTATCGCTACGGTGTCTGTGGTGCGATGGAGACGCTGCTCGTGCATCATGCAATTGCTCAAACCTTCCTGCCTGAGCTCGCAAACAAATTGCTCAAACATGGTGTCGAACTCAGAGGCTGCGCCCGCACTCAAGCCCTGATTCCAAAAGCGCTCGCTGCGACCGATGAAGACTGGGCGACAGAGTACCTTGGTCCGATTTTGGCCATTCGTATTGTCGACACCATGAACGAGGCGATCGAGCATATAGAACGGTGGGGCTCGGGACATACTGAGTCTATCGTGACGTCAAATATTTCTAATGCGCAACAATTTCAGCGCGAAGTCGACTCGAGTTCGGTCTATGTCAACTTACCCACCTGCTTTGCAGATGGCTTTGAATACGGACTTGGTGCAGAAATCGGCATTTCAACTAATCGTCTCCATGCACGCGGGCCCGTCGGGCTCGAAGGACTCACCACGCTAAAGTGGGTCTTGCAAGGCGATGGTCAAACACGAGGATAATTTTTTTATGCTCATGCTTTGGGTAAAAACACTCCATATCGTTCTTGTTGCCTCTTGGTTCGCAGGCCTGTTTTATTTACCGCGCATCTTTGTCAACATGGCCCAGCAATCTGATCCGGCTGTGCTCGCCGTTCTGGATGGCATGGCGAAACGACTCTACCGCTTCATGACAATTCTCGCGGTGCCCGCGGTGCTGCTAGGGATCTGGCTTTATTTAGGCTTTGGAATCGGACTCGGACCCGGCAATGGCTGGATGCACGCCAAACTCGTCTTGGTGATCGTCGCTCTGGGTTATCACTACAGTTGTGGTGTCGTTCTTCGTAAGTTTGAACTGGGAGCGAACCGTCGCTCCCACATTTTTTATCGCTGGTTCAACGAAGCACCCGTGTTGATCCTCACTGCCGCGACGGCGTTGGTCGTCATCAAGCCTTTTTAATGAGACGCCATGTCTGAGCAGGACTCCGATCGTAAAACACTCACCATCAAAAAACGCGTCGACTCTACAGACGTCTCTTCGGATGGTCGTCCACGCGTTCGTATCGGTGCCCGTGCGCGTCAAGTCGCGCAACAAAAAATTGCCAAAGATAAATCTGCACGCCTCAAAGGTGAAGTTCCAGCGCCGTCTTCCGAGCCCAGAGCATCTAAAACGACAGATCGTCGCTCCGCCCCTAACGGCGCAGCCCCCCGCAGTTCGTCCGCGCGGGGCTCAAGTCGCAGTACAGCTTTGCGAAGCGGACCTAACGAATTCAGAGATCCTGGTGAGCGCGCTCGGCCACTCTCTGATCGCTCTCCCCGCGTCTCAACGCCCAAAGAATTACCTCAAGAACCTGAGATCTCGCGCTCCGTGATCGTCAGTCCGACGACGGATGTTTTCCATATTTTCGCGCCCTGTCCTGTGGGCCTCGAAGAAGCGCTCGGCGCTGAACTCTCCGCGTTGGGCTACGAGCATGTTCAAACCACGCGCGCAGGTTGTCACTTTGTCGCAGACTGGTGGGGTATTCAGCGCGCGAATCTTTACTCTCGTCTGGCTACGCGTATTTTGGTGCGTGTCGGTCAGGCGCCCGTACAACACGAGGATGACATTCTCGAGCTCGCGCAAAGCATCGGCTGGGAGCGTTGGTTTGGCGCCGAACATACCTTGCGTGTCGATACCTCTGCCGTCAAAAGCCCCATGCAGAGTCTGCAGTACTGCAATTTGCGTGCCAAAGATGGAATATGCGATCGACTGCGTGACCTCGAGGGCGCCCGCCCCTCCATCGATACCGTCAGACCTGATGCACGTGTACATTTATTTTTGTCTCACGATACGGCTACGATGTACCTCGATACGTCTGGCGAATCCCTGTTCAAGCGCGGTTGGCGACTAGATAAGGGCGATGCGCCGTTAAGAGAAAATTTGGCGGCAGGGCTCTTGGCACTCTCTGGCTGGGATCCACAAGCGGCCCTCATGGACCCCTTTTGTGGCAGCGGCACACTTTTAATTGAAGCGGCCTGGATCGCACTTGGCGTTCCTCCCGGCATCACTCGGCCCTTTGGCTTCGAAAGACTGCGAGACCATCAAGCACGTCGCTGGGAAGACCTCAAAGAAGACGCACGCAGCCGTATTTTGCCCGAACTAGAGGCCCCCCTTGTCGGCATTGACGCGGATCCAGAAGCGATTGAAGCGTCTCAACGAAATGCTGAGCGCGCCTTTTTAACCGAAGACACCATCCATTTTGAGGTGGGCGATGCGCGCGATGCAGTCGCTCCTGCCCCTACAGGCTGGATACTGACCAATCCCCCCTATGGTGAACGACTCGAAGAGGAAGACTTAGAGTTTTGGCGTGAATGGTCCGCAAATCTCAAGCGCGAATTTGCCGGCTGGCAGGTCAACGTCATCACCTCCGACTTGGACCTCCCCAAACACCTTCGCCTCAAGGCAAATCGGCGCACACCTATTTTTAATGGTGCGCTGGACTGCCGTTTATTTCATTTCGAATTGGTCGAGAGCAGCTACCGAAACGTTGCACCAATGCAACAAAATATTTAAGTTTTAGATTTTTCCTAATAAATTAAGGGTTATCCCTTAAAAGCATTTGCTTAGTTTCGGGTTTTCCCTAATAATAGGGTTATCCCTAACAAGTAATGGAAAATATCATGACAACTTACACTACAAACCGCCTGACTGACGCTCTCGAACGTGACCTGCTTGCCAAAGCCATGGAATCACAGTTTCGTTTTCATCCGCTAAGCGCAATCAAAAATTTTGTTTTCAACATCTCTTCTTTTGTCAATGCAGTTCGCACTCAGACAAATGCCCGTTACATGTTCTAAAAATACTCCTGGGTGCGCGGGATCACCCTAAAAGTGCGGGATAATCTGCTTAATGAAAACCCGCACTTCACCTTCCACCTCGCTGACTAAAGCACCCGCACCGCCGCGACTCAGAAGATTTGCCTCTATGATGTACGAGGGCGTTCTTCTCTTCGCAGTTGTTTTTTTAGCTGGTTATCTTTTCGATACACTCACCCAAAGCCGTCATGCGCTCATGTTGCGCGATAGTCGTCAGGTATGGCTCTTTATCGCGATTGGCGCCTACTTTCTCATCTGTTGGCGTCGAAGCGGTCAAACTTTGCCGATGAAAGCTTGGCATATCAAGCTACTCGCCACAAATGGGCAACCAGCGCCAACGTGGCGTCTCCTCGTGCGCTACGCCTACATGTGGATACTGCCCTTGCTTGGCGCAGGTATCGTTTGGGCAGCAGCCTCACTATCGGGTTGGAATGCCATGTTGATGCTGATCGTGGCCACACCATTTCTGGTTTTTATACCCACTTGGTTCACGGCAGAGCAACAATTTCTTCACGATTTGCTCGCGGGTACCCGTTTAGTGAACGTCCAACCCCAGATTCATCCTAGTAAAAACCCTCAGTTTTAGCTTCTCAGCACTCGCCGGTATTGCGTCAAATGCTCTGGTAAGCCATGCTAGCGAGCATTGCATCGTTTACCCACTAAAAAGGCATGTTGGACCAATACGCGTCACTCTCCGAATCCTTGCACTGGCAAGTGCCAACCAATTTCAATATTGGTGAGCAATGCTGCCATCGCTGGGCACAAAGCTCAGCCGATGCACGCCGAATCGCCCTATTTTTTGAGGATGGCGCTGGCCATCGGGATATCTGGACCTATGAACGCCTTGGTGCAGCAACGAATCAGTTTGCAAATGCACTCACACGAATGGGTGTCAAGCCAGGCGACCGAGTCGCCACAATACTAGGACAAAGTCCCGAAGCCATTGTTGCTCAACTCGGTGCATTTAGTTTAGGGGCTGTTGCCATGCCTCTTGCAAGTAACTTGGCGCCCAAAGCTCTTGAATATCGTCTGCGTGACTCTGAAACACGCGTGGCTGTTGTCGGTCCCGAGGCGGCACCTCATCTACTCGGGATTTTGTCGCGATGCTCCAAACTGACCCAAGTCGTCAGTGTCGGCATTGAGGACAACCGTTTATTACCTTGGCGCAGTCTCATGACGCGACAACCGGAAGTCTTTAAGCCAATCATGACACGTGCAGAAGACCCAGCGTTGCTTCTTTACAGCAACGATGCCGGACAACCCGTGCGCGGAACGCTGCTCGCCCATCAGGCTCTACTTGGCGCCCTACCCGGCTTCGTCGCCTCTCAACACTGGTTTCCTCAAGGCGCTGAGGTGTTCTGGACACCTTTAGATTGGGGGCATTCGAGCGCGTTGCTGTGCGGTGTACTTCCAGCACTCTATTTTGGACGCGCCGTTTTGGGCGTTCGAGGCGCAACCACGCCAGGTCTAGCACAGCAATTGCTTGAGCGCTACCCGATCAGTCACGCTCTGGCTCCAAGTGCGTTGCTTCGTCAATTTAAGCTAAACGCACTCTCCAAACTCAAGCCCGCGCGCCTACGCAGTATCGCGATCGTCGATGAGCCCTTAGATGAAGCACTCGCCCAATGGTGCGAAAAACACTTTGGCTTCAAGCTCAATCAGCTATTTGGGACTTCAGAAATACCAGCACTGATCGGCGACAGTCATCAAAAATGGACGGGGCGCACAGGGAGCCTGGGCAAAAGATTCCCAGGTCATCGCATCACCGTACTAAACGAGGATGGCTCAGAGTCCCTTTCAGGGGATATTGGTGAACTCGCAGTCAACCGGCTAGACCGATACGGACACCCCGACCCGGCCATCCCCCTACGCTTATGGCGCACCGAAACCGAAGGAAACTTAACCGCCGCTCAAGAATGGTGGAGAACCGGCGAGCTCGCGCGCATCGACTCGGACGGTTTTGTTTGGCATGAAGGACGTAAATCTCGCAACCGAACATCATGACGATGACAGAGTAAACTTACGCCATTCCTCAACGCTTTTATGGATGTTGAATAACATGGCGATTTATCAACTTGGCGAACTCACCCCACGTATTGATCCCACTGCTTTTATTTTTGACTCTGCCGACATTATCGGTGATGTCCTGGTGGGTGCGCACGCGAGCATTTGGGCCAATGTCAGTATTCGGGGGGACAATACCCTGATCGACATCGGACATCACAGCAATGTTCAGGAAGGCAGTGTGTTGCACTCGGACGAGGATGCGCCTCTGACGATCGCCGAGTACGTCACCATTGGACATCAAGCGATGCTGCATGGCTGTTCGATCGGCACGGGCTCACTGGTCGGCATGCAAGCTATCGTGCTCAATCATGCGCGTATTGGTCGCAACTGTCTAATCGGCGCCGGCGCCATTGTGCCCGAAGGCCGAGAAATTCCAGATGGCAGTCTTGTGATTGGGGTTGGCAAAATTGTTCGTACCTTGAGCGACGAAGAAATCGCTCAAATCCGTCACAATATTGAACACTATGCCGCGCGTGGTCAAATGTATCGCCAAAAACTCAAACGTCTAGGCTGAGACTTTTCATCGGCCCCTATGTCAGATCAACTTAAAAAATTCCTCTCCGAAGACCGTAGCGTTCGTATTGAGTCTGTCCAACTCCATCATGCATGGCAAGCTGCGCAGGCCCATCACAGCTACCCTCCCTCTGTCGCGGCACTGCTGGGCGAACTGGTTGCCGCCTCAGCGCTGCTTGCCGCAACACTCAAGTTCGATGGTTCACTATTGCTTCAGCTCCAAGGCGATGGTGCCATCGCCTTAATGGTTGTCGAGTGCAGGGCAGACATGAGCGTTCGCGCCACCGTCAAGCTGCGCGACCGCCCCTTACCGATTCAACGTGATCTGCAAACACTGCTCAATCCAGGTGGTACTGCCAAATTTATCGTCGTGCTCGATCCGCCTAAAAACACACTGGGTCGTCAAGCCTATCAAGGGATCGTTCCCCTCGAAGGTGACTCTATCGCCGAGGCACTCGAGCAATACATGCTGCGGTCCGAACAGCTAGACACTCGAATCTGGCTGGCTGCAGATATCAACAATTGCACTGGCCTTTTACTCCAACGTCTACCGCTTCAGGGTGGCAATCAGCAAGCCGAGGTTGCGAGTGCCCAAGAAACATGGCATCGCACTCAGCGACTGGCGGAAACTCTCACAACAAAAGAAATGCTTGAGGCTACTCAGGACGAGCTCTTGCACAGACTGTTCTGGGAAGAGATGCTGCACATGTTCGAAGCCAAGCCCATCGCGTGGAAATGTTCCTGCACGCGTGAGCGCGTGGCCGACATGTTGAAAATGCTGGGTCGAAATGAAGTACAAGACATCCTAGAGACGCAAGGCAAAATCGAAGTTGCTTGCGAGTTCTGTGGCCAGCCTTATCTTTTTGATGGCGTGGACTCGACGTTGCTCTTTCAACCTTTGGTCCCTGGCTCAGGCAAGTCGGTTCACTAATCTAGATCACCACAACAGCACCCAAGGCCTAAGGCCGAATCTCGATGGGGATACAAAGCTGATAGCCGACGCCCCAAACAGCCTTGAGTGCCGGCTCCGCACCTTCAGGGCAGAGAGTGGATAGTTTCTTACGTAGTCGGCTAACAAGGCTCTCAAGCGCACGTTTTCCGATGTCATCGACATCAGGACGCTGACTCAGCATTTCACAAATGACTTCAGTTTCAAGCACATAATTAGAAGCCTGTGCGAGACCCACCAGTAAAGTTTTTTCGCTGTTAGTGAGATAAACTTTTTCTTCTGAATGCGGGCTCGTGATCGAACGGTGTTGCAAGCTAATCACCCAACTCAAAGCGACTTTATTGATCAGACGCGATCGTCGATGCATGCTCATCAGAGCGGCTGTCAGTTCCTCTGGTGCAACAGGTTTACTCAGATAAATATCCGTTCCCGCTTCGTAACCCTTTAGGCGATCAGGAACCGCGGCGCGTGCGGTGAGCATAATAATACTCATACTCGGAATACTGCTACGCATACGTCGGGCAATTGAGATACCGTCTTCGCCGGGGAGCGTGAGATCAAGGACGAGCGCATCAATCGGTTCAGTAATCAGCAAATCATCTAAAGAGCGCCCACTACTGACAGCGAACACCAGAAAGCCCTGCTGCTTGAGATGGTAGTGGATTTCTTTGCGCAACAACGGATCGTCCTCGACAAGGGCGACACGCATCGGTGCCAGCGCAAAGAGGCTTGAGACACCCTCTTGACTGCCGAGACCCTGGAACTGGGTATTGGAGAAATTTTGACTCATTACTTTAACTCTACCGTAAAGTGCACGAGACCATCATTATGCTCGAAACGAATCGAACCACGTAAGATTTTGCATAAAGACTTCACCAAATACAGACCTAAGCCTGTCCCTGATTTTTCATGGGCGAGGGGTCCACGATAGTAACGGCTGAACAGACTGACAGAGTCTGGGACGCCATATTGACTCACGGTATTGGACACGCGCATCTTCAGCATAGCAGGATATACACCTAGCGCCTCATTGAGCTCGATCTCAAGAGTAATTAAACTATCAGGCTCAGAATATTTAACTGCATTATCGAGCAAATTCGTCAATATGATCGCAAAAAGATTAGGGTCGGTTCGAAAAATCAATGTCGATGACTGAGGACGAAACTCAAGGCGCTGGGCCTCTGCCTGACTGGTCAACACGCCATCAACAACCTGATAGATATCAACGTCTTCAAGTTTAGGGGAAAAGCCTTTTTGATCAAGCTGATCGACTTGCACACAACGCTCAATGACCGTATTCATATTATTGATGGCTTGCACCATGCTATCGATTCGGTCTGCCGAATCCTTTGATTGCTCGGTTGTCAACACGCCAAGGCTACGCGTGAGTGAACCGGCAGCCATCCGCATGGTCGCAAGCGGATTTTTGAGCTCATGCGTGAGCATATCAATCAGCATACTGCGCTCCTTGATTTGTTCTGACTCCAACAAGTTTTTTGCCCGCAAGTACTGCAACTCCTGCACTTCTCGATCATAGATGATCCGCCGATGGGTGAGATCGCTATTGACCATCAAAGACAACGCAATGGCCACAATCACCCCACCCCAATTACCAGGTATGGTCAC
>CAMDFD010000031.1 GCA_945897365.1 Bordetella parapertussis | reverse complement strand
ATGTTGTCAGGCAGATCCATGGCGAGCGTAAACAGCGCATCCCGTATCCGTTGCGGTGCCATCACGCGGTTAGCAAACTCGGCAAACCGATCAACATCAATATATTCAGTACGTTTAAGAATGGAAACCGTGTCAAACACCCAGCGGGCATCGTACATCAATGTTTTGGTCAATACACCATGGGCAATGGTGTGTGCTAAGTGATGCTCGACACAGGGCATGAGGAACGACTGCGACCCGAGAGATTGCGCTTTGGCATGTTCTCTAATGCAATCAACCAAATCTTGGCCAAGGGCCCAGTCGTGCACATACCAATGAAGATCGAACTCAAGCTTATCCGGTGAGGTCATCGTCACAGACCGAAAACCACTGCCTTTGAGCTTGAAACCTGAACCTTCTAAAATCGCAAACGCCTGCTCAGGGCGCTCATGCAAATGAGGAATCAACACATCAACATCAGCCATGGGACGCGCACCCATCCCCAACTTTAAATAGGCAATCGCTGGCAACCCTTTGAGTCCAATCATTGGCGCGAAGCCAGCCTGGTTGAATTGTGTTTGTAATTGTCCGAGTCGAGACAACAGCAAGTTGTTGCGGCAAAAGGTGTGTTTATACATGCCTACAACTTTGGCACACGATTCGGTGCTCAGACCGTCAACAGAGGTCGAGCGGTATAGCAAGGGCAAAACCCGAAACTGTTCCCCAGACAGCACATCGTCCTTGAGCGCTTGGTCCAACATTTTTAAGCGGGGCAGCCTAAATGTCGGGTTGATCGCTTGATCACTGAAGCACAACTCCAATAAAACCTTTTGTAACGCTGGATTTGCATAACCAAAAATCAAACTCATATTTTTTGGACCCTAGCCAAGTGACGCCTGATCACTTCAATATATGAAGTGTCCGAAGTGGTGTCGGTCAGTGTGTGGTTAGCACCATGAATGCGTCTTAAAAACAGCACACAGTCTGTCTTCTCCCAAGAGGGCTTTAGCGCCATGGCACGCGATAGATAGTCAATAAATTCCCCAGAGGACAGCGAGGGATCAAACAAACCAATTTGCTTGATCAATTTAAGACTTAAAACAATCGATCCTGGCAACGACGCTGCCTGCTGTGGCGGTAAGTGAAATTGTAATGTTTGACTCTGCGTCAGGCTTGGGCAGTAAAAATGCTCAACCCAACCAGAAACAATGTCTGGCTGCTGCCTTTCGATGATCAACGACAAGGTTGACATTCTATTTGGTGACCAAAGATCGTCATGGTCTAGGAAATGCACATAGTCGCCACTGACCACCTCCAAGGCTCGATTGCGAGCCGCTGCGATACCCAGATTAATAGGTTGAGATAACAAATGGACTCGAGTATCACGCGTCTTGCTCAACACCTTAAGGGTGGTATCGGTTGAGCCGTCATCGACAACCACAATCTCATCGTTTGGACCAAGCTGCGAAAGCGCTGACCCAATGCATTCTTGAATATACGCCGCTGCGTTATAGGCTGGGATAATGACGCTATGTTTCATGGCTGGCCGTAAATATTACTCATGTCCGACGCCTCTGTAGCGCGACCAACGACTGTTGCAAGCCCTCGATACCTGCCCCAATCGTGTGTGCCTCATAGGGAATAGATTGGTGCAATTTTTTAGACAACGCTAAAGTAGCGTCGATTCGATAGGGAATTTGTTGAATCGTACTCATGCAACTGTGCAAATAAGGATGACGGTAAGGATCCGAGAGTATTGAATGCGCCTTTGGATTATGCACAACAGGCGACTGCTTTAGCGAAACTCCGTAGATACGCGAGAGTGCGGCTTGGGGTAACAACGCCCCTCCTTGAGTAACGGTATCTGCCAACATCACTGACTTGCCGGAGAGCCGATCAAAGCGCCAAGTATGCATGCGATTTTGATTTCGCAAAACGGGACTAGAGCGATGTAGCTTGATTGTTCGATAAATCGACCAGCACTGTGGCAAGTCGTCTCGCAAATCGACTAATACATAATCATCTCCATTAGTCAGCATACCTTGCTCGACCGCATACGCGGTGAGCGTTGACTTGCCTGAGCCGCCAGGACCTACGAGCAGCATACCTTGCTCAGGCCGCTCAGGAGATACCAAACTCGCTGCGTGCAGCAGCACGCAAGAGTGTTTGAGCGCAAATAAATGGATAAATTCCTTTAGAGGGGAAAAAAACTCCCAGGGTGGCAACAGGTCGCGGTCTCCAAAAGCCAGTAAACCAATGCCATTTTTATGATCAAACACCTTAAGCATCTGGCGTTCGTCGTCTCTGATGACGAATTGCTCGGTGTAATCAGAGCTAGAAAGTTGTTGTAACGTTTTCTTCTTGTCCATCAAAAAAGGCCGTAAAACTTGATCAATACTACCTGTTGACCATTGAAGAACGTAAATAGTCAAACCAGCGTGGGGCTGAGGATCGAGTGCACTGACCGAAGACCCGTTTGTCTGCTCCGCGGGCCTGAATGCCAAACCAATCTCTAAATTACTACATTCAGGCTCAACCAATAATTTGACACGCAGTGGACCTGCCTCAAACCATTGCTCGCCAAATCCTTCTCTGTCTGCACGAGACCGCAAAAAAGCGCACAGCTCGTCAAAATGGCATGAGTGCAACATGGAATCAGGCTTTGTGTGGCCAGCCAACATCCACGTTGGCTTCGTGAATGGGATCTAAAAGCAACATTTCCTGCATATCAGTAAAAACGTCTATACGAAAGGGTTCGTCGACATCACCCATTTCAATGCGAGGCGCCCGTGTTGCTTTGGCTAACTCAGTCGTTGGAACCAGCAGTTTCTCATCTAACAGATACTGTACCTGTGCTTTAAAACACGACGTCTGCGCCTCGGTCCAAGTGTTGGCGCTGATCAAGTCAGCCGGAGTAAAACCTTGTGTCAGCGCTTGCCAACAAGCGACCGTCTCATGGCGCATGTTGTAGTACCTTCCGCTCGTTAAGTTGATCACAATCAAGTCATCATCAACAACCTCACTGATGCAAGCAGGTGAATTCAAACAGTACTGAATATCTAGCATGGGTAACCTACAGAAGTAAAAAGCGTCATTACGCCATCAATCAAAAAAATACTGAGCGTGAACAGAAGCTATATTAGTCTCATCTATTTGATCATCAAAGATGACCAGCTGCATTTTGTGTGCCCAGCCAAGTATCGCGAACATCTGGATGTTGAGCAAGATTTGAAGCCAAACGCGCGAAACCCGAGTATCCGGTCCAACCATTGCGTGACACAGAGCAGTAATGAAGATGCTTTGCCCGAGACATCGCAAAAAGGTCAACGAAAACGCGTTTGTTTCGCTCGACGCGTTCTGTTCGTTCTAGGTGCCATTGATAGTGCGCAGGTCGAGGAGGAATTTGCCTGCCGCTAGGTTGGCAAAGGGTCTGACCAATTGTGGTTTCAAATGTAAAGACTTCGGAACCTGAGAGTTCATGTTGAACGTATCGTATGACATGCGGGTTATCACTGCAAACCAGTACGCGACGGCCAATAAGTTGATTTTTTAAAGACTTTATAAAAGGTTCATAATCAGATAGATAGTCAGTGTGACGCACATGGATAGCATCAAAGTTATCACCAAGTGAGGCGATCGTTTGATGTATGTCGTGACTTAGCCACTGCGTGGCCCTCATGAGCCCCAAACAATGAAGAGAATTCTCACCTCCTCCGGAGCAGTGATGAACGACGATAGCAGCCTCAGATGGCCCGTAATAACGATAATCAGGCTTGATGACTTTCATGCGAAGGCTAGCGAATACAAACGCAAGCTTACGCAATGGATCGTGCTCTTTAGACGGTTTATGAAGGTATTGCCAAAGTCGCTGTAGGTGTAAAACTTGCCTACCCAAGCGTGTGCGGTTGCCCACAACAAAATTCGGATCCGCAGTCAGACTTGCCAAAAAAATGTGCGGCAAAAGGTCCAAGCAACCCTCAGCAATTTTGGGATAACAACTCAATTGGTTGAGATGCGCCCAATGGGAATCATCGAGTTCGATCATGTCTGAACCCCATCCTTGCGCGGGCGTCATGTAACGGCTGAGTCGATCGGCTAAACCTGATACACGGGTATCCACAAGGAGTATCCGATTTTGGGCCTTTGCATACTGATAGGAGTGCCAAATCTGGCACAGAACATCATTCAAGCCGCAGCCGCGGGGCATGCATAAAACATAACGAGCGGCCGTCCGCTCCTCTAACTGACAAGCTGGCGGCTCAATTTTCAATTATATGTTTTCCAAATTCTTGTGTTCGCTCAATCTTAGATGATTTGTGCGAGTGATTTTTGTAAGACGTAACGCCCAGTTTGCTATTTCTGCATCATTGGGAAAGGTCTTGGCATAGTGCATCACCCCCCCTTCCCCGCGCAACAAAATATCGATATTCAAAGTGGGGGTTGGTTTCAGTCCGCTCACCCCTCTTTCAGTTAACTCAAGAAAAAACTTAGCTGCGTCTCCGAGGGATTGCAAAAAGCCGTGTGCTGCAGAGCTTCCAATACCAAGAACAGGCGGACGTTCTCGCTTAGGGCGACTCATCAACTCTGAATAAACACGGGCCATCGTTGATGCATTAGCAGCGGGATCAAAAAGCTTGCGCGAAGCGTTGCGAGCAGCCTGACCAATACGACGGCGCAGACTTGGGTCACCGGCCAAGCGTTTTAGCGTTGTGACGAAATCAGTGACGTTGTTGCAGATAAAACCTGTCACATTATGTTCAATCCAACCCGTCGCTGCAGTCCCATCCATGAGTACAGGAGGAATGCCCGCCCACATCGCTTCTTGAAGAGCTTTCTCACTTGTGACATAACTGCCAGGGGCTAAAGGATAGGCAAAGATATCGGCCTGGGCAAAAGCGCCAGCGATATCCTCTACGTGACCGTGAAAACTGACCGAGTCTAAAACACCGCGGTTTATAAGATTGTGTTTCAGGTGCTCTAGCGTTGCAGGGTCAGCATCGCCAAAAAGGTCAAAATGAATATCAGGACTGGAGGCACCAGCCACGATGTCTGAAAATTCGGGATGAAGTTTTGTCGTGGCGATACCACCGAGATAGACAATGCGCACCCCATCATGTTGTATGGGGGCATACGAGTTTAGACGGGACATATTTGCAAGGGCTGGAATATACGTGACATGCTCGTGAGCCAAGAGGTGGGCCCCCAAGCCAGGCGGCGCAGAAAGCACCCAACTATCAGCAAAGGCGACGAGGTCATCAAAAAGTATGTGAGGAAGCGTATTCCCCGCAATCGCCGAACGTATTAGTAGGCGGGAGGCTGGCATCGGCATGCGCAGTAGATCCAGTAGGAGCGGATGATTCCAATAGGTGACTTCAACGATATCTGCCGCTTCAAACTCACTTTCTAACCGTTGCGCGTCCGGTTGTGCCACCAAATCAATGCCGGCTCGACGAGCCATGGCAAATAGTGGCGCGGAGATAGGCTTATCCAGCACCAAGACCTTACGCTTGATAGTGCCGGCCAAGCTCCGATCGTAATTTGCAATTTCCAATATGGCACGCTCAGGCCCTCCACCAATCCAGCGGGGAATAATATGAAGGATTTTCATGGATCAACTTTATGGCGAGTGCGTTCAATAAAGCGTCTAGCGATCAACATCATTTCACGACGATAGGTCACAACGTCGGTAGAGAGGCTGCCAGGCCGAAGCCCTTTTTCGAGGACAGTCTGAGGGATGATTAATGGCGGCCCAAGCATTTGCACTGCACGCATAATCCAGTCACTATCTGCGCCAATGCGCAAAGAATTGTCGAAGGGTCCAACCAATGAGAAAATTTTACGATGTATCAGCATTGCACCTGGTGTGTAACCGAGATGCTCCGAGCCAGCACAACGGCGTGCATGCGCTGCAGAATTATCGCCCTGAACCGTTCGAAACGAAACTTGGCCGGTAACAGCCCAAGCTGATGGAGTCTTATGGAGCGACTCACATTTCAAGGTAATGGCGTCATGTGTCCATGTATCATCTGCATCACAAAAACCAATCAACGATGATGTCGCTGCTGCGATGCCTTGATTGCGGGCTGCACCTATCCCTCGCGATGTTTGATGAACGATGTTGAGATTGGCGATCTCCTTGCGTCTGGCCGCAACGCGGCTGACGGTCCCATCTTGCGAACCGCCATCAACCAAAATCAATTCAAGCTCGTGATTGTTATCGGCTTTAAACGCCGCGATGATACTGTCTAATGTTGCATCTATCGTTGGCTCAGCATTCAGGCTCACAACGATGACTGAGATGCTTGAGCGACCTGGGTACACAGGCATTATTTACTCTCCTGCGCTGATGGGGCGTTACCCTCAGCCAAGGCGCGCCGCCACCGCTGAACTGTGCTGGGTTCAGCAGCTACTGTAGCGATATGTTCAATCCAATGTAGTGTTTCTTTGTGATACCGAAATGGCAGTAGATGTAATATCGTTTTGCCATCAACCGGAAGATTGGGGTGACGCACAAGCCGCTTTGCCATCGCCGGATCTCGCGTTCTTACCAGCAGTTCGATCAACACCCGAGCGCGGTCAAAGACCCTATCGTCAGAACCCTCGGGAAAAAGGCAAAGAGTGGCTGGCGAGAGTAAGGGCTCATTTACAAAATCGGCCTGAGCTAAGGGTCGCGCCGGACAAAGTACTAAGTCGTCACCATCCTTGGTATGGGTCGCATCAGCACCGACTCCCAGATTATGGATGAGATTGATCGGCGAAATAATGGCGACCCGGCCAGACATGGCCATGCGTAATGTCCAATCACAGTCCCAAGAAAGATTGGGTACTTTACGCGCTTCCTCAAGGTAGTATGTATAGAGTGCCTCTAGACTAGGCTCTAAACTACAGCGTGTTATGTCATTTGCCGCCAGGCTCAAGGATCCTTTGATTGAAGTTTGCTTGACTGACAGCCATTTGTGGCGCCATGTTGCCCAACCCCAAATGCCACTGCGGCGGCTTGGGATTCCAGCGGTATTTTTAATCACATGTGACCAGCGTACGAGAGGGTTATGACCAGACACCATGGCCACATCGTCGCGACCTGCATAAGCATCGAGCATGCGAGTTGCCCATTTAAAAAAATGAGGATGAGCGTCGATATCATCTTCGAGGATGAGCGCCCTATCCACCAAACTGAACGCCCAGTCCAAGCCGCTCACGATACGCCTGCTGCACCCTAGATTATTGTCGGCGTAATCGCGTTCAATGGTGCACTCCCAATCGATTCGTTCCACCTCGGCTCGGGCTAGCTCACAAGCCTGATAATCCTCACTATTGTCGGCAATAGGTCCATCCGCAACGACGAGGATCCGGCGTGGTTTGATTGGACGTAACGTATTGATCAAATTACGGACGAAACGACCACGGTTATAGATGATGCAAACGATCGGGGTATCGGCGGCGTCCAGAAGATCCATTGTATTTTTGTTTGTCTGCATCGCTACAACACCCTACAACACAGTTCAAGGGTAGTTCGATTATCTAGAAACCGCATCCCGAAAAACTTTGTCAATTTGATCAAAATCCCAGTTGAGTCCCAAGCGCCAAGCCATCACCGTCTGTGACAAGTCTGACAGATCATTCAGCAAGGCCGGTGATGGGCCGTGCGTCTGAAGGACAGGCGAGAGTGCAAATTGCCAGGGTACGAGCGCTTGACGCCGACTCAGGGGTTGGAGTTTGTAAGGGCTATCAGCATCTGGGGATACCCAGACCGCGCCTACGAGATTGGCTGTCGGTGTCATTCGGGCAGTTGAGGGTAGACTGCGCGCATGTTTGCCGTGGTGCGATTCGCCTAAGTCTGGCCAATCACCAGCCTTCAGTCGTGACAAGGACTCTGAGGTCAGGAAAGTAGTGGCGTAAAGACTAGCCACCTTTATTTGAGCGCCGTCACGGTACAAGAAGCAACGGTCATCTCCTAGTAATTCCCAGCCCCTCTGTGCAAGTGCCAGCGCTGTTGTGGTCTTGCCGCTACCGCCGACCCCGAGGAGAATTAAGGCCCGACCTTCACGTGCAATACCGCTGGCGTGTATGGGTAGAATGCCTCGGTTCGCAGCCCATGCAGAAATGATGTCAATGCCTGGGCGAGTGCGAATACTGCCATCCAAATCCTTGGCGTCACCTAGAGTAAAAGACCCAATAGCAGTGTTCCCTCCAGCAGCGCCATCAAAGGAAAGTGTCTGTACCTTAGGAGGAGTTGAAGAAAGCCAAGCGAATCTATCGGTACGTCGATCACGGAACATCCCGTTTTCGCTTACTTTTAGGGCACTCGTCACAAAGTGATGATCAACGCTAAAAGATATCGTGAGTTCAGCAGATGATTGATCCTGGTTGCCTTTGTAGGCAAAAGCATCAGTAAGTGACTCCGTGCTTTTGGTAAAGGACAAATCGATGGCGTGACCGGCTAGCCAACTGCGGATTTGGGTCATACTATGAGAGTCTCCAGCGGACAGTCAGCTGTCGCGATTGAAGGGCCAGCCACGATTTGGATCCACATCATGAATAGGGTCCATCGTGATGATGCTCATCATGTCATCGTATTCGGTCAGCCGAAACTCACCTATCACTGCAGGCCAACGATCAGAATGTGCAGGGATCTCCTCCTCTTGGCTAGTGCAGATTTCTGTGACCAAACCTAATTCGCACAGGCGTTGAAGTAAGGTCTCACACCCCGTGACAGCCTCTGACCCGTATCGAGTCCCAAGCAAAGCAAGAAGTTCATCTCTTGCCCCGCCTTTAACGATGTGATCCCAAACAGTGGCAGCGCCTTCTTCTAACAGAAACAATCGTCCCGCGACCATGTCCATGATGATAGTTTCACCCTCTAACGGATCACTGGCAAAACGCTTAGTATCAATTTCGAACCGAATCTTGGGATTATTACTCATTCACTCACTCCAGCAACTGATGTATGACTAGTCCTTCGCATTCAGTAATAATACGACAGCGACGAACAAAGAGATATTGATGACACAGGTAGAAGTTTCGGTGATTGTTCCTACTTATAATCGAGCCCATCGGTTGGCCCGATGTCTTGACTCGATTCCGTGGCGCATCCATCGCAATCTGGAAATAGTGGTTGTTGATGATGGCTCAACGGACAATACACGTGATGTTTTGAGTGCGTTCGTCAAACAGGATGCACCCCTACGACTCGTTGAATTTAAAGACAATCTTGGCGTAGGTGCAGCCCGCGTGGCGGGGCTTGCGCATTCGAGAGGTGCGATCGTGATGTGGCTAGACTCAGATGACGAATGGCTACCACGCGCGTATGAGTTACTCCTAGGCGCACTTACCAGCGCAGAACATTTTGAAGTAGCTCTGGGGCAAACCTTTCATCGGAAAGAACCAGGGCTGGCTTGGCCTGCCTGGGTCGCAGAGTCAATGCGCGGTGAGGCTGGGTTTTGTCATGTTTTCGGCGCCATGGCGATGCATAAAAGCATTTTTTCCAGATACCCTATCAATGGCTCTTTGCGCCAGTCGGAAGACTGGGATTGGATACTGCGACTAAAACTCGACAATATTCCTATCGAGCGGATTTGCAAGCCGATCCTGACCCGCTGGGTTGGGCACGACAATTTATGTCACAACAAAGCCCAAGCAAAAGAGTATTTAGAACCCGTACTCCTCGCATATGCCCGAAAGTTAAACAATAAAAAGCGTCTTGGGGAAAAGCTTTAATTGCTGGCCCGACGCTTAAAGTCTCGGTGGATATAGCGCTGAAGCAACTAAATGACGAATGATTGCTGCTCAAGAAAATTAGCGTAGGCTTTAGCCAGACCGGTAGACAGGGACTCTTGGGCTTTCCAGCCGAGGCTGTTTATCAGCGTGCTGTCCATCCACTTACGGGGGGCACCGTTAGGTTTGGTGGCATCAAATTCGATCTGGCCGGCAAAGCCCACCGTTTTGGCAATCGTTTGGGCCAATTCTGCGATGGTCACATCAGAGCCGCTACCTAAATTAATGTGGCCTTGCATGACTTGAGTATGTTGCGCATACAGGGCCTGCGGTAGTTGCATGACATGAACACTGGCAGCCGCCATATCATCCACATACAAAAATTCGCGCCTGGGCTTACCTGTGCCCCAAATAGCGACGCTTGGGGAACAGGCCACTTTAGCTTCATGAAAGCGGCGGATGAGTGCAGCAATGACATGGCTGTTTTCTGGGTGGTAGTTGTCGCCCGGGCCATACAGATTGGTGGGCAAGACGCTGCGATAGTCCACGCCGTGGCTCTCACCGTATTGGCGGTTGTAGCTTTCGCAGAGCTTGACGCCTGCGATTTTAGCAATGGCATAGGGCTCGTTAGTGGGCTCCAGGGCACCGGTGAGCAAAGCGTCTTCGCGCATAGGCTGCTGCGCCATGCGGGGATAAATGCAGCTAGAGCCCAAAAACAAAAGTTTTTTAACGCCGTTTTGAAAGGATGCGTGAATGACATTCGCCTGCACCATGAGGTTGTCATAAATGAATTCAGCAGGGTAAGTGTTGTTAGCATAAATGCCCCCCACCTTGGCCGCCGCCATATAAACCTGATCGGGTTTTTCTTGTTCAAAAAAAGTGCTCACTGCGGCTTGATTGCACAAATCGAGCTCGGCATGGGTTCGGCTGACGATACGCTCGGCAGGATGGCCTTGAGCTAATAGTTGGCGAACGATGGCACTCCCCACCATGCCTCGGTGACCAGCGACGTAAATTTTGGGAAAGTTAGTCATGGGGTGGAAGTCTTTTTGCCCACAGGCGATCTGGCTGTCAAATACCAGTTTTTCCAACAGCTTCCCGCACCGCTGCCAAATACTTGTCAATCACAATTTGCTCATCAAATTCGGCTTCCATCTTGGCGCGCCCGCGGAGACCCATTTCGGAGCGTTGCGCACAAGATAACTGCAACATCTGTGACATTTTTTCAGCCAAATCTGTTGCATCGCGCACCTTGCACAGGTAGCCATTGATGCCGTCATCCACGACCTCACGGCAGCCCACGGTATCAGTAGTAATAATAGGACGGGCCATGGCTGCGGCCTCCAAGAGGCTGCGGGGGGTGCCTTCGCGATACGAAGGCAATACAATGCAGTGGGCCGAGGCAATCTGGGCACGAACATCGTCGCTGGTCCCCAGGTAATTCACCACGCCCTCAGCCACCCAAGCATCCATCTCGGATCGGGCAATGGCCGCTGGATTTTGCACCTCCAAGAACCCAAGCAGGCAGAACTCGACGTGCGGCCAACGCTTGCGCAGTTGCCGGGCTGCCTCGACGTATTCGTACACACCTTTATCGCGCAGCATGCGTGCAATCAACAAAAAGCGAAACTTTATTAAAGCGTCATGGCGAGTCGTGTCAGCGCCGTGGCAATCCTTATCACCTAAACTGGCTGGATGGTCGAGCTTGACTTGCAACGACGAGACAGGCGGAGTAAACCTCACCAAATCAATTCCCGACCCTGGTAGCAGCTCAGTCACCTCGTCGCGTACCAAGCCGCTCTCCACAAACATCGCCCGATCATCTGGGTTCTGAAAGAACACCTTTGCCGAGCGGTCCAGAGCCATGCGGTACAGGCTGCGCACCACCTTGACCAACCAGCCGCCGCTGATAAACACCGCGCCAAGTCCCGCAATATTGTTGATCACGGGTATGCCTAGCCAATGCGCAGCCAGCGAGCCATACACATTTGGCTTGACGGTATAGCCCAAAAACACATCAGGCCGCTCTTGCTTGAGTAGGCGCCAAAAGCGCCAAAGCAATAAGCAATCGTGCAGTGGGTTAGTGCCGCCGTTAGCCATAGGCAAAACCACAAAACGGCAACCCAGCGCAGAAAGCTGATTGACGAATTCATCTGGCGGGGCCACCGCCACCACTTCATAGCCATGAGCCACAAGGGCCTTGATCAAACCAGAACGGAAATTAAAGAGGTTCCATGCTGTATTCAGGCAAATGAGGACTTTCACTGCGACAACAGAACCCATGGATAAAACTGATATGGCAACCACGCATCTGCATTGGCCGAAAAAAACAACCAGACAAATAGTACAGATGCACTATAGAAAATGACCAAATAAATCCAGATAATGTTTCGCGCACGGTGCCGCGCCATGGCATCAGGCAGACGTGATAATACAAATAACTGCAGCGGTATCCAATACAGCGCAACACGGTCTACTGCAGTAGAAGACGGCGACACCACCAGAATGCCAACAAAGATCAAAGCGCCCAAAGACATCCAAGTCCAAAAAGTGCGTTCATTTTGGGGCATGGCGAAGCGCTGCCTGAACAACAAAAACACAATTGCCGGCACCGCATTCATGGCCAAACGAATAGCCGCACCCCTTGACTGGTATTCTGCAACGACATAGTTTTCATAAAGAGCATCGACCGATTCCTGTAAAAACAAGGCATAAAATACAAGCCCCGAAAAGCTTACCCACAGCAACGTCCAAAGTGGATTTTTGGCACCACCCAGTAGTGCCAACGGAATCAAAATAACTGCCGACTTGTGGAAGGTAGCTGCAAAAAAAATGAACACAACAAACCGTAAAATTTTTCGGTCAGAAAGGGCCACCAACCCAAGCATAACGAACCCAATGGCTACACTTTGACGCGTGTAACCCATAGCTACAACGGTCACCAAATACGGCACTGATACAACAAGAGCCAGCCCAGGCAAGGGTTGCGCACGACAAAAGACTACCAAGCCCCAAGCGAATATGGCAGCGGACACAGTATTGACGAAATAAGGCCCTAAACCCAGATTAGCGGTCAGCCAATTTAATGCTCTATATGCAGGATCACCACGGCTAACTCCCTCTTGAAACGTCTCGAATGATGCCATTTCAATGTGTCTCAAGTAATTGAACCAATCACCCCCCACCTCATGACGGAGTCCAATCATTAGCACCAGCAACAAAAACATCAGACGAAAAAAGTTTGGCCAATTGGCATTAGCCGTCACCCCAAAGGGCAATCGATCAGAAACGCGCCATGCGGCCACAACAAACAACAACCAGTATGCCGACACTATATTTAGATATGCGTAGTAATGTTGTGAAAATGTTGTTTACTCATAAAATAAAGCCCTTGTAAAATCTTTCCAGTTGAAATCTGGAAAAGGAATGTAGGGTGGATAAAGCTCCCCGGTCCTCGAGTACATGCCTCTGATGGCCCAGTATGGTTGTAACAACTGAGGCGGCACATCGTCAAACTCTGTAAGATGCTTCGAAACATTTTTAGCGTCCACAGGGTAACCTTCGCGTGTAACCGCGATCCATGGAGAGTTACTATCAACAAGGAGCCACCCACGTGATGTTTTGACCTCCGTTGCTGCATGACTATTGCTCCCTCTTTGAGTCAACGTTCTAAAAAATGACGTATCTTTTTTGTACAGGATAAAAACATGTCTAGTCTCAAAACCGGCATAGGTAAGCAACTTATCAAAAGTCCTGCTTCGGTCGTAGCATAACCCTTGTGCCGCTCTTATCAAATCCACTGGCTCTCTAGGTTGGTTATTTGGAATGCCTTCGCCAAGTGGCGCCAAAGCAAACCCTTTCGCCTGTAAAGTCCGAATCAGTGCAATTTCATTCGAGTAGTCTGACGGCTTAACTTGTTGCCATAACCCAAATGATTTGTTAA
This sequence comes from Bordetella parapertussis, assembly GCA_945897365.1. GTDB lineage: Bacteria > Pseudomonadota > Gammaproteobacteria > Burkholderiales > Burkholderiaceae_B > Zwartia > Zwartia parapertussis_A. The sequence continues at coordinate 9,243 of CAMDFD010000031.1, read as the reverse complement.
AAACTGAAATGTCGTCAGACGTGATGGAATTATCAACATTTGTATATGTAGCTAGACCAATGAGCAGGGCCAGCGCAATCAAGCCAATCCCAGCAAACCATCGAAAAATCTTTTTGATCACTTTAAAGCCCTTATGAATTTGCTATGCTAAGTTGTTTTCAAAATTGACTTGTTTTGAGTTCAACCATGCTTGAAACATCAACACAGCCCATAGACTAGGGGTGTGGTCCCGATGACCGCTCAAGTGTTCTGTCCATTTAGTGCGAATGGGTCCCGGGTAAAAGTAGCCCTCGCTTTGCAAGCGCTGCTCGTCAAGCAAGCTTTCAGCCCAGTCGCGCAGCGGCCCTCGCAGCCATTGCCCCATCGGTATACTAAAACCCGCTTTGGGCCGATCGATGAGATCACGTGGCACGTGTTTGTAAAGCACCTGGCGCAAGGCCCACTTGCCTTGGTTACCACGAATTTTCATATGTAAAGGCAAGCGCCAGGCCAGCTCGACCACCCGGTGATCAAGAAACGGTACACGTGTTTCGAGGCTAGTAGACATGGCAGCTCTATCCACCTTGCACAGAATGTCATCGGGCAAGTAGCTCATGCTGTCAAGGTACATCATTCGCTCGGCAGCAGAAAGGTTGTCTGGCACTTGGATTGCCTCGTCAGCTTTGCCTGCTGCCCACTTCACCACACTGCCCGGATCCTGCCACTCCGACACCAAGCTCATATAGAGGTCATCTAGATTACGCACACCCTGGATAGAACGCCCTAGCTTATTCAGCTTTTCACCTGGCCGCACGACCCCGAGCTTGCCACCCAAACTATCCCACTTTGTAACTGGAACGGCCGTAAGTGCCTTTCCTAAAAACTGCCTTACTGTGTAAGGCAGCCAAGCCAATCGGTTCCAAATGCGCGGCCCCCAGAAGTAGCGGTTGTAGCCACCAAACAATTCATCACCGGCGTCACCACTTAAGGCAACGGTCACGTGTTGGCGCGCGGCTTTACAGACGAGGTGGGTAGGAATTTGAGAGGAATCGGCAAACGGTTCGTCATACATCGACGGCAGGGTCGGTATGAGATCTTGCGCCATTTGCGCTGTGACGCGCATTTCGTGGTGTTCGGTACCCAAGTGTTGAGCCACGGCACGTGCGAAGGGGGATTCATCAAAATCGCACTCATCAAAACCAATCGTGAAGGTCTTGACGGGGTCACCATCCTGCTCGAGGGCTTGTTGCTGCATCAGAGCAACGATTATTGACGAGTCAACCCCGCCTGACAGAAATGCACCCAGAGGAACATCAGCAAGTGATTGCAAGCTGACTGCATCTATCAATGTCGATTCAAGTTTGGTAATTAATTCGATCTCAGATGAGACGTTGTCAACACCCTTCTCAACAGAATCTTTAAGTGCCCACCATCGATGTATGCGAATACTGTAATGGGTGTCGCCAGGTCGCAGTGGGTTGCTCGGTGCTTCTTTAGGCGGCGAGCCCTGAAGAATCAGCATGCATCCGGGCTCAAGTTTAAATATACCCTGATAAATACTGAACGGTGCAGGCACGTAAGTAAAACGCAAGTATTGTGACAGAGCGTCTCGGCATACAACCCCATCAAACTCTGGGTAGGCACGCAGCGCTTTGAGTTCCGAGCCAAATAAAAAAGCCCCTCCAGACCAGCCGTAGTAAAGTGGTTTTTCACCGAGACGATCTCGGGTAAGTGTCAGCGTTTTGGTTTGCCTATCCCAAAGTGCGAAGGCAAACATCCCTACGCTACGCTGAAGCGTCACCTCTAGCCCCCAATGTTCAAATCCAGCAAGCAGAGTCTCAGTATCAGAATGACCGAACCAGGGGAACACTCCTTCTTCAGCAATCAACTGCGCACGTAAGTCCTGGTGGTTGTAGACTTCACCGTTGAAGGCAATCACAAAGCGACCACTTGTCGACGACATGGGCTGGTGACCGGCCGGTGACAAATCGATTATTGAGAGACGCCGGTGACTTAGAGCGAGACCAAGTTCTTCGTCCCACCAGCTACCCGAGTCGTCAGGGCCACGGTGCAGCAGGCTATTAGACATTCTCTTGGCGATATATGAAAGTGTGGCTTTAGACGACGGTTCTCCCAAGAGCCAGAAGCCTGCTAGACCGCACATATCGTGCTCACGCTTATATGCATACGCCTACTACACACCAACCAAGGGCGTTTTCGGAGAAAGTGATATTTTGTAATTCTGAGTCTCGCATCATGACTTCTTTTTGGGCGCGACTAAATCGTTGTTCTAGGGTGACTAAAATGCTCATGAGAGTCTATTTGCATATTGTAAGAGCTGTGTTAGAGATGAAAGTATAATGGAATGCCTTAAGTAGGCAATCCCAAAAGGGTTAGCAAACTACTTAATCAAACATACAGGTATGGTACTTCAACATATGGCTAATGTTTCGTAGACTTTGATTTTGTTATAACGTCTTTCATTTGATCAATTGTCAGGTCAACCATCTTACTAACACCGTACTGTACTTGTTGCTTATTCTTGCCTGCATTGCCCATTCTTCGCATGTCTGCCGGAGACTCAAACAAATGAGTAAGAGTTGCCAACAGCCTACTTTCGTCAAACGGTTTAACAAGAATGCCATTGACGCCATCATCAATGACTTCGTTGATTGCCGGCACATCAAATGCCACTACCATCTTGGCATGGTGCCATGCCTCTAGTACGACCAAGCCGAACCCCTCAGCAGCGGAGGGTATGACCATAAGGTCTGAATCCCTGATGTAGTCATGCATGTTGGTTCGGAAACCTTCCCAACGAACGTTCTTTGTTATGCCCAATTCATCAGACATTCTTTTCATGTGTTCAAGCAAGGGTCCAGTACCCACCATGACCACGGCAAGATTTGGAAACTGTTTGATCAACGCGGGGAGTATTTTCAAGAGCATGTGGTGTTGCTTTACTGGAACAATTCGGCCCGCCACCACGATCTGCGGAGATCCGAACCGCAGTCCTCCCTGCTCAATAGTCGATGCAACAAAGGAAAAATCAAATCCATAGGGGATTGCCAATCCTTTCTCAACTGAGATCAGCCCCCCTTTTGTCATGAAGCTGTTAAGCGCTTCCGAAATGCTTATGACGCAATCAGCACGCTTCCCGGCCCACCGAGTCAATACAGCCATCAAATCGGTCTTAAGGTGCTTGGGATCAAGACCGTGCAGTGTCTGATAATGTTCGCTGTAACCGTGTTTAACCGAGAGAATACTCAGTTTGGGAATAAAAAAACTCTTGATACATGCGCCCCATACATCAGCATGAATCAAATTAGTTTGTAGCAGGTCGAAGCCTTGGACCTTAATAAATTGAGCCATCTTCCAAATCAACCACGGGCTTATGGAAAACCTTGAGTTGATGACCTCGACTGGCACTTGGTAGGCTTCAAGCTCCCGAATGAATCCAAGATTCTTCTGCCTATTGCGCGGATGCTGGACCACCAGAAAGTGGGCATCGAGACCTCGTTTTCGTAGTTCAGGCAAAAAACTCAGAAAATATCTTTCAGATCCTGAAATGCCTGCCATCTTCTGTGTTAGCAACACTTTCATTGCCTTACCCGTAGAAGATGCTCTGCAGTCTTGCAGATACCGATGTCGAGTGGCGTGAGGTCACGCCGAAGGATAGACCGCATCCTAGCAATATCAGGAAGCCGCCTCGTCATATCGCCTTCTTTCAAAGGCGGCAGATGCACAATACTTGATTTTGAATTGAGCTGGTTTATCACCATGCGTGCAAGATCCAAAACAGCAAGTTCGACATCACTTCCGATATTAATCACCTCGTTGATCGCTATATTTTTGTTCAGAATCTCATGAGTTGTATCCAGATTGTCATCTACATAACAAAATGTTCGGGTCTGGCTTCCATCACCATAGATTTTTAATGGCTCCCCCCTCAATGCGAGATCTATGAACCTTGAAACCACAAAATCTGTGCTTTGTAGCGGCCCGTAAGTATTGAAAAATCGAAAAATCGTGTATTGAAGTCCGTACTCTTGATGAAATGACTTAAAGAAAGACTCACCCAAATTTTTGACAATTGCGTAAGGCAATCGTGAATTGAGTGGAGTTGTTTCTTCACGCTGTGGAAACTCTACAGGTTCGCCGTAAACTTCAGAACTCGAAGAGTAAAAAACTCTTTTTACGCCAGTTGATTTGGACAGTACCAGAACGTTTTCAATTCCCTTTATGTCATCGAGTACCATTCGAGGAAATTCGAGGGTTCGCTTGACGCCAACCACAGCAGCATAATGAAACACATAGTCGAACGACATAGCACACATAATGGGCGTCAATTCGTCCATCATGTTGCAGTCGGCTTTGATGAAGCGCCAGTTGCAGAAATCGTTTTGAGGCAATTTGTTACGAGAGCCCGTTGACAGGTTGTCTACAATGACAACGTAATTATCTGGATCTGCAGCCAGTTTCCTAGCCAGAGAGCCACCGACATTTCCAGCTCCGCCAGTGATTAAGATCTTTCTTTTCATTGAGTCGCCTTAAGTTTGTGTAGTCTAGAGATTAGGATTTAGAAAATTTAGCAATTTGTTTCTGCTGATGGGCGTAATACATCGAGATATTTAGACAACATTTTTTCATTTCCATAATGTGCGATCGCCTTTTCTCGCCCATGGCTTGCGCAGGCCGCTAACCAGACGGGATTGTCAGCCAACTCAAGTATTGCGATAGCGAAATCATCAGCGGTGTTAGCAACCGTCGCCCCTAATGCACGTCCGTTGCCAAGCAGGTTGTTCACGCCATTTACGTCGGAAGCGACAATCGGTAAGCCCGTCGCCATGGCTTGGAGCAAGGATGTACTAAGAGTCTCTCCCTCGGTGGCATGCACGTAAATTGTGAGTTCCCGTAGCCAGACCGCCATCGCCTCCTCGCTCAACAATCCATCAAACGATATGCGCGGCCCGACCGAACTAGCTTGAGCTAGCGCCTGCACCCGCTTCATCTCAGTACCATCGCCGGCGAAGCGCAATTGCACCACTAGTTCCGGCCGCAATACAGCCAATCGCTCCAGCACAGCCACCAAAAGATCCTGCCGTTTGCTAAAGGAAAAGCGCGCAGCCATGCCGATCTTGAGAGTGCGATTTTGCCCCATTTGCTCTGGGCTCGGCTCCTCAGCGGGGCGGAAAACCATGGTGTCAATACCGTTTGGTACCACAAATACCTTAGAACAGCGATACAGCCACCCGTGAACCTTTTGTAACTCCTCACGATATTCATCCGTCAATACCACCACCCGATCTGCCAGCAGCATGGCAAGTCGGCTGAAAACCCAATCATTTCGGGTTTTGACATGGTTGGGGGTGTGTTCCACTGCAAGAAGGCGAGCTCCGTAGCTCCGGGCGTACCAAAAGCAAGGCAATATGGCGTTGATGGAATGGCAGATCACCACATCGGGTCGGTTCTGGCCCAGCCAGCGCGCCAGAGAGGACCAAGCACGAAAGGGCTTGCCCGAAGAGGACTGGAAAACAGCGAAGCTGACGCAGTGGTCTTGGCAACGCTGGAGATAAGAGGTATCCAGCGGCTGGTCGCCGATGAAACCGATGAACCATTCGTGCTGGCGACCAGCGTCTGCGGTTAGCAGTGAAAATACAACGCTGCCCAAGCCACCGAAGCCGGTGTAGGTAATTTGAGAAATCTTCATTTATTTATTATTCAGGGCAGTTTGAAGTGTGAAGCATAAAAAAAGCCGACGGTTATTTTCTTGTACATTAAATCTATCAAGAAAAAAGTTCGGGCAAGCCACTTGTAATATAAGGCTTTTCGTGTTTTGGGTCATGGAGAATACAAGGCGGTTTCAAATACGAAGTGCAACTTTGATTAACTGAGTTGAATAGCTGAAAATGTTCTAGTATTCAAAGCTTCTTGACCGGCCAGTCGAAGATTGCCATGACCTATAAACATCTCAGCCAAACTGAACGCTTTCAGATTTATGCACTTATGAAAGCAGGACAGAGCCTCAAGACGATTGCCCAGATACTGGGTCGGCACAAGTCGACAATCGGTCGGGAGGTTCTGCGCAACTCTGGATTGCGAGGTTATCGACCACGGCAGGCTGATATTCTTTGCCAGCAACGTGCCCAAGCGAGTCGCAATGCCTGTCAAATCGATCAAAGGACGAGTACGCTGGTCACTGAGCGGCTGAACTTGCAATGGAGTCCTGAGCAGATTGCGGCTTCGCTGCCCGTTAGCCACGAAACGATTTACCAGTACGTCTATGCGGACAATGCTCAAGGTGGGTCGCGCTGGAAACACCTTCGTTGCCAGAGAAAGAGGCGCAAGCGCTTCGGCAGCGGAAAGAGTCGTCGCGGGCAGATCAATGGTAGGCGCCCAATTGCCGAGCGTCCTGCTTCTGTTGAAACACTCAGTCAAGTCGGTCACTGGTAAGTCGACACCGTGATCGGCGCCGGTCACAAACAAGCGATCGTGACGCTCGTGGAGAGCAAAAGCGGTTTTGCAACCCTCTCGCACGTCACCCGCAAAACTTCCGACCTGGTCAGCCAGGCCATCATTACAAGCCTTGCTCCTCTGACGCTGCACGTCAGAACAGTGACTTACGACAATAGAAAAGAGTTTGCGGATCATGCCGTTGTAGATGAGGCGTTGAAATCGACGGCTTACTTTGCTGACCCGTTTGCTAGTTGGCAACGTGGTTCAAATGAAAACTTTAATGGCTTACTGCACCAATACATTCCTAAAAAACGACCCTTATCAACCGTGACCGAAGATGAACTTAAAATGATCTAAGATCGTATTAACCACCGACCACGTAAACGATTAGGTTTTAAAACTCCGTACGAGGTATTTCACCAGTCTTTAAAACGTGTTGCGCTTCGAACTTGAAACCATCTTTTAATTTATTTTTTTTGCAACGAAAAGAAGCGCCGGAGACCAGGTACGTCCCCTAAAAAATTTGAATCCTAGTCGATCAAAAAATCGTACTACAAAACTAATAAAAACAGCAGTACCGGCAACCGCTTTGCCAAGTACCTTATAATTAAGCCACCCAGAATTTCCCCAAAGACGCAAAACCCCAATATAATCATTATAAATGACTTCATAGCCGTTATTTTCAAACCACCTCAAGCTACTTGGTTGCATTGCATCAATGTTATGATTATCTAAATCTGGTCGATCAAATAAATAATGCCAGAAGTAATTAATTCCAGTGAAATTAGGCATTTGAATGACAACAAAACCACCTTTAGTGGCAAAAGAATCATGTATCTGAAAGACTTTATCTAATGTCTCTCCTCGAAAATGCTCAATAAGCCCAAAACTACAAACAATATCAAATTTTTCATCTATATTTAGATCAAATATATCTGCCTTTATGAGACTTGCTTTCTTTCCTACTAGGTCTAAGTTAGCCAGAAAAAGATCGGCGTCATCTGAATAATCAATGCCAGTTATAGACCAAGGAGTTTTCTCAACAAGGCTTGCTGTATAAATACCTGGAGATGCCCCAATTTCAAGATAATTCTTTTTATCATTTCGCGGAAGTAAGCGATGTAATGTCTCTAACCACTCGTCACGTTTCTTAATTGCGTCGATTTGGTGACGTCCGACCCAATTTTTTCTATCATATCGCCATCGTGTCTTATCAGTTAGTTTCATTATAAATAGCTCGTGTTTGTTTTAAAAAGAAAGACAGCATCTCAAGGTTCGTGTTGCACTTCAGTTTTAAACCAAACCTGTTACAGCTCTATTCGGCTTAAACTATGTCTTAAATGAATATTTATCTGCTTTCACATTGTATCGGATTGAACGTACTCCAAGTTGGGACCATCGATCGCAAGAAATACCTTGTCTACTATTTGTAAAAGTAATGTTAATAGCAGGAATATAATGAGCTAAGTTAATTAATACTGATGAACCAAAACCATAGACAGTAGGGCTATAACCCGATGAAATTAGTGCCTTGATAACATCTTCAGCAATCATTTTATCAAAATCTATTACATTATTGTTTAGCAGTGTTTTTCCGAAAAATAGAGCAGAACGGGAGTCAGCTGGATGAGGTAAAAATATATTAAACTTTCCGGAGCTAACTATAATGTCATGCTGCAACTGGAGATGGGTATCGTGAAACCAACTTCCCAATATTATCCTAATTTTTTCACCGTTCTTATTTAGATTTAGATCAGACCAGCTTGAGAAAAGATCAATTTCTTTAATTGTGCATGATGAAGGCTCAACGAATCTTGAAGGGTAAATTGAATAGTGACAACTTACCCTAGATATGATCTCTGAATTACTTATTCCATCGAACAATTTTTTGATAAATTTATGCGAAATTGGTTCAAAAGATATCCATTCATTAAAACTCTTATTGTCAAGGTTGAAGGTCCCATCGTCGAATGTTTGTATAATTGCATCTTTATTCCGCGAAGCAAAAAGACTAAAAGCAACTGAACCAATACTGGCGATTAGCAATGTCGCATAACGAGTTTTCCTTAAAATTCGTGGAATTTCCCACCAAACTCGTAGAGCGCTCAACACGTCTGAACCTCGAATCGGGCGCCATGGTACAAAATACTTTTGATTAGCCTCAATCTGGTCAAAATAATATTTATGCTTTTCACTCGAAGAGGTAGCGTGATAAATAACAACGATAGGACCACTAAATCTAAGTAACAACTGTTTGACAATCATTGCCTGTAAAGGTGTTCGACAAAAGAAAAGTGTTGGATCAACGTTTTTGGAACTCAGGCTAATTGTATGAAGATTATAAGGCTGAGCAGTTAGAGTTGGTCGCTGACTTTGCATGAGATTATCTCTGGCTGTACCCGAAATATTCATTTCACTTCATTGTCAAGATTATCTGAGCACATCTGAAGCGGTAAACATATTTTGCTGTTAGTTTGTTTGTCCATCAAAGTGGACTAAAACCCAGAACTTTTATCGGGGTCAAGTAAAGGCAGATAAACTGCATCGAATTTAGATAGAAAAGTTTTATTAAAGTGATTAGCACTCAGCTACCTGAATTCTTTGTTGTAATTTGACATATCAATATTATTCTCTAATTCAATTTTAATTAAATCAATTTTTCAGTAGTGTCCGGTTAAACCGGGTTGTTTTTCAGTAAAAGCCAATACTGGCGAGGCCTAGCGGTCGATTTTATTTGGTGCCGACTTGAATACAGATTCTTCATTTTTGGGTATTTTCCTAGGGGTTAGCCTCTGGGGGATCACTCAT
>CAMDFD010000030.1 GCA_945897365.1 Bordetella parapertussis | reverse complement strand
CTTGACCCAAGTCTCCTCAGGCCGGTTATACGTCGCTGCTCAAAGGAAGTGAGGTTATTTATATCAAGCTTTGACACTTAACATTCATTTCCAAACTTCTTTGTGAGCACTTGATTTCGTTTGCAATTACTGAACCTGTTACAGCTCAGCAACCTGCGACACTCATTCCAAGCGCCCACACTTATCGGTTGTCAAATTTTTAAAGAACAAGGTAATACTAAATCTGTAATGCTAGTGTTCCCACTATTTTTCTGCTTTTAGTTATTCGCTAGAAGCAGAGAGACGAGATTATGCAGGAGTTTTTTATCCATGTCAAATCAGTTTTCATCATATTGCAAAATTATTAAAACATTTTTGCGGTTCACATCGCCGACAAAGACAATGCAAGAACATGAAGAGCTGATTTGCTTTCCGTAAAAAAATCAAACCTAAACCATCAATACATCTTTAAAGCCAAGCCCGCTACTATAGCACAATTACTTAGGCATTATTTGAGACTGACTTTCCATGACTGAAGATATTCTGATTAACGTCACGCCCTTTGAAACACGTGTGGCCCTTGTGGCGCGTGGTGCGGTGCAAGAACTCCATATGGAACGCAGCACACAGCGCGGCCAGGTGGGGAATATCTATTTAGGCAAAGTCGTGCGTGTTTTACCTGGCATGCAAAGCGCTTTTGTTGAGATCGGGCTTGAACGGGCTGCTTTTATTCATATTGCTGACCTGAGGGAAAACCGCAGCGAGCGTGCGCTCTCGACACCCCAGACGCCCATTGAAAAATTGATCTTTGAAGGTCAGAGTCTCATGGTGCAGGTCATTAAGGACCCTCTAGGCACTAAAGGGGCGCGCCTATCCTCACAAATCAGCATTGCGGGAAGAATGTTGGTCTATCTTCCACACGAGCCCCATATCGGTATTTCTCAAAAGATCGGCTCTGAGTCTGACCGCCAGGCGCTGCGTGAGAGACTACAAACTCTGGTCTCACCCGAAGAAAAAGGTGGCTTCATTGTTCGCACTCAAGCCGAAGGCGCGACCAACGCAGAGCTCGAAGCAGACCTCGCGTACCTCAAAAAACTCTGGGCTAATGTTCAACAAGGCGCGCGGACCCTTCCAGCCAGCAGCCTACTGCATCAAGATCTCACCCTCGCTCAACGCGTCCTGAGAGATATGGTGACCCCGCTTACGAACCAGATATTGATCGACTCTCGTACTGTTAGCACCGAACTTAAAGCTTGGGCTGACATTTATACGCCCTCGGTTTCGGAGCGCATCAAACATTACAGTGCGGAGCGCACCTTATTCGATACGGCCAACATCGAGGAGGAAATCATTCGCGCGCTTTCAAGACGGGTTGATCTCAAGTCGGGAGGCTACTTGATCATTGACCAAACAGAGGCGCTGACCACGGTTGATGTCAACACAGGAGGTTTTGTCGGTGGCAGGAATTTTGATGACACTATTTTCAAGACCAACCTCGAGGCCGCACAAGCAATTGCCCGTCAACTCAGACTCAGAAATCTGGGCGGCATCATTATTCTCGATTTTATCGATATGGATGATGTTGCACATCGCGATGCGGTGCTCGCCGAACTCCATAAAGCCCTCTCTTTTGACCGAACAAGAATGACCGTGAATGGATTTTCACAACTTGGCTTAGTAGAAATGACCCGCAAGCGGACTCGGGACTCGCTCGCACATCAGCTGTGCGAGCCCTGCCCGACCTGCCAAAGCAGAGGTCATGTTCGCACCAATAAAAGTATCTGTTATGACATTTTGAGAGAGATCTTGCGCGAGGCAAAGCAATTTAACCCCCGCGAATTCAGAATACTCGCCTCTCAAGGCGTAATTGACTTGTTTTTAGAAGAAGAGAGTCAGCATCTCGCCATGCTGGGGGACTTTATCGGCAAAAAAATATCTCTTGAGGTTGCGATGGACTATACGCAAGAGCAATATGACATTGTATTGACCTAGTGCACGGCGACATTGACAACAATCAAACGTCAACTGGGACTGCTGCGGGGATCAGCACGGGTTAGGGAACAATGAATCAGATCTTGTCAATACAGGATCATATGGATATAAGAAAGCCTCCAAACCGAGTGCTTGGAGGCTAAACTCGGTTGAGGTTCTCAATAAGACACCAGACAAATCCAGAGGAGAAACATATGGTGAAGTTTTCAACATTAAGCGCAGCACGTCTTTTAGGTCTCGCATCTTTTGCAGTGGCAGGAGCGCTGAGTTTTTCATCCGTCAGTGCCCAGTCAAACTATCCAGACAAACCCATCAGATTTGTCGTGCCCTTTTCAGCCGGCACAACCACTGACGTAATCGCACGCGTCTATGCAGACAAGCTGGGTAAATTGTTAGGGCAATCCGTCATTGTTGAAAACAAAGCCGGCGCAGGTGGCAATATTTCAGCTGAATTCGTTGCGCGCGCCGCTCCAGACGGCTACACGTTGACCTTCTCGAACAGCGCGACCAACGCGACCAACCCAACCCTGTACAAAAAAGTAAACTTTGATCCGATCAAGGACTTTACACATATCGCATTGATGGTGTCGGCGCCCAACATGTTGGCGATCAATCCAAAGATCCCCGTGAACAACATGGCTGAGTTGATTGCTTACGCTAAAAAAAATCCGGGTAAGTTGACCTATATCTCCGCTGGTTCCGGTACCTCACCACATATGGCGGGCGAGCTTCTGAAAACATTGGCTGGCATCGACATTCAGCACGTCCCTTACAAGAACATCAACCAAGGCTTTACTGATCTGTTTGCAGGCACAGTCTCCATGACGTTCTACCATGTACCGGTGATTTATCCGCATGTCAAAGACGGCCGACTCCGTGCTTTAGGCGTGGCCACGAGCGAGCGCAGCCCGATTGCGCCCGAAGTGCCACCGATCGCCGACACCGTCAAAGGCTATGATCTTCGTCCCTGGTGGGGTCTAGCAGGCCCTGCAGGCATGCCTAAAGATGTTGTTGAAAAGTTATATAAGGCCACCACGCAAGTCTTGGCCGACCCCGAGGTGCAAGAGCGCTTTAAAAATATGGGCTTGATCATCACGCCAATGACGACACAACAGTTCAATGACTTCACGGTCACCGAATTGGCGAAGTGGAGCAAAATCGTGAAGGATTCAGGCGCAAGCGCCAACTAAACATGAAGCAAACGCACTCTGCATTACTCCTGCCCACCACTGTGGTGGGCAGTTATCCTCAGCCTGACTGGCTTGTCGACCGCGAACAACTCTCCAAAGGCGTACCGCGGACAAGGCAGCAAGAAATTTGGCGCATTCCCTCTGAACAACTTGAACAGGCGCAAGACGATGCGACGATTCTGGCGATCCGGGATATGGAACGCGCGGGCATCGACATTATTACCGATGGCGAAATTAGAAGGGAGAGCTATTCAAACCGATTTGCGATGGAACTCGAGGGTGTTGATGGTGATACCCCCGCTATCATTACGTCAAAAGCGGGTTTGAAAACGCCTGTCCCCCGCGTCGTCAGCAAAATCGTACGTACGCACCCTGTTGAAATCCGTGATTTGCAATTTTTGAAAGCTCATACAGATCGTCTGGTAAAAATCACCCTGCCCGGCCCCTTCACGATGGGGCAACAAGCCAAAAATGAGTTTTATGCCGATGACGAAGAAATGGTCATGGATTTTGCTGCAGCGGTCAATGCAGAGGCATTAGACTTGCAAGCGGCAGGCGCGGACTTTATTCAGCTCGACGAACCTTGGTTACGGCACGACCCCGAAGCGGCAAAACGTTATGCAGTCAAAGCCATTAATCGTGCACTCCAAGGCATCACTGTGCCGACCATCGTACATCTGTGTTTTGGCTATGCAGCGGTGGTCAAAGGCCAAAAACCGACGGGATACTCTTTTCTACCCGGTTTGAGCGACACGATTGCAAAGCAAATCTCTATCGAAGCCGCACAACCCCGGCTTGATCTTGGCGTCTTGAGCGACCTTGCAGGAAAAAAAATCATGCTGGGCGTCCTAGATCTTGGTACACACGAGATTGAAACGCCAGAACAGGTGGCTGAGCGTATCCGCGCAGGACTCAAGTATGTGGCGGCTGAAAATATGATTCCTGCACCAGACTGTGGGATGAAATATCTGTCCAGAGATGTCGCCTTCGGTAAGCTACGATCGCTTGCCGAAGGGGCGAAAATCGTCAGAAAAGAACTCTCCTGATCATTCCTCAGGAAAGTTCGGGATGCATCTTGTGCCAAGGGGTGGCTTGCTCAAAAGCCGCTCCTGCACGCAACACCGTGACCTCATCGTAATTCTTGCCAATTAATTGCAGCGATAGTGGCAAACCATTGCTGGCTAAGCCGCTCATCATGGCCAATGCGGGATGACCGGTTAGGTTGAAAGGCACGCGTGCCTGCCTCGTATACGTTCGCACAACCTCTTGCGCATCGTCAATGCGGCACGCGGGATCAAAAGAGTTAGCCGCCAGCAAGATGTCAACCTCCCCAAACGCCTGATTCACTGCATCAATCAACATGCCGCGTAATTGCATCGCATGCACATAGTCACCCGCACTTAAGAAAGCGCCGCATAACAGTTTGCGACGAGACATTTCCGCATAGTCTTCAGGCCGATTGCGTAAATTACGGGCATGAATCGCCCACCCCTCTGACATCAGAATGATTTTCTGCGGAGCGCTGAACGCTTGAAGTGTCGGCAACGCAATGTCTTTGACCTCCGCCCCCAGTTTGCGAAATACATCGCACGCTTCATTCAAAGCCCGTGTGACTTCGGGGTCAGCGTGTTCATCCTTTTCATGAAAATGACGGATGAAGCCAATTCGCAAACCTTTCACGCCAGACTTGAGGTCTTTTGAGTAAGTCTCTGGCCTGCTGGTTTGGGGTGCAGACGAAGTTTTCACCATCGCATCCAACAACATTGCAAGGTCTTGAACCGATCGCGCCATCGGCCCAACATGATCGAGCGACATGGACAGCGGATAAACGCCTCGACGTGAAACGAGATCATAGGTCGGTTTAAGGCCTGCGAGACCACAAGCAGCAGCCGGATGACGCACAGAGCCTCCAGTATCCGTACCAAGGGCAAGTGGTAAAAATCCAGCAGCCAGTGCGGTCCCGGAGCCGGAGGACGAGCCACCTGGATGGTGAGCGATATTCCATGGGTTTCGGGCGGGTGGGAAAGGCAAATCGAAAGAAGGACCACCGATCGCAAACTCATGCAGCGCTAATTTACCGAACAGAATCGCACCAGCTGCACGCAAAGCGGTAATCACTGAAGCGTCATCGACTGCGACATGATCAAGCATCACTTTCGAATGACAGCTCGTGCGTTGTCCCTTCATGTCGATGATATCTTTGATTCCGACCGGAACTCCGTGCAAGGGACCAAGACTGCGCCCAGCTTTGATCTCCCGCTCGGCTTGGCGCGCAGCCTGGAGTGCGGCCTCACGATCAAGCTGAATAAACGCCCGGTATTGAGGTTGCAGAGCATCAATGCGCGAAAGCAACGTTTCAATCACCGTCACCGGAGAGAGCGTGCCTGCGGCATAGCCTTGGCTGATTTCGGAAGCGGTCATCCAGTGCATCATGATTTCACCTGCATGACGGGCCACGCCTCGACCGTATTGTCGATGGGTAAATTCAAGGAAGCACGAATTTTCAAGGCTGTTCGGGCTGCGGTGTTGACATCCTCAGGGAAGCGCAATATCGCACGCTCAAGTCCCGCTAGTCTGGCGAGCGTCTGGATATCGTCACTTTCGGTGTTTGAGTTGGTATTGCTTATGTTGGTGTTCACCAAATATCTCCCCTTGATTATTGTCTGAATTTTTATAGTTACTTTACTTCAAGCTGAATTTTTTACTGCGGACAAAAGCGCCGAAATCGGCGCGCTCCGCAACTGAGTAATGACGGGCCTTGTCTTCAGACCAGCCATTAAAATCCACATCCGGATAGATATTTGAATGACGCTGCCTGCGAAGTGGGAACAACGCATGACGACGGGCGTCATAGAGATCAATCTGCTCCCTGAGGCCTGACTCGTTAAACTGATTGAGGTGCGTGGTCACCGACCGCGGCAATCTTGGGGTGATGCGCCCAGACTCCAAAGGGTAGCCGACGCAAAGACCTGCGACGGGAAAAACAGCCTCGGGGAGGCCCAGAAGCTCGCTGGTCTTTTCGGGGTGATTACGGACGGCACTAATCGGAACCGTCACCAAGCCAACCGCCTCGGCTGCCCGAATAAACTGTGCGAGTACGATCCCAGCATCGACCGCCGCATTCATGAAATGATCAAGGTGATCATTTGCAAACGTTTTACCACGCCATTGCCCAATCTGTCTGATCCTGCGGTTATTTCCGCAAAACATCAATAATACAGGTGCATCGTTGATCCACGGCATGTCGGGAATCAAGTCTGCGATCGCGTTAACTCGGGCTCGATCTGCGACATGTACGATGTCTGCTTGCTGTAAATCAGACTTAGATGGCGCCGAGAGCGCACAGGCAAACAACAAGTCAAGGAGCTCCTGTGAGATGGTTTGGGCAGACCATTTTCGATGGGAGCTGTGTGTGAGCATCCGCAAGAGCTCCTCACCACCTATCAAATCATCCGGAACATGTACAGGCTCGCCAAATCTCCTGAGGGCTGCATTGGCTATTTGTTCGGACAGCGAAATAGGGCTTTGCGGCATGATTCAGGTCTCCACATCTTCTCGGAATTGCATTTGATAGAGCGCGGCATATGCGCCTGCGCGCGCGAGTAGCTCGCTATGCGAGCCTTGCTCAACAACCTGACCTTGATCCATCACGACTATTTTGTCCGCGTTTTGAACGGTCGAAAGGCGATGCGCAATGACCAAAGTCGTCCGTCCCTTCATCAAGGTTTCTAGGGAGGCCTGAACCTGACGTTCGGACTCATTGTCCAATGCGGAAGTTGCTTCGTCGAGAATCAAGATAGGCGCATTTTTAATCAGTGCGCGGGCAATTGCGAGCCTTTGTCGTTGTCCTCCAGACAAGCGTGTCGCGTTTTCTCCCACCCGTGTCTGAAGACCGAGGGGCAGACCATTGACAAACTCAAGAAGGTTCGCCGCATCCAGTGCCTTCATGATTTCTGCTTCAGAAGCATCATGCAAAGCGCCATAACCAACATTGACCGCGATCGTGTCATCGAACAAGACAACATCCTGACTCACAAGAGACAGCTGTTCGCGCATCGCCCGCAGATCTAAAGAGGCGATGTCACGACCATCAATCATGATCTCCCCGCCCGAGGGTGAAACAAACCGTGGCAACATATTGACCAGCGTCGTCTTGCCACTGCCCGATCGCCCGACTAGTGCAACCGTTTGACCAGGCTCCACAGAAATTGTGACGTCAGTCAAGGTATCGTTCTGAGCGTCAGAAAAACGATGCGAGACGTGCCGGAACTCGACCCGACCCAGTGCCCTGCCCTCAAACCGACCCGTACCAGTTTCAGGCTCGGAGGGTTGGTCGACCAGAATAAAAACGCTCTCTGCTGCAACCAGCATTTTTTGCATCTTGCCCGCGACTTTTGTTAGACGCTTGATTGGATCAAAAATTTGAGCGAGTGCTGCCATGAAGGCAGCAAAACTTCCTACAGTCAAAGTACCCGTGTTTGCCTGATTAAGCGCGACAGCAATCACAGCCGCCACAGCGATGGCGATGATGACCTGCGTAATAGGTGTCATCGCAGCATCGGAAATGGCCGCACGCATGTCAAAACGCCTAAGACGGCTGCTGACATAGGAGAACCGGCTGCGCTCAAATTCGTAACCATCGAAAAGTTTGACGACCCTCTGCCCGTCGATACCCTCTCCTACGACACGTGTCAGTTCAGCGTTCATATTGACCGTATCTTGGTTGATTCGCCTGAGGCGGGCGATGAAGCTGCGAGAAATTAAAACCGAGATCGGCATCGTCACCAA
Source organism: Bordetella parapertussis (assembly GCA_945897365.1). Classification (GTDB taxonomy): domain Bacteria; phylum Pseudomonadota; class Gammaproteobacteria; order Burkholderiales; family Burkholderiaceae_B; genus Zwartia; species Zwartia parapertussis_A. The sequence goes on along the minus strand of CAMDFD010000030.1, from coordinate 17,720 downwards.
AATAATAAGGGTCAACTCCCAAGACATATAGAGGAGTACACCAATCATGGCGAGCACGATCAAGGACTCCCGCACAATCACCGTGATGACCTCAGTGGCATAGCTGGTAACGTTGCCGGCATCTACCGTAAATCTGTTGAGCAACCTTCCTGTGTCGCCTTTTTTAAACTCACTGTCAGGCATCGTCAACAGCTTTTCAAACATATCGCGGCGAACACCAAGTAGTACATTGTTCGCAACCCATGCCAGCAAATAGTCACTGAAAAAATTACAAATGCCGCGTAAAAAAATCATGCTGATGATGACAATGGGAACCTGCCAAACATATTCTGGCTTTGTGCCAGAAAAGCCTTCGTCTAGCAAAGGCTTCATCGCCAACGCCAAGGTCGGCTGAGTCGCGGCAGCGCCCGCCATGCAAAGCGCGGCGATGACCAGGCCTTTCCAATACATGCCAACGCGACCGTAAATGCGCATCCACAGGTTATTTTTGAGCGGCTGGGAAGACTCAGACGCTGTTCTGGCAGTTGAAGTCAAAATGTGGCTCTAAAAACAATAATTTTCTGATTTTACCCGCCTGAGCCAATCTTAGTCATTAGAATGTCATGTGCCTATTCCCTGATTAAATTTGATCATGACCGCCTCAGCTCCAACAAAATATTCCAATGTCGTGCTTGTCCGCCTTCCAAACTGGATCGGAGACACTTGCATGTGCCTACCTGCTTTAGATTTGCTTAGCCAAGCTGGCGTGCCCTTCGTCTTGTGCGCGCGCGGATGGGCCAAATCGCTCCTATCAGGCTTGCGCACAGAGGGGTTTATAGAAATGAAAGACTCCCTCAAAGCCAATGTTCAAGCGCTTCGTGACTGGAGGCAACAAAACCCGTCCCATCAGCATGCCTTACTGATGCCAGACTCCTTCTCAAGCGCACTCACCTTTCGACTGGCTGGCTTTCAAAGCGTTGGCTGGCGCGATGATGGCCGCTCGCTGCTCTTGAAATGGCCGCAAACCAAACCCGCCGAGAAACTCCACGCCGCTCACGCTTGGTTCGAGCTGACCAAACGCGCGCTGCAGTGTTGGGGTTACGATACCTCGCAAGCCACGCTCAAAAATTCTTGCACGCTGCCTATCACCAACGAACACAAACAAGCGGCGGCGGCGGCACTTCGCGAAGCGGGTTTAAAAAGCGACAACTTTGTGTTGATTGCGCCCACAGCGACCGGTCTGCACCGAGGTCAAAAAAAAGTTTGGCCGCATTTTGATGCGCTCGCTCGAATTCTCCAGAACAATCGTGTCAAGGTTGCCATGTGCCCACCCGAAAACGAGCAAATACAAGCCAATCGTACCGCTCCGACCGTGGACTGCATACGTCCCTTGGACTTAGGTGCTTTTTGTGCTCTGACGAAAATGGCAACACTGGTGATTTGCAATGATTCCGGCGTCGCGCACTTATCTGCTGCGGCAGGTGCGCAACAGCTCACTTTATTTGGCGTCACAGACGTCGAACGGACAGGCCCTTGGAGCAACAAGAGTTGCAATTTGGGACACAACGGACAATGGCCGAGTACGGTTGACGTGGTGACGCGCGTTCAACAATTGTTGACATCCTAAAGCAGGGTAAAGCCATTGCTTGACTCAATCCCATTCGCCAATTTGCTGCTTTACCCACCCGGCCTCTGTCTGATTTTATTGGCTGTCGCAGTTTTACTGAGCATCATTAAACAGCGCGCCCTTGCTATCTTCCTGTCGGTCGTCGGGTTATGTTGGGTACTGGCATGGTCGCTTCCTGCCACGACTCTTTTTTTAGGCGGCCTGCTTGAGTCTCGTCATCCCTACAAAGACCCGAAAGACCTACCTCGCGCAGATGTGATTATTGTGTTCGGCGGCCAAACTCAGGGGAATCGGGCGAACTGGTTTGAGCCTTATAACCGCGCGACAGCAATCGACCGGATTGATCGTGCCGAAGCGCTTTATCTCGCAGGAAGAGCCCCAAGGATCTTATTGTCTGGTCGTGCTCGCGAAGGAAAAGTCAGTGAGGCTCAGATCATGGCTCGCATACTGAGGCAGCGTGGCATTCCAGACTCCGCTCTGCTCCTGGAAAATGACAGTCGCAACACTTCTGAAAATGCCAGATTTACGGACATCACCATGCGCGGACAAAAACTTAAGAGCGCGCTGCTCGTCACCTCGGCACTTCACATGCCCAGAGCATTAGCAAGCCTTGAGAAGCGAGGCATCAAAGTCACCTCTGCCGGTAGCGCGCCTCAGATCGTCCTACCTGTTTCAAACGCACCGGATATCTGGTTGCCTCAGCTTCGGAGTCTCGACGCGAGCAGAACCATCATCAAAGAGTATCTCGGCATTTTCGGTTACTGGATACGAGGCTGGCTCTGAGGTATTTTTTTCTGAGACAACACCCTCGCATAAACAGTCTCATAACGCTGCGCGACCGTTTCCCAGGAAAAAGTGAGCACCAACGCATGACTTTCGCGCACAAACTTATCTCTCAGTTGTGGACTCTCGCCTAACGCACAAATGGCCTCAGCTAATTGCTTGTCGTCTCTTGGATCGTCAAGCACCCAGGCATCATGCCGATGCCTGACATAGGCTGCAAAACCACAATACTGCTCGGCACTCAGGACGACCGGCAAACCGTGCGCCATGGCTTCAAGCGGCGCCATCGCAAAACTATCCCGAAGCGTCGGATGCACACAAATATCGGCACTTTGATAATAAGCAGATACGTTGGAGGTCGGTTCGAGCAATCTCACACGCGCATTCTTTTCAGAATGATGATGAAATAAATATTGTTTTGACTCAGCGTCTGCGCCAAGCACAACGAGTTTGTAGTGCTCCGGTAGCGTGTCAAGTGCTTGCAGCAAGACCGCCAACCCTTTTTTTAGAGGATTTCGGGCGACTAAGAGGCAAACGATATCCGTATCTTGCCAACCAAGCTTCTGACGGATGCTTGACCTCAAGAGAGGGTCGAGGTTTTGCATATGCGCGCCCGGTGGAATCATTTCTATTGACGCTATTGCAGGATACGCCGTCTGAAGTTGTTGGGTCACGCTAGGCGACACTGCGACCACCTGATGTCCACGCGTACAGCGCAACGAGGACGACTCAAGCCATAGATGGGCAATATTATGAGGCTCAAGGTAGCTCAAGTACCCGCGCCATCTGGCACGCATAAAAAAACGGCGATATTTGACCGGGACGACATGGAAAACATGAACATCTCCTGCCGGCCCCATCGCATGTGAATGCACGACATCAAAGCCTGAAGAGGTGAGTTTCTTGGCGCAGTATGCAAAATGCAACGCACGCATCCAGCTCGGCAACCCCTTGAGTCTTTTAACGGAAATCTCAGTGACAGGCAGATCGTGATCGAACTCACATGCAATGACAGTGACATCGTGTCGCTTAGTCAATATTTCAAACAGATTGACCGCGTAGGCTTCAGCCCCGCCAAATTTGCGACCGAAACGTTCCGTAATCAGTGCAATTCGCAAACGCTCAGCCACGTCTGCGGTCCTCGTAATGCGTCAAACACTTTTGAAAAAACTGCAGCAGGTGCGTCGAACGCCAAACCCCCACTCGCGGGAGCAGAAAAGGAGAGTCTTTTGCGCGCGCCAATCCTCGTTGAGTCGTCGTAGCGCTGCGATATCCGGCCTTGATGACCAAATCAGCGTGTTCGGGGGAAAATTGACCGTACGGATAACAAAACGCAGTCACTTCAGCGTTGACGGCCTCGGAAAGCATATGACGAGAATGAGCAATTTGATGTCGCGCCTGTTCAAAGGATAGATCTAGCAAGTGAACATGATCAAGCGTGTGAGAACCGACCTCCTGCCCAGCTTGAGTCCACTCCCTCGCCTCGGTTTGAGACATGAGAGGAGAAAAGGGAACGTTGTTTTGCGCATCCCAGACGTTGCCTCCGTCAAACTGATTGGCCACAAGGTAGTTCGTCGAAGTAAAACCGAGTTGAGTCAGTACAGGAAGTGCGTGCTGAAAAACATTTCGAAATCCATCATCAAACGTAATCCCAAAAACCTTTCCGTTCAGCTCCCCCTTGAGATAGGGCATCAAGTCACGCATACTCAGCCCGCGGTAACCGAGCTTGCGCATCCAGAACATTTGGCGCTTAAAACTTTTGGGATGAACCGTCAAACTACGAAAGGAAGTTCCTCTGGGAGCAGGTATATCAATTTGGTGATACATCAAGATAGGAATGGCTCGGCCAGTCACCATGCGCTGTTGTATCTCAGTCATGTTGCACCATTTTTAACCGTCTTCGAAGGGGGTGTCCTTGACTCAGCCAATGACCATAACATTGCTCGGTCCTACGCACCAATGCTTCTGGGGTGAATTCTGAAGCGGGGTCATTCCAAATCCGGTCATATCCCGCACGCCCCATTTTTTTTCTGAGTTCGGGATCCTCGCTGAGCTTCGTGATGATGTCTCTCAAGCTTTGATCGTCATCTAACTCAACAAGAAAACCTGTATGACCATCCACCAACATCTCCGGAACGCCTCCGACGGCCGTTCCAATGACAGGGATTTGGGCACATGCTGCTTCGAGATACACCATGCCACTGGCTTCGAGACGTGTCGTCATACAAAACATGTCAAAACCCGCCATCAGATTCATCACATCGTCTCTTCTACCCATTAAATGAACGCGTTTTTCAAGACCGAGCGTCGCGATTTGCTGTGTGAGAGCACTGAAAATCGTCTCGCCACTCCCCACGATGACCAAATGCAAATGACTTTTTTCTAAAAACAGAGGCGCCATGGCGCGAACGAGTTCTAGATGCCCCTTGGTCGGCCTCAGGGCTGCGACACAACCGACTACGACATCCTGAGCTGTCAAACCGAGCTCTTGCCGCAAAGTCGACTGGTCGATTGGTGCAGGTTTAAATACAGGCGTATAAATATTTTCAATCTGCTCAGGGGCAACACCTTTGGTGATTAACTGATTGCGAACAAAGTGACTATCCGTTGTCACGCAATGTGGCAGCCACGTATAGGACAAGAGCGAATTGACCCGGTTGGCAAGATGACGCGTACGTACAATCAGTGGCGTTCCCGCCAATCTGCCTGCCGTCGCGCAAATGATCGTATCCCGGCGACTATGGGTATTCAGCACGTCAAAGCGGCCATGTTTAAGAGTCCGGCGCATGTTGACGACACCACGAATAAAATTCAACGAGCCATCCATCTCCATGGTGTGAACGACAAAGCCTTCCGCGCGCAAACGCAGAGTGAGTTCGGCATGGGGCTGACACACCGCCTCAAGGTGATGGCCGCCATCACGCATCGCTATCATTTCTTTGAAGATGCGGTGCTCCTGACCACCAAAATCGGTCGCAGCTTCGGAGTGGAGGATTCTCAGAGATTGCTTGTCTTGCATTGTATTAAATCACTATTATTTGTAGGCGACTTCGACATCTGCCAACGAAGTCCAGTCCGTCAACTGTGCGACTAGTTTGTCAGACAATCTCACGCGCCAAGACTCATCTAGTCTGAGCGTACAAAAAGCAGCCTCTGTCTCATACTTAATCTCGACAGGAGTGCCGGGCATGCCATTTTCCGGTGCGGCCCGAAAAGGATTCAGTATGCGTTTTAACATGGCCGCATCAGCATTTCCATTGAAACGAATACGCAAGGTTTTGGCACGCGCCTCCCGAGCGAGTTGCAAATCGTAAATTTGCTCGGCCACCACGCGCATTCCACCAGAATACTCGTCGTTCGTGACCTTGGCCTGAACAATCAGGAGCTGATCATCGCGCAAACGATGGCGATGTTGCTCCATCTGCTCGCTATAGACAGACACCTCGACTTGGGCGGTCCCGTCATCCAGTAAGACAAACTGCATTTTCCCTCGACGGGTGATCATCGTTCTCGACCCAGAAATCACGCCAGCCAACCATTGAAGATCACGGGAAGGCTCGAGCCGATTTAAGGCTTTGGTCACAAAATTCCTAACCTCTGCGCGCCAAGCATCGAAAAGATGTCCGCTAAAAAAATAACCCAATGCAAGTTTTTCTTCGGACAGGCGTGTGTGTAGATCCCAGGGCGCGCATTGCGCCAGCTCGCTTTCAACCACATCCGCACCGTCATCGCCAAACAAAGACACCTGGTTGGCACTTCGGGCGGCTTGCTCCGCAGCTTCGAGCGCTGTGCCAAGTGAGGTAATGAGCGCGGCCCGATTTGGCTCGATCTGATCAAAGGCCCCCGCCCGAATCAACGCCTCAATGCTGCGTCGATTGACCGTATGGCGATCAATTCTGCGGCAGAAGTCGAATAAAGAAGCGAAAGGGCCGTCCGCACGTGCACGTAAAATCTCCTCAACCGCTCCCTGTCCCGTTCCCTTGACGGCGCCCATTCCGTAGCGAAGCGTACGTGGAGGCAAACTTTTTGCAGAGTGCTCGTCGGAAACCGGCTCGAAACGATAGCCTGAAGCATTCACATCGGGCGGTAACACCTTGATGCCATTGGCTAGACAATCACGCCAGAAAATCTGAACCTTGCCAGTATCGTCCATGTCGGACGATAAGGTCGCTGCCATGAACTCAGCGGGATGATGCGCCTTGAGCCAGGCAGTCTGATAAGCAATCAGCGCATAGGCCGCTGAGTGCGATTTGTTGAAGCCGTAGCCTGCGAACAACTCCATCAAGTCGAAAAGCTTGACCGCGAGTTTGGCGTCGTAGCCCTTTTTAATCGCGCCCTGCTCGAACAACTGACGATGCGCCGCCATTTCCTCGGGCTTTTTCTTGCCCATGGCGCGTCTGAGCAAATCCGCGCCACCAAGTGAATAGCCTCCGATAATCTGCGAGATCAACATCACCTGCTCTTGATACACAATCACACCGTAGGTACTTTTAAGTGTATTTTCAAGATCAGAGTGAAAATAGTCCACCGAAGCGCGACCGTGTTTACGGTTTACGAAATCGTCCACCATGCCAGACTCGAGCGGGCCAGGACGGAATAACGCCAACACAGCGACGATGTCTTCGAACGTGTTCGGACGGAGCTTTTTGAGCAGCTCTTTCATGCCACGCGATTCGAGCTGAAAGACTGCTGTCGTATTGGCGTCGCAGAGAATTTGGTAGGTCGCGGGATCATCCAGCGACAAGGACATGATGTCAAAGTCACGCATCGCAGGATTGAAGGCACGTACAAAACGTACCGCCCAATCCAAAATCGTCAGGTTGCGCAAACCCAAAAAGTCGAACTTAACGAGTCCCACGGCCTCGACGTCGTCCTTGTCAAACTGGGAAAAGGCGCTGCCCTCTTGACCAGGCTGACAATAAAGCGGACAGAAGTCCGTGAGCTTACCCGGAGCGATCAACACGCCGCCCGCATGCATCCCAACGTTGCGCGTCAAGCCCTCCAAGGGACGAGCAAGATCCACTAACGCACGGACCTCCTCTTCGGATTCGTAGCGGGCTTTAAAAGAAGGTTCGTCTTTGAGCGCGCGATCGAGCGTCCATGGATCCGCAGGATTATGTGGGATCAGCTTGGACAGACCATCGCAAAGCATGTAGGGCATATCGAGCACGCGTCCAGCATCGCGCACAACCGCTTTGGCTCCGAGCGTACCAAAGGTCGCGATTTGACTGACCGCCTCGCGACCGTACTTTTGTTTGACATACTCGATGACCCGTTCGCGATTATCCTGACAAAAATCGATATCGAAGTCAGGCATCGACACCCGCTCGGGGTTTAGGAAGCGCTCAAACAGCAAGTCATAACGAATAGGATCCAGGTCAGTAATGCCTAGAGAATACGCAACCAAAGAACCCGCTCCCGAACCACGGCCCGGCCCCACGGGTATGTCATTGCTTTTGCCCCAGTTAATAAAATCCTGAACAATCAGAAAGTACCCGGGGAAACCCATCTTAATGATGGTTTGGCACTCAAGCGCCAGTCGAGCCGAATAATGAGGTATCGAGCGGGTTCGCTCTTCGCTATCCGGAAACAACTGCAACATCCGTTTTTCAAGACCAATTTCAGAGAGATGAATCAGATAATCATCCAGAGAAAAGCCCTCTGGCGTTGGAAAGTCAGGCAGCTGAGGCTGCCCAAGTACAAGCGTCAAATTGCAGCGCTGCGCAATCGCCACCGCGTTGGCCAAGGCAGAGGGCACGTCACTAAATCGCTCAACCATCGCTTCGGTTGATTGCAGATACTGATCGGGCGTGAAATGACGAGGACGGCGGGGATTCGTGAGGATTTCACCTTCGGAAATGCAGACCCGCGCTTCGTGAGGATGAAAGTCCTCGGGCCCCAGAAACTGCACAGGATGTGTCGCCACCACGGGCAAATCACACTCGGAGGCCAAAGCAAGCGCCGCGCGGACATAAGACTGATCCGCCTCGGCTTCGGTGCGCTGAAGTTCGATGTAATAGGCGCCAGGAAAAACATTTTTCCATTGCAGCGCCAAGGTTTTCGCCAACTCCGAGTTGCCAGCCACCAAAGCTTGGCCGACATCGCCGGCGCGCGCACCTGACAAGACAATCAGACCTTGTGCCCCAACAAGCCACTCTCGGCGCATTTCAGCGCGGCCGCGATGGGCATTTGTGAGCCAGGCGCGGGTCAAAAGCTCACATAACGTCAAATATCCCGCGCGACTCGCGACGAGAAGTAAAATACGAAAAGGTTTGTCGCGGTCTTGGTCGTTTGTCAGCCAAATGTCGCAACCTGCGATTGGCTTGATGCCTGCCGAGCGGGCTTCTTTGTAGAATTTGATTAAACCGAACACGTTAGACAGGTCTGTCAAAGCGACTGCGGGCTGGCCGAACTGAGCAACCCGACGGATGAGCTCAGGGATGCGCACCGTACCGTCGACCACCGAGTATTCGGAATGGATGCGAAGGTGAACGAAGGGCTGAGAATGGACGCTTTCTGACATAGATCAATTGTACCTATTGTTAGATCATCTATCGTTATTTTTAGCCCCAATATGAGTATGACTGCCGCGATCTTGTGGCATAACGTTTCAGCAAGGAATGCAGTATGAAATGGATTGTTCTGGGAACCTGGATTGCCGCTGTTCTCTTTGCTCACTTACGCGGTCGAGTCAGACTTTCCCTTGGGCGTCAGTTTCTGGATCATTCGAGCATTTTGGCCCCTATCAATGCATTCATGGTGCTGGCCTCGCGCGTGCCGACAACACCCTATATTCCTAATGACACGATGCCCGAGCTGAAATTGCTTGAGGACAACTGGGAAACAATTCGCGACGAAGCTCTGCATCTTGCAAGTTTGCAAGAAATCAAAGCACCCGAACTCCATAACGACATTGGTTTTAATTCTTTTTTCAAGTCCGGATGGAAGCGCTTTTACCTGAAATGGTATGACGCCAAACATCCTTCCGCGGTCGCTTTGTGTCCTAAAACAGTCGCCCTGCTCAACCAGATTCCCTCTGTCAAAGCCGCAATGTTCGCGGAGCTCCCTCCAGGCGGTCAGCTCAACCCGCACCGAGACCCTTTTGCGGGGTCTTTGCGTTACCACCTGGGATTGGCGACACCGAACGACGACCTCTGCTACATCGACGTAGATGGTATTCGTCATAGTTGGCGCGATGGAAAAGGCGTCATTTTCGATGAAACTTATGTGCACGATGCTTACAACAAGAGCCAGCGAAATCGCATCATTTTATTTTGCGACGTCGAACGCCCACTTAAATGGCGTTGGGCCGAGTGGTTCAACCACTGGTTTGGCAAAATCGCCATGTCCGCTGCGAGTTCCCCCAATGTCGAAACCGATCAGACAGGCCTTATCAATAAACTCACGCATTACCACTGGATCATTGATCAAAAACGTCGTGCGTTTAAAAAGACCAACCGGACTGCCTACAAAGCAACAAAATTTGGCTTGATTGCTTTGGCAATCGTATTGTTTATTGTCTGGTAAGTCATGAAGTCACAGTAGCTCATGACCTGAGACATCGAGCTCTAGCGCTGCATGGCCTCCCAGGTTTTTTGCAAGCGCTTAACCGATACCGGCATTGGTGTGCGGAGCTCTTGAGCAAAGAGCGCAACGCGCAACTCCTCCAATAGCCAACGAAACTCGTCGAGCCCTGCATCTGATGCTCCCTTGAGCGCACTGCGGGCTCGACTGTAATGAGTCAGCACGGGTGCCATTTCTGCCATGAGGCGCGCATCTCGGGCCGGATCAAGCTTAAGTTTGTCGATCCGCGCGAGCGCGGCTTTGAGGTAACGAGGCACATGCACAAGTTGGCTATAGGGTGTTTCCACAATAAAACGCGGTGAAACGAGCTGTTGCAGGTGTTGCTGTAAATCAGCATAGGCTGCGGGGAAAGTTTTCGCCTGAGCAAGCTTGCGCGCAACCGCGGCCCATCCCTCAAGGACAGCAAACGCGAGCCTGGCAACCTCTTGTGCGAGAAGCCCAATTTTAGTCTTGGCCTCCTGACGTCGCGCCTCAAAGGTCTGTGCATCATCCGGCCAGGGTTCGGCCAGACAGGCGCCGATCAATGCGCAATCAATAATTTGGTCTCTGAGTTGCTCCTGAGTGCCAAGCTGTAAATAAAGCATGCCCATTTTTGTCAGCTCATGCAGATTTTTTTCGAGAAACTTGACCTGCTCTCGCAGGACCAAACGGAACAAGCGAACAAGACCGCGCTTGTGCGCCTGAAAGGCGACTTGCGGATCATCGAAAACATCCAACGCGCAGGCAGTGCCACGTTCGACGAGTGCTGGATAGCCCACGACAACTTGATCTTTACGACGAATCTCCATGAGTTCAGGGAGTTTGCCAAAACTCCATTCCGTGATTTCGTCCTGTGAAAGTACGCTCGCGACCTCTTGGTCACGGGTTGCGAGCCTTTGAAAGGTGGCCTGCGCTTGTTTGCCGAGCTCGGCTTTGATCTGGGCGAGGTTACGACCCGCCGCTAACATGCGTCCATGCTCGTCAAGGACTTTAAAAGACATGAACAAATGCGCAGGCAGGGTTTCAGGTTTGAAATCTGTCACAAGGGGTCGAATCTTGAGCTGCTGCCAGATATCTTGAATCAGCCCATCGAGCAAGCCACAAGGGGGCTGTTCAAGTCGGTCGTACCAGCGTTCATAAAACCCCGCAGCATAGTCCGGCAATGGCACACAGTGGCGCCGTATTTTTTGAGGAAGAGACTTGAGCAATAGTTGCGCTTTTTCCTTGAGCATGCCGGGCACGAGCCACTCACAGCGCGCAGCATCGACTTGATTCAGAAAGTAAAGGGGAACCGTGATGGTGAGTCCGTCTTTGGGAGAACCCGGTTCGAAGTGGTAATCCACCGCCAGCCTGACCCCTTGCCAGTCGAAAAACTTGGGGAAAATATCCGTGGTGACACCGGCCGCCTCATGACGCATCAAGGCATCCCGGGTCAGCATCAATTGTTGAGCGTATTCCTTGGACAAGCCCTTGACCCAATGCTCGAGTGTCGCGGTCTGCGAGATGTCTGCAGGCAAAAGCTTGTCGTAAAAAGCCAGTATCAGGGCATCATCGACCAAAATATCCGGGCGTCGGGTCTGATGCTCAAGCTTTTCAATCTGAGCAATCAGCTTGCGGTTGTGGGCAAGAAATGGAAGCGGGCTGTCGATATCGCCAGGAATCAACGCTTGCAGGATAAAAATCTCGCGCGCCTGCTCCGGCGCGATCGGTCCGTAATGCACCCGTCGACCCGAGTAAACGGTCAAACCATAGAGCGTCGCTTTTTCATTGGCGACCACCTGTCCGAGCTTGCGCTCCCAGCGCGGATCGCTCCAAGAGCGCTTGAGCAAATGGCCTGCCACGCGTTCGACCCAAGCGGGATCGATTTTGGCTACGCAACGCGCGTATAGTTTGCTAGTGTCGACAAGTTCCGCTGCCATGATCCATTTGCCCGCCTTTTTTAGCAGACGCGAACCTGGATGAATCCAGAAACGAATATCGCGCGCACCCATGTAATGCCCTGCTTCCTCGGCTTTGAAGCCAAGATTGCCCAACAGTCCCGATAGCAGGGAAAGATGGATCTGCTCGTGTGTCGCTTCGGTTTTATTCAGTCGCCAGCCCTGCTCGCCCACCAGTGCCATCAGCTGACTGTGAATATCATGCCATTCGCGCAATCGTAGAGGTGACAGATAATGTGTACGCAAGAGCGCGACAAGTTTGCGCTGAGACTCCTTGTGCCGGACTTGTTCGTGATACCAATTCCAGAGTTTGACGTAGGCCACAAACTCGGATTTATCATCAGTAAATATTGAATGGGCCTGCTCGGCCGCTTCGCGGGCATGCATGGGTCTGTCACGCGGGTCTTGAACTGAGAGCGCGGAAGCGATGATCAGCATCTCGGTCAGACAGTGATGATCGCGCGCAGCCAAAATCATGCGTCCTAGTCGAGGATCGACAGGAAGTTTCGCCAACGCGCGGCCAGTTTCCGTGAGCGCGTCTGGCTTCTCTGCGTCCGGATCGATGGCACCAAGCTCTTGTAACAAGTGATAACCATCGGCGATTGCGCGACCACTTGGCGGATCCACGAAGGGAAACGTTTCGATGTCGTTTAAACGGAGCGCTTTCATGCGCAAGATCACACTTGCAAGAGAAGAGCGCAAAATTTCTGGATCGGTAAACGCAGCGCGATCTTTGAAGTCTTGTTCGTCGTACAGCCTGATACAGACACCGGGTCCGAGTCGCCCGCAGCGTCCGGAGCGCTGGTTCGCCGAAGCCTGGCTGATGGGTTCGATACGCAGCTGCTCGACTTTGTTGCGCCATGAATAGCGCTTGACGCGCGCCAAACCACTGTCTATGACGAAACGAATCCCTGGAACAGTGAGTGAAGTCTCGGCCACATTGGTGGCCAGCACAATCCGACGCGCACTGGTGCGAGGGCGAAAAATTTCCTCTTGCTCCTCCTGGGACAGGCGCGCAAACAAGGCGAGCACCTGAGTGCCGGGCGGATGATGTTTACGTAGCGCCTCAGTGCACTCACGTATTTCCCGCTCACCGGGTAAAAAAACCAAGATATCGCCGGGTCCCACGCGTGCGCATTCATCAACCGCTTCTACTAAGGCATTGATCAGATCTCGCTCTTCGTCTCGTGCCAGACTGCGCTCGGTCATGCCTGCTTGTGGCATCACCCCACCTGCAGCGCCCTCCTCGAGCGCCGGATTCAGCACGGGCCGATACCTGATCTCCACAGGATAGAGGCGACCTGAAACCTCGATCACTGGAGCGGGCACACCTTTTGCATCGGTAAAATGGCGGGCAAAGCGGCCTGCGTCAATCGTGGCAGAGGTGATGATGACCTTGAGATCCCGTCGCCGCGGCAACAACTGACGCAAATAACCGAGCAAAAAATCAATATTTAAGCTGCGCTCATGCGCCTCATCGATAATGATGGTGTCGTAGCGTTTGAGGAGCGGATCACGCTGGGACTCAGCCAGCAAAATACCATCCGTCATAAGCTTGATGGCTGTCTGGGCGCTGCTGCGATCCTGAAAACGGACCTGATAGCCCACCCAATCTCCCAAGGGTGTCTGGAGTTCCTCGGCGATACGGCGAGCCACCGAACTGGCTGCTAAACGCCTGGGCTGGGTATGGCCAATCATTTTTTTCAAGCCGCGCCCAAGCTCAAGACAAATCTTGGGTAATTGGGTGGTTTTACCGGAACCAGTCTCTCCACTCACGATCACCACCTGATGGGCGGCGATCGCACGGGCGATTTCCTCACGGCGAGCGCTGACCGGCAAATCCTCTGGATAGACGATCTTGGGGGGCTGGCGTGGGGAAATGACGACGCTTTCCGGCGCAATGTCGGTTAAGCGCTTTGAATCGAGCATATTTTTTAATCCGATTAACAGCTTATTATAAAATTTATCTCTAATACTCACAGCGAACACGAGGTTGACAACACAAGCCACCATGCCAGACAAAAAAGAACAAGAAATTGGGTCCCCTCAGGAATCCTCAAACATCGGTCTCGATGGGACTGTTTCAGCCCAAGAGGCTCCTGAGTTCGCAGCCGCGCAATTCGTTCGCTGGTTTAGAGAGGTCGCCCCTTACGTCCATGCTTTCAGAGGAAAAACCTTTGTGGTCGCGTTTGGTGGTGAACTTGTTCAGGCCAATGCCCTAAACGCCTTAGTTCAGGATTTATCTTTGTTATCTGCGCTGGGGATCAAACTGGTCCTCGTGCATGGCTCACGTCCGCAGGTCAACGAGCAGCTCCGTTTAAAGGGCTTTAATCAGCAATTTGACCGAGGCCGCGCGCCCACCGATGCCGATGCTTTGGAGTGCGCCAAAGAGGCTGCGGGTGAAATTCGCCTTGATATCGAGGCCGCTTTTAGCCAAGGGTTGCCCAATACACCCATGTCTCACGCGCAAATTCGCGTGATTTCAGGCAACTTTGTCACTGCGCGCCCCACAGGCATCATTGATGGCATTGACTATAAACATACGGGTCAGGTTCGTAAGATCGACGTTGATGCCTTGCGCTTCGCGATCGAACGAGGCTCAATCGTGCTACTTTCACCCCTCGGATTCTCCCCAACCGGCGAAGCCTTTAATCTATCGATGGAAGAGCTCGCCACAAGCGTGGCCACAAAGTTACGGGCAGAAAAGCTGATTTTTCTAACGGAAACGCCAGGGGTGTTGGCCCCCGATGGCTCGGTCGACACCGAACTCGCCCGACTCGATGCCGATGCCCTGCTCGCCTCAGGAGTTCTTGACGAGGATACGGCCTATTTCTTGCAATACGCCTCGCGCGCCGTCAAACGTGGTGTGACACGGGCACACTTGATCCCCTTTTCTATGGATGGCGTGGTGCTGCTGGAGATTTTCACCCATGACGGCGTCGGAACCATGGTCGTCGAAGACACGCTGGATGATCTACGTCCGGCCACGATCGATGATGTGGGCGCCATCTTGCAACTGATTGAACCTCTAGAGCAAGACGGTACGCTGGTGCCAAGAGGCCGCGCCGTGATTGAACGCGAAGTCGAGAACTTTACCGTTCTCGAACACGATGGCGTGATTTATGGCTGCGCGACGCTCAACGATTACCCCAGTGATCAGATGGCGGAAATGGCCTGCCTCATTGTGCACCCGGAATGGCAAGCCTCTGGCGAAGGAGAACTTTTGTTGCGCCATATGGAATCTCGGGCCCGTGCCTATGGTGCCAAACGCTTGTTTGTTCTGACCACAAGAACCTCGCACTGGTTTATGAAGCGTGGCTTTGTGCAGGGGGGTGTCGCAGACCTACCAAAAGAAAAGCAAGCGCATTACAACCGGTCGCGCAACAGTCTAATTTTTATCAAACGCTTGTGAGGCTTAGGGCTATGAGCATCGACACAAGCTCAAACGCCCTACAATCACATTAAATATGCTTTAAACGGGATACTAAAAATGAGTCGCACTATTCAATGCATCAAGCTGAAAAAAGAAGCCGAGGGCTTGGAGTTTCCTCCCTATCCTGGTGAAATGGGAACCAAAATCTGGCAAAGTATTTCCAAGCAAGCTTGGCAGGGTTGGCTGGATGTACAAACACGTTTAGTCAACGAGAACCGACTCAATCTCGCGGATGCCCGCGCGCGCAAATATCTCAAAGAGCAAATGCAAAAACACTTGTTTGAAGATATAGACGTTGAGGCACAAGGCTTTGTGCCGCCTCCTGCCTAAGCTCGGAACGAACGCATAGGTATCACCCCGAGGCAAAAAACTGTCTCGGTTTTTTTATCCTAAACGACGTACCCCATGCTGCGTGGCAAGCAAGGCAACGTGGGCAGGACAGATCGCAAACAAACCATTCGTGACGACGCCTGGAATGTTATTGAGCTGTTTCTCAAGCTCTGGCGCATTGTCGATTGTCAGACCATGAACATCCAAAATCTGATTGCCATTATCGGTTGTAAAGCCTTGACGTAAGACAGGCCTGCCACCGAGTTGAAGGGTGACCCGCGCAACAGCCTCACGCGAAATTGGTAAGACCTCGATTGGCAAAGGAAACTGACCCAAGCGCTCGACAAGCTTGCTTTCATCGGCGATACAAACAAACTGTTGGGCGACTGAAGAAACGATTTTCTCACGCGTCAACGCCCCGCCCCCGCCTTTGATCATATGGAGTTGACTATTGATTTCATCGGCGCCATCCACATAGACCGGCATGGTCTGAACCTCGTTGAGATCCAGCACAAGGATACCTAGCGCCGATAGACGTTTGGCGCTGCGCTCTGAGCTCGCGACTGCCCCACGAAACCGACCCCGATATGCTGCCAAACCATCAATAAACAAGTCTGCGGTCGAACCTGTCCCGACACCGATCACCGCCTGCGCTGTTAAAAGAGGCTCAATAAGTGCCAACGCAGCATCCGCGGCTTGTTGTTTGAGATCTTGTTGCGAAAGCATAAGCGTTTCCTGATTAAAAATTATTTTTCACGAGAGGGCTCTGTATCCGCAGACTCTATATCCTCTAAATCGAGACGCTCAGCCTCTCCAGACTCAGCGGCAAAAACAGCACGCGCTTGATCTTCGGGCATCGCCTCGACACTTTTGAGGCTACGTAACATGACGCGGGTGCGAGACTCAGTTTGACCAATTTTATTACTTGCACTGTCAAGAGATTTTTTGACGTTGGCGAGTGCATCACCGAACTTGCCAAACTCTGTTTTGACCGCACGCAATACCTGCCAGACCTCGGAAGAGCGCTCCTGAATCGCGAGCGTGCGAAAACCCATCTGCAGACTGTTGAGTAAGGCGGCGAGGTTGGCGGGTCCCGCGACATTGACGCGTAAGTCGTGCAGTTTGTCGAGCAGGCCAGACTGGCGCAGCACCTCGGCATACAAGCTTTCACTTGGCAAGAACATAATCGCGAAATCAGTCGTATGTGGAGGCGAGACGTATTTGGCCACGATCGTTTTAGCTTGCAACTCCACCGCTCGCGCCAAGGCGGCACCCGCAGCCTTGATGCCCTCTCGATCTGAGCTTTCATGCGCATCCATCAAACGCTCGTATTCTTCTTTTGGAAACTTGGCGTCAATGGGCAACCAGACCGGTTGATCCATGAGACCCTGACCAGGTAAACGAATCGCGAACTCGACCTGCGCATCGCTACCCGGAACGGTCTTGATATTTTGCGCATACTGATCGGGTGTCATACTGTCTTGGATCAGACGTGCAAGTTGCACCTCGCCCCAGGTCCCTCGTGTCTTGACGTTGGTCAACACACGCTTGAGATCACCGACCCCCGCTGCGAGTGTTTGCATTTCGCCAAGGCCTTTTTGCACAGATTCCAAACGGTCAGAGACCTGTTTAAAGGACTCTGTCAGTCTTGACTCTAAGGTGGCATGAAGTTTTTCATCCACTGTTTTACGCATCTCATCGAGCTTGGCTGAATTGTCAGTCTGCAGCGACAGCAAACGGTCTTCGACTGCGACACGCAGTTCGGCAATACGGCGCTCATTGGTTTGAATTAAAGTTTGCAACTGGTCGGCAAAGCCCGCAGCGAAACGGTTGAGAGACTCCGCACTCTCGCCTCGCCCTGCTGCGGCATCACGCGCCATCGCGGCACGAAACTCTGCGTCACTTTGCGCAAGTTCTAGTCTCAGTGCGCGCGAGGACTCCGCGAGTTCTGTGCGCAACTGTCGGTGCGTCTCCGCTTGCTCTGTCCTCAAGCCGCGCTCAAGTCGCTCCTGACCGGTGACAATTTGATCCAGTCTGGGGTCGGTTGGAACGTGCTGCGCACGTCCGG
>CAMDFD010000029.1 GCA_945897365.1 Bordetella parapertussis | reverse complement strand
CTCGTTATACACATTGCTACAGATATTATCGGTGTCGGTATTTGAGAAAACTGAGCTTTCAAGCGCCTTTCAGGGCGGTGCAATCACATCTGATTTACTCGACTCCGCTAACCAATTGAATTTATTCGGAAATTAACCGGACACTACTGTCAATTTTTGTACTGCTTCTATCCAATCAGTTTCAGTATCAATATCAATTGATTCCCTTTTTTCTGATAAAACAAATGGTATAGTATTAGCAAAAATAAATTTTTTTTCTTGTCGTAATTTTATTGGACTAATGAGATAAATGGCTCCGTTTGGAACTAATGCTGGTTCCAGATCTTGGGATCGACTTCCGATTTTTTCCCATCCTAGGAATGGCTCAATCCCGTCTCCTGTTCTGCGAAAGCACCAAGCAGGATGTGTACCCGCCGGGCTCATACTCACAACCGAATAACGTGCCGCCTCTTCAGCAAACAATGCGACTGCCCTGCAGATCGAATCAGAGGATCTGAATGGTGATGTTGCCTGTAGTAACAAGAGACCATCAACAGAGCCATTGGTTTCTTCGTAAAGTTCGAGCGCATGAAGTGCAACTTCAACGCTTAAAGCTGTATCAGAAGCTAATTCTGCTGGGCGCAACCAAGGCACTGATGCGCCATACTGTCTTGCTACACCGGCAATTGTCTCATCGTCAGTTGAAACCAACACATCGGTGCAACATCCACTTTCTAAAGCTGCGCGAATAGTCCACGCCACCAAAGGCAGTTCACCAAGCATTTTGATATTTTTGCCTGGCAACCGTTTCGAACCACCGCGGGCTGGGATGATAGCAAGTATCTTCAATCCACATCCCCTTTGATACGCGCTCGTACCGCCGTTAAATCTTCTGGTCGTCCTACATCTAGCCATGGCTCGTGCATCGGGTAAGCCACCGTCCTTTGTATGGAAGTCTGCAGTCGTTCAAACAGCATGGGCATGTCGCAGCGCTCATTTGCCTTTAATTCAGCTAGTGCTTCGGGGTTAAGTGCGTATACGCCAGCATTGATATAACTGCGGACCACCGGTTTCTCCTCAAATCCTACGATTTCGACACCCTGGGTCTCTACTACACCAAAAGGGTGCTGCCATTCATGAGATCGAACGGCCATAGTAGCAGCAGCTTTGTGGCGCAAGTGAAAGTCCAACAGTTCACCGTAACGAATGTCTGTGATCACATCACCATTTGTCACCACAAAGTCCTCACTGGGTCGTGGTTGTAAAAGTCCTAACGCACCGGCAGTACCTAGCGGGGACTGCTCTCGCAAGTAATCAATCTGTACACCCAGCCTGTCGCCATTACCAAAGTGGTCTTGAATCATGTGACCCAAGTAATGAACGGCAAGTATAAAACGACTGAAACCCTCCAGCTTGGCGCGTTCAATGATGTGTTCAAGCATCGGTTTGCCTGCGACTAACAGTAACGGTTTGGGGCAATTTTCAGTATGTGGGCGCAGGCGTGTTCCCATGCCTCCAGCCATGATGACCATCAGGTTTGACCGCTCCCGGGGTATGGAGATATCATCCCACAAATGCAAACCAACCACCTGATTTTGCTCATTGACAACCGGGATCTGCTGAACCTTGTTACCCACCATCAATTGCAGTACTAGTTCGCGCGATAAATCTGGCGGTACCACAAGAGGATTGCGGCGAACGACGCTGCCAATAGGGCTACCCAGATCCAAGCCCTTGAGCAAGCCCCTTCGTATATCGCCATCAGAAAGCGTCCCGATCAACTCACCAGCCTGATTAACAACCAGACAAATTTTGATGGCTACCAAGTCCAGATTACTGATGACCTGCTGGATAGTAGCATCCGGGGAAATGAGCGCCTCGCGCCAGATGGTTTCAGTTGATTTCATGTGTCCAATCTAGAGTCAATGCTTAGACAAATCATAAAATGGCTTTTTTGCCAACCCTTCTAGAGAGATTTGCTTGATGATGGCAAGAACTTTCTCACTGGCGCCACCGTCACCGTAAGGATTTTGGACTTCGTTCAAACTTTTTTGAAAACTCACCGAGTAAAGGGTTTGTATAGCTGCGCTGATATCTGCACGCGATGGATCGCACTGGATCACGCTCTTGGCTTGTAAGCGGCCCCGTTGTCGATCGCCAATATTGATGGTGCCCTTTCTAAAGCTAGGCACTTCAGCTAGGCCGCTGGAAGAATTTCCCAGCACACCATCAACGTGCGCAATACAAGACAAATAACGTAGTTGACCAAGTGATGTAAAAGCGCGAGAGTTTGGGTGATTTGCGACAAACTCGTTTACCATAGAGATCAATTTGCGACCGTCAGTATCAGCATTTGGCATGGTAAAAATAAGCTGTGTGTCTTCAAGTTTAGCCAAGGCTGCTAATAGTTCAGTCATTTGGAATTCGGCTGATGCTGTCTCAAGCGTTACGGGATGAAAAGTAATCAGCAAATTCTTTTTGCCCAGTTTAAGATCAATCGAAGCTTCAAGCGCGTCACGATCTAACAACTTCATGCGTTTGACGTTGTCAATACCCAACCCGCCTACCAAATGAACACGCTCAGGTTGCTCGCCAAGCTGTACCACGCGTTGGCGGTATTCCTCTGTCGCCACAAAATGCAAGTGCGCCATTTTAGTTATAGAGTGGCGTAACGCCTCATCAAACGCACCTTCTGTGGTCTCTCCACCATGCAAATGGGCAACTGGTATGCGCGCCACTAGCGCAGCTGAAACAGCCGCAAAGATCTCAAACCGGTCACCCAGAACCACAATCAGGTCGGGCTTTAAATCGTTGAGTGTATCAGCAAAGCCAATCAGCCCCAGACCCATAGACTTGGCAATGCCCACGGATGTGTCTGAGCTGGTCAACATTTCAACTTTACGGTCTATCTGAAAACCGTCATTTTCAATTTCAAGGTAGGTCAAGCCAAATTCTGGGGACAGGTGCATGCCAGTGGCAATAATTTGCAAGTTAAGATCAGGGTCGTCCTTAATGCCTTGCATGACCCAGCGTAACAAGCCGTAATCAGCGCGCGTACCTGTGATGACACAAATTTTACAGCTCATAGTGCGATCAATTCATCAGTACCAAAATCGCGCGGAGCCAGTCGGCCAATCACTTCGTCCCAACGCATTGGCGAAATGCCGGTACCAGGACGTTTGGTGCCGAGATTCTCAGCACTGAACAACTCACCCACCTTGATGTCCCGACTAGCGACGATCGACTTGCGAGCAATGGGCTTATTTTTCAGCTCACTGCTGCTGGGGCGCTTGATGCCGTCACCAAGAGCGCGTTCGATATTTCGTATGCCGTCGACCATGGCCTTTAACTCATGTGGTTCAATACTGGCTTTGTGATCTGGTCCGGGTAAGCTACGGTCAAGTGTGAAGTGCTTTTCAATCACCGTGGCACCCAACGCAACGGCTGCAATAGGTATCTCAATGCCGGGCGTGTGGTCTGAATACCCAACCTGCATGCCAAATGCTTGTTTCATTGACACCATCGCAAGAAGGTTAACGTCCTCCATCGGTGTTGGATATTCTGTTGTACAGTGCAAAATAGTGATCAAGTTACGTGGCGTACCCGCTGTATCCATCACGTCGATAGCAGCTTCAATCTCCCCAAGTTTTGCCATTCCGGTCGAAAGCAGCACGGGCTTACCTAGCCGCGTCATGTAGCGAAGCAAAGGCAAATTGGTCAGCTCACCTGAAGGAATCTTGACCAGATTCAGACAACCCAGTTCGGACAGCATGTCGAAGCTTTCTGGATCGAAAGCGGTTGAAAAGAAACCAATGTTGTGACGACGGCACTCCTCGATCAACACCGCATGGTCAGCGCGCGATAGTTCAAGCTTTCGCACCATCTCGTACTGGCTCTCTTCAGTGCTAGTGGTGCTCATCTGATATGCAGCCTTGGGAGCATGTCGGGAAATGCTTTGTCCGGTGATGAAACTTTGAAACTTAACGAGGTCTGCACCGGCAGCGGCGGCACTGGCCACTAGTTGTTTAGCCAGTTCAAGGCTGCCGTTATGGTTAACTCCTGCTTCGGCAATGATCAGTGTCTTCATTTGATCCTCTTTGCCGGTATTCCGACGTAAACCGCATCCGGCTCGCAATCCTTGACAACAACCGAACCCGATCCGATGACCGTGTTAGCACCGACACGAAGCTTGTGCGTGTTGCTACCCTGATTAATTGCTGCTCCCGCTCCAATCCAGCAACCGTAACCTAAGTGAACGTTGCCAGAAATACACGCGCCAGGTGCAACTGTCACAAAATCCTCGACTATGACATCATGCGAAATTGTTGCATTCAAATTAAATAATGTGAAATTGCCGACGCGGATGTTGTTTGTGAACCGAACGCCAGCGCAAACAACAACTCCCTGACGTTCTTCGATAGCGTGCCGCTGAAGTTGGCCGAAAGTGGCGCTAGGATGAATCAAGGGTGTAAATCGCAACCTCTCGGCAAAACGCAATGCAACCTTTTGTCGAATGGCGTTTTCGCCGATACCAATCGCGAATTCAATATCACTGTGGCGATCGACCTCGCTTTCTAGCATCACGTCTTCCGGGAATATCCAGACATCGCGTTCGGTTTGATCACGGGCGACATAAATAGGTAGATAACCCAGTTCGACGGCGATATCGCCAACTTCACGCGCGTGACCAGATGTACCAAAAATACCAATTCGTTTCATTAAAATATCACCTCAGGCAATACGCTACTGGGCAGGTTTACGACTCTTGCTTCCAGCCATTCGGCATTAGTCAATTCACCACGGCGGCATTGGTCGTACATTGGCAGATGGTTCATCAAAGCCCATATCGGACGTGTCATCACGCCCTTGTCGTTGGTGGCTTTCAGCAAGACATCACGGTGTTCAATGCTCTCGCAAATTACAGCGTTAAGCCAGTAGTTCGAGCGACAGTCTGCTGGCTCGGTAACAAACTGCAGGTCGGTACCCTTCAGGTGCGCGGCATATCGACCGGCCAGTTCTCGTTTGTTCGCTATGAATACCTCAAGCTGTTCGAGCTGTGCGCAACCAAGCGCCGCGTTCAGGTTTGGCAGCCGATAGTTGTAACCAATCTCGTCGTGAACATATTCATAGGGATGAGGCATCTTGGCTGTTGTGGTGAGGTGTTTTGCACGGGCGCCCAAAGTCTCATTCGAAAGGATCATGCCACCACCACCCGTGGTGAGTATCTTGTTCCCGTTGAAGCTCAGTGTACCGATCGCACCAAGTGTGCCGGTATGTCGGCCCTTGTAAAAACTGCCGAGCGATTCCGCTGCGTCTTCAATCAGCACCAAGTTCCACTCGGCACAAACCGCCACTAGACCATCCAGTTCGCTTGGATGGCCGAAGGTATGCATCGGCACACAGGCACGGATAACACGGTTATCGGCCTTGGTGCAGCACAGCCCGTCGTCATTGACTTGGGCATGCTCCTCTAACCAAATCGCCAGCGCAGTCGGCGACAGGCCGAGAGTGTGACGATCGACATCAACAAAGACCGGTTCGGCATCACAATAAGCAATCGCGTTGCACGTGGCGACAAAGGTCACTGGCTGCGTGATCACTAACTCACCAGGGTTAACGCCGGCAAGTTTCAATGCAATGTGCAGGGCCGCTGTGCCATTAACTGACGCTACCGCACGCGGGCTACCTGTATAAGCGACCATGTCGCGTTCGAAACGATCAACATAGGCGCCAACGCTAGAGACGAAAGTTGACTCGATCGTGTCCAAGACATACTTGCGCTCGCGGCCTGAAAAGACTGGTGCATGAAGTGGAATGAAAGCATTGCTACGGTATTGTTCGCGAACGAAGCGGATCAAGGAATCAAACATTGTGCGCTCACACGTTGTAGATGTCGGCCTTGTATTTGGCAAGGTTTTCAGGGCGAGTAAACCATTCGATGGTAGCCTTCAGGCCCTCACGAATACTGTAGCGTGGCTCAAACCCAGTCAACTCACGAATTTTCGAATTATCGCACCACAAGCGGAATACCTCAGATTTACCAGGACGAAGACGCTGATTATCAGTCAAAAATACAACGTCTGAGTTCATGATTTCGCGAATCAAATTCAGCATGTCGCCAACCGAAATCTCGAAGTTAGAACCGATATTCACGCTCTCACCGATAGCTCTGTCACAGCGGGCAAGTTCCAAGAATCCACGGCATGTATCGGCAACATAGTTGAAGTCACGTGTGGGTGTGACGTCACCAAGTTTTATTTCCTTCTTGCCATAAGCGATCTGGCTGATGATGGAGGGAATGACTGCCCTAGCGGATTGACGTGGACCGTAGGTGTTGAACGGGCGAGCAATAGTGACAGGTAGGTCAAAGGCGTTGAAAAAACTCATCGCCATGGCATCGGCACCAATTTTAGAGGCACTATAGGGCGACTGAGCCTGCAGCGGGTGCTTTTCATCCATCGGCACATATTGGGCGGTACCATACACTTCACTGGTAGAGGTGTGGATCATACGTGTTACACCGTTTTCTAGCGCAGCCTGACAAATATTAAGAGTGCCTTTAATGTTGGTATCCACGTAACTGTCTGGAGCAACGTAAGAATAGGGGATGGCAATCAGCGCGGCCAGGTGGAAAACAATGTCTACTTCCTTGGTAATGTGCTTACAAAAATGTGGGTCGCGCACGTCACCATTAAGAACTTCGATTTCATTGCGACAACTGATATCTTCAAGCCAACCCCAGTAGTTGAAGGAGTTGTATTGGGATAGGGCTTTGACCTTGTATCCTTCACGAACTAAGAGTTCGGTCAGAAAGGAGCCAATGAAGCCGTCGGCGCCAGTAATAAGTGCAGTTTGCTTGTTTGTCATACTTACATTCAATAATGTTTGAATTCAATTAAATAGGTTGTGCTCGAAACCAAGGCATCGGATGACAGCGCTGTGCCACCCACCAAGTAAGTAAAAAACGAATCGCCATTGAAATACTGAAGGCGATAGCAGCACCTTTGATCCCTAAGACCCCAACTAGCATGCTAAGCAGGATGACATTAATAAGACCAGATGTGATGGTGGCAAGCGAAAGAAATCCAGTTCGCTTTGAATAAAAGGTGAAGTTTGTGATCATTAAATACATGCCACCAAATGCCTGACCTAGTGCAAGCCAACCTATGACCTCGCCTGCAGATGCATAATTCGGGCCAGCTATCAGCGTTACCAAAGAAGGACCTATAAGGAACGCTAACCCTGCAAGACAAAGTACGATTGCAAACCAAGCATAGGTGTATCGAACGATTTGGACTTTTTCATGGCACAGATTCCGCTTCAGTCGCTCAAAAAGCCAGGGTACATAAGCTTTATTAATGGAGTCGAAGATTATGCTCATAGCGTATGTCAACTGCACCGCAACCATATAGACGCCTGCCTCAGCCAAACCCAACTCGGTGTTAATGACAAAGCGATCAATCGTCACAAGTAAAAAAATACCCACAACATGGGGAATCAGTGGAATGCCAAATTTCAAGGCTTCTTTTAAATAAGCGGGCTTCCACACCAGAAAACTCAGCAGCCCACCATGCTTTAAAAGTACCAGCGCAATTGCTCCAAAGATGCCCATCGTTAAAACTTGGGCACCGATTCGTCCGTCTGCTCCTTGAAGGAAAAATACAACGAAGAGTAATGAGAGTGACATATTGACTGCGCTTTGTGAGATCTGTAAAACACCATAAAGATGGGCTTCTTTGCGGATCTGCCATTGATTTAATCTAAGTTGGATGATTACAGAAGCAGCGGAAACGAAGACTGCCCAAATGATCCATTGCGTTTTTATACCCAGCCATTCGGCGAGCTGAGCCTTAAAAACAATTATCACTGAAACAACAAGAACGCTACTAACAATGAGAACTTGAAGACACGCTGCAATAAAATACTTGAGATCGTTTGCCCCAAGATTGTCGTCGAAATATTTGCGCCCAGCCGCACCAGCCACACTAAGCCCAACAAACGCGCCTAGCGCACCAAGCAAGGTCTGAAACATAGCAACTCCGCCATACTCAGCAGGACTGAGGTAACGAGTGAGCACTGGCAGCAGTAGAAATGGAATAGCTGCGTTTAGGATGTTTGAAAAAAGATAAGCCGCCGAGCCCGATAGCAAGCTATTTTTGTTAAGTTTAACCAAAGAGATATTGTTGGGAAGCCTGCGCATACAGCTCAAGCTTTTTGTTGAGCAATATACCAAGGCATTGCCAACTCAAGCCCCTGCTTAATGCGCTCCGTGGGCGCGTAGCCTAACAGAAGCTGCGCCTTGCTGGTGTCGGCTAAGCTGTGGCGCACGTCGCCGGGGCGGAAGTCACGGTAAACCGGCGATACCTCTTGCAACCGTGGGTAGATCGGATGCAGGTTGGATTTGATTTGAATGTAGAGGTCGTTCAATGTGGTGCGGTCGCCTAAGGCTACGTTGTATACCTGATTTAGGGGGGATGGGGCAGGTGCACTAGATTGCTGGGCTTCGTTCGCGATGACGGGTTTAATTTTCACAGTGGCTGCAAGCAAGTTGGCTTGTACAGCGTTAGCGACAAAGCAAAAATCTCGGCTGGTTTCTCCGTCGCCGTTGATGTACACGGGCTCCCCCTCGATCAAGCTAGCAATCCACTTAGGTATTACTGCGGCATAGACCCCGTTGGGATCCTGCCGCGGACCAAACACATTGAAGTAGCGCAAGCCAATAGTGTTAAAGCCGTAGCAGCGGGCAAACACATCAGCGTACAGTTCGTTCACGTATTTAGTAACAGTATAAGGGCTAAGTGGTTTGCCAATATTTTCTTCCACCTTGGGCAATGCCGGGTGATCTCCGTAGGTGCTGCTACTGGCGGCGTACGTATAGCTTTGCACCTTAGCGTCACGAGCCGCGACCAGCATGTTCAAAAAGCCGGTGATGTTGGTTTCATTGGTAGCGATTGGGTCTGCCAAGCTTCGAGGTACGCTGCCCAAAGCGGCTTGATGGAGAACATAGTCAACACCATCACAAGCTTTTTGGCAGTCTTCGAGATTGCGGATGTCTCCATGAATGAAGTTAAAGTTTTTCCACTGGACCTCAGTAACGAGACTTTGAACCTCAGTTAGGTTACGTTGATGCCCGGTCGCAAAATTATCAAGGCCGACTACGCGCTGGTTGAGTTTGAGCAGAGTTTCCAGCAGGTTACTGCCAATAAAGCCAGCCACACCTGTAATGAGCCAAGTTTTAGGCGCTTGGAGTAACTCTACTTGTATTTGGTCATAGCGAGTCATAGTTTTAAAGTCGTCCATCTGCTGCACCCAGAGGAAGGATGCTTTTAACGTCAAACAGCACGGCTTCGGGCTCTCCAAAGGCTTTGATGCCCTCTTCTCCCATAGCCAAAAACTGATGGTGGCCTACCGCCAGAACGATGGCGGCGTATTGGCCTTTGGCGGGCACCTCAGTCAGACAAGCCAAGCCGTATTCGTGTTTGGCTTCTTGGACATCGATCCATGGGTCGTACACGTCCACATGGGCGTTGTAACCTTTGAGTGCTTTGACGATGTCCACAACTTTAGTATTTCGCACGTCAGGGCAGTTTTCTTTGAAGGTGAGACCGAGCACCAGCACTTTACTGCCGAGCACGGGCAGATTTTTGCGCAGCATGAGTTTGATAGTTTCATCAGCTACATGGCGGGCCATGCCGTCGTTGATGCGTCTCCCAGCCAAGATCACCTCGGGGTGGTAACCGACCTCTTGCGCTTTGTGCGTTAGATAATAAGGGTCCACGCCAATGCAGTGGCCACCTACTAAGCCGGGCCTGAAGGGCAAGAAGTTCCATTTGGTACCTGCTGCTTGCAGCACTTCGAGAGTGTCAATACCAAGTTTGCCGAAAATAAGGCTCAATTCGTTCATGAGCGCGATGTTCACGTCGCGCTGGGTGTTCTCGATGACTTTAGCGGCTTCGGCCACGCGGATACTGCTGGCTTTGTAAGTGCCTGCGGTGATGATTTCTTTGTAAAGCTGGTCTACTTCTTCGGCGATAGCGGGTGTACTGCCGCTAGTGACTTTTTTGATGCTGGGCAGGCGGTGTTCTTTGTCACCGGGGTTGATGCGCTCGGGGCTGTAGCCACAATAAAAGTCTTGGTTGAATTTGAGGCCACTAAACTTCTCCAGCACGGGCACGCACACTTCTTCGGTAGCACCGGGGTAGACAGTGGATTCGTAAATGACGATGTCGCCCGTCTTGAGCACTCTGCCTACGGTTTCGCTAGCTTTGATGAGCGGCGTCATATCGGGACGGTTGGCTTGATCCACCGGGGTGGGCACGGTGACGATGAAGATTTGAGCCGCTTGAAGATCGGTTGGGTTGGCGCTGTAGCGCAGATGGGTGGTGCCGTGCAGTTCTTCGGGACTGCACTCCAAGGTGTGGTCTTGACCGTTTTGCAGTGCGCTGATACGGGCTGCATTAATGTCAAACCCAATCGTTGCGCGGTGTTTACCAAACTCAACGGCAAGCGGCAAGCCGACGTAGCCTAGACCAATAATAGCGATGATTTTTGGTTGATTCATTACAATTTATCTTTGAACTGGTCCTGTGCAACAGCTTCTTTTTGGAGCGCCTCGATCTTCACCTTGAGCGCGTCGTACTCAGCCATCTTGCGCTTGAGAAAGCGGCTAGTGAGTGCGGCTTTCTCAGCAATACCCGCAGGTGTAAGCAGATAGGCGTACTTAAATTTATGCTGGCTCTGTTGAAAATTACTCAGCTTGACCAAGCCTTTTTCCATCAGTGCGTTCATGCAATAGTTCATCTTTCCATGGCTGACACCCAACTGTGCCGCAAGGTCACGCTGTGAGGTGTCAGGCTTGACTTCAAGTGTTTTCAAGACCCTAAAATGCAGGTCTTCGAGCTGCTGTTCTTGTGTGCTGGACATAGAATAATGTGGGGTGCATGAGCTACTGGCTCACGGCCGAGTACGCTACCGCAGGGTCACATACGTAAGGGACCTTGAAAATGGATCAATAGCAAAAGTGAGTCGGGCGCAAAGGTAAAAAGAAATCTAAAATTAATATTAACTTTGAGATTTGACCAATATTGGACAATTTAACATAGCTTCATTACATTTTGAGTCCTTTTCGGTACCTCCCCCTTTTTAAGGATCTATTAACTCAGAGTCTATGCGGCCATCGACCTCTTCGCAAAGCTTGCAATAAAACCGCCCATGTCTCAAGGCCAGAACCCCAAATCATACTTGTTCGCTAAGAATTGGCGAGTATGCTTGAATGACAGGATTCTAGTTTTAAATCCTCAAGTTTTTGGAGGGAGGTCAATAACGAAAAATTCTACTTCTGAGTCCCTTTATCAAGAGGGATGATTACTCGGGGTAATTAAGAGAAATAAAAGACGGTGGCTTCAAGAGCTCACTCAAATGCGGCTAAAAATTCTTTCAAAAAGTGGTTCAAGAAGAGAAGATCCAGTCAATGTTAAATGATTAGAATCGAAGTAGTACGGCCTAAAATCGTCAGTTGAAACAAGACAATCTCTCTCAGCACTGCAAAGAATATCAGATGGATCTAAAACATCAACGCCCGAAAATTCTGGGCTATTAACAAAATCTTGAAAAGCTTGAGTTTTCTCTAAATGCTTCGCTTTTGTCATAGAAAAAACCTCTTTATTGTTCAAATTTTCTAACATAGATTTAGGAATATGTAAATCGTAAGTAGGGACTGGAGCGATTATAAAAACCTTAATCCCCTTCGACTTTGCAATATCTATAAATTTAGTAATCTTATTTCGAAATTCTTCGTTCTCATAAATATTATTATAATGGAGAACTACAACATTAATTTCTCGCTTGAGAGCTTCCTCAATAAATTGCTCAGGACTAGTACCGTGACCTAAAAGTGGATCGTTAG
This sequence comes from Bordetella parapertussis, assembly GCA_945897365.1. GTDB lineage: Bacteria > Pseudomonadota > Gammaproteobacteria > Burkholderiales > Burkholderiaceae_B > Zwartia > Zwartia parapertussis_A. The sequence continues at coordinate 15,698 of CAMDFD010000029.1, read as the reverse complement.
CCACAACGAAAAAGGTAGTTGCACCATACTCAACTGCCTTATCGGCAAAAACCCGCTTAATTGAATCAGCGTGACTATTACCGATAAGTAAAATACCCTTACCTTCATTTGACTCACTAACATTACAAAGAATATCAAAAGGATTAAAAATCCGGGATATCTTCCCACATCGATAAATATCTCTATCAGTCCAAGCTAAAAAAATATTTTTTTCGATCGGGCTATATTGATTTAAATTAATGAAGACAAGAGCAACCGCAGAAACAAGTGTGGCAATAAAAATAAAAGCTCTAGTCTTGAGAGCATTAAGCTTAAGGGAAAACTTTTTTTCAACAAAGATGTAAGAAACATAAGATGCGAAAAAAATTAAAACCAATACAAGAGCTAATTTTATATAGCCATCAACTGCCAGTTGTGTTCCACCAAAAGGCTGATAATTGAGTAGAACAATAATAGGAAAATGTACAAGATAAATAGAATAAGAGTAATCCCCCATTTTTACAAACAATCGACCAACAACCGACTTTAATATAATTGAATCAACACCATATTTAATGACCAAAACCGTCAGAAGCGTAATAATAAGTGAGGGAAGTGCTGGATGTCCGTAAAGAATTGTTCCTACAGCATCTGGTGTTAACTTCAGCGTAAATAAAGATAGCACTAAAGCAAAGAAAAAGAACAAAGAGAAGCTTCGAAGCTTGAGTGACGGCGTTACTTTTGTAGTCGACCAAGCAACATAAGCACCAATAAGAAACTCCCAAATTCTAAATGGCATTATAAAAAAAGAAGTTTTTGGCGATATCGTTTGTATAGCAAAGCAAGAAAGTAAAGAGACAATAAAAACCAAAAAGAAAACCCACTTATTGCGTCTTAAAATAGGATAGAGAAATGGAACAATCAGATAAAACTGAACCTCAACAGCAAGCGACCATAAATTCAAAAGTGGATTAAATGCCGCCTTATTAAAATAACTGTTTTGATTCCAGTAAAAAAAATTAGATAGAAATAAAGAACCAGCGACGGACTGTTCAAAGAGTTGATTGAAATCGATTGGCATGGTTAAAAAAGCTCCAATCAATAAAGTAACAAACAGAGTCGTTGCATAAGCAGGATAAAGCCTATCTAGTCGCCTAATGTAGAAATCTAAAATCGTCCCCTTATCATAAAGCTTAGCCATCAAAAATCCGCTGATGACAAAAAAAATATCGACACCTAAAAATCCATTTTGGAAAAATGGAACTTCAAGATGAAAAAGTACTACTACAAAAACGGCGAGCCCTCGAAGTAGTTGAATATCTTGTCTAGTTTCCATTTTATTTTCTCGCATCAATCGCTCGGTAATCCTCCCCTTTTAAAGGGTAGGTTAAGGCAGAATCTATGCGGCCATGGCCAGCCGCTGTTTTGGTGTTAATCCGCCCAAGGCCATATTGGGTCTGTCGTGATTGTAATTCCACATCCATTGCGTTGCATACAGCTGAACTTCATCGAGCGTTTCCCAATAATATTGCGACAACCATTTGTAACGAACCGTTCGGTTAAATCGTTCAACATAGGCATTTTGTTGGGTAATCGTCCCTTTTTAAGGATCTATCAACTCAGAACCCATGCGGCCATTGACCTCCCCGCAAAGCTTGCGATAAAATCGTCCATGTCTCAAGGCCAGCACCTCCAAGTCATACTTGGTCGCTAAGAATTGGCGAGTATGCTCCAGTTCTCCAATACATAGATCTGGGGTATTTAAGACCTCTTCAATCGCCTTTGCCATTGCCGCCACATCTTTCGCTTTGACAAGTTTGACACAACCCGTCTCTGCCACTGTATCCCGTGTTCCTCCAACATCTGTTGCCACGCAAGGGGTTCCCATCGCCTGAGCCTCAATTAACACGCGAGGCACTCCCTCGGTGTAGCTTGGCAAAACGACCAAATCGCTGTCTCGATAGCTTTCACGCAAAGCGACCTGATCCAAATTTCCTATAAAAAGAAAAGACACCGCACGCAGCATATGGTGAGACTTGATCTTCTTCTCCAGCCACCTGCGATAATTTTGGCTATTGGTCTGCCCTGCAAAGACAACCATCAGTTGACTCAAGATGTTTGAGGGCAAAAGCGCCAAGGCGTCAATCAGATCATGGATACCTTTTTGGTAAGTAATACGCGCTGGCACCAACAAAATGCGGCAACCAGCATTGACACCGATGCGTGATCTAAACCGCCCATGATCAACTTTTACTGGATCAAAAAAGATCAAATCAATACCATCTTGAAGTAGCGCGAGTTCCTCACCTTTTGGGTCGATCAGCTCCCACAATGGTAACGGACAACCTGTTAAAGTCACTGCGCCAAATCGGGACTGTTTAGCCGTTTCAATCAGCAATCGATGATCCGCCTGCTCAAAGCCGCCGTGGTAGAGCACCGCAGAAATTGCCCCAGCTTCAGTTGCCACTTTTAAGCGGGCATGGGCCAGTGGCTGATAGGGACGGTGATCGATATACAAAATATGTTTATCAGGATAGTGAAATTTCACCTCACCGATAATGTCGCGTATAGAATCAACGACACGATCATTGAGTTTTATCTTGGCATGAATCCACGGCACATAGCGCGCAAACCAACGATTCCGTGTAAAACACAAAACCCTAATAATCGAACGAATAGGCCGCATCAGAGCTGGCGCATTTTTTTCTATCTGAAAACGTAACTTTTCGATCAAATCAGATGCAATGCGAAGACAAACAGTTTTTTCTTTAAAAGCCTCTGAGTGACCATGCGCAAAATCAGTTTGTCCAAGTGGATTAATGATGCATAGACGAAGGATTCCGCGAGCATCGAGATAAACCTGATACGTCGTCAAATTCAGGGTTGATTCAAGCGCTGTATTAAGGCCTTGCAGATAAGCGTCCACCCCACCACTGCCATAATAGCTTGCTGAGTAGCGCACCAAAACAACGGTTTTATGCAATTCAGCTAATGAGAGATCATCAGATTCTTTGTCAGTGATCATAGTTGACGATACGGATTGATGATTCCCTTGTGGAACCATTCAAGCGTGCGCTGACGATATCGCTGAAATCTAATGATGCGACCGTGGTGTGTGAGTATGACAGCAAACCATAAGCGACTAAAAGCCGTTATTCTTTTTATAGCTGGATTCAAGTGAAGCGATCTCATAAAAGAAATATACAGCCTTCTGTTGTGTGCGTCAGATACTAGGCCATCTGTCTTGGCCTGCGTGGCTAAAAGTCCCTTTATCCTATGTCCACTAGGCTGAACAACTTATTTGAGATATCCCGCGTAATTGTCTCAGCGCGATAGGGTGAAGTACTCAAGTCTTTACTCCGGCCAAGCGATTGACCGGCACGAAACAATCTGAATAACGTTACAAGCTTGTCAGCCAATGCTGCGGATGAGCCGGGCGCGAACGCCCACCCTAGGCCTGCACGACACAAGCGGTCAGTTTCGCTACCTGGTAACGCAATTGCCAAGATAGGTTTACAGGTAGCAAGATAGTCCACGATCTTCGAAAGTAGGAAATGTGGCAACAGTGGATTGTCCCCATCAGGCTCAATAGAAAGAAGCAGATCAGCTTCGGCCTGCAGTTGTTTTGCCCGGTCGAAAGACACCGGACGATGAACGAAACAGTTTGGTGACTTACTAATGGCTATCGCTATCTCGTCAGAAATGTTGCCATAAAAGTCGATCTGGATCTGGTCCACTAATTCTGGAGCTGTCTTACAAAGAAGACTCATTGCTTCAAGCAAAGTCTCAGGATTACGATCGCTATGAATTGCACCGGTATATACAATTAGCATTGGTCCTTGACAGCGAACAGTCGTTTGTAATGGGTGGATTGCGGGCATCATATTTGGGGTCACTGCTATAAATGGAGTGCGTGCAGGGTAGCGCCTGCGATAGTAGTCGGCCTGTCCCTCTGTCGTGAGAGAAATCATGTCCGCATCAGCAAAACACATAGTTTCCTGTGCTTGGTCAATTTTTTTGCGTCGACTTGATAGTGGCCGGTAAGGGCTTCCGAACCATGGATCACTGAGATGCATGAGCCACGGGCGACCCGTCATCGATTTAATCCGCCGTGCGAGTATGGCGGCGGAAAACGATCCTGAGCGAGAGTAAATGACATCTGGAATATCTGGCAGCCGGCGCAAAACATACTTCGCAAACCAAGTTATCCAGAAATCCCTATCAGGGCTGTGCAAAAAAGATAGGCGGCGATTTGCCAACACACGGTGTGTGACCTGATGGAATGGCAAAGCGGGCGTGATAACGTCAACCCTATGACGCATTATTGCTAGACTAGAGTCCTTCCAAGCCCACCCTGCGACAATCGGAGTAGTAACAAGGGTAACCCTGATATCTTGGTCGAGAGTATCGAGGAACCTGCTGACTTGCATTGACTCTGGGCTATTCTTTGGCGGGGCTGATGGCGCAATCAGCAGGATGTGAAGTGGACGAGTCATAGTTCAAGCTTTATATATTAATAAACAGAGCCCCGAAAAATCGAATAGGTAAACTGTTACCTTTTATTCACTCGTCCGAATTTCAGAAGCCCTCTCTCCTCGAAGCAATCCAGCGCGGCATGACCGACCCCTCCTCTTTTTAAGAGTCAGTCAACTCAGAACCCATGCGGCCATTGACCTCCCCGCAAAGCGTGCGGTAAAACCGTCCATGTCTCAAGGCCAGCACCTCCAAGTCATACTTGGTCGCTAAGAATTGGCGAGTATGCTCCAGTTCCCCGATACATAAATCTGGGGTATTTAAGACCTCTTCAATCGCCTTTGCCATTGCCGCCACATCTTTCGCTTTGACAAGTCTGACACAACCCGTCTCTGCCACTCCATCCCGTGTTCCTCCAACATCTGTTACCACGCATGGGGTTCCCATCGCCTGCGCCTCAATTAATACGCGAGGCACTGCCTCGGAGTAGCTCGGCAAAACGACCAGCTCGCTGTCTCGATAGCATTCACGCAAAGCGACCTGATCCAAATTTCCTATAAAACAAAAAGATATCGTACGCAGTACATGGTGAGACTTGATCTTCTTTTCCAGCCATCTACGATAGCTTTGGCTATTGGTCTGCCCTGCAAAAACTACCATCAGTTGACTCAAGACGCTTGAGGGCAAAAGCGCCAAGGCGTCAATCAGATCGTGGATGCCTTTTTGGTAAGTAATACGCGCTGGTACCAACAAAATGCGGCAACCGGTATTGACACCGATGCGTGATCTAAACCGCCCATGATCAACTTTTGTTGGATCAAAAAATATCAAATCAATACCATTTTGAAGTAGCGCGAGTTCCTCACCATTTGGGTCGATCAGCTCCCTCAATGGTAACGGACAACCTGTTAAAGTCACCGCGCCAAATCGGTACCGTTTAGCAATTTCAATCAGCAATCGATGATCCGCCTGCTCAAAGCCGCCGTGGTAGACCACCGCAGAAATAGCCCCAGCTTCAGTTGCCACTTTTAAGCGGGCATGAACCAGTGGCTGATAGGGGCAGTGATCGATATACACAATATGTTTATCGGGATAATGAGATTTCACCTCACCGATAATGTCGCGTATAGAATCAACGACACGGTCATTGAGTTTTATCTTGGCACGAATCCCCGGCACACAGCACGCAAACCAACGATTTCTTGGAAAACACAAAACCCTAATGATCGATCGAATTGGTCGCATCAGAGCTAACGCATTTTTTTCTTTCAGAAAACGTAACTTGTCGATCAATTCAGATGTAATGCGAAGAAAAACTGTTTTTTCTTTAAAAGCCTCTGAGTGACCATGCGCAAACTCAGCTTGTCCACGTGCATGAATGATGACCAGACGAAGGGTTTCGCTAGGATCGAGATAAACCTGATATGTCGTCAAATTCAGGGTTGATTCAAGCACTGCATTAAGGCCTTGCAGGTGAGCACTCAACCCACCACTGCCATAATAGCTTGCTGAGTAGCGCACCAAAACAACGGTTTTATGCAATTCAGCTAATGAGAGATCATCAGATTCTTTGTCAGTGATCATAGTTGACGATATGGATTGAGGATTCACTTGTGGAACCATTCAAGCATGCGCTGACGATATCGCTGAAATCTAATGACGCGACCGTAGTATGTGAGCATGACAGCGAACCATAAACGACTAAAAGCCGTTATTCTTTTTCGAGCTGGCTTCAAGTGAAGCGATCGCATAAAAGAAATATAGTGTTCAGCCGTTTCATCGAAACGGGCTACCTTTATTCTAGCGCCAGTTTGACCAAGCGCCTCAATTGCAAGGTTTAGGGTCGCTAAGACGTCGTTTTTGCCGTTGAACATAAAATTTGCATGCTGACTTTTTGCAAGAATCTCAGGGTTTGCGCCCGATCGGCGAGCCACACACGACAACCCACAGGCTAGGGCTTCTAACAATGCATTTGAACAGGTATCGTCCTCAACGGCAGAGACGTAAAGGTCGCTGGCTTGTAGCGCCTTCGACAAATCGGCGCTACGCATTGGTCCAAGCATCTTGATATGCTTGAATTTAACGGGTGAATGACCAATAAATGACATTTCAATTTGATCAAAGTCCAGGTGCTCGTCAAGATATTGCAAAATATCAAAACCCTTCTTTGGGTTTGTTGACCAACTCGACGCAACAAGTTTCACGATTCTGTTGTGTGCGTCAGGTACTGGGCTATCTATGTTGGTCTGTGCGGCTAAAAGCCCTTTTGCACATCCAACTGCATCGTAATTTGAAATACTCTTGGGAGTAAATATATCCGTGTCTGGCGCATTCAGAATCACGATGCAGTCTGATTGCTTGGGGAATCCATAACGGATGTGATTTTCCATGGACCAGACTGACTGAAATACCGTTGCATCTGAAATAAATCGGTTGGCCAAATATGAGATTTTGTCCTGTGTGACACCAGTGGTTTTTCTGTGCAACCTAAACACACCATCCATGCGATGAATAAATACAGCCTGAGGGTTTTTTTTCGAATTGCAGGCAGGGAGGTAATCAGGTCGATGCTATTAAACAGAATGACATCTGCTTGGCCAGAATCTATTTCATAAATATCCTGATGAATGAAATGACGCCTTAACGCACTGAGGAATTGATTTCCGCCTCCCCAAGGGTGGTCCTTGAAGTCATAAAGTATGTGCACTTTCAATGGTTTGGCTCACTCATCAAGATAATCCACCATGCGATGTGCATAGCGCGACAGAGAAAGCTCGTCTTCAGCCGTTTTTCTCAACAAGTCACTGCGTTGTTGCAAGGCCGTTGTGTCGCGTAGCTCGGCCTTGATAGTTCGTCGCAAGGTCGAATAACTACTATTAGTTGGAACAATAATGCTGGCTTTCGCAAAATACATGGCAAACGCTGAATCATCGGGATGATCAGTGACCGGCACTGTGCCGGCCATGGCCAATTCGACAAATCGAGCCAAATTGTATTTCATGACCGATGAGCAGCCAAGACCAAGCCGAGCATTAAGCAACTGCTGCTGATACGCGCTGTATTGTCTGGCAACTGACGCGTGATCGTTTAGCCGATAGCCTGGATGAACATAAATCTGACCAGGTAGCATTTGCAATCGAACCAACCACGAAAAGCGGTTTCGAAGCGGATAAATAGCCTTGTTCAGGTTACCCGTTACAAGACACGGAATTTGTCTGTCAACAATTGGAGGGTTAATCTCACATTGAGGTGCAGCATGTGGCATATGCCTTGCCAAAGGTATATCCAAACGCCACCGTTGATAGTCATTCTCATGGTGAAACACCACATGCGTTGGCCTGACATAACCCATCTCACGTCTGATGGCCTGTGCGTCATACGCCTCGTTAAAAACGATCAGTTTAGGCAGTCGAAGTTCAGGCAAGTCGATATAGTCTTCTCCCTTGTAAACCCAAACGTGAGTCGGTTCCCAGAGGATTTGGTGTGAGTTTTGCGCTAAGTAATGGGGAAGGTTTTGCTTGATATTTTGAGCGACTGTGAGTTTGGCGTCATATGCAGGCCAGCCTACCCCCCAAACTTTAAGCTCCACATCGGGGTGGTTTGCAAGTGCCTGACCGTAAAGCCAGCGCCCCATTGACATTTTGGTGTCATACCAACGTTTTGCAAAAAGATAAAGAATCCGCATCAGACACGTTGACCGTCTGGTAAATCCGACATGTTCAGGAGATCTGCATAGAGGTGCCAATGGGCCTGAGCAACCTGGCTCCAGTCATAGGCCGATAGGCATGTTGCCCGCTTCTGAGCGCGTTGAAATGCGGGCTCAAGATTCTGACAAACGACCTGCGCCTTAATCAACAAATCAGTGGGTCCGTCGGCAATCACTGCCTCATCAGCAAGCACTTCCTGCACCATTCCAACACGGGTTGACACCACTGGAACGCCACAGGCAGTCGCCTCAAGAACGGCCTTGGGCCCGCCCTCCTCCCTTGATGCAATGAGGTACAAATCTAAGCACGCGTAGCAATCTACAATATTTTTGTATCGATCTAAAAAAATGTGAGTGAAAGTAATGCCCTCCTGCTCAAGGCGATGCTTGACATAGCCCCGTGAGGGTCCCGTTAAAAAGCAGTGAACTGGGAAGGACTTCGCCAATGCCGTGACAGTATCAACAAAAACATCGGGCCCCTTGATCCATTTTGGCAACTGCCCGTCTGGCCATCCTTCACTGTCCTTTTGAAATGAACCAACACAAATAGATGTCTCGGGGATGCCAAAGCGAGCCCTCATTAATTGACGATGCGTGCTGCTCGTTGGCTGAAATAAACTGAGATTGACGCCGATGGGGATTTGCCTGATTTTTGACTCTGGAACGCCCCACCGAATAAGGCGTTCACGCATCGTGCCATTAGCAACCACCACACGAGAAAGGATTGGAACCAACTGTAAAAATCGCTCAAGCTGGCTATCCATCTTGTCAGAAATACCAAAGTCGCCATGAAATATGGTCGACACAATTAGGTTTTGGTTACGTGCTGCAATTTCAGCAAATTGTAGTGTTAGCCCTAAACTACCACAATGCACAATGGCTTTCTGAATGCTACCGACTCGATGCGTTGCAACGCAATCGATACCAAGACGGCTAACGCCCTGACTGATATAGCGACCATCCCAGGTCACTGACCACTCGACACTCTCAACAATATAGTTCACGGGGCAAGAGCGCTGTCGCGTGAACAAATGCCATATATGTTGCGCCTTATCTAAAATATCTCTGCGTGACAACATCTAAACTTTCCCTTAAATATCTTGCACCGTGGTGGAACAACGGACTGACGCGGGTAGTCCTTCAGGGAAAAGCACTCGCTCGAGTTCGGCAAAATGTTTTTGCATCGAGTAACAGGTTTTGATGTGCAAAAAGCTAGAGTTGCCCAGTTGACGGCGATATTGCGAGGAATGTAACACCCGCAGCAATGCGCTTACGAGGCTATCTTCAGACCCTTTTTCAAACAACGCTCCTGCACGACCATGATCAAGCACTTCCGCGATCCCTTTCGCATCCGAGCCGACACAGGGCAAACCATGTGCCATGGCTTCGAGCAAAGCATTTGGACAACCTTCATCATCTGAGGCCAAGACAAATACACTAGGTGACTGATAGATTAAATCAATCTGCCGCCTCGTTCGCTGCCCTAGAAACTGAACTCTGTTCGCACCGGGCTGCGAACGCGCAAGACTCTTCAGACTCGTTTCGGCTACACCTGACCCAATAATCAACAAATTCAATTCAGGAAACGCGTCTGATAAACGACCAAAAGCCCGAATCAGCAAATCGATTCGTTTGATAGGCCGAAGATTTGCCACTGTTATAAGATTGACAACTTCGGACTGATAATTGTCACACTGCTCTCTTCCTTCAACACCGTTGGTTAAGACAATAACCCGACTGGAACTCTGCAAAAAACTTTTAGGCATCGAGTCTTTCACCGCGCCAGACACTGCCACATATTGATCCACCAATCTACAAAAGATTTTATCTATCCACCTGTGGTGCCAGGGTTTGTAGTGATAGATCCTCGACTCTCTGACAATCAGTCTAAAGTTTCGGTTTAGCCGCTTTGCAAACAAGGCGATTTTGATTGAGCAATCTAAAGTGACATATAGATGAGTAATACCCTTTGCCCGAATGAATTGACTTAACTTGATAGCTGTTTGCAAAGAAGTTTCACGGCTTGAGCGCAAATTGTAGGCATTAATCTCATTGAGTGGGTGGCTCGATTCATCTAATGTGATGCCATAAACGGTGATCCCCAGTGCGCCCAGATAAGTCAAATCTGTAGCAAAAACTGTCTCGGCACCGCCGAGGTGAAGTGAATTGATCAAAAAGCCCACGACTCGACAATCAGCCATGACCTATTCCACGTTCATTGTGAACACTATAAAAGTTCAAGATAAGATCGATTCAAGTTCAGGATGTAGTCGTCAGCTATGATGCCGGTTAGTGAGTTTCCCCTGAATGCGATAGCTGTGTCAAACTGATCGCTTTTATTTGGCCTTTTCTATCATTAGAATCTATGTCCTCTGTCAGTATCACGATTTTGACTGCAACCTACAATCGTGCAAATCTTTTGCCCCGTTTGTTCGAGTCTATATGTGTGCAAACCTATGAAGATGAAAAAATCGAATGGCTGATCATTGACGACGGCTCAGAAGACGAAACAACGACATTAGTTGAAAGCTTCACGCTTTCAGCCAACCTGCCCATTTCCTACATCAAAATTACTCATGGGGGCAAGCACAGGGCACTGAACGAGGGCTTTAAGCACGCTAAAGGAGATTGGATTTTTATCGTTGATAGTGATGATTGGTTTAACCCAAGGGGGCTAAATTTTATTCAATCTGCTGTTACGCAAGCTCAAAATATGGGTGCGAATATTGTTCAAATGGCGTTAGTCGTGCCTAAAGCGCAAAAACAGTATTTATTTACTAAGCCTGGCCGAGCGCTGACGTTTGCTCAACGTTTTGTTCAGGAGCCAATCTTTGATCACTCCATCATTTTTAGCAAAGCAATGATGCGGTATCGATTTCCAGAATTCGAGGGTGAATTATTTATTGCAGAGTCAGCACTGATTTATCAAATGCTCAACGAGAAGGTCTATCTCTTTAACGATGCGGCAGTGTTTGCCGAGTACCAACCAAATGGTCTTTCTGCTAACATGCGTCGAAATCGCATGCAATCCTCTTTAGGCTCGTGCTACATATATCAACAAAAACTTCAATCAAATCCTTCAGCAAAGATTTACTTGCGATCCTTGGCTAATTTTGGTCGATTTTGGTGGCATTCGATTTTAAGTGGCAAAAAGGCTTGCCCGCCAAAAAGCTTACCCCAATACTTAGTTATTCCTCTTTCATGGCCTTTTACGTTATTTGACATCTATAACTGTTTGCGCTGTGGCCATCACCCCTATCCCAGGGTTAAACACCACAAACCCTAAGTTAACCAGTCGTCCAATCGCTGCAAGCGAGCAAGCTCAGAGGTGTGTCGAGTAGTGATCGACTTAAGCATCTTTGGTAAACGATTTCGAAATAAATAGATCAAGTAATAACCGTAAACCTTTAAAGAACCTGTTGGTAGTCCATAAAAAGCAAAAATATATGCTCTTGTTGGAAAGACCTTATTAAATAGCAAAGAGATCTGTTGCAATATGCCATCTGCATTGACCAATCCACCTTTAAATCCAACCACACCTCGCAGTTTGTAATCGCGTAGCAGCAAGATTGCCGCATCTTTTAGCATGGCATCAGAGGGAAATTTAACTGGCGTGCTAGGCCATATGATTAACGTTTGTGACCAATATCTCTCAACTATTTTAAGCACGAGAACACAGCCTGCTGTGATGTTTTCTCGTTGGGCAATCTCCCAGAACAATGGCCAATCTATATCTTGACCATCAAGCAGAAATGCAATGTCTGTGATCAATAATGGACCATTATCAAATCGATGATGATAAACAGCGTGACATATTAGATGTAACAGTAAATCTGTGGATGACTCGAAGCGAATTGCAACACTCGCAATGGGTCTTTCAATCGCTCTAGACCAGAATGCTTCATCTGCAGCCAAACCAAAGGCGGCATCATCTGAGCCAGAGAGGCTAGTGTGGATTTCTATGAGAATTCGAGAGGTCGGGTCGATCAACGCGGGTAAGTGATGCTTGTTTTTTGACGCGATCTTAGGGTTGTCTTGATACTCTAAAAGTCTTTGATATCCCTCATTTTTCAATAGTTCATAAACTTCTAAAGCACGGTCTTCTGGCACCAAGATATCGAGATCACGCATCGGTCGTAATGCGCTCTGTGGGTAGGCATGAAACGCGAGGTAAGCACCTTTCAGCGCAATATAAGGCGTCTGATGTTGGCTTAGCAGACGGTGAATGTTGATGAGGCTCTGTTGTGCATTTAATGAACGAAAGGCTGCGGTTTTGAAGCTGGTCTCTATTGCTAGCTTTATGTGAGCTGGCACGATCACGTCTTGGTGGTATTGGCTCAGCATATAGCGCAGAAGTGGGCCGAGCCGATGATCCTGCACTGACTGCAGAAAGGCGGCCTGAGCTTCTGGCTCCAAACAGGTCAACATTTGGGCGGATACATGCTGACTGGGTGACAACAGGTCGAGCAACAAGCTTTTAACCTGATCAGATTCAGTATCGTTCATTTTGTGTGATTCATAATATTTTGAATATCTTGCCATGAGCCTTGCTGAACGATGCGCCCTGCCTCTAGAACGATCACCTGATCGGCATGCTCCAAGGTGGGCAAACGGTGTCCAATAATGATCACGGTTAGGTCACCATGTAGCTTTTCAATCGCATCACGCACGCGGGCCTCGTTATCTACGTCGAGGGCGCTTGTCGCTTCATCTAAAATCAGCAGGCTTGGGTGTTTAAGTAAAGCTCTGGCTAATGCAATACGCTGTCTCTCTCCGCCAGAGAGTCGCACGCCAGCGTCGCCTACGACGGTATCTAAGCCCTGCGGAAGATTAAAGACGAATTCAGCCGCTGCCATTTGGAGCACACGCTGCATATCGTTTTGCGTTGCGTTTGCATTTCCCCATAACAAGTTATTGCGGATGCTCTCGTGAAACAAGAATACTTCCTGAGGCACATAGGCAACCGAATGACGCCAACGCATACGTTCAGCGTCTGAAAGACGTATGCCATCAACTCGAACCTCGCCCTGATCAGGCGCGAGCAACCCCATGACAACATCGGCTAATGTACTTTTACCAGCACCTGATGCGCCCATGATGGCAGTTGTTGTTTTGGCTGGAAAAGTCACTGAAACCTGGTTTAATGCGGGGGCATCTCGGCTTTCATAAGCGATTGTCACCCTCTCAAGGGTGATCCCTTGCTGCACCGGCCAAAGGGAAGTTGACCCTATTTCGGGTTCAGCGGCAAGGCGACAGTCTTGCAGCAAGCTCTGGGTTTCTTTGAGGGCTGGGAGTGCGTGCAGGCAATGATGAAATTGCTGCTGACCCGCGATGAAGAGCGGAATAATACGACTAAAAATCAGTACGAGCGTCAGCAACTCAGGAATGGGGGTTTGACTAAAATTCAAGCCGATATAAAGATAAGCGACCAGCAGAATAGCCCCACCGAGTTGGAATAGTGCGCGAGACGCGCTGGTACTCGACGTGAACCTAACATGCTGATTCCGAACTTCGGAGACGGTACTTGCAAAGTGCGTTAAGTGAGTACGCTCGTTGCCGAGGATTTTAGAAAGCTTAATGCCGCTGAGCGATTCCTGAACATAGCCTTGTAACGCACGGTTTGCTTGACCCATACTTTGTCCGAGATGAAGGGCAGCGCGACGTTGGCCTGAAAGCAACCCTAATACTATCAGGCCACTCACCAAGGCAAACAATGTCATTTGCCAAGACAAGGCAACGGCGACCGTAAGATAAGCCCCCAACGTAAAAAAGGTGACGAGCAAAGCCAAACCAAAATTAAGACCATTACCCACACGAGTCACGTCCGTTAGCAACAGACTCGCCTGATCGGATTTACGACTATTAATCAGCCATCGCCATTCAACCCGCATAAGCGCAGCGAAACAGTCCAGACGCAAGCGATCAACGATTTTGTGTTGCACCATCACGCTTAACTGGTCGCGCCCGTATTGAATTGCACTGCGCAAACCAACCAGCACAACAAAGGTTGCTAAAACACCGCCGATGGACTGCGGAATACCCAAGGTTTCAAAGACTTTCCAAAGTATTTGCCCGATACCTTGAGCAGAATGACCGCTGAGTAAATCTAGTAAGGGAACGAGTAATAAAATGCCCACGCCTTCAGTCAAACTAGCAAGCAGCATCAAACCAAACAAGCTTAGCAACTGCCAACGATTGTGCTGTTTAATCAATGCCCCGTAGGAAAATAGAAAATGCGTCAAGATTGTTGAGGATCTAATATATTTGATGCGAAACAACCCACAACGGTAAATTGCCCAAAGCTGTACCCGCCAGTAACACGAATAGGCCCAGCTGCCACCCAAGCATGTGCTTTCATACCATTTTTGTCAGAGGCATCTCGGGCGAGCCCAAAGAAAAGTGTGTAGGGTATATCGTAGAACTCTAATAACCAACGCGCAGTCATCGCCTGAGGAAAACAGTTGGCGTTCCAAAAAGTATAACGAGCTGACATCTTTACGACCCGTTCAATGGCGCGGGCACGATTGACCTGATCGCTTGTTAACAAGGGTAACCAAGGAGCCACGCCAGTGTGAGTGCCCAGTCGGTGAGCCAATCGCCGAAATGGGACAGTGAAAATCAGAACTTTACTGATGCCAAGCAAAAACCAGACCGGCAAAAACCAGAGCTGAATAAATAGCGGTTGGATCAAAAAATTTTTGAATTTTCGTAGCAACATTGTTGGCTGTTCATAACAGTTTAAGTGATGTGTTCATAATCGAGAGATTATAGACATCACCTACTATATCTGCCCATAAACGCTAAAGACAAGTGTAGCCAATACCTTTAGGGGATTTCATGCCCGCTGTTCATTTACGCTTTACATGGCATTAATTAAGTTTCAGGGATAGAGTAACTCTTAAATGAGCCGTTTGACTGCAGCTTTTGAGAGCACGTCTATCCGCGTATTAAGAAGGACCATAGTAGTTGGCCCCGGTTTCAGTACGATAACCCCCCTTTGACGCCTCCGCAGCGTTACCAGCCAAGCGCTTAACTGTTGGAGGTAAGTAAATGGCGAGGGGTGGAGTGGCGGAAAGCATGTCATGCTGTGAGGGGGTGTGTGGTTTATTGTCTTGCATATTTTCGCTTGTGAGCTAGAGGGGTGAGTTCGTTATGCCGTGATAATGTGTAATTTTTTCAATATTTGTAACCGAATTTTGAGGCTACGGTCAATTTTGTGCATTTAAGCAACATAAAAATTAATAGATCAGTAAATCAAGAATCAAGCCCTAGCCGCGCACTCAATTGCTCATGGGGGCAAACACATGGCACTAAACGAAAGCGATCACCCACATGGGTCGTCTTTCTGTCAAAGTGACAAACATACATACCCAAAAATTCAGAATGAAAATCAGTAGTGTCCGGTTAATTTCCGAATAAATTCAATTGGTTAGCGGAGTCGAGTAAATCAGATGTGATTGCACCGCCCTGAAAGGCGCTTGAAAGCTCAGTTTTCTCAAATACCGACACCGATAATATCTGTAGCAATGTGTATAACGAG
>CAMDFD010000028.1 GCA_945897365.1 Bordetella parapertussis | reverse complement strand
TCTGGTGAATCTGCCCGCAGGCGCGGTGATCGCCGCGCAGGCTTCGGGTAGCACGAGGGCCGTGGTGAATGGCACCCCTCGCACATTCGTGTGGCAGACGGCCCCGCTTACGGGCTGGCGGGTTGTGATCGGTCTGCCCTGACAACGGGCAGCGGATCATCATGCGTTTGGATACGGCCATCGTCGATATCCTGGCCGATGCGACCCGCATAGCGCCCAAGCCCGGTCCATGTGAGCACGTGACCGACTGGTGGCCCATCTGGCTGTCATTGACAGCAGAACACACGGTGCTGATTCGCCTGGCCAGTTTTTAACCGCACCCCCGTTTACTTTAAAGACAACGGGCTGAAGGAAGCGGCCTGACATGACCGATCAATGACCTTCACTTATCTTCCTTGAAAGGCTGTCCAACAGAGTCAGACCACCGCTCTTTACCCAAGCGCAATGTTGATGACTATCTATCCGAAGCCTATCTGGCATGGAAGATGCGAAAGCCGTACCGTTTGTGCGTTTCCTGAAAAAAGTGGGGAATCAAACTGTCGAACTCGGGTGAAGAGGTCAAAGAAACCTTTCGATTGTTTCCTCGTGCTGAAGAAGGCTATCGTTACTTTGCAAGACCGCTGTGTTGGAGTCGTTAAATACTGACTACCAATGACACTATGGCGTAGCATCACCGCCCGCAAAAATCGTAAATTTCGCCTCGGGTAAACGCAAGCTCCACTGCATCATCGGGTGCCATGCGCTCAAGGGAATCAAGCATTGCCTTGAAGAAAGAAGAAGCCGCTGGAGAGACACTGCGGCCCTTTTTCTTAACGACATAAAGCTTACGACGGATGGCGGGATGGGCTAGGACGCTGAAACGAAGCCCCTCTACCACGATTGACTTGGCTGCCAGCGCCGGTAAGGCACTGAATCCGAAGCCACATTTTAACAAGGTGTGCAGCGATGCCACGCTGCTCACCTCGTAGGTTGTATTTTTGAATAGCTCTGCAATCCTAGGCTCCTTGTCAAGCAGCATGCGTATGCCATTGGCTTTGCTCAGACGAATCATGGTGTGACGTGACAGCGTGCCCCACGTCAGTGCAGTGCCTTTCCTAGCCATTGGGTGCTCAACTCCATACACAGCTCCGTAGGCATCCGTGAGTAATAAGGCACTGTCCAGCTCGGGAGCAGGTTCGAAAAGTGTCGTGACGCCGAAATCGGCTTCACCTGACAATACCTGTTGCGCCACGCTTTGGGTGGTACCTTCGACCAGACGAATATGGATGCCGGGATAATGACCTGCAAGGTCCATTAAGGCGGGCGTGAGCACGTACGTGATGAAAGAACCAGCTGCGTGCACGGTCACAGACCCGCGCTCCCGCTCGGCCTCCATGCGCAAGTCATTCAAGGTATCTTCCAGATCATCAAGCAGGCGCCGGGCTGTGGGTAGAAATATCAGGCCCTGGCGCGTGGGCACCACAGACCGAGTCGAACGATCGAACATTTGCAGGCCTATTTCGTCTTCCAAGGTCTTGATGGACGATGTTAATGTCGACTGCGTCACATGTAGGCTTTCGGCCGCCTTAGTGAAGCTGCCGTATGCTGCCACCGCGATAAACGCGCGGATCTGTTTCAAGGTGATGTTTGCCATTGGAAAAATCAATTAATAAATAGAAATTATTTGTTTGAGTGTCACATAATAGTCGTATAACCTTTTAAAAATGTTATTAATTTGCAGCAAGGAAAACCCTATGGATATCTCTGAAAAGAACGCTCTGAAAAATGCACCGGAGGTGGTTGAGGGTCCAGCCACCTGGAGAGGCAGCGAGATGTCCGGGCGAACTGAATGGATGTACGAAATCACTCCCGAAGACGTTCACGAAATAGACAAGGCACTGGCTGCCTTCGAAGCGGGAGGCCTCTCCATGGCTGATATCACGCCAACAACTTTCCACCTACCGCGACTTGCGCGAAAACTGGATGGGCTGCTGAACGATATTTTGGTGGGACGCGGCTTTGTAGTGCTTCGTGGTCTGCCGGTGGAGCGATACGGTAAGGGTGATTCGGCTATTGCCTACCTTGGTATCGGCTCGCACCTTGGAAGCTTTCGTTCGCAGAATGCAAAGGGACACCTGCTGGGGCATGTGCGTGACTCCGGGGCCGATATCAATGAGGCCAAGGTACGCTATTACCAAACCAACCGTGGCCTGGAGTTTCATACGGACTCTTGCGATATAGTAGGTTTGTTGTGCCTGCAAACATCAAAAAAAGGAGGGGAAAGTCGTATCGTTAGTTCGGTTACCATCTACAACGAAATGATGCAACGGCGGCCTGATCTTGTGGAGCAACTGTTCCATGCTTTCCCCACGGATCGACGCAACGAAATCCCTGAGGGCCAGATGCCATGGTTCGAGGTTCCGGTATTCAACTGGCATGACGGTCACCTTACCACCATATATTCGGGTCAATATATTCGCAGCGCGCAGAAAAACCACCCTCAGTCGAGGCGACTGACACCCCTTGAGTTCGAAGCGCTCGAAATGCTGGACGACCTCACCAACGACCCGATACTAAACATTCAAATGGAGTTTAGGGTGGGAGACATGCAGTTCCTGCATAACCACCAGATTCTGCACTCACGTACGGATTTCGAAGATTGGCCCGAGCCAGAACGTCGCAGGCATCTTCTGAGACTGTGGCTGTCACCAAAAACAGCCCGCCCACTGCCCCAGTGTTTTGCGGCACGGTACGGCTCTATCGAGCCGGGAAACCGGGGTGGCATTGTTGTCAAAGACACGCGCCTAAATTTCACGCTAGAAAATCTATGACCCCCGACGTACCCATCAAGCCTCGTCGGTTTGTACACTTTTGCCACCCAATATGCGGTCAATGTCCAATTTACAAAAGACATACTCGCTACAACAGGAGAGAGACATGAAGAAGACAAATATCGGTATAACCACAGCAATTGCGGTGGCGGTACTGTTTGCCGCCAGTCCTTTCGTAGCTTCGGCGAGTGACTGGCCTGACAAACCTATAAGAATTATCTTGCCCTACAGTGCCGGTGGGGCGGTGGACATACTGACCCGTATCGTTGCCAAAGAAATGAGCGAAGATCTGAAACAACCCGTCATCATTCAGCCACGCCCAGGTGGCGAGGGCAATATTGCGGCTTTGGCCGTAGCGAAAGCCGCTCCGGATGGATATACGCTTCTCTCCAGCTCTGCAGTCATTACAAGTATTCCAGCCCTGTTTGATAATGTCGAGTGGAAAACCGAAGACTTCGCCCCCGTCGGTCTTTTCGCCACATCTTCAGGCTTCATCGTCTCATCGGCAAAGCTACCGGTGAAATCGATATCCGAACTTGTCGCTTACACGAAGAAAAATCCTGGCCTGCCTAGCGCCGTGCTAATAGGCGGTGCGTTCACTACGTTCGTCACTCGCGTGCTGGCTCAGGAGGCGAATATCGACCTGCTGTTCATACAATATCAAGGAGCGGTTCAGCACATGACCGACCTTTACGAAGGCCGTGTGGCGCTTGCCACATTGTCCGGGAACCTCGCCTGTGGTGCTGTCAAAGATAACAAACTGAACGTCCTTGCCGTTACCGGAGACCAGAGATCCATTGCCGCGCCTGACACCCCAACAATGGCAGAAGCAGGTTTCCCTAACGTAAACGCCCAAGGCTGGTACGGCTTGCACGCTCCCGCAGGCACTCCAGCCGATCGTATCGCTCGTCTGGCAGCTTCGCTCGAGAAAGCGGTCAACAAGGAAAGTGTTCAGGCAGCCCTCGCAAAAGTGTGCGTGAATGTTTCGTACCAGAGTCCGGAAGCATTGGATGCATTCGTCAAAGAAGATGTCAAGCGCTGGAAACATGCCGTCGAGCTTTTAAAGAGCCAAGAGAAAAAAACCAAGCCGCAATGACCAAAAGGGCTTGTCGCTATCTACGCTTGCTTTCATTTTATAAGCATGAGGATTCGATTTCACGCCTTCAGCCGCGATCACACCACAAAAAAAAAGCCCAACCTTGTGAGTTGGGCAATCTGTATAAAACGGAATTCATGTTTTTGGCTCCCCGAGCTGGACTCGAACCAGCGACCTGCGGATTAACAGAAAAGTCGGTTGTTTAAATATCTATTAAAAACAGCAGGTTATCTTCAAAAAAGATCACCGTGTAATAATTCGTGTAATTAAATCAAGAGTTGCATTATGAAACTCTTGGGCACTTGGGTCCGTTTTTGCACATTACAAATGAATATATCTACTAGCTTGTGTTAGTGTAATTTTTTCATCCTTGCAAGGATTTTTTGGCTGCAGGGATGGCTTGCCAAAAAGCATTAGCGGCAGCCGATTGAATTTCTGACTGGCGGTATAGTCTCACCTCTAGCTCGATGTCCCAAGACGCGTCTGCGGCATGGACTAAGCGCCCTGAAGCGAGCTCCTCTTCGATGAGGCCTGTTGGTAGCCAAGCAAGCCCCCGCCGCTCGAGAACCATCGTTTTAAGTACGGTTGCCAGGTCCGCGGTGAACACCGGATCGACAGCACAGTTTGTGGGTATACCCTCTTTCATTGCTCTGACAATTCTGCCTAGGCCTGAGCCCGCACTGTAGGCGAGCAGGGGGACAGGCGCCTGCGCATCGGCGATCAGGCTAAACAAAGGTCTCTTATCATCAACGTTCGGAGCAGAAACAGGAATTAACGCCTCTGTCCCTATCGTTATGGATGTAAAACCGAGAGTGTCAAGAGTTGAAGGAACCAGTGCATGCGCGTGCGTCAACAGAAAGTGCGTCTTTCCTTGTTGCATTAAGGACTCGCACCGTTGAAATACATCGGAGACTAGCTCGATTCCTCCAAAAGTGATCTGAGACTCCATTGCTCGGAGCCATTTGGGTAGGAACGTAAAAGATAGTGCATGCGTGGAGGCAAAGCGTAATTTGTTTGAGTGCGCCTGGGAAATGGCTTGAGCTTGCGCTGGCAAATTTTCGATATCCACTAACACTCGTTGCGCTACGCTCACAAACCAAAGGCCTGATGGGGTTAACCCGAGTGGTTGGTGTGTTCGATCTAATAGTTCGACCCCAAGCCACTCTTCGAGTGCGCGAATACGTCGGCTAAATGCGGGCTGTGTCATGTGCCGCTCTTGAGCTGCGCGAGAAAAATTTCCGGACTTCGTCAGAACAAGGAAGTCCTCTAACCAGATCGGGTTCATAGACCGTGCTTTTTCGGCATAGAAGTCAAAGTAAATAGCATTGGAAATCAGGCCTCTTTTCAATCATAGTATGACGTATACACATTAACGGGCTAATTTTGCCGTCAACGACTCAGGAGCTACGCGTGCCGTCCATTAGTAACTATAAAGGAATCATCCCCGCGATTGCATGTCCATTCACCGCCGATCATAAAATCGACGAGCCAGGCTTGCGGAAACTAGCGTCTTGGTTGTCCAAGCAACCAGGCGTTGTAGCCGTGATGACTAACGGTCATACCGGCGAAGTATTTTCGCTAACTCCCGATGAGCGAGCCCATGTTACTCAGATTGTTGCGAGTGAGATTGCCCATCGTACCCCTGTTGTGTCATCGATCGTGTGCGAAGGGTTGAAAGATGCCCGCGTACATGCCGAGATGGCAAAAAAGGCAGGTGCAACAGCCTTGGACGTCATGCCACCCCATCATTGGTTGCGTTTTGGCTTTCGCGCGAGTCATGTCAGAGAATATTTTGAGGCGATTGCCGAGGTTGATCTAGATCTGATTGCACATGTCTATCCTGCGTGGACACGCGCCTCGTATTCGACTGCGACGATGGCCGAATTAGCCAAACAGCCCTATCTTCAGGCATTCAAGGTTGGTCAGCGAGATATGAACAAGTACGCGGCTGACGTAAAAGCGGTGCGTGACGCTGATCCGACAAAAGCGATTCTTACTTGCCACGATGAATACCTTCTGGCATCGATGGTGCAGGGTGTAGACGGTGCGCTGGTAGGTTTCGCGACATTTATCCCCGGGTTAATTAATGACTTGTGGCAAGCCGTGCAAGCTGGAGACTTAAAAAAGGCAATGCAAATACAGGCAGTGATCACGCCATTGAAAGATGCGGTTTATGGCGGCGGGGAGCCCACGGGTGAGGCGCATGCTCGAATGAAAATGGGGATGTATTTAGCTGGTGTGATCGATGCGCCGACGGTACGCCCACCCACTGAGATGCCGAGCGATGCCGAGACGAATCAGTTACGTGCAGCGGTGGCAAATGCAGGGTTGTTGAAACGTTAATGCAGGCTAATGATTTTTGACTGGAGACTCACATGCAATTTAAAAAAATATTAAGAGTAGTTCTGGCTGCATCGGTGACTATGTTGTGCACGACGACTATCGCACAAACCTACCCAACGAAGTCCGTCACTATCATTATTCCTTTTCCTCCTGGAGGGACTCTTGATATTGTTGGGCGTATGCTGGCTCAAAAGCTCACTGAGCAAACCGGCCAGTCTTTTGTTGTTGAGAACAGGGCGGGGGGCGGCGGTACGATCGGAGCTAATGCAGTGGCGAAAGCTTCCCCCGACGGTTACACACTTTTGTTTAGTGCCTCTACGTTCACGATTGCTCCCATGCTAGTTAAAGGCGTGCCGTACAACATCGAAAAAGATTTCATCCCTGTATCTTTGATCGCGAAAGCGCCACTTGCTGTCGCAATTGGTAATCATGTCCCTGCAAATAACGTTAAAGAGTTAATTGCTTACGGCAAGGCTAATCCAGGCAAGCTGTCATTCGCGATTGGATCTTCTGGATCGGCTGGTCACCTATCAACAGAGCTCTTGAAAAAAGCGGGTGGGGTATCGGCTGTTACGATTCCATATAAGGGCTCGTCACCGGCCTATATTGATTTGGTGGGTGGGCGCATTGATGGTTTCATCGATCCGATATTGGGTTCCCAACCTTTTGCGAAAGCCGGCAAACTGAAGGTGATCGCGGTCACGTCAAAAGACCGAATAGCAAGTATGCCTGGTATCCCAGCCGTTTCTGAGTCTGTTCCTGGTTATGAGTTTTATAGTTGGTACGGGCTTTGGGCACCGGCGGGCACGCCAGCCGCTGTCGTGGCTAAGCTCAGCTCAGAGGCCTTGAAGGCGTTAACGGGTGATATGGCGAAGAAGCTTATCGAGCAAGGCCTGATCGTAGAGCCGGGTACGGCTGCTGATTTTGCCAAGTTTCAAAAGGCGGATATGACAATGTCACAGACCATCATTAAAGAGGCCAATATAAGTGCACAGTAAGTTCAGTGCACTTGTCACTGGGACGAGTTCAGGACTAGGTCGCGCGATTGCGCACGACCTGTTGTCTGACGGTTGGTTGGTGCACGGTCTTGATATTGCTGGTGCGACAATCGACCATCCGCATTTTATTCCCCATGTCGTTGATCTGAGCGATGTATCGGCCGCGCAATCCGTGGCAGCGTCTTGCGCATCGATTGGCGTATTCGTTCATGCGGCAGGGTTACTCCGGGTTGCACGTCTAGGCGCGCTTTCTTCAAGCGACTTGGAGCTTATGTGGAAAGTGCATGTTGCCGCAGCAAGTGCAATTGGTAATTATTTAATCCCAAAAATGACAGAGCAACAATTCGGACGTGTGGTGTTGCTTGGCAGTCGAGTTTCGGCTGGTATCGCAGGTCGGAGCCACTACGCTGCGACCAAGTCCGCATTGAATTCGCTTTCACTTAGCTGGGCTGCTGAGGTTGTGCGCGAGGGTGTCACAGTGAACGTCGTATCACCCGCTGCGACCGATACCGGGATGCTGACACAACCCGGTCGCACTGCTGCGCCGCCCGTGCTACCACCCATCGGCCGGTTAATTGAACCACAAGAAATTTCATCACTTGTTCGTTATCTGATCGGCCCTAACGCTGCTGCCATTACCGGCCAGAATATTCAAATCTGCGGCGGCTCTTCACTCACTTGAACAAAAAATTTTCGCTATGAAAATCGTAGAAATCCGAGAGTCAACACGTCCCATCAAATCTGATATCCGTAACGCGTACATCGATTTTTCCAAGATGACGCTGAGTTTGGTCGCCGTCGTGACCGATGTCATTCGCGACGGCAAGCCGGTTGTTGGTTATGGCTTCAATTCGAATGGGCGCTATGGTCAGGGTGCGTTGATGCGTGAGCGGTTTATTCCCCGTGCGTTGGAGGCAAAGCCTGACACCCTGCTCGACGCTCGAGACGTCCTGTGCCCCCACAAAGTTTGGGAATGCATGATGCGTAATGAGAAGCCTGGCGGCCATGGTGAGCGCTCGGTTGCGATCGGTACCATCGATATGGCGCTTTGGGATGCGGTGGCCAAGATTGAAGAAAAACCTTTGTATCAGATACTCGCCGAGCGCTACGGGAACGGTCAGGCTAACTCGAAGGTCTTTGTGTATGCCGCAGGGGGTTATTACTACCCGGGCAAAGACTTGGATGGGCTGAAATTTGAGATGTTGAGCTATCTTGATCGGGGTTACTCGGTCGTCAAGATGAAGATCGGTGGCGCTTCACTTGCGGAAGACTGCACGCGGATTGAGTCGGTCTTGAAATTACTTGGGCCGGGTCAGCGATTGGCGGTCGATGCGAACGGGCGCTTTGATTTGAAGACAGCGATTGCCTACGCCAAGGCGCTATCGCCCTACAACTTGTTTTGGTATGAAGAGGCGGGCGATCCGCTTGATTACACCTTGCAAGCGGAGCTTGCTAACCACTACCAGAACCCCATGGCGACCGGAGAAAACCTATTCTCGATGCAGGATGCACGCAATCTGATTCGACATGGCGGGATGCGTCCGGATAGAGACTGGTTGCAGTTTGACTGTGCGTTAAGTTACGGCCTAGTGGAGTATTTGCGCACGCTTGAGATGCTTAAGGAATACGGCTGGTCTGCAACGCGGTGTATTCCCCACGGCGGACACCAGATGTCCTTGGCGATTGCAGCAGGCCTGGGGTTGGGTGGAAACGAGTCTTATCCAGACTTATTTCAACCCTACGGTGGCTTTCCGGACGGCGTAAAAGTGGAGAATGGCTATGTGACCTTGCCTTCCCTGGTCGGTATTGGCTTTGAGGGTAAGTCAGACCTGTATGCAGAGATGAAAAAGCTCTCGTCCTGAGCGTCGGGATGGGGCGGCCGCCCTCGTGAGTCCGCATGACAGAGTTTGTGAGATAAAAAGCACAAGAGGCTGCTTTAATTTTTGGCTCCCCACCCTGAATTTGAACCAGCGACCAGAAGGATTAACAGCCTGTCGCTCTACCGACATTCATGTCAATTCAAGACAAGCCAAATTTTTTGTAAACAAAGCATCTTCAATCGTGATCAGATTATCGATGAGAATTTTCAAAATGACGGCACGTGATTGATTTTTCACCTTCAGCCAAATATTTTTAGGAGGCTGACCTAAAACAATAGATAGCTCTTCAAAATCCGCATCCCTTGTCACTATCACGAAATCATTGTCTTGTGCTGTCTGCCAAATTTCTCTGTCGGACGCAGACTCCATACCAAGCAAAACCACTTGAGAAGTGCCTGGATATGCGTTTTGCAAAAAAGGGACTAGACGCCGTGATAAGTTTTCATCTAACAACAACTTCATTGAACAGCCAAGGAATAAATGCGATGCTCTCGATCTGCAGCAAAAGAGAGAACTGCCAAGATATCGGCCAATTCAAGCTCCGGAAAATCTTCGAGAATTTCTTGGTGTGTCATACCTTCAGATAGCATAGTAAGCACGTCATAGACTGTAATGCGTAGGCCACGGATGCAAGGCTTGCCACCCCTCTTACCTGGCTCCAAGGTTATTCTGTTCATGGCGAATCTCCCTATAAAAACCTTTTGGTTTGGTTATTATAATTTTTTTACCCAGCTCAGCATAGACTTGATCGTTATGAACTCTCATTAACTAGAAATGTAATTCTGAGTTGCAAAGCCCCAGAATGAGGTTTTAGCCGAAAAAAAACAGCCAAAAGGCTGTTTTTATATCTTTGGCTCCCCGACCTGGACTCGAACCAGGGACCTGCGGATTAACAGAAAAGTCGGCTGTTTAAATATGTATTAAAAACAGCAACTTATCCTCAAAAAAGATCATCGTGTAATAATTCGTGTAATTAAATCAAGATTTGCATTATGAAACTCTTGGGCACTTGGGTCCGTTTTGTTCATTACACAAACAATAAAATACTAATTTCTTTAATCAATACATCCAGAAATCTGCAGGATAGGCAGCTTCCAAGTTGCCCGATTTTTTCCCCATCATATTTTTGCGCTGACCTTTTCTGGTCGTAATTTTTTTTGACTTGCGTTAGTTTGTACTCAAAAACTTTAATCAAGGTGTAGTTGTGGTCCGAAACTCAGTTTTGAGCGCGGTAATAAAAGCCATTAGCGCGGGGAATGTATCTCGATCGTTGCGAGTTATGAGGCCAAGCTTTGCCATGGGTAGAGGTAGTTTTACTGAAAATACATTCAATAGACCAGCTTTAGCATAGTGCTGGGCTACATCTGATGGCAGAACTGACAGTGAATCGGTTTTAGAAATAATCGACGTTGTAGCGAGTATCGATGAGGTCTCTAGAATATGAGGGACTAAGGTGATGCCTGCTACTTGAAATACCTGCTGGATACGACGACGCATCGGACTACCGTCCGGATGCAATATCCAGCGGTACTGGACTAAATCACCTAACGTGACTTTTTTCTTTTTCATCATCGGATGCCCTGGGCGTCCAACGATGCACATGGGCTCGCCCTCAAGAGGATCGATTTGAAGATTTGCGTTCTGAAAGTCATCAGGTAGTCGTCCCAACACAATATCGAGCTCGCCCCCAGCTAACGCGGGGATTAGGAAATCACTCGTCTCGACCAGAAGCGATACATGGACATTTCGATTGGACTCATGGAAAGTGGTTAACGCGTTGGTCAGTATGATTGGAACCGCCCCCATCACGCTACCGATGCGCAGTAGTCCGCTTGCACCACTTGCGAGCGCATCGATTTCCTTGATGACGTGCTCAAAGTCGTGCAATACGCTTCGGGCGTACCGAATCATGGCTTCACCATAGGTGGTTGGAAGCATGCCACGGGCTTGTCGATAAAAGAGACTGACACCAAGGCGCTCCTCTAGCTGCTGAAGTGAGGCGGTAGCTGCTGGCTGCGTAGTATGAATAGCCGCTGCTGCGCGATGCAGGTTGCGATGCTGGTCAAGAGCGACCAGGAGCATCACTTGCTGGCTTTTTAAGCGCAGTTGTCGGAACTGATTGTCAGACAGTTGCAGGCTGTTTCTCATCATTACAAGTAATATAAAAAAACATATCGGTTAATCAGATAAAACGATTATACGTTTATCGATCAAGAATCTACGATTAATAGCCTGCAAACATTATCATCCACTCGTCAACATGAAAATAACTTCTATTTCTGTCAAAGATATTCGGTTTCCAACCTCCCGCACCTTGGATGGGTCAGATGCGATGAACGCAGCGCCTGACTACTCAGCGGCCTATGTCGTGTTGCACACCGATAGCAATCAAGGCCTTGAGGGGCATGGGTTGACCTTCACGATTGGGCGTGGGAACGAAATATGCGTGGCCGCGATCAAGGCGTTGCAACATTTTGTAATCGGACGAACGCTGGGTGAGTTGACAGAAAATATGGGAGCCTTTTGGCGCGAAATCACGACGAGCGATAGTCAATTACGTTGGCTAGGTCCAGACAAAGGAGTGATGCATTTGGCGACGGCTGCGATTGTTAACGCCGTGTGGGATCTGTGGGCGAAGTCAGTTAATAAGCCCGTCTGGAAAATGTTGGCAGATATGACACCTGAAGAGTTGGTGGCGTGTTTGGACTTTAGATTTGTGACCGACGCCATTACACCAGAAGAAGCCCTAGCGTTGTTACGAAGAAACCTGGCCGGCAGGGCTACTCGCGCACGTGAAATACAGGAAGAGGGCTACCCAGGCTACACGACTTCAGCAGGATGGCTTGGCTACACAGAAGAGAAGATTCGGCGTTTGGCACGCGAGGGAGTCGCTGAGGGTTGGACACACTTTAAACAAAAGGTGGGTGGCAATTTGGCCGATGATATGCGTCGCGCTAGTATCTTGCGAGAAGAGATTGGTTGGGATAAAAAGCTCATGATGGACGCTAATCAGGTGTGGGATGTCGACGAGACTATCACCAATATGCGCAAGCTCGCCGCATTTGATCCTTGGTGGATCGAGGAGCCCACAAGCCCAGATGACATCCTAGGCCATGCAAGTATCCGAGCGCGTGTAAAGCCAATTGGTGTAGCCACCGGGGAACACTGTCACAACCGAGTGATGTTCAAGCAGTTGCTTCAAGCAAAAGCGATCGATTTTTGTCAGGTTGATGCAGCACGGTTAGGCGGTCTCAATGAAGTTCTTGTTGTCCTTCTAATGGCAGCAAAGTTTGGTGTTCCCGTCTGCCCGCATGCAGGCGGAGTGGGGTTGTGCGAATACGTGCAACACATATCAATCTTTGATTACATAGCCGTTTCAGCATCACTCGATAAGCGTGTTTTGGAATATGTAGATCATTTGCACGAGCATTTTGTAGAGCCTGTTGTGATTCGAAGGGGACGTTATATTCCACCACAACGACCTGGTTACAGCATTGAAATTCACAAGAATAGTTTGGATAAATATTCTTACCCTGACGGCGAAGCTTGGCTCTAGAAATGGAAAACTTTTCATCGCAAAATTATCTTCCAATAGACGGATTGGCAGGCACCTTGGTGGGCCGAGTATGGAGTACCCAAGTGACCAGCCCACCAAATGGCGGACCTTGTGTGGTGGCGTTACGCCAAGACGGCGTATTTGATTTGACTGCACATTGGCCAACCATGAGCGACTTGTTGGAAGAGCCGAATCCAGCGGAAAGCGTAGCTAGGGTGCCAGGCAAACATATCGGCAGTATCGAAGCAGTCTTGCAACATACGTTAGATTCAAAAGTATCTGCTCGAGGCATAATGCAACCGCATTTTTTGGCACCTTGTGATCTTCAGGTAATCAAGGCGGCTGGCGTTACGTTTGCTTCGAGTTTGATCGAACGTGTGATCGAGGAGCGAGCGAAAGGCAATCCTGCGCTCGCGATGAGTATACGCACGCAAGTGTTAGACGTATTAGGCGGTTCGTTAGCAGATATCGTGCCTGGCTCAGAAAAGGCGCAAGAGGTAAAGGCCTTTTTGATTCAGCAGGGAATGTGGTCGCAATACCTTGAAGTCGGAATCGGTCCAGATGCTGAGGTATTTACTAAAGCTCCGATACTATCAGCTGTCGGTCTAGGCGCAGAGATTGGGATTCACCCTAGCTCGTCTTGGAACAATCCTGAACCGGAGATTGTCCTTGCTGTTGATAGCTCGGGTAGGATCAAGGGAGCAACCTTGGGTAATGATGTCAATTTGCGTGACATTGAAGGACGTAGCGCTTTACTTTTGGGTAAAGCAAAAGATAACAACGGCTCGTGTGCGATCGGCCCGTTTCTACGCTTGTTTGATAACACTTTTGATTTGGATACGATTAGACGTTGTGTAGTGAAATTAGAGGTGCGTGGTCAAGACGGTTTTGTTATGCGCGGAGAAAGTTCAATGAAAAAAATTAGCCGCGATCCAAGCGAACTTGTCGCGCAGACGATGGGTGGACATCATCAATATCCTGATGGATGCATGTTGTTTTTGGGAACAATGTTCGCACCTGTACAAGATCGTGGTGCCCTTGGCAGTGGCTTTACGCATCGAATTGGCGACTGTGTTCGCATTGAAACCGATGCGCTCGGCGCCCTATTAAATCACGTCAATTACTGTGACCAGATAAAACCTTGGACGTTTGGAATCCGTGCGTTACAAAGAAACTTGACGGAACGACAAATGTGGCAAGCAACAACTTTTGAAAGGAAGCAGGTTTTATGAGCAAGCCTCGAATTGCACTCGTTTTGGGTGATCCTGCCGGAATCGGTCCTGAGCTTGTTGCACGTTTGCTTGCTGACCCTCGCACACTGAAGATGGCCAACATACTTTTGATAGCTGATTCTAAAGAGGTTGCAAAGGGCATGCGCCTTGCGGGCCAACATACTGCGTTTGTTCGGGCTGATTCTTTGGCATCGGTTTCCTATGCGCAAAGCCTAACGCTGCTTGAATTCGATACGAGTCGAACGACAGAATTTCGATCCGGCGAGTGCAACGAAGCGTCGGGTCGCTATACGATACAAACTTTGCAAATTGCGCTAGATGCTGTATCGCAAGATCTAGCTGACGCAATCGTTTTTGCACCCTTAAATAAGCATGCCTTGCATTTGGCTGGAATGCACACCCCCGACGAAATGCACTGGTTTGCAGAACGATTGAGTTTCACTGGAGCGCTCAGCGAGTTCAATGTGCTGGATGGTCTGTGGACTTCGCGCGTGACCTCTCATATCGCCCACAAAGATGTGGCAATGCAGCTAACGATTCCGGGGATAGAACAAGCCATCACCTTGCTGTATGACGCAATGCGCGACTGCGGGATATTGGCGCCACGTATTGCAGTGTGTGGTTTGAATCCTCACAATGGTGATAATGGATCCTTCGGACGCGAGGAGATTGACGTCATTGCGCCGGCAGTTCAAAGCGCTAAGGCGAAAGGGATCCCTGTACAAGGTCCATTTGCTGCGGATACATTATTTTTAAAAGTCCAAGGTGAAAAGCGTCAATTCGATGGCATTGTTACGATGTATCACGATCAAGGTCAAATCGCCATGAAGCTAATGGGCTTCTGGCGTGGCGTCACCGTTCAGGGAGGGTTACCCATACCAATTCTTACGCCAGCCCATGGGACGGCTGTAGATATTGCTGGGCAAGGGAATGCGAATCCAGGTGCAATGCATCAAGCTTTTGAACTAGCGTGCCATATGGTGCAAAACAAATGCTAAAAATATTTTACAAACGGAGATAATGCTATGAATCACAAAAACTTAATTGCTTGTAGTTTGCTTAGCGCATTATGCGTAACCACCGCTTTTGCGCAAGACTATCCTTCGGCTAAACCAGTCCGAATCATGGTTGGTGCGTCGGCGGGAGGCGGTACCGATATCCTCGCGCGGCTTTTAGCCGATAAATTTGGGCAGTCAATGAAGCAGTCGTTTGTGGTCGAAAACAGACCTGGAGCCGCAAATACGTTGGCAGCTAATGCAACCGCTACAGCTCCGAGAGACGGCTACACACTATTAGTTGCAACTAATACTGGTCAGGCAATAGCGCCACACCTTTTAAAACTTGCTTACGACCCGATGAAGGATTTACAGCCAATTGGCATGGTCGTCGTTGTACCGCATTTGCTGCTTGTGGGCCCTAACGAAGCAGCCAAAGATATTAGAGCGCTTGTGGCAGCAATGAAAAGCAAGCCTGCGGGTTATAGCTACGCCTCGTCTGGTATTGGTAGTACGCAGCACATCGCTGGCGAGGCACTCAACATGGCTGCAGGAACTAAAGCGTTGCATATTCCTTACAAAGGTAGCAGTGCCGCGCATACGGATTTAATTAGTGGGCAGGTTCAAATCATGCTTGATACCACCTCATCGTCGATGGCGCTGGTGAAAGCGGGAAAGCTACGGCCCTTGGCTATCACGACAGCCAATCGCTCTCCAGAGCTGCCAGACGTACCGACAATGCGCGAAATCGGGTTTCCTGCAGTTGAAATTAGCACTTGGTACGGCCTTTACACAACGGCAGGCACTCCAAAGGTTGTCGTAGATAAACTAAGTGCTGAGTTAAAAAAGACGTTGCAACTACCTGATGTTCAACAGCGCCTTAAAGCGCTGGGGGGTAGTTCAATTGATATGACCACTCAGCAATTCACTGAATTCAATATTAATGAATTCAATCGCTTCGGTAAAATCGTCAAAGAGGCGAATATCAAAGCTGAATAGCTTAAACGCCTACTTGTTGGCGCCGGTTACCGACGCCAACAATTCAACAACTGCGTATATACCTTTTGGGCACTCAGATCGGTTTTGACAAGGTCAACACACAACTACTTACCCTCAAGAGATCGCATTTTCTTTAAATCTTCAGCCGTAAGGCGACGATCAACACCATCAATAGAAACGATTAAACAGGTATTTGTTTTGATTGCTAGATCTTCGGCAGCCCGAGCGGCGCGCATCAATGCAGCGTAAGAGCCTGCCAAGTCGGGATCAGATGACTCACGTATATCCTTAGGATTCATCATTTACTCCAATCGATCAGTTTAGGTGGGTAAACATAGCTGTCATACATGGCCCACGAGTCGACAACTTTACTGTAGTTTTTATAAAAGTTCTCAAGGCCCGCTTTAAATCGTCTACGAATCACATCCTCGGGAATGTTGTGGCCACCCTGCATCACACGTTGCGCGACACGAGAAACAGCCAAGTCACCACTTGGTAAAGACAAAAACCACAGCTTCACCTGATAGCCAAGTGCCTGCCAACGCTTAATTTTCTGCAAATAACTCAAACCAGATAGCGTAGTTTCAAATGCAAAATCATGACCGGCGGCGACGCACTCATCGATTTCTTGCAACATCAAACGCGCGGCCTTAAAGGCAGCAGACTCGGGATTGAACGGTGCTAAGCCGGCGGCAATTAAATCGGCATTAATAAATCTAAGCGTATGGGCTTCAGAAGGTAAAAAATCACGGGCAAACGTTGTTTTGCCAGCACCATTAGGTCCTGCAATGATGATGATTTTTTTCAAACAGCCTACCCTTGAAAGGAATTCGATATGAACAAGTTTAATCTTAACAATAGGCTATAAAACAGTCGACAAACATCTACGCGTATTATCATTTTATAAGCATAAGGATTCGATGTCACGCCTTCAGCCGCGATCACATCACATCACAAAACAAAAAAGCCCAACCTTGTGGGTTGGGCAATCTGTATAAAACCCGAATTTTTGGCTCCCCGACCTGGACTCGAACCAGGGACCTGCGGATTAACAGTCCGTCGCTCTACCGACTGAGCTATCAGGGAATTATGTTAAAGATCAAAGCTCATAGCTTTTGACTTAAAAGCTGAACAATTGATGAATTTAAACTCAAAATATTCTAGCATATTCTGAGAAGCAATTGGTAGCTTGAAGCCTATCCTCATTAAGCACCCAGCCAACGAGCGATAATGCTTCGCTATAGGATGATTTCTCCAATGCGATGGATGCAACGATCACAAGAAAATCAACCTGCACCTCAAGAGCCCATCTTATGACTAAAACTTAAGGTTTATCCAAAAATGCTGATCAATTGTGTTGTGTATCGGGACGGTAACAAGCTTGCAGACATTGACATTGCAGATATCAGTGAATGGATCGCTCAGCCAGGCTGCTTTATTTGGGTCGCCCTGCGTGACGCTTCCTTGGATGAACTCAATCAAATGAAGGAGGAGTTTTCATTACATCCACTTGCAATTGAAGATGCCGCAAAAGGACATCAACGACCGAAAATTGAGGAGTATGGAGATACAGTATTTATCGTCATGCAACTGCTTGAACAAAGAGCCGATACGCTCCATGTGGGTGAAGTCGCTATTTTTGCGGGCCGTAATTTTGTCCTTTCTGTTCGAAGAGACAGTGATCAAAACTTTCTCGAAGTACGCGTCAGGTGCGAACAGGAGCCCGAACTGCTCAAACTAGGCGCAGGTTTTGTTTCCTATGCCTTGATGGATGCCGTGGTAGATCGTTATTTTCCGATCGTCGAAGCTCTAGAAGCAGATTTGGAAACCATTGAGTCAAAAATATTTATAGAAAACTCAGCACGTTCAAATATTGAACAACTCTATGCCCTCAAACAACAAAGTGCAACGCTCAGACACGCTGTCGTGCCTTTACTAGAAGTCGTGGGAAAGTTGCATGGTGCACGCGTACCCCCCATTTGCATGAATAGTCAAGAATATTACCGAGACGTGCATGATCATTTATCACGCATCAACGGCACGGTCGATGCGGTACGCGATACGATTGCGACCGCCATTCAAGTGAACTTGTCCTTGGTCACAATCGAAGACTCAACTATTACTAAAAAATTAGCAGCTTGGGCCGCAATTTTTGCTGTATCAACGGCCTTAGCTGGCATCTGGGGCATGAACTTCGAAGTCATGCCTGAATTGCAATGGAAGTATGGCTATCCCGCGGCACTCGTTACCCTCGCATCAATTACCGGCTTTTTGTACTGGCGCTTTCGCCGCAAAGGTTGGCTCTAACTTTTACGCCGCGGAGGTAAACCTGTGTGTTGCGTGAGCATCTGACCAGATCGGACTGGCTTGTTAGGCCGCCCTGATGCGGTTGGTTTAGCTGTTAAGCTAGTTTTTACTGCGGCCTTTGCATCCGCTCTCACCGGCGCCTGAACGACAGGCTTTGCATAAGTCGCGACAGGCCTAACAGACTGACCGGAACGCACAGGCTGGGCAGTTTTCACACCCCGCGCACCAGCAGTACCGGCAGCCTCAGTACTGTTTTTACGACGCACACTGGTGTAGCTACCGTCAGTCTGAGGCTGATGAAATGGAATCAAATGCTTCTTTCCATTGCCGATCAAATCCGAACGCCCCATCGCCTTGAGTGCCTCGCGCAACAAGGGCCAATTATTGGCATCGTGATAGCGTAAAAAAGCCTTGTGCAAACGACGACGGCGATCACCACGGACGATATCGACCGTTTCACTCTCACGTGTCACGCGACCTAGAGGATTGCGGCCAGAATGGTACATGGCGGTCGCTGTGGCCATCGGACTCGGGTAAAACGTTTGGACTTGGTCCGCACGGAATCCATGGCTCTTGAGCCACAGGGCCAGATGCATCATGTCTTCGTCAGCGGTACCAGGGTGAGCCGCAATAAAGTACGGGACTAAAAACTGCTTTTTACCCGCTTCAAGGCTGAACTTATCGAACAATTGTTTAAAGCGATCATAGCTACCAATGCCGGGCTTCATCATCTTGGATAAAGGCCCCATTTCGGTATGCTCAGGTGCAATCTTGAGATAACCGCCCACATGGTGCGTCACGAGCTCTTTGATGTACTCAGGTGATTTCACTGCCAAGTCGTACCGCAGACCCGAGCCAATCAGGATTTTCTTTACGCCTTTCACGGCGCGTGCCCGTCGGTACATATGGATCAACGAGCTGTGATCTGTATTGAGGTTTTGGCACACATCCGGATAGACGCAACTCGGCTTGCGACAGGCAGACTCAATCTCAGGACTCTTACAGCCGATGCGATACATATTAGCAGTCGGGCCACCCAAGTCAGAAATCACGCCCGTAAAGCCAGGCACCTTGTCGCGGATATCTTCGATTTCACGGATGACGGAGTCTTCGCTGCGGCTTTGAATAATGCGGCCCTCATGCTCGGTGATTGAGCAAAAAGTACACCCTCCAAAACAACCGCGCATGATGTTGACGCTAAAGCGGATCATCTCCCAAGCCGGAATCTTGGTCACCCCATCGTGACTGCCATTCTCATCGGCATAAATGGGATGCGGACTCCGTGCGTACGGCAAGTCAAACACCAAATCCATCTCAGCGGTCGTCAGCGGTATGGGTGGAGGCGTGATCCAAACGTCACGTGCGGTCCGGCCATCGCCATGTGCCTGCACAATCGCGCGTGCATTGCCGGGATTCGTTTCCAGATGCAACACACGGTTGGCATGGGCATAGAGCACAGGATCAGATTTCACCTGTTCGTAGGAGGGCAAGCGAATCACACTGCGATCCCGAGGCGGGACCTTGAGCTTACCTTTGACCTGAAGGGATGGATTAGGCTGAAAAAGGAGCGGCGACTCTGTTTTTCCGCCCACTACGCCTTTTAAAGCCTTGGAGCCGTTGGCCCCAGTTTTAGCGTTGACCTCATCGGCCACCGCGCGCGCCTCGTCATTGCGTGCGCAGCTTTCGCCTTGCTCGAGGGCTTGCTCACTAATCATCAAGTAAGGATTGACATGGGCCTCTACTCTGCCCGGTGCATCCACACTCGTCGAATCAATCTCAAACCAGCCTTCGGGCGTTTCACGACGGACAAAAGCTGTTCCGCGCACATCGGTAATCTGTTGCACAGGTTCTTTGGCGGCCAGACGATGCGCGATTTCAACAACAGCACGTTCTGCATTGCCATACAACAGCAAGTCGCACTTGCTGTCGACCACAACGGAGCGGCGCACCTTGTCTGACCAATAATCGTAATGCGCGATTCGCCGCAGCGAGCCCTCGATGCCACCCAAAATGATTGGCACATCTTTGTAGGCTTCTTTGCAACGCTGGGTATAGACAATGGCGGCACGGTCGGGGCGCTTGCCGCCGACATCACCAGCTGTATAAGCGTCATCGCTGCGCATTTTGCGATCCGCAGTATACCGGTTGATCATCGAGTCCATATTGCCCGCGGTCACGCCAAAGAACAGATTGGGCTTGCCAAGCGCTTTGAAGGGTTCGGCGCTTTGCCAGTCAGGCTGGGCAATGATACCGACTCGAAATCCCTGGTTCTCCAGCATCCGACCGATTACGGCCATGCCAAAGCTGGGATGGTCGACATAGGCGTCACCCGTGACGATGATAATGTCGCAACTGTCCCAGCCAAGCTGAGTCATCTCGTCACGGCTCATCGGCAGAAAAGGAGCAACACCAAAGCGCGAGGCCCAGTACTTGCGGTAGCTGCTCAGGGGCTTTGCGTTGCGTGGAAATAGGGATACATCGGCGTAGGGTGTCATATCCCTACTATTATCCGGGTATTCCCCCGTATCAACAAGGTTCGCCTCAAGACTTATAGGGTCTTAAAAGGCCGCAAACCATCATTCAAAGCACTCAATCATGGGCGTCAAGAGCCTAAAGTCCGCTCTGATATAATTTTTTAACAGTGCCGATGTAGCTCAGTTGGTAGAGCAGCTCATTCGTAATGAGAAGGTCGACAGTTCGATTCCGTTCATCGGCACCATACATAATAAACATGCTTTCAACAATATTCCTCAGATTTTATTGAGATGCGTTGCATCCATTGGCCATCGGTTTTCCAGCCAGACGATCTTTAATCCATGCAAGATACATCGGCGCCGAGACTCCAGGCGTCGTAAAGTGCGACTGCTCGCCTGGCAGCTGAATGCGTGCAACATTGGCCCCAATCGCACACATCTGCTTTTGATACAGCGCATGCATCACGGGAGGCACCGTCACATCTTTTGAGCCCCAGTAAATAATCACGGGCGCCACCGGCTTGACGGGCTTAACACTGCCCTCAACAAACGCCTTGACCCAGGCTAAAGAGTTGGTCGTTTGAGGCTTCAATAGGGACTTGTATTGATCTCCATAAGCAAAATTAAAGGCATCTGACATCACATGCACACACTTATTACTGGATAATTGATCCACGACCTTGACACCCTCCTCCGTCAGCAAATCGCTGAGCTTGAGCTCAGGAAACGCGGCCTGGGTTCCCCATAAACCCATCGTAAAGTGGGTAAATAGGAAAATATTCGGGACATTGCCCTGAATAAATTCTTTCATAAGCTTATCCGCACCCGCCTCGCCGGTCGGGACCTTTGGAAGCAGAGCGGCCACATCTTCAGGCGCCAACGCGACAAACCCTAAGTACTGAAGATTGTCCGCAGCCGTTCCTTGTTCGGCCTGATAGTCCGGCAGACTTGCAGCGGCAATTGTGGCGCCACCACCCTGGGACCATCCATAGAACACAGTTTGTTTACCTGCACCGACTTCTGGCATAGAGCTTGCTGCTCTGGCGGAGTTGATGAGATCTCTGCCATTTGTAGCCGCCACAGCGTATTGATGCTTGCCGCCACCGCCTAAGCCCTGATAGTCCGTGGCAACCACGACATATCCCTCATTGATAAACTCTTGACCATTCGGAATACCAAAATCGGTCCATGAGTTTCCATTCGGGAGAAAGTACTGATTGAGTGCGCGCGTTGGATCAATAATCTGGGAAGGACCACAATTTTGTGCTGATCCGGTCGTGCCATGCGCCCACGCCATGATGGGTCTGCCTTTTTTGGGGGCAGGTCCAGTCGGCGCAATGATGAGCCCTGTCGCAAGGGTCTTTCGTCCAGCCACATCAGAGGAAATATAGGCAATTCTCCAAGCCTGTGCGCCTTTGAGCGAGGTTTTAATGGGCTCTTTTTTAATGACCTGCCCCAACTTCCCGGCAGGGCTCATTTGCATCACTGACTCATAGAAAGGCGGCATAGGAGGCTGTGCGAACGCGCTGGAAAGTGCAAACATGGCAACAAAGCCGAAAGCTAACAATGATGAACGCGTTGAATTTTTCATAAAAACACCATTTTCCCAAAAATTTCTATTGAGCCGATGAATAGCTAGAATGTATGTGATACATACTGACCATCATACCTACGGACTAGCAACTACTTTATTGACAGCACATTCTGATCATAAAATCGCGTTAAATCAACAAACAGAGTTCAATTATGGTTACTTTTAATGTTGGCTCTATGCGATTTGACTTTACGAAGCATGCTATTGAGTATTTTTTGAAATTCTAAAGGGGTGGTGGACTTGATTAGTAAAACTTATTTTCTAGCCCTGACGACACTCATCGCCAGTATCGGCGCAACGCCTTCTTTTCCACAAACCGCGGATAAAGATCCAAATACGTTGGCATCGAAACTCACTAACCCTGTCGCTGACTTAATATCCGTTCCTTTCCAATACAACTACGATGCCAATATCGGTCTCGATAAAAGGGGAACGATGAACTCACTCGTGGTTCAACCCGTGATTCCTATCAAGCTGAATAATGATTGGAATTACATCTTGAGACCTGTCGTCACATTTGAGTCTGCAAACAACATCAACGGCTTTAGCGGCACAGGAACAGGTCCGGTTTTAGTAGAAACTTTTTTCTCTCCACGCGCCGCGAAAGATGTGATCTGGGGTGTCGGACCCATCGTCACGACGCCTGCGTTGTCAGGCAAGAATTATGGAACGGCTCAAACGGGAGTTGGTTTGAGCGCAGTCGGTTTAGTAATGAAAGCGCCCTGGACTGTTGGACTCCTTGCCTACAACACGTGGAGTGCGGGCGGCAACGCGCACTATGGCACGGCCAATAACCTTTTTTACCAACCCTTTGTTTCGTACGTCACAAAAAGTGCTTGGACCTTTACCGTTAATACGCAGTCAACCTTTAATTGGGATGCCAGACGCGCGGAAAACCCAATGAATGCCACAGTTTCCAAAATTGTGAAGTTTGGTGAAATGCCTGCGTCACTTTCAGCAGGAGCGCGTTATTACCTAAGCAGTGTGCCAGGCGGCCCCTCGGGCTGGGGCGCGCGCCAGCATCACATTTTTGTTTCCTAGGTAAGATTGGATGAACTACTGTATCCAAACGGCTGATTCGGATGTTCAGCCGTCTCTACCCACACACTTTTGACTTGAGTGTATTCCTGCAAGGCCTCCACCCCGCTTGAGCGTCCATGACCACTGGCGTCATATCCGCCAAACGGAGAGGCGACATTAATCACCTTGTACATATTGATCCAAAACGTTCCGGCTTTTACTTTGTCGGCGACGCGAAAGGCACGGCCCAAATCCTTGGTCCATACTGCACCGGCCAGACCGAAATCGCTATCGTTCGCGATCCTCACCGCCTCCTCCTCTGTATCAAAAGGAATGGCAACAACAACGGGGCCAAAAATTTCAGTCCGTGCCACGGCCATCTCATTCGTCACATTTTTTAGAACAGTCGGTCGCACATAGAATCCCGTCTGTAGGTTATCTTTTGAAGACTGTTCGCCGACGATTTGCGCACCTTCTCGCACACCGATGTCAATCATGTTCCTGATGTGCTGAAACTGCCTTGCATTCTGAATAGGACCGATTTCAGTCTCTGGCATCGCTGGATCACCCACTCGAATCTTGCGCGCACCCTCGGCCACCATCTGGACAAATTTCTCATAAATGCCGCGCTGGACCAAGAGTCTTGAACCCGCCACGCAGCTTTGACCCGTACTCCCAAAAATCGCGGCTTGCGCACCGATACTCGCACGCTCCAAATCCGCATCGTCAAACACAATATTGGCTGACTTACCTCCTAGCTCAAGCACACAAGGAATGCCGCGCACTGCGGCCGCGGCGGCAATTTTTCCACCGGTTGCGGGAGAGCCCACAAAAACAACTTTTTTAACGGCGTGATGACTCAAGGCAGCTTGACCGATCGTATGTCCATACCCCACCAGAACATTGACAACACCTTTTGGAATACCGGCTCGCTCCACGAGCTGCGCAACAGCGAGTGAACTCAAGGGTGTTAACTCAGAAGGCTTGAGCAAGACGGCATTACCCATGCAAATTGCAGGAGCGATTTGCCATCCGCACGTAAACATCGGAGCATTCCACGGTGTGATCTGCAAAACTACGCCAAAAGGCTCGCGCCGCGTGTAATTTAAATGACCACTGGGAACGGGAATCACGTTTCCGTAGAGCTTGTCGGTCCAGCCGCCGTAGTACTCAAACATCTCGGCAACGCGAAGCGCTTCACCACGACAATCGCGGATCGGCTTACCTGCCGAAATCGACTCGAGCTGTGCAAGCGGCTCGATATGAGCTCTCAGCAAGCGACCCGCTTCTTGCATCAACCTGCCTCGTTCTGCATGACTCAGCGCAGCCCAAAAATTCTGTCCAGCGACTGCTGCGGCACATGCCTGTTGAGCGATGGTCTCTGTGGCATCTTTATAGGTTAAAGTCACATCCCCTGTCGCAGGATTGACGAGACTGATGTCATTGCCCTCCCCTGGAATCAATTCCCCGGCGACATAAGAGCCGACAAGTCCTTGCGGAAAAAAGGCACGATATGCTTTCATCATCTGTTCTGTTTGCTGTGCGCTCATCATCATCTCTCTTGTTTGCTGTGCTCAGACCTGATCTCTGGTGCCGAGCTCGACGATTTTATTGAAGTCTTCATCATCCGATATAGATTGCGCGCTAAGCGCCCACAATTCAGCGACCTTTGCAGACATCGGCAAATCGATCGCGAGCGCGGAAATTAACTCCTGCGAGAGTCGAACATCCTTACGCATCAGTTTCATCGTAAAGCCAGAGTCAAACTGACCGTTCATAATCCATGTAGGATAACTATGCTCAGTAATAAAGCTTCGACCTGAGCCCGCATTGATCCCCTGCAATAACTGCTCAGTCGGCACCCCTGCTTTAGCAGCCATTCGGGTAACCTCGCCCGCGATGAGCAAATGCGCCGCGGCAAATAGGTTGTTGGCAATTTTGGCGACATGCCCGGCACCAATATCGCCGACATGCACGCGCTTGGCTGTCATCGCCGCGAGGATGGGTTCCGCGCGGTCAAGATCCTCCTTGGCCCCGCCAATCACCATCGCCATCGTTCCGGTGATCGCACCTTTGGGACCACCGCTCACGGGGGCATCCAACATGTTCATCCCCGCAGCGTTCAATGCAACAGCCAAGCGACGCGTTGTCTCCGGATGTGAGGTCGAAGTATCGATCACCAATAAACCTGGCTTGGCATTGGCAAGAATCCCGTTTGGCCCACAGACAACTTGCTCGACAATCGCGGCCGTTGGAAGCGACAAAATAACAACGTCGCACTCAAAGACGACTTCACCGATCGTTTCTCTGACTAAGACACCCTCTTTAGCCAAGGACTCGCGCGTCGCAGGCGCCACATCGGTGCCCACCACCTCAAAACCATTACGCTTGAGGGTCAGCGCCATGCCCCGTCCCATATTTCCCAAACCAATCAAGCCGACTTTTTTAAACATTTTTAAATTCCTAAATAAACCAGAATTCCATTCCTAAGACGCCTATGCTCAGCCCATTCAGTGACTATTTAGTCTAGGATAACGGTTCTAATAAGGATAACGGACTTCAAGGACCTGTATGCGCTCTGATCTTGCTATTGCCCAAGCCGCCAACAAAACACCCATTTTAAAGCTCGCTCCCGCCAAGGCTGACATACCAGAAGATGCATTAGAACCCCATGGTCGCTTCAAGGCCAAGCTTTCACTTGACTACATCCGCTCTCTCCAAGATCGACCCAATGGAAAATTAATTTTAGTCACGGCCATCTCCCCCACTCCCGCAGGCGAAGGCAAAACGACGACAACTGTGGGCCTAGGCGACGCACTCAATCACATCGGTAAGCGTGCCATGATTTGCTTGCGCGAACCCTCGCTGGGCCCGGTATTTGGCATGAAAGGCGGCGCAGCGGGTGGAGGTATGGCGCAAGTCGTACCGATGGAAGACATCAACCTACACTTTACGGGCGACTTTAACGCCATCGCACTCGCCAACAATTTATTGGCTGCTCTGATCGACAATCACATCCATCATGGCAACAAATTACAATTCGACGTGCGACGCATCACCTGGAGACGCGTAGTTGACCTCAATGATCGTGCCCTGAGACAAATCGTTGTCGGCCTTGGCGGCACCGCTAACGGCTTTCCACGCGAGGATCATTTTGATATTGTCGTCGCCTCCGAAGTCATGGCGATTTTTTGTCTGGTCAACAGTCTGAAAGATTTAAAAGAACGTTTGGGTGATATTGTCGTTGGCCAATCACTCTCCGGCAAACCGATCCGTGCACGTGACCTACAGGCCCAAGGCGCCATGGCCGCACTCCTCAAAGAAGCGCTTGCTCCCAACATCGTTCAGACCCTTGAAAATAATCTTGCCATTGTGCACGGCGGGCCTTTTGCCAATATCGCACATGGCTGTAACTCTGTACTCGCCACCTCCACAGCACTCAAGCTCGCAGACTATGTCGTCACAGAAGCAGGTTTTGGCGCAGACCTGGGCGCCGAAAAATTTCTCGATATCAAATGCCGAAAAGCAGGTCTGGCACCATCAGCCGTCGTCTTGGTCGCCACTGTTCGCGCGTTGAAATATCACGGTGGTGTCGAGGTCAAAGAAGTCGGCACTGAAAACTTAAAAGCGTTACAAGCTGGCCTCGTCAACCTTGAGCGTCACATTCATAATATTCAGCACAACTTTGGTCTGCCTTGCGTGGTCGCGATCAATCATCGCACCGAGGATACCCCAGCAGAAATAGAGCTATTGAAATCAACGGCCGCGGCGCTCGGCGTCGAGGTTGTCTTAGCCCAGCACTGGGCCAAAGGCGGCCCTGGCGCAGCCGAGCTTGCGCACGCTGTCGTCAAACTTTGCGAACAACCCAATCATTTCAAATTTTTATACGAAGACGATGCCTTACTTCTAGAAAAAGTAAGCACCATCGCCGTCAAAACCTATGGCGCCGATGGCATCTCTTGCGACGCTAAAATCAGGGAACAATTTGCGCAACTCGAAGCCGATGGCTACGGTCACCTCCCTGTTTGTATTGCTAAAACGCAATACTCCTTTTCGTCGGATGCCAAACTACGTGGCGCTCCCAGTGGCCATACCCTTGCAATTCGCGAAGTGCGTCTTGCAGCTGGCGCAGGCTTTATCGTAGTGGTGTGCGGCGACATCATGACGATGCCTGGCCTACCTGTCGTGCCCGCGGCCAATGGCATTGACATCAACGAGGCCGGTGAAATCACCGGCCTGTCTTAGCTCCGGATGAAACCCATACAAATCCTACCTAGTCGCATTCGAAAAGATACAGTTTTAAGTTCAAAAAAAATCTACGTCGTGCAGGGAGAAGTGCGTGTTCTGAAAAAGATCACCTTGACCATTCAAGATCAAACGACAATCTTATTGGTCAACGGTGTCTTTCCTAAAAGTCATACCAAACGCTCGACGCTTATTTTTGAGCAAGGCTCACGGCTCAAAGCAGAACGACTGCATATCAAAGCCGCCAACACTCGCTTCAAACCTATAAAATTCGCTGACAATGGAGGTGTTTGGTTTTTAGGCAATTTTGCAGATGCCTCAAAAGACGGTCTGACGGTCAAAACGAATCGCAAAAATCCTTTATCAGCATTTAAAGCGGAATTCATCTCCACACGCTATTTAGGTCGTGCCGACGATTATTACAGTCCAATCTCTGGCAAACTCATCACAACGGGTGATGACATTGATGGGATTTCCATCCTCGGAGTTGGCCCAACAGAATGGTCC
The DNA here is from genome assembly GCA_945897365.1 of Bordetella parapertussis. Classification (GTDB taxonomy): domain Bacteria; phylum Pseudomonadota; class Gammaproteobacteria; order Burkholderiales; family Burkholderiaceae_B; genus Zwartia; species Zwartia parapertussis_A. The sequence goes on along the minus strand of CAMDFD010000028.1, from coordinate 53 downwards.
ATTCAATCCCTCAGCAGCCATTACTCCGCCGACGACGGTATCGACCTGACGAA
>CAMDFD010000027.1 GCA_945897365.1 Bordetella parapertussis | reverse complement strand
GGCAAGAGTACAACCGCGGTCAATCTTGCCTTGGCCTTGCAGGCGGAAGGTGCGCGGGTGGGATTGCTGGACGCGGATATTTACGGTCCTAGCGTGCCGACTCTGTTGGGCGTTTCCCAGCGCCCGGATAGCGCGGATGGCAAAACCATGAGCCCGGTGGTGGGACATGGCATCCAGGCCAACTCCATTGGTTTTATGATCAGTGAGGACAATCCGGCGATTTGGCGCGGACCCATGGTCACGCAAGCTCTCGAGCAGTTGTTGCGTTCCACCAACTGGGACAATCTGGACTATTTGATCGTCGATATGCCGCCCGGTACGGGTGATATCGCATTGACACTGTCACAAAAAGTACCTGTGGTTGGCGCTGTGATTGTGACCACGCCACAGGATTTGGCGCTTTTAGATGCCCGCAAAGGTCTGCGGATGTTTGAAAAGGTCAATGTGCCGGTGCTGGGTGTGATTGAAAACATGGCCATTCACGTCTGCAGTCAGTGTGGCCATGCCGAGCACATCTTTGGCGAGGGCGGTGGACAGCGCATGGCGGAGCAATACAAGGTCTCATGGTTGGGGGCTCTGCCTTTGGAGATGGCGATCCGCGTCGATGCGGATGCCGGTCGTCCGACCGTCCTCTCGGCGCCCACCAGCGAGGCCGCGAAGCTGTATGGCGAGATTGCCTCCAGAATGGCCGCCAAGGTTGCCGCTTTGCCCAAGGATCTGAGTGACAAGTTTGGCGTGATTTCGGTTCAGCGTACTTGATTTTCACTCTCTCACCCCTTGTGTGTGCCTAAGGGGCCGGACAGGGGGTAAAATTCGCCCTCTTGACTTTTAATTTTGAGACCCTTGGGCAATGAGCATCAAAAGCGACAACTGGATCCGCCGCGTGGCACAAACCGACGGGATGATCGAACCCTTCGAGCCTGGCCAGGTGCGTTCGAACGAATCAGGCCGTATCGTGAGCTATGGCACGAGCAGCTACGGCTACGATGTGCGCTGCGCCAACGAGTTTAAAATTTTCACGAACATCAATTCAACCATTGTCGATCCGAAAAATTTTGACGAAAAGTCCTTCGTTGATTTCAAAGGGGATATTTGCATCATCCCCCCCAACTCCTTTGCGCTTGCGCGCACGGTTGAGTATTTTCGAATTCCCCGCAGTGTCCTGACGATTTGCCTTGGCAAGAGCACCTACGCGCGCTGCGGGATCATTGTCAATGTCACGCCTCTGGAACCCGAGTGGGAAGGTCATGTCACGCTCGAGTTTTCAAACACCACACCGTTGCCCGCAAAGATTTACGCAGGCGAGGGTTGCGCGCAAATGTTGTTTTTTGAAAGTGATGAAATTTGCTCGACCTCTTACAAAGACCGAGGCGGCAAGTACCAAGGGCAGCGTGGCGTCACTTTGCCACGTACTTGATGTTTTGCGCCGCTTATCTGACACGCTTTTGTCTTGAGCCTGTGGTAAATATTCTTAATTTTCCTACTTATCCTTTGCGGAGTCCTCTGGATGAAATTTCGCTTTCCTATTTTTATCATCGACGAGGACTATCGCTCTGAGAACGCCTCGGGTCTAGGGGTTCGGGCGCTCGCAACGGCGATCGAAGCTGAAGGCATGGAAGTGATCGGAGTCACCAGCTATGGCGATCTGAGCTCCTTCGCCCAGCAGCAAAGTCGAGCAAGCGCGTTTATCCTCTCCATCGATGATGAGGAATTCGACGTCGATTCGCCGGAGGATGTCGCCGGCGCCATTAAAAACCTCCGTGTCTTTATTGGCGAATTGCGCTTTCGCAACGCAGACATCCCAATTTATCTGTACGGAGAAACGCGCACGGCGGAACACATCCCGAACGATATTTTGCGCGAATTGCATGGCTTCATTCACATGTTCGAGGACACGCCGGAGTTTGTGGCGCGACACATCATTCGTGAAGCGCGCAGCTATGTCGATAGCTTGGCGCCACCGTTCTTTCGCGAGCTGGTCAATTACGCGCAGGATGGCTCATATTCCTGGCACTGTCCCGGACATTCGGGCGGTGTCGCCTTTCTAAAGAGTCCTGTTGGTCAAATGTTTCACCAATTTTTTGGTGAAAACATGCTGCGCGCCGACGTTTGCAACGCCGTGGACGAACTCGGGCAGCTACTTGATCATACCGGCCCCATCGCCGAGTCTGAGCTCAACGCAGCGCGGATTTTTAATGCCGACCACTGTTATTTCGTGACAAACGGCACCTCTACCTCGAACAAGGTTGTCTGGCATGCCAACGTGGCGGCCGATGATATTGTGGTGGTGGATCGCAACTGTCACAAGTCCATTTTGCACGCGATTACGATGACGGGCGCGATCCCGGTTTTTTTACGTCCTACGCGTAACCACATGGGCATCATTGGTCCGATTCCTCTCGAGGAGTTCGAGCCCGAAAGCATTCAGAAAAAAATCGATGCCAATCCTTTTGCGCGTAATGTCAAAGATAAGAACCCGCGTATTTTGACGTTGACACAAAGCACCTATGACGGTGTGATTTACAACGTAGAAACGATCAAGGCCAAACTTGGCAACCTGGTCGATACGCTGCACTTTGATGAGGCTTGGTTGCCCCATGCGGCCTTCCATAGTTTTTATCAGGACATGCATGCGATCGGAGCCGGTCGTCCACGCAGTCCCAAAGCCATGGTGTTTGCGACGCACTCGACCCACAAACTGTTAGCCGGAATTTCACAAGCCTCTCAGATCATCGTCCAAGAGCCCGAGAGCCGCAAGCTCGATCGCAATATTTTTAATGAAGCCTACTTGATGCATATGTCGACTTCGCCCCAGTACGCCATCATTGCGTCCTGTGACGTGGCGGCCGCCATGATGGAAGCTCCGGGTGGCACGGCATTGGTCGAGGAAAGCATTCGCGAAGCGCTTGATTTCCGTCGTGCGATGCGTAAAGTCGATCTCGAGTATGGTGATGATGACTGGTGGTTCACGGTGTGGGGCCCCGATTATCTAGCTGCACACGGTGTGGGCGAGCAGTCCGACTGGATACTCAAGGCCAACGACCATTGGCACGGCTTTGGCGACCTCGCCGAAGGCTTCAACATGCTCGACCCGATCAAGGCGACCATTGTGACGCCCGGACTAGATATGTCCGGCAGTTTTGGCGAGACCGGTATTCCTGCCGCCCTCGTCTCCAAATATCTGACAGAACATGGCGTGGTGGTTGAAAAAACAGGTCTCTATTCCTTTTTCATTATGTTCACCATCGGCATCACCAAAGGCCGTTGGAATACCTTGTTGACCGCTTTGCAGCAATTCAAGGATGACTACGATCGTAATCAGCCCTTGTGGCGCATCTTGCCCGATTTTTGTAAGACGAATCGTCGCTATGAGCGGATGGGACTGCGTGATTTGTGCCAACAAATTCATGAGCAATATCGCAAGCATGATGTCGCACGCCTCACGACTGAGATGTATTTGAGCGACATGGTGCCCGCGCTCAAGCCTTCGGATGCTTTTGCGAGAATGGCGCACCGCGAGGTTGAGCGTGTTTCCATCGATCAACTCGAAGGGCGTGTCACGGGTGTGTTGTTAACTCCCTATCCTCCCGGTATTCCATTGCTTATTCCTGGCGAGCGCTTTAATAAAACCATTGTGCAATATCTCCAGTTCGCGCGCGAGTTCAATCAAATGTTTCCATCGTTTGAAACGTATATTCACGGTTTGGGCGAGGATGTCCTGCCAAATGGAGAAAAGCGTTATTACGTCGACTGTCTGATCGAAGCGCAATGCTAAAGATTCAACAACAATGCTGAGCGTCGCGCATGGAGCAGTTTGAGGTCGCGGTGATTGGTGCGGGTGCCGCCGGCATGATGTGTGCCGCGGTCGCCGCCCAGCGTGGGCGTACGGTCGTGCTGATTGAGCATGCAACGGTGTTGGCCGAAAAAATCAGGATTTCAGGCGGCGGGCGCTGTAACTTCACTAACAAACAAGTCGGTCCGGAAAATTTTATTTCGGCTAACCCCCATTTTTGCAAATCAGCCTTGGCGGGCTATACGCCGCAGGACTTTCTCGAGCTGATGCGCCTCCACGGGATCGCCTGGCACGAGAAACACAAAGGCCAGCTTTTTTGTGACCACAGCAGCGAAGACATCATCGAGCTGTTGCGCACCGAGTGCAATCAAGGGGGGGTGCAGTGGCGCATGCCTTGCGAGGTCAAAGACGTCTCGCGCGCCGACACGATAGGGCCGCCTCTTTTTTCTGTGCAAACCTCCGGCGGGACGATTCAAGCCAATAACTTGGTCATCGCAACAGGAGGTCTTGCGATTCCTCAGCTTGGCGCGACAGACTTTGGCTTAAAACTTGCTCGTCAGTTCGGGCTCAAAGTCGTCGAGCCGCGACCAGCGCTCGTGCCATTGACGTTCGATGCGGATACTTGGACGCCTTTTGGCGCGCTGGCGGGTGTCGCATTGCAGGCCACCGTGAGCGCGGGACCCGGTCGACGTACCCAGCAATTTCTCGAGGATGTGCTGTTTACGCATCGAGGACTGTCAGGCCCGGGTATTTTGCAAATTTCGAGTTACTGGCAGCCAGGTGAAGCGATTGTGCTCGATTTGGCACCGGGTCAAGACCTATCCGACAGGCTCGTTGAGGCCAAGGTCGGGGGTAAGCAGCAGCTCGGTACTTTGCTGTCCTCGCTCTGGCCTAAGCGTTTGGCCGAGCAGTGGCTGGGCGAACAGGCCACACTCCGTCTAGCCGATGCGCCAGATCGAGTGCTCAAAGACTTGGCCCAACGGATTCAGGCGTGGTCGCTGATCCCGAATGGTACGGCGGGCTATAAAAAAGCCGAGGTCATGCGCGGAGGGGTGGATACCAAGGGCCTGGATCAACGCAGTATGCAGGCCCGAACCGTTCCTGGCCTTCATTTCATTGGCGAAACGGTCGATGTGACAGGCTGGCTTGGGGGGTATAACTTCCAGTGGGCATGGGCTTCTGGCGTCGCCTGCGGACGTAGCCTCTAACCCCCCCCTGAATGATCGGCCCAGTCAAAATAGGGATTGGCTTGTCGAAGGCTCGATTTTCGCGGTATGCTCACACAGCTGTGAACGCATATTGCGGGAGAGCGCATAGGAGTTCCATCTAGGCTCCGTTTGCCGCCGAAGGCGCAATTCGCCCAGAATCGCTCAGGCCCCCCATACCGCAATATGAATTGAAAGCTTTCCACAGAAATCTTTCAGCACAACACTCTGGAGAGACCCGCGACCCACTTAGATCGGTCACCACGGGCGCCGAAGGTGCACACCCGCGACATTGCGGGGCAACTCTCAGGCAAAAGGACAGAGGGGCGGATCGCCAGTCAAGTCTCATGCGCGCAGCGCATGAGATTCAGATTCCGCACCTTTCTGCTGTCTTATTTCTCTGCCGGAGTTTTTTATGTCTGCTGAATTAAAGCGCACCCCTCTTGCCAACGTACACGTTGCCGCAGGCGCACGGATGGTTGATTTCGGCGGTTGGGACATGCCTGTCAATTACGGATCACAGATCGAGGAGCATCATGCCGTTCGACGTGACGCCGGCATGTTCGATGTCTCGCACATGCTCAATGTCGATGTCATCGGCCCGGACGCGACATTTTTTTTGCGCAAGTTGATTGCCAATGATGTGGCAAAGCTTACGCAGCCAGGCAAGGCTCTTTATTCATGTATGTTGAACCCGCAAGGCGGTGTGATTGACGATTTGATCGTTTATTTTTTCACGCACACACAGTGGCGTCTGGTGGTCAATGCCGGTACGGCTGACAAAGACATTGCCTGGATGCAACGCGTTGTCGCTTCTGGTGGTTTTCAAGTGACTGTCACGCCTAGACGCGACCTCGCAATGGTCGCGGTGCAGGGGCCGAGTGCACGTGAAAAAGTCTGGGCGACGCGACCCGCCTGGCGACAAGCGACAGAAAGCCTTGGTGTGTTTTCAGGTGCGCAGTTTCCTGACGACACCATGGTGGCGCGCACAGGCTATACAGGCGAGGATGGTTTTGAAATTGTCGTACCAGCCACCGAGGTTGAACAGCTCTGGAAGGATTTGACCGCACAGGGCATCGCACCCTGTGGTTTAGGCGCACGCGATACCCTGCGTCTCGAGGCGGGCATGAATTTATACGGTCAGGATATGGATGAGTTGATTCATCCCAATCAGGCGGGCTTGACCTGGACGGTCTCTCTCAAGGATACAGAGCGTCGCTTTATTGGCCGAGATGCCATCGAACAGTATTCCGATCCGCGGGTCTTTATTGGTCTGAAGCTTTTGGACCGTGGTGTCATGCGAGCCCATATGACAGTGCGCACTGCCAAGGGCATGGGCGAGGTCACCAGCGGCACGATGTCCCCGACCATGGGTGTGTCAGTCGGCTTTGGTCGACTTCCCCAAGGTGTTGCGGTGGGCGATCAGGTTGAAATTGATATCCGCGGCAAGTGGGTGCCCGCCGAGGTCTGCAAGCTACCTTTTGTTCGCAACGGGCAAGTTCTCGTGCACGCTTAAACCCTATCCACTCATACCCTATTGACTTAAACCACATTCTTTGTCGCCCTATTCATTTATAAATTTCTGGAGACTTTCATGAGCATTCCTAGCGATCGTAAATACGCAACAACACACGAATGGATCAAAGCCGAAGGCGATGTCATGATCGTCGGCATTACCGGTCCCGCACAAGAGCAGCTTGGCGACTTGGTCTTTGTCGGCGATGTTAAAGTCGGCACCAAACTCGCAGCTGGCGCCACTGCAGGCGTTGTGGAGTCTGTGAAAGCCGCCTCAGACATCTATGCACCGGTCGCCGGTGAGATCGTCGGTTTCAACGAGGCGCTCAATGACGCGCCTGAAAGCATTAACGCAAGTCCCTATGGCACCTGGATCTTCAAGATCAAGGCAAACAACCCCGCAGATGTTGATGGTTTGCTCGATGCAGCAGGCTATCAGGCTGTCGCTGACGCAAGCTAAGGCAAAGACCATGTCACAAGTGCTGAATACCTCGAACGAATTTATCCCTCGCCACATTGGTCCGAGCGAGGATGATCAGAAAAAAATGCTCGCAGCGATCGGTGCGGCGGATCTCGCCACGCTGATGCGCGAAGTTGTCCCCGCCAATATCCATATGTCTCGTGAGCTTGATTTGCCAGGCGCACGCTCCGAGGCCGACGTGTTGGCTGAGATGCGTAAAATCGCCGCCGATAATCAAGTGTTTCGCAACTATATCGGGCAGGGCTATTACGGCACCCTCACCCCAAATGTGGTGTTGCGCAATATTCTCGAGAATCCGGCTTGGTATACTGCCTATACGCCTTATCAGCCTGAGATCGCCCAGGGGCGCTTGGAGGCGATTCTGAATTATCAGACCATGGTCGCAGACCTCACTGGACTGGATATTTCAAACGCATCTTTGCTTGATGAGGGCACGGCCGCTGCCGAGGCAATGACGCTTGCGCGTCGCGCTTCGACTGCACAAAACAAAGTTTTTTTTGTTTCACAGCATTGTCATCCCCAGACCATCGAAGTGATTCGCACACGTGCGGATGGTTTAGATATTGACGTGGTGGTGGGCGATGAGTCCAAGGGCGTTCCGGCTTGCTTCGGTTTACTTGTGCAATACCCCCATTCTCTGGGCGCAGTTGCAGACTATCGCGCGCTCGCCGAGCAAGTGCATGCGCAGGGCGGCGTGGTGGCTTGTGCGACGGATTTGTTGGCCTTGGCGCTACTTGAGCCGCCTGGTCACTGGGGTGCAGACATAGCGATCGGCTCCGCGCAACGGTTTGGCGTGCCCTTTGGTTTTGGTGGTCCTCATGCTGGCTTTATGGCGTGTAAGGATGCCTTCAAGCGCAACATGCCAGGACGTCTCGTGGGGATTTCCAAAGACGCTCAGGGCAATAGGGCCTTACGCTTGGCGCTACAGACGCGCGAACAGCATATTCGCCGTGAGAAAGCCACGTCGAACATTTGTACTGCACAGGTTTTGTTGGCGGTGATGTCCAGCATGTATGCCTTATGGCATGGTCCAAAAGGCATCAAGGCGATTGCCACGCGTGTGCACCAGTCAACGACCATTCTCAAGCAAGCCTTGGTTGCACTTGGGTTCAAGGTGGTCAACGATACGTTCTTTGACACGTTGTTACTCGAAACGGGCGCGCAGACCGACGCTGTGTTGAAGGCCGCACGTGCGGCGCGGATCAACCTGCGCAGTGTCAGTGCCACGCAGCTCGGTATTTCTTTGGATGAGACCGTCACCCTGCAGGATCTCGAGCAGCTTCTCGCAGTCCTCGCAAGTGCAATCGGCAAGATAGCGCCGGCCTTGTCGATCGAAGTCAAGGGCTTGCCTTGCATCCCTGCGGCTGTTCAGCGCAAGCAAGCCATTCTCAGTCATCCTGTTTTTTCAAGCATTCAGTCCGAGACGGATATGCTGCGCTACTTGCGCAAGCTGTCCGACAAGGATTTGGCGCTCGATCGCACGATGATCCCGCTGGGTTCATGCACGATGAAGCTCAACGCGACTGTGGAGATGATTCCGGTAACGTGGCCAGAGTTTGCGGCGATGCATCCTTTTGCCCCTGCAGACCAAACGCGCGGCTATCAGACCATGATTGAGCGCTTGTCCAAGGACCTCTGTGAAATCACGGGTTACGATGCCATCAGTCTGCAGCCAAACTCTGGCGCGCAAGGAGAGTACGCAGGATTGCTTGCGATACGTGCGTATCATCGCGCCAATGGTCAGCATCAGCGCGACGTCTGCTTGATTCCTTCGTCGGCACACGGCACGAACCCTGCGTCCGCAAATATGGTGGGCATGGATGTCGTCGTGGTCGGTTCAGATGTTCACGGCAACGTGGATCTTGAGGATCTCAAAGCCAAAATCGCCAAGGTGGGTGATCGGTTGGCCGCCTTGATGGTGACTTATCCCTCCACCCATGGCGTATTTGAGGAATCCATCACAACGATTTGCGACCTCATTCATGAGGCGGGCGGTCAGGTGTATATGGACGGCGCCAATATGAACGCGATGGTTGGCGTAGCCCAGCCAGGTAAGTTTGGATCGGATGTGTCCCACTTGAACCTGCATAAAACCTTCTGCATTCCGCACGGCGGCGGCGGACCGGGCGTAGGTCCCGTTGGTGTGCGAGCGCACCTTGCGCCCTTTTTGCCCGGCGTGGTGAATGAAAAAGGTGTGATGGCCAGTGGTATGCCTGTTGGACCCGTATCCGCTGCGCCTTTCGGTTCCGCGAGTATTTTGCCGATTCCTTTCGCCTACATCTCCTTAATGGGCGCCCAAGGCTTGCGCCGTGCAACCGAGGTGGCGATTTTGAGCGCCAACTATGTGGCGCGTCGCTTGGCGGGTCATTACCCTGTGTTGTACACGGGTCGCAATGATCGTGTCGCGCATGAATGTATTCTGGATATCAATCCACTCAAAGAAATCTCTGGCATTTCAGCCGAAGACATCGCAAAACGCTTGATGGATTATGGTTTCCATGCACCGACCATGAGTTTTCCGGTTGCGGGCACGTTGATGGTCGAACCCACTGAGTCAGAAGGCTTGGCTGAGTTGGATCGTTTCATCGACGCCATGATTTCGATTCGCAAGGAAATCGCTCAAGTCGAACGTGGTGAGCGCGACAAGAGCGATAACGTGCTAAAAAATGCACCGCATACTGCCAAGATGTTGTTGGCCGAAGAGTGGCACCACGACTACCCACGCCAGCAGGCGGCTTACCCAGTCGAAAGTCTGCGGGACAGCAAGTATTGGCCACCCGTGGGCCGCGTGGACAATGCTTGGGGTGATCGCAATTTAGTCTGTTCTTGTTTGCCCGTAGAGGCTTACGCCGAACAAGAATAAGTGCGGTGTTATTGAGCAGCTGGTGTCGGGGGTACCGACCCAGCTGTCTCTGTCGCTTTCAGTTCCTTCGAAAAATCTCTGACGAGCTTAAAGAAGGTGCTGACCATGGATTCGACGGCATCCTGACCAATCCCACCATAAGCGCTGATATCCAACTCCAGTACAGGGGCGCCAGATTCCTTGAGATAAACGCGCGACCATCGGTTTCGTAAGTTCCAGTCATTGATGAACTTGAGCGGTGCTGTTTGCGCCGAAGAGTATGTCGCCCGTAATAAAACATCCTCGCAGGTTGGGTCTTTGCGGCAACCACTGAAAATGATTTCGATGCTGTTGGCGCCGGCATCGCCAGGCGCGACCTTTAGGACGAGGTCGCCGTCTTCATCTCTCGTTTCCTCATAGACAAAGTCGGAGTCGCTCAAGATGGCGCCCAATACGCGCGGGTCCAAGTGTTGCAAAGAGAGCGCCTCGTCGGGACCTTCTTGTCCGCTTTGAGACGGACTCGCAAAAAATCGCATTGGGACGAGTGAACTGAGAAGCTTTATAAGGGGCTCGGGCGCCGAACGCTGTCCGTTAATACGCAACTCTTCGTTTTGCACATTAAAGTGACTGACGAGCCTGCCGTTTTGAATGCGGCCAAGTTTAAGCTGAAAAGCCATGTCGGTGAGCCGGCGTATCTCACGATCTGCGAGACTTTTGATCTTGGCGGCTGGTGTGCCCGGCTTTTGAAAGTGTTGAAGCACTAGAGCGTTGACCATGGGCTGAGAAATGGTCAACGTCGCATCAAGCGTATTGAGGGTATTTTCGCGTAACCCTATGCCGCCACTCGCAAGCTCTGCGGGCTTGAAGGTGGTGTGTAGTGTGAGCTGACTTTTTCCCGCCGAGGTTTCCCAAGAGAGCGGTTCGATGCGAATACTTGGATCATTTTTTAAAAGACTCTGAAGATATTGCCAAGCTCTTTTAATCTCAGCAGTACTAACAGGCTCAGGCTTCAAAACATTGATCGCGAAACCCGCGGTTATGCGATGATAGAGTTCAAGCAAAGGGCTGAGTGCGCGATCGCTGAGTTTGTCATACGCGAGTGACAATTTCAATGCCCCGAGTTTTTGTTGAGCGATGCTCAGCGCGCCGATGTTGAGGTCGGTATGGCCACTGACCTCGGCATCTTGGAGCTTCATCTCAGTACGCAATTTGAATTTATCGAGCTCAACTGTTGAGGCATTCACGGAAGCCCAGCTCAAACTGCCGATCTCCCGTGTATATGTGCCAAGCGAAAGTCCGGAAGTGTCGAGACGCCCATCCATCTTGACTTTGACCCCTTTTACGTCAAAGGTCGTATGCCCATCAGTGATATTGAGTGCCTCAAGTACCAGCTCGCCCTTTTTGTGTTTGAGTCGCGGCTCAATGTCGGCGTTGAGTTTGCCCCCAGCGAATTTCACTCTCAAGGCATCATGACGAAAATCAATCGGTTGTATCGACCAATTTAGGGTCGCCATACCATTCTTGCTGACCCGTGTTTCTCCGATGACGAGAGGCTGACCTTGGTTTTCCTTGAAAAGCGCCTCGGTCCAAGGTGTTGGCGCGCTCACTGTACGAATGAATGCGCCAATAGCGGAGAACTCGCCATTTAAGAGGTTTTGTAGAGGAAAGGGGCCATGCGTAATATGGTTAATAAAGAGCAATTCTCGCTTTGGGTTAGACTGCCCATCCTTGCTCGCTGGGAAACTCAGCACATAAGATGCTTCGCTGGAAAAGACGCCGCGCTGATAGCCGCGCGCGGAGAGCCGCACTTGATCAGACCATGTGCGGTCCAGATGGAGGTTGATCGCATCCATCGCGGCATAAGATTGTGACTGAATCCGAAAGCCCGACCACCAGCTGATGCCGCTGTATGTCGCAACAGCCGCAACCACCAACACTGTCCCGATGATCAGTTTTTTAATCATGCCTTTTCCATCTGTCCGCAATCCTTGCGTTGGTAATGTACGATATCAAAACGTAGACCGTTTTCCACAGGTTGAGGCTTTCTTGAAGTTTCTATCCATTGCCTCTTATCCAAAGGAGCAAAAAAAGCATCACCTTCAACGGACTCCAGCACTTCAGTCGCAATCACTTGCTGAGCGAAGGGGAGTGCCTCTTGATAGATTTGGGCGCCTCCAATCACAAAAGCCTCGTCGAGGTCTTGTATAGAGGTGATTGCTTGAGCGAGGCTTGTCACGCACTCCACGCCTTGGGCAGCATAGTGGGTGTCCCTCGAGATGACGATGTTGCGTCGGCCAGGCAACGGTCTCCCGAGAGACTCCCAAGTCTTTCGTCCCATGATGATCGGATGTCCGAGCGTTGTACGTTTGAAATGCGCAAGGTCGCTGGGCAATTTCCAGGGCAGAGTGTTATCTCTCCCTATGACACGATTTTGTGCGTAGGCGACGATCAAAGAGAGCTGCATGCGCTTGAAGGCCTTTGTTAAACCGCCACCGGTGCTTTGATGTGCGGGTGATGGGCATAATCTTCGATGACGAAATCTTCGTAGCGATAATCAAAGAGAGAGTCGGGTTTGCGCTGTATGACGAGTCTTGGATAAGGATGGGGTTCGCGCGACAGTTGGAGTTCGACTTGCTCGAAGTGATTGCTATAGATGTGACAATCCCCCCCCGTCCAGACGAAGTCGCCAACCTCCAGGCCACACTGTTGCGCAACCATGTGGGTCAACAACGCATAACTCGCAATATTGAAGGGCACGCCGAGAAAAATATCGGCGCTGCGTTGATAGAGCTGGCACGAAAGCTTGCCATCTGCCACATAAAACTGAAAAAACGCATGGCAGGGGGGCAGAGCCATATTTTTGATTTCACTGACATTCCAGGCCGAGACGATCAGTCTGCGCGAGTCAGGTGTTTTGCGAATTTGATCGAGAATTTGCGAGATTTGATCGATGTGCCCACCGTCTGGTGTGGGCCAAGAGCGCCATTGCACACCATATACCGGACCAAGATCACCATCCTCGCGCGCCCACTCATCCCAGATCGTGCAGCCATTTTCTTGTAGCCAACGCACATTTGAATCGCCTCTTAAAAACCAGAGAAGCTCGACAAAAATACTGCGGGTATGCATTTTTTTTGTCGTCACCAGAGGAAAGCCTTTCGACAGATCAAAGCGCATCTGATAGCCGAAGACCGAGCGGGTACCTGTGCCGGTTCGGTCTGTTTTGTTCACGCCCGTCGTATAGACATGACGCATAAAGGTTTCGTACTGGTTCATGGGCAAATGGAGTTTTAAGGGCTTGTTGTTGAAGGAAGCGCCGTGTCCACAATATCAGCCGACCACGTGATCTCGGCGCTGTGCGCGAGCATGGCGGAGGCGGAGCAATATTTCTCGTGCGAAAGAGCGATTGCCCGCTCAACCGCTGCGCGCGGGAGATTGTGACCTGTCACTGTAAAGACGAAATGAATGTTTGTGAAAACCTTTGGGTCCGTGTCTGCACGCTCAGCTAGTAGTTTCACGGAGCAGCCTGTGATGACGTGTCGGCCACGCTTGAGGATCAGCACCACATCATAGGCGGTGCAACCACCTGTACCCACGAGCAACAATTCCATCGGACGTGGCGCGAGGTTGTGGCCGCCGCCTTCTGGCGCGCCATCCATTGCTGCGATATGACCCGTACCGGTCTGGCCGACAAAGAGCATGCCATCCGGACCACCCCAATCAATTTTGACTTCCATGTCCAATCCCCTGCGTTCAAGCAAGAATCATAAACGGGTTTAGGCTATTTTGTGGTGCTATGAGCGCTAACATAGAGGCAATGGCTGTTTTTCAATGGTTTTTCTGATGAATCAATCTGCTTCTCCCGATGCCTCACGGCAGGCTTTCGCCCCCGAAGTTCATCCCCAGCCTTCCCTCATTCGCCGGCATGGGTTCTTAGACCCGTTGATTGCTGAAATCGATGTGGCGTTGCAGATACTCGGTGGTGGTGTCGCAGCTTCTCGTCCCAATCCGGCGGGTGCGTTGTTGACGGACGCCGATGCGGGGATGGACCGTGCGGCCAAGCGTCATGCTGCGGGTCTTATGCGGATTAATCATGTCGGTGAAATCTGTGCGCAGGCTCTCTATCGAGGGCAAGCCGCCGCGGTCCAACATACTGAAAGCGCTGCGTTCTTTTTGGAGGCAGCGGCCGAGGAAGTGGATCATTTGGGCTGGTGCGCACAGCGTTTGCGAGAGCTTGATAGCCGTCCAAGCCTGCTCAATCCGCTCTGGTATGCCGGTTCTTTTGCGCTTGGCGTGCTCGCAAGCCGAGCCGGAAAAGAGAAAAGTCTAGGATTTATGGCGGAAACTGAGCGTCAGGTTGAGGCACATTTAGAGAGTCATCTGACGGAGCTTCCACAAGGTGATACCCGCTCGAGAGCGATCGTCGAGCAAATGAAGTGTGACGAAATCAAGCATCGGCTCAGTGCTGAACACAGGGGGGCAGCGTCTTTGCCCAAGCCCTTGCGCACCTTGATGGGTGTGATGGCCAAGGTGATGACGGGGACGGCCTATAAAATTTAGGCGCTGAGGGCGCAAGTGTTGTTGCGGCGCATCAAAAAATGTAATTTCACTCAGGTTTTGTAGGTTAACGAGAAGATTCTTGCGCTGCACCAGATTTTCAGCTATTATTTGTTTATGGAAGTTCAGTCATAAGTGTTTTGAATTAAGTTGTTAGTAATTACCAGTAGTGATAATTAAAAAATCGCTCAAGGTAACTAGCAAATTTTTAATTCAAACACAGAGAGCAACAGCTCTCCTGAGCTTGCCAAGATTGTCTCCTCCACCCTCCTCCTTTGGTGGATTTAGCCCAAGACTGCAAAGTCTTGGGCTTTTTTTTGCCCTTTTTAGGGGGCGGCGGAGAGGGTTAACCGCTAGCCAGTTTGCGAACCCAGTATGCCGTCGAAGGATCATAGGGACTGACGGCCGGATCGCTCCCTAACGCGTCAAGTCGTCGCTCGATATCCCCGGCTAAACGTTTTCCAAACTCGACGCCCCATTGATCAAAGGGGTTGATGCCCCAAAGCACACCTTCGGTAAATACTTTGTGTTCGTAAAGCGCGAGCAGCGCGCCGAGTTCACGAGCTTCGAGTTTGGGCAACACAATGAGGGTGGAGGGGCGACCGCCCGGATGCACGTGGTGATGCGCAAGCAGAGCGGCTTTTTCGGGATCCTTTTCGGTTTTGCTGACTTCTTTGAGTGACTGTTCGTAAGACTTTCCCTCAAGCAAGGCCGCGCGTTGCGCTAGGCAGTTCGCAATCAACAGGCGGTGATGTCGGGTGTGGCGGTGATCGGGCACGGCGCACAGGATGAAATCGACGGGCGCGCCCTTGCCGTCCTGATGCAACCATTGAAAAAAAGTGTGCTGACTGTCCGTACCAGGCATGCCCCAGACAACGGGGCTGCTCGGGACGTCGAGTGTTGAGCCATCGCGCAAAATGGCTTTGCCGAGCGATTCCATCTCGAGTTGCTGCAACCAGGGAACAAGGCTGCCTAGACGCGCATCGTAGGGGCAGAGCGCAAAAGAACCGTAGCCCAACACGCTGCGATTGGCCACGGCGCTTAAGGCCATTTGCACGGGGGCATTGTGTTCAAACGGGGCATTGAGAAAATGCTCATCCATTGCGGCCGCGCCAGCACGCATGTCATTGAGCGCCTCGATACCCAAGCCAAGCGCGATGGGCAGGCCGATCGAAGACCAAAGCGAGTAACGTCCACCTACCCAGTCCCAAAACTGAAAAATACGGTCGTCGTTGATGCCGAAATTGCGAGCCGCCTGAGGGTTGGCCGTCACGGCGGCAAAGTGGTCGAGCGGGTAAGCGACGCCATTGGCACGCAGCCAGTCGATCGCGCAAGCAGCATTGGCCAGTGACTCGGTCGTGGTGAAGGATTTCGAAGAAATGATCACGAGCGTGTCGTGCGCATCCAGCCCTTCGAGGGCCGCAGTGATGGCGTGCGCATCAACGTTCGAGGCGAATCTCAGCGTGCGTCGTGTTCCTGAACCTGCAAGCGAGTTAAAAGCTAGACGCGGCCCCCAATCGCTGCCACCGATGCCCAGATGCACGACGTTGCGATACTGGTTGCGCGCATTGACTTCCTCGACAAATTTGGCCAAGCGCGTGCGCTCTGATAAGACAGCCTCGGCGACGGGCGCAGGAGGAATCGGCGCGCGCAAGGCGGTATGCCAGGCCGCGCGGTTTTCAGTCCAGTTGATGGCCGCACCCTCGAACAGGTCGCGTCGATATTGCTCAAAGCCTTGCTGTGTCAGTAAGGCGTCGGCCGCTCGGGCAAGTTCGGGCGAACTTCTCTGCGTTGTGAGATCCACCTCGAGTTCGGCCGCGGTGATGATACGCAGGGCCTCAGGTTTGGAGGTGCTGCTCAGTACAGCTTGTGAAAACTGTTTCCAAGTGGGGCTGTTTGACAATGAGGGCATAGGGCTCAGCAAAGTGGGGAGGACGGAGGTTTAGAAAGGCAGTTGGACCGTTGGCGCAAGCGCCAGCAGTTGTTTGCGGAATACATTTTTGATGCGCTCAAGGGCTTCTGGGGTATCCCCCTCAAATCGCAAGACGACGACAGGCGTGGTGTTGGAGGCACGCGCCAAACCAAAGCCATCCGCATAGTCTGCGCGCAAACCATCGATTTTGAAAATTTCCGTCGCGCCTGCAAATACCCCTTCGTTTTGCAAGCGCTTGATCAGCGCGTGCGGCTCGCCTTCGCGCATTTCAAGCTTGAGTTCGGGTGTTGAAACACCTTGGGGCAGTGCCTCAAGGACCGCTGAGGGATCGGCATCTCTGGAGAGGATTTCGAGCAGACGAGCGCCTGTGTAAAGGCCATCGTCAAAGCCAAACCAACGTTCTTTGAAAAACACGTGCCCGCTCATCTCGCCAGCCAAGGGCGCGCCGGTTTCCGCCAGTTTTGCTTTGATCAGGGAGTGGCCAGTTTGCCACATCAGCGGTTTGCCGCCCGCGGCCCGCACTTGTTCGGCGACATGGCGGCTGCACTTGACGTCATAAATGATGGTCTCGCCAGGGCAGCGCTTGAGTACGTCGCGCGCATACAAAATGAGCTGACGGTCTGGCCAAATGATCTGACCGGATTTTGTGACCACGCCCAATCTGTCGCCGTCGCCATCAAAGGCTAAGCCGATTTCACAGTCCGTGGTTTGCACGCAGCGGATGAGATCCTCGAGGTTGTGGGGGTCGGCGGGATCGGGGTGGTGATTGGGGAAGGTGCCATCAATCGTGCAAAATAATTCAGTGACTTCGCAGCCAAGACCCCGGAAAAGGGCTGGAGCGACCGCTGCCGCGACACCGTTACCGCAGTCAATGGCGATTTTCATCGGCCGGCTGAGCTTGATGTCACCAATGACGCGCGCCAAATAGGGCGTCAGGATATCAACGGCCGACGCTTTGCCTGGTTTGGCAGCGATGGCAGGGCCTGCAGCGACTTCGTCACGTAGACCCAAGATCGCTTCGCCATGAAGAGTTTGTCCGCCCATCATCATTTTGAACCCGTTGTACTCGGGAGGGTTGTGACTGCCCGTGACCGCCACGCCGGAGCCCGTTTTGAGGGTGTAGGCCGCAAAGTAAACCAGTGGCGTAGGCACTTCACCCACATCGATGGTGTCGATGCCGCCTTCGCGCATACCCTGCTGCAGTGCGCCCGCCAATTCTGGGCTGCTCAGTCTGCCATCACGACCGACCACGAGGGTCGTCACACCACAGGCATGTGCACGCGCCGCGAGACCCAAGCCAAGTTGCCTTGCAAAATCGGCATTTAAAGCGGTGGGTACAACGCCGCGAATATCGTAAGCTTTGAACGCTGCGTGGGGAAAGCTGAAGGGCGAGGACACGTGAAGGACTCCAGAAGCAAAAAAACACCGATCTCGTATTATCGCCGATCTGACAGGAATATTTCCCGCTAGAGATCGGCGTGATTAGCCCTCGTCAATCCGTAACTCACCTACAATTTAGTTTGACCTGTTGCAACCTGCAGGTCCGGCCCTTAAGTCAATGAAATCGCAAAAATACTGAATGAGAACAGAATGAGCGCGTTGAAACAGCTAGAGCAAATCGTGGGCGCGACCCAGGTATTAGTGGGCGAGGCGATGACGCCTTACTTGGTGGATTGGCGTGGTCGTTATCGGGGTGACGCTTTGGCGGTTGTCCGCCCGGGGAGCACTGAAGAGGTTGCTGGCGTGGTGCGCCTGTGCGCCGAGCACAAGATTCCGATTGTGCCCTCGGGTGGCAATACGGGGATGTGCGGTGGCGCGACACCAGATGAGACAGGGCGCGCGCTTGTCGTTTGCCTGGCACGCTTAAATCGTGTGCGGGAAATCGATACGGATAACGACACCATGACCGTCGAGGCGGGATGCATACTCCAAGCGGTTCAAGAAGCTGCGCGTGCGGCGGGCCGTTTGTTCCCCCTGAGCTTGGCGGCGGAGGGCAGTTGCACGATTGGCGGCAACCTCTCGACGAATGCGGGCGGCACGCAGGTATTGCGTTACGGCAACACACGCGAACTCGCTTTAGGCCTCGAGGTGGTGACGCCTCAGGGAGAGATTTGGCATGGCTTGCGAGGCTTGCGCAAGGACAATACGGGGTACGACCTGCGCGATTTGTATATTGGTAGCGAGGGCACGCTCGGGATCATCACTGCCGCGACCCTAAAACTTTACCCGGTTCCGGTTGCTCAGCGTATTGCGATGTTGGCACTCAACTCCCTCGAGGACGCTATTACGATGCTGTCGCGCGCCCGCGCAGGTTTTGGTGCCTCCTTGACCGGTTTCGAGGTCATGATGGGGCCCGTTCTCAAAGCCGTGGTGCGTTTGTACCCTCAGCAACGTTTGCCCTTTGAAGGACCTTCGGCGGATTCGCCATGGTTTGCCATCTTGGAGCTCTCTGATAGCGAAAGCGCCGAGCATGCGCAAGCGCGCTTTGAGTCTGTTTTGGGTGCGGCGATTGAGGATGGACTGGTGGTCGACGCGGCGATTGCTGAAAATATTGCTCAAAGCAAGGCGATCTGGCATTTGCGTGAAAGCATCCCACTGGCCGAGGCGGAGCTTGGAAAGAGCATCAAACACGATGTCTCAATTCCTATTTCCTTGATTGGACAGTTTGTCCAAAAAACAAATGCGGCACTGCAAGTCAAGTTTCCCGGGATCCAGCATATTGTGTTCGGCCATTTGGGAGATGGCAACCTGCATTACAACGTCGCCCGCGCGCCCAATCAGACCGAACAAGAGCTTCTCGCTTCGCAATACGACGTGTATCAACTGGTCCACGACAGCGTTCATGCCCACGGCGGCTCAATTAGTGCAGAACATGGCGTGGGCCAACTCAAGCGCGACGAGCTGACTCGCTATAAAAGCGAGCTCGAACTCAGACTCATGAAACAAATTAAGCAAGCACTTGATCCGGATGGATTGATGAACCCAGGCAAAGTCCTGCAAGCTTGATAAAGAAAGAGATGCTGCGTTTGACATGGCGGTTTTGGTGGATTGCGCTCTTGATGCTGACCTTGTCCAGCTTGAGCATCGTCCGATCAATGCGATCGTTCGACGTGCCGCCCACGTTGCTGTCACTGGTGGGTATTGATACCGTTCATCCGATGTTGAGACGGGATTTAACGGGGCAGCCTGCCAAGCGCGCGATGATGCAAGTGGGGAGTGCCTTAGACCTTTTGGCAGCGCGGACAAAAATAGGTCGCGCGCTGACCTTGCACGATGCGTTTAATGGGGGTGGCGCAACGCTTGCAGGGTTCGCCGTCCCGCTCATAGACGGCTGCATACAAGGTGAAATAGGCCCCTGCTTCGCCGGTCGCGTTCACATAGTCTCTTAGCGTGCTGCCGCCAGACTGCAGCGCGTCATTGAGTGTGCTTTGTAGTGCGGTGACTAGACGCTCGCAACGCGCGAGAGAAACCCTCGCTGCTTGCGTTTTAGGGTGAATACGCGCTCTAAATAAGCTTTCAGAAGCGTAGATATTGCCGGCACCGACGACAACATCACCCGCAAGCAAAGCTTGTTTGATCGACATTTTCCGCCCAGTCAGGCCTTTTTTGAGCCATTTCGCATCAAAGCCCGGATCGAAGGGTTCGATGCCTAATTTGCTGATCAAGGGATGGTGTTCGATGGGCCCGGCACTCTTTGGGTGCCATAAAACCGAGCCAAAGCGACGTGGGTCGTGAAGGCGCAAGGTGACGTGCTCAAACTGCCACTCCACATGGTCATGTTTTCTGAGGAGTTCGCCATGCAGCACGCTGCGCAAAGAGCCTGACATACCCAAATGGATCAGTTGCGTGCCGTGATCGAACTCGATTAACAGGTACTTGCCGCGCCGTCGACAGGCTCGTACAACCTGCCCGGCCACCAAGTCAGGTAGATCTTTCGGGACGGGCCAGCGCATGCGAGGTTCGTGCACGATCATTCTTTTGAGCGTGTGACCTGTTGCAACGGCGTCAATCCCCCGGCGAGTTGTTTCGACTTCTGGTAGTTCTGGCATGGCTGAGTGCTAACATCCGTTCACTGAATCTGTTGATTGTGCCACCAACTAGGCGGGTCGAGTGAAGTCGTTGTTTAAATCAATCTTTTACCAAGTCTGCGCCTCAGCTCTGATAGGGGGTGCAGCTCTGCTATGGGTCTCGAGCGTTCTGGCGCAAGCCGGTCCTGCCAAAGGGGTGGGGCAAAGCGCCCAGCTTCAAATCAAACCGCGCGTGCCTGAGTCGCAGAGCATTCGCCTGCGCGCGGGTCAGGTGCCCGAGGTGACGCTGACCTCAACGATATTGTTTCGCATTCTGGCCTCAGAGATTTCCGCTCAGCGAGGCACTTATTTGCCCGCGGGCAAGACCATGCTGGATCTGAGTCGCGAGCTGGGCGACTTCCGCTTGGCGCGTCGCGCGTTGGAGTTTTATCTCGCGGGCGGCAATTTACCTGGCGCGCTTGATGCCTCAAGAGTCTGGCTTCGCTTGATGCCGGATGACCCGGAGGCTTCCTCGACGGAAATGGCGCTTGCGGCGGCCTCTGGGCAAACCAGTGGCCTGGCGGCGGCGTTGCGCAAACAAATTGACGCAGCGAGTGACAAGTCCGCGGCGATTGGCCAGGCGTTTGCGGTCTTGAGCCGTATGCCCGACAAGCGCGCAGCATTACGGATTTTGAGCACGGCGATTGGCGACAGCAATGCAAGACATTTGGCTGCGGGACATATGGCGCTGGCCGATATGGCGCGCGCTGCGGGTGATAACGAGCGCGCCCTCGAAGAGTCTCGCCGGGCGTTGGCTGCCGCACCGCGCTCAGAAGAAGCCGCTTTACGAGTGTTCGAATATGGTTTAAGCGTTGATCCCGATCGTGCTTTACGTGAAGCCACTAATTTTGTGGCTGTACAGCCAAACTCAAGACGCCTGCGTGTGTTGCTGGCGAGCCATCTTTCCGAGCGCGGCCAATTTGATGCGGCGATGGCCGAATTGACGTCGATGGTCAAGCGCTCCCCCGAGGATTTTGATCTGCTGTTTATGCAAGCTCAGGTCGCCTATCGCGCCAAAAAACTTGAGCAGGCGCGAGGTTTTCTGGATCAGTATGTCTCTGTGCAAGAGCAACGCTTGCGCGCCTCTGCAGCTGCAGGGGCTACGGATGCCCCCGCTGCGCTTGCGGAGGCCTACCAGCTACTGTCTAAAATTGCCGAAGAACAAGACCAACTCGACGAAGCGGTGAGTTTGCTTGCCAAAATTGACGACCCGTCGATGCGCTATACCTCGCGGATCCGACAAGCGCTTATCCGCGCGAAACAAAAACGCGTCGATGAAGGTTTAGCCTTGATTGATTCGGCCAATGCGCAAACGGATGAGGAGATCGTGTTGGGGGCCTCGGCGGGCGCGCAGATTCTGCGTGATGCCAACCGACTTTCCGAAGCCATCAAACGGATGCAGGCCCTCGACCAGCGGATGCCTGACTCTGTCAATGTGAAATACGAACTCGCAATGTTGCACGAGCGTGCGAATCAAATGCGTGAGACAGAGCGTTTGTTAAGGCAGGTGATTGCTTTGGATCCAGGACATGCGCATGCCCACAATGCTTTGGGCTATTCGTTGGCAGATCGAAATCAACGCTTGCCCGAAGCCCTAGCGCTCATTACGCGCGCACTTGAGATCGCCCCAAAAGATCCTTTTATTCTCGATAGTATGGGCTGGATCAAGTTTCGAACGGGAAAGTTCCAAGAGGCCGTGGACTATTTGCAACGCGCTTATGCGATACGGCCCGAGGCCGATATTGCCGCCCACTTGGGAGAGGCGCTTTGGAAACTAGGCCGACAAGGCGAGGCCCGAACAATTTGGGCGCAAGGCGTGAGCCAGGATGCCTCAAATAAAACGCTGTTAGAGACACTCAAGCGATTCGGAGTCAAGCCTTGAACTGGTTGAGTGTGGCGGCCCTGTCTGCGCTCGCGCTCGTTTTGGCAGGGTGCGCGACACCTGACCCATCGACTCAGACGTCTGCGACGCAGGCGTCCTCCCTGAATGAACTTATTCGTCAGGGGCGCTTTGCCCTGCGTGCAGAGGGACCTTCTGAGCCGCCCGAAGCGGTGCAGGGTAGCTTTGTGTGGCGTGATATTGGTGGCCGTCTAACCCTGGATCTGAACAACCCTTTTGGAAGCACCTTGGCACGCGTGCAGGTCGATCCTGGTCAGGCGGTGTTGACGCAGGCGAACGGTGAGACGATGCGTTCGTCCGATCCCGATACCTTGGTGCAGCAGGTGATGGGTCGGCGCTTCCCTGTCCGTGAGATCCGCAGCTGGTTGCGGACCCCGTTGCGCGCAGTGCCCACGATGCAGCAAGTCAAACGCGATGAGCAAGGTCGCATCATTTCTTTTGCGCAAAGCGGCTGGGGCGTAGAGCTTGGACGCTTCGATGCGCAAGGTCCCAGGCTCTTGGTCTTGTCCCGTATTGAGGGGAGCAAGCAAGTTGTGATCCGCCTCGTCGTGGACGCACCTTGAGCGCAAGGAGTTGAGGTCAAACCATGCTGTATGACCTGCCCGCACCGGCCAAACTCAATCACTTTTTGCACGTCATCGGCAGGCGCGCCGATGGGTACCACCTGCTGCAGACTGTATTTCGGTTCGTGAGTTTGGCTGATCGCCTAGATATCGATACGCGTGCAGATGGCCAAATTACTCGGGAAACGGATATGCAAGGCGTTGCGCACGATGAGGATCTCGTGGTGCGTGCGGCCCGCCTTTTGCAGCAAACAACCGGGACAAAGCAGGGCGCACACATCCATGTTCGCAAGCAAATACCTTCCGGTGCCGGGCTTGGCGGTGGCTCAAGTGACGCGGCTACGGTATTCATCGCCTTAAATCGTCTTTGGCGTACTGGGTTGAATCGGGTGCAGCTCATGCAGCTGGGTCTGCAGTTGGGTGCGGATGTGCCGGTATTTATCTTTGGACAAAATGCCTTTGCCGAGGGCGTCGGCGAGCGGCTGACCTCAGTTGACTTGCCGCAGGGGGCTTTTTTGATCGTCCAGCCAGCTCAGAGCGTGCCAACCCAAGGTATTTTTCAGGCACCTGATTTGACAAGAGACACTGAAACGGTCAAAATAATGGACTTTTCTGAGCGCCAGATGATCACTCGTTTGGGGTTTGGTCACAATGATCTGCAGCCAGTGGTTTTAAACCGCTTCCCGGTTGTACGTCAGACGCACGACTGGCTAGAAAAAGCTGGTTTTAAGGCGCGAATGACTGGGTCTGGGTCCTGTTTTTTTATCGGGTTCCAGAGTGTCGAGCAGGCCGAGGTGGCACAGCAGAAAATGCTCGCTAAAATACGTGTAGATTTTTTCGATATTGCGAGTGCGGGATTAGTGGAGGTTACTGATCCTCGTTTTGCAAACCCGATACAGGCCACCATGGTTTGTGAGGGTCTAACAGAACACCCACTGCGGTATTGGATTGAAAGCTAGTTGGGGAGTCGCCAAGCTGGTTAAGGCACCGGATTTTGATTCCGGCATGCGAAGGTTCGAATCCTTCCTCCCCAGCCCCGAATTGTGTTGAGCTGTTCCACATTTGTTTCTGACGGTCTGTGACTGCCCCCATCATGCCCAGTGAAAGTTTTATGATCTTTACCGGCACCGCGAACACGCGGTTGGCCGTTGATGTGGTCAATCATCTGGACATGTCCTTGGGTCGGATGACCGTTGGCCGTTTTTCGGACGGCGAGGTGATGGCCGAAATCAATGAAAACGTCCGCGGTAAAGACGTTTTCGTGCTGCAGCCAACCTGTGCCCCAACCAATGACAATCTCATGGAAGTGATGGTGATGGTTGATGCGCTACGTCGCGCTTCTGCCGGACGGATCACTGCAGCCATCCCCTATTTTGGTTATGCGAGACAGGATCGTCGCCCGCGTTCGGCGCGTGTGGCCATCACGGCCAAGGTCGTGGCCAACATGCTCCAAGTCGCAGGTGTTGACCGTGTCCTGACCATGGATCTCCATGCAGACCAGATCCAAGGCTTTTTTGATATTCCGGTTGACAATATTTACGCGGGTCCGATTTTGCTGGGTGATATTTGGCGGCGTAACCTGAGCAACCTGGTTGTGGTGTCGCCCGATATTGGTGGCGTGGTGCGTGCACGTGCGCTCGCTAAGCAGCTTGAGGCTGATTTGGCCATCATTGACAAGCGCCGTCCGCGCGCGAACGTCTCCGAGGTGATGAACATCATCGGTGAGGTTGACGGCCGTACGTGTTTGATCATGGATGACATGGTGGATACGGCAGGTACGCTCTGCAAGGCGGCCCAAGCGCTTAAAGAACGTGGTGCCGGAGCTGTATACGCGTATTGCACCCACGCCGTGCTGTCAGGCGGTGCGATTGAGCGTATCGCAGCTTCAGAGTTGACTGAGTTGGTCGTGACGGACACGATCCCGCTGTCTGACGAGGGTCGGGCATGTGCCAAGATCCGTCAGCTCTCTTGTGCAGCCTTGTTGGGCGAGACTATTTTGCGTATTTCGAACGCCGAATCGGTCAGCTCGTTGTTTGTAGACTAGATATTCAAGGACGCATCCCGAGTAGATGCGTCGAGAAATTTGCGGTTCACTGGTCGCGGTGGACTGCGAAGCCACGGTTCGATACCCGGATCGTGTTTTAACAGGATGCTTGTCATCCCTTTTGGAGTTTTTCATGCAATTTAATGCAACCCCACGAAGCGTACAGGGAACGAGTGCGAGCCGCCGCCTGCGCCGTGCGAGCCGCGTCCCCGCCATTGTTTATGGTGGCAAAGAGCAGCCCGTCAATATCGAGCTCGATCATAACGAAATCTATCACGCTCTGCGTAAAGAACAATTTCACGCTTCCGTGTTGGACATGCAAATCGAAGGCAAGAGCCACCAGGTTCTGTTGCGTTCGGTGCAGTGGCACCCCTACAAGCAAATCGTCATGCATGTCGACTTTCAGCGTGTATCCGCAGACCAGGTCCTCCACACCAAGGTGCCTTTGCACTTCACAAATACCGAGACTTCGCCTGCAGTCAAGCTCAGCGCCGCGATTATTTCGCACGTGATGAATGACATCGAGATCGCCTGCTTGCCCGGCAACTTGCCACAGTTTATTGAAGTGGACTTGTCCAAGCTCATCGGTGGTGCTTCCATTCACTTAGCCGACATTACTTTGCCTAAAGGCGTGACTTACCTCGCGCACCGTGGTGAAACTAACCCAGTCTTGGTGACGGCAATCGTCAAAGGCGGCGCTGCCGCTGATGCCGCCGAAGGCTCAGCACCTGCCGCCTAAAATCACGTCTTTTCAGGGTATCTCCCTGAATAATGTGATCATTGAGGTGATGTTAAAGTCCTCCCCAAGCCCTATCCGTTTTGCGCGGATGGGGCTTTTGTCTTCATAATGCTGCTATGACACAACCGATCAAACTCATCGTGGGACTTGGCAACCCTGGCCCCGATTACACGCGCACGCGGCACAACGCAGGCTTTTGGCTTGCCGAAGCCGTTGCTGACGATTTACGAAGTGCCTTTGCAGTTGAAAAGTCCTTCTTTGGCTCGGTGGCCAAGGCGCGTTTCGATGGTGAGCAGATTTGGGTGGCCAAACCTCAAACGTTCATGAATCGCTCGGGTCAGTGTGTG
The DNA here is from genome assembly GCA_945897365.1 of Bordetella parapertussis. Classification (GTDB taxonomy): domain Bacteria; phylum Pseudomonadota; class Gammaproteobacteria; order Burkholderiales; family Burkholderiaceae_B; genus Zwartia; species Zwartia parapertussis_A. The sequence goes on along the minus strand of CAMDFD010000027.1, from coordinate 2,725 downwards.
GGGGCGTTGGCGCGCTTTTACAAACTCGTACCAGAGGAAATTTTAGTGCTGCATGATGAGCTCGATCTTTTCCCAGGTCAGGTTAAGGTCAAACAGGGTGGTGGTCACGCTGGGCACAATGGCTTGAGAGACATTCAGGCCGTCTTGGGTAGCCCGAATTTTTGGCGCTTGCGTCTGGGGATTGGGCATCCACGCAGTTTGAATCTTGCACAAGAGGTGGCTGATTTTGTATTGCATCCGCCCCGCCGCGAAGATCAGGAGGCCATAGACGCCTGTCTCACCCGTTGCAGGGCCGTGATGCCCTTATTTTTGAAAGGTGAGTTTGTGCGGGCGACCGAGCAGCTCCATCGCGACAATCCAGCATGAAAGCACCACGCTTTCGGGATGAGTTTCGACAGTTTTTACGTTTTGTGCGCCAACCCAGCCTCAAGCGCGAGGTCAAACACCCGACGCCTGTCAGTGGTTGGATCGCGGACTGGATACCCTCTTGTCGATGGACCCGCTTGCTCGCTTGGGCGGGCGCGTTGTGGCTGATCAATATCGTGGTGCTCGGTCCCGTGGTCCTGACGGTCTATGAAATGAGTGGTGCGACGCATCGCATTAGCCCTCAAAACTTGCCCTGGTTTCAGGCGCTTTTGTGGGCGCCGATCGTTGAAGAGATGCTCTTTCGGTTTGGTTTGCGCCGACCTCAGTTAGCACTGCTGGTTGTGCCCGTATTGATCTATGTTTTTCTAAATGGCTTTGCTTGGTGGGCGAGCAGTTTGATTGTGCTGGTGATGCTGATGCTCATCTGGTCGATGCGCCATGCGCCCATGCCCTCTGGATCTGGCTGGAAATGGCTCAGAACCTATCGCTGGTCATTTCCCGTGGTGATGCATATTTCTGTGCTGGCCTTTGCCGCACTGCATATTCATAACTATGAATTTGACGCTCTTCCCTGGTGGATGATGGCGGTGTTGGTCTTGCCCCAGTGGGTCACGGGTCTCGCACTGTGCTGGATCCGGGTGCAGCGCGGCATTGGTGCCGCCATCCTCGTCCATGCGTTTTTTAACGCAGGTCCTTTAGGCGTTGCGTGGCTGGCACTGCAACTTACGGACGGTGCTCTGTAGCATTCGCGGCGTAACGTTCTCTGAGTTCGCGCTTGAGGACTTTACCTATTTCGCTTCTGGGCAAAATGTCCGTCAAAACGAGGTCAGTCAGTCGCTGTGTTTTACCCAAACGTGCGTTGACCCACGCGAGCAGTGCATCATGGGTCACGGTCGCGCGCGGTTTAAGCACCACATACGCGACGGGGGTTTCTCCCCACTGGCGCGAGGGTACGCCGATCACGGCACAGTCGCGCACCTCGGGATGCTGACCGAGCTCGGCCTCCAGGTCGCTAGGGTAAATATTGAATCCCCCCGAGATGACCATGTCCTTTTTACGGTCTGCAAGGATTAGAAAACCGTCCTCGTCGTAGCGCGCGATATCGCCTGTCCGGATAAAGCGTTTGCCAGAGGGGTCAAACCATTCAACCTCGCGGGTTTTCTCAGGCAGGCCGAAATACCCCTCCATCATCGCGGAGGAGCTCCCCACGATTTCCCCGGTTTGTCCTTGGAGGACTTCTTTGCCTGTTTCGTCGATCAGTCGAATATCGTGACCGCTAGCGGGACGACCGATGGTGTGTAGTTTGTGCGGATAATTGTGCGCCTCAAGCTCGCAACGGCCTCCGCCCTCCGTCATACCGTAGATTTCGGTTAAACGACCGGGCCAGCGCTTGAGCACCTCGGCTTTGAGGGCCGCGCTAAAAGGCGCGCTGGTGGAAAACTTGGCCTGAAAAGAGGAGAGGTCAAACTGGTCGAAAGTCGGATCGTCCAGGATACGTTGATATTGCACAGGGACTAGCATGGTGTGCGTGCCCCGATGCTGTTGCGCAAGCTCAAGGTAGCGACGTGCGTCGAACTTTTCCATGAGGATCCCGGTACCGCCCAGCGCAAGGGTGGGTAGGAGTGCCACGAGTGTGGTGTTTGAGTAAAGAGGTGTGGAGGTCAATGTCACCGAGTCTGGACCATAGCCATTGGTCGCCGCACGCTGAACGTGTGACCAGCGCATCGAACAAGGTTGGACAATGCCCTTTGGGGTGCCTGTGGTGCCGGAAGAGTAAATCAGATTAAAGGCCCAGTCAGGCTGTGTGTCGACGTCAGAGGGTTGCGTCTCGTTGGATAGCCACGTCCCCCAGCTGTCTGAACCCTGTAGTGCGTCGATCCAGATCCGTCGCAATCCTTGGTCAACCAAGGTATCGGTAGGCCAACTGAGCGCGCAGGCGCGATCTTGAAAGAGGATTCTGGCGCCAGAGTTCGCAAGCATCCCATTAAGGTTTTGTGGCGTCGCCGAGGGAGGCAGCGGGGTCATGACAGCACCGGCACGTAAGGCGCCTATAAAAAGCGCCACATACTCCAAAGAGGTCCCCGCGCAGGCGGCGATTTTGTCACCGGGCCCGAAACCATCGCGCTGCAAGGAGGCGGCAACCCGCGCGATTAGCGCATCGAGCTGCGCGTACGAAAGCGTGAGCGCATTCAGAATCAGTGCGGGATGCTCAGGTCGCTGCGAGGCAGCAAAACCAATCATTTCTGGGACGGTGCCAAAAGGACGGGCGAGAAGCTCAGCAAGAGTCATGATCTGGAGAAGAAAGTAAGGGCAGAGCGGTTAAACTCCTATTCTATACAGCTGTTTCACTTATTAAAGA
>CAMDFD010000026.1 GCA_945897365.1 Bordetella parapertussis | reverse complement strand
GCACCAATCATACCGGCTGCACCCGAACGGTTTTCAATCACAATCGGTTGGCCAAGTAGCTGAGAAACTTCCTGTACAAAAACCCGTGCCACGTTGTCTGTTCCTCCGGCTGCAGGAAAAGGAACAATCAATTTAATAGGACGGTTAGGATAGCCTTGCGCAAAGGACACGGAAGTCAAAGCCGAAAGTGCCGCGAGAATAGAAATTAATAGATGTTTCATTTGCATCTCTTTAAAGTTTAGGATTCGAAGGGAGCGCCCAAATGGAATAAACAATCTCCACGCTCTGTCAGGCACATCATTCGCTTGCATAAAACGATACCTGCGCGTTTAAAAAAAGCTTTGGTAGGTTCACGCCATGGAGTATCGTGAAAATGGATTAAACCTGCAAGTTGTCCTGCCTGAACAGTCTCACCTAGTTCAACAGTCGGTTCAAATAATCCTGAATCAGGGGCATACACAAAATAATCAGCGCCTCGAACCTGCAAAATCTGTGTCGGATTAGGCTCAGAAATATTCACTGAGCTCTTCAATACGCCGAGGTGCTTAAGCGCCCTACGCGTGCCATCAATCACTACACGTAACGCCGAAGGCGTTAAGGTACCGCCTCCTCCAAGTTCTGCACCATAGTGGATCACCCCTTGCCTTGCTGCGGCGGCAGCGAGAGTGCATGCGTCACTGGACTGTGAATCTAGAACATAAGCAGCAGGCGCACCAAACAGACGCATCATCTCGAGTGCGTCATTCATTTTTTTTGGATCTTCGCTACGTCTACATCCTGCACTAGGTATGTACATGAGCGAGCTTCCACCAGAGTGCAAATCAAAGACATAATCAGACATTTCAAGCAAGACATGCTCTATGAACCATGCCATTTGTTCCGTGACTGAACCATTCACATTTCCAGGAAATAGACGATTTAAATTACCTTCGTCAATAGGCGATGTTCGGGTACCTGCCATCGCCGCAGGAAAATTTGCAGAAGGCAAAAAAATGATGCGGCCTTGCACATCACTGACATCAATCATCCGAATCAAAGCACTGAGTCCGATTTGTCCTTCATACTCATCGCCGTGATTACCGGCCATGAGCAAAACAGTAGGACCAGCGCCATTTTTTATGCAAGCAATTGGAATGGGAATCCAACCGTAAGCCGAACGATGCACCGAATGAGGTAATCGCAAAAAACCAAGCTGCTTGCCATTTTGATCAAATGGAATTTCCGAACTTATGCGACTTGTGGGCTTAGACATAACAATCCCTATTGAATATTTACTCAGATTTTATTTTTGCTTCTTTAATGATTGCCGCATTTGAAGCATATTCTGTCTGAATCATCTTAGTAAAATCTTCAGGCGTTCCAGTCACGACTAAATTCTGACCCGCACGAATTTTTTCTTTTATTTCGGGCTCAGCTAAAATTTTGTTTAGCTCTGAATTCAAGCGCGTAATCACATTTTTCGGGGTTCCAGCCGGAGCAAAGAAACCGAAAAATGATGTTTGATTTGCCTCTGGGTAACCCAGTTCAGCTAAAGTTGGTATATTTGGAAAGCTGTCAACACGCGTAGGGGCTCCAACAGCAACGACTCTCAACTTGCCTTCCGAAATCAAACCGTTCAGGCTACCGAAAGGATTTGAAAACATCAGATCAAATTGTCCGCCTGCCGCGTCAGTGACAACCTGTCCACCACCTTTGTAGGGAACATGAGTAATATCCACCCCTGCTTTTTTACGCAACTGCTCAAGCATAATGTGTCCCACGGTACCGTAGCCGTTAGTTGCTACGGAAACAGAACCAGGCTTAGCCTTTGATGCAGTAATGATCTCATCAAATGATTTACCTGCAAACTTCGGTGTTGCGACTAGATATATCGGAGAGTACATGGCAGTTCCGATAGGTGCCACGTCTTTAATCGGATCATACGATACCTTCATCACATGAGGACCGAGCGTCATTGCACTGGCACCTGCAAGTCCTATCGTATAACCGTCAGCAGGCGACTGGAGGACGGCAGCAGTTCCAAGAGTGCCTCCAGCACCAGCTCTATTTTCTACAAGCACTGGTTGTCCCAGTACCTTGGTCAACCGTTCTGCAACTAAACGGGCAACGTTATCGCTAATCCCCCCAGTCGGATAGGGAACAATGAGTTTTACAGCTTTTCGAGGCCATTGGTTTGAATCGTTTGATTGAGCATTGACTGTAGGCAACAATAGAAAATTTGATGCGATTAATAGCATCGAAGCCATTACAGTCTGAGCGCGTTTTAAATTAGTTTGACATCCGATCATATGTCCTCCAATAATCATTTAATTTTTAATTTCGGATACTATCTTTCAATATGAACAACAATTTCAAGACGGCACAGTTTATTCAAACCCGCGCCACATCGCCTACCTCTAATATTACACGCCAATCGATTTTAAATAATCCGGGATTTGGAAAATACTATTCGGACCACATGGTGGCGATCGATTGGGATATACATCAAGGATGGTATGGCCAAAGAGTGGTTCCCTATGCCCCTCTGTCTTTAGACCCCGCCTCGCTCGTGTTGCATTATGCCCAAGCCGTCTTCGAGGGCTTAAAAGCCTACCGCCACCCTGACGGGTCGATCTGGACCTTCAGACCCGAGGTCAACGCCCAACGATTTATCAATAGTGCCGAGCGACTCGGACTACCAGAACTACCTCTTGAATTATTTGTTCAGTCTTTAAAAGAACTCGTACAACTCGATCGTGAATGGGTCCCAAGCGCACCTGAAAGTAGCCTGTACTTGCGTCCCTTCATGATCGCCAACGAAAGTTTTCTAGGCGTGAGGGGCGCCGACAAAGTCGCGTATTACGTGATCGGTAGCCCGGCAGGTCCTTACTTTTCCACGGGAGTCACTCCAGTACCGATTTGGGTCTCTACGCAGCGGACTCGTGCAGCAAGAGGCGGTACGGGCTATGCAAAATGCGCAGGCAACTACGCAGGCTCTCTCGCTCCGCTCAATGAGGCACGCCGCAATGGTTGTCCTCAAGTTCTTTTTCTGGACTCCGAGCATGGCGAATACCTCGAAGAGCTCGGTGGCATGAACATCTTTGTCGTGCAAAAGAACGGGACGCTTGTGACCCCTGCGCTCTCCGACAGCATCTTGCCTGGCGTGACCAGGGCCAGCGTGATTGAACTCGCAAGATCAGCCGGCCGTCTCGTCGAAGAACGTCCGATCAGCATCAACGAAGTGCGCGATGGACTCGCGTCAGGACAGATCACAGAAATCTTCGCTTGCGGTACTGCCGCGCTTATTTTTCCGATCAGCGTGTTGAAATGCGAACACTTCGCCTATGGCAACGAAAGTCAGGCTGCAGGCCCCGTGACCTTAAGCCTGCGTAAACAACTCACCGACATTCAGTATGGATTGGCGCCCGACCTAAACAAATGGATGGTCAGGCTCGCTTAGACCACCCTATTCTTGAGAAAATGCTGCAATGCAATTTTCATAGGCAGGATCGCTTGAAATAAAGCCACCATTCCTCATGCTGAGTTTGAGGCGATCGAAACCTACCCGCGTGACGGTTTTCTTGCAAAACCAAAGTCCCGCTTTTTTATAACGATCCATCGCCTGAATCAAAATCTCTTGTGCGACATGGGTATAAAAAGGTGCGATTAACGCCGCGAGCTCTTGACCGCTATGCGCGGCGACCCAAGGCCCCATCTTTTCAATGGCACGAATCATCGCTTCAAAGGCTTGCTGCTTTTGAGCAATGATTTTTCGAGTCGAAATAAAAGTCGTATATGCAGTCGGACCACGACTATTGGCCGCATGAAGCACTTGTCCAGCTCCTGACGCGATTGTCTGAGAAACAAACGGCTCAAAATATTGTGCGTAATCAAGCTCACCCGTTTTAAGGGCTTCAAGATTTTGACCCATCGAATTTTTCTCGTTCACAATGAGCGAACCGATTGAAATACCCTCATCGCGTAAGTCCTGCTGTAAGCACAACCAAGGCGTTGGGACCTCAGTCACGACTCCAATTTTTTTACCCGCGAGATCGCTCAGTCGAAACGCCGACGCCCCCTGACGACCAACGATAAAGAATGGATCCTTGCCGACAACCTCGCAGAAAGCAAGAAGGGCATTTTCTGAGTCGGGCTCTTGATCGCGCTGCTTGATCACCCGTAACGGGCCGCCCCACACCACATCGATATTGCCTGCTAGCATGTCTGCGATCCCGCTTCCCGGTGACGGGGAGTCGATCAACTCGATTTCTATACCTTCCTGCTTGAAGAGCCCCAAAGCATACGTTGCATAAAAAGGGGCATAAAAAACAGCCCTAAAATTTTCAGCTAATTTGATTTTCATGGATATTCCGTAAGATTTGAGGATATTATCAATCGGATTACATCACTTTTTAGTGCTCTTGGGAGACTTGCTCAGATGCTGAAATCTCATAATCGTTACGAATACTCCGCGATCACGGACAGGCCTGACTATAGCTGGCCAGGCGGCAAACGACTCGCCATCCACTTTAGTTTAAATGTCGAGCATTTTGCCTTTGGCGAGGGTCTTGGTAATGATTATGCCGTCCCCCATCCACAACCCAACTCGCGTAGCTTTGCTTGGCGTGATTACGGCAACAGAGTGGGAGCCTGGCGTCTCCTAGAACTCGCCAACGATCTTAACTTTCCTTATGCATTGTTGGTCAACACTGAGCTCTACGACTATTGCCCGAAGATGATCGAGGCCTTTAGCAAGCGTGGCGATGAAATTGTGGGTCATGGTCGTACGAATGCGGAACGCCAAGTCGACATGAGCGTTGAGCAAGAACGCGCCTGTATCCGCGAAGCGGCTCAAACGATCCTAAAACATGAGGGCGTTGCACCTAAAGGTTGGCTTGCACCCTATATTTCCCAAACCTACGATTCACCGGATTTACTGAAAGAGCAAGGCTTTAAATACATGATGGACTGGCCGCTCGATGATCAGCCTGTCTGGTTTCGCACCAAGCATGGTCGTATCTTAGCGATCCCCTATTCGCATGATCTGAATGATTCGATCGAATGTATTTCTAGGCGCACACCCGCACAAACATTTTGCGATAACTTGATTGATCAGTTTGATGAAATGCTCGAAGAATCCATCAAACGGCCCCTAGTCATGAGCGTCGTTCTGCATAGCTTTATCTTGGGCCAGCCTTATCGCCTTAGACAGTTTCGTCGCGTCATGCAACATATTTTGTCGCACCGTGATCAGATCTGGCTCGCTCGCCCAGGCGATATTTATGAACATATCAATAGCTTGCCCGACGGGGTTGTCCCCGGAAGCGCAGTCAAGTAATCTTTTCTCATGTCCACATTTAACAGGATTTTCATCATGCAAAGTCGTTCGATATTCAAGACAGTCGCTGGCATTGCTTGCGCGGCGATCGTACCTTTCGCCTCTTTCTCTGCGCATGCGCAATCTAACTATCCAGACAAGCCTATCAATTATGTCGTAACCGTGCCTCCCGGAGGCGCTGCAGACTTTGCAGGTCGCGTGATGGCCGAAGCCTTATCTAAGCAAGTTGGTCAACCCGTCGTCATTGAAAACAAGGCCGGCGCGAGCGGTACGATCGCAACCGCCTATGTCGCAAAAGCCCCCGCGGATGGCTACACCTTGCTGCAAGGCGCCATTTCAACCCATGGCATCGGACCTCATTTCTATACCAAAACACCCTATGATCCTTTTAAAGATTTTGTTTCCTTAGGTGTCGTGGCTGAGTTTCCACTGGTGCTTGCTGTCAATGCCAACCTTCCCGTTAAAAATCTCGAGGAGCTAATTGCCTTAGCAAAAAAACAAAATGGCAAAATGAGTTTTGCTTCGGCGGGTCCAGGAAGTGCACCGCACTTGACCGGTGAACTCTTCATGACCGAGGCCGGTATCAAAATGTTGCATGTGCCTTACAAGGGCTCTGCTCCTGCTGTCGTGGACGTCGCGAGTGGTCAAGTAGACATCATGTTCGACGGATTTCCTTCAATGATGCCCCATATCAAGAGTGGCAAGCTTCGTGCGATCGCTGCGGTCAGCCCAAAGCGTAACGCCTTGGCACCCGACCTGCCTACATTCGCGGAACTTGGTTACCCAAAAATGATTTCTTCACTTTGGTATATGCCCATGGTGCCAGCCAAAACGCCTCAGGCAGTCGTTGACCGTTTAAACCAAGTCCTGACCAAAGGCCTCAAAGGAACCGATGCTCAGAAAAGACTTGAAAATGGAGGCGCAAACTTAGTCTTTGGTACCCCGACTGTTACACAAGCCTATGCCAAGAATGAATATGATCGCTGGGGTGTGGTGATCAAAAATGCCGGGATCTCAACAGCGAAATAATCAAGGCTAAAGACGGAACCAACTCTGAATATGAAAATTAAATCCCACACACTTATTCTGTGTTCCGTCTGGTTGCTAGCGTTTTTTATTTATCCAACTGCGCAAGCACAATCGGGAAATTGCGGTTTTATTCAAAATCCCGATCAGCAAGCCTATTGTCGTGCTACCAACGGCGGCGGTTCTGGGCAGTGCGGCTTCATTCGCGATAACGACCTGCAAGCCCGCTGTCGTGCAGAAACAGGTGGCGGCCCCGGACAATGCGGCTTTATTAGAAATCCCGATATGCAAGCTGCCTGTCGCGCCAGTACACAACAACGCAGTAGTTCGTCATCAAGTGGCGCCTCGGGACAATGCGGGTTTATTCAGGATCCTGATAGACAGGCTTACTGTCGGGCTACAACAGGTGGAGGCCAAGGCCAGTGCGGCTTTATCCGCAACAGTGACCTTCAGGCGATGTGTCGAGCAGAAACGGGCGGCGGCAGAGGCCAATGCGGCTTTATACGCGACCCGGACATGCAGGCTGCTTGTCGTGCTAAAGCAAGATAATAAATATTCGTTTAAATCGGAGACAAAAAGATGAAACACCTTATTAAACAATTACCAATTCTTACCGCACTTGCGATCGTGACTTGTATGCCTCTCACCTCAGTCGCGCAGTCGAGCACCTACCCGAATAAACCCATCAAGATTATTGTTGGTTTCACCCCAGGTGGGAGCACCGATTCTGTCGGTCGACAAATCGCGAACTCTTTCAGTAAGATTCTCGGCCAATCCGTCATCGTAGAAAACAAGCCTGGCGCAAATGCGAACTTGGCGACCGACTACGTTCGTCGTTCTGCTCCGGACGGCTATACGTTGTTCTACACGTCCATTGGACACGTGACGAACCCTCTGATTTACAAAGACGCAAAATACGATCCAGTCAAAGACTTCACGCCAATTGGACAAGTCTTAGCGGCTCCAAATGTATTGGTAGTCCCTGCCAACTCAAAATTTAAAAGCCTTAAAGATTTGATCGATTACGGTAAAGCCCATCCCGGAAAAATCAACTTTGCATCTTCAGGTGTGGGTTCATCTCTACATCTCTCTGGAGAGCTATTTAAACAGCTCTCCGGCATTGATATGGTGCACATCCCCTATAAAGGTGCAGGTGCTTTAATGCCACACCTCATGTCTGGTACCGTTGATTTGGCTTACCCTAATCTGCCAACGGCCATCCCTTTAATTAAACAGGGACAACTTAGAGCGCTTGGCGTCACGACCAACACGCGCTCTAACGCTGCACCTAATATCCCGACTATTGCCGAAGCAGGTTTACCCAATTACGACATGTCCACCTGGTATGGACTCGTTGCTCCGGCAAACCTACCACCCGACATACAAAAGAAACTCAGCGATGCCTTAATGACAACCCTAAAGGATCCAGAATTCAAGGGACGTCTGATTGCCTTGGGCATGGACCCAAGGCCCTCTTCACCTCAAGACTTCGCTAAGTTTATCCAGGGTGAATCAAACAAATGGGGCACCATACTAAAAGACATGAAATTCAGTGCCAATTAATTGAGTTTTACACCAGACTCTTTAATAATGCGGCCCCAATTAGCGTAGTCTTTTGCCACAAAAGAAGCGAATGTCGCCGAAGTGCCACCACCAGGATCAACGCCACCCGCTTTCATCCTCGCAATCACATCAGGTGAAGCCAGTACACGATTGAGTTCTTTGTTCAACAAAGCAATCGTGGCTGGTGGTGTGCCGGCTGGCGCAAACAAACCCGTCCAAATACTAAAGTCCATCCCTTTAGCAACGGTCTCATCGAGCGTCGGCACATTTGGAAACTCGGAAGAGCGCTTGGCTGAAGAGACCGCTACGGCGACGAGCTTGCCACTCTTAGCGTGCGGTGCAAGAGACGCAAGCGTACCGATGTAAATGTCGACTTGGCCGCCCATCACATCGACAATTGCTGGGCCTGCGCCTTTATAGGGCACTTGTAGCAAGTTGATATTGGCGCGTTTCTTAAAGTCTTCGCCAATCATATGGCCTAGCGTACCTAGACCCGCCGTCCCCCAGCGTAAGCCCTCGGTTGTCTTGCCTTTTGTCACCAGATCTTGGGGAGTTTTGATGCCTGAGCTAGGTGCAGTGCCGATACCAGCAGGGGTCACTGAGACTTGAATAATCGGTGCAAAACTTTTGACGCTGTCATAGGTCAGTGTTTTGTAGAGCCAAGGGCCCAACATCATGTTATCGGTCTGACCCATCACCAAGGTATACCCATCGGCAGGCGCTTTCGAAGCCGCTTCAATCGCCAAGTTTCCGCCTGCGCCAGGTTTGTTCTCAACCACAACCTGCCACCCCGTCAACTCGCCCAATTTGGCGCCTACAATCCGAGAGACAAAGTCGGTGCCACCGCCGGGAGGAAACGGCACAAGAATTTTGATCGGTTTATCAGGAAATTTTTGAGCCGACGCCACAAAGGGAATCGCTGATAAGGACAGTGCCACCACAAGAGCCGATTTAATTAATCGATTCATTACTTTCATCGTCTTCTCCGAATGTTTTATAAGCTCACTTTTTAAAGCAAGTGGCTTAGATCAACCATAGGGCAGACCCTTAGATACGTCAAGTTTTATACCTAATCAAGGATAAAAAATCTTTAAGCACGTTCAACTCGTCCATGCTAACAATATCGAAGCGCCCACCCCAAAGGGACTACTTAGACTGATGTCAGAAAATCGATTTAATGATTTATTTTCAAAACTGTTTTTCCCTCGCGGATTTTGTTGTTATTTCACATTGTTTTGTTGTAATTCCACAGTAACAATATGCAATTATTAGTTGCTTGCAAGAAAATAGAAGCGTAAATTACGTCTGTTCTGATCAATTTGATTATTTTTTCAAAACGATCTGCCTATTACGCTATGTCACAATCGTTGCATTTGAATAGGCCTTGGAACGCTGGCAGTTTTAACTGAAGCATTCCCACTAGGAGATATTCCAAATGCAGCTGACCTTTGGGCAGTACGAGCTAGTCTATAACGCCTTTTCTTTTGGTGTCGCGACATTTTTCGCAGCAACCATTTTTTTCTGGCTAGGACTTTCGCAGGTTTCACAAAAATATAAAACTGCGCTTGTCATCACCGGTCTTGTCACGTTTATTGCCGGTTACCACTACCTTCGCATTTTCTCAAGCTTCGGCGAGGCTTACACCGCAGTTGATGGTGTCGTGAAATCAACAGGTGTTGCGTTTAACGTTGCTTATCGTTATGTCGATTGGCTCTTGACTGTTCCACTTCTCTTGATTGAATTGATCTTGGTGATGGGTTTGTCCCGCTCCGAAACAGTCAGCAAGAGCGTCAAGCTCGGCGGCGCAGCTGCATTGATGATTGTGCTTGGATACCCCGGCGAAGTTTCCGGCGGCATTGACAGCACCCGCTTCATTTGGGGCGCGTTGTCGATGATTCCTTTCCTCTACATTGTCATCAATTTGTTCTCAGGCCTGTCTGAGTCCATTGAAAAGCAACCTGCCGATGTACGTGGACTGATTAGCTCAGCCCGTTGGGTTGTCATTCTTTCCTGGTCTTTCTACCCAGTTGTTTACTTCGCTCCTTTTGCGATGTCACTCGACGGCGGCACCGCAACGACTGTGATTGAGGTGGGTTACACCATCGCTGACATCATCGCCAAAGCAGTCTTCGGCGTGATGATTTTCATGATCGCTGTGCGTAAGTCACAGGGCGCTGCAAACTAAGATTGTCCATCAATCACCTTTGGGTGACTCTGGCACGAATCAATCCCTGGTCAGAAAATTTGATCAGGGATTTTTTTTAGGATGTGCAAATGAGGACTGATGCACCGCACGATGATGTCAAGATTAACCGTCTATTGCAAGCGATGGATGCCTTGATCCATCACAAACTGATACGACCCCACTCAAATAAACTAAACTCACTCATCCGCTATCACTTTGATAGCAAAGCCAGCCATGCCAGAGCGCGTCTCGCGCTCACTGCAGGCCTTGCCTTGGAATTAAGTGAAAATATTTGCATCACCCTTGCGGCTAGTTGTGAGTTGATTCACAACGCGTCCTTGCTGCATGACGACATTCAAGATGGCGATACCCAGCGTCGCGGCAAAGAAGCGGCCTGGTCGCGTTTTGATCAAAGTACGGCAATGTGTGCGGGCACCTTGATGCTTTCTGCAGCGTTCGAGACCATTGCACAGATTGATCAACACACGCAAGGGCTCGTGTTACACCTTCATCAACGCACCGCAGATCTCATCCACGGCCAAACGCTTGACCTGGCCTTTGCAACTGAGCCTGCCGATCTTCAAGCTTATATTAATATTGCATCAGCCAAGTCTGGCAGTCTCATCGCCCTCCCTCTCGAGCTTGTCATGATCACATGTAATGAGCTCACCGCTCTACCCCTTGCCAAACAAGCGGGAGATTCTTTTGCCATCGCTTATCAGATCGCCGACGACCTCAATGATGTCGAGGATGATTTAGCGCGTGGCACCTGCAATATCATTCGCGTTTTACAACATCGTGGTGTCGATCGCAGTCAAGCCACCCACGAGGCTCTTGATCTCATGCAGAAGCACTTACGTCTTGCAGAACACTACGCAGCACAATTGCCCGCTGAGAGCGGAGCGTATTTACTGAGCTTGTGCGGAAAACTCAGTGTTGAGGAAGCATGACTCACGTTGTAGTCATTGGCGCAGGATTTGGAGGCATGGCTGCCGCGCTGCGCGCGCGTAAAAAAGGCTATGAAGTGACCTTGGTGGATCGTTGTCCTCGCTTAGGAGGTCGCGCCCAAGTTTTTGAGCGCGCGGGTTTTAAGCATGATGCCGGACCGACGGTATTAACGGCACCGTTTCTCTTTGAAGAACTCTTTGAGCTTTTTGGCCAGTCACTGCATGACCACGTCAAACTCGTTCCACTCAAACCTTGGTATCGGTTCGAGTTCTCTGACGGTAATCATTTCGACTACGGCGGCTCCCTCGAAGACACGTTAGCGGAAATTAAGCGACTCAGTCCTGGCGATGTCGAAGGCTACAAACGTCTTTTAGAACAATCTCAAAAGCTGTATGACATTGGTTTTACCAAACTGTCAGATCGTCCCTTTCACAGCATGGCTTTCATGTTTGCCCAAATCCCCCATCTTGCGAGACTGGGCGCCTGGCGAACCGTCTACCAAATGGTCTGTCGCTACCTTAAAAGTGATTATTTGCGCCAGGCGTTTTCTATCCAGCCTTTGCTCGTCGGGGGCAATCCCTTTGACACCACATCCATCTACGGTTTGATTCATTTTCTAGAACAGGCACATGGTGTGCACTTTGCGATGGGTGGTACCGGTGCCTTGGTCGATGCACTAGAGAAGCTGATGATCGAACAAGGTATCGAGATCAAGTTAAACACGACTGTGATTGCATTAAAAAGTCAGCATAAAAAGATCGAAAGTGTCGAAATTGAATACGCAGACGGCCAGCGGGAAAGCCTTGCGAGTGACTATGTCATCTCCAATACGGATCCCGCACACCTCTACAAAGACCTCTTACCCAAAAAGAATGTCTCTTGGTTGGCACAATTCAAAACAAAGCATTGGCGCAAATCAATGGGTTTGTTTGTATTGTTTTTTGGTACCAAAACTCAGTATCCCACGGTTGCGCATCATACGATCTGGATGGGGCCGCGTTATAAAGAATTGCTGGATGATATTTTCAATCATAAAGTGCTCTCGGATGATTTTTCAATCTATCTTCACCGTCCTACCGCGACTGATCCAAGCTTTGCGCCTGCAGGAGGAGATAGTTTTTATGCTTTAGTACCTGTGCCAAACCTACAGGCAAACATTGATTGGGAAACAGTAGGTCCTGATCTCGCCAAGCGCGTGATTGATGCTCTCGGACAACGTACCTTACCCGGCCTGAGAGAAAACATCGTTGATCAGTTTTTCATGACGCCCGTTGACTTTAAGGATCGTTACTTGTCGCCTGACGGCGCAGGCTTTTCCATATCTCCGATCTTTAGCCAGTCTGCTTGGTTTCGGTTTCATAATCGCGGCGAAGGTTCAGACAATTTATTCTTAGTCGGTGCCGGTACCCACCCTGGCGCAGGCCTCCCCGGCGTTGTCTCCTCCGCAAAGGTGGTGGACAGACTGCTTCCTGACGCTGAACTTGGCCCTCACTGATGTTAGCTGCCCAGGATCAAGCTTACGCTGTTCTAAAATCGCATGGGCGAAGCTTTTACTTTGGCAGTCATTTATTGGCACCAACCTATCGCAGCCGTGCCGCCCGTCTCTACGCCTTTTGTCGTTACGTCGATGATATCGCCGACGAGTCCAGCGATCAGACGCAAGCCTATCACGACCTAGAGCAAATTAAAACGGCCTTGAAACACGGTCACTCTCCCCAGTCTTGCGTGGCGGACATGATTGCTTTAATGCAAGAAACCAACATGCCGATTGCGCCTGTTTGCTCTCTCATCGATGGCATGCAGTCTGATTTGAGCCATGTTCGTATTGAAGATGAAGCCGCACTCCTGCACTATGCCTATCAAGTCGCAGGAACGGTTGGTCTAATGATGTGCTTTGTTTTAGACGTGCGCGATCAACATGCATGGCCCTTCGCAATCGACCTAGGCATTGGGATGCAGCTCACGAACATCGCTCGGGATGTGAGTCAAGATGCAAAAAACGAGAGAGTCTATCTGCCAGCGGCATGGCAAAACCAACTCAGTGCATCGGATATCGTTCATCCTAGCGAAGAACAAAAAAAACATTTGCAAGCCGCAACTAAAAGAATACTTGCTCTTGCAGAGCTCTATTATCGTAGCGGACTGAGTGGTGTGACCTACCTCCCTCCCACCGCACGCTACGGCATTATTGTCGCAGCTCGTGTCTATCGTGAGATTGGCCAGAAAGTCGCCCGAGCAGACTATCAGTCTTGGGATCGGCGCGCGATTGTTTCGCAGCCACGCAAAGTCTTCTGTGCAGCCTCCGCACTCTTGCGTTACGCTATGATGCCTCGTCTGCGCCACTCTCATCCATATCATGAGCGCTCCTTACATCGACATTTACAAGACTGCTTTGGTTGCGACCAAGCGCCTTGACCTTGCCATTATCGGAGGTGGTTGCGCTGGCCTTTCGCTAGCGCGCGAGCTGGCTGAGAGACAGACCTCTAAAGCTGTCATGATCCTTGAACCCCGCACGCATTACCAAGATGATCGAAGCTGGTGTTTCTGGGCACCACAACAACACGCGCTATCGCATCTCGTCAGCCACTCTTGGACAGCTTGGCTTTTTGGTCAACAAGACCAGCCAAATGAAAAAAGAGCGAGCTCAAACAATCCTTATCAATACATTCGTTCCTCTGATTTTTACCAAGACTGTTGGAAAAAAATCGGACAATGTCCATCGATAGAGTCTCGCCTTGGAACCTCTGTCCTCAAGCTTGAGCGCCTACTCGATGGCTGGAGTATTGAAACCAATAGTGAATGCTTGTTTGCCAAGCAGGTCATTGACACGCGCCCTCCAAGCCCTCAGCAGTTTGCACAAGCGACTTTGTATCAATGCTTTTTAGGCGTTGAAATTGAACTGAGCAATGAATCAACCATATATCCCTTTACCCTCGAACTCATGACCGACATGCGTGTCATGAACAAAGACTTTTACTTTACCTATCTATTGCCGCTGTCTCACGATCGCTTGCTGATCGAATTGACTGTTTTTTCAACCAAACCTCAAGCTGCTGAACATCTACAGAGTGCCTTTGATCAATTACTCAAAGAGAGAGGCTATTCCAGCTCAACGATCCTACGGACAGAATACGGCATTCTTCCGATGGGGTTACCTGTGGATAAGACTGATTTTCCCCGCGCAGGTATGAGCGCAGGCGCCTTGCGCCCCTCGTCTGGCTATGGCTTTATGAGGATTCAGCGCTGGGCTAAGCAGTGTGCAGAACATTACTACGCGTATGGCGCCGTCCTTGAGCAAACAAGCTCACCTTTTCTTTTACAACAGATGGATCAGCTGTTTTTAAAAGTCCTCCACGATCAACCCTTACTCGCGCCCAGACTCTTTCAACAACTACTGTCTCGAACTGATGCTGAACGCTTTATCCGGTTTATGAACGATCGCGCAAATGGTCTTGACTATCTCCATATTGTGGCCAGCTTGCCAAAACCCCCCTTCATCAAAGCGCTCTTATCAAGTATCTTTCAAAGAGCATGATGTTGCAAAGACCATCCTCCCCACTGATTGTTTTCTTAAAGAGTGCAAGACTGTTTTTTCCTCTCGCAGTGCTGCTGAGTCTTGTACTGACCCAACAATTTCCAGACTTGCTAACACCGATTGCACAAATCGCCGTCTTGGGCATCGTCATTACCTTATTTGGTTTGCCCCACGGCGCATTAGATCCCTGGATTGCGCAGCAAATCGGGCTTAGCAATACTCCCATGCAAGTCGTTGTTTTTAACTGTGTCTACCTCGCCATCGCGGCCCTTGTCGTGCTTGTCTGGCTCTGGCTTCCAGTACTCAGCTTGGGTGTTTTTTTATTGATCAGTGCCTGGCACTTTGCAGGTGATTGGTCTAAATCGCTCAACACTCCGCTGCGCCTGTTTGCAGGGGCACTCTTGCTGCTGATGCCTATCAGCTTTCATACAGAGGCTGTTTACAGCATTTTCGAACAGCTCTCGGGACAGACGGGAGGTTCACTCGCCGTCTCCCTCGCGCTGCCAACATGGTTTCTAACAATCGCGATGATCATCCTTGTGGGCGGCGCGCTTTGGAAACAACAATGGCAGAGCGCCCTCGAGTTCATATCGCTCTTTTTATTGGCTTACTTCACGCCTCCCCTGCTCTATTTCACCCTCTACTTTTGCCTCTTGCATAGCCCACGTCATTTGTCAGAGTTATTTATCGCGGCGCCAACTCTCGAACATTCACGTATGTTACGGATACTGTTGATCTACACCCTTGCCACCTTGGTACTCTTGGGAGGACTTGGTTGGTATTGGGCGACCTTGCCAACCAGCACGCTCATCCTTAGATTAATTTTCATTGGTTTGGCTGCTGTCACCGTCCCCCATATGCTGTTGATCGGTGCGGTTTTTCTTAAAAATCAAACAAACCTGTCATCATTTTGAAATGCAATCTCCCTATTCTTCGTTGATGAAACTAAAGAGTTCCTCAAGCTTTCAATCGACGGAGAATAGATATGATGAAACGTTTAGCCACCCTTGCCGCAGCGCTAGCGATGACAATGGGTCCTCAAATGGCGGTTCAAGCCCAAGCCAAGAATGAAATCATCTGGTGGCACGCAATGTCGGGCGCACTCAATGACTGGGTCAATGACGTTGCGGCAGACTTCAACAAAAAGCAATCAGAGTATGTCGTCGTGCCTGTTTTCAAAGGGACCTATCCCGAGGCGATGACCGCGGCCATTGCAGCCTTCAGAGCCGGACAAGCACCCCACATTCTCCAGGTTTTTGAAGTAGGCACCGCCACCATGATGGCGTCCAAAGGCGTGGTTATTCCTGTCTCAAAGGTCATGACCGATAACGGCTATAAATTTAATGCCGCTTCTTATATCCCCGCGGTGTCAGGCTACTACACTGCGCCAACGGGTGAAATGATGTCATTTCCCTTCAACAGCTCAACGACAGTCACATGGTTGAACTTAGATGCGTTGAAAGCTGCGGGTGTATCGACAGAGAAATTACCTACAACATGGCCAGAAATCCAAGCCATCGCTCAGAAACTTAAGGATTCAGGTCACAAATGCCCGATGACGACGGCATGGCAAGGTTGGACTCAACTCGAAAGCTTCTCCACATGGCACAACACCGAGCTCGCGACCCAGGGTAATGGCATGTCGGGTCCCAACGCCCGCTTGGTTGCAAACTCCCCCTTGCATGTGCGTCATATCGACAATCTTGCCAAGATGGCAAAAGATGGACTTTTTGTCTACAAAGGTCGAGGTGCTGCACCCTCACCCTCCTTTGAGTCTGGTGAGTGCGCGATCTCCTTTAACTCCTCAGCCGCCTATGCAGGCATTGCAAAGAACGCAAAGTTCAAGTTTGCGGTCTCAACATTACCCTACTATCCCGATGTCGCGGGTGCACCACAAAACACCATCATTGGTGGTGCGAGCCTGTGGGTGATGTCTGGTAAGCCTGCTGCTGAATACAAAGGTGTAGGCGCCTTTTTCAACTATTTGTCTGATGCAAAAGTTCAGTCGGACAACCATATGCGTACAGGTTATCTACCCGTCACCCTCGAATCGTTCAAGATGACCGAGGACTCGGGTTTTTACAAGAACAATCCTGGTACGGATGTGTCGGTCAATCAAATGATCCGCAAGACAACAGACAAGTCACGCGGTATTCGACTCGGTAACTATGTTCAGATTCGCGGCATTATCGACGAAGAACTTGAGCAGGTTTGGGCTGGAAAGAAAACAGCTCAGCAAGCGCTAGACGATGTCACTAAGCGCGGTAACGCCTTGCTTGAAAAGTTTGATGCGGCTAACAAGTAAAGGACTATATGTGCCTGTTTGAATGACGCAGTATCACTCAAACAGGCACATTCAATATGTCTCAAAAAACAGAAATATTTTTCGAGTCTAGATGGTTGCCTTGGGCGCTTGTTGCGCCTCAAGGCTTAATCGTTTTAATTTTCTTTTTTTGGCCTGCGGGTCAGGCGTTGATTAATTCGTTTCAAGAATCCGATCCCTTTGGTATGTCAGTGCAGTGGGTAGGATTTAAAAACTTTACCGCGCTATTCGCAGACCCAGCATATTGGTATTCATTCAAGATTACCGGAATCTTTTCAGTATTGGTTGCCGTCATTGGTCTTGGCCTTGCTCTGATTCTCGCCGTATTTGCCGACCGTGTTGTCAGGGCGACGCTCATTTATCGCAGCTTGATCATTTGGCCTTATGCAGTCGCTCCGGCAGTCGCCGGTATTCTTTGGTTATTTCTATTTTCTCCCAGCGTAGGGGTTGTCGCAAGATCGCTTGAAGCGATCGGCGTGCAATGGAACTCACTTCTGAACAGCGATCATGCGATGGCTTTGATTGTGATCGCCTCGGTATGGAAACAGATTTCATACAATTTTTTATTTTTTCTAGCGGGTTTACAAAGCATCCCAAAATCACTTATCGAAGCTTCCATGCTCGACGGTGCAGGTCCTTGGCGTCGATTTTGGTCAATTCAAATACCTCTGCTTTCACCCGTCTTTTTCTTTTTACTTGTCATTAATATTGTGTATGCCTTTTTTGATACGTTTGGCATTATCGATGCCACCACGCAGGGCGGTCCTGGAAAAGAGACTGAAATCCTCGTCTATAAAGTATATTTTGATGGCTTCAAAGCCTTGGATCTGGGGAGTTCCGCAGCTCAATCTGTGATCCTCATGACGATCGTCATCCTTTTAACAGCCTTGCAATTTAAGTTCATCGATAAAAAGGTGAACTACTGATGTCTATTGAAAAAAGACCGTGGGTTGATGCAATCGCCCATACAACGCTCATCATCGGTGTGATGGTGATCGCGTTTCCCATTTACATGGCTTGGGTCGCCTCCACGCATACTGCGCAAGCCATGGCCCAATGGCCGATCCCACTCTTGCCGGGCGATCAAATGTTTGAAAATTACGCAGCGGCTCTTTCGGGCTCCGAAAACTCGGGCACCCGTGGCATGAGCGTATACCGTATGTTGTTAGTCAGCCTTATTTCCGCACTGACGATCGCATTCGGAAAAATTATCATTTCCCTCATCTCGGCCTTTGCCCTTGTCTACTTTAGATTTCCCTTTAGAGGTTTAGTATTTTGGTGCATCTTCATCACGCTGATGCTACCCGTCGAAGTCCGCATCGTACCGACCTTCAAAGTGATCGCAGATCTAGGTATGCTCAACTCTTATGCTGGGCTGACAGTTCCACTGATTGCCTCAGCAACAGCCACATTTTTATTTAGGCAGTTTTTCAAATCGGTCCCCAATGAATTAGTCGAAGCAGCAAAAGTCGACGGTGCGGGTCCCATGCGCTTCTTTATCGACATACTCATCCCACTTTCAGCGACGAGTATCGCCGCGCTCTTTGTCATACAGTTTATCTATGGCTGGAACCAATACTTATGGCCCTTGCTAATTAGCACCAAGGAGGACATGTATCCAATCGTTGTAGGTATTCGGAGAATGATTCCCGCCGGTGATGCACAAACAGAATGGAACGTGATTATGGCTACGGCTGTTTTAGCAATGGCTCCCCCACTCATGGTGGTCCTACTGATGCAAAAGTGGTTCGTTAAAGGTTTGGTTGAAACCGAGAAGTAATCAAGAGTCGAGATGCATAATGACTACGCTTCAATTTAAAAATATTCAAAAATATTATGGTCGCGATGCTTCCAGATATCACGCCGTAAGAGGTTTCGATGCCGAAATTTCCTCAGGCGAGTTTGTCGTGATCGTCGGACCTTCGGGATGCGGAAAATCGACGCTTTTACGCATGGTGGCGGGTCTTGAAGAAATCAGCGATGGACAAATTGTCATTGGCGACAGAGTCGTCAACGAGATTGATCCTGCGCGTCGTGATATTGCGATGGTTTTCCAAAACTATGCACTTTACCCCCATATGACGGTCAGGGCCAATATGGCTTATGCGCTCAAAATCGCAGGGCTTCGCTCTGAGGAAATCAATACTCGAGTAGAAAATGCGGCACAAATTTTAGGCATCACTGAGCTTTTATCCCGTAAACCCCGTGAGTTATCCGGAGGTCAACGA
Source organism: Bordetella parapertussis (assembly GCA_945897365.1). Lineage (GTDB taxonomy): Bacteria > Pseudomonadota > Gammaproteobacteria > Burkholderiales > Burkholderiaceae_B > Zwartia > Zwartia parapertussis_A. The sequence continues at coordinate 12,137 of CAMDFD010000026.1, read as the reverse complement.
CAACGTGTGGCCATGGGTCGCGCCATCGTTCGACAACCAAAGGTGTTTTTATTTGACGAACCCCTCTCAAATCTTGATGCAAAACTGAGGGTACACACACGTCTTGAAATTCAAAAACTACATCGCCGACTGGGTGTGACAACGTTATTTGTGACACATGATCAAGTTGAAGCAATGACGTTGGCCCATCGTGTCATTGTGATGAATGCTGGTGAAATCGAGCAGTTTGATACCCCCGAAAATATTTATAACAAACCCGCCTCAATATTTGTCGCAGGCTTCATTGGTTCTCCACCGATGAACTTATTGAAGTTTGCTCCAAATGTCTCGAATGGAAATATTCTTGGCGTCAGACCAGAACACTTTGAAATACACTCGGAGGGTTGGCCGGTGTCTGTCGATACGGTAGAACTTTTGGGTGCAGAACGACTCATTCATGGCAGCCTCGGACAAGAATCCATTGTGATTCGGATTGATTCGCAAGAGGCTGTGCCTGAGATCGGTGAAACGATCCATGTCAAACCGCTCGTAAACCGTCTACATTGGTTCGACGCACATTCATTGAAACGTTTGGAGTGATAGATGCAAAACCTAGACTGGCCCTATCACCGCCTTGTCGCGCATCGGGGGGCTGGCTTATCCGCTCCTGAAAACACGTTAGCCGCCTTTCATCATGGATATGATATGGGTTATCGCATGTTTGAGTGCGATGCAAAAGTGAGTGCAGACGGTATTGTTTTTCTACTTCATGACACCACGCTAGATCGAACGACTAACTCCCAAGGGTTGGCGCACCACTATGTCTGGGATGAAATCAGTCAGTTAGATGCAGGAAGTTGGCATAGTGAATGGTTTGCAGGGGCAGGAATTCCAAGCTTAGAGCAGGTTGCAACATTCTGCATCGAGCGAAATTGCCTTTTAAATATTGAAATTAAACCCTCTCCAGGGTTTGAGTCACTCACCGGGACATGTGTAGCGCAAAAGGCTAAGGAATACTGGTCTGGTAAAAATGTGCCGCCTTTACTTACATCGTTTAAGCGAGAGGCACTGCAGAGTGCAATGATTGCAGCTCCCGAGCTTCCAAGAGGATTATTGATGCATGAGCTCTCAACGGACTGGCGTGATGCCGTTCAGACTTTGCAATGTAGGGCGATTGCATGTCATTATCCAATCTATACCCTATCACTCATTCAAGAGTGCCATGATCTGGGTCTGCGCTGCATGGCCTATACGGTCAATGATGTAGATAAGGCGATGGACTTATTAGAAATGGGTCTAGATACCATCATTACTGATGATATGACTTTCCTTCGTACACTCTCAACGCCTATCTAGTGGCGAAATCAACGAAACACCAAAGACCTGATCTTTAGAGAGATCTACCTTGACGTTGACCGCACGCACATCAGACGCTCCTGGAACCTCAAGCCGAGTGATATTCGACATCGCTTGGCCTTTGAGCTTAAAGGGTTGATCGAAATGAAACTGATGACCATCACCATGAATAATCAAAATTGGTTTATTCCAAGCCTTGGCTAGAGGTAAAAGTGTCTGACCAATGCTATTTCTGAATCCAGACCAGGCTGGATAATCCTCCAACATTGATCGACTAAAAAATACATTCGCCTGAAAGGCGAACACAATCGCCCGATATTGATTCTTTTCAGCAAGCTTGAATGCCTCGTGGATCCAGGTAATGTTGGCAGCATCACGCGCAAAAAACTCATTTGTAGCCTGTGTATTGCGTGTTTCAAAATTGTTATTACTACCCACGATATGCAACGTTACAAATAACACCTCGTCTACGACCCAACGTTGATTTTCAACATACAACGTATTTTTTGGATCTACTTCTGGTTGACTGACTAGAGGGAATGGTTTTGCACCTAGTGATTCCTTGGGCTTATAAAAATCTTTCCGCAATTTTGCTAAACGCTCAAGCGGGTCATACGAACCATTACTTCGGCGGTAACAGTCCGTCCAGTCATTATCTCCAGGAGTAAAAACAACTCCAGCCTCGAACATTGCGAAATGCTTGAGTTGTTCCGAAAATTCCTGATCGGAACATTCGGTAGCGCCACTTTTAAAATCACCCACATGGATAGAAAAGAGCGGCTTAGATTGATTGACCGCAGCGATCAATCCCCGGTAGGGAGGATACGATGTATCTGGCTTGCCATATGGCATATCACCTAAGGCGATGAATGAAAATCCCTGAGCGATAGATGTATTCATCGCAAATGACAATAATAATAAAAAGAGAACGTTCAGTATTTTTTTAAAAAATGAATTTATACAGTTCATCATATTTTTTCTCTTCGGAATTTTTTCTATATTATGTAAAATCATTAAGGTCTATTCATTTTTGGCATGACGTTCCACTCACAAACATAAATCATGCTGAATCAGTCTACACCCTCATAGAAAAGAATGAGATTTTGGATGAATGATCCGGTCTAATGCTTCGACCACCTCGAAGACAGCACGATTATTCGTCGCTGCAACATGAGCCTTGAAAACAGATAACTCCACAATCATTTTCTCAACCGCTCCGGGCAAGTCTCGCATCGTGGAGATCACAAGCCCATATTGATGATCGGTGACCCAACTTGTATTGAAACGCTCCTGTGGCATCGTTGAAGCATTTTTAAAGGTAACAACAGGTAGCCCCATATGGATCGACTCACTCAAACTCCCCGGCCCAGGCTTCCCAATAAAATAATCACTGAGCTGCATGAGGAGATTGATCTCTGAGGTAAAGCCGTACACAACATGCTTGACTGACGGTTTGAGTGCTTTTATTTTTTTAGCTAACAACTCGTTATGACCGCATACAAAGATCATCTGTCTATTGCTTAGATCTTTGGCAATCTTGACCATTTGGGTTGATCCATGTCCTCCAAACATGACTAAACCTGTGGGAAGATGCGGAGCTAAACCTAACTCTTCATATCGTGCCTTTCGATCAATCTTTTCGGACTGATAAAAAGAGGGTCGCATAATCATGCCTGATACTTGCATGATCTGAGTTTCTCGATAGCCCGCTTCAACGGCTTGTAATACGGCACGATCCGTTCCACAGATCAAGGACTGCTCTTGATTGGGCTCAATCCAAAAATTAGGGGGATAGTCTGCCAAATCCGTCAATACAGTCACGTAAGGCACGCTAGGACAGGCGTCTCTGAGTGACTCATACATCACTTTATTAAAATTAGGTATTAAGGAAACAACCAAATCTGGTTGACGCTCTTTCCAATATTTTTCAATTTTATTTTTCAGTTTGACATGCGTCAGACGAATCATGGCCTGAAAAATCTTAAGCTCTGTCGCAAGCCCCCTAGTCCAGCCCTTTTTGAGTCGAAGGTTATATAAATCCTCCGGAGCAAATCCCGTCAGCTTCTGAAAATATCTTTCAGAATCAATCACCTCAAAAAGATTGACCAGTGAAACATCCCATTCAGGATGTCTCTGTGTCATAACTTCCTGAAGCGCAAGCGCAGCAGAGCGATGTCCGCCACCCGCGTTGAAATAGACAAGCTCGATGTTCTTTCTCATATCTCGTCAACATGACAGAGATATATTGCAAAAAGATGAAACCGAGCATTTATTGCCCATAAAATTTCTTAACAGTATCCCAAGCCACTTGTTGCAACAACATGCGAGTTTTGGGATCGACCTCACCGAAGGCGTCAAAGGTGTTACCGACCGGTGAGCGACCATACACAGCCGCATAGACTGTTGCAGCCGCTAAGTAGGTTCCTGCCCTTGAAGGGTGGCTGCCATCATAAGATTTATGCAGCTTGAGCTGAGGATCTCTTTTATAAGCTTCTGCAAAGGCCATTCCAACAGGAATCACGAGTGCATTGAGTTCATTACCCAGCTTGACGTAATAATCACGATTTTTTTGATCATTTTCAGATGCGGTCTGCTTGTGGGGTGCGACATAGGAATGCGGCATATACAGGGCCACTTTGCCACCACGCTCAGCAATGAGCGCAGCCGCTTTTTTAGCGGCATCTATATGAACAGTTCCTTGCTTATCATTAATCGCAGCTGCACTGTGCCCTTGCAGAATCACAAGCTCAAACGGATCTTTAACACCAATCTGTCCAGGCTTCGTCAACCAATCAATGTTGTGGTGATCTAAGCTTGCGCCACCAATCGTGGCAGACTTATATTGAAGAGACTTTGTTATGCTGGGATTGTCTGCAATGACGAGATTACGAAGAACATTATGGAGACTGTCACCATAGTAAAGATAACTATTTCCAATGAGTAACAGTCTCTTGGGTGTGTCAACCTGCGGGGTTTTCACCGCGGGTTCTATCGCCCATGTCATTGAGCTCACTAACATTGCGCTCAATAACAGCAAGAATTTCCGAAGGAAATTTGAGTTTTTATTCATTTTATGTCTCCAAGTCATCATTAATAAGCAGAATACTGATTAGATTAACATTTGACATCAGCAGTTATGAATGATTTCAGCGCAAAATCAGCGTAAGCGCCATGCTTGAGTTTTTCGACGCAGCTGATACGTCAGCAGACTGTGTATGACTTTTACCGCAGCTGAGGTGGCTACGATGACGACCGCCATTGCAGCTGCAGCTGCGGTGAAACCCGCTTCATCCATATGTACGATAGAGACAGCAGCCAACTTTGTATGAGAACCATACAAAAAAATCACCGCTGAAACAGTCGTCATCGCATTCACAAAAAAATAAATACTGATATCCAAGATCGCAGGCATGCAAACCGGTACCGTGACGCGTTTGAACATGCGACCGACAGAGATTTTGAGTGACGCTGACACTGACTCAAACTCACTATCTAATTGCTTGAGGGCTGTCGTCGCCGTAATGTGGCTGACAGTGTAGAAATGCGCAACCGAGTTCAGTACCAATATCGCCATCGTGCCGTATATGAAACCCAGTGGGTGTCCAGGCGCATTAAAAAAGAATATGTAGGACAAACCTAATACCAAGCCCGGCACTGCCATAGATAGCATGGCCATCAACTGCGTAGCGTGACGAATCAAAACAAACCCTCGTGTTTTTTCCAGTACAAATGCGCCTGTAAATACAACCAAAGTACCTACCACCGCGGTCCAAGCGGCCATACGCAAAGAGTTGAAATAAGCATTCCAACCCTCGCTATCAAAGTTTTCAAATTGATAATTTGCCCAGGTTAAATTGAGGTTATAAGGCCAACGCGTGACGAAGGAAGCCCAAACCGCCATGCCCATCATCACCAAAAGAGCACCTGCAACGAGTGCACAAAAAATCAACAAGCTGAGATCGCGCGGTATGTGTCGGGAAGGAATTAACGGCACCGAGCGACCACTGAGCAAAGCGACTTGACGATGCTGCACCCAGCGATCTGCGACGAAAGCTAATACGGCAGGCAAAAGCAGTATGAATCCAACGACTGCACCCATTGAAAAGTTTTGTTGACCAATCACCTGTTTAAAAATATCCGTCGCCAACACATTGAACCGCCCGCCAATGACCTTGGGAATCCCAAAATCGGTAATGGCCAACGTAAACACCACAAAGCCCGCACTAATCAGGCCATACTTACTGCCTGGCAAGGTCACTGTCATAAAGGTGCGAAAAGGCGAGGCACCCAGCACACGGGCTGCTTCGTAATGCCTGGCATCGGCCATGCTCAGCGCGACCACCAAGATCATCAAGGCGTGTGGGAAGCAATAAAATACCTGAGAAATCACGATACCCAACGGACCATAAATCGACGCTCCAGCAAGCAAATCTTTTAAAAGCCCTTGATTACCAAACAAATAAATCAAGGAGATCGCTGGTAGTAAAGAAGGCGCCAAAATTGGGATCAAGGCCAAGGCCTTAAAAATCCCTTTGCCTGGCATGGCGCTGCGCGTTAAGGCGAAGGCATAGACGTAAGCAAAGGTGAGTGTAATGACTGCCACCACCGTTGAGACCCACACACTATTCCACAAGGAATGCGTCAAGGAGGGAGTCTCAACATAGCGGACGTAGTTGCTGAGTCCCACCCAAGTGCCATTCGCGTCTTCGAAACTCTTGCTCAGCAAAATGCCCAAGGGTAAGACTAAAGTCACTAACAGCCATAATCCGAGCAGTAACACGCCCACGCGCATCCAAGCACTGTCGAAGTCAAGCCCTCGCCAATATTTCAACATCACGCCACGCTAGCGTTCGGACCAAAGACCTGCATACGCTCGGCAGACAGGTCAACAAAAACTTGACGGGAGTGTTTCAAACCCATGCGTGATGCCTGTGCACTGGGCACATCGGCCACCAAACTTTGACCATTAATGGGAAGATGCACCCGAACCCGACAAAAGGCGCCTAAAAATTCTAGGTCTTGTACTTGTGCTGCATAAAAATTACTTGCCTGTAGATGAGGACGGTCGTGATCGTGTAACACGATGTCCTCTGGCCTTAAAGCCAAAGTAAACATATCACCCAAAGACTGTGGCGCAGAGTGTTCGCAGCTTAATTCGACTCCGTGCCAGTTGAAAAGTCCTGGCGAGAGGCACTGTACTTGCAGGGGATTTGTTTTACCAACGAAATCTGCGACAAAGGCACTGCGGGGTTGTTGGTAAATTTCTTGAGGTGTACCGACTTGTTCGATGCAGCCTTGGTTTATCACCACGATCCGATCAGCCAAGCTCAGTGCTTCTTCTTGATCGTGCGTGACCATGATCGTCGTTACCCCGAGGCGCTGATGCAATTGTCGCAACTCAGTGCGTAAATGTGCACGCACTCTGGCATCCAAGGCACTCAGTGGTTCGTCGAGTAATAGCAAACCGGGAGATGTCGCGAGGGCGCGCGCTAAGGCGACACGCTGCTGCATCCCTCCCGATAATTGCGCAGGATATTGGCTCGCTGAGGCGGATAAGCCGACCAAGCTTAATAATTCATCCACGCGCACTTGGCGTTTTTCACGCGACCACGCTTTACCTTGCAAGCCATAGCCCACGTTGTCGCGCACATTTAAATTGGGAAACAAAGCGTAAGACTGAAAGACGATGCCAAAATCACGTTGCGAAGGGGGTAAGCCCGAGATGTCGCGTCCCCTTTGCAAAATTGAGCCACTGTCTTGCTTTTCTAAGCCGGCAATGATGCGCAGCAACGTTGTCTTGCCGCAGCCAGAGGGTCCTAAAAAACAAACGAACTCTCCGGGGCTGATTTGAAGTGAGACATCACGCAATGCCCAGAAATGACCGAAGCGTTTGTTGATATTGTTCACATCAAGGTAGGGGACGGTCATCGCGCTCACACAAACACATTAAATAAGACAGGGGCGCATGCAGCGCCCCTGAAACTCACACGGAATGACGCGAGGCGCTACCCGATATCAATAGATTTACTTCGCTACTGGCTTAGGTGCTGACTTCGCGTCATAACGCTTGGTCCACTCGGCCAAAATACGGGCACGCTCTTCACCCATTTTGACTAAATCGATCTTGACCATGGCGCTTTCAGCATTGGCAGGATAGTTTGGCGGTGCAGGGTTTAAACCTGGGTAACCCACGATGGCGTAGAACTTACCGTACATCTCATAGGCGGCTTTTGTCACCGCGAAATCCGCTAATTTTTGTGCTGCAGCTAATTTTTTTGTGCCTTTGACAATGGCAGTCGCTTCCATATCCCAAGGTGCACCTTCCTTGGCCAGAATCACGTCAAGCGGTGCACCTGCTGTTTTCTCTTTCGCGCCACGCATATCAACACCAATACCGACCACACGCTCACCCTTCGCGGCTTGCACACAAGGTGCAGAGCCAGAGTGTGTATAGACGGCAACGTTTTGATGCAGCTTATCCATAAACTCCCAACCGCCTTTTTCTCCCATCAACTGCAACCAGGCGTAGACAGCCTGATAACCCGTACCGGAGGAGGCAGGGTTAGGCATCACGATGGAGTCTTTATAAATGGGCTTAGTCAAGTCGGCCCATGACACAGGCTTTGGCATTGATTTTTTGCCAGCTTCAATGGTGTTGAAACACATGACTGCCAACCAGGCATCCATGCCAGTCCAAGAGGTAGGGTTCTTGGTGCTACGAAACACGGGTTTGAGCTGATCAACACCCTTTGGGCTATAAGGCAACAACAAACCCATGCTGTCAAACAGAGCGACACTCGATGCACCGAGACCCCAGATCACATCGGCACGGGGATTATCTTTTTCGGCCAAGATACGGGCTGTGATGATGCCAGTAGAGTCACGCACCCATGCAATTTCTATATCAGGATGCGCTGCCTCAAAGGCTTTTTTGTAAGGACCAAGTTGATCGTTTTCAAGAGCGGAATAAACCGATAAGACGGTCTTTTGCGCAACAGCAGGCATCGCCAACAGTGCAACGAAAGCACCTGACAAAGCAGTTTTAACCAAGTAGCTCAGTTTCATAGGAATACTCCGCAAAATGTGACAGTGTGATGGTCAATAAAAATGAGCAGATTTATAAAAGCTGTTCAATATTTGTTACATCTTATTTGCGGTGTATTGCAATTTAATGACAGATGATCTTGCGTTGATTCGCACCGACTGGTGCCCCCAAACCAAGGCAACAGGACTGTATTGTCATATTGCGCCTCTCGCATCTCAACATGCAGAATGTGAGCTAAGTCAGTATTAATAGGCTGACACACTATATTTAATGGGGGTACAATAAATAAGTGGAAATTCATTTCGAATAAGAAAAACGAAAGATTACTTTTCTGGAGCGTGGTTTAGATTTTGCGCGAGCCCTCGAAATATTCGAGGGTTTACATTTCACGGCTCAAGATATGAGATTTGCATACGAAGAAGACCGATTCATCACAGTAGGTTGCTTAGATAGCCGATTAGTGGTGCTGGTCTGGACACCTCGCGGCAAGGCCCGCCCTATTATCAGCATGAGGAAAGGAAATGACCGCGAAAAAGCGCTCTACAACCGCCACCTGGAAAGATCCTGACGATGCACCCGAGTTGACAGAGGTATTTTTCAAGTCAGCCGACCTGTACAAAGGCACCAAGTTAAAAGCGCGTGGCAGACCTAAGTCTTCCACACCTAAAGAACCCGTAAAACTTCGCTTGGATGCGGACGTACTTGCAGCACTTCGCGCCAGTGGCGAGGGATGGCAAACACGTATCAATGACGCATTGCGAGCATCACTCAAATTAGCGGGGCAGCTAAAGACGAACTGAACAAATAAAAACTTCAAAAAAATAGCAGCCAGTGGCTGCTATTTTCATATCGCACGCATCTATCCCGCCTTACTTAGGCGCCCTGACCATCGCGCAGATTTTGTTCCCAATCGGGTCGCGCAAATAAGCGAGATACATTTTTCCCGCAGGACCTTCGCGATAGCCTGGAGGATCTTCACAGGTGACGCCACCGTTTGCAATGCCTGCTGCATGAAAAGCATCGACTAACTCAGCAGACTTCGCCATAAAGCCGATTGTGCCACCATTGGCAGGTGTTGCAGGCTTGTTATCCAACGGCAAGGTAAACGCAAACACACCCGTGGGGGTTCTGTAAAAATAGCGGATATCACGATTCAGCACGCCTGGGCTGATACCCAAGGCACCAAGAGCCGCGTCGTAAAACTTTCTTGATGCTTCGAGATCATTTGCACCAACCATCACATGACTGAACATAAAAACTCCAAATTAAAAGTTAACCTGACACCACTACTTAATGCTAACAGGCAATAGCTCTCCGAGAAATAACCCCGTTTACGGTTGTCACATCGGTGCAAGACATTGAGTAGGTCTTGTGCTACAGAGGCTTTACTCATTACGGCCATATTTCATATAATAGCTGTCATTGTTGCGTTTTCTTTAGTAAAACGCCTCCCAAAAAAATCCGTGAATGAATAATGTGTTTGGGATATGTGTTTAGGATATCTTTTTGGAAATTTCATGACTTCCTTTTTAAAAGTTATTTCGACTACGTTGCTTGCAACCTGTTTAGTGAGTTCTCCCTTTGCACAAGGAATTTCAGCGAGCGTTGGTGCCGCTGAAAAAGAAAAGTCGGGAAACCCAACGCCCATCAAGGTGCCGCTAGATAAGCAGGGAATTGCTAAGCAGCTCGCGAATCCGATCGCGGATATGATTTCAGTTCCGATCCAGGTTCAATTCAATCGTGGTATCGGCGCAAACCAAAAAGGCAAAGATCAAACTTTTTTGCTGCAGCCTGTCGCGCCTATCAGTTTGGGTGGTGGCGATCTATTTATCGTTCGACCCATTCTTTCGGCTGTTAATTTGAACGGTGTGAATGGCCAGAACGGCTTCGGCATATCCAATATAACGATTGAATCATTTTATGCACCCAAGACTGGATCTTCCTGGATCTGGGGCATTGGACCTTACCTCTCTGCACCTCTGAACAACAATGGCTTTTACGGCTCACAACAAACGGGTGTGGGTGTGACTGGTGTTGTCTTGAACAGAGATGGCCCTTGGACTTATGGTCTGTTGGGTTATCAGTCCTGGAGCGTGGGAGGAGATCCATCTTATGGAACACAGAACAATCTGTATGGCCAACCTTTTCTCGCCTACACCAACAAAGATTCCTGGACTTTCTCTACCAATATGCAGGCTCAGTACAACTATGATGCGCGTCGCACCTCAAACCCGCTTTATGCTGGTGTCTCAAAGTTAGAAGTCTTCGGTGGATTGCCGGTTCAATTCAGTGCTGGCGGAATTTACTACTTAAGCTCAATACCAGGTGGCGCGACAGGTTGGGGAGCTCGTGCGACAGTCACTTTTGTGTTTCCTAAGTAATTAAAACTACCACTTTTCAACCCCTGGTCGCAGATCTAACTCAAAGGTCCAGGCATCAGGGGTTTGTTCATGCAGCCAGAGATACGCGCGAGCGATACTGTCTGGTTCAAGCAAGCCCTGAGGTCCCAAGGCCGCAACACGCTCTGGTTGCGTGCTGCGAACACGCTCTGAATCAATCACACCATCCACCACGACATGGGCAATATGCAAGCCCTGTGGGCCAAACTCTCGCGCCATGCTTTGCGCCAATGCGCGCAACGCCGCTTTACCACCCGCAAAGGCACTGAAACCTACCCCACCCCTTAAGCTCGCAGTCGCACCCGTAAACAAAATCGTGCCACGCCCTTTGGGTAACAACATGCGCGCTGCTTCGCGTCCGACCAAGAAGCCGGCCAGCGCGCACATTTCCCAAGTTTTAAAATATTTTTCTGCGGTCATTTCGAGCAGCGGAAAGCGCACGTTCCCACCCACATTAAAGACCACGACCTCAAGAGACCCCACTTCGCTTTCAATTTTTTTAAAGAGTGCGATGACCTCGTCCTCGTGGCGCGCATCGAGTTGATAGGCCAACGCACAACCACCCGCTGCTTGGATACGTTGCACCAGTGTTGCGCTAGCCTCGGGTGTACGACGCGTCACACAGACTGTAAAGCCTGCTTGTGCAAAACGTTTTGCAATGGCGCTCCCCGTTGCATCACCCGCCCCGACGATCAAGCAAACCTTTTGTTGCGTTACGACCGCAGTCGAAGTGTTCATTGCTATGCCCTCGCAGTCGGACGTGCGACCACAGAGGTGTACCAGCGATTGAGTTCTTTGAGCTCAGGTGGGATGCGTGTACCGGTCGCCTTGCCGACTAGAAAGCCGCATTGGGCAACAATATCTGCGATTGTGTAGTGATCCGCGGCGATAAATTCGCGACCGGCCAGCTCACGATCGAGCCAAGCAAATGCATCAAATGCCCGATTACGCGCATACTCGCCACAGACGGGCTCTTGCGTGAGGCGACCAATCCAGTATTCGCCTGTGTGCTGAAAGTGGCTGACAATCGGAGCAACGATTTCAAACTCAATGCGTCGAGTCCACATATCGACTTGAGCTTTTTCTAAATCAGTACGACCAAAAAGTGGTTTTTCTGGATGAAGTGCCTCAAGATAGCGACAGATCGCGACAGACTCGGTCAATAACGTACCGTCATCCAACTCAAGCACTGGAACCTTACCCAGAGAGTTCATTGCGCGAAATTCTGGGGTGAGGTTTTCACGCTTGACACCATCGACCTGACGCGTCGGAATCGTAAGCCCCTTTTCCGCCAAAAAAATACGCACGCGGCGCGGGTTCATCCCTACAGTCATGTCATAAAGCAGCATGTTTGTTCC
>CAMDFD010000025.1 GCA_945897365.1 Bordetella parapertussis | reverse complement strand
CCTGTTTTGAAATAGCCATCGGAGGTGAGGGCTTTTTTCGTAGCTTCGGGTTGATCTAGGTAGCCCACCATGCGACTAGGACTATAAATTTCGATCTCGCCTGACTCGCCTTGTTTGAGAACGCGACCTGTTTCTGGATCAGACGTCCGAACACGGGCCTCAGTGTGTATCAAACGACCGCCCGATAAATATCTGACGCTCGTGTCTCCCTGTGAAGCGTCTGTTGGCTGAGCAGCCACGAGTGCTTGTAGTTCGCTTGAGCCATAGAGACCTGTGAGTTCAACGTGATTGCGTTCGGCCTGTTCTAGCAAGCTATTGATTGCTGGTGAAAAGCTAGCGAAACCGAATAGTTTGCAGCTTTTAAAATCTGCGGGAGACTGGGCACTCTCGAAGAGTTTCAAAATTGACTCATTATTGGCATAAGTGTGGGTCACGTGATGCTTACGGATTTGAGCCAACGTGCTGTGTGTATCGGACACTGGCTCACTGACGGTCGTGCATCCCGTCACGAGCCCACCCGTGAGGGTGGAAAAGCCAAAGGCACCGCAAAAGGGTGCGCTCGCTAAAATGCGACTGTTCGCGTCGTAGCCGTATGCATGCTGCATAATCTCGCCATGCTTGATCAGGGTTGCTTGATCATGCAGGACAAATTTGGGTAAAGAGGTGGTGCCCGAGGTCGTAAAACACAGCACGCCAGCATTGCCAAACGCTGGGGGAGGTACGCTAGGGGTGTCGAGCAAGGCTTTGTAACCAAGGACCTGATAGCCACGCGCGGCGATGGCCTGAGTGGCCGCGCCTTGGATGTCGCCAAGTGTCATGATGGCGCGCAGCCTGGATAATACTTCTTTGGGGACGTCTGCCAAAATCTCTGCAAATGCAATGCCTTTAAAATCGGGCCACATTAACAGCCAGTCCGCTTTACCACGACCAACGATATCGGCAACTTCCTGGCTACGAAAGCGCGTATTGACAGCCAGAACTGTCGCACCGAGATGGGCACAAGCCAGAAATGTTTGTAGCCAAGCGAGACAATTAGGCAGCCAGACTGCGACGCGATCCTGGGGGCCGATCCCCTGTTGCGCGAGGTTGCCCGCCAACTGTAGGGACTGCGCATGCAACTGAGCAAAGGTTGTGGTGACATCTTGGTCAATGAGTGCAGGGTGCTGACCATGGCTCTTGGCCAGTGCGGCCATGCGTTCAGAAAAAAACATGGATTGCCTCAAATGGACTTTATACAGTGATCGACTGTGTGCTGCTATAGTGATCCTGTAGAACTCTTACTATAGTACTAATTTACGCACTTTTTTTGAATATTACGAATGACAAACGCTTCACCAAAAGCGTATATCTAAAGGAGCAAGAAACTATGAAATCAACACGTTTCGTCATCCGCGCCATCACGGCTGCTTTCGCATTGGGATCTGCTACGCTTGGTGTTGCCCACGCGCAAAATTACCCCACGCGCCCAGTGACCTTAATTGTGCCTTACCCAACTGCCGGTGCAGCAGATATTTTCGGACGCTCTATCGCTCAGGCGATGGAAGCGACGCTTAAGCAGACCGTGATTGTTGAGAATAAGCCGGGGGCAGCTGGTAACGTCGGCTTGACGCAAGTCGCTCGCAGCAAGCCCGATGGTTACACGATTGGCTTAGGGACGATTGGAACGCAGGCAATCAATCAGTTTATCTACAGCCAAATGCAATTTGATCCAGCGACCGATTTGGTCCCGATTGCCCTGGTATCCACCACACCGAACGTCTTGGTAGTGTCTGCCACTTCCCCATGGAAAAACCTGGGAGATGTGATCACAGCTGCGCGTGCCGCCGGAAATAAAAAACTGAGCTACGGCACCCCCGGTATCGGTTCGTCACCGCATTTGACAGGTGCATATTTTGAGGCGATGGCGGGTGTTGAATTACTCCATGTACCTTTCAAAGGTGTATCAGCCTCGATGCCTGCTTTGATCGGCGGTCAGATTGATTTGTTGTTTGATAACCTTTCAGGCTCGATCGCTCAGATTAAAGATGGTTCTCGCGTGCGTGGCATTGCAGTGACTTCGCTTGAGCGTACGCCGATGTTGCCCAGCTTGCCCAGCTTTGCTGAAGGTGGTGTCAAGGGTTTTGATGTCACAGCTTGGTTTGCGATCTACGCTCCAAAGGGCACACCACAGCCTGTGATGGACAAGCTGATCGAAGCTGCACGTGTTGGCTTGAAATCGGCCAAAGTCATTGAGGCTTATCAGCGTCTGGCGGCGGTTCCCGGCAACTTGTTTGGACCTGATTTGGCCAAGTTCGAAGCGGCCGAGCGTGCCAAGTGGGGCAAGCTCATCAAAGAACGCGACATTAAGGCGCAATAAAATGACAGGCACCACAGCACTCGTGACCGGCGGTAGCCGGGGGATTGGTCGCGCTGTGGTGCAGTCACTGATTGAAGATGGCTATGAAGTCATCAATTTCAGTCGGACTGCACCTGCGCAGTTGTTGCCTGGAGAAATTTTTGAATCCGTCGATCTCGGCGATCCCAAACGCGCCCGCGAGGCTGCGTTTGACTGGGCCGCTAAAAAAGACATCCTCAACCTCGTCAATAATGCCGGCATGATTCATCTCGGCAAGATCGAGGATATCACAGTCGAGCAAATCGAGGACATGATGTCGCTCAACATGATTGCACCATTGATCATGACGCAGGCCGTCTTGCCGGCGATGCGCGCCAATAAGTTTGGCCGCATTGTCAACATTGGCAGTCGTGCCGCACTCGGAAAGTCCGGACGGACGATCTATGGGGGTACCAAGGCGGGCTTGGCGGGGATGACCCGCACCTGGGCTTTGGAGACAGCGGCTGACGGCATTACTGTCAATACGATTGCTCCGGGACCGATTGCGACAGAGTTTTTTTTAGCGAACAATCCGCCTGATTTGCCTCAAACTAAAAAGATTGCAGAATCGATTCCTGTGGGACGCTTTGGCGAACCTGAGGAAATCGCCCACGTGGTCCGTATGTTTTTAGATCGCAAAGCAGGATTTTTGACAGGCCAACTGTTGTATGTCTGCGGCGGGATGACGGTCGGCCTGACCGCATGAGGTGTTTAGCCGTGCCGGATAGCCTCAAACTTTTTGTCATGCATGACTTCTTCGACAGACTGTCCGGCTCGCACAGCTTGCACCATGCCGTCCTGACGGGCGGCAATGCGCTGACCTAAAGCAATCACTTCCTCGATTTTGGCTGCCGGTACAAATACGGTGCCACAGCGATCCGCAATCACGTAATCATTTTCATGAACGGTCACACCCGCCATTTGCACAGGGTTGCCTGAATCGATCTGGATGATGCGATTGCGTGCGCTAATCATTGTCACGCCACGTCCATAGACGGGGTAGCCGATAGACTCGCTGCCTTCGATGTCGCGACTGACGCCATCGATGACAGAGCCCCTGATGCCTTTCATCTTTGAAGCGTTTGCCAGAATATCGCCCCAGCAGGAAATACCTTCGGGGCCACCCGCGATCACTAGGATTTTGTCGTCGGTCGTGATGCTGGTGATCACGGGAGTGATCAGATGCACCGTGGGTGCTGTACCTTGTTTGGGACCCAACAAAATCGTCGCCGCACGGCCGACGATTTTAGGGCAATCCCATAAGGGCCTCAAACCAAAGGTTGCTCCAGGCAAGCTCATGAAGTCGAGTGCGTCAGATACTGTATTGGTATCTAGCGCCTCTAGAGCACGCAAAATGGAAGAAGTGTCCGTCATGATTAATCCAATTGAATGTTGGCAGCTTTTGCGACTGCTTGCCATTTTTTGATCTCGGCATCGATAAAGACTTTTGTTTGATCGGGTGTTATGTTGATAGGTTCGAACGCCATTTCAGCCAGGCGGGCAACATATTCTGGGTTTGTGACAATTTTTTGATTCCACTCGCGCAACTTTGTTTGAATCGCAGCAGGTGTTTTGACGGGAACAGCAATGCCCCACCAAGAGCTTGACACAATCCCTGGCATGCCGAGTTCTGTAAAGGTCGGCACATTTGGTAAGGGCTTCAGGCGACTGGTATGTGCAACAGCCAAGGGCTTGAGTTTGCCTTCGGCGATTTGAGCCTGGAAGGTACTCAGATCGTTCACGTTGAGGGTGACTTCGCCACGCAAAACAGCCAAGGTCGCGGGGGCACCCCCTTTGTAGGGGACGTGCATGAGTTCGGTACCGGTTTGAGTGCGAAAGAGTTCGGCACCCATCTGTACGATGCTGCCTGTACCTGCTGAGGAATAGCTCAGTTTGCCAGGTTCTTTTTTCGCGAGTGCGATGAGTTCGGCTACGTTGTTAACCGGAACGGAGACGCCGACCACCAATAGGTGAGGTGCATCGGCGATTAAACCGATCATCGAGAAATCTTTCTGGAAGTTATAAGGCACTTTTTTACGTACCACTTCGTTCATCACGCTGGTGCTGGCGGTACTAAAAAGAATGGTGTAGCCGTTGGGTTCGGCACGCACGGCATTTTGTGTGCCAATCATCCCTGCAGCACCGGCCATGTTTTCAACAACGACGGGCTGTCCCGCGAGTTTTGACAGTTGTTGTGCATAGAGTCGCGCCACGATATCAGTCGGTCCGCCCGCGGGGAAGGGGACAATTAACTGGAGTTGACGACTAGGATAGAGCGCTGGTGTCTGCGCTTGGGCAGCGCTGTGAAGCAAACCAAGACTGGCGACCGAGGCGGCTAACCATCGAGTGAGGCGAAAAGTATTCATATGCAGAACTCCGTAAAAGGCTAGATGTTTTATATGTCTAAAGGTGTGATGCAAGATGCAAAGTCAATCTGCGTACGAATGAAACCACCACTCTGCAGGCTATAGGATAATCTGTCAAAACCAGCTTTGGACATCTCGGGCGACTGAGCCCAGACATCATTGTGTAAATAACGTTCAAGAGCGCTCTCGAGTTGTTGAATGCTCAGCTCTGGAAAGAAGCTTTGAACGTGACTTGCAATCGTGGCGGGCGTTTGTGTGTGCATCCATTTCTGCAACTCACCCAAAATATCTCTCAGCGCGGTAAAGGCGACATGGTTTTTTTTCCAGCCATCGCGAGAGCATATCAAGGTGGTGTAAACCGTAGGGCCGCGAGTATGTGCAGCATAAAGGATTTGATAAGCTGGGTCGGATAATAACTCGCTTGCGACCGGCTCAAAGAGTTGAACGACATCGATTGTGCCCGCTTTAAGTGCCTGGATTTGTTCGGACATACTCAAGCCGCGTGTGAGTGCGTCCTCAATTTCTGAAACATTCAATCCCAGATCCCGCAGATCCGCCTGCAGGCATAACCAAGGGGTCGGGACCTCTGAAACTTGAGCCAAGCGAAGCTGCCTGAGCTGAGCAAGTTCGAAGCGGCCGAGATGCTTTTTACCGAGCAAAAAGAAGGGATCGCGTGAGACGACTTCACCAAAACACAAGAGGGATTGTCCGTTGGAGGGCGTCGTGTCGTGATCTTTCATCACACGCATGGGACCTCCCCAAGTCAAATCTACGGTACCATTTTTAATCGCATCAATCGCGCCGCCAGGCGAGCCCGGCGGCAACCATCTCAGCTCTAGACCGGCCTGTTCGGCCAGACCGAGTGCTTTGAGTAAATAAAAGGGCGTATAAAAAATAGCCCTAAAATTTTCAGCCAATGTGAGTGTCATGACGGAGGGCATTAATCCTTGATGCCAGTGATCGAGGTGACCATTGCACGTGGGTCGCGCATCGGCCAACGACCGCTTTCAGCATGTCCAATGAAGTTGCCTAAGACATGGTTGAACTCATTGGGCATTTCGATATTCATCGTATGACCACAATTGGGCAAAATCGCTAAGGCGGCTGAAGGAATCGTTTGCTTGAGCATCAGACCTGGTGCGAGGCAGGGCCAGTCTTCGTCACCGTTAAAAATCAATGTGGGTACAGTGAGTTTAGCGAGTTTTTCTTTAAGGTTGTAGAGCGAAGGACGCTCACGTTGTACACCGAGTTGAGTGTTGGCTGAGCCAAGGGCCGAGTGCCCGTAAAACTGCTGTTTAAATTCAGCAAAGCCATGAGGATCGGCGCGTTCAAAAGGAATGCGGGTTGGTCCATGCGCATATTTGTCTACAAAGGCTTTCATGCCTTGCTTGAGCAGCATGTCGGCGCTGGCTTCGGCTTCTTTTTTAAATTGCTCTTGCTGGTCGAGTTCGGCGCCATAACCACAACCTGCGACGCATAAGGACAAGGCGCGATCGGGATGCTGTAGACCAAAATGCAGCGTGGCAAAGCCACCCATCGATAAACCAACAATGTGGGCTTTTTGAATGTTTAGATGATCCATCACGGCAATAATGTCTGCAACGGCGCGATTTTGTGAGTAAGAAGAAACATTGGGTGGTACGGCTGAGGGAGGGTAGCCGCGTGCGTTGTAGGTAATCACTTGATGTTGCCGCGCGAAATGACGCACTTGGGGTTCCCAGCTTTCTTTGTGTCCGGCAAATTCGTGGACAAAAACAATCGGGGTGCCCGAACCATAGGTTTCGTAGACTAGATCAACACCATCGTCGGTTTTTAAGGTCAGCATTAAGTTCTCCTAAGTAGGGGGTTAGCTTTGCATGAGGTTGTTGGCAGCGTCAAGAGATCTTGTGGGGGTGTATTTTGAGGTGGAGGCTCTTGAGGGTCAAAGAAGCGTGTCAGACCGGTGCTGGGTCCAGGCTTTGCCTGGACTGCCCTGCGCCCCGTCCTAAGATCATCGCACAACGCCCAAACTCGCCCCTTCGGGGCTCAGACAAGGGCGTTGTTGATGCGATGATTTTAGGACGAGGCTTGGCTGCGCTGACGGTCTGATACGCTTCTTTGACCCTCAAGAGTTGTTTGCCCTCAAATTTTGGCGTTTTGGGCTACAAACTTGTTTATGTTCATTTATTGTTCATGATCACTTATCCACTTATCATCAATGTCTTTATAGATTCGGAACGATTTCGATGAACCAAACTGTGCTTGCGGAAAAAAATAATGGGGTGTTGACTCTGACGATTAATCGTCCAGAGCGTCGGAATGCTTTGGATGTTGCGACTTATCTTGGGCTTGCTGAACAGATTTTGGGAGCGGGACAGGATAAGGACGTACGGGCGATTGTTTTAACGGGTGCTGAAAACTATTTCACTGCGGGTAATGATCTTAAAGACTTTCAAGCGCCTCGGCCCGATGGGGATAGTGCCGGAATTAAATTCCTTCGTAGTTTGGCGGATTGTGATTTGCCGATTGTGGTGGCGGTTGAAGGGAGTGCGATCGGCATTGGTGTCACGTTGTTGCAGCATTGTGACTTTATTTATGCGGCAGAAAATGTCACATTTAAAATTCCTTTCGTGCCACTTGGGTTATGTCCCGAAGGTGCTTCCAGCATGCTGATGGCGCAAATCGTCGGGTCACGTCGTGCCACGGACTGGTTGCTGCGTGGCCGACCCTTTAGTGCACAGGAGGCCTTGGATGCGGACTTTATTACCGCTCTAAGTGCACCTGGCCAGGCGCTTCACGATGCACAGGCCGTTGCAAACGAGCTTGCCGTGCTCCCGCCCCAAGCGCTTCAAACATCCAAGCGTATGCTCAAGCACAGCCTAAGGCCACAGATTCATGCTGCATTTGATTATGAATGGGCGCATTTCAATGAGCGTTTGAAATCAGAAGAAGCGCAAGCGGCGTTTGCTTCGTTTTTAAATAAAAAGAAGTAATGCATTGGTCGGGTGAAGATGTGTCTTTGCTTTGTATTTAAGGTTGGTATTCGGTTTATCTTCGCTTCGTTTTAAAGGGAGGCCTACGGTGCATCAAACCGTCAGCGCAGCCAAGCCCAACGCAGAGCGCATCGCATGAACAACGCCCTTGTCTGAGCCCCTTGGGGCGAGTTTGGGCGTTGTGCGATGTGCTCAAGCTTGGGCGCAGGGAAGTCCGGGCTTCGCCCGGACCCAGCATCGGTTTGACGTACCGTAGGCCTCCCTTTAAAACAAAACAGAAAAAGAAAAAGCCCACCGAAGTGGGCCTAAAAGCATACTGCAGTGAGTCGCTTAGTCGCGACTGCCGCCAAAAATACCAAGGATAGCAAGCAAGTTTGCAAAGACGTTATAGACGTCGAGGTAAATCGCCAAGGTCGCTGAAACATAGTTCGTCTCACCGCCATTCACGACACGCTGCAGATCGATCAGCATAAAGGCCGAAAACACCACGATGGCCAGAACGGAGACCGTCAACATTAGTGCAGGAATCTGCAAGAAGATGTTGGCAACGCTTGCGAGCAACAGCACGATGACGCCGATGAACATGAACTTGCTCAGGCCAGAGAGATCGCGCTTGATAGCCGTGGCGAGTGTGGCCATTGCGCCGAACACAACTGCGGTGCCGCCAAACGCGAACATGACCAAGGACGTGCCGTTACTCATTTCCAAGACAAAGCCCAACATGCGCGAGAGCATGAGACCCATGAAGAAGGTAAAGAGCAGTAACAGGCCGACGCCTAAGGAGTTTTCTTTGTTTTTCTCGACGGCAAACATCAGACCGAAGGCGCCTATGAGAAAGACGATGACGGTCGTGCCTGGGCTAGCAGTCATGACTTGGTTGAGACCGCTATACATGCCTACAGCAGCGCCGAGGACGGTTGGAATCAGTGAAAGCGCCAGCAGCCAATAGGTGTTGCGCAAAACCCGGTTGCGCACGACCTCGGCTGGACCCGTTTGGTAGGGACTGCGTGATAGTGTGGGACGCGGATCATTCATTTAAAGCTCCTTTCAAAAATAGGACTCGACCAATTGACTGAGTCCAAAGTCTATGACTGAAAGCATACCTTACAGTTCCCTGAAAGGCTAGATTTCTTGCAAAAAGTAGGGATATTTTAGTCTCAGGGGTGTGCTGTACTTTGTAGCGAAAAAGACTTGAGGTCGTGACCCGCCGTTTGGTAGGTCCGCCAACGTTGTCGCGCAGCCTCTTTATCTTGGGGTTGCTCCGAAACAATCTCCAAGACCCGCTCAAGCGTCCCGCAGGTGGGTGGACAGCTGTCATCCAGGTTGAGCAACCAGGTATCCGGGGAGACGCCTTCGAGGGCGAGCGCTAAGTCTTTGGCGACCAGCACGATGGGAGTTTTGGTTGCTAAAGGGTCTTCTGCCCAGACATGTGGAACAAAAGCCGCTTCATCGACGGCCCAAAGCTTTTGATCATATTGACGCAAACGGGCGACATCGCTGCAGTACACCACCATTTTTTGACCTGCCAGATACTGTTTTAAAGTGGTCTGGCAGGCTTGGGCAATGCGCTCTGAGGCACCGAAAGCGAAATGAATACGCGCCATGTACAGGGCTTAGGCCTGATTGAGGAGGTATTGCACGAGCAAAGGCACCGGGCGGGCTGTTGAGCCTTTTTCTTTGCCCCCGCGCCAAGCTGTTCCAGCGATATCGAGATGTGCCCAGCTGTAAGCTTTGGTAAAGCGTGACAAGAAACACGCCGCAGTGACTGCTCCGGCTGGGGGACCACCGATATTGGCCATGTCTGCAAAGTTTGACTTGAGTTGCTCTTGGTAGGCCTCGTCCAGTGGCATGCGCCAAGCGGGGTCGAGAGCTTGTTTGCCTGCGGCAAGCAAGGCTTCAGCCAAGCTGTCATCAGTTGAGAATAGGCCTGAGTTCACGCCGCCCAACGCGACCACGCACGCACCCGTTAAGGTCGCGATATCGATCACGGCTGAGGGCTTGAAACGCTCGGCATAGGTTAACGCGTCACACAATACCAAGCGGCCTTCGGCGTCGGTGTTGAGGATCTCGATGGTCTGGCCGGACATGCTGGTGACGACATCGCCTGGTTTGTTGGCGGTGCCGCTTGGCATATTTTCGCAAGCAGGGATGAGTCCGATCACCTCGCCCGCCAGTTCGATCTCGGCGATCGCGCGGAAAGTACCCAGTACACTCGCTGCACCGCACATATCAAATTTCATTTCATCCATCGTGCCGGCAGACTTGATGGAGATCCCTCCGGAGTCAAACGTAATGCCTTTTCCGACGAGGACGACGGGACCTTTGTCTTTGGTGCCTTTGCCGGCTTTTTTAGTGGCTTCCTTGCCTTTGTAGTGCATCACGATAAAGCGAGGTGCTTCGGCGGAGCCTTTTGCAACCGATAAAAAGGAGCCCATACCGAGCGCTTCAATTTGTTTGCGATCGAGCACACTGACCTTGATACTTTTGAATTCACGGCCCAGTTTTTTAGCTGTGTCACCCAAGTAGGTGGGGGTACACAAGTTGCCTGGCATATTGCCTAGCGTGCGGGCGAGCGACATGCCCTGAGCGAGTGCTGCGCCTTCTTTGAGCCCTTCGTTTGCCGCGCTTTGGTCTGTTTTGGCGACGAGGAGGGAGATTTTTTTAAGCTTAGGGCGCGCCTCAATATCCGGTTTTCCGAAACTCGCATCGTAGTAATAGGTGGCTTCGCCGACTGAGCTCGCTGCGATGCGGGCGCGGTCTCTGGGGGTGCTTGAGCCATATGCGATACCTGCGATGCTGGATGCGGCTTCGATCAGGCGTGCTTGGACGCACACATTCGCAAAGGCGCGTTCAGCGCTCGCTTGAGTTTTCGCGCTGTAGTCAGCTTGCTTGCCGAGTCCCACCAAGACAACACGTGCGGCGGTCACACCGGTCAGGTCGCGCAAAACAAGGGTGGAGCCCGAACGACCTTGAAATTCGCTTTTTACCACCGTACGGACAGCGCCCTGGCTGGCGCGATCAATAATGTCAGCAGTGGTGCTCAAAATGCCATCGGAGAAAACACCAATCGCGAGTGCTGCGGTTTTAATTTGATGGGGGGAGACGGTAACGTGCGTGCTGAAGTCCATAGGTCCTGCCTGTTGATAAGCTTGAGGTGATTAAGTTTGTGGATGCGTAGATTATCTCGCATGTTTTGTCTGTTTGGTGGATTCAGCGTATGGGTTTTCGGCTGCAGAGGAAAGGTAGTGGCATACAAACCATCTAATAGATACTAGCTTATTCAAAAAAGTTATTTAGAATATTTTCTATATTACTTATAATCGTGTTGACAGGAGATTCAACATGAACTTGCAGCAGTTTCGTTTTGTCCGTGAAACCATTCGACTAGACTTCAATCTCACAGAAGCGGCTCGCAGTTTGTTTACCTCACAGCCTGGGGTATCCAAAGCGATCCTTGAGTTTGAGGATGAGCTTGGCGTCCAGATTTTTGAGCGTCATGGTAAGCGGATCAAGGGCTTAACCAAGCCCGGTAAGGCCGTGGCGCAGGTTGTCGAGCGCATCATGCTAGATATCGACAATCTCAAAAAAGTCAGTGATGAGTTTGCTAAGCGCGACGAGGGGAGTTTGGTGATTGCGTGTACGCATACGCAGGCTCGCTATGTGTTGCCCAAAGTGATCCCGGCTTTTCGCCAACAGTTTCCCAAAGTACATCTTTCGCTTGCCGAGGGCAGTCCGCCGCAACTCGCACAAATGGTTCTGAGCGGGCAGGCCGATCTCGCGGTTGCCACGGAGTCTTTGGCACTGACCCCAGGACTCGAGACCATGCCTTGCTATATTTGGGAACACTCTGTCGTCATCAAACCGGATCACCCTCTGGCTGAGCTTTCTCATAAAAAAGGCTTTGAGCTCACGCTTGAGCATTTGGCGAGCTATCCGATCGTGACATACGACAAAGCTTTTTCAGGGCGGCTCTCGATTGACCGCGCCTTTGAGGCGCACAGTATCCGTCCCGATGTGGTGCTCGAAGCGATCGATGCGGACGTGATTAAAACCTATGTAGATGTTGGCTTGGGTATCGGCATTATTGCTGGTATGGCCTATGAGCCCGCGCGTGATGGAAATCTTGTGAGTCTGCCCGCCGGGCACCTGTTTGGCAAGCAAACGACCAAGGTTGCGCTCAAGTCCGGGGTGTTTTTACGTGATTATGTTTACACGTTTATTTCGATGTTAAACCCAGAGTTAGATGCCACACATGTCCGAAATATGATTGAAAATAAACACGAATGAGTATTATTACGCTTGATATTTAAATAAGAATCATTATCATTTAGTCTGTCACCATTTTTAGGAGCAGACATGATTCCAATCCCCAATACTTCTTACGCAATCGTTTCGACGCCCAGCAACACAGCACGCAAAACAGTTCCTGGGTATGCGAATCCAACGCTTAGCGCGGTGATCGTGGGGGCAGATCGCCTTGGAAATATCCCGGACTTGCTGCGCGGACACAATATTTCGATTACGCATCACATTAGTGGCCGGGATCCAGCACATCAAAAAAAGACGCTTGCGCTGCCCAGTGGAACGCAAATAGTCATTCTTTTGACGGATTTTTTAGGCCATAACGTCATGAAAACGTTTAGGAATGCAGCGCTAAAGTCTGGGGTGAGAGTGGTCGCATGCAGACGATCCGTGTGTGCGATGCAACAGGCACTCGAGCAATGCGGCTTGTGTGATTGCGCGGGTTCAGCGCGCTGCGATCAGCGTCGGGTCTAGGCGACGAGCACCAGTGTAACGCGCCCTCCAATAACGCAGTGTCATGTCTTCGACGCGTACAACAGAACCGCGTGTCGGAGAATGAACAAACTTGTTTTGACCTAGATAGACACCGACGTGCGAGTAGCGCCTGCCTAAGGTATTAAAAAAGACCAGATCACCGACCTGGAGGTCTGTTTTGTTGATTTTGTCACCAAACTTGGCGATATCATCAGAACGCGGAGGCAGTTTTAAACCCAAGGACCGTTGAGCTGAGTACACAACCAGCCCACTACAGTCAAAACCTATTTCGGGGGATTTGCCACCCCAACTGTAACGAATCCCGAGTTGATTAAGCGCTTGGTTGGCCAGTGGATGATCGATTACACCTAAGCCAGCCACGTATTTAGGTCCGGCGGCAAAGGCACCAATTGGGTCGGCGGAGTTGCGCCAGTCAGTACCCGCGCGCTTGCTGTTTTCCGAGCCGTCTTGTCCTGCGCAACCAACTAATAAAACAGCTCCCAAGCAAGCAAAAACCATGCGTGTGCTTTGCAGCATCTGCAGGGCGACTCTTGACATTGTGCTTGCGGTTGTTGGGAATATCATCGTTTTAGTGCACTCGGAAAGACGGAAAAAATTCGTTGAATAAATGATAAATATTGACTCAACACAAAAAAAAGTAGACTTTGGAAAGGCTCGTGAAAGCTAGACCTGAAAGAATAGTAGTACAAAAAGCCTCAAAATTCCAAAAAAGCAGTCGGAGACGGTTATGCAGACCATCAAACGCACCCACCACAATTCCCTACATGATAGGGATCTATTTTGGTCAAAAGAGGCCGAACTTGTCCACTGGGAAACACCCTTTAAACAGGTTTTAGACTTTTCCAACCCTCCTTTCGCCAAGTGGTATGTGGGCGGAAAGACTAATTTATGCTTCAACGCAGTCGATCGATGGCTAGACTCTCAGGCTGACGAACCTGCTTTGATCTGGGTATCGACCGAGGTCGATCAAGAACAAACTTATACCCGCCGCCAAATCTACCAAGAAGTGAATGCGATGGCTGCGATGTTGGTCGCTCAGGGTATCGGCCAGGGCGATCGTGTCCTCATTTATATGCCCATGGTGCCCGAAGCGGTTTTTGCGATGCTGGCCTGCGCGCGCTTAGGGGCGATTCACTCCGTCGTCTTTGGTGGTTTTGCCTCGGTGAATTTGGCGCAACGTATTGATGATGCCGCTCCAAAGGTCATTATTTGCGCGGATGCGGGTTCGCGTGGTGGCAAAGTGACACCCTATAAACCCCTGATGGACAAGGCAATCGCCTTGTCGACGCGCCCACCTGAGAAGGTGATCGTCGTTAATCGCGGGCTATTTGCGTTCGAGCCTGTTGCAGGGCGGGATCTGGACTATGACACCTTGCGAAGGGAGTTTAACGGCGTTGAGGTGCCTGTCACTTGGCTGGAGTCGTCTTCGCCTAGTTACGTGCTGTACACCTCTGGAACGACAGGCAAGCCCAAGGGCGTTCAACGCGATACGGGTGGCTATGCAGTCGCGTTAGCGTCTTCGATGCAACGCATTTTTAATGGTCAGCCCGGTGATACCTATTTGTGTACGAGTGATATCGGTTGGGTGGTGGGACATTCCTATATTGTCTATGGGCCGTTGATAGCTGGTCAAACCACGATTTTGTACGAGGGCACACCCGTACGCCCGGATGGAGGTATTCTCTGGAGCCTGGTCGAGCGGTTTAAAGTCAATACGATGTTTTCGGCTCCGACCGCGATTCGTGTTTTGAAAAAGCAAGATCCCGCACTGCTCAAAAAATATGATCTATCGAGCTTGCGTGCTTTGTATATGGCGGGTGAGCCACTAGACGAGCCGACAGCCAAGTGGATTGCGGAGGGTTTGGGTAAACCGATTATTGACAACTACTGGCAGACTGAGACAGGATGGCCGATTTTGGCTGCTCAACCCGGGATTGAACAGGTCCAGACAAAGTTCGGTAGCCCGTCTTTTCCCGTCTATGGTTTTGATGTCCGTGTGCTCAATGAGCAAACGGGTGAGGACCTAGGTCCCGATGAAAAGGGCGTGGTGGCCATTGTCCCCCCTTTGCCGCCTGGTGCCATGACCACGATTTGGGGCGATGATACCCGCTTTGTGGAGACCTATTTTTCCTCTATTCCCGGACGTAAGGTGTATTCGACCTTTGATTGGGGGCTGGTCGACAAAGAAGGCTATTGGTTCATTTTGGGCCGCACTGACGACGTAATTAATGTGGCGGGGCACCGTTTAGGGACCCGAGAAATCGAGGAGTCCATTAATAGTCACCCTGCGGTGGCCGAGTCTGCCGTCGTGGGGATTGCGGATCAACTTAAAGGGCAAGTCGCGGTCGGATTTGCGGTCTTGCGTGCCCCCTCCCTCTATGCCGATGCCGCTGCGAATATGAAGCTCGAAGGCGACATCATGAGGCTGGTCGACGAGCAGTTGGGTCCTGTCGCACGACCAGCCCGTGTTCGCTTTGTCACCGTGCTGCCTAAAACGCGTTCTGGTAAAGTTCTACGCCGAGCTATTGTGGCCGTTTGCGAAGGACGTGATCCAGGCGACCTCACCACAATTGAAGACCCCAGTGCACTTGAACAAATTAAGGATTCACTATGAAAACCAAAGTTGTATTGACCGATGCGGATGTTTCACTGATTCTCGAGGCTGCCAAGGCCCATGCCCATCAAAACAAATGGGCTGTGACGATCGCCGTGGTGGATGATGGTGGCCACATGCTCGGGATGCAGCGTCTAGATGGTGCCAACACGATTTCGGCCTATATTGCGCCGGCAAAGGCGCATACTGCTGCGATGGGCGCCCGTGAATCCAAAATTTACGAGGACGTGATCAATCAGGGTCGCATATCCTTTTTGTCCGCGCCGTTGTTGCAGGGCATGCTTGAGGGCGGGTTGCCGATTTTGATAGACGGTGTGACGATCGGTGCGGTTGGCGTCTCAGGCGTGCAGTCCAATGAGGATGCGCAGATTGCCGCTGCCGGAATCGCTGCGTTAAAGATTTAATGGTCATAATGAAGACGTATTTATAACCCCCACTTCCTAACGGATGAAAGAGGAGACTCCCTTTTATGTCTAATTCGATTGAATCAACACTGGTCGAGACGCGTGTTTTTCCACCTCCAGCAGACTTTGCCAAACAAGCCAATGTCTCTCAGGCGGCTGGTTATGCGGCGCTGCTTGCAGAGTCCGATCGGGACCCGGAAGGTTTTTGGGGGCGCTTGGCGCGCGAGGAGCTGCAATGGAACAAGCCCTTTACCAAGGTGCTGGACGAGACACGTGCACCGTTCTATGAGTGGTTTGGCGACGGCGAGCTCAACGTTTCTGCCAACTGTCTCGATGTCAATTTAAAAAATGGCAATGCCAACAAGGTTGCAATCATTTTTGAGTCTGACAGTGGCGAGGTTCAAAAAGTTACTTACCAGCAGCTGTACGAACGCGTCTGTCAGTTTGCAAATGGCTTGAAATCGCTGGGTTACAAGACCGGTGAGCGTTCCATTATTTATTTGCCCATGTCTGTCGAGGCCGTTGTTGCAATGCAGGCTTGTGCCCGACTTGGGATGACGCACTCGGTGGTTTTTGGTGGTTTTTCCTCCAAGAGTCTGCAAGAGCGCATCACCGATGTGGGTGCCACGCTCGTGATTACCGCGGACGAGCAAATGCGCGGTGGTCGTGCGATTGCGCTCAAACCAGCGGTCGACGAGGCCCTTGGCATGGGCGGCTGCGAGGCTGTGCGACATGTTGTGGTCTACAAGCGCACAGGCAATAAGATCGCTTGGGATACCAAACGCGACCTATGGATGCACGAGTTATCGGAAAGGCAGGCCAAAGAGTGTCCGGCTGTACCCGTCAATGCAGAGCACCCATTGTTTATTTTGTATACCTCGGGTTCAACGGGAAAGCCCAAGGGCGTCCAACATTCCTCGGGTGGATATTTATTGTGGGCAAAATTGACCATGCAGTGGGTCTTTGATGTCAAGGCGAACGATGTGTTTTGGTGTACCGCTGATGTGGGCTGGGTAACAGGTCATACCTATATCGCCTATGGTCCGTTGGCCGCTGGTATGACCCAGATTGTTTTCGAAGGTGTACCAACCTATCCGGATGCGGGTCGTTTCTGGAAAATGATTCAGGATCACAAAGCCACGATTTTCTACACGGCACCCACGGCAATCCGTTCTTTGATCAAAGCCTCTGAGGCTACCGCAGCACATCATCCCAAATCCTATGACTTGAACAGTTTACGTTTGATTGGTTCAGTCGGTGAGCCCATCAATCCTGAAGCTTGGATGTGGTACCACACCAATGTCGGGGGTGGTCGTTGTCCGATTGTCGATACGTGGTGGCAAACCGAGACGGGTGGACACATGATTACGCCTCTGCCTGGCGCCACACCACTCAAGCCTGGCTCATGCACCACGCGCTTACCGGGTATTACGGCTGCGATCGTAGACGAGGTCGGTGGTGATGTTGAGGCGGGTCAGGGTGGGTTACTGGTGATCAAGCGTCCCTGGCCGTCAATGATCCGCAACATCTGGGGTGATCCCGATCGCTTTGTCAAAAGCTATTTTCCGCCAGAACTTGGCGGCTATTACTTGGCGGGCGATGGTGCCCAGTGCGACAAGGATGGTTGTTTCTGGATTATGGGTCGGATTGATGACGTGTTGAACGTTTCAGGCCATCGCTTGGGAACCATGGAAGTCGAGTCCGCGTTGGTCGCGCATCCGATGGTGGCAGAGGCCGCAGTCGTGGGACGTCCTGATGACACAACTGGCGAAGCTGTCGTGGCGTTTGTGGTGCTGAAACGCACGCGTCCCGAAGGTGAGGAGGCGATCGCGCTTGGCAAAGAGTTACGCAACTGGGTCGCTAAGGAAATTGGACCGATCGCCAAACCAAAAGAAATCCGTTTTGGTGACAACCTACCCAAGACGCGTTCTGGCAAGATCATGCGACGATTGTTGCGTGTGGTGGCCAAGGGTGAAAAAGTCACACAGGATGTGTCCACTTTGGAAAACCCTGCGATCTTGGATCAGCTGTCCTCGCCTGTATAAATACCGAATAGCCACATGAGGTGTAGGTTTAAAGGGTCTCGAATGAGGCCCTTTTTGTTGCGTTATACAAATGAAGGGTAGACTGCATCCACTTATTTTGGAGATCACCATGTCAATCGCGATTTTGATTGTGTTGCATTTGCTAGCCGCATTAATTTGGGTAGGCGGAATGTTTTTCGCGCATAGTGCTTTACGTCCCACCGCTGCGGATGTGTTGCAACCTCCCGAGCGTCTGACGCTTTTGTGTGGTGTCTTTAAACGATTTTTTATTTGGGTGAAAGTTTCCATCTTGGTGTTGTTCGTGACAGGCTTTGGGCTGATTTCGCTGATGAGCGCACAGGCCAAACTCGGTGGTCACGTCCATGCCATGTTGTTCATCGCAGTCATCATGACTGTGATTTTCGTTTATATCTATGCTCTTCCTTTCAAAAAGCTCAAGGCTGCAGTCGCTGACAAGCAATGGCCCTTGGGCGCGCAAGCGCTCGGGCAAATTCGCTCGCTGATGCTAACGAACTTGGTACTCGGTGTAATCACGGTGGTGATCGGTGCGGGCGGTCGCTACTTCTGACGGTATGAAAGGGTTGGTTTTGCTTGGTTGATTGATTTGCCTTCGCGTTAGCTGTTAAATTGCGAAAGCAATCAACCAAGGAGAAGCAATGAAACTCGTACGTTATGGCGCGAAAGGCAAAGAAAAGCCTGGCCTGATCGATAAAGAAGGCAAGTTACGCGACTTGTCTGGTGTGGTGTCAGATATCACAACCGAGCAGCTGTCCTCAGCCGCACTCGCCAAGCTCGCCAAAATCAAGACGAGCACATTGCCACTGGTCAAAGGTAAGCCACGTTATGGCGTGCCGATCGCCAACGTCGGTAAATTTCTGGCGATCGGTCTGAACTACTCAGACCACGCAGCCGAAGCCGGGATGCCCTGTCCAAAAGAGCCCATCATTTTCTTTAAGGCCGATACCAGTTTGTCGGGCCCAAATGACAAAGTGATGTTGCCTAAAGACTCTAAAAAGTCAGACTGGGAAGTCGAACTCGCATTTGTGATCGGAAAAAAAGCACGTTACGTTAGCAAGAAAGACGCCCTGAAATACGTTGCAGGCTATTGCCTGGTCAATGACGTCTCCGAGCGTGAGTATCAGCTCGAGCGAGGCGGCACCTGGGACAAGGGCAAGGGGTGCGATACCTTTGGTCCCGTTGGTCCCTGGTTGGTCACGACTGACGAAATCAAAGATCCGCAAACGCTGGATATGTGGCTCGATGTGAATGGCAAGCGTTTTCAGACGGGTAACACGCAGACCATGATTTTCGATGTGGCCACGATCGTGAGCTATGTCAGTGAATTCATGACCCTGATGCCAGGTGACATCATCACGACGGGCACGCCTCCAGGTGTCGGCATGGGTGTTAAGCCCAAGCCGCGTTACCTCAAGGCGGGCGACGTCATGACGCTGGGCATCCAGGGTCTGGGCGAGCAGCGTCAAGAGGTGATTGCGTTTAAAAAGTAAGTCTTTCAATCTAGACAGAAATTAGACAACCCGAGGGCTGTCTAATTTTTTGGTTAATCAGAACCGGTCGCGCAGGGCCTGCGCGCAGAGTTTGACAGCCGTGTTGGCCTCGTCGAGGATCCGACCCAGTGGTACGAAACCATGTATCTGTCGCTCAAAGCAAATGTATTGCGTCGGCACGCCTGCTGTCGATAATTTGTCGGCATAGGCGTAGCCCTCATCTCGCAAAGGATCGTAGCCTGCCGTGAGGACAAACGCGGGTGGCAAGCCTGTATGGTCTTTGGCCAACATGGGCGAGGCGCGCCAGTCTTGGCGCATCCATGTCTCAGGCATGTAATGCCCATAAAAGTAATGCATTGAATCTCGGGTGAGCAAGTAACCCTGGCCATTGGTGCGCATCGATTCGCGCTCGCAGCTCGCATCGGTAACCGGGTAGATCAACAGTTGTAAAACAGGTTTAAAGGTACCGTCTTGCTTGAGTGCCAAGGCGACGACCGCCGCGAGCTGGCCACCTGCGCTATCGCCACCGATCGCAATCCGCTCGGCATCGATCTTGAGCAAAGAAGCGTTGGCGTGCACCCATTTTGTAGCGGCGATACAGTCGTCTGCGGCAGCAGGAAAAATGTGCTCGGGAGCGAGTCGATAATCGACGGAAAATACTGCGCATTGAGCTTGATTGGAGAGTGTGCGACAGAGCACATCATGTGTCTCGAGATCACCGATCACATGGCCGCCACCATGGTAATAAACCAGTGCAGGCAAACTTGCCGTCGCCGCCGAGCCTAGTGGCCGATAGTGGCGCAAGGTGATCGTACTCGCTGGACCGGGAAAGTGGATATCCAGTGCCTGCGCAACCTCTGGCGCATCGGGCTGGCTAAAAAAGCGTCGCTCGGCGTAGAAAATCCGAGCTTGTACAGGCTCGGTTGTGTGAACCGGGGGAATCCCTTTTTCAATCACTAGATCAATCAGGGCCTTAGCTTGTGGATCGAGCATGTCATTGTTTCCGAAAAAGGGGTTGAGAGAAATTTAGCGTATCTCGATCTCGACAAAGACAACTTCATGGTCGCTGGCGTTGATCACGTTGTGATTGACGCCGGCGCCACGGGTATAGGAATTGCCAAGCACCAAGGGAAACTCTTTGAGACCGTCAGGTGTTTCGAGATGAAGCAGGCCGTTGGTCGTGGGGACCACCACATAATCGTGGCCATGGGTGTGCCAGCCTGTCTCGGCACCGGGAGCGAAGCGCCACTCAGTGACGATCACGCGGTCGTTATCGATCTGTGTGGTGGGTGTAGCTTGAGGACGTGTTGTCATGATCTTTGTTTCCTGTGGAAATTACATGCCGGTGTAAACCGGACCCTCACCACCTTGTGGTGTGATCCAGACGATGTTTTGTGTGGGGTCCTTAATATCGCAGGTTTTGCAATGTACGCAATTTTGCGCATTGATTTGCAAACGATCCGCGCCCTGGTCATCCTTGACGTATTCGTAAACACCTGCTGGGCAGTAGCGTGCCTCTGGACCCGCAAACTTAGTCAAGTTGATGGACACAGGAACTGATGCATCTTTGAGCGTCAAATGAATCGGCTGATTTTCCTCGTGATTGGTGTTGGAGATAAACACCGAGCTCAAGCGATCGAAGGTCAGCACACCATCGGGTTTTGGATAGTCGATCTTGACGCAGTCGGCGGCAGGCTTGAGGCAGGCGTGGTCAGGCTTGTCGCGATGGATCGTCCAGGGCATGTTGCCCTTGAGCAGCCATTGTTCGATACCCGTCATCAACGTGCCAATCGAACGTCCTTTTTTGAACCACTGCTTAAAGTTGCGAGCCTTGTTGAGCTCTGTATGCAGCCATGAGTTCTCAAACGCGGCTGGGTAGGCGGGTAGCTCGTCGTGGCTGCGCTGGGCGACCAAGGCGTCAAAGGCGGCTTCGGCGGCCATCATGCCGGACTTGATCGCGGCGTGACTGCCTTTGATGCGTGACGCATTCAGGAAACCTGCTTCGCAGCCGACCAGTGCGCCACCAGGGAACACCAGCTTGGGCAAGGACAATAAACCACCTGCGGTAATGGCGCGCGCGCCATAGGCGATGCGTTTGCCCCCTTCGAAGGTGCCGCGGATGGCAGGGTGTGTTTTATAACGCTGGAATTCCTCAAAGGGCGAAATCCAAGGGTTGGCATAGTCCAGACCGACCACCATGCCGACTGCGACCAGATTGTCCTTGAGGTGATACAGGAAGGAACCGCCATAGGTGTCTGCATCCAGCGGCCAGCCGGCGGTATGCACCACTAGGCCCGGGCGTGACTTGGAGGGTTCGACTTCCCATAATTCTTTGATACCAATCCCATAGCTTTGCGGGTCACGGTTCTGGTCAAGCTTGAATTTTTCGATCAGCTGGCGGCCGAGCTGACCGCGCGCGCCTTCGGCGAAGATCGTGTATTTGGCATGGAGCTCCATGCCAGGCTGATATTGGTCAGTGGGTTGACCATCGCGACCCACGCCCATATCGCCGGTCGCGACGCCTCGCACCGCTCCTTTGTCGTCATACAGGACCTCGGCCGCGGCAAAGCCGGGGAAGATTTCGACGCCAAGGGCTTCGGCTTGCTCGCCCATCCAGCGGGCGACGCTGCCTAGACTGACGATGTAGTTACCGTGGTTTTGAAAACACTCTGGCAGCAGCCAGTTTGGCGTTTTTTGTGATCCTGTGGAGGACAAAAACAGGAACTCGTCTTCGGTGACAGCCGTATTGAGTGGCGCACCCATGGCTTTCCAGTCCGGAAGCAACTCTGTCAGTGCCTTGGGGTCCATAATGGCGCCGGATAAGATGTGGGCACCAATTTCGCTACCCTTTTCGAGCACACACACGGAAATCTCGTGATTGCGCTCAACAGCAAGCTGTTTAAGTCGGATGGCTGTCGCCAGTCCACCAGGACCGCCACCCACGACGACAACGTCGTATTCCATCGATTCACGTTCGGACATGAGAGTCTCCCTGCTTCCAAGTATGATGTTTGACTGTAAGGATTGTATTGCACGCGTGAGGCGTTTCAGGGCTGCCAGTCTTGCAAAGGCACGAACGCACCCTTTCGCTGTTTTGATGGAGAAGACTTTGGTGCATCCCGATGGATTGAGCCGTTCGCTCGAGGTGGGCGATATTTTTGATTTTGACCTGCCGATGCGCTGGGCAGACGCCGATGCGCTTAATCATCTTAACAACGCCAATTATTTTCGCTATATGGAAGAGGGGCGAATTAGGATGTTCTACGAGGGCAAGGTTCAACAAAGCGCTCGGTTTAGTCCTGTCGTGGTGCATTGCGCTTGTGATTTTAAAAAACCAATTACGTATCCTGCTTTGATTCGGGTGAGCCATCGCGTGGAGCGCATTGGTCGCTCCAGCATGGAACATGCTGTGGACCTGTCCGTCATACATGCCGATGGGCTTGAGCTCTGCGCCCAGGGTAAGTCGATCATGGTTTGGATGGATTTTGAGTTAAACCGCGCGCACCCTTGGCCTGAAGAGGTCTTGAAAGCGTTGGCAAGCAGCATAAATCGTCGATAATCAACTTTAGGTGACCTTCTAGGAGTCGTTCTGATGAACAAGCTGTATCCGAGCGCGAAAGACGCGCTGACCGGTATTTTGAAAGATGGCCAGACCATTGCTGTAGGTGGTTTTGGGCTGTGCGGGATTCCTGAGGCCTTGATCGCCGCCGTCAAGGATCTCGGGGTCCAAAATTTAACCTGTATCAGTAATAACGCGGGTGTGGATGGCTTTGGTCTAGGGGTTTTGCTCGAATCTCGTCAGGTTCGCCGCATGATCGCTTCTTACGTGGGCGAAAACAAAGAATTTGAGCGTCAGTACCTGGCAGGTGAGCTTGAACTTGAGTTCACACCACAGGGTACGCTGGCAGAGCGCTTGCGCGCAGGCGGCTCTGGAATCCCTGCTTTTTTTACTAAAACCGGCGTCGGTACGATCGTCGCGGAGGGTAAAGAGGTCCGCGAGTTTGACGGACAGACGTACATCATGGAGCGCGCCTTGGTGCCCGAGGTTTCCTTGGTCAAAGCCGAAGTGGCAGACCGCAGCGGCAACCTGATGTTTAGCAAGACCGCGCGCAACTTTAATCCGCCGGTCGCCATGGCTGGAAAACTCACTGTCGTCGAGGTCGAACGTATCGTCGAGAACGGCGAACTCGAACCTGCAAATATTCATTTACCCGGCATTTACGTGCATCGCATTGTGATCAATGCAACGCCTGAAAAGCGTATTGAGCAACGTATTGTTCGCGCGGCGAGCTAAGGAGAATAAACATGGCATGGACTCGTGATGAAATGGCTGCGCGTGCAGCGCGCGAATTAAAAGACGGTTTTTACGTCAACTTGGGAATCGGCTTGCCCACCATGGTGGCCAATCATGTGCCAGACGATATGGAAGTCTGGCTGCAGTCGGAAAATGGTTTGCTTGGGATTGGGCCTCATCCGCTTGACAGTGAAGTGGATCCTGATTTGATTAATGCAGGTAAGCAAACGGTGACAACGTTGCCTGGCTCTGCGATTTTTTCTTCGGCCGATTCTTTTGGCATGATTCGCGCCGGTAAGATCAATCTCGCGATCTTGGGTGCGATGCAAGTTTCTGAGACCGGCGATCTGGCGAATTGGATGATTCCCGGCAAAATGGTCAAGGGCATGGGTGGTGCGATGGACTTGGTCGCGGGCGTTGGCCGCGTGATTGTGCTGATGGAGCATGTTGCGCACAAAAAAGACGGTACGACTGATTTGAAGCTGTTGCCCAAGTGCACCTTGCCACTGACTGGCGTGGGTGTGATCGACATGGTGATCACCGACCTAGGCGTGATGGAGGTGACACCCAAGGGCCTCAAGCTACTTGAACTCGCACCAGGCGTGACCGTTGATGAGATCAAGTCCAAGACCTCCGCCAAACTCGATGTCTCGACGTGTAAAGGGTAAGCCGGCGTTATGACTGCATCTACGCATTCGCAGGGCAACCCTTTATCCGCTTTGCGCGATGCGATGCGACAGGCCAGTATCGATGCCTGTCTGATCCCCTCTGCGGATCCGCATCTCTCCGAATACCTCCCTGCATACTGGCAGATCAGGCGCTGGCTGACCGGCTTTACGGGTTCTGTCGGTACGGTCGTCGTGACACAGGATTTTGCTGGGATTTGGGTGGATAGTCGTTATTGGGTTCAGGCCGAGACGGAATTGGTGGGTTCGGGTGTGACCTTGATGAAAATCGGCGTTGCGACTGATCCTGCGCATGCCGCTTGGCTTGGCGCGCACGTCCCTCATGGGGGTATTGTTGCGGTAGATAGTCGCGCGCTAGGCTTAGCCGCGCGTGAATCCTTACAAGAGCAGCTTGCATCACGTTCGGTCAGGCTTAATTTGTCTTTGGATCTGCCTGGACAATGTTGGCATGATCGTCCTGCCTTGCCGACTGCGGCGGTGCGCGAGTTGTCCGTGAGTATCGCGGGTCAGTCGAGACAGGAAAAGCTCGCGCGGGTCCGTGCTGAGATGGTTGAGCGCGGTGCACAATGGCATCTCGTTTCAACCCTAGACGATATTGCCTGGTTACTGAATTTGCGCGGTGCAGACGTTAGTTTTAATCCGGTTTTTCTGGCGCATGTGTTGGTCGGGCCTGATCGGGTCTTTCTCTTTGTGTTACCAGAAAAAATCGATGCAACACTGACGCAGACGCTGGCGCAGCAAAGGATTGAGGTTCGGCCTTATCAAGAGGCGGCTCAGGCACTGTCCGAGCTTGAGGCAAGTGCGCATTTGTTGTTTGACCCTGCCCGCACGACCTGCGCCTTGGTTGATCGCGTGTCTTGCCAGTTGGTGCGGGCGATCAATCCAAGCACTTTTTTCAAATCACAGAAAACGGCATTTGAACTCGGTCACGTGAGGCGTGTGATGGAGGATGATGGTGTCGCACTGTGTGCATTTTTTGCTTGGCTAGAAGACGCGATCGCATGTTGCGAGACCTCGCCCCTCAATGAACTCATGATCGATGAACAATTACTGGCGCTGCGCAGCCGGCAACCGGGGTTTGTGTCGCGGAGTTTTGGCACAATTGCGGCCTACAACGCCAACGGCGCTATGCCGCATTACCGGGCCACCCCCGAGTCTTTTGCCCAGATTGCGGGAGACGGGCTGCTTTTGATTGACTCAGGGGGTCAGTATGTTGGCGGAACCACAGACATCACGCGTGTGGTGCCCGTGGGGCAACCAAGCGCAGCCCAGAAAGACGACTACACGGCTGTTTTACAAGCCATGATCGCTCTGTCCAAGCTCAAGTTCCCGCGCGGCGTGGCATCGCCCATGATAGATGCTGTGGCTCGCGCGCCCTTATGGGCGAGGCTCGCAGAGTACGGGCATGGAACAGGGCATGGGGTCGGGTACTACCTCAATGTGCATGAGGGGCCGCAAGTGATCTCATATCGTGCAGCACCCGGACCACAGACCGCCATGCAGCCAGGAATGATCACTTCGAACGAGCCAGGGCTTTATCGTCCGGGTCGTTGGGGGATTCGGATCGAAAACCTGGTGTGCAATGTGTCAGCCGGAACCTCCGAGTTCGGTGAGTTTTTGGAGTTTGAAACTCTGACCTTGTGTCCTATCGACACCCGTTGCGTGCAGCGAGACCAGCTCAGACAAGACGAAGTCGACTGGCTCAACGCTTATCACGCCGAGGTTCGTAGCCGTTTGGCACCTAAAGTGAGTGGCCCAGCTTTGGCTTGGTTGTTGCACCGCACCGAGGCTTTCCTTTAAAAATGGCCTCTGCGTGACAAAAGTGGTGAATGTTGTGGATAAATCTATACGGGTTATCCGCAAAAGTTAGACAGGCGGCTATAATCCAAATTTCCCGCATACGCCTCATGATGAGGCGTCAAACACATGACCAAATTTGTCTTTGTTACCGGTGGTGTGGTGTCCTCGCTAGGCAAGGGCATCGCCGCCGCGTCTCTGGCCGCCATCCTCGAATCCCGTGGCCTGCAGGTCACCCTGCTCAAGCTCGATCCTTATATCAACGTCGATCCAGGCACTATGAGTCCGTTTCAGCATGGTGAAGTCTTCGTGACCGAAGATGGGGCCGAGACTGACTTGGACCTCGGACATTACGAGAGATTCATCTCCTCGAAAATGCGTAAGGTCAATAACTTCACAACCGGACAGATCTACGAGTCGGTGTTGCGCAAAGAGCGGCGCGGCGATTATCTGGGCAAAACTGTGCAGGTGATTCCACACATCACAAATGAAATTCAGGATTTCATCGCACGCGGTGCGGAACAATCCTGGGACGGTGCGACTGATGTGGCGATTGTCGAAATCGGTGGCACCGTAGGCGATATTGAGTCTCTTCCCTTTCTCGAGGCAGCCCGTCAGATGAGTCTGCGACTCGGTCGCAACAATGCAGCCTTTATTCATCTCACACTGGTGCCTTTTATCGCCTCGGCGGGGGAACTCAAGACCAAGCCCACCCAACATTCCGTCCAAAAGCTGCGCGAAATCGGAATCATCCCCCACGCATTGCTGTGTCGCGCGGATCGTCCGATCCCCGACGAAGAACGCGCCAAGATTTCTTTGTTTTCCAATGTTCCTCTTGATGCAGTGATTTCGGTTTGGGATTCGGATTCGATCTACAAAATCCCGTCGATGCTGCACAAACAGGGTTTGGATAATTTGATTTGTGAGGTGCTGAACCTCAACCCGCCCGCTGCGGATCTGTCCATGTGGGACAACCTAGTCTATCAGCTCGAACATCCCGAGCGCGAGGTGCGTATCGCGATGGTCGGCAAGTACGTCGATTTGACCGAGTCCTACAAGTCGCTGACCGAGGCCTTGATCCACGCGGGTATTCATACCAAATCACGTGTCAAAGTCGAGTACCTCGACTCCGAAAGTATCGAAGAAAGTGGTGTCGAAGTGCTCAAGCCCTTTGATGCCATTTTGGTGCCTGGCGGTTTTGGTAAGCGAGGTACCGAAGGTAAGATCGCCGCGATTCGTTTTGCCCGCGAACATAACGTGCCCTACTTGGGAATATGCCTGGGGATGCAGCTAGCGGTGATCGAATTCGCTCGCGATGTGGCGGGCTTGGGTCAAGCCAACAGTACGGAGTTTGATCCTGCTTCGCCGCACCCTGTGGTGGCGTTGATCACTGAGTGGATGGATCGCGAAGGCGTGACGGAAAAACGGGACTCACAATCTGATCTTGGTGGAACGATGCGCAAAGGCTCGCAAAAATGTCCCGTCAAAACGGGGTCGCTCGCCTATCAAATTTATGGCCCTGAGGTCAATGAGCGACATCGCCACCGCTATGAGGTCAACAATATCTATGTACCGCGACTGGAAAAAGCTGGGCTTGTCATCAGCGCCCGGACGCCCACGGAAAATCTTCCCGAAATCATGGAATTGCCTAACCATCCTTGGTTTGTAGGCGTGCAATTCCACCCGGAATTCACCTCTACGCCAAGAGAAGGGCATCCCTTGTTCACCAGCTATATTCACGCGGCTCTGGTGCATCAGACCAAGCGACGGGGGACCTGATGAAGTTGTGTGGATTTGATGTCGGCCTGGAACACCCCTTTTTCTTGATTGCGGGTCCGTGCGTGATTGAGTCACGGCAGATGGCGTTCGATACCGCTGGTCAACTCAAGGATATGACCTCTTCTTTGGGCATCCCCTTTATCTATAAAAGTTCTTTCGATAAAGCCAATCGGAGTTCGGGGACGTCTTATCGAGGTCCAGGCATGGACGAGGGTTTACAGATTTTGGCCGATGTGCGTGCCGAGCTCCAGGTTCCCGTATTGACCGATGTCCATGACAAGGATCAAGTCAAGGCGGTCGCCGCCGTCGTAGACGTGTTGCAAACGCCTGCTTTCTTGTGTCGTCAGACTGATTTCATCGAGGCCTGTGCCGCGAGCGGCAAGCCGGTCAACATTAAAAAGGGCCAGTTTCTTGCGCCTCACGATATGTTGCAGGTCGTCAATAAGGCGCGTCATGCAGCTCGACAAGCCGGTGTCGCTGAGGACATCATGGTGTGTGAGCGCGGTGTATCGTTTGGCTACAACAATCTTGTCTCCGATATGCGTTCACTGGCCATCATGCGCGAAACAGCCTGTCCGGTTGTCTTTGATGCGACCCACTCGGTTCAATTGCCAGGCGGACAGGGTACTTCTTCGGGTGGGCAGCGCGAGTTTGTGCCAGTGCTTGCGCGTGCCGCCGTTGCAGCGGGTATTGCAGGTCTTTTTATGGAAACCCATCCAGATCCTTCCAAAGCGCTGTCCGACGGCCCAAACGCCGTGCCGCTCGGCCAAATGAAGAATCTCTTGACGACCCTGATCGAACTTGATCGTATCGTTAAAAAGCATGGTTTTCTTGAGTCGCATTTTGTTTAACGGAATTTTTATTTTTCAGGAAAGACAGAAATGAGTGCAATCGTAGACATCATTGGTCGTGAAATTCTCGACTCGCGTGGTAATCCGACCGTCGAGTGCGACGTTTTACTCGAATCAGGTGCGATGGGCCGTGCGGCGGTGCCGTCTGGCGCCTCGACGGGTAGCCGTGAGGCGATTGAGTTGCGCGACGGTGACAAGTCCCGTTACCTCGGCAAGGGTGTCTTGCGTGCTGTGGAAAATCTGAATACCGAGATTTCCGAAGCCTTGATGGGTCTCGATGCGCAAGAGCAAACCTTCCTGG
Organism: Bordetella parapertussis; assembly: GCA_945897365.1. Classification (GTDB taxonomy): domain Bacteria; phylum Pseudomonadota; class Gammaproteobacteria; order Burkholderiales; family Burkholderiaceae_B; genus Zwartia; species Zwartia parapertussis_A. The sequence goes on along the minus strand of CAMDFD010000025.1, from coordinate 4,490 downwards.
ATCGTACATTGATCGAACTCGACGGCACGGAGGGCAAGTCACGCCTTGGCGCCAATGCCATTTTGGCTGCGAGTATGGCCGTCGCCCGCGCAGCCGCTGATGAGTCAGGCTTGTCCCTTTATCGCTATTTTGGTGGTAGCGGCCCGATGAGCATGCCCGTGCCGATGATGAACGTGATCAACGGTGGCGCGCATGCGAACAACACGCTCGACATGCAAGAGTTGATGATTCTGCCAATTGGCGCTTCGAGTTTTCGTGAAGCCTTGCGTATGGGGGCGGAAATATTTCATGCGCTCAAGAAAATTATCAACGATCAGGGCATGTCAACAGCCGTAGGTGACGAGGGCGGTTTTGCACCAAACGTCGCCAATCACGAAGCGGCGATTCAGCTGATTTTGCGTGCAATTGAACACGCAGGTTATGAGCCAGGCTCACAGATTGCCTTGGGTCTGGACTGTGCGGCCTCTGAGTTTTATCGTGATGGTAAATACACCTTGCACGGCGAGGGTGGTGTGTCCCTGTCCTCCGAGGCTTTGACCGACCTGTTGTCGACGTGGTGTGACAAATATCCGATCATCTCGATCGAAGACGGTATGGCTGAAAATGACTGGGCGGGCTGGAAACATTTGACTGAAAGGCTTGGTCGTAAGGTCCAGTTGGTGGGCGATGATTTATTTGTCACCAACACCAAGATTCTCAAGCAAGGTATCGACCAAGGGATCGCCAATTCGATTTTGATCAAAATTAATCAGATCGGTACCTTGACGGAAACGTTCGCAGCGATTGAAATGGCGAAACGTTTTGGTTATACAGCTGTGGTGTCTCATCGCTCCGGTGAAACCGAGGACTCGACGATTGCGGATATCGCGGTGGCGACTAACGCCATGCAAATCAAAACCGGCTCATTGTCGCGCTCTGATCGCATGGCCAAGTACAACCAGTTATTGCGGATCGAGGAAGAGCTCGCCGAAGTTGCGACCTATCCAGGTCGCGATGCGTTTTATAACTTGCGCTAAATCTAGACTTGCTGGAACGGCCTTCGGTCGTTCCAGTTAAACAAGGTGCTATGCGTCTTTTACTGATTGTGATGATTGCGCTAGTTGGTCTGATCCAGTATCCCTTGTGGATGGGTCGGGGCGGGTGGTTTTCCGTTTGGGACATGCAGACGCAAGTCGCGGATCAACGCATGATTAACGATGGTCTTAGTGCGCGAAACGTTGCGCTGGCAGCCGAAGTAGAAGACCTTCGCTCAGGAACCGAAGCCTCTGAGGAGCGTGCCCGCAGTGAACTCGGGATGATGCGGCAGGGGGAGGTTTTTGTACAGATCTTGCCGCCTGGCGTAAAGCCTCCCGAACTCAAGCCCAGCTCCAAGCCTGCAGCAGGTGTCAAGCCAGTCGCTCGTTGAGTCGGTCTGTATCTATCTCCCTCCATGACTGTGCTGTCGCAAGACACGGTAGTCTACGATGATCGGGATCAAGCCGTGCTGCTCCTGACGTAACGCGTGTAACAAAATCCTTAGCCATTCTTGCATGGGTCGATGCAGATAAATCAAGCGTAGGTGAATGGTCTCCGGATCCGATGCGACTTGAAACGCCTGCCAGAGCGGCACTTTAAAACGAGATTGAAAGTTCTGCCTTGCTGCCTCTTGCCGCAGGTGAGCATTGGCGAATCGACCCGCCGGGATAAATAATCTGGACAAAGAGCGTTTCAGCACGGGTTGCCATTTTTGTGGCTCGGCGTGATGGACTGCCGCCACGCGTGCAGCTTCTTGTAGTGAAAGAATGAGTAACTGACGGACTTGATAACCACGTGCGAGCTCTAGACAAAGACTACCCACGAGCAGAATGGGTAGCAAGGCCAGCACGCATTCAAGCATTGCTGCACCTTGTTGTGGTTGGACTCTGTCGGGAGATGCGAGGAAAAAGCGGGGGATCGGATTCATGGCGTATTAGCAGACTGAGGGCTGTTGAGAGCAAGGGTGCGCAAAGTGTGGTGTCCAAGGTACGCGTTGTCGATACGGATGAGCACGTATGGATATCGACAGGTTAAAATCTATTCACTTTCACAAGGATCGGATATGACCTCGTCAGCAGCAGCTTTTCCATATTTTCCAGGCGTACGATTACTGCACTCCCCCGGACCATCGCATGTGCCCAAAGCGGTGCTAGATGCGATGACCAAGCAACCAATGGATATGGGTGATCCTCGTGTCGATGCTTGCGTCGATGCTTGTGAAGCAGGCTTAAAAAAGCTGTTGAACACGCAGGCGGCGGATGTCTTTTTTTATGCGGCCAATGGTCACGGCGCTTGGGAGGCGATGATCGTCAATCTACTGGCCCCTGGACAAAAAGTGTTGATTCCCGGCACGGGGCACTTTTCTGAGTCTTGGGCCCTCATGGCCGAGGCGATGGGCGCGATCGTGATTCGTACCCCATATCACGAGGGTTATCCCATTGATTTGGAGGCGGTTGCGCAGATTTTGCGAGAGGACAAGCAGCATGAGATCGTTGCGGTCTTTGCTGTGCATACGGATACCGCAAGTAGCACGACGAGTGATATTCCGGCACTTCGCCACACCATCAACGCGTCCGGACACCCCGCTTTGTTCGTCGTCGACGTCGTGGCTTCGCTGGGCGCGATTCCCTTCGAGATGGACAAATGGGGGATCAACGCAGTGATTGGTGCTTCCCAAAAGGGGTTGATGGTTCCTCCTGGCGTAGGCTTTTGTGCCGCCGATGCGCGCGCCATGAAGGTCTGCGAAAACAATCCCTCCCCGAGATTTTATTGGGATTGGTTGCGCCGTCGCAAAGGGCCTTCCTACAGCCGTTTTTGTGGCACAGCCCCTCAAAACTTGTTGTTTGGCATAGAAGCCGCCTTTGAACTTCTTGAGTGCGAAAGTGTCGAGCGCGTCTATGCGCGTCATCGCGCTCTCGCTGGAGCCGTTCGTGCAGCGGTGCAGTCCTGGTCCGAGTCCGGCCAGTTGAGTTTTCTTTGTCAAGTGCCTGAGGCTCGCTCCGATTCGGTGACGGCGATTTTGGTCAAGCCAGGCATCGATCCCGAGTTAATCCGTCAAACCGCCCGAGAAAAATTCCAGGTGATGATTGCAGGGGGGCTCGGACCGTTTGCAGGCCGGGTGTTTCGTATTGGTCATTTAGGCGACCTCAATCCCGCCATGATTCTCGGTTGTTTAGCGGGTGTCGAAGCTGCGATGCAATCCCTTGGGATCAATGTTGGCAATCAAGGTGTGCGAAGCGCTGTGGAATATCTCGCCAAGGTCGAAGGTTAATCGTGCATTTGGCGCGCGCGTTGCTCTGGCTGTTGTTCACAGTTCTTAGTATTGGTGCGCACGCCAAGAGTGAGCATGACCTCATCATTGAGCGTGGGTTGTATGTCGAACCTGCTCCTGGTGCCCTCACGATCGAACAAGCACTGACTCAACACTACAAACCGTTTTCGACCGTTCTCAATCGTGAATTTTCTCCAACCGTGCGTTGGCTGAGACTTCTTGTCGCTGCGCCTGAGCAAGGTTCCGAGCAGGTTGTTTTGCGTATCGGTCCTCACTATATCGGCCATATTCAGCTTTTTGAGCATCAACAAGGCGCCTGGACCTCGCGTTCTGCAGGAGATCGTTTCCCCGTCAGTCAAAACGCCTGTGCAGATAATACGTATTGCTTTCCTGTCACGATCCATGCGGGAGTTGATAATTATTTTTATGTCCGGATCGACACCCTCAATGGTTACATTCTGACAACACGGGCGATGACGCCTGAGGACCTGTCCTCACTCCTCATCGAGCAGCAACGCGTCTTTGGGATAGAGTTTGGTGTGGTCTTGGTGATTTGCTTGTGGGCTTTGTTTATATATATCCGCACACGTCACAGACTAGCTGGGATTTTTTTCATATCAGAAGTCGTCACGCTGCTCTTTAGTCTTTCTACTTCTGGTTTGCTGGCAGAACTCTATTTCGAAGACCATGTGTGGATGGATAATCTAAGTTTCAATACTTTGTATGTATTGAGATTGATAGCTTCTTTGCTCGTCACCCAAGAGTTTTTGAGGCATTATGGGGCGCCGAAGTGGTACAGCTTTTACGTTAAAGGTGCAATAGGCATCCTGCTTTTGCAACTATTCGCACTTAAGTTAGGCCCAGTGACGCTTACCGCGCTGAATTTCAATTTTTTGATCGTGACCTTGATGCCACTCATGATGCTAGTGGCGCTGTCTGGGTGTCATCAGATGCCTCTGACACACAAACGACTCATTGCTGTCGGAGCCTTGATCGTGGCAGGGCTGTTGTGGACTGATATTTTGCCCGTGTTAGGTTGGGTGAAACCAAATATTGTGACCATACCTGGTAATTGGGGTGGGGTGATTGTGGCCATTGCGTTGTCTTTGATGGTCAATAGCGATCTCACCCATCGGCGGATCATCTATGATCGAGAAGTGCAGGAGTTGCAGTACTTGCGGGCAAAAAACTTGTTGGAGTCAGA
>CAMDFD010000024.1 GCA_945897365.1 Bordetella parapertussis | reverse complement strand
CGCGCAGGCGAAGTTTTTTCTTTTGGTAGTAATTCTGCAGGGCAACTTGGGCTCGGGCATTTAAACAATGCAGCCACGCCAGCGCTTGTGCCGGTGCCTGTGCCTATGACGGTTTCGATCAAGAGCATCGCCGTCGGTGCGACCCACGTTTTAGCGCTTAGCCTCGAGGGCGACGTTTACGCTTGGGGGAGCAATCAATATGGACAGTTGGGTCGTCCACAGCCGCGCTACGGCAGTCAAGCAAGGTTGATTGAGATGCCTGAAAAAATGACAGCACTCGCTGCCGGCACACATTTTTCCTTAGCATTATCAGAGTCTGGTTACGTCTACGCTTGGGGATGGAACGGTTTTGGCCAACTTGGCGCCAATGACACACGGCCTCGGAGTACACCCACAAAAGTGCTGGGGCTTACCCAGGTGCAGGCCATCGCTGCGGGTGAGATGCATGCTGTGGCAATTGGCAAGCAAGCTTTGTACGGCTGGGGGAGTAATGAAGCCGGTCAGATCGGTCGTGCCGCCTCACAACAATTGATACCTGTTCCCTTTTGGGAAAATGGCTAAAACGCCCATGGACAACGGCAACGAACAAGAAAACGCCAGGCGTCAATTTTTACGCTACGGCTTGACCATCGCCTCGGGCATCGTGGTGCCACTGAGCTTGACGGCATGTGAGCAAAACGAGCGTGAGCGTCTAAAGGCGCCAGTGCAAACCTTTGTGCAACCACCCATGCTCGAGGCAAAAAATGGTGTATTGGATGTCACGCTGACCATTTCATATTTTGATACCTTGATATCGGGTGCACAGCCCAATGACCGTCATCCCGTGTCACTCCGCGCCTATGGCTATGATGCTCAGCGCGCAGGCTATGCCGGCCCAACCTTGGTGGTACGTGGCGGCGATACCTTGAGGATTCGGTTGCTGAATCAGTTGCCAGAGAACCCTCCCTTTCGAGCCTTTCGCGATCCGACCAATTTCATCAAGCCCAACACGACGAATTTGCACGTACACGGTTTGCATGTATTTCCGGGGATCAATGAAAATACGACACCGCCCGAATATGGTGACTATGTGGTGGATCCTAATTTCGGTGGCGTATTGCCAAATGGGGAATCTCGTCAGTATGTCCACCGTATTCCAAAAGACCACCCTGCCGGACCGTTCTACTATCACCCGCAATATCATGGCTCAAGTGCCTTGCAAGTCGCGAGCTTGATGTCGGGCGCAATCATGGTCAGAGCTGACGTGGACGACTTGCCAGACATGGCGCAAGCGACTGAGCTGATCTTTTTATTTCAGGCCCCCTATTTTGCGTTGAATCCCTTCTTTCATGACGGGCTCGGTGTTGCCGATGGTCGCTTAGAAAAGTTTTGGCAGTTGACGCAAGACCCAACCGGTCGAGGCCTAAAGAAACAGCGCCGTGATGATCAGTATAGTGACGCTCAACCCGTCATGATTAATGGTGTGCGTCGACCGACGATCGTGATGCGGTCTGGCGAAGTGCAGCGTTGGCGATTAATCAATACTCAGGTGTTTAACTCTCTCAATCTCAGTCTAGATGGGCACGTGCTCAAGCAATACACCGCGGATGGCTGGGGGAGCGCGTCCTATGTTGATCATGACGATGCCAGAAAAACGAACGGTCTTGGTTTGCAACTCGCGCCTGGTAATCGCGCCTCAGTCGTAGTGCAAGCAGACAAGCCGGGCACGTATTACTTGCGCGGCTTACCTATAAAAATTTCAGGCGGTACGCATCCAATCATCTTGCCAGAAGATATCTTGGCTACAGTGATTGTGGTCGACGCTGCAGTCAGCATGTCATTACCGAAGGCGCCCTTGCCTGTCAGTCAATTTTTAATGCCCATTACGGATGAAGAGTTAGCCAACAACGGCGGCAAAAAACGCAATATCATTTTTAAGATGATCGGCAATGACGCGTTGGAGAATGCGCAACACACACCGAGTCCGTTGGCTCAGGCGGCTGTGGTGCTCGGCTCGCTTGCCGAACAGGCTAAACAATCTTATCAACTCAATAAGTTGCAGCTTGAACAAAAGATCGCGTCCACCTTTGGATCCAAGTCGCAGACTCCCATCTTTCCGCCGCCGCCAAACCTGGTGCCGCCATTTGATATTCAGGCGGCCAACACACTGAATGAAATTGCGATACTGGATGCGGTTGAAGAATGGACTGTTTTCAACATGAATCCCCTCGCGCATGTGTTTCATATTCATGTCAATCCGATGTACGTCATCAAAGTGAATGGCAAGCCCATCGAGCCTTATTGGTGCGACACCATCGCGTTGCCCACAGGAGGCACCAGCCAAAACCCAAGCTCAATCACTTTTCGCATGCGCTTTAAGGATTTTGCTGGGCCTTTCATCCTACACAATCAGCGGCTTCAAGCCAGTGATTTAGGGATGATTCAACGCGTGACTGTTCATAAAAATTAAGCTTATCTTTAAAATGATATTTAAATTTAACTTAGTTAAAAAAATGACAACTAATAATACGATTAGCGTATAAAATTCACCGATTATTACTAGCACCAAACAGCAAATAATAAAAAAACCCAAATTTTTCTTCATCGTAAAAATAAATAGTTTTCATTCTTTAACACCGGAGAGACATGATGCAGGCTTTTAAAATACCTAGGCCTACTCGTGGCTTATTGCTTTGTGTGCTTGGCTTGATGTTGGCCAGTTGCGGGAATGACAGCAATGTAAGCGACTCAGGTGACAAGGCGCCAGTGGCGCTTGATCAAGGTCCTGACTGGAATCCGACCAATCAGGCAGCCTTTTACTATTCCGATCAGGGCTCTTGGATCATGCCCTATGAATGGGCAAAGGCCCTTAAGTTATCAAATGGCGAATCGTTTTTAAGTCAGCTCACGAGTAGTTACGGCTATCTACCGAACCCAGTCAGCCCGAGCAATCCAGAAGGCTTGCCCGTTGGCTTTTTAGTTGCAAACCCTGGCACTAAAAACCAACAGTTATCCATGAACTGTGCAGCCTGCCACACCCGACAGATTAAAGTTGAAGGCATTAATTACCGCATTGATGGCGGACCCGCGTTTTCTAATTTATACGCACTCTTTCAGGGGATTGATCTTGTCGTTGGCAATACCCTTTCAGACCAAGCGGCCTTTGATGCGTTTCAAGCTGCCATGCAAGTTCCTGCAGAGACCTTACGGACGCAGTTAAACACTTGGTATAAACCTTACAACACCTTAATGACTGAGGCATTGCCGACCGAGCATTGGGGAATTGGCAGGGCTGATGCAGTGGCTATGCTTCAAAACAGAGTGTCGGGCTTAGATATTGGCCCCATCGAGAACCAAAATATCATTGCCTCAAACATTGCGGTTGCCGCCCAGGCTGTGCGTTATCCTTTTATTTGGAATTCTGGCAAGCAAGACTTCACACAATGGGCAGGGACAAGCATCAACGGAGATGCCACTTATGCCTTTTCGCGTAATACGGGAGAAGCCTTGGGGGTCTTCGCGCTCTTTAAACCTCGAGCCGATCCAGCGGTTGTTGGCGACGTCAATTTTTTAATAGAGAATTCGGTCAATTACAATACTGTAAACAATATCCAAACTTTAGTCGATCAAATAGGATCCCCAAAATGGCCATGGCCGGTTGACAATGGAATGGTGTTTCAAGGCAAAGTACTCTACGAAAAAAATTGCGCGTCATGCCATGGGATTAAACAAGGCCAGCCTCGACCCGGCAATGCCAACACCTGGGCAACGCCTGTTCAAAATGTCAATACAGATAGCTCGTACTATAAAAACTTTGTCGCAGGCAAAGGCACCTCGGATAGTGGCATTTTAACTGGCCTCACTGTCCCTTTTTCTAATCCCATTTCTACGGTGCCCCCAACAGGGGCTGCTATCGTCTCGTTATTCGATGTGGCAAATTCGTCTGCCCTGTTACAACTCGACCCAACCATTGATCTGAGCATCAAAGCCCCCAACCGTGAGGTGGGATCATTTGAGTCTAAAGTTTTACAAGGTGTCTGGTCCGCAGCGCCCTATCTCCATAATGGCTCTGTTCCAACCTTGGCAGCCTTGCTCACTCCAGCTGACGAACGAACCACGAGCTTTCAGGTCGGACCGGTTTATGACTTGGTCAATGTCGGCCTTGCCGTCGAGCAGCCAAATGGCTCAGCAACCGTTCGCGTGACAACAGACTGCTCTGTCATGGAAGGCAATAGTCGGTGCGGCCATGAGTTTGGCACCTGGCTCTCCCCAGATGATAAAAAGGCCTTGATCGAGTACCTTAAAACGCTTTGATCTGACTCCTTTTAGGTGCAAGCGCTACCTGTGAGCATGAGTTCTTCACTCTAAATCACAGGTAGTTTTGTTTTGAGGGGTCTCTGTCACATAAATGTAATCTAATTGGCTGAATGTGCGCGAACAGCAATGTTAAACTTTGAAAGAAGTTTTAAATTCAATTAGTTACGATGAGACCTCCAGGATTGATCTTCCCTAATGCGCCTAATCATTCGTTGCCCCGTACGACCTGTCGCATACGACGCTGAAGATTGGTCTTCGCAGGATTTGTATTTTTCTTGGACGCAGAACACCGACACTGACTTTAAAAAAGTCTTAGATTTAGATGCTTTGCCCGTTGCGGACTCTGTGCTCGCGATCATCCCTGGTATCGATGTTCGCTTAACAGAGCTCAAAGTTCCTGCTGTGAGTACCAAAAAAATCATTCAGCTTTTACCTATGCTCCTAGAGGATGAGTTGTTGTCTTCAGTGTCGGACACCAGCATTCAGTTGCTGCCTCCGATGTTGAATCAATCTCCAGAGCTAAGATTAGTGAGCGTGATCCATCGCGACTGGTTATTGTGGCTCAGTCAAAAACTGGCGGTCATCAATTGCGAACAGATTCAATTGATTCCAGAAAGCATGTTGCTGCCAGCATCAGATTCGGTTGTCTATTTTCAGCTAGAAGACACCACGCATTTCTACACTGCAAAAAAATCAGCCACCGATATCCTCTGCTGGTCGCAACCCGCCACTGAACCCATTCTTGTGACAGATGCGCTCAACACTCAGCCTGAATTGCTTGCGTTATCTGCACCATTATTAATGAGCGGCATCGTTTCAGAAAAAAAATCTTACGAAGCGATTAATGTATTACCCGAGGCGTTCTACAACCTCAGAAGAGAAAGTCAAAGTGAATTGCAACATTGGCTGTCGCGAGACTTATGGAAAGTTCCGCTCAAGTGGGCGCAATACGCCACACTGACGCTCTGTGTGAGTTATCTTTGCTATTTCTTGACCCTGGTCTGGCAAGACCAACAATGGGCAGCCACTCTACAGAATGCAACCAATCAAGTTTTATCAGAGGGCGGCGCTGATCAAGCGAGCTTTACAAAATTGGTCAACGCCAGTTGCCTGGCTGCGCATAAAAACCTTGAAAATTGCCGTGGAGACTTTGAAAGACAATTACTGGCCCTGCAAGATGTTCTCAAAAATACCCCTCCTGACACATTAAGGAGCTTGGAGTATTCCAAAAAAGGCATCGTTTTTGTGTTACAAGAATCGTCCCTATCGAGTAGTCAGCGTTTAGCGCTTGTGCAAAATCAAGCTGTTCAGCGTCTTGGCTCGGCACGTTTTTTATTAAGTCCTTATGCAGATCTTGCTTATGACTAATTTTTCATCGTCATTGATGACGAAAATAAAGCGTGTTCAGATATTTAACAAAGTGCCACCTATGCTTGCAATGGGAGGTGGCGTATTTCTGTTAACCGTTGTTCTTTGGTTTTTGTTCCTTAAACCGCTGCAGCAAACGCTCGAACTGCGTTTACAAAAATACCCTGCTCAATTATTGAGTATCCAAGAACTCAATCAAACGCTGGGCCTGTATAAAGACAAGGATCTGCGCCTCGCAGGTCTGTCAGACGAGGCCTTAGCTGCCATGGAGAAAAACCTGTTATCTCAGGGACTCAAATTTACGCTGGCTCGATCAGAGAACACAAACGCATTGCAGCTAGATTTAAACATTGAAGAAATCGAATTTAGTCGTTGGCTTGAGCTTTTGGTGGATTTTCGAAAAAATAATGGGCTGTACCCGAGCAATGTTGTCATCAAAAAAAATGATGGTATTGGCGTGATCCAAGCGAACACTACCTTGGTGCAAGCGCGATGAATCTTCAATTTGATCGCCTTTCTTTCCGTTTCGGGTGGCCGAGTAGAATCGTGCTGCTCGCCTGCGTTCTCATTCTTGCTATCACTTATTTTCCGATACGTTTCTTGAGTTCGAGCGTTGCGAAAATGACCAATTGTCAGGTCATGCTGCTCCAACCCGAAGGGTCGATTTGGCAGGGCAGTACTCAGCTTGGCTTTTCAGCGAATAAATCCAGTGCCTCAGAAACGTGCCCAAACCCTCAAGTAGGTTCTGAACGCTTTTCCTGGAAAACTCAGTTTTCAGTATTTGATTTAAAAACCACGTGGGTGATTCAGTATGTCAACACGATCCGGCCAGTTGAACTGATCGTTCAACCCCGCGCTATCACGCTGCGTAGCAATCAAATTGAGCTGCCGGCCAGTCTGATAGAGGTCGCGGGTGGGGTATTGCGTACGCTGAGTTTTCGTGGAAAATTAGACATTCGTTGGGACGACCTTGTTTGGGATGGGTCGCCCAGAGGGCTTGTAGAAGTTAAATTTTTGAATGTAGCGAGTCCAATTAGCCCGATTAAACCTCTCGGAAGTTATGCCTTAACCCTTCAAATTAATCAGGCGTTAAGGTTCGATTTTTCTACCATCACGGGTCCCTTGCTCTTGACGGCAAAGGGAGGCGTTGATAGAGGTCGCTTGTCTTTGCAAGGAGAGGCAACGGCTGCTCCAGAATCAATTGACTCCTTGATTGGCTTGCTCTCAATCATTGGAAATAGAGACGGCGCTATCTACCGCTTTAAAATTTAAGGGATCGTTATGTGTCGTTTGTCTAAAACCTTTTTACAGCTCGTGCTCATCCTGTTTGTGCAACAAAACAGTTTTGCACAAAACAATAATATCAACTTGAACTTTAATAATGCGGATGTCGATGCTGTCATTTCGACGATTGCCCGGGCCACCAATCGGTCGATTATTGTTGATCCAAAAGTTCGGGGAAAGATTTCTTTGATGAGTAGTCAGCCGCTCACACCCGATCAAGCGATAGACCGCTTGTCGACAGCCCTTCGTATGAATGGCTTTGCGCTCGTCAATACACCCGGTGGCTATCGCGTTGTAACAGAAGCCGATGCTAAATTGCAGTCTTCTCAGATTTACACCGCAAAAACAGATGTGTCGGGCGATCAAATTATTACCCGCGTGTTTCATTTAAATTTTGCAACAGCCGCCAATGTGGTCAATTTACTCAGGCCTCTGATTTCGCCCAATAATACGATCAACGCCTTACCCGGCAATAACTCAATCGTTGTGACCGATTACGCCAGCAACCTCGGGCGTATTGAAAAAATCATTCAAAGCGTCGACAACCCCGCTGCGACCAAAGTTGAAACGATTGCGCTAAATAATGCACAAGCGGCCAAAGTGGCCGCTCTTGTCAATCGGGCGCTCGAAACCAGTGTGCCTCAGGGTGGCGATCCTCTTTCGAAACCCACCGTTCTGGCAGATCCCAGAACAAATTCACTCATCATTCGGAGTGGCAATGCCGAGCGGTTAGCGCAAATCCGAAGACTCGTCGCGACCCTCGATACCTCAAAAAATGTGGGGAGTATTTATGTGGTGCCTTTGAAAAATGCAGAGGCGGCCAAATTAGCGATTACCTTACGGGCACTCGTGGCGGCGGATGGTTCTTCGAATGATCCGACCAATACAAACGCCCAAGGCAACTCCAATATCAATGCCCGAGCGCCAACGACCCCTACTCAGGGCGCGGCCTCAGCAATGAACCTAGGCGGAGCCGGCGGCGCTGGCGGCGCCAATCCTCTTGGAGGTGGATCATCCGCTGCAGCCTCCACCGCGTTGACAAGCAGCAGCGAGCCCTCTACCGGGGGCATTATTCAGGCCGATCCGAATACAAACTCGTTGATTATTACGGCAACCGAACCCGTTTTTAGAGATTTAATGAAAGTGATCGCGCAGCTCGATCGGCGTCGGGCTCAGGTCTATATCGAATCCATGATTGTGGAATTAACGGATCAAAATGCAGCCGAACTCGGGGTTCAGTGGCAGGCGCTCAACAGTTCAAACACTGCTTTTGCCGGCACAAATTTTATCGGACCTTCTACTTCAGGCAATACAAACATCATCGGAGCCAGTGCTGCGATTAACGCAGTACTTGGCACAGCCGGTGCAGTCGCAACAGCGCCCTTAGGTCTTGGACTGAACGTGGGCTCAATCACGAGTTTTGGAAAAAATTTAGCGTTTTCTTCTCTGTTGAGAGCGGTTTCAACCATTTCTGGTGCAAACGTATTATCAACGCCTAATTTAATGACGCTCGACAACGAAGAGGCTCGTATCATTGTCGGTCAAAATATTCCAATTGTGACGGGCTCTTACGCGCAAACAGGCAGCGCGACGACCGTCACCCCATTTCAAACCTTTACGCGACAGGATGTAGGCTTAACGCTGCGTGTTCGACCACAAGTATCAGAAAATGGTACGGTGAAGCTTCAAATTTTCCAAGAAGTATCAAGTATTCAAAATTTTTCGGCTGCCAACGGCGTGGTTTTAAATAAGCGAAATGTCGAATCCAATGTGATCGTTGAGGACGGACAAATTATTGTGTTGGGTGGTCTCATTGGTGATGACTACACTGACGGCAGTTCAAAGATTCCGTGGCTAGGTGATCTGCCCTTGGTTGGTGCTCTGTTCAGATACGACAACAAGTCCCGAAAGAGATCGAATTTGATGGTTTTTATACGCCCTACTGTATTGCGCAATAACGAAGAAAACAATATTTTTTCAAACAATAAGTTAGATGATATGGAAGAAAAACGTAAAAGCTTTGTTCAAGCACCGATGTTGCTTAAAAAAGAAAATTTAAATGCCTCGGACTTGAGAGATGTGAGAGACATCATGCATGATATTGCACCATGATGAAAATCCCATTTTCTTTTGCTAAAACCCACGAGGTCTTGTTGCTAGGTGCACTAGAGGAGACACCAACGCTCTATTGGAGTCTGAAAACAAAGCCCTCTATTCTTCATGAGGTTGCGCGTCATTTAGGACCGCTTCACTTCTGTAAAAAGAGCTCCGAAGAAATTCTTTCAATGATTAGCCAAGAGTTTGCTAAAAATGAAACGGACGCAGCAACGGTGGTGGATGAGTTAGAGGAAAATGTTGATCTCGCGCGTTTAATGCAAGATATCCCTCTGACGCAAGATCTGTTAGAACTCAAAAATGATGCGCCCATCATTCGCATGATGAATAGCCTGTTTAAACAAGCGAGCCGTGATGGTGCGTCAGATATTCATCTAGAAGCCTATGAAAAACAATCTGTCGTGCGTTTTCGGGTAGACGGAGATTTACGAGACGTTGTAGATTTAAAGCGTGGTCTGCATTCAGCCTTGGTATCAAGAATTAAAATTATGGCGTCACTGGATATCGCTGAAAAGCGTATGCCCCAGGACGGCAGGATCTCTTTGAGAGTTGGTAATAAGGCGCTGGATATCCGGGTATCCACGCTGCCAACGGCGCACGGCGAGCGGGTGGTCATGCGCTTGCTCGAAAAAAATTACTCTAAGTTAGATTTGAAAGTACTGGGCATGGCGCCAGATACTGAAAAAAGTTTTTTAGAACTGATTAATAAGCCTTATGGGATTGTGCTGGTGACAGGTCCCACGGGTAGTGGAAAAACCACTACGCTCTATAGCGCGCTGTTAACCCTACGCTCGCAAGTCACCAATATTATGACCGTCGAAGATCCCATTGAATACAATCTGGAGGGTGTCGGACAAACTCAGGTTAATTCGCGCATTGAAATGAATTTTGCGAGGGCGCTGCGTGCAATCCTGCGTCAAGATCCTGATATTGTCATGATCGGTGAGATCCGCGATTTAGAAACGGCACAAATCGCTGTGCAGGCCTCTCTGACGGGCCATCTGGTGCTGGCGACGCTTCACACCAACGACGCCCCTTCTGCCGTCACACGCTTAATCGATATGGGCATCGAGCCGTTTTTGTTATCCTCTTCGTTGCTAGGTGTCTTAGGTCAGCGTCTCATCCGCTTGAGCTGTCCGGCCTGCCAAGGTCAGGGCTGTCCAGAATGTTCGCACTCTGGCTTTAAAGGTCGCGCTGGCATTTACGAGTTGATGTCAACGTCTCCAGAACTCAAAGAGTTAATCCACCAAAGTGCTTCAGAAGCACAAATACGACAAAAAGCCCTGGATACGGGGATGCGTTCGTTAAAGCAGGATAGCGAGCGGTGGGTCAGCGCCAACATGACGACAGCTGCGGAAGTCAGGCGCGTGACCGGTACGGATCACCTGGACGCTTAACATGCCATTATTCCAGTTCGAAGCTGTGACCTATGCCGGTAAAACAGAACGCGGCACTATTGAGGGCGAAAGCGTGCGGGCGGTCAGACAGCTCTTGTTAAATAAAGAGTTAGTGCCTATTTCAATTACAGATGTAGCACTCGCACAAGCAGCAGTCAAAGAGCGCAGTTTATTCTCTAATCAGAAAGCGATCTCCGCAAAAGATCTCGCCATTTTGTCAAAACAGTTGGCCCTTCTGGTCAAATCTGGCATCTCGATCGAAGACAGTATCACCATTCTTTCCGAAGACACGGGTATCAAAAAGCACACGCGTAAAGTGCTTGATTCAATCTTATCGGATATCCGTTCTGGTATGCCTCTCTCTCAGGCACTGGCGAACCATCCCCAATCCTTTGGTGCGTTCTATCAAGGTATCGTCGCTGCGTCTGAACAATCCGGTCAAATGGCTCAGGTGCTGACACAGTTAGCCATTTTTTTAGAAAAGAGAGAAGCCCTTAAGCAAAAAGCCTTAGGCGCTTTGGTCTATCCCGCCACACTCCTGAGCGTTTCCTTTTTCGTCATCGTCTTTTTGATGACCTATGTGGTGCCGCAAATTGTTCGGGTGTTTGAATCGACAAAACAAAAATTGCCAGCGATCACGCAAGTTGTGATGGCCTTGTCTAATTTTTTAACGCAGTGGGGCTTAACGCTTTTACTGGCCGCCTTACTCGGTGCCTTGATCTTTAAATATATGTCACGTCAACAAGAGTTTCGATACCGCTGCGATGCGTTTTATTTAAAAATACCGATTGTTGGGCAATTACTGCTTGAGTTTGAAACAGCAAGATTCGCCGGGACAATGGCCTTACTTGTGGGTGCCAATGTTCCAATCCTCTCGGCGCTCCATCATTCAAAAAATACGCTTTCTAACTTGGTACTCAAAGAAACAATCGAGCTGGCTGAGGCGCGCCTCGCTGAGGGCACTTCGCTTGCCAAGGCCATTGCAAACCAAGGAATATTTTCGCCAATCCTCGTGCACTTAATCCGCTCGGGTGAAGCAAGCGGACAGTTAGCGGAAATGTTGTCTTATGCTGCAGAAAACGCAGAGGCCGAAGCCGAAACTAAAACCAAGATATTTACCAATTTACTTGAGCCCGTGTTGATCTTATTGATGGGGGGCTTTGTACTCACCATTGTGATGGCCGTGATGCAACCTATCTTGCAGATGAATACCGGCATTCGTTAAAGCGCAGACTTTAACCATCAAAATCATTGCACTTGAGTGACTTTTTGCTTGCTCCACAGCACCACGGTGAAGTTATTATCAGACTGTCGACCGATAAATCTTTTAATCAAGGTTTGGGTATTAATATTGCGCTGCTCAATCAGCATATTGGTATTTGCTATCCAGTAATCTGATTTGACCCCTATAGAACTGTCTGATTGTAGTAATTTGTTTGGTAGGACTTTTGAGAGCAAGGTCGTGATGTCGCTCTGATTTTTTAACGGCATCGCCAGTCTAAGTTGTGTCAGTTTTATGGCATCCGCAGGGGATAAGGTTGGCCACATCGCTAACAATACCTCAACAGAAACGGTGTTTAGGTTGATCGTAGTCGGCTCAGGCAATACGATTGCAAATTGACTGATTTTTTTAATCGTGTCACTGGTGTAGCCCGGAACATTGATCAGCTCCTCGAGGTATTGAAGCCGCTGATTATTACGCAGGACATACTGGGCTGTTTGATTAGCTAGGTTCTTGTTCTGTCCGAGTTGCTCAAGCAAATTTGAATAGGTCTGTATCGCGGCCAGATTGATAGAAGTGAAGTTTACATCCCATAAATTTGAAATATTGAAAAGTGCTTGGGCGTCTTGAATCGAGCCACTAAAATTGACGTTTTTTAGTTCTTCTGGAAGCTCTTGATTTTTAATGAAGTCATCAATATTACTATTTTCAATGGGCAGCGCCCATATTTCGCCTAAGTGATCGACCCCTTGGCTACTCAATAAATCAATTTTTAAGACCAATCTCACAATATCGATGAGAGAGCGTTGCAACCAATAGATTTGCGTATTTTCTTTGTAAATTCGAGTCTTTCTAATTTCAAAATCTTGTTGCCACACTAGACTGGCGATACAGATCGAAATGAGACTGACCACGATTAAAGCCATAATCGTGGCAGATCCTTTTTGTGAGTGTGCCTCACGCATTTACAACTTCCCTTCTGCGATACAAGAGCTTGTTAACGGAGCGAAATTGCCCATGAATGATAGTGAAATTTGCAGGCCTGAAGCAAATTTATTGGTAGACGAACTCCAGTAGGGCTCAATTTTATGCTGCACGACACCTGGCAGTTGATAGGATAATTGCGTCGAGGCTACGCCTGAATCTGGATTTTTGGACAATAGTTCGAGTATGTTCACGGCGTCTTGCTTATTGCTAAAGGGTATCGTGGTGTATCTTTTAAAAGAATTATTCTCTAAGACATAACCCACAAATTGCCAACCGTTTGTTTGCATAGAAGAATAATGTCGCAAGATCCAAGTGTGTGTCTTTCCTTGAATAAAAGATGGCGGTAATTTTCCATCATGATTACTCGCCATTCTCTCGCAGTCACTTTGAAAATACTTCAACATGACCACCACGGCCTCGTGATCTTTGATTTGCCCTTCGATGCTGTCTTTTACCCGAAACGCGCCACCCAGCCCCTGGCTGGCCATGAGTCCAAGGATGCCTAAGACGACCAGCGCAGCCATCGTTTCGATTAAGGTAAATCCGTGATTGTTCCTCATAGATTTGAATTTAAATAATTGAAGACAATCGTTGTGAGTTTGGCGAGCCGCTGATCTTGTGGCATGGTTGGATCAGATGGACTCGCGAGATAAACATCAATGTCAACGCGCCTAAACAAAGGATTGGGTGTGGGAAAGACGGAGCGGATACACACTAAGGGCACATTTAATTGCGAGCAGTTTGTTTTGTTGACCTCGAAGGAAGGCCATATTTTTTGCAACGCAATTTTGTTCAACGCATCATTGGCTGATAGCATCGCGAAATACTGTTGCTGAATCGTCGTTTGTGTTTGAACGCTTTGCGTTAAGGCCTTAATGCCTGCCGTGAGAGCAATCGCTAAGATAGAAAGTCCAATCAGGACCTCTATGAGAGAGAAACCTTGCTGCTTAAAATTATTTTTATTTTTAGGCAGCATGATTTTCACTCAATTTCATAATAGCCATCTATCCGGCGGCGAATCGTAGCGGTCAACGTGTCTTGCGTCATCTTGAACAGTATGGCTGGCGCGGAGCCCGCTCCGTCTAAAAGGAATTGAGTTGTGCCTTCAACGATTGTTTGCGTCTTCCACATAAAGGGAGAGAGTGCATCGCCTAGAACATAAAACTCATCTTTCAAGTTAGGTGTTAAAAAGCGCCAACCTTTTTCATCTATCTGAAACATGATCGGAGCGCCCGACAGCGTCGTTTCATCTTTAGCTTGATTCAGACTCACGAGGAGTCTGCGATTCATATCTTTCCATTGTGTATGCTCTGTGTCGAAAAACGAAACAGACATCATCCCAAACACAATACTGAGGATGACTAAAACAACGAGCACCTCAACCAAGGAAAATCCAGCTTGGTCCTTTTTATTGCCAATTACCGAGATCTGCGTCAAAACCGGTTCCTCCAGGCTTATTGTCTGCTCCTAAACTAAAGACATCAATTTCTCCCCGGGTGCCTGGATTGGAGTATTGATAAGCGAAACCCCACGGATCCTTTGGTAAACGGTCGACATAGCCGTTTGGTTTCCAATTTTGCGGAATGGGCTCGCTGGTTGGCTTGGCAACGAGGGCGGAAAGCCCTTGTTCAGTGGTGGGATAACGACCGATATCCAGACGGTAAAGTTTGAGTGCTTGGACAATCGAATTGATGTCTTGTTTGGCGGCGATCACACGTGCTTCATCTGGTTTGCTCATAATCTGTGGCACGATTAAGGTTGCCATGATTCCAATGATCGCGATGACGACCATGACTTCGATGAGCGTAAAGCCAAGCTGCGAACGATTTTCGATACTGTGACCATTCAGTTTGCGATCGAAGAAATTAAATGTTCTCATTTGAGTTGCAATCCAGATTAGGCAAAAGCAGGGGGATTAGAGATAAAATCACACGTATGATGGATTCATGCTAATAATAGTTGATAATTGAATCTCGTCAAAAACACTTCTTTCGACTTCCTATGCAACGACCTACGCACACACTGCATGAGCACAAAAGCTCGCTTGGCCAGAGGCTCAAAAAGGTCAAAGAGTTTCTGACCACCGATCACTCGATTGACTGGGCAAGCCTCTGGCATAAAGTAACGGGTCAACTCACATCAAATGCGATAAACCAGGACTCACACCTAACGCGTCGCTGGAGCATTTTTTTAAACAACATTAAGCCACTGTGGTTTGCGCAAGTCCTTAGAAACACCTTGATTTTGTGCATTGTCATCATCCTGACATATAGCTTTTTAGCGATTGAACGCTTGCCAAAATTTTCAGATGTGATGCAGCCAGTGCGTATTGATCAGATCCAAGATGTCCAAAAAGCTGCGAAGTTATTTGGCTATAAAGATACGGACATGTCTAAAGTCAAACTGACAGGCTTGATGCGCCATGAAGGTTCCTCGGAAGGTTATGCCATTTTTGAGGTAGAGGGCAAAAATACTGGTGCGATTGCTGTCGGTGAGACCTTTGACAAGGGTTACTTTTTAAAGAGCATAGGCGCGGAAGGTGTCGAGGTCATGTTTCAAGGAAAACTTCATCAAATTTTAATGGTGACGAAGGGATATTAAATTAACAAAAAATGTCGCTAATCACCGCTTATGTCATTGTCTGGATTGCGTTGTTCGCGTGGGCATCGTTCATCGATTTCAAAAGTTTCATACTGCCTGACTGGATCACCTTGCCACTCATCTTGAGTGGCGTCATATTTAACACCTTTAGTGCAAATAGTTTTTGCTCAAGCACGGATTCATTGATCGGCGTCTTGATCGGGTATGGATTGATCCGTTTAGTCGATGAGATTTATTTCAAACTCAAAAAGCAGCGAGGAATCGGCCAAGGTGATGCAAAATTGCTGGCAGCGATTGGAGCCATTTTGGGTTGGCAGTCAATTTTCCCGGTATTGTGCTTTGCCTCGATACTCGGGGTCATTGTTGGGCTCAGTTTATTTAAATTAAAGCGCTCAGCCCTTCAAAATAAAATACCCTTCGGCCCATTTTTGAGTTTTTTTGCCTGTACGTTTATTCTCGAGAAAGTGCTATCGGCTGGGTCTTAAATGTTTTGCTGAACAACGCGTTGACTTTCAGCGGCCATTCCATCGTAAATTTCTTTACGTTTGCGGTTGTAAACACCCCACGTAATTTTTCCCTCATAAAGCGCCATGCGATTTTTTTGTGCTGCCGGAAACGCAATCATTTTGTTGTAGTCGGCCATCTGCTTGTTGGCGGCTGATGTTAAAGCGAGCGCCTCATTCAATTCAGTAGCAAATTTATCGTAGGCTTGAGCCCACGCATTAAAAGCGGCTTTTTGTGCCTGAGTGATTCTGGATCTGTCAGACATCATGGCAAGGTTTAATTCGCTAGGTGTACAAAAGGTCTTGGCAAAATAAACAGCATACTCAGGTTCAATACAGAGATACTTTATTTTGTTGGTCAGTACATTAACGGTTTCTCTCGGTGAAGGCGTGTCTGACGGCGCAGGACTTAGGATGTTGCCACTAGGGGAAGTTGCACACGCGCTGAGCAGCATTGTGAAGAGAATAACAAAGAGGCGCATGAGGGTTCTCAGCTATAGATATATTGATATTGATATTTGAATTGATACTGTAATCGGTCTGCGCGACTAGCACCGATGAGTGATCATCCTCAACAATGTATCACGATTGTATTTGACTGACGTCAAAAACTTAAGAAAATTTAGCCTCGGGCTGCGGTGAAACCGGCGGATGCTGCTGCAAAAGCCAAGTGGCCTGATCCCAGCATAGTTCGTAAAAATGGCATCAAGCTTGAGCATATTCAGTACGTGTTCTGAAAAAACATAAGTTATCTTTGAAAATTTTTTCTTTGTCACCAACTCATCATAAAATTTACGCACACGCGTCACATTACATTTGCATCCTAGAGGGAGTTCCAACCACACCTCCTCTCTCAAAAGGATTGTAATGAAACGTCGCGAATTCAATTTAAAAGCACTTACGCTTGCAGCCTCTCTGACTGCAACCTTGCTGGCTTCAAATGCAATGGCTCAACAGCCAGTGTTAAGAGTTGGGCTTGGTCCCCAGCAGCCAACAGCCGCAGACACAAAACGTGTCTGGGAACCTATCTATCAAGCGATTGCTGACAAAATTGGTGCCAAACTTGAGTTGAGAGTGGCCAACGATTGGGCAGGCATTTCAACAGCCCTGGCCAATGAACAAATTGATGTCGCGCAAATGGGTCCTTGGGGTTACGTGCTTGCCAACAGAAACGGTGGCGCCAAAATCATTAACACCATGTTGGTCAATGGCAAGCCCACTTACAAAGCCATCATTGTTGGCAGAGCAGATCTCAAAGTTGTGGATTTTCCAAAAGGCGCCAAAGGGATGTCCATGCAAATGCTGGATGTTGGCTCAACCTCTGGCTGGTTAGTCCCAACTTATATGTTTAAGCAGATGGGCATCGAGCCAAAAAGTTTCTTTGGTAAGTATGCTGAAGGCGCCTCAGCTGCCGCCGCTCAGATGGGGACTATTAATGGTCAAGTGGACCTCGCAACAGGCTGGGATACACACCGCAACATCATGATCAAAAACGGTACCATTAAAGAAACTGACAACAAAGTGGTGTGGGAGTCAGATCCATTGCCTAACGAAGTCGTCGCAGTCCGTAAAGGCATGAGCCCAGAAATGGCCAAGCGTATTCAGGATGCCTTTGTAGCCATCTCCAACGAGCCGATTGCAAAAGATCTACCTTATCCCTACACAGGATACATCTCTGCAACCGATGAGCCTTATCAAATCTTAGTCAAGATGGGTCTCGAGCTTGGTGCCCTAAAGCCCTAAACACTGGAAGACAAGTTCTGAGCGCGCAAGCGTTCAGAACTTTTAAGGGAATTGAAATTTATTGTGAATCACTCAGAGCCTGCATTAAACACTCCCTACCTGAATCAATCCGGTCGTTACGTTGAGCCAAAATTTAATTGGCTGTCAAAGAAATCACTCATCCTTTTTATCACCCTGCTTGGCACCCTCACTTTTTTTATTGTTTCCTGGCGTTTAAGCGAAGTCGATCCTGTACGTTTGATTGAAGGTCTTCCTAGGTTGTTTCGTTGGGCCTCAAAAGCTTGGCCACCTCAAACAAACGAAATCGGCATCATGCTTTATAGAGCAGCTGAGACTGTGGCCATTGCGACAGTCGCTACCACGCTCGCCACACTCGTCGCGTTTCCTCTCAGCATCTTAGTTTCAAAAAATATCACGCCATATCCATTGATTGGTCTGCCTTTTCGCCTAGCGATCAACACTTTCCGGGGCGTAGACACGGTTGTTTTTGCCTTACTGTTTGTAGCAGCAGTTGGACTTGGACCCTTCGCTGGTGTGCTGGGCATGTTCATTCACTCAGTCGGTGTGATTGCAAAACTCAATAGCGAGGCCATCGAGACAATACCAAGTGCCCCCTTGGATGCAACCGCAATGACTGGCGCCAAAAAAAGTAGTGTCATCGTCTGGGGCTTGATTCCTTCTGTCTTTCCAAACCTCTCCTCAGTTTCGCTCTACGTCTGGGAAGCAAATGTCCGCACGTCCACCATTCTTGGCATTGTGGGTGCGGGAGGTATAGGCATTGAAATCAAAGCTGCGATCGATTTGCTTGATTTTTCAAGGCTGTTTACGTTGACCGCCATCGTGTTGTTAATGGTCACTATCATTGATCAAATCAGTGCTTACATCAGAGGAAAGTTAGTGTGAAGCCTGAGCAGCCCACTTTATCTCTTGTGAATGTCAATAAAAATTATGGCGCGCATAAAGCTATCCGAGACATTAACTTGCATGTCAACCCAGGGGAATTTGTTGTGTTACTCGGTCCGAGTGGAGCGGGTAAATCGACAATATTTAAGTGCGTGAGTCAGCTTATTCGACCTGACTCAGGCGAGGTTTGTCTCAATGACCAACAAATCAATCACTTAAAAGGTAACGCGTTGCGTCTACAACGCAGAAAAATTGGTTTGATTTTTCAACAATTTAATCTTGTTTCACGCTTGAGTGCCTTGCAAAATGTATTGTTAGGACGGTTAGGCCATATGCCGACCTGGAAAGCGAACCTTGGTTTATTTAGCGAAGCGGACCGACAACTTTGCCTAAGATCTCTCGATCGCGTTGGCATGCTAAACAAAGCATACCAACGTGCTGACACCCTTTCTGGAGGTCAACAACAACGGGTTGCGATCGCCAGAGTCATGGCCCAAGAGAGTGCTTTAATTCTTGCCGATGAGCCCGTTGCCAGTCTAGACCCTGTGACCTCCAGGCAGGTGCTGAGTCAACTCAAAGAAATTGCCGCAGAAAGCAATATGGCCATTTTATGTAGTTTGCATCAAACAGATCTTGCGCTTGAATTTGCGGATCGAATTATTGCGATGAGTAGCGGTCTCATTACGCTTAATAAAAATGCGCGTGACGTGCAAGATAATGAGTTGGAAAGTATTTATATCTAAAAGTCAAAAAGGATTTATTGAGCTTCTTGATCAGTCATGCCTTTGTAAAAATATCCTTTTACGTTAGCGCTTGATGACTTTCAGGATAATTTAAATGAATCCTTTACATACACGCCTCTGCCTTGCATTTTTAGGTCTAATAGGTACGAGTGCTTCTTCAGCGCAAAGTTCTGTCACCTTGTATGGTTTACTGGACGGCGGATTGCGCTACTCACAAGTGAGCAACTAAAAGATTAAGAACGTATCAAACGTTGGCCTAGCCTATGGCACGCAGTCAGGCAATCGTTGGGGCCTTCGGGGTGTTGAGAGCATAGGTGGAGGCAACAGTGCCTTTTTTCAGCTAGAAAGCGGTTTTGACCTCGGCAATGGCACTTTAGGTCAAAGTGGTCGGCTGTTTGGACGTGCGGCCTGGTTGGGTCTACAAAACACCTCTTGGGGAGACGTGCGTTTAGGCCGAATGACCAACCTTTCCTCGGATTGGCTAGTCAAGTTTGTCGATCCTTTTGCTGGCGATCTCAACCAACTAAACATGGGGCATGCATTTACTTCGGGCAATACAGTTCGCCTGAGCAACGTATTGATGTACAGAACGCCAACCTTTAGCAATATTCAAGCCGGTATTGGCTATTCATTTGCAACCGGCTTGTCCTCAAATGGCGGGTCTACTGGCTATGACTTTGCGACCAACAACAACTCGCGTCAGTTGACCGTAGGGATCAAATACGCAGCAGGCCCGGTGTTTGCCGCCGCGACCTACGAAAAAGCGTTTGCTTCGGAGTCTTCGGATGCTAGCGGCATGACAGTTAGCAATTGGAACATCGGCGCCACGTATGACTTTAAAATCTTCAAACTGAGTGCGGGTTATGGTCAAACGCGTGACGGTTTCTGGGCGGGCTCAGGCGCTGGGGGCTCAGGTGCGTCGATACCCACCATGCCTTCAGGCAATAACTTAGCGGTCGAATTTGTACCTGGCTTGGGCTACAACTACGATTTTACTAAGCGCACAAACTTGTACGCGTATGTTGGACAAAGCGCTAACTACGCGACTGATAGCGATGCAAAAAGTACTGTCGTAGGTGTGGGGTTGCGACATCAGTTTTGAGCTCAGCCCTACCCGATAAAACCTTTGGTCACAAAACCGTCACATAACGGTAATGCAGTGTTCACTTAACAATTCTAGAATCAATTCCAGTGTTATCAACTGGAATTGATCATGACTCTTGTCTCACCCCGTTTAGCCAAATATGTTGCACTCGCCTTTGCCAGTGTTACATTCACCACGCAGTTTGCGCAAGCGCAGACCGCCACACCGGACAATCGTCCTATCGTGCGTGTCGCAGTCCAACAGATCTCCAACAGCGGTGCACTCGATCCGTTACGCGAGCAAAGCAACGTTGGCACTCGTGTATTGCCGATGATCTACGCAGGTCTCATTCAGCTCGACACCACCGGCGACTTGAAACCCATGGCCGGTATCGCTGAGTCCTGGAAGCGTATCGACGACCGTACGCTCGAGTTCAAACTGCGTCCGGGCGTCAAGTTTCATAATGGTGATCCTGTCACCGTCGAAGACATTGCGTTTAGCTTTGGTCCTCAGCGTATGTTTGGTCAGTCCAAACCCATTACAGGCGCTGCGACTGCCCAACCTGCAGCTGCTGCAAAAGGTGCACCCGCAGCCGCCAATGATCCCGCTTTTGCTACGGGTCCCACACCTCCTCCCGAAGTCGTTGCAGTCGCACGTAACATATGGCCTTCACTGATTGGTATTGAGATTGTTGACGACAAAACAGTTCGTCTCGTCAACGCCCTACCTGATGTGACCCTCGAGGGTCGACTGGCGCGTCTAGGCTCTGAAATCATTTCCAAAAAAGCTTACTTGGCTGCCAAGGACTGGAATACTTGGGCGCAAAATCCCGTCAGTGCAGGTCCTTTTAAAGTTAAAGAACTCAAGCAGGATCAGTCTTTAGTATTGGTCGCCAATGATGACTATTTTGGTGGCAAGCCCAACGTACGCGAGATCCGCTACACGGTTGTGCCTGAGGTGTCTTCACGCATCAATGGCCTGATCTCGGGTCAATATGACTTTGTGACCGATATCCCACCCGATCAATTCAAACTCATTCAAAACAATCCAAAGTTTGAAGTCACCGGTGGTCCAGTGATGAATCACAGGTTGGTGGTGTTTGATAAGACCAACGCGGTGCTCGCCAACCCCAAAATTCGCCAAGCGATGACGCACGCGATTGACCGCAAGGCCATTGTCGATGCGCTGTGGGGTGGTAGAACGACGATTCCCGCAGGCCTGCAGTGGGAATACTATGGTGACATGTACATCAAAGACTGGGAAGTCCCTAAGTACGACGTCGCTTTAGCTAAAAAGCTGTTGAAAGAAGCTGGTTACAAAGGCGAGCCGATTCCTTTCCGCACGATGAACAACTATTACACCAACCAGACACAGACCGACCAAATCATGCTCGAGATGTGGAAAGCGGTGGGTTTGAACGTTCAAATGCAGATGGCAGAAAACTGGTCGCAGATTTTTGAAAAAGGTCCAATGCGTGGTGTACGCGGTTGGTCCAACTCTGCGCCGTTTAGCGATCCTGTCAGCTCGATGGTCAACCAGCACGGGCCTAGGGGTCAACAGCAGCGTATGGGCGAGTGGAGCAATGACGAGTTCAACAAGCTTTCTAACGTATTAGTGACCTCGGTCAATCCACAAGAACGCCGCGAGACCTTTGCGCGCATGCTGGTGATCGCCGAGCGTGAAGACCCTGCGTACACGGTCTTGCATCGTACGGCCGTGTTTTACGCCAAGCGCAAGGATTTTGGCTGGAAACCTTCTCAAACATTCTTGATGGATTTCCGGGCTGAAAACCTTCAGCCTCCAAAATGAGTCTTGACCGCCAGCCAGTGAAAAAGCATTCCCCCGAGACGCTCTTGAGCGTCAAAGGACTCACCGTGGCTTTTGCCAGCGATACCGACGTGCGCAGAGTCGTGCACAGTGTTGATCTCGACATTAAAAAGGGGACGGCACTGGGTATCGTGGGCGAGTCGGGGTGTGGCAAAAGCGTGACGTGGATGGCGATGCTCGGTTTATTAGGGTCAAAAGCCCGCGTCTCGGGGAGCGCCAAGCTCTTCGGACAAGAGCTGATCGGTCTTGACGACCGCGATCTCTCAACGATTCGAGGGGGTAAGATCGCGATGATTTTTCAAGATCCTGCCTCTTGTCTCAACCCCGTTCACCGTATTGAAAAGCAGTTAGCTGAGAGCCTGGCA
This sequence comes from Bordetella parapertussis, assembly GCA_945897365.1. Classification (GTDB taxonomy): domain Bacteria; phylum Pseudomonadota; class Gammaproteobacteria; order Burkholderiales; family Burkholderiaceae_B; genus Zwartia; species Zwartia parapertussis_A. Next base: position 11,357 of record CAMDFD010000024.1, on the reverse strand, counting down.
CTCCACCGAGGTCTTTATGGTGCCGAGGCGCGCCAGGTTTCTCTTGATTTACTGGATCGAGTTCAGATGCCCAATGCGGGACAACGCTTAAGCGCCTACCCTCACGAACTATCCGGCGGCATGAATCAACGTGTCATGATCGCGATGGCCTTGGCGGGTGAGCCTGACTTGCTGGTTGCGGATGAGCCGACGACGGCACTCGATGCAACGGTGCAGGCGCAGATTTTGGATCTCCTCAATCAATTGCGCAAAGACTCCGACATGGCGTTGGTACTGATATCTCATGACCTCGGTGTGATCGCCGAGGCCAGTGAGCGCGTAGCCGTCATGTATGGCGGTCGAATTGTCGAACTTTTACCCACGGGCGATTTATTCACGCGGGGTCATCACCCCTATACAAATGGACTCTTGGCGGCCATGCCGTCGATCGAGTCCGAACAGACCTCACTTAAGACGATTCCCGGCCAAGTACCCATTGCGGGCACAGACTTTAAGGGTTGCAGCTTTGCACCACGATGCGATTTCACTCGAGACGATTGTCACAGCGTCTTGCCCGCTCTACGCAGGGTCCACGTGGAGCATCGTGTGGCATGTCACTTGGAGCGTGCCGCATGACCCTCCTGCTCAAGGCGACCCAGGTCACTCGAAACTTTAACGTCAAAGCCTCCAAAACGTGGTTTGCCAAGCCGCGTATTTTGCGCGCAGTCAACCAAATCTCTCTTGAGCTCTATGCAGGTCAAACACTGGGGCTCGTCGGTGAATCGGGGTGCGGAAAATCTACCCTCGCGCGCATGCTAATTGGTTTGCTTCCCACCTCAAGTGGTGAGATCACATTTGCTGGGCAACTGATTCAAGCCAAACGCAATGCACACTGGCGTGCACAACGCAGAGACATGCAGATGGTGTATCAAGATCCTCTCGCTGCTTTGGACCGTCGTCTCAACATTTTCGATCAAGTCCAAGAACCGCTCGTGATTCAAAAGATCGGCGATCGTGCAGCGCAGCTGGCAGCCACCCGTGAGGCACTTGAGTCCGTCGGAATTGGTCAGGATCTCTACAGTCGTTATCCTCACGAGCTCTCCGGGGGACAACGTCAGCGTGTGGTGATGGCACGTGCGCTAGTGCTCAAGCCTCAGCTACTCGTCTGTGACGAGCCTGTATCGGCACTGGATCTCTCGATTCAGGCACAAGTCATTAATTTGTTGTCCGCGCTGCAAAAAAGCCGCAATCTCGCGATGTTGTTTATCAGCCATGATTTGCGGGTCGTGCGTCATATTTGCGACGACGTCGCGGTCATGTACCTCGGTAAAATTATCGAGCAAGGTCCTGCGGCAAAGATCTTGTCCGAGCCAGCGCATCCTTACACGGTTGCGCTGATTTCGGCGGTGTCACACCCAAATGGTGCGAACGGCTCGCACGGCACTCACAACAAGGTCGAGCCCCGTAAGCGGATTTTATTGACAGGCGAACCACCCAACCCGATTGATATCCCGACCGGTTGCGCTTTTCATCCGCGCTGTCCGAGCGTACTGGCGCGCTGCAAGACGGAAACGCCTGCCAAAACCATGCTCGACAATGGACACTCGGTTGCCTGTCATTTGCACGCAGAGACTACGCCACTGGTGTATAGGCCCTCGACAAACGAATCCTTACTTTTTACTCCACTCGAAGCCGTTGCCTGATGAACTATTTATTAACACGAGGCGCGCGCTCAGCTCTGACCGTTCTGCTGGTCGTCACCTTTACTTTTTTTATACTGAGAATGTCGGGTGATCCGGCGATGATGATTCTGTCGGCCGATGCGCCGCCCGAAGCCATCGAGGCGTTTCGTCTGAGCTGGGGGCTCGACGCCCCTCTTTCTCACCAATACTTTGGCTACCTCGGCAATATTCTTGCTGGTAATTTTGGCGTCTCAATGCGTAACGGCGCCTCAGCCATGTCACTGGTCCTCGAAGCCATCCCCGCCACTCTCGCCATCACACTCCCCGCGTTTGCGCTGAAACTACTCCTTGGCATTCCCGCGGGCATATTTGCCGCATTCCACCGCAACACCTGGATAGACCGGCTGATTATGAGTTTTTCTGTCGCGGGTCACTCGATGCCAAGCTTTGTCTTGGGGGTCTTACTGGTTTTGATCTTTGCTGTGTCCTTAGGATGGTTACCGAGTGGCGGCTATGCCTCCTGGGGGCATGCGATTTTGCCTATTATTACGCTTTCGATTGGTGGTGCAGCAGTGCTCGCCCGTTACACTCGTTCAGCCATGCTCGAAGTACTCGGCCAGCCCTACATCAGAGCGGCTTCCGCCAAAGGACTCAGTTGGCGTCTAGTCGTCATCCGTCATGCCCTGCCCAACGCAGCGGCACCCATTTTGACCATTATGGGCCTGATGCTTGGTGCGCTGATCGCTGGCGCAGTGGTGGTGGAAAGTGTATTTTCCTGGCCGGGTGTCGGCCGGTTGATCGTCTCGGCGGTTGCCAACCGTGATCTCGCCGTCGTGCAAGCGGCCTTGCTGTTAGTGACCTTCAGCATGGTGGGCGCTAATTTACTAGTCGATGCACTCAACGTGATGATCGATCCCAAAATCCGGTCTTCCAAATAGGAGAGTGAAATGACAGCCCTGACACTCAAACTCTCCACCCTACGCGGTAATTTAGTCCGCTGTCCAACCATTGTGCTGATCGGTTGGATTTGGCTCGCAGTGATGCTTTTTGTCGCGCTCTTTGCAGAAGTCTTAACGCCCTACGTCTTCACCGCGCTCGACTTATCAGCCAGACTACAGCCTCCGATTGGCTTTGGTGGGCAAACCAATCATCTCCTAGGCACTGACGAGCTCGGGCGTGATGTCATGTCACGCCTGCTCACCTCTATTCAGATGAGCTTGCTCATTGCTTTTGCCAGCACCTTGATTTCTGCGGCAATCGGTTTGACATTAGGCTTTTTAGCGGCACGATTTAGAGGCTTGGTCGAGCAAGCGGTGATGGTAGCAATTGATTTCCAAGCCTCAATCCCCTTTATGCTGATTGCACTCGCCGTGTTGGCGTTTTTTGGAAATACTCTGGTACTTTTTATCTGCCTCATGGGGTGCCATGGCTGGGAGAGGACTGCCCGCATTACGCGCAACCTCACCGTCGCAGCGGTCGAACAAGGCTATGCCAATGCGGTTCAAGCCCTCGGTGCAAGCACATGGCGTGTTTACTTTAGACATATCTTGCCCAACATCGCGAGCACCTTGATCGTCAGCATGACGCTGACCTTTCCAGAAGTCATTTTGCTCGAGTCTGGTTTGTCATTTTTGGGGTTAGGCGTACAAGCGCCGTTGACCAGTCTGGGCAATATGGTGGGGTATGGCCGCGAATACCTGCAATCTGCTCCGTGGATCCTGCTGGCGCCTGCCACGATCATCGTACTGACAACACTTTCAATTTCCTTAGTAGGCGATTGGGTTCGGGACAAGCTCGATCCGACGCTGCAATAAACCCAACAACAGTTACAACAAATCCTGACATCAATTTAATGAGGAAGATCATTCATGACACGCGCTAAAAAAAATGTACTCATGATTGTGGTGGATCAATGGCGTGGCGATACGCTCGGCAAGCTGGGTCACCCAACGGTCAAGACACCCAATATTGATGCGCTCGCCAATGAAGGCGTGACGTTTGCCAAGCACTATACCCAGGCCGTTCCCTGCGGCCCAGGTCGTGCCTCGATGCTCACCGGTCTCTACATGATGACGCATCGCGCGGTACAAAATACTATTCCGCTCGATGCACGTCACACCAATATCGCCAAAGAAGTCCGCAAAGCAGGCTACGAGCCCGCGCTTGTCGGCTACACGACCACCACACCCGACCCACGCGAGACGGCCCCTGAAGATCCAAGATTTAAAGTACTCGGCGCAGACATGGAAGGTTGGAAGCCGGTGGGCTCCTGGGGCCTGAAAATGGAAGCCTACTTTGCCTGGGTCAAAGCCAAAGGCTATCCCGTTCCTAAAATCCCCACCAATATCTGGTTGCCCAAAGGTCAGGACGAGGACGACATCGGTGCAACGGCGAAGCCAAGCTCGATCCCTGCTGACCTGTCTGATACCTCGTTCTTTACAGACCGTGCCTTAGAGTATCTCAAAGGCACAGAGAACAAACCTTGGTTTCTGCACCTGGGCTACTACCGTCCGCACCCGCCTTTTATTGCCCCAGAGCCCTACAACGCCATGTACAAGCCGGAGGACTGCCCAGCCCCCATCCGTGCAGAATCCGTGGATATCGAAGCAGCACAACACCCGATGCTGGAGTTTTATCTCAAAGCGATCGAGCGTAAGAAATTCTTTGAACACGGTCAGGGTATGGCCGCCGATATGACGGAACAAGAAGTCTTGCAAATGCGTGCGACCTACTACGGACTGATGTCCGAAGTCGACGAACATGTCGGACGCGTCTGTGACTATCTCAAGCAAACCGGTCAGTGGGACAACACCTTGGTGGTGCTCACGAGCGATCATGGCGAGCAACTCGGTGACCATCACCTGCTGGGTAAGCTCGGCTATTTTGACCAGAGCTTTCACATTCCCATGATCGTGCGCGACCCAAGCGAATCGGCCAACCTCACCCGTGGCAAGATCGTTCATCAGTTCACCGAAACGGTTGATACGATGCCGACTATTCTCGAATGGATGGGCTTACCCGTACCACGCACTTGCGATGGCGAATCACTCCTACCCTTTATACACAACGCCGAGGCACCGGCTGACTGGCGCACCGAAGTGCACTACGAGTTCGACTTTAGAAATATTTTTTACTCCAAACCAGAAGACTATCTCGGACTGGGTATGGACGAGTGCTCATTGTCAGTCATCCAAAACGATCGCTACAAATACGTGCACTTCGCGGCCTTGCCACCCTTGTTTTTTGATTTGGAAAAAGATCCGAGTCAGTTGCGCAACCTTGCCCACGATCCTGCCTATGCAAGTCAAATGCTGGACATGGCTCAGAAAATGCTGAACTGGCGACTCAAGCATGCGGATCGCACACTCACCGGCTATGCAGCGACGCCTGAAGGGTTAGTATCAAGACTATGAATCACCTTGCCCCGCTGTTATTGAACAAAAAAGCCATCGTGTTTGATCTCGATGGCACGCTGCTGCATACCGAACCTGATATTCGTATGGCCATCAACACTGCCTTAACTGATTGTGGACATCGCTCAATCGACCCGACTGTCGAACTCCCCAACCTGCATGGTCCCTCCCGTGAACTCGTCAGGAGCGCCGTCGCCTTAGTCGACTTTCCAGAAGAAGGCTTAGACGTTTTCATTCCCATCTATCAGCATCATTACAAACTTCAGGCACATGCTCACTCACATCTCTACCCTGGCGTCATGTCGCTGTTGGAGGAGCTGCGAGAGCGTGACTTTAAACTTGCTATTTGTACCAATAAAATCGAAGCGAACGCACGTCATGCCTTAACAAAAACGGGCATTATCGATTTCTTTAGCGTCATCACGGGCTCGGATACGACTGCCTTTTCCAAGCCACACCCTCTCCCTTTGTCGCATACCCTCAAGGAACTAGATGTTGCGCACGAGCATGCCGTACTGATTGGAGACACACACGTCGATGCGCGCTGTGCGGCGCATTGCAATGTCGACTTTATTTTGCACCAAAATGGCTACGGAAGACCCAGCGAAACCGATTACCGGCTCGCTGGGCAATTCAATACTTATGGTGGCGTTTTTTCTTAGTCCCTCAAGGCGTTAAAAGTACGGAAATGGCAAGCTCAGTCGATCAGCTTGCCATTTTCACGAAAGGGATGAGGACCATCATAGGGTCCGACGAATGCAAGATGTGTCACCAAGCCCTCGGGCGGCGACCAGCCAAACACACGATATGCTGGCGGCTCTAACATCCAAGTCGACGCAGCATCCTCGGTCAGATTGAGCGTGACTTGATGGGCCGGCGAAGGTGTCGTACTGGCAATCGTTCCGGCAAAGCGAACGTCGATCGCACGATGTAAGTGGCCACAAATGATGCGTTCAACGTTTGGATGACGACTCATGATTTCCTTGAGGCGCTCCACACCACCCTGCATACCGATTTTATCCATATGGCCGATCATGGTCGTAAAAGGCGGATGATGCATCGCCACTACGACAGGTTTGCCAATATTTTTATGGAGCTTTTGCTCCAGCCAGTCCAACCGCTCTTGACAGAGTGTGCCCCCACTCTCGCCTGGGATACTCGTATCCAGCGTCAATAAGGTCAACGGTCCGATCTCTACCTCGTATTGAATAAAACCAGACTGCCCAAGATATGTATGGTCAGGAAACGCCGCCCGCAGTCCCTCACGTGTGTCGTGATTGCCTGGCATCAAGTAAACAGGAATATCAAGAGGCGCAATCAGTTCGGCAAGATGTTGATACTCCAACTCACGACCAAAGTCCGTCAAGTCACCCGTCATCACCACCGCCAGGGGCTTTTGCCGCAAAGACATGACCGACTCCACAGCACGGCGCAAGTAAGGTGCAGTGTCTAGCTTGCCATACGCTAGGCGACCAGGTTCACGAATATGGGTATCGGATAATTGCACAAAAGAAATGGTCATGCTTAAGACTCCTTGGCAGCTATAAATGAAGTAGGCGAAAAAAAGACAGACACGGTATCGCCCTGTTGATAAAGTGCATCACGTGACACATCAACCACAAGTGGCTCCTGATTCTCCACGCTCACGCGAAGTTGTATGTGATCACCTCGGAAACTTCTCTGCAAAATCATGCCTTGCATCCGATCAGAATGTGGGTCGTCAATCACAATATCCTCGGGCCGAACAAAAAGCTCTTGGCCTAAATACGTTGGTACAGGCAAGACTGACGAACCAATCACCAGAACACCAGCCTGAGTGTCCATGAGATTGCGACGCAAAATATTGACGCGCCCTAAAAAGTTCGCCACAAACGCATGCGTAGGTTGTCGATAAAGCACTTCGGGATCGCCCACCTGAACAATCTCTCCTGCACGCATGACTGCCATGCGATCTGCAATAGCCATCGCCTCTTGCTGATCATGTGTCACATACACTGCAGTCACTCTCAGTCGACGCAACAAATCCGCCAACTCGTCACGTAATGCCTCTTTTAATTTACTATCCAACGCAGTCAGAGGTTCATCTAATAGCAACACTCGGGGACCCGCCGCAACGGCACGCGCAAGCGCAACGCGTTGCTTTTGCCCGCCCGATAGCTCTGCAGGGCGCTTATGCTCTTGCCCCCCTAGTCGAACCAAGTCGATCAACTCACCGACTGTTTTTTTACGAGTAGCCGCCTCTACGCCACGCACTTTTAATCCGTATTCAATATTACGTTCGACGGACATATGTGGAAATAAGGCGTAATGTTGAAACACCATCCCGACACGACGCTGCTCGATGGGACGAGCCGTCACCTCTTGATCACCAAAAAATATCTGGCCGCCCGCATCAGTCGTTTCAAGTCCCGCCAAAATACGCAGCAAGGTGGTTTTGCCACAGCCCGAGGGCCCAAGCAGCGCCATAATCTCACCAGGTTCTACCTTTAGGCTCGTTGGCTTTAGCCCTTGCGTCCCATCCGGATAGGTCTTGGCGCATCTCAACGCAGTCAAAGCAATTTGTTCAAGTTCCATAGCGCTTTTGTACGAGGTTAGCGGCCACGTTGAGCAGCCACAACAATGGCAGGACAACAATGAAAAACATCAGGGTGTAGGCAGAACCAATTTCAATACGCATCGAAGCATAACTGTCAGCTAGACCAACAGGCAAGGTGCGAGTCAGCGGTGTATGCAAGAGCCAGGTTAAATTGAACTCGCCAATGGAAAGTGTAAACACCATCAGACCACCGGCTACGATCGAGGGCAACACCACGGGCACCAGCACGGTCAGAAAACGCGTAATAAAGCCTGCCCCCAGAGACCTGGCCGCTTCTTCAATCGAGGCAATCTCTGCCCGCTGAAAAGCCGCACTGACTGTGCGCACCATAAAAGGCAATGTAAACACCATATGCCCCACCAGGATAAACGCATAGCTCTGTCTAAAATCTCGCCACTCCCCGTAGGTCAGGATGAGGGCTAGACCTGTCGCAAGCCCAGGTACCGCTACAGGTAACGTCAATATTTCCTCAAAGCTTCTAGCCCAACGTCCACGTGCGCGTGCCAAGGCATAGGCACACGGTACGCCAATCAAAGCATTACCAATCACACAACTCGTCGCAATCAAAATCGAGGCATATACCGTGGACCCATACTGGCTAAAAACATGGATCACCCAATCCAGCGTCAACCCACCCGCGAGACCACGACTATATTGCTGAAGAAAAGCAGCCGTAATCGACAGCACCATCGGACTGATCATGAACAGCAGCACGGTTGCCGTCAGTGTCGCCAAAATGGGCGATCGGCTATTCATTTCAGCACTCCGAGTCTTGTCATAGCACGACTCGCCCACCCGTCCACCGTCCCATCAAAAACAAGGACAACCACGTCAACAAGCCAAGAGACAAGGACAGAGACGCTGCCAGCGGAAAATTCGCGTAATTGGTGAATTCGTTATAGATGGTGATGGGTAAGACTTCAAACTTACTGGCAAGCGTAAACGCTGTACCAAAGGCCCCCATCGAGGTGGCAAAGACAATCGCCGCACAGGCAGCCGTCGTCGGTAACAACTGAGGCAACCAAGCATCCCGCAACACTTGAAAACGATTCGCCCCCAACGAGCGCGCCGCTTCTTCGAGAGAACGATCCATACCTTGCGCAGCGGCGGTATAACTGGCAATCACTCTGGGTAAGGAGAAATAAAGATACGCCAGGAATAATCCCTTCAAGCCATAGGCAAAGGTCACACGTCCGAGACCGACACTTTCAAATAAATCAGCAACAGCACCCTGCCTGCCCCCAAGCAAAATAATAAAAAATCCTACAACCACACCTGGAAAAGACAGCGGCAACGTCAACAAGGAGAGTAAAAAACGTCTTCCAAACACTTTCGGTTTAGCAAGGTACAAACCCACCGCCAAACCCAGCATGAGTGTGGCGGCTGTCACCACCAAAGATAAAAACAGGGTATTGATCAAACTTGTCGCATAACGCGAATCAGTCAGTATCGCAAAGTATGTTTCCCAGCCTTTGGCTGCAGGTAACGCGATCAATCGCGTAATCGGCAATAACCAAAATGCCATAAAAAATATTGCGACGGGCATCAGACACGCAGTGAGTGCGCGCTGCGCGACTGAGCCCGAAGACATGTTTAACGCACTTGCTTTAAATACGAGTCAGAAAATGCTTTCTGCACACTCGCCATTTTGGCGTAATCGACTGCGACAGCACGCTTATACTCGTCTGCTGGCAAAAATCTCGACTGTGCCTCTGCAGACATGGCCGAAGGACGCACTGGACGCAAAAATGCATTTGCCCACAACGCCTGACCCGCATCAGACAGCACGAAATCCAATACTTTTTTGCCATTCTCTGCGTTCGGTCCTTTATTGACCAAACTCATGACATAAGGAACAACCACGGTGCCTTCGGTAGGAATCACAAACTCTATATTTGCCTTGTCCTTATACTTGGCACGATACGCGTTAAAGTCGTAGTCCAGCAAAATTGCAATCTCACCTGACAAGACGCGCGCATACGATGTTTGCTTGGGAACGATGGGCTCATTCTTTTGCAAGGCTTTAAAGTATTCGATCGCAGGTCCGAAATTATCTAAATTTCCACCCCTTGCCTGATTAATCGCGACCGCACCAACATAACCCACAAAAGCTGAAGCTGGATCCAAATAGCCAATCAAACCTTTGTATTCAGGCTTTAACAAATCCGCCCAAGACTTTGGTACAGGTTTGCCTTTTAGCGCGTCTTTGTTCACCATGAAACCGAGTGTCCCTGAGTGAATCGTGAACCAGTTTCCAGCCGGATCCTTCAACCCATCAGGAACCTGCTCCCAGCCAGCGGGACGGTAGGCTGTGACCACGCCATCCTTGGCCGCTTGGATGCCAAACGTCACACCCAAATAGGTCACATCGGCGACTGGACTATTTTTTTCTGCGATTAACTGAGAAAGTGACTGACCGGAATTTTTGTTATCAGGAGGAACCGTAATCCCTGTTTTCTCTTTGATTGCCTTGAGCTGTGTACCCCAATCCGCCCACTCGGGTGGACAGTTGTAGCAAATCGCAGTTTGGGCTGTGGCCACGCTGCTAGCAAGACCCGTTGCCGCGAATGCGACAGCAGCCAAAACTTGACGCAGCGTTAAAACTCGTTTTCTAAGCATTGATATTCCCCGTCGGTTAGTTAAAAATCAGTATTTGAAACTGAGGGCTTTAGGCGAAAAACTCAATCTATGCGGACTTTAGCGCGCTGAATGACCTCAGCCCAACGTGTGCGCTCGGCCGCAATGAGCGCCACAAATTCGACACTTGAACTGATGCGTGCTTCAGCGCCGCTTTTAACAAATGACTCTTGTAACTTTCGATCACCGAGCGCCTGTGCAGTCGCTTTTTCTAAAAACTGTATCGTGGACGATGGTGTGCCTTTAGGAGCCATCAATCCATACCAAGACTCGACCACAAAATCCTTAATTCCCCCTTGAGCCATGGTGGGCACCTCAGGTAGAAGGGTGCTTCGCTCACTGCTTGTAATGGCAAGGGCATTGAGCTTACCGGCTTGGACATGCGTCAGCGCAAGCGGCATGTTGACAAACGCAAAGTCAATTTGGCCACTCAACAAATCAGTGACTGCTTGTGTGGCGCTTTTATAGGGAATATGTGTGGCTTGAAAGTTGCCCTGCATTTTCAGCAACTCACCCGAAAGGTGATTAGACGTCCCGTTACCAAAGGAGGCATAGGAGAGGTTGACATTCGGGCGTTTCGCGACCTCAATCAACTCTTGCAAGCTTTTAACCTGAAGCTTAGGCCCCACCACAAGCAAGTTAGGCACGGCCGCAATCAGGGAGATGGGGATAAAGTCTTCTTTTGCATCAAAAGGTAAAGAAGGAAATAAAACTGGATTGATCGCATGCGTACCCGTTGTCGCAACTAGAAGCGTATAACCGTCTGGCTTAGACTTTGCGACAGCATCCGAGCCAATATTGCCACCCGCACCCACGCGATTTTCAACAATAAAACTCTGCTTGAGGTCATTGCTGAATTTATCGGCTAAGACACGCGTCAGAATGTCTACGCCACCACCTGCCGCAAAGGGCACGACTAGCTTAACGGTCCGATCCGGATAGTCTTGGCTGAGCGCCAGACTAGAGAGAAATAAACTACTAAGCGTGACGAAAAGATATTTCGAACACAAAGCCACCAATCGCATCATCACACCACCTCATCTTAGTAAT
>CAMDFD010000023.1 GCA_945897365.1 Bordetella parapertussis | reverse complement strand
AGAATCCCGCTGGCTCGTGAGGACGCAATCCCTACGGCAGCGACCAGTTGGTTCTCATCCAGCCCTAAAAAGTCACCACAGGCGATGGCGGAGGCAAGTGGGCCAACAACCCCCGGCGGATGCAGGCTAAGCTCTCGAGGTTCAATTTGTCCGGAGGACAGGCGCAGGCGTCCTTGTGCTTCGATGCCTTTGAGCAGCGAACGCATTAAACGCGCGCCTTGGGGGCCGGCGCCTTGTGACTCACGAAACTCGGCCAGTGCGAGCAAACCTGGCAGGACGCAGGAGAGCGCATGATTGGGTGGATTCCACATCGGCTCGTAGTCGAGCACATGCATCGACATGCCATTGATCTGCGCGGCTTGGGAAAGAGAGGTCGTGAAGCCCTGACCAATGACGGTCGCCATCGAACTGTTGCTCTGCTCCTGCGCAAGCTCACCGGCAAAACGCGGGCCCGGTTCGTTTGCGCCGGCAAATGTTACCGACAGACCATCCAACAGAAATAGACGAGCGGCCCCAAGAAGTTCGGGACTGTCCGGTTTCCAGTCGCGGATCAGGGAAACAAATTTGTGGGTCGTGTTTGCATCATGCGTGCTGTCTAAAAAACCCGAATTCGTCACAGTGTTGGCTCGCGCAAGTGGAAGTCAGTGAGGTGTTGATACGCATGCGCGACATTTAAAAGATTGGCTTCGGAGAAGGGAAAACCTACGAGTTGAAAGGACAATGGCAGACCCAGTGGGTCAAAGCCACAGGGAATACTGAGGGAAGGCAGCCCGAAGAGATTGATCGGCCGGGTGAGTGTGGTGAGCCTGCCCACTAGTGCGCGTACCTTATCCCCGCTGCCATCAATGTCAGTCTCGGCAATTGAAGGCACTCGACCACACATGACAGGCATTTGCAGCACATCAATATTGGCCATCGTCGTGAGTAAAAATTGTTCGGTGAGTTGTTTGCGTAAACGCATCGCATCAAGATAATACGTGGCAGGAATGGTGAGGCCCGCCTCGATACGGCTACGGACTTGTGGTGAATAGTCCTGAGGTCTATTCTTGAGCCATTCTCGATGCATGGTTGCCGCTTCACACTTGACGATTGTTTCGGCAACAAAGAAAACAGCTCTCATATCGGGCATTTGGACGGGTACGACAACGGCACCCAGTTCACGTAAAACAGCGAGGCTCGTTTCTAAGCCCGTGACGACCTCAGACTCGATTGGATAACCAAGAGATTCGATGGAGGGCACACCCACTCGCAAACCTTTGATGGATTGACCTAGGGTGGCGAGATAATCAGGCACGTGATGAGCGCTTGCCGTCGAGTCATTTTGATCCGCACCGGCAATCGCATTCATCATGATCGCGCAGTCCGAGGCTGTTCGTGCCAGGACGCCTACGTGGTCGAGACTCCAGGAGCGTGGCATGGCTCCGTAGCGACTCACACGGCCGTAGGTGGGCTTGAGCCCCAGAATGCCATTGGCGGCGGCAGGCAGTCTCACAGAGCCGCCAGTGTCTGAGCCTAGCGCGCCGTAGACGAGTCGAGCCGAAACGGCAACACCTGAACCGCTGGAAGATCCGCCGGAGATGTGATCGCGATTGTAGGCATTACGACAATGCCCGTAATGAATGTTGTGGCCTGTAGGACCCGCTGCGAATTCGGACATGCCGAGGCGTCCGACTTGAATAGCACCTTCCTGATCCAGGCGACTGAGTACGGTTGCAGTCGTTGAGGCGACCCAGTCACGGCGAATTTCAGTGCCTCCAGTGGAGCCCACGCCTGGTCGATAAAACATGTCTTTGTGAGCCAGAGGCACGCCATACATGGAGCCTTGGGCCTTGCCACCTGCTGCGAGATGGCGGTCGCAGGCGCGAGCGTGCTCAAGCGCGGCATTGCCGTTGATTTCTACGAAACAATTTCGAGACGGCTGCCATAGCGAAATACGGTCAAGGCAAGCTTGAACGGCTGATTCAGAGGTGACTTCACGCTTGGCGATAGCAGAGGCCAGGGCAGTGAGACTGAGATTGAGAATATCCTGGCTCATTTTGCGGCCTTCTCCAACAAAGTGATGAAGCCGGAAGGTTCGTCATCGAAGGACAGTGCCACACTAGCGCGACGAATTTCTTCACGCAGTTGACCGACCTCAGCCGCGAGCTCTTCTGCTCTTTTTAAGGTGAAGTCAAAGTCTTGTGTGCGTTTTGCAAATTTTTGTACGAGCTCGCCATCATCCATGTTGTTCTCCATTGTGTGACTTTTCCGTCATCTGTTTTGAAACTGTTTATTCAAGCCCTTTGCGACCAATAAAAAGCTTGCGAAGTATTGAGTCTTTTATCTGAGGCACCATCACCAAAATAACAAGAATCCAGATGACTGCCGCGATGGGGCTGGAAATGTAGACGAGTAGATCGCCTCGGCTCATAAACAGGGCTTCTCTCATGTGCTTTTCAATTAAAGGACCCAGCACCAATCCGACAACGAGTGGTGCGAGCTGAAAATCAAGCTTTCTAAATACATAGCCGATCAGACCAATAAACAGCAGCACATAGACATCAAGCATACTGTTGCGAACGCTATATGAACCAATCACTGCGACAAGCAAGATCATTGTCAGCAGGATGTGGGAGGGAATCCGCAACAGGCTCACCCAAACGCTAATCATCGGAATATTTAAAGCCAGTAGCATCACATTGCCAATTAGCATGGACGCGATCACACCCCAGAAAATTTCAGGATGATCTGTCATGAGCAGAGGCCCAGGTTGTACGCCGTACACCATCATGGCGGCCATCATGAGTGCAGTGATCGCACCGAAGGGCATGCCAAGTGACAGAAGCGGCACCATCGAAGAAGTCGCTGCTGCATTATTCGCAGTTTCCGGTCCAGCAACACCCTCAATTGCGCCTTCGCCAATCTCATTACGATATTTAGACACGCCCTTTTCAAGTCGATAGGAAGCAAAACTCGAGAGGGTCGCTGAGGGACCAGGCAATAAGCCAAAAATAAAACCGACGATCGTGCCGCGACCAAAGGGTGCCCAAGAGCGCCGAAGCTCCTCCCTGGTGGGCAACATGTCACGCAAACGAACGGCCACTGGTAAGGGCTGACTTTTAATACGCTCCACTAAAAACATAATCTCAGTGATGCCGTATAAACCAACGACGAGAGGGACAAGATCGACTCCTTGACTGAGGTCGTTAAAACCGAAGGTGAAGCGGTTCATTGCCGTGACGGCTTCTTCACCAATAGTGCTCAATACCATGCCCAAACCCATTGGCAAAATACCTGCGGCAAACGATCCGCCAGAGATTCTGGAGAGAAGGAGTAAGCCACCCGCCGTGAGAGCAAAAAATTCAGCCGGTCCAAACATGATGCCAAGCTGTGCGAGAGCTGGAGAGAACAGCATGACACCGATGACGGAGACAGTGCCGCCGATAAAAGAGCCAATCGCGACGATCGACAAGACACCACCCGCTCGGCCCCGTTTGGTGAGCTTGTAGCCATCGATGCAGGTGACAACAGAGGAGGACTCGCCTGGCATGTTGACAAGAATGGCTGTTGTAGAACCACCATACTGAGCGCCATAATAAATGCCTGCCATCATAATCAGTCCCGCAGTGGGCGGGAACGTGAAGGTAATCGGTAGCAAGATGGCGACGCCTGCGACAGGACCGAGTCCTGGCAGGACGCCCAAAGCCGTACCTGCGAGTGCACCAAAGAGTGCTGCAAGCAGGTTTTGAAAAGTGAAGACAACGCCAAGGCCATGCAGTAAGCCGGAGATCGGATCCATCGGTGCGGTCCTCTTTTAAAATGCGAAGATGCCAACTGGCATAGGTAACATTAAAAAGCGCACAAACAGAAGATATGCAGCACCTGCCATGAGTAACGCGTATAGAGCGACCCGCCAAATACTGAGGCTCGAAAGTGCTCTAATCAGTACAAAGCAAAAAAGAGTGCTGCTCACGAGCTGCCCGAGTATTGGAAGAAAAATTAAGTAGGCGAACATGCCACCAAGCACCACCAAGAGCCGCTTCAAATCGCTTCCAGTAGGCAGTTCCACGCTCTCACTTTTACGGATTTTGAAGCCCTCCCACAATGCCGATACACTGCCCAGGAGTAATAAAAATCCAGAAATAACAGGGAATACGCCTGCACCGGGCTGACGTATTCTTCCCATTGGCATTTGGAAGGAAAGGGCGAGGTAGAAGGCGGATAGACAAATGCCGATCGCGCCTACAACGATATAGCCCTTGCTACGACTCCATTGCGTTGATTGCATGGCATGGCCTTTTAGTCATCGATTATTTTTTATCCATCCAGCTAATCAACTCGGAGAACATTTTTGCTAAATCAGACAGGTATTGGCTTGTGCCAGCAGAGTCTTTTGTGTCGATGACGAAGCCACTTCTGTTGGCGAACTCGATAAACCCTGGTGACTTCACGGCCTTAAGCGACGCGTCAACAAGCTTGGCTTGGACATCCTTTGATAAGCCCTTCGGAGCAATAATACTGTAGCTTGCAGGCAATGTTGCGTCGTAACCTGCATCGAAAGTCGATGCGGCTTCAGGTGCCAAGATATACTTTCCTTTTGTAAATACCGCCAGCACACGCAGCTTGCCGGCGCGAACTTGAGCCGCAGTATTAGGGCCGTAGCCCATCGCGCCTTCAATGCGACCACCTAACAAGGCAACGAGAGCTTCGCCTCCACCGCCAGTGAAAGGAATGGTGTCGAGTTTGATATTTGCTGCTCTATTGAGTTGCTGCGCGGCCAGATCGGCGATGGACCGCACACCTGAGACGCCGATCCTGAATTTATCTGGATTTTTCTTGGCATCCGCGAGAAAATCTTCAAAGGTTTTCCAGGGGGCATCTGCCCTGACCACCAACATGGCAGGCACGAAAGCAAGATTCATAATGGTGGTGTAGTCTTGCGTCGACTTATAGGCGAGGTCTTTGTTGACAATTGGCTGATAGGCAAGCGCGGCACTATCGCCAAGTCCGATGGTGTAGCCATCGGGCGCTGCGCGAACGATCGCATTGGTACCGATCGTCGCCGAGCCACCAGCCCGATTGATGATGTTCACTGTTCCGGGAAGCGCCTTGGCCAGTTCTGCGGCAAACGCCCGGGACAATGGATCGGCTGAACCACCAGGGTTAAAGGGAACAATAAATGAAATATCTTTATTGGGATATGTTTGAGCGTTTACTGAAAATGCCACTGCCAGCAAAGCTGTTGCGACAGAAACACCCCGGAGTATTATGTTCAAAAATTGATTCATGTCAGCACCTTCAAGTTTGTGTAAGCGTTGAGATATTAGCGAAATACTAAATAGAAAAAAGGACTCGTCACATCAAAATCAGAAGCTTTAATCTAACTGCGGATGCATGTTATGCCAAGGGGTCGCGCGTTCAAAAGCGGCTCCTGCGCGCAATAGAGTACGTTCGTTAAAATAGCGACCCACCAGTTGCATGGAAAGCGGAAGCCCGGACTTGCTGAGCCCACTCATGAGCGCAAGTGCGGGGTGTCCAGTCAGATTAAAAACAGTGCGAGCCTGACGAGAATAGGTTCTCAAAAGCTCTGGCGCATCATCAATGCGGCAGGCTGGCTCCATCGAGTTGGCGCAAAGTAAAACATCGTAGTCACGCAACATATCATCGACGTCTCGCATGAACTGGCTCCGACGCTGCATTGCATGCACATAATCGGCAGCTGAAAAAAACGCACCAGCAAGAAGCTTGCGACGAGAGGTTTGCGCATAATTTTCAGCGCGGGAAGAGAGCCACTTGGCATGCACGCCCCAACTTTCGGACATTTGAATGACTTTTTGAACGGCCGCCATCTCGTTAAACTGGGGAAGCTCTACCTCTTCGACTTTTGCGCCTAATTCTTTAAAGGTGTTCGCGGCTGTATTTAAGGCCATGATCACTTCAGGGTCAGCCATAATGTCGCGCTCGTGAATGTTTCTGATAAATCCAATGCGCAGTCCATTGACGCCTCGCTTAAGGTCGGTAGCAAAGGACTCTTGAAGATTTGAATGAGGAGTGACCAGCGTATCGAGCAACAAAGCTGCGTCTTCCACGGAGCGGCACATCGGACCCACGTGATCTAAAGAAAACGAGAGTGGAAATACCCCCTGACGAGAAACCAAATCGTAGGTCGCTTTCAGGCCCACGATGCCACACGCTGCCGCTGGATTCCGTATCGAGCCGCCCGTATCGGTTCCTAAAGCCAAAGGCAAGAAACCCGCAGCTACAGCCGTGCCTGAGCCGGAGGATGATCCGCCAGGGTGATGATTGAGATTCCAGGGGTTGCGGGCAGGGGGGAAAGGCAGATCAAAGGAGGGGCCTCCTATGGCGAATTCGTGTAGAGCTAACTTTCCAAAAATGATTGCACCGGCGGCCCTCAGGTTGCGGATCACTGCAGCATCCGTTTGGGCGACATGATCAAGCATCAGTGCAGAATGACAGGTCGTGACCTCTCCTGCTACGTCAATAATATCTTTGATTCCAATCGGCACGCCGTGTAAAGGGCCCTTTTGTTTGCCCGCACGGATATCTTTTTCTGCCTGCTGTGCTGCATCGATTGCGCTTGCGCGATCAATGCTGATAAACGCATTGCAATTTGGGTCTAGCTTATCAATCCTAGATAAGAGGTGTTTGATGAGCTCTGTCGGTGAAAAGAGTCCCTCTCTGTAGCCCTTTGCAATTTGTGCCGCAGTTAGCCAGTGCATGGCGTTCCCCTCACGCGCATTGTAGGCCAAGGTTCTTGCGTATTGTCTGCAGGCGCAGATAATGTTGCTCGTATGCGATTGGCTGCATGAATGGCAGCTAAAACATCTTCAGGAAATTGATCAGCGGTCTTTAGCAGTCCCGCAGTATGCAGGATGGGTTCAATCTTTGCCAAATCGTCAATTGAGCGCATATAAAAATTTCCCAGCAGGTGTAGACCTTTGTATACTGAGGGATACAAATATAAATGTCAACCTTGAGTTGAACAGAAAAGATGAGCGACTCATCTGACTAAATAGGAGGCGCAAGAGATGAAAGAGGTCCGCGTTTTATCCGCTACCGGGATGCTTGGCTCCGGCTTTAAGGAGGACACTATTCGGCGAGCCATGACGCTCAAGCCCCACTTCATTGGTGCGGACTCGGGGTCAACAGACCCAGGTCCGCATTACTTAGGATCTGGGGAGAGTATGTTCTCGAGCGCAGCATATAAGCGCGATCTCAGACTGATGCTGCTCGCAGGTCGTAGCGCAGGTATACCGGTGATTGTGGGATCGGCGTGCACCTCGGGATCCGATATCCATCTCGAGCGATTGCTAGGGATTACCCGCGAGATTGCGCGGGAGGAAAAACTGTCTTTCCGCTTAGGCGCGATACACAGTGAACAAAGTAAAGATTACTTAAAACAAAAATTACGTGACGGGAAAATCAGTCCCTTAGAAAATGCGCCCCATTTAGATGAGGAGGTGATTAACCGTAGCACGCATATTGTAGGAATGGCCGGCGCGGAGCCCTTCATTGAGGCGCTCGAAAACGGTTGTGATGTCATTATCGCGGGACGATCAAGCGACACATCAATCTTTGCTGCAGTCCCAGTCATGCATGGCATCAATCCAGCATCCGCCTGGCACGCTGCCAAAATTATGGAGTGCGGTGCGGCATGCATGGTTCAGAGAAAGTATCCTGACTGCAACTTTGCTATTGTGCGCGATGATCATTTTATTATTGAAGCGCCGAACCCTGATTTTTACTGTGACCCCGAAAGCGTCGCTTCGCATAATTTATACGAGAATGCATCGCCTTATGCGTTGATCGAACCTTCGGGTGTTCTTGATACGCGTCAAGCACGCTATGAGGCGATCTCGGATCGCGCAGTCCGGGTGTCGGGGAGCACCTTTCGAAAGTCAGATCAGTACACCATTAAGCTAGAGGGCGCCGAGCTTGCTGGGTATCAGTCGATCATTATTGGAACGGTCCGAGACCCCCTGATCCTTAGACAACTAGACCCATGGCTTGAGCAGTTGCTCATCACCGCAAAGCAGCGCATCGAAGGCATCTATGGTGCAGGCATTGAAAAAAAATACAGGTTGGATCTGCGCGTCATCGGCAAGAATGCAACCATGGGAAGCATGGAGCCGGTGCATACGATCGGGCACGAAGTGGGCTTGCTGTTTCAAGTGACGGCCGAGACCCAGGAGTTAGCGACCTCGTTGATGAAATCCGTCAGTCATATCGCTGTGCACTTTCCGATTCCAGAATGGAGTGGCTTAATTACCTCGATCGCCTATCCCTATTCACCAGCCGAAATTCAACGCGGCGCAATGTATCGCTTCAATATGAATCACGTAGTGATTCCGGAAAATCCGCTTGAAATGTTTCCAATTGAATACTCTGAGGTGAGGTTCTAAAAATGAAACTTTGGGAAATGACGCGGCTCATACGTAGTAAAAATGCAGGCCCCTTCGAGCTAACATTTGATATTATTTTTAAAAATACAGCGGGCTACGAAAAAGTGCGCGATGCAAAAGTTATTTCTGCACGCTGGGTCGCCAACACGTATGGCGTCCAGGAGTCTTTGGTGAACGTGATTGAATACCCTGCGGCGAATGCCATTAAAGTCACCATTCCGCGGCCTGTGATTTCTGGCGACATCATGGACTCCGATGTGTATGGAGGGCAACAGCACGGCCCCTTTGTAGAGCTTGAAATTGTTTGATATCAACTGGTTGAGCATCAAACGACCGCATCAATTTGTTAAATATTCACTTTGTGAAATCTGGAAGCCAATATGACCACATCAAATTTGACAACAGGAACACCCAAGACCCATACGTCCGTCACGAATCCAGCGGAAAGTCTTGCTCACTTTGCCTATGCGGCTCAGTTTAAACATTTGCCGGCGGATGTCATCGAACGTGCGCGCCTACATATTCTGGATGGGGTGGGTTTGGCGTTGGCTTCGCATACGCAAGAGTACGCTCCGGTTGCGTTAGCAGGTATCGACGCGATGAGTGGGCCTGGCGTCAGCACAGTGATTGGTACACGCACACAGTATTCGGCAAGAGATGCCGCTTTAGCCAATGGCTTGTTGGTTCATGGTTTGGATTATGACGATACGCACCCAATGAGTATTGTGCATCCCACTGTCGCAAGCTTGCCGACGGCATTTGCTATTGGTGAGCAAGTGAATGCGAGCTGGGAAGAGGTGCTGTGTGCTTATGTGGTGGGAGTGGAGGCTGCAATTCGTTTAGGTGCCGCCGTCAAAGGCGGTTTCCACCATGTGGGTTTTCATGCAACGGGAATTGTGTCTCACTTTAGCTCCGCTCTCGTCGCGGCCAAGCTGATGGGTATGAATGCTCAGGCGATGTGGAGCGCTCAGGGCATTACCGCTAGCACTGCTTCTGGGGTTCAGGTGTTTTTGGAGGAGGGTGCTTGGACAAAACGATTTCATCCTGGCTGGGGGGCTGTGGCTGGCATATCTGCAGCGCATTTGGCAGGCAAAGGATTTGTCGCGCCTTCTCGACCTTATGAGGGCCGTTTCGGTTTATTTGACACGCATTTGCATGGTGCGCCTACGGACATCGAATTGATCAGTAAAGGTCTGGGTACTGACTGGCAGATGCTTGGAACCGTGATCAAACCTTATCCTATTTGCCATTTCATCCATGGCTGTGCTGATGCAGCGATAGACATGTTTGAAGAAGTCAAAGACCGTATCGAAGAGATCGAGCAGATTGTGGCGTTACTGCCTGAGCCAACGATGCATATTGTGGCAGAGCCGATTGAAGAAAAACAGAACGCTACGACGGATTACGAGGCCAAATTCAGTACGCCATATGTTGTGGCGGTGTGTCTGCTGAGAGGCTACTTTGGTTTGCCTGAGTTAGATACGCAGACGCTTCAATCTAAACAAGTGCAGCAGCTTGCTAAAAAAGTGGTGTGTGAGTCGGATCCGAAGTCAGAGTTTCCTCGGTTTTTTTCAGGGGGCGTGACGGTCAAATTTAAAGATGGCAGTTCAGTGACACGCTATGTACCAGTTAATAAGGGTGCGGGCTCTCGGGCACTGACACGGGAGGATATCTCTGAGAAATTTATGTCTAACGCAATGATGCATCTGACCAAGGATCAGGCGCTGACTGCACAGGCATTGATCTTAGATGGCACCACACTCAAAGTGAGTCAGGTGCTTCAGGCTTTACAAAAATAAACTCGTCAGCGTGCTCAGCCCTAAAATGTCATGAGATAGGGCATATGGGGCACATGGAGCACGCAGCACGACTATTTGGACACGATCAGACGGCGGATCCGCATTTTCTGTGAAGCGTAAATATGTTCTCGTAGCACTTTTTCTGCCGTTTCAGGATCATGTTTCTTGATGGCACTCACGACAGCTCCGTGCTCTCTGACTGTATCCTTGACTCGTTTTTGGTCCGTCAGTGTCGTGTTACCCAAAAGAGTCAGCGTGTCGTGAAGGGTCTTGAGCATCTTGATCAAGTAGCGATTGTGGCTGCAGTTGTAGAGCAGTTCATGGAATTGGCGATTACTACGCGCGAGCTGTTGATCATTCCCCACGGAGTCGGCATATTGTTCGCACATATCCTCGAGCAGTGAGATTTCAACATCTGATGCATGTTGCGCAGCGAGTCGTGCTGCAGTCCCCTCAAGGACTTCTCGCATGAAGTACAGCTCGGTAATCATGTTGTAGTCGAGTTCGGCCACCATGATACCAAGTGTCGCGTCATGCACGACCAGGCCTTCGGCCTCTAGGCGAGCCAGCGCTTCGCGTATAGGCGTGCGACTCAGGCCTATCATGTCGGCGAGATCTACTTCACGCAAACGATCCCCCGGCATCAGCTTTTGTGTTGCTAAAGCTTGTCGGATATAACGATAAGCTCTTTCGCCGCGCGGTAAGTCTTCGCCATCGTTGGTTTGGGCTTGCGTCACTTTGGTTCGGGCAGCTTTGGACTTATTCATCTGGCCATTGTATCAATGCTAGATTGACTGGCGGGGAGTTTTCTCTATAGTTTATGAAGGGGACTCTTGTGCATCTGTTTTGCGACTTGTGAGTCTGGGAGAAAAGGATGTTCAGCATTAATCACATTTACGGGCCGGCCAGCTAAAAAAGCTTTTAGATTTGTCAATGATTTGGTGTAGAACTCCTCCATATTTTCTTGAGTCACAAAGCCGATATGCGGGGTGGCGATCACATTCGGCAAGTAACGGAAAGGGTGCCCTTGAGGGAGAGGCTCAATAGAGAAGACATCTAGCCCAGCACCACCGATGCGTTGCTCTGTCAGCCCTTTTATTAGGGCTTCTTCGTCCACGATCTGGGCACGCGAAGTGTTGATCAAGAATGCGCCGGGTTTCATGTGTGCGATTTCTTGCGCGCCAATCAGTCCCAGGCTTCCATCTGTCAGCGGGTGGTGGATCGTGATGACATCCGAACGCGCGACAAGCATCTCTTTTGTGACGCATTCCACACCGTGGGGCGTCGCACGCTCTTGTGTGAGGTTGCGGCTCCAGGCGATGACGTTCATGCCAAAGAGTTGGCCGATGCGAGCGACAGGAATCCCCATATTTCCCAGGCCGATAATCCCGAGTGTTTTGCCCGCCAGCCCGACGCCGACGGTTGTCTGCCAGCCTCCCGCGCGAAGCGACGCTGTTTCCTGAGGAATTGCGCGAAACAAGGCCAGAATGAGTGCCCAAGTGACCTCAACCGTGGTTTGATGTTGTGCATCAGTTGTACTGACAACAATCCCCAGTTCATCGGTCGCCTTAAGATCGAGTGATCGGGCATTGCGCATGCCGGTCGCAAGGATGAGTTTGAGGCGCGGGAGCCGAGTTAATACAGCGCGGGGGAACTCGGTACGCTCTCGAATACGCATGACGCAGTCAAAGCCATAGAGACGCTCGACAAGCTCATCTTCGTCATAGACGTGATCCTTAAAGGCAACGACCGAAAGCCCTGGGATCTGACTCCAGTCGACAATTTTGTGTGCGACGCCCTGGTAGTCATCCAGGATTGCGAGACGAATTTCGCTATTATGACTTGCCACCTTAAAACTCCGAAGACATACACAAAAGTCCTAGTACTAAAACCTAGTACTAAAATTTAGCCCGGTACGTGCATTCCGCAATCCCTGGCCTGACGCGCCTCAAACTGAGTACAGCGCTCATCATGTTTAAAGCCGCGTATCCCACCCCTGACCGTGCCTGACTCACAGCTTCGGTACAAGTCTCGCCAGCACTCAGGCAGCTGCTCACTATCTGGTGGCGCAATCCAAAGACGGTACAACAAACGTTTGAGAGCCGGATCATCATGATCCGTAAACTCAGTCCGTGAATGTAAGGTGACGTGGCTATTAATAATTTGTACGTCACCGGGCTCAAGCCACATTTCAAATGCAACATCGGGGCGACGCATCACCTGATCAAACTGCTCAAGTGCAGCATATTGCTCGGGCGACAGTTGAGGTGCACCTTCAATTTTTTGAGCACTCCGCACGCGGTTCCAGTTCCAACGACCAAACCATTTGCCGTGACATTCTGAAAAAACAGGTTGCATCACATATGGCCCTTCATCGGGCGCTTGTTCGCCCTGCCGACTAAACGGAATCGACTCGTACAACCATTTCACTTGCTCTGGGTATTCGCGCACCATGACATCATGCCCAGCCATTGAACTGCTAATGATGGTTTTCCCGCCAGAGACGGCTTTATTAAAACAACTTAGAAAAATCGTATCGGAAGAGTCAGTATGGAAATCAAGATCTGCACTAGAGGAATAGCCTCTGCCAGTCCCCGTGCGGTACGAAGTGCCTGCATCGCGGACCGCGGAAATATATTGCGTCTCCTTACCCTGAGGCCTTGGTACACCAGAGTGCAGGCCCAGGCCCCAAGTCAGTATTTCAAACTGATGCGCTGTCAGCGCTTCTCTTGGTAAGCCTTTGATCAAGGCAATCCCGCGTCCCTGCTTGACCTCTTTGAGTGCATCCGCAAGAATCTCGCATGTACGACTCCACGCAAAATCAGTCCGGTGGTAGTCAAACAAGCTCTTGTTTGGATCGGCGACGGCAATAACTGTTTTGATCATTTCCTCGCGCGCCTGAGCGTCTACGTGGAAAATCCAGCTCTGATCGTTTTGCAGATCAGCAGTACGCCAATTTGAAGGATTTTGTAGGGACAGCATTGTGATGACCTACCTTGTTAAATTAGATGATCAATTCTAAACCAGTCATCAGTCGGGTGCTTGAGTGTCAGCGAAGATGATCAAGCTCAATGTATGTGTTGAATTTACTGCAGTGCACGGAAAAAAATGTGCGTACATTGCGTACGTTTGCCGCGGCAGTCAGTGCACGCTTTACCAGCGCATGATAGGCCGGCATGTCGATTACGTGGGCGATTAACACAAAGTCTGGGCCGGTCGAGACGCGATAGCATTGCAAAATGGCAGGCTCGCTTAGAACGGTTTCTTCGAATACTTGCAGATTTTCAGCAGACTGAATATCAAGGGTGACCTCGATGATCGCAGTCAATGTGCTGCCAAGCTTGGAGGGATCCAGGATTGCGACTTGCTTGGCAATAATGCCAAGCGCTGTGAGTCGGCGGACCCGCCGCAAACAGGTGGGGGGCGAGGCGTGTACCCGCAATGCCAGTGCCTGATTGGTCAGGCTGGCGTCGTTTTGAAGTTGTTCGAGGATGCGTCGATCGAGATCATCTATAGCGTCGAGGGTCATGTTTAGTTGCTTAAAATCGCGGCAAAGGGAAATTTGTCCTTATGTATGAAATTATATTTCATCCATCACAGCTCATACATAAATATTTCACTAATATCAATTAAATGAAATAAAATTTCATGTCGAATTGGGCACAATAGGACATTATTAGGAGAACGTCTATGTGCGGCATCGTTGGCGCCGTCGCTTCGCGCGACATCACCCCTATTTTGGTTGAAGGTCTCAAACGTCTCGAATACCGTGGCTATGACTCCTGTGGCGTCGCCGTTTATGACAACGGAGGCTTGCGACGAGCACGTAGTACCGAGCGCGTTGCTGAGTTGGGCTCTGATATTGAGCGCAACCATATCGCTGGTTTTACAGGCATCGCACACACGCGCTGGGCCACGCACGGCGCACCCGTCACACGTAACGCACACCCACATTTTTCCGGGCTCGTAAAAGAGGAGGCGAGCATCGCCTTGGTGCACAACGGCATCATTGAAAACCATGAAGAGCTGCGCGTCGAGTTGCAAGCGGTTGGTTATGTTTTTGAAAGTCAGACAGATACCGAAGTCATCGCGCATCTTGTCCGTCATCTTTACGCAGGCGATTTGCTTGAGGCGGTGCAGCAGACGGTTCGTCGTTTGCATGGTGCCTATGCGATTGCTGTGTTTTGTCGCGATGAGCCACACCGTATCGTGGCGGCTCGGCAAGGATCGCCTCTTGTGATCGGGCGTGGAAAAGGTGAAAACTTTTTAGCTTCGGATGCCTTGGCATTAGCAGGAACGACAGATCAGATTATTTATCTCGAGGATGGTGACGTTGCAGATCTGCAATTGGGTAATGTCTGGATCATGGATCAGGATGGAAAGCCTGTCGTGAGACAGATCAATACCGTACACGTGCATACGGGTGCCGCGGAGCTCGGCCCCTATCGCCACTATATGCAAAAAGAAATATTCGAGCAGCCTCGCGCTGTAGCGGATACCTTAGAGGATGTCGAATCCATTACGCCTGAACTGTTTGGCGATCAGGCCTATAAAGTATTTAAAGACATCGATCGCGTGTTGATCCTCGCATGTGGAACGAGTTATTACGCGGGCTCTACTGCTAAATACTGGATCGAATCCCTAGCAAAAATTCCCGTCTCAGTCGAGATCGCGAGTGAGTATCGCTACAGAGACAGCGTACCGAATCCCAAGACGTTGGTCGTCACGATTTCACAATCCGGCGAAACAGCTGACACGCTCGCGGCCTTGAAGCATGCGCGTGGTCTTGGAATGGAACAGACGTTGACGATATGTAATGTTTCAACGAGCGCAATGGTCAGAGAGTGCAAGCTCGCCTACATCACGCGCGCGGGTGTCGAGATCGGTGTAGCGTCGACCAAGGCCTTTACGACACAGCTCACGGCTTTGTTCATGTTGACATTGGCACTGGCACAAGTGCATGGGCAGTTAACTGAGGAGCAAGAAGCGCAGCATGTCAAAGCCTTGCGTCACTTACCTGTTGCGATTGGCGCAGTCCTCGCGCTCGAACCGCAAATCATGGCGTGGGCCGATCGTTTCGCGACCAAAGAAAATGCGTTGTTTTTAGGGCGCGGTATGCACTATCCGATTGCGCTAGAGGGTGCGTTAAAGCTCAAAGAGATTAGCTATATTCATGCGGAAGCCTATCCTGCAGGAGAGCTCAAGCATGGACCCTTGGCGCTTGTCACGGATCAAATGCCTGTTGTGACCATCGCGCCAAATGATGCATTACTAGAAAAGCTCAAGTCCAATATCCAAGAGGTCCGCGCGCGAGGCGGCGAGCTGTATGTGTTTGCTGATACCGATACCAGGCTCGTGAGTAGCGAGGGCTTGTATGTTATACGGATGCCCGAGCATTATGGATTATTGTCACCGATTTTGCATACGGTGCCGTTGCAGTTATTGGCGTATCACACGGCATGCGCGAGGGGGACGGATGTGGATAAACCTCGGAATCTGGCGAAGAGTGTGACGGTGGAGTAGTTTCGTTAGGGGGTAATAGCTAATCTCCTGTCTTGCCGCCAGCGCAAAGTAAGCTTCTACTGAACCGCGCAACCTCCCCAGCGGAAGCACTCCACACACCAGTTCTTTTTGTGATGTGCTTAAGGGCAATATCCAAATATTTGATTCGGTGTGCCATTCCTATCAACCAGGGATGCAATGACAAAACAAATACCCTTCCTCCTTCGTCATACAGAGCATCGAATGCATCAGCAATAATTTCCGGGTAGCGATGCATAGGGATTCGCCTGAGCCACAACAATTCCACATCATCCCACTCCGGCTGACGGGGTATCGAAACCAACCCAGGATTCGAACCCATTAAGTAGGGTTGATCATCGTTGGGCCAATCAAGCAAATAATCAAACCCTGCTGCCGCCAACAAGGATGGTGTACGCGCAGACTCACCGTAATCTTGACCTGCCCAACCACGGGGCCGGTAACCCACCGCTCGCTCCAATTGAGAAATTGACTCGCCTATCAGCGCTTTCTCGTCACTTTCAGACATTGCACTGCTGATAATCTGATTTGCATAGCTGCCATGTCCAACAAACTCAACATCTCGTTGGCATAACTCACTAATGAGCGCATCGTGACGCCCCACACATGCACTATTTAAAGGTACTGTTATTTTGAGATTGTATTGATCGAGTATGTTGAGAACTCGTGCCAAACCGACACGATTACCATACTCTCGCTGGGACCATGTACGAAAATCGGGCGAAAAGCTACCATATTCACCTGAGAAGCGAAGATCACGCTTACTTTCTGGTGGAGGATCATCACGCCAATACTCTAAGTGTAATAAAACTATTACTGAAATCCGCTGATCATTAGGCCAATTCAAAGTGGGGCGATTGGCAAGACCTGCGTACTCATAGTGTGGGTTATCCATGCCAGTATGGAAAAGCTGGGCCAGATTTTCCTTCATGGTGATAACTCCCCACTCAGGCGAGCAACGTCACGATCAAAGTAATGCGTTCTGTACCACTGCGCAATTTCTTCACCCGTCGCAAACCAAACCTGATCGTGTGCTGCAATATGTGCTAAAGCTCGATCAAGATATTTAATTCGGTGTGGCGCTCCCATCATATACGGATGCAACGCAATACACATGACCCTAGGTTGCTGCTCCCCCTCTTGATATACAGTATCAAAATGATCAATGATCATCTGAGAAAATTCAAGAGCCTCCAAAGGTTGTCGATACACCATAGCATCATTTAAATCCATGGAGTAAGGAATGGAAATTAACGGGCCATGACGCGTAAAAATCGGCGTCGGTTGATCGTCATGATACAGATCACAGTAATAGCGAATACCAGCCTCTTTAATTAAATCAGGTGTATTTACTGTGCAGGATACGGCAGGTGAAAACCATCCCGACAGTGGTTTACCTGTCGCACGCATGTGAATTTCATTGCAATGATTAATAGCCTCCCTCTCCTCCTCTTTACTGTAATTCCAGTGATAGCGAGTGTTGTACAGGCCATGGCTCATATACTCCCAGCTACGAGCCTCCATTGCCTCAAAGATCTCTGGGTACATATCGATGACAGACATCGACAACGAAACCGTGCATCGCAAAGAATATTTATCCAACACATCGAACAAACGCCAGATGCCCACACGATTGCCATAATCACGCCCTCCGTACCCGAAAACGTCAGGGTGAGGCATACGCGGCCAGGGATCCCGAACTCGAACATCCTTAGGCTGATACTCATAGTGCTCAATATTTGGAACCACCCAAACAGCTACACGCGCATCATTAGGCAAACGAAACGTAGGACGATTCTGAATTGCACAAAAAGGTACTCGACGCGTGAGTGCACTCGACAAATTCCATTCCTTCAAATTGGTCATACATTTCTCGTTACTTTATGAGCCGAATAGACCTTACATCATCGATCTGGCGATACTTGGTTTTCATTACTGCTTTTAAACACTGGCGTCAGAATCAAACCCATCTAGAATCTCAATACCTTC
Source organism: Bordetella parapertussis (assembly GCA_945897365.1). Taxonomy (GTDB): domain Bacteria; phylum Pseudomonadota; class Gammaproteobacteria; order Burkholderiales; family Burkholderiaceae_B; genus Zwartia; species Zwartia parapertussis_A. The sequence continues at coordinate 16,961 of CAMDFD010000023.1, read as the reverse complement.
TGCAGCCATTGCATTAAAAGTTTCCTGAGCAACTCCAAAACCATTGAGTGCACTATAAACGCCACCATACACGTACGCCTGCAATAGAACCTCACCGATCTGCCGTTTGGTTAGCCCTATTTCAACCGCGCTGCGAACATGTCTTGACACTGCGCCTGACTGACCAAGTACTGAGGCAATGCCCAGAGACAAGATGCTTCGCAACGGATGTCCGAGTAACTCACGACCCCAGATCTGAGCGAAACAATATTCATGGGTGACATCGAAGAACATTCTGATGAACGGATCTTCTCGGGTCCGCTCTTCAGTTCGATTGACCATTTCTGTTCCTAGAACATTGCGGCGGATTTGTAAGCCCATCTCTCTAAGCGCGTTAGAATCCCTGACTTCTGGAATTTCAGTTGATCTATCAACTGTGGAGCCTGGAACATAATCAGGACATTCGATCGCAAATACAGTTATAGCTGCATCCATAGCATCTAGTGATGCTGGAAGACCTGCGTAGCATTGAGTGTGAAATAAAATTTCTTCAATTTCTGCAGGCGTCCAGCCAAGATTTAATGCAACTCTTACATAGCTTTTGACGCTATTTTGACTGCCTTTCGCGACCACCATTGCCAGCGCTAACGCAGAACGAGTGCGTTGGGTCAGGCCCGGACGCTTCCAGATCAATCCCCAACAGAATTCACTTTCACCAGCACGGCAAAGGTCTGTTTGTTCTGACGGGGTGCTTTGTCCTGTTAATGTATCTTTTAGTTTGTTGCCTATATTTCGGCGTTCAAGCAATAACGCTCGCGCCTTTTGGTCTCTCATGAGATTCATGTCGTACCTATCCTTAATCTACAGATAAATTCAAACGTTTGATCTCTGGCAACCAGCGTTCACGTTCTGATTGAATGAAGCGAGCAAAGTCAGCAGGGGAGCCAGTAAGCGCCTCACTACCATTTTGCAACAAGCGTTGTTTAAAATCATCAGATGTAATGACTTGGTTGACAGCAGCATTCATGTTTTGCACGACACTTTCAGGTGTGTTGACTGGTGCCATCAGACCGAACCACGAGCTTGCTTGCAGCGGGTACCCTTGCTCGGCTAAAGTGGGAACATCACTCAGGCTTGCGTTTCGTTTGTCGCTTGCAATCCCAAGTGCCTTGAGTTGACCGGACCGAATATTGGGTATTGCAGTTGAGAGCGTGTCAAACACCAGATCAACATCACCTGCGAGCAGCCCTGCGATTGCTGGAGCAACGCCTTTATAGGGAACGTGTAGTACTTCGATCCCTAACTGACTGGATAGATATGCTCCGGCAAGGTGAGGGATCGTTCCACTTCCAGGCGTACCCATTGGAAGGCTTTGCTTCTTTTGCTTGGCGGCTGCAATGAGTCCTTTGATATCGTTTGCAGATACCTTTGGATTTGTTACCAGCACGAGTGGTGATCGGGTCATGCCCGCGACAGGGATAAAGTCTTTTTCAGGATTGTATGAAAGCTTTTTGTACAAGCCTATATTGATAACCAAAGAACTTGGTGAGCCCACCATGTAGACACTACCATCGCTAGGTGCACGAGCCACGAATTGTGCGGCGACGATACCAGCAGCCCCCGGCTTATTGTCGACGACATATCTCTTGCCGGTTACCTTTGTGAGCCCTTCAGCTAGTATTCGTGTTACTTGATCGGTCGGACCCCCCGCCGAAAACGGAACGACTAGAGTGATCTGCTCTTGCGCTTGCGCGGCCCCCATTAAAAATCCGATTGCAGCTAGAGTTTTTATTAATTTTCTAATCATTTTTACCTCCAAATTTAAAATACCAAGAGACATGCAGCCCCCTTCGATGTATGCAAAAAAATCATTTGCACCTACTGATGGGTTTCACTTTCTACAGCATTAAGGAGACCTGACAGAGTTCAGCTAAAATGAAATTGACAGACACTTCCCTCACAAAAAATCTAGCACAATACGCAATTTAAGAGTTTTATACAGGATGTTTCATAAATAATAGCAACACCTACGGGAGTTCACTACTAGACTCACTCATAATAGGTGGCCAACACTGTTCTCGGCAGTCCAACTTTACGCAACACAAAAGGCTCAAATGATTGATGTCATTTATTTGCTCGTAGTGATCTTGATCATTGCATTAGTGATTTTAGGCGCTCGCAACTTACCAGTGAGGACATACAGTTTATTGATGTTGTTTTGTATGCTGTTGTCTGTGGCGGCAATGATTCTATATAACGAACTATATTTAGAAACATCATCAAAGACGCCCCTTCATTCGGCATTGTTGAGTGTGGGGCAGTACGGAGCGTTGACGCTTTCAGCTAAGGTTTGGTTTTCAATCAATTACGATCGTTTCACCGCACTCACCAAGATTTTTGTTAACTGTGTAGTGTATGGTGCATTTCTGGTCCTGGTGCTGACGAGTTATTGGATACAGCAGCAAACTCCGCTTTTAATGGTGTTGCTATACCCTTTGGGGAGTATTTCGTTAGCTTTGTTAGCCGAATCTATCGAAGAGAAATTGCGCCATCGAAAAGAGTAATTAAATAGCGGTTGATTAAGCGCGAAATTACCGTACTTTGGAGGCGAGTCCTTTCCACTTTTCAATACCTTCGCTGATCGATTTTTTAGCATCTTCGGGCGAGCCTCCAACGGGTGTTGCTCCCTCATCTGTTAAACGTTTACGCACATCAGGTGAGTTCAAGATATGGTTGATTTCAGCATTGAGTTTCTTGATGATGTCAGGTGGGGTTCCTTTTGGGGCCACTACTCCGAACCAGCCGAGTCCTTGGAAGCCGGGTAAGCCAGACTCGGAAACAGTGGGTACGTCTGGCAACATCGACATACGCTCAGCGCCTGTGACGGCAATCGCTTTGAGAGCACCGGTCTTGATCGATGCAAGGACTAAAGGCTGCGGTGCGAAATTGAGTTGAGTGTGTCCGGCGATCAAGTCATTAATTGCGGGGCCACTGCCTTTATAAGGAACGTGAGTCATCTCGATGCCTGACATTGAGCTAAAAAGCTCAGCAAATAGGTGATTGGAGGTTCCCTTGCCAGACGATCCATAATTGAGTACGCCCGGATTTGCTTTCCCGTAGGCAATTAATTCCTTGACGTTATTTGCCTTTAAAGATGCTGTCGCCGTTAAGATTGTGGGCGGAGTCGCTACCAAAATCACAGGATCTAGATCGTTGACCGGATCGTAAGGCAGGTCTTTGTAAAGACTCTTGGCAACGATAATATTTCCAAAAGCGGCTAACGCCAAAGTATGTCCATCTGGCTTTGCCTTGGCGACCATGTTTACGCCGATCGTTCCGCCAGCTCCGGGTCGGTTCTCAACCACCACTCTCGCGCCCCACGCTTCACCAAGTTTTTGGGCAATCAGGCGACCCAAAATATCCGTGTTGCCACCGGGTGTGTAGGGAATGATCAGCTGGATTGGTTTGTTGGGATATTTTTCAGCCGCAACAAGCACAGAAGTAAAGCAACCTATGACTAGAGTTAATAACGCTTTCGTGAGTAGATTATTCATCATTGCTGTCATCCTTCGTAAAATCACTGAGTGATCACTTGACGTTTAGCTCTTTGAGCTCAAGGCTGGTATGAGATTACTGTCGGCTATTTTTTCTTGAGCTGCAGTTTGTTCAAAACTTCTTCGATAGTTGCGGTTTCTTTTTCGAGCATGGCCATAGTCTCTGTTGCCGTCAAGAAGCGAGGCGCCCATTGGTTTTGTTCTAGGAAATTATTCCAATCTTTTGTTTGGGTGACTTGTTTGAGTGCGGACTCCCAAAACTTGATTTGTTGGGGAGTGATATCTTTGGGCGCCATCACGCCTTGCGGAGATGATGTGATCGTATTGACGCCTAATTCTTTCCAAGTTGGAATATTGCTTAATATTCCTTTGAGACGTTCTGGCGATCCGATCGCTAATACGCGGACTTTTCCACTTTGAAGAGCAGGAATGATAGTTGGTGTCGTTGCACCGACCACATCAACGTTGCCACCAATTAGGTTTGTTATTGACTCAGAGGAGGATTTGAAAGGTACGAATGTCAGTTTCGATATGTCAACGCCAGCCAACATCAAAGCCTTTGCGGTACCAACATGCACATCATTGCCTAAGCTTGCAGCAATCGCGATGTTGAGACTATTTGGATTTTTCTTAAGGTGCTCAATCAAATCATTTGCAGTGTTGAATGGCGAGTCGCTTCTCACCAAGATGCCAACATATCCGTCGAGGAGCATCGCGACCGGAGTGTAGCTTTTGTAAGTTGTTTTGATCATACCGAGATAGCTATTGTTAATGATCGCTGTCGGTAAGGTCATCAGATAGTTGGGGTCACCGACGTTTTGATTGAGTACATTCAAAGCAAGTTGGGCGCCAGCACCAGGACGATTGAGCACAACGAAATTTTTAACTAGATTTTCTTTAGTTAGAAGCTCTTGGAGTTTTCTGGCCACAATATCAAGAGAGCCCCCAGCGCCTGCGGGGACGATGAACTGCGTGTTTTGCCCTGGCTGCTGTCGTTCTGCACGCGCGGTTTGTAGACCTACGGTCGAAAACGCTAAGGCTATACAGAGAAGAATGAACTTATGCATTATTTGTCTCCAGCACTGAAATGTCAGTACACAATATATTTATATTTTTTTGTAGTTATCTGGCCATCAAACTCAGGTTTTGCCGCGATGTTCCGACGACGCATGTAGAGTTAATTTATAGTAGTACTATAAGCTGCTACTAGTCAATCAGCAAACAGATAGAGTTAGTGCGTGAGCAAAGAGGGCATGGATCTCCTGAGCGCGATTCTTCATGGCACGACAGGATCGGCTTAAGTGAGAAGTATCGATTGCCTAAGTTTGACGCGTGCGAGGTCTGGACGGTTTTGTTTTGGTGGTATTTTTGTCCAGATTTGCCGTCAGTAAGACCATTTGCTCAGGGGAAAATAGTTCTTTTCTGAGTTCAACCAAACCTTTTCCAAAGCGTAATTCAATATCTTTTCCGAGAAACGCCATGATTTCGGCCATGTAGACATCATGGCGAATGAGTGTTTCCGCCATACGCACTACCGCAGGGTTCGTGGTGTAAGCGCCGGTTAAGGAGGCATCCAAGCTCGCGGTCAAGGCGATTTTGTAGTCAATAGCCAATGTAAAGAGGTTGTCCGCTCCGCCAACACGCTGACCATTTCCCTCATGCAGATAAATTTTGCTATTTTTCCCGAAATGCAAAAATTTGACATCGTCACCAAACACCACAAAAACGAGCTTGACCCCGCGTGAGGCGGCTTTCTTCATGCGTGGCGCATGTTTGAGCAAAACATCTGTCGAAGCTTTAATCCAGATGTGACTATTTGCTTTGTCGATCAATTCGTCAATTTTCGCGGTAATTCTCTCCTCTCCATCGATGCTCCAGACAACATCGGAGCTTTCCTGCGGTTGCATTTCATTGAACGTTTGTTGCAGACGATCACAGACACCGCTGACATTGGAAGAAATCCTTTCAAGAAGGATGCGAGGTTCGATCGGGACATAACGAACCGGATTTTCGCTAATGGGTTGAACGGCCTGTTTTTTTACAAGGTTCTCAAGGGCGGCATAGGTATTCGCACGCTGTAGACCTGCGTTCTTGCTAATTTCATATGCAGTAGCCGGACTTTTGCTAAGAACGCCCATGTATGTACAGGCTTCGTATTCAGAAAATCCGAGGCTTTGAAGGTCTTGTATCGGACCAGGAGCATCAATATTTTTTCTGCTGTATACGGTTTTCTTTACGGCATGTTTAGACATTAGAAATTTCCATTGGGTTCAAGGCGGTGAATGGGGTTAGGCACAAGCGTGACCGCACCTTGAGAGCAGACTAGTGGACTGTACGATCATAAATCAATATTGACAGTAGTAGCTTCGACTACTACAATAAATCATCCACAAATCATAAGCAAACCATACTATGAGCCAAGATTCAAACAACTCTGAACTCCAGCAGCGTCGCACCAAGGCACTCGCCATGGGTGGCGAAGAGAGACTCGCTAAACGACGGTCACAAAATATCCTAAACGCTCGCGAAAGGTTGGACTGTCTTTTAGATAAGGATAGTTTTCATGAGTCCGGTTTGCTGGCTGCGTCTTACCGGCCAGCGGTGCGTGACAAAACTCCCGCAGACGGAAAAATAACGGGCTTTGGAAAAATCGATGGACGTCCGGTTGCAGTCGTCTCCAATGACTTTACGGTGCTTGGAGCTTCTAGTAGTGTCGTAAACGGAAAAAAAATCAAGCATGTCAGGGCGGTTGCTAATGACTCCGGATTGCCACTCATTTTGCTTGGGGAGTCCGCGGGTGCGCGCATGCCAGATCGGATGGGCGCCGAAGGTCGTGCGATTCTGGGGCAAGATCCATTGGAATTCCTTCGTGATCGACGAACACCGTGGGTCTCTGCGCTATTAGGGAGTTGCTACGGTTCTTCCACATGGTATTCATGCTTGTCTGATTTTGTTGTGATGAGAAAAGGTGCGACGATGGCTGTCGCAAGCGGACGGGTCACAGAGCTTGCGATTAAACAGAGCGTAGATCCGGAGGAGCTGGGAGGCTGGAAGTTGCATACGGCCACAACAGGTTTTGTGGACGTTGCTGTTGATACAGATGAGGAAGCACTCGAAACCGTCAAGCAATTCCTGAGCTATTTGCCTAGTCACAATGGTGAGCCCCCTCCAGTGGCTCCTGTGCCAGAGGGCTCAGACGATGCAATTCATGACATTCACGAAATAGTGCCGCAGTCGAGATCAAAAACCTATGATGTTCGCGAGGTCATTCGCCGCGTTCTCGATAAGGAGACGATGTTCGAGCTTAAACCTCGTTATGGAAAGTCGTTAGTGACAACGCTTGGACGAATTGATGGGAAAACGGTGGGAGTGATTGCGAATAATCCAAAATTCAAAGGAGGCTCTATTGATGTGGACGCATGCGCGAAAGCAACCAGCTTTTTGGTCTTTTGTGACTCATTTAATATCCCGTTAGTTTTTCTGGTGGATCAACCAGGATTTTTGATCGGGATTGATGGTGAAAGACGTGGCGCTCCGGGACGCATTATCAATTGGATGAATGCATTAGCTCAAGTGACTGTTCCAAAAATTACAATTACGCTTAGGAAAAATTACGGTCAAGCATATTTAAATATGGGTGGTGGACGTAACAGTAATGATGCCGCTGCATGGCCTGAAGCAGACTTTGGCTTCATGGACGCAGGCACTGCGGTTAACGTACTGCACGGAGTGCGTTATGAAGATGATCCAGCGCGTTTTCTACAGCTTGTTGAAAACGTATCTCAAGACAATGCACCTTGGGCTCTCGCCGCTTTGTATGAAATTCAGAGCATAATTGAACCGCGCGAAACGCGAGACTATCTCAAGGCGGTTCTGGCCATTCATTCGAGAGGGCCATCCAGAGGAGTGGGGCAGCATCGCCTGAACAACTGGCCGACAAGTTATTAAGAAAGGTCATTAGAGATACTCACTAGCAAGTCTAATGGAAATCAAATTTAACAAGGAAAAATTAAATGGCCATCATTGCGATTAAAAGCGACATCACTGGAACGGTTTGGAAGGTGCTAGTTAAACCAGGCGAATCTGTAGAAGAAGATGCCGAACTGATCATCTTGGAATCTATGAAGATGGAAATTCCTGTCACTGCCACTGAAGCTGCCGTCGTGCACGAAATCTGCGTCACTGAAGGTCAGTCAATATCTGAAGGCGATATTGTTGTGAAGCTCGAAGTGTGAGCAATTTTTTCGTAAGCGAGATCATTGACTTGGGTCGGACATGGACACAGCTACAAACGCGCGTCAGTTAATAGAAAGGGCCAAGCAGATTGGTCGGTGCGCACTTGACGAGCCAACTTCAAAGCGTATTTTAGGTGGGTATGGAATACGTGCTCCGCGCTCAGCGGTGATACAAGCGAACGACAATATCAGTGAGGTCTTAACGCGTTTTTCTGGACCGGTTGTCCTCAAGCTTATCTCTCCCGAGGTATTACACAAATCGGATTTTGCTGCAGTTGTCCTGGGTTTGCGCGACGCAGAAGCGGTCAAGGTATCCATTGATGAAATATCGCAAAGATGCCGGGATCACGGCCATACCATCGATGGATTTTTAATCGAGGAAATGGTGAGTAAAGGCCATGAGATTGTGATTGGCGGATATCGAGACGAAACATTTGGTCCCGTGATGATGTTTGGTTTGGGTGGCATATTCGTTGAGGTTTTACAGGATGTCACGTTCAGAATTTGTCCGATTACTGAAGCGGATGCGCGCGAGATGATTCAAGATCTTCGAGGTGCGGCCTTGCTCAAAGGTGCAAGAGGTGGAATTTTAGTACCCGACGAAGTCATTGTCGATGCTTTATTGGCAGTGGGTGGAGAACAAGGATTATTTTTTGAACTGACAGACTTAATCCAAGAGTTGGACATCAATCCGTTGTTAGCCAACGAGCAAGGGGTCATTGCCCTGGATGCCCGTATTGTTTTGTCAGAGAGTTAGAATGATGCACACAGTATTTGACCCACACAGTGCACAAGAGGGGGATGCCCCCATCAATTTTGATGCTTTGTTTCACCCCCGGACTATCGCTGTCGCAGGGGTATCCAATAAAGTAGAGGGCCAAGGCAATCGTTTTATTCAACGACTGCGCCGATCAGGTTACAAGGGCAATATTTATCCAATTCATCCTACCGAGTCGGTGCTTGAAGGGTTACCAGCCTACCCCAGTCTTGCCGACACACCGGAACCGATCGATTATGCGTTCATTGCCATTCCTGCAGAAGGCGTGCCAGACCTGATTGCAAACGCTGGCGGGCGAGTAAAGTTTGCGCAAGTCATGTCCAGTGGCTTCGGAGAAGGAGGTAAGGGAGAGAAACTGCAGGCATCGTTGGTTGATGCAGTACGTATTGGCAAAGTGCGATTACTAGGCCCTAACTGCTTGGGTGTGTACTCCCCAGCAGCGGGTATGACATTTGTAGACGGTCAGATGGGGGCCACAGGCGCTGTAGGAATTTTCTCGCAGAGCGGGGGATTGTCGGTCGATATCATCAAACATGGCGAGTATCGCGGACTACGCTTTACTGGCGTTGTTTCCTTAGGAAACTGTCTAGATGTCGGCCCATGCGATTTATTGGAATATTATCTTTCAGAGCCTAAGGTCAAGGTGATCGGTGCATATATTGAGACGGTCCAAGAGGGGCGACGTTTCTTTGAAATATTACGCGCAGCAAACGCCAGAAAGCCCGTGGTCATACTCAAGGGTGGAAGAACCGAACAGGGTCAAAGAGCCGCGGCATCTCATACAGGTTCTCTCGCGGGCAATGATCAGGTCTGGAAAGCCTTGGCGTCTCAGACGGGCTCGGTACTCGTTGAGACGCTGGAGGAATTTATTGATACGCTCGTGGCGTTTCAAAACTGGGGCTCAGGAAAGAGGCCATTCCACGGGAATGTCGTTTTATTCGGCAATGGCGGTGGTGCGAGCGTATTGGCGTCCGATGCACTAGGACGTCTAGGCATTGAGTTACCGGCGATAGGTTCTGATACTGCCATCAAGTTGAACGCTCTCGGGATTTCGGCAGGCGCAAGTTTAGAAAACCCTCTAGATTTTCCGGCCAATATTTTGAATCGGTTCGGCGGTGAGCTATTCGAAAAATTACTTCAAATTGTGATTGACTCAGATCGACCTGAGATTATGTTGATCCACTTGAATTTACCAGTCATACTTCCTTATCGAAGCGGTGAGTTGATGAGTGAGTTGATGAGTATGGTACTTAAGCTGCACGATGCATTGCCTCCTGAAACAAGCCTTTTTCTTGTCTTGCGATCGACGGGTCAGGCAGATTACGAAGATCAGCGGCAAAAGTACGCCTTGTTAGCTATGCAAGCAGGTATCCCGACATTTCAGGATTTGACTTCGGCATCTCGAGCGCTAGGTGCGTTGAAAAGGTACGGAACATACTTTATCAACAGGCCTGGTTCGAAGTTGCCAGAATGCTGGCGAGACCTAAAGCGTGCGGCATCCTTGTATAGTTGAGCTGAGCATTCAGCCTTTCATAACGTAAAGATTGTTTTTTATTGGAATAACAATGACGAGTTCAATGTCACCTTTGAAAGCCGCTGGCATGTCCGCTCAGGGTACAGGCGCCCATGCGGTCGTCAGCGCGTTAAAACGCCACGGTGTCGATACGATTTTTGGCCAGAGCTTGCCGAGCATGGTCCACCTTGTTGCGGAGAAGCAAGGCATTCGACAGATTGCGTACAGAACTGAAAATGCTGGTGGCTATATGGCCGATGCTTACGCAAGAGTCAGCGGAAAAATCGGTGTAGTTACCGCACAAAACGGACCCGCTGCGGCGCTATTGGTGCCACCCCTTGCTGAGGCCTTGAAAGCTTCGATCCCAATCTTGGCTTTAGTGCAAGACGTCAGCGCCGAGCATACGGACCGCAATGCCTTTCAAGACCTTGATCATATCGGGATGTTCACGGCCGTCACTAAGTGGGTGCGCCGAGTCACGGACGTCTCACGCATCGAAGACTATATTGACCAGGCCATGACGGCCGCTTGTACAGGACGACCTGGGCCTGTCGTACTGATGTTGCCTGCTGATATTTTGCTGCAGCCCTACGGTGCCGCCAAGAGAACAGTTGAACTCGGCTACTACCCACTTGATCGGGTTGCAGCTTCACCTGAGCGCATTGCAGAAGCGGCTGAAATACTTTCCAAGGCAAAAAATCCTATCATCATTGCTGGCGGAGGTGTGCATTTATCGCATGCGCATCAAGCACTCGCAGCGTTACAAGAGCAATGTCATTTGCCCGTCGCAACAACGGTGATGGGGAAAGGCGTTGTTGATGAAACCCATCCGCTTTCGGTGGGGGTCATGACATACTTTTTGGGTCCGAATGGCTCAGGACGATATCAACGTCCACTCATTGAACATGCGGATGTGGTGTTATTGGTTGGGACCCGCACGAATCAAAATGGCACAGACTCGTGGAAGCTTTATCCAAAAGGGGCGACGTTTATTCATCTCGATATCGATGGTCACGAGGTGGGTCGTAACTATGAAGCAAAGAGACTGGTTGGTGATGCACAGCTGACGTTGTCAGCACTGACGGATGCGATCACCGCGCTTAACAATACCGTTCGAAAAACTGCACGACCAAGCGTAGAGAAAAAAATCGCCGAAGGACGTGCGGCTTACTTGAAAGAATCCGAAGCGGTTAGAACTTCCGATGCGACGCCGATTCGGCCCGAGCGAATCATGCAGGAAATCCAGTCCCAGTTGACTGAGGACGCCATCGTCGTCGCAGATGCGAGTTACTCCTCAATATGGATCGCAAACTTCCTGGTTTCACTCAAAGCTGGCATGCGTTTCATCACTCCGCGGGGGCTGGCAGGCTTAGGCTGGGGCTTTCCCATGGCAATCGGAGTAAAGGTCGCACAGCCACAGAAAGAAGTATTTTGTGTGGTGGGCGACGGTGGTTTTGGTCACGTGTGGTCAGAGCTTGAAACAGCAGCGAGAATGGGGGTGAAGGTCACGTTGATCCTCATCAACAATGGAATTTTGGGTTATCAGAAGCATGCTGAGAATGTGAAATTTGGTGACCATACTTCAGCGGTACATTTCACGCCTGTCGATCATGCGGCCATTGCGCGAAACAGTGGCTGTGATGGAATCAGAGTGACGGACCCGCGCGAGCTGGCAGGAGCGCTTGCACAAGCGAAGAAAAATAAAGGTACAACCTTAATCGAAGTGCTGTGCGATGAAAATGCCTTTCCACCCATTACTTTCTATACGCCCGATGCAGCGGTGATCAAATGATGCAAAAACGAATCGCAGTGGTGACCGGTGCAAGACAGGGCATTGGGCTTGAGACCTCGAAGGCGTTGTTAAACAGCGGACATTTCGTTGTCATGGTGGATCGCCAGCCATTTGACGGGGCGGCGCTCGTGGGGTCAGACCACGCGGCAAACATCTTGACGCACACCTTAGATGTGACGGATGACAGTGGTATCGCAAGCTTGTATCAAACAATCAGTACGACGCTTGGCAAAGTGTCGGTGCTTGTGAATAACGCAGGTATATCACCTAAACAGCCTGATGGAAAATCAAGTGGTATCTTGCAACTTGATCCTAAAGAATGGGCGAAGGTGATCGAGGTCAACCTGACCTCTGTGATGCGGATGTGTCAGACGTTTATTCCGGATATGCAAGCGTTGAAGTACGGAAGAATCGTGAGTATTTCTTCGCTTGCGGGACGGTCCAAATCAGTTGTCGCAGGACCAAGTTATATGGCGTCCAAAGCAGGCGTGCTGGGATTGACACGTGCGATTGCTACGGAAATGGGACCTTTCGGTATCACGGCAAACTGCGTTGCCCCAGGTAGAATTTTGACAGAAATGGCATTGCAGGCCGGCGAAGAGGTCAATCGCCGCTACGCAGAGCAGATTCCGGTGAAACGAATCGGCACACCCGAGGAGGTGGGTCAGGCTGTCGCTTTTTTATGTGCAGAAAGCAGTGGGTTTATTAATGGAGCCACCATTGACATCAATGGTGGCTTTTTCATGTCATAAGCGGTGCAAGCATCGTAATACTTATAACAACGGAGCAAACATGATTCAGAAAATGAAATTGGCCTTAGGTGGATTCGCATTGTTGGCCTGTGCGGGTATGGTGAATGCACAAAGCTTTCCACAACGCGAGGTAGCATTGATCGTTAACTTTGGCGCAGGCGGTGCGACTGATGTGGCCTCGCGCGCGTTAGCACAAGGCATGGAGGCTCCTCTTGGAAAGCCAGTGATCGTGCAGAACAAACCTGGCGCCATGGGCACATTAACGCCCGCATATATCGCCAAACAAAAACCTGATGGCTATCAGGTGGGTGTTGTGACGTACTCAACGGTTGCGATCATGCCGCATTTGATGAATCTGACTTACACGATCAAAGATTTTGAGTTTGTGGCGGGCTTTGGTCGCTTTCGTTATGGTGTCGCCGTACGTGCTGATTCACCCTATAAAAAGTTACAGGACCTCGTCGCAGCGGCAAAGACAGGGAAGGGCATTTTCTTTGGTGCACCTTCTGCACCAAACAATCTCGCCATGCTTGAGTTAGGTCGTGTCGCAGGCGGAAAGTTTGAGCAGATTAGTTACAAGTCTGGGCCTGAAACAGTGACGGCTTTGTTAGGCGGTCAAGTGGAGGTGATTGTTCAAAATCCCTCGGACATTTTGCCGCACATCACCAGCGGTAAGTTACGCCTACTCGCTTCCGCCAGCCCGATGCGTTGGGTTGAGCAGCCTAATGTGCTGACGATGAAAGAGCAGGGGTTTAATGTGGAGATTGACTCATGGATGGGGCTTGCCGTCCCTAAAGGAACGCCAAAAGATGTAGTCGATAAGCTTCAGGCTGCAGCACTTGCTTCGGTTAGAAATCCCGACGTGGCTAAGCGCCTTGAGGGTCTTGGTGTAGATCCCTCTCCTTTGACTGGCAAGCAGTATGAGGAGACTTTACAGACAGGGTATGTAGAGATGGGTAAGGCGATTAAAGCTGCGAATTTACCTAGAATTAATTAATAACCAACGCATATAAGAAGCAACGCGTACGCGTGTGACACTCACACGCGTATGGCGACGTTCAAGAGCGAATTTTAGTCAAGCGTAGCGCCCGATAGTTTGACGATCTCAGCCCACTTTTTTGTTTCGCTTTTATTGAACGCAGCGAATTCTGCTGGCGTTGATCCCACAGGTTCAGCGCCCATTTTTTGATAAGCCTCAATGACTTGGGGATTTTTAAGTGCAGCTTGTACATGCTTGGCTAAAACATTAACCACCGCGGGCGGTGTGCCTTTTGGGGCCCAATAACCATACCAAGTACTAATATCAAAGCTTGGGTAACCACTTTCTGCAATCGTTGGGAGTTCAGGGCGGGCCTTTGCCCGGTTGAGTGTCGTGACGGCAATCGGACGAAGTTTACCTGCATCAATCAGTGCTGTAGCCGAAGGCATCGAGTCGAACATCAGATCAATTTGCCCACCAGCCAAATCTTGAAGTGCTGGCGCGCTTCCCTTGTATGCAATGTGCTGCATTTCAATGCCGGCTAAGCGTTTAAAGGACTCTCCAGCTAAATGCGGAGCAGAGGCAACCCCAGAAGAACCAAAATTCAGTTTGCCACCCTTTTGTTTAGCATAGGCAACTAAGTCACTGACACTTTTGATAGGGGAGTTCGCGGGTACCACTAATACCAAGGGCACTTGAGCCAACTGTGAAATCGGCACAAAGTCATCAATCGCATTAAAAGCCATTTTTTTATAGACACTGGGATTGATGACATGAATAGAGGCATTACCCAAAATAGTGTAGCCATCAGGCTCTGCCCGTGCGACCGCCTCTGAGCCAATCATCCCGCTTGCGCCGGCACGATTGTCAACCACGACGGACTGACCAATTGTTTTGCCCATCTCTGCGGCGACAACGCGGGCCGTTAAGTCGGTCGGACCTCCCGGAGGGTAGGGAACGACCAAGCGGATTGAGCGTTCTGGGTACTTGGCTGCGCTTTGCGCGTTCGCTGTGCCGACACTGAGCCCCAGAGAGAATGTCAATACAGTGACTGCTAAAACGCAACGCCTTGTTGTTTGAATCATCATTTATCTCCAGAAATTTTTATGGCGAGTTTGTGTAATACCTGACGAGAATGTAAATCTAATAATGCTTGAGGTAACGCCTCCATTTCGTAGACATTGCTTGTTGTCGGGAATATTTTTCTCTCAAGCGTCAAGCGTTGAAGCGTCTCCATCATGCGCCGCATCTGAGGTTCGTGCAGAAGGCGTTCATCGTTTGGGGTCCAGCCTATGTAACGACCGAAGTAAAACCCGTGGAGTGATAAGTTTTTAACCAACATGATATTTTGTGGCAGACGTGGTGGTCGACCGGCAGCAAAGCCAATACTTAAAATTTGTGCGCCATGAGAGGTTGCGGAGAGTGAGGTCTCCATGAGTTCTGCACCGACAGGATCGACGATGAGGTCGACACCGCCCCGCACGAAAGCTTTAATTTTTTTAACCAACGCTTCATCTGGCGCCAGCACAAGTTGAGCGCCATGCGCGGCGGCCAGTGCACGTTTTTCTTCGGTGCTCGCGCAGGCAATGACTGTCGCACCTGTCGTGCTCGCAAGTTCAACGGCTGCGAGACCAACGCCCGAACCCGCACCAAGCACCAACACGGAGTGAGAGGGTTGTAACCCAGCTTTCCAGAACAGTGCGGTGTAGGCTGTCCCATAAGAAAGCGTGAGCGGCAAGGCTTCAAGCCAATCTAAAGCAGGCAGTATGGGGTAGACCGTGTGGTGAGAAACGTTAATTTGCTGGGCATAACACCCCCAGCGTGCCACGCCCATGACACGATCGCCTACTTTGAGGTGTTGAACGTGTTGGCCACAGGCTAGGACGGTTCCGACGAACTCTGTTCCAGGGGTGAAGGGCAAGGGGGGATCGGACTGATATTTGCCTCTGATCAGTAAATCAATGGCATGGCTCACCGTTGCGTAAGCCACTTGGACGGTGACTTCATTGTCTTTGGGAGGCGCAGGGTGATCGACATGTCTCACGCTGGCAACGTCTCTAGGATCCCCAAATTGGTCGCAGACAATGGCTTTCAAAATTTAACCTCTAGAGGTGTCATGGTGCGTTGTGAAACTAAGCGTAACTCACAATTAAATTATTCATTTCAAGCTCAGCCATATCCGTCATCTTGAGCAAGTTGTCTGACAGATCAGATAGTTCTGTAGCACTGAGTGCGGAGCTCTCTTCCATATTAACGATGTCGGTGTACATCTGCACAAGCTCTTCGAGAATATCCAGACTGTCTCCGATATCTTCATCAAGTTCCAGATTTTCTTGATCTTGAAAAAAACCGGTTAGAAATGCATCAAGCTCTTCGCCACGCAATTGCGCATGCGCTTTTAGTTCGCTCAAGGAGGTTGCTTTGTCTAAAGCGGTCAGGCTGAAAGGCAGCTCTGCATCTTCTTTGCCATATGCCGCGAGCAAGCCCCAAAAATCTTCAAGAAAAGTTTTGGTGACCTCGTCGAGTTTTTCTTGCGAGGCAAGTTCAGGAAACTCACCATCCCACAAGGCATTTAATTCAAAGAGTGGATCGACGACATAGGGGCTTGCGATCGCCCCCATGAAAGCCGCCCGCACTTCATGAAACTGATAAGGACACTGATACTCGCTCAGCAGCGACTGAACGTGTTGATGAATAGAATCTGCTGAGTTTTGCATCGTGTGTATCCTAGTAGCCGACGGCTTCGCCGTCACGGCGATGATCAGAGCCTGCAACATAGGCGTAGGGTGCTTGGTCGCCTTCGCCCGCGAGGCGAGAGATCAACTGTGCGCTACCAAAGTCAAGGCTGTCTGCAGGGGCGACGATAGGCTTGTGACCCATGGCGCGTAACGCATCGACGACGGCAGGACTCACCGCGGCCTCGACAGTCAGGTCGCCCGCATCGTTGATGCGCCAGCGTGGCGCGTCCGAGCAGGCCTGTGGGTTGTAGCCCTCAGAGATATGACGCAACACCATTTGCATGTGTCCCTGCGCTTGCATGTTGCCACCCATCACGCCAAACGCCATGGAGGGCTTGCCATCGCGCGTGATGAACGCGGGGATGATCGTGTGCATCGGACGCTTTCCCCCGCCTACGAGGTTGGGATGTCCGGGGGTGGTGACAAAGCCCCAGCCACGGTTTTGCAAGGCGATACCCGTCTTTGGGACGACCACGCCTGAGCCAAAGCCTTTGAAGTTTGATTGGATGTAGGACACCATGCGGCCTTCGGCGTCCGAGGTGCACAAGTAAATCGTTCCGCCCGAAGGGGGCTGGCCCGGGCCATAGGTGCCAGCTTTGTTAGGGTCGATTAGCTTGGCACGCTCTTTTGCATAGGACTTG
>CAMDFD010000022.1 GCA_945897365.1 Bordetella parapertussis | reverse complement strand
GCGAGATCCTGAGGTGATCGCTAGGTTTGAAAAGCTCGGTGTACGCCCAGATCCCCAGACGCCTTCGGACTTTACAAAGTTTTTGGCGGCTGAGTCTTCTAAATGGGGCAATGTCGCAAAGTCGATCAAGCTTGAGTAGGAGTAGTCTGAGCTGGTCAGCGCTGACTAAATCGAGTCTTGCAATGGCAGGGGCATTCGTGCCCATGCGCTTGGCAAACTCCTCTCTGACTGGACGAGTTTGTAATGAAGGCGTAGCGAGAGGTAGGGAAAATTAGAGGCAATATTTGTAAATTGACTTTAGACATAGCCGCCTCTAGAATTTGACCATGAAGTCAAAATTAACGAAAACAGCGCTTCGCTCTTCCCTCCCCGCTCCAAGTCCGGCGCCGGATCGCAACCCCGAAACCCGCCGCTGGAGTGGACGCCACACCCCAAAAGTTTCCAGGCGCGACGAAATCTTGCGTAGCGTAGGTGATGCGCTCGGGGAGTCGCGTTTATCTTCTCTCACGATGCAAGACATCGCTGACCGGCTCGGCATTACCAAGGGTAATTTGTATTACTACTTTCGCGATAAGCAGGACATTCTTTTTCAATGTCACATGCGATGCATGGATATTAGCTTGGAGGCGCTGGCCAGTCTGGATCCAAAAGCGAGTCCCAAGACGCGTCTGTTTGAGCTGTTGTTCCAGCATATTCGCGGGATTATCGAGGACAGTTTAGGCAGCATTTTACTGACCGATCTCGAGAATCTCAGTCCGCTACAGCGCTCAACCTACGTGGCGAGACGGGATGAGTTTGAGGCCGGTGTGCGACACCTGATTGAGGTGGGTGTTGCGCGCAAAGAGTTTACGTGTACAGACTCCAAGCTGGCGAGTCTGACCATATTGGGTGCGATCAATTGGATTCCAAAATGGTATCGCCCCGAGGGTCGACTGAAGTCTGCGGAGATTGCAACTGGCATGGCGAACTTCTTGCTGCAGGCGCTGACCGTTGCGCCGAGTGCGCCGAAAGCGACGCGTAAAAAGCCGACTAAATCCTGACCTCACTCCTGACCTCACTCTTGCTCACGCCTGAAAACTTATATACACATTCAACTGCAAAGACGGATCTCATGGAACTCAAGCTCGGCGATACCTTTTACGGCCCTTCTAAAACGCTCACAGATGCCCATTTTCTGTTTTTTTCAGGCATTTCAGGCGATGTACATCCGATTCATTACGATATCGAATACGCCAAACAAAGCCATTTTGGCAGGCCTCTCGCACATGGTCTTTTATTGGTGTCAATCGCAGCGCTAGGAGCTACAACCTTACGTGAGGAAATCAACGGTTTCACGTTTGTAGAGCAAGGGTCCAATTTTCTCGCGCCTGCCTTTGTCGGCGACACCTTAAAGCCACACTTCACGCTTGAAAAAATATGGCATGAAGAGCATCGGCAGTTTTACCGTTTTCAAACAAACTTGATCAATCAGCACGGAAATAAGGTGCTTGAGGGTTTCCATATTTATCGCGTTCTTCCTCAAAAATAAGCACTGGGAGCAAATGATGTCTGATACCCGTACCGCACTGACTGCCGGCAAACCTTGGCCGGCGCACTACACCTACGCCCCTGCGCTGCGGGTGGGCAACACCATCTGGTTTTCCGGGACGACTGGTACGGATGATAATGGCGTCATCACGGCACCCGGTGACATCGTCGAGCAGACGCGACAGATCTATAGAAAGTTCGAGAAAATCCTGAATTCGGTGGGGGGCTCCTGCGAAGACATCGTCTCCACACACGAGTTTGTCATCACGGCTGAAAACTACAAAAATACTGCGGCGGTACGACGCGAATTTTTAAAATCAGCAACTCCCGCAGCGGCAGGTGTCTTTGTAGCAGCACTCATACGCAAGGACGCGCTGATAGAAATATCAGCTGTGGCTGTGCTGCGTGAAGGGTCAGATGACTAGCCGCTTTTACGAAGACTTTGAGGTGGGCGCACGCTATCCGACGCGCACGCGCACCATCACGGATGCAGATCACGAAGCCTTTTGTAAATTGGTGGGGTACGAAGTACCTTTGTTTCTCGACAACGCAGTCGCACAAGCGCGTGGACTGCCGAGTCGGCTGTGCCCGAGCCATCTTGTCATGTCGTTTTCAACAGCGATGACTGGAGATCTTTTCAAAGACAGCATCGTGGCGCTTATTGGGCTCGATAGCGCCAAATTCCTCCAGCCTGTCCATCCGGGGGATACGCTTCGCACTGAAGTCGAGGTTCTCCAGAAAAGACTGACCTCATCACCGGGGCAGGGTTTGATCCTCTTTCGAGACCATGTCTACAACCAACTGAACCATGAGGTTTTTCAAAACGACAAACACGTTCTCGTGCGTTGTCGTGTGGGCATGTAGCGGTAAACACCACGCGAGAGCGCGTATCTGACGTTATCGCAGGCCTTTGAGCGCGGCGCTCTTGACTTCGCGTCTCAGAATTTTGCCCATGGAGCTGCGTGGCAAGGGTCCTCCAATCGAAATCCGCTTCGGAATTTTCCAGCGCGCCAAATGCAACGCGCAATGGTCGCGCAGCTCTACTTCGGAGAGGGTCGCGCCACCCCTAAGGTGCACAAAGGCAGTGATGGCATCCCCCCAATACTCATGGGGCATTCCGACAACAGCCGCTTCCGCCACAGCAGGATGTTGCATCAACACTTCCTCGATCTCCCTTGGGTAGACGTTTTCGCCACCCGTAATAATCATGTCGTTCTTACGGTCGACAAGATAGATATAGCCTTCGTCATCGCGCCTGGCCATGTCACCCGCCGACACCCAGCCTTTGCGTACGGTGCTTGCTTCTAACTCAGGCCGATTCCAATAGCCAGAAAACATAAGCGGCGAGCGGCTCCAAAGCTCTCCCGTCTCACCTGGGGCGACTACCTGATCTTCAGAATCGCGTATTTCCACCTCAACCGAGGCAAAGGTATTTCCCACACAGGCTATTTTGCGTAACTGATCTTCGGGTCGCAGGTTGGTCACTAAAGCGGCTTCTGTAGAGCCGTAACGCTCATGCAGCACATCAGGACCAAAACTCTCGACAATCCGACTTTTAATCGATTGTGCGAGAGGTGCCGTACCGGAAACAATACAGCGTAAGGAGGAAACATCGAAACGCGCGCGTTCCTGCTCCGAGAGGGCGAAGTAAGCAGAAAAATGCGCAGGCACCATATGGGCTTTGGTAATGCGGTGACGGGAAATGAGTCCGAGTAACGTCTCGATATTGAACTGAGGCAGAATGAAGGCCTCACCCCCGAACCAGAGGGGTGCGAGCAGGTTTAGAAATCCTGCTCCGTGAAACACCGGTGTGCTGACAAGCATCCGCGAATCAGGACCAAAAGAACGATATTCCGCGGCAGCAACAAAGGCGGTCAATATTCTCGATCGGTGTGACAGCAGGATACCCTTTGGTAGACCGGTGGTGCCAGAGCTATAAGAAATGGAAAAAATATCGGTTTCCGCGACAAGCGGAAAAGACTGGGCGGGCTTGGCCTGCTCCAGCCACTGTTCATAGCTGTCGACGCCTCCCCGTCCCACCACCAGTATCGTGTCCACGTTCCCGGCTGCGCCAGCACGCACTTCATGCTCGTTGCTAACGTGGCAGACGACCAAACGAGGCGCGCAATCTTCAACGATAAAGCGAACTTCGCTGGCAATCGCCATGGGCGGAAACATGGCGCATAGGACGCCGACCGCCGCAAAGCCCGCCACGATTTCTAGGTAAGGCAAACAATTGGGGAGTGCAATCGCGATGCGGTCACCAGGCTGTAATTTCAAGTCATGCATCGCACCGGACGCGACGCGATCAATGCGATCCATCAGCCTGCGGTAACTGAGTTGCTCCTCTCCGATTGTCAAGGCAATGCGTTCTGGTCGCGCCCTCGCAGAAGCACGAATCCCATCAATAATCGTCAGACCCGGTCCTCGCTGATCGACAGGCTTCTTAGCGTCATTCAGCATTGAGAGCGCTTCTCCACGCAGGTGTAGCAGGGGTTGTCGTCAAGCTCGCGACCATCCCATGAGGTGAAAATATGACGCCCACGCAGGGCTCACCTTGACTCTCAAGTCCAGGGTGACGCCTGAGTGTTCCAGACGCTTCTGTACCCGTCTCAGCCGTGACACGATTTTTCCCGAGCCAAGCAAGGAGCGTCGACCCTACAGTCTCCGAGGGCAGCCCCTCACACACCGCTAGCCTAAAACTTGCCGCGGGTGGGTTGAGCGTGGTGAGTGGCGTATTCGCATGCATGCTCAGTGCGCAAAATTCCGCCTCACCTAACCAGAGTTGGTTGACACGACCGGAGCTGACCGCCTCGACTATCACGGACATGTCTCCCGGATTGAATAGATGCAGGGTGCCACCCAGCCACAAGGGCAAAAGCGCTGCCACGACGCCCGTCCAAGCGGTTAAGGGCAACGGAACACCTGAGACGATATCCTTGCTAAACACACCATGAGACACCGCAGCACTGAGCAAGCGTAATACAGTTACCCGCTCAGACAAGGGTTGAGGCGCTGATTGCGATGCGGGTTGCAATGCGGGCTGAGATGCGGGTTGAGATGGGTCTAAAAAAATCCTGCTTTCATCAAAACCCGTGCCTGAGGCATACGCTTTCGCGAGAAGTTGAACAAGGATTTTAGTCCGCACTGCAGGCCACATTGCCAGGTGGCGTTGTACATCCTTGGCAGTGATTGCAATACGTAGTTCTTCATAGGTGAGGCTATAGCCATTTTCTGTGATGGCTATTTTTTCTGGCGTTCGCTTCACGGACGCCAGAACGCCTTGCAAGACGGTGACTTGGTGCAAAGAAGGCGTAAATCCATGTAACGGCATTGTGCTTCCCTAACAGTGTGATTCCAACGTGGGGCTATCAACAACTATTGAGGCTCAATGCCAGCGGCTTTTGCACCTGTTGTCCATCGCTTGATTTCTGAGTCGATGAATTTTTTAAAGTCAGGAATACTCGAGGCCACTGGCTCGTAGCCTGAGGCTCTCAACTGTGCGACCACTTCAGGCGTTTGCAACGCTTTTTTAAAATCCTCATTCAAACGCTGGGCTAACTTTGGATCCATTCCGACAGGACCCCATAGGCCTTGCCACGACTGAACGTTGAAACCAGGCACTAGAGACTCAGCAATCGTCGGTACTGTTGGCGCAAGTGTCGAACGTTTGTCTCCCGTCATAGCGATTGCGATCAATCGGCCCGAATTGATATGTGGCAGTAACGTCGACTGGTCACCCATCATCATAGGGGTGTGACCCGCGACTACATCGTTGACCGCCTGACTCGTCCCCTTGTACGGGACATGCTCCAACTTCAGACCAAGCGAAGAAGACAACATTTCAAAACCGAGGTGGGCAACGCCGCCTACACCCGATGAGGCATAGGAATACTTACCTGGATTTTTTTTGATGAGCTCAACCAGTTCGGTCGGAGTCTTTACGCCAAGCGAAGGATGTGTCACCAGCACCCAGCTGGTTCCGGTCAACTGGGAGATCGGAGTGAAGTCAGCCACTGGGTCATACATCATCTTTTTCACCGTCGCCACATTCATGGCGTGTGTCTGCGCACCCCCGATCAAAAGGGTGTAGCCATCAGGCGCTGCGCGCGCAACAAAACTCGAGCCGATCATGGCCGATGCACCTGGGCGGTTATCAAAAATAATCGTCTGACCCCACCCTTCTTGAAGCTTTTGCTGCACCGAGCGTCCGACAAAGTCGACGGGTCCACCCGGCGTGTAGGGCACGACAATGCGCACCGGTTGATTGGGATAGTTTTGCGCGGTGGCGGGGCTCACCAGTACCGATAACAAGGTCAACACACCAGCAATAGCAACATTTTTCATGAGAACCCCAAACTAAAAGAATGCGGTTGCCGGTTGTAGAAAATTAGAACCGGAGAAGATGAAATAATTTTGACCATCTAGTCAAAATAGTAAAAGTGATGTTTAATGAAGTCAATCAATGTTTGCATTGTTAAGTTTTTTTCCTCATGAAATAGGTCGTGTTTACTGCACTTCAGTCGCAACGGATCAAGGCTTCACAGATTTTTTAAGTATTAAAGCAACACGGAGTATGGGTTCTTTGTGGAACTTCAGGCATAAGGCCGTTCATCGACTCCACAACCTCTCCACCTTAAGATTATTTTCCTAAGGACCGGCATGCTTCTTGCCGGCACAAGAATGTATTCCCCCTGTCGTTAAATGTCGATGGGACGCTCTTGATGGATCGTTGTACTTGCCCTTAACGTAGTCCAGTCCCTTTGAGGAGTTCACAATGTTGAAAGCACCTAAGTTTTTTATGGCGGTGACCTTGGCGGTATGTGCAACGGTCAGCTTCAACGCAGCGGCCGATGCCCTTGCTGATATCAAGAAAACCAATGTATTGAAAGTCGGCACGGAAGCAGCCATGCCGCCGATCGAATTTATGAGAGATGGAAAAATCGTTGGTCTTGGAAAAGACGTCCTTGACTATATCGTTGCTAAAAATGGCTTCAAGTTGGATCAAGCGAACCTGCCATGGCAGGGCATCTTGCCCGGACTTGGTGCAAAAAGATACGACCTCGTCGCAACCTCCGTGACGATCACGCCTGCCCGTGCTGCTAATTTTGCCTTCACCATGCCAATCTCAGAAGCGACAACATTTGCAATCACGCAAGCAAAAAACAGCAAGATCAATAACCTTGAAGATTTAAACGGTAAGGTAGGCGCTACTCAGATTGGCTCAGGTACTGAGCAGGCACTCAGAAATTACGACGCAAAGATCAAGCAATCGGGCAAACCAGGTCTCAAGTCCATCAAGCTGTACACCACTTTTCCGGAGGTTTACTTAGCTGTCGCAAATGGAGAAGTTGACTTTGGTGTACACAACTTGCCATCCTTGAATTCTATGATCAAGGAAAAACCTGGTGTCTATAAATTAGTCGGTGGTATCAGCGATAAAACGTATTACGCATGGGTCACTCGGCCTGAAGATGCCGCTTTGCGGGACCTCATTAACGTCGGTATCAAAGAAATGATCACGAACGGCAAGATGAATGAAATTCATCAAAGATGGTTCGGGGCCAATGCGGATCTGCCACTCGAAGGCTACCTGCCACCTGGCGCAAAGTAATCAAATCGAGCACTCGCTAGAGGAAGCTCATGCTTGAACTTGACTTCACGATAAAGGCCATACCCGACCTTGCGAAGGGTATGGTCATCGCCTTTAACTTTACCGCGCTGTCTCTCACGCTCAGCATTCTTCTGGCATCGCTGCTCACCGCAATGCGGGCCCTGAATATCGTGGCAATCAATGTTGTCCTGACCGCCTATGTGACTTATATACGAGGAACGCCACTGCTTGTTCAGATTTTTGTTATTTACTATTTGTTACCAAACGTAGGCCTGATTCTGCCCCCTTATGCGGCAGGTCTGATCGCATTTGTTTTAAACAGCGCAGCGATCATGCACGAAGTGATGCGAGGTGGCGTCACATCCATTGCGCGAGGTCAATACGAATCTGCCAAGGCAATTGGCATGTCGATCGCCTCTACTTGGCGCTACATCGTGATCCCTCAAGTGCTGATCAAAATTACACCTCAAATCATTAACGAGTTCATGATCTTATTAAAAGGCACGCCTTTACTGGCTTTCATTTCAATTGTTGAGGTCTTTAGAACCGCTCAACTTATTTACTCAAGCAATTACCGCCCTCTCGAGGTGCTTATCGGAGCGGCATTGATATTTTTTATCGTGAATTTCGTCATCAGTCAGACAGGTACCCTGATTGAGCGGCGACTGGCTAAACGGTGCTGACCATGGACACCGTCAGCGTCACCGGCAATGCTGTCATGAGTAACCTTGGCTTATTTGCTGAGGGCTTAAAAATAACGGTGCTCATCAGCCTGTCTGCGATCCCCTTAGCGATCACGCTTGGCACTCTGATCGCACTCTTCAGACTATCCAATGTTTTAGTACTTAGATACTTTTCAATCGTATATCTCGAGATTTTTAGAAATATCCCTTTTACGATTCAAGTCTTCTTGCTGTATTACCTACTTCCCTTTTACGACGTTCGACTACCTTCATACGTTGTCGGAATTTTTGGACTCAGCCTCTACACAAGCGCATACTTTTCAGAAATTGTTCGATCTGCCATCATCGCGCTGCCAGCAGGACAGATCGAAGCTGCGCGGGCGGGTGGCATGTCAACTTTTCAAACACTGCGCTACATCGTATTTCCGCAACTTCCCCCCTATGTGATCCCTCCCTTCATCAACCAGTCAGCCTCCTTGGTTAAGGACACCGCAATTTTGTCCACGATCACTGTTCATGAGCTGACCATGGTGGCACAGAGAGTTCAGAACGAAACGTATAGCTTCACCGAGCCGCTCATTTTTGCAGCGTTTCTGTATCTTTGCATCAACGGTACCCTGATTTCTTTGATGTCCCTCGCCAAAAAATATCTTCAACCCAAAAATCTAAGTCTGCAATAGCCATGAATTGGCTTTAAGGAGTGAAGTAGGAATGAAGGACGATAAAAGTGATCGATACGTTCTGCAACTCAAGAATATCAAGAAAAGATTTGGTGACTTAAAGGCTGTCGACGGTGTCAGCCTGAATGTCCGACCCGGAGAGGTGGTGAGTATCATCGGACCGAGTGGTTGCGGAAAAAGTACGCTATTGAGATGCATCAATCACCTCGTCATCCCCGAAGAGGGGGAGATATACCTCAATGATGAATTAATGAAAGCCTCAGAAAAAGGCATTTTCTTTAAGTCCGAGGCAGATATCAACCGCCAGAGAGCCAAAGTCGGTATGGTGTTTCAATCCTTCAATCTGTGGCCACACCTGACAGTCAGAGACAACGTCTCGATTGGGCAAATCAAGGTGCTGGGAAAACCCAAAGACCAAGCCCATGAAATTTCCGAGAAGGTGCTGGCGCAAGTGGGCTTATCTGAAAAACTGAATGCATATCCTTCAGAACTATCAGGGGGACAACAACAGCGTGTCGGGATTGCGCGTGCGCTTGCAATGGACCCAGAAGTCATCTTGTTTGATGAGCCAACCTCCTCGCTTGATCCTGAGTTAGTCAGTGAAGTTTTAAAAGTGATCGCGGATCTCGCGACAACCGGCACGACAATGTTGATTGTGACGCATGAAATCAGATTTGCTGAACAGATTTCAGATCGAATCGTATTCATGGACAGCGGAAGAATTGTTGAAGAAGGGACGCCTAAGGAAGTTTTACGTTCATCAAAAAGCGAAAGGCTCATCGCCTTTTTATCAAGCATTTCATAACCTATGAAACATTTGGAGAAGAACATGGAAGAAGTACTTATTGAAGGTGGTTTCGCCGGCAGAATGAATCTTTTAAAAGGCGAAATACTTGAGGTAGAAAATGTAGACGGCCACCAAGTCTGTGATTTCTTTGCCTTCAAGAAAGATGAAGTAAAAGAATTTTTATCGCCCTCGCACATGCGCTCCGTGATGCGCAGGACCTTCATCAAAGAAAATGATTTGTTGTATTCCATCCTCAGAAATCCGATGTTACGTGTTGTACGCGACGAGGTTGGTATCCACGACTTTTGTGTGCCTGCTTGTGATCCGATGCGTTACTCTATGGACTTTAACGTTTCAGATCATAAAAGCTGTCGATGCAATTTGGCTGACATCACAAAGGACTTGAATATTCCTTACGAGTACTTGCCTGACCCTTTGAATCTTTTTCAGGAAACATCGGTCAATAGCAAAGGATTGATTACTGGAGGCATTTCACCTGCCCTGCCCGGCCAGAAAATCGTTTTGGAGGCGTTGATGGATTTGATCGTCGTGGGCTCAGCCTGTCCGCAAGACCTGGCACCCACTAATAATTTCAATCCCACCAGAATTCGACTGCGAAAAGTTAAAGAAAGCGCTTAGTCGAAGCTACCTATTTGTTGATTTTTTCTGAGAGACGTTATGAACAAACTCACCACTGCACCTAGTCAAGGTCACCAAACGTTGCTGTACTCGGAACTCGTGACGGATTTGACAAACCTTAAGGCTGACATTGCGTTCCTAGGCATGCCCTTCGGTGCAGCCTATGGTCCGCGCAGCTTTACAAATGATCAAACAAATGCGCCGCAGGCCATAAGAAGCATAACGGATCGTCTGGTACGTGCACCGGGCCATTATGATTTTGATATCGAAGGTCCTTTGCTTCAACATCGAGAAGACATCAAACTCGTTGACCTAGGTGATGTGCTGCCTGATTTGACGGACCCAGGAGCGCATTACAGGAAAGCTGAACAAGTGATTCGCAAACTCCTATCGGTTGGTGCGCTTCCAGTGATTTTAGGAGGCGATCACGGTATCACCACACCGATTTTGCGTGGCTACGATCAGTTGGAAGACATTACCTTGGTGCATATTGACGCGCACTTAGACTGGCGTGATGAAGTCAATGGCGTGCGAGAAGGCCTGTCTAGTCCCATCAGACGCGCCTCAGAGATGAAACACGTCGGTTCTATTTTTCAAATTGGTCTTAGAGCGCAAGGTAGCGGCAGGCCTGCTGACTATCAGGCTGCAATCGATTACGGTGCGCATCTGATTTCAGCCTATGAACTGCACGAGGTAGGCGTCAAAGCCATCCTCGACAGAATCCCCAACAACGGGAAATATTATCTCTCCATCGACGCGGATGGCATGGACCCAACGGTCATGCCGGCGGTGGACGGTCCCGCTCCGGGAGGACTAAACTTTATCCAAATGCGAGAAATCATCAAGGGCTTGGTGCTAAAGGGCCGCGTGGTTGGCATGGACATTGTTGAAATTCAGCCTGCAAAAGACACTGCTGCCAAACTCACGTGCGTCACAGCCGGCAGGCTGATTGTGAATCTAATCGGGTGGTCGATCAAAGCGGGTTACTTTAATCGGTAAGGGGCTCGGGCGGTAATAGGGGCTCGATCAGGAAATAAGCGACTCTCTAAGGGTTTGCACGGATTCTGGTGATCCGTCTGTCTGCAATACTTGTCGAATCTTCAAAGGATGAGTGAATGAAAATTAAAATTCTCACGGTACTGGCTGCAACGTTGGCCGCCACATTCACTGCCAATGCAGAGGTCATTCGTTTCGACATAACAGAAAAAGCGCTTGCGTTTGAGGGACGTGTATTTCCAAATGTTGGTACCTACACAGTTATAAAAGCAAAAGCGGTGATCGCACTTGACCCGAACGACAAGCGTAATGCAGTCATCGCCGACTTAAGTTTCGCGCCTAAAAATGCGAAGGGTCTAGTCGAAGCATCTGCCGATGTGGTTTTGCTTCAACCCACAGACCCGCAAGCAGGCAATAAAACGCTACTGGTGGATATACCCAACAGAGGCCGTAAATTAGCACCTCAACTGTTTGACGACGTACCTCAGCCTGGCGCTAATCATGCAGTGAAAGCGCAAGATGCTGGCATTGCTTACTTGCATCGACAGGGATACACCATGGCCTGGATTGGCTGGCAAGGTGACATCCCATCCGGACCACAATCATTGACCATGAAAGCACCTTCGGCCGAAGGCATTCAAGGCTCCGTACGCGATGAGTTTCAATTTGATCACTTGACCAATCCAATCAAGGTCCAACTCACCGCTCTGATTGAAAACCCCTCTAGCGTCAAGGCTACTGTTCGAGCTATCTGGACAAACACGCGCGAAACCCCTCCAGACTTGACGGTCAAAGTGACTGGCCCACAAAATATTGAAATTTCAAGGCCTAAAGGTTTTGATGCCGGCGCAATTTATGAAATCACCTATGCAGCCAAGGATCCAGTACTCCATGGCATGGGCTTTGCCATGGCACGTGATGTCAGTTCATTTTTAAAAACAAACAATTCACCTGCTAATCCTCTTGCACTCAATGGTGCCATCACCGTGCAACGTGCCATTGGTTTTGGTGTGTCGCAATCAGGCAGATTTTTGCGTGACTTTTTATGGCTAGGCTTTAACGAAGACTTGAATGGGAAAACGGTCTTTGAGGGAATCATGCCCCATGTTGCAGGCACTCGCAAAATGGCGACCAACTACAGATTTGGTAAACCCAGTCGAAACGCTCGACATCCGCAAGACCCTGGCTGGCAAATTGATTTATTTCCCTTTACCTATGAGGTCATGACCGACCCCTTCTCAGGTCAGCAAGATGGTTTACTACTCAAATGCCGCCAAACACAAACTTGTCCCAAAGTCATGCAGACCGACAGTGAGCATGAATGGTGGGGTGCAAGAGCATCACTGTTGGTAACGGACCCTTCTGGTAATCACATCGACTTGCCCACCAATGTCCGAGCCTACATGATTGCAGGCACACCCCATTTCACAGCCCCAGGTGCAGTTGATCAAACAAGAAAAACCATGGCGCTGCCTGTCAACCCGTTGCACGCTGGTCAGCCCATGCGCGCCTTGCTGCAAGCGCTGAATGAATGGATCACCACTGGTGCTGAGCCTCCATCGAGTCGAGTCCCTATGCGCTCTCAGGGCACGTTGGTACCCGCAGCCAATGCAGTACCGCACAACTTGCCCACCTTGCCCTACGAAGCCTTATACACAAGTGCTTATTTATCTGACCATAGTCAGTTGCCGCCCAAGGTTTTAGGACGTTATGAAGTTTTGGTACCACTGGCAGACTCGGATGGCATGTCCGTTGCTGGCATTAGACCCTTACCGTTGGCTGTCCCTAAGGCCAGCTACACCGGATGGAATCCGCGTGCCGAAGGCTATGGACCAGGCAACCTCTTCCCCTTGCAGGGAGCGGCCTCACCCTTTGCCCTCACCAAGGCGCAGCGACTGGAAAAAAATGATCCCAGGCTTTCAGTTGAAGAACGATATGGCTCTTCTCAAGCCTACGTCGATGCAGTCAGAGCAACTTCACAGCGTTATATCAAAGAACGTATTTTGTTGGCGGAAGACGCCGAAAGAAATGTAGAACGCGCGCAAGCCGACACACTGTCACAGATCAAATGACTAGAAATGTCAATTCTGACTTGCAAGGAGTTGTCAACGTCAAGACTCCAGCTCTCGCGCAGTAGGGTCGACTACTTCGTTGGAGCATCCTTAAGCAACGCGTCAACCTGCTCTTTCCACCACTTTGCCTGCCCCGTAGTCCCATGCCCTGACGTTTGCGGACTCGCCGGGATGAGATAAAGCTTCGCGTCTGGAATACGAGGTAGGATTTTGTTCATTAACCCTAGCGACGGCGGGTTGCGCTCATCGTCCTCTGAATTAATAGCCAGTACGCGGGCCTTGATTTTTTCTACATGAGCTGCGGGATCGAAGTCGCCAGAGGATTCCCATTGATAAAGGTTGTCGTTCGCATCAGCTTTGAATCCAGCCGTCAGCCGTCTATCTAGTAGCTCGTCCGCTTGTTTGCGCGTGGGTGCTAAGCGGTACAAACTCTGTTCGCCTCCACTCGTGCCTACGTTAAAAAACACGGAGGCAAATTGAAGACTTTTAGGCTGTGTGGTGTAGTTACCGTCCATCCATTCCGGATCACGCCGGATCATGTCGATAATGAGTCGGCGCATCATCCAGTTACGACCAGACATGGCGGAGGGTGTCGCCGCCATGGGAACCAGCGTATCCATAAAGTCCGGATACTTGATGCCCCAAAGCCACGTTTGCATACCACCCATGGAATTACCGATGACCAGACGTAAATGCTTTACACCAAGCCCTTCAGTCACCAACCGATACTGCGCAGTCACCATGTCGTCATAGTTGTACTTGGGAAATTTAGCGCGTAGTCCGTCCGAGGGTTTACTGGATCGTCCAACTCCAATTGCATCTGGCAGAATGATGTAGTACTTGTTTGCATCCAGCGGCTGCCCAGGACCAAACAGCTCACCAGAAAAATTCTTATTTGTGATCATGCCAGAACCGGTCCCCGTGGTGCCATGCAGTACCAGCACGGGGATCCCTGTGGGCTTGCCGAGCGTGGTGTATCCGAGCCTGAGCTCTGGAAATACTTCGCCCGTGTGAAACTGAAAATTTTTGGCGATCCATACCCCCTGCTGTTGGTCTGGATACGGTTGAGCGCTTGCCTTGTCGGCTCCAAGCACAAACGCAAACAAACAGAACAAACTGAGAAACATACGGGCGTTGAAAATTTTCATTCTGTTTCCTCTCAAGCTATTGGTTTGAACTAAAGCTCTGCTACAAGTAATCCAGACTCCAGACTATTGACTAAGTCTATGCGATAAATCTCTCTCGGAACCACTTCTCGATATGAAATTCATTCAATCCCCAAAAGTACCGGTCCCTGCGGGGGAGATACGGCGCACGCCAGCGTAAACCTCACGCTATTGCGAAAGCATCTGGCGCCGTATGGGCCTGTTAACACAACTTTAAGGGTGACTGCGCTCTTTGCAATGGACAGGCATCTCAAAAGGCGTTAAGTTACCCCTACACATCCACTAGAGAGAGCACGCTATGACCTACCGTCTCAACCGTCGCCAGCTGCTCAAGTGCGCCCTCGCCAGCGCCGCGACTATCACTGTGCCGTCCTTCGTGGCCGCGCAGGCGTTTCCTTCGCGCACCATCAAGCTCATCTATCCCTGGACGGCTGGCAGCGGCGGAGACGTCATCATCCGTGCTTTGGCCGCCAGCGCTGCGAAGACGCTCAACACCTCGATTATTGTCGAGAACAAGCCGGGCGCAGGCGGCATGCTCGGCCCCAACGAGCTGCTCAAGGCCGCGCCGGACGGCTACACGCTGTCGCAGATGTCGGTCGCTATCTTTCGCCAGCCGCACATGCAAAAGACCGCGTTCAATCCGCTGCAGGATTTCAGTTATATCATTGGGCTGGCTGGTTTCGTTTTCGGCCTCGTCGTAGCGGCCGACTCGCCAATCAAGTCAGTGAAGGACTTGGTGGAATTCGCCCGAGCGAACCCCGGCAAATTCAGCTACGCAACGTCGGGCATCGGCATCAGCGGCCACCTCGCCATGGAAGAGTTTTCGTACCGGGCCGGCGTCCAGCTGCTGCACATCCCTTACAAAGGCGACACCGACGGCCTCCAGGCTATGCTGGGGGGGCAGGTGATGGCCCACAGCTCAGCATCGACGTGGGCGCCGCACGTCGATGCGGGGAAGGCTCGCCTTCTCATGACGTATGGCAGCAAGCGCACGACCCGTTGGCCGGACGTTCCGACCGTGCGCGAGTCCGGCTTCGACTTCTTTACTGACTCGCCCTATGGCATCGCCGGCCCGAAGGGTATGGACCCAGCCATCGTCAATCAACTGTACAACGCCTTCCTACTAGGCATGAGCGATCCGGGTGTGAAGACGCTGCTCGATCGATATGACCAGCCGCAGATCCTCATGAACCCGGAGCAATACACGCGGTTTGCGCAGGAGGCCTACCTGCAGGAGAAGGCTACCATCACTCGCCTTGGCCTCGCAGCCAAAACTTGATGCCCTCGACCGGACGCATCAGAAGGAGACTCTGCCCCATGACAAACAACCTAGCTCCCACCTTGAACCCGATTCGTCCCGAAGCCAAGGATGAGATCCCCGTTATCGACCTGGGGCCGTACCTCGCGGGCGCTCCCCGCTCGCTCGAGAGCACTGCAGAACAGCTGCGCTATGCGATGGAAAACGTCGGCTTCTACTTCATCGTCAATCACGGTGTGCCGCAGAAGCTGGTCGAGCACACCTTTCAGGCGGCCGAGCGCTTCCATGCGCAGCCGCTCGATGTGAAGCTGCGGTTGAAGATCGACGAGAACATCGTGGGCTATCTTCCGATGCAAGGCGCAACCGTGCGTCACTCGGCCATCAACACCAACAACAAACCCAACCTGAACGAGGCGTTCTTCATCAATCGCCAGCTCGCGCCGGACCACCCGGACGTCGTGGCGAAGAAGCCTTTTCGTGTGCTAAATCGCTGGCCAGACGGCCTGCCCGGTTTTCGCGAAGACGTGATGGCCTATGTGAATACGATGGAGCAGCTCGGCCGCAAGCTGATGCCACTCTATGCCGTCGCCCTCGACCTGCCTACGAACTACTTCGACGAAGCTTTCCGCGAGCCGACTTATGCGCTTCGCTTGTCGCACTACCCCGCGCAGGAAGTAGTCCAAGATAATGAATTCGGCCTCGCTCCTCACACCGACACCAGCTTCATGACGCTGTTGCCGGACAACAAGGTGCAGGGCCTCTCGGTGCGGATGCCCAACGGCAATTGGGTGGACGTCCCCACACTGCCTGGCAGCTTCCTGGTGAATGGGGGCGACCTGCTCCGGCGCTGGAGCAATGACCGGTTCATGGCCACGCCCCACCGCGTTGTGAACCGTTCGGGGCATGAGCGTTATGCCATCCCGTTCTTCATGGACTGCCACTACGACTTCCGCATGGAGTGCCTATCGACCTGCAAGAGCCCGGACAACCCCTCGCGTTACGAGCCGATCAGCTATCCAGAATACAAGACTTGGTATCGCAACCGTAACTACGACACACCAGCAGCCTGAAAGGCAGCCCGTTCATCCAACCTAGAGCCATAGATCGACACACGCGCAAAAGGCCCAGCGACGGCAGTCGTCGTTTGAATAATTTTGGCTAACTGACTATGGCTTAAACGCATCAGCTGAACGCGTACTCGCCAACGATCGCTTCTCGATCAGCGATCAAAATCTCAAGGATCATGAAGAATGGCAGGTCAGGGTTTTCTTCGGCAATCTTGCCTATTCGGGACCAACATTCGATTTGCATAGGAACGGACAAAAAAATCATTAAACTTCGCATTCTTGAATTAACAAGCCTTGGACTCTGCTGAGTGTAAACAGAGAGTACTTATTAGGACATCATTTTACCGCCTTAAGCAGCTGCCAATATTAAGTGCTCAACCTCTGTTTTAGTCGGACGAAGCTTTTTTCGTCTTGCGTTTTTCAGCTTCAACAAGAGCAAGATCAGCATGCACTCATGCTCGTAAATACGTTATGTTGTGATCTGTTACATGCGGAGTTCCCTATGGCTGTCCTATACCCTTCCATGCCACCTTCAATACCAGTCACGGGCTTGCAACGCGAGCTCGATGTGCTGCGGGTGCTTGAGCAATCACTCTCCGAAGGCTATGAGATTTTTCATAGCGTGCCGTGGCACACGGTGCACGAAGGCCGCGATCGGCATGGCGAGATCGATCTGGTGGTACTAGGACCAACAGGTAATATTTTGTTACTGGAAATCAAGTCCGGTGCGGTCGAGATGACCAACGGCGTGATGTTCAAAATGTACAAAGAAGGCAGCAAGGACGTGGGCCGTCAACTCAAGGTCCAGCATGCCGCCATGGTCAGTCGCCTGCAACAAGCCGGTCTGCGTGCGGTGGTGACCAACTGTCTGGTGCTGCCGGACTTTAGGGTCGAGGGACAGCACGTGGTCGGTATTCCGCCCGAGCGGATTGTGGATGCAACGGGATTTGCGCAGCTGGGTTCGTTTGTGATGGAAGCGTTGATAAGCGGTGGGGGTGTGGGTGCAGGCGTAGGTGGGACCTCTGATTCCAGTTCGCTCACAGCACTGCGGCAGTTTCTGTGTAACGAGTTTAAAGTCACGCCTGATCTCCGGGTTTTGGGCGCGCAGCTGCGTCAGACCACTCTGCGACTGGCCGATGGTCTGGCCACTTGGGTGCCGCGTATCGATACACCCTCAGGTGTGCTGAGGATTCAAGCAACGGCGGGTTCGGGTAAAACGCAACTGGCCTTACGTTTGTTACAAGATGCCGCTGCGGACTCGCAACGCAGTCTTTATGTTTGTTACAACCGCGCACTCGCTGATCACATCACGCAACTCGCCCCCACGCGCGCCCAAGTCGCGAGTTTTCATGAACTCTGTGTGGACCATCACCGCCGGCATGTGGGTGAGCCGGATTTTGGTGCTCAGGGTTTGTACGACACGCTCAGTGCTGAGTATAAGGAAGCGGTCGAGGCGACCCCAGAGCTTCAAGGTCGCTATCAGCTGATCATCATCGACGAGGGACAGGATTTTGAACCGGACTGGGTGGCGAGCTTGTTACCGCAACTCTCTGAGGATGGCCGTATTTATTTGCTAGAGGATGCAGCCCAACGCCTCTACCCGCGCGACGAGTTTGAGCTGTCGGATGTCGTGACGGTCCACTGTCAGGACAATTTCCGCACACCCCGCCAAGTCTGCCAGGTCCTCAACGCCCTCAAGCTCTCGCATGCACCGATCGAAGCGCGCTCGGCCTATGAAGGCGAAGTGCCCAATTTTCGCACCTACACGACCGAGGCGCAGCTTCGACGTCAAACCGAAGCCGCGGTGAAACATCTGCTATCGCTGGGTATCGCACTCTCTGATATCGCCTTGGTCAGCTGGCGCGGACTGATGAACTCGGTCTTGGTTCAGACACCTTTGCTTGGGGATTGGTCGCTCAGGCGCCCCACGGGCAAATACTCAAAGGCCGGGGATGCGCTCTGGACAGAGGGTGAGTTACTGGTAGATTCGGTCTATCGCTTTAAAGGCCAAAGTGCCGCCGGGATCGTCTTGACCGAGGTGGATTTTGCAGAGCTCGATGAGGGCGTGAAACGGAAGTTATTTGTGGGATTGACGCGGGCACATATTGCGGTGGAGGTGGTGTTAACGGAACGGGCGGCTGGGGAGTTGGTGGGGGTGTTGTAGAGGGGAATGACGAAAATTCACTACCAAACAAAAGCGAATTAACTTGAATATATGAGTCTTAGACAAAATCAACATGAACGAAACTAATTTCAAAATCTTATTTGTCTGCATGGGCAACATCTGCCGAAGTTCCACCGCACCATCCGAGACGTCGGGATTTGGATCAAGCCCATGAAGTTCATGGCGGCCACGACGATCTTTGCCTGGACGTCCGTGTGGGTTGTCATGCTCAGCCGCTCCGCTGTCGCGGCAGCACGCGCCTGGGGTTGGCTCGCTTGGGAGATATGGAAAAGGCGCACGCAAGAGTACCGCGTAATCACCCTCGCGGTGGTGATTGGCCTGAGCTTTACGTTTTTGTTTTCAGCGATTAGCGGATTGTTGTTGGGTGGCAATCAGCCCCCGCCCGGTCAAGGGTTGCCATTTTCAGGTTGGCATCTCTTTGCCGACATCCGACCCGCGCATTTTGTGGGTTTTTAAACTTATACGTGAATGGGTTCTACATGAAGCTTGACGCCTAGAGCACGCAAAACTTTCAGCACAGTGTCGTATCGCGGTTTGGCCCCTTCACTTAATGCCTTATAAAGGCTTTCTCGACCAAGGCCTGCATCTTGAGCGAGTTGCGCCATTCCGCGAGCACGTGCAATATTTTTGACAGCCATGAGTAACATCTCAGGATTTGGATCTTCCAAAGCCATATTGAGATATTCGGCAATAGTTTCCTCATCATCTAAAAAGTCTGCAACATCGAAAGTCTTAGTTTTAATATTCATCGCTAATCTCCTTTAGCTAAGCCGCGTGCTAGTTCGATAGCACGTTTAATATCTTTCTTTTGAGTGGACTTATCACCACCGGCTAACAACATATACACAACCGTTCCGATTCTTGTGAAATAGACCCTGTACCCAGGGGCAACATGAATCTTCATTGTATCCGAATAGATACAAAAACTCATCCGTTTTTTAGCTGGGTTAGATAATGTTTCCGGCAAAAGTCCTTTTTTGTCCTTTCACCGGAAACATTTTTAATTCACTAAAAAGGAAAGTGCTATGTCGAAAACATAATATAGAAACAACGTTGGATGGTTTATAGCAAGCCTGCCAAGTCATTTCTTTCATCTTTAGTCTTTATGTTTTACTCTGCGGATGGTCTGACTAAGCTCATCTTTCGCTCAACACGCTTGGAAATGGTTAGGGCGCCAACTGTGGCTTCATGGTCGAGAATCGCTCATATCCAATGCGTTGATGTCCTGCTTGCCATGACAACATTGTGTATCTACAATGTATACACTTTGCAGGAGTACTCGCATGGACGCAGTGATTCGAAAATGGGGCAATAGCCCTGCCCTACGTTTAACAACAGCCGTATTAAAAGAGGCCGGACTTCAGCTCGAAGAAAGAGTTGAGCTCGTGGTGTCAAAAGGTCAAGTCATCATCACAGCAATCGACAAGGTCGAATACGATCTCGAGTCGCTTGTGGATGGTATTAATGCTAAAAATACCCACGATGAAGTCAGCTTTGGCGCCCCAGTCGGCAAAGAGGCGCTTTGATGCCACCCGCCTATGTACCGGACGCAGCAGATGTCGTTTGGCTTGAGTTTGATCCGCAGGCTGGGCACGAACAAGCCGGACACCGACCCGCACTTGTCATCAGTCCTGCAAGTTACAACACCAAAACAGGTCTCATGGTTTGTTGCCCACTAACATCCAAAATCAAAAACAACCCTTTTGAAGTAGTGACTCAGATAGATGGTGTCGATCTTGCAGTGCTCTCAGATCAAGTGAAGTCGCTAGATTGGAAAATCAGGCGCGCTAAAAAGAAAGCGACTGTGCCTCCAACGGTCATGCTTCATGTCAGAGCGAAAATTAAAGCGTTATTAATGATCAAATAGGCCGATATGTCTTCCCTTATTGAATCTTTTGTTTTACCGACCTCTGATCCAGGAGTAAGCATTGTGGGCCGTAAGCGCGGCTCGGGTCCGCCGTTGTTGTTGTTACACGGCAATCCTTTGACTCAACTAAGTTGGGAACGTATCGCACCACGATTAGCTGAGCAGTTCACGGTGGTGACGACTGATCTGCGTGGATATGGGGATAGCGATAAACCCGAAGGGCTTCCTGATCACAGCAATTATTCCTTCAGGCGTATGGCGCAAGATCAAGTTGAGGTCATGCAGCAACTAGGGTTTGAGCAATTTGCCTTGGCGGGCCACGATCGTGGCGCACGCACGGCTTTTCGTCTAGCGATGGATCATCCTGATAAAGTTTCACGCGTCGCTTT
Source organism: Bordetella parapertussis (assembly GCA_945897365.1). Taxonomy (GTDB): domain Bacteria; phylum Pseudomonadota; class Gammaproteobacteria; order Burkholderiales; family Burkholderiaceae_B; genus Zwartia; species Zwartia parapertussis_A. The sequence goes on along the minus strand of CAMDFD010000022.1, from coordinate 20,734 downwards.
TTTAGATATTTTGCCCACACACTGTGTTTTTAAAGATATTCAAGCGCAAATGGCAATGGACCTGTATCACTGGTGGTTCATGGCGCAACGTAAAGGATTTCCCGAAACTTTGTTAAAAGGAAATGAAGAGTTTTATATCCGTGACAAGCTCATGAAGCAAGGCCCAGGAAAAGGTGGCTTTACCGAAACTGAAATACTCGAGTACATCCGAGTCTGTACGCCAGAAAATATTCACGGAGTCTGCGAAGACTACCGGGCGGCTTTCGAGATCGATCTGCCCATGGATACCGCCGACTTTGAGTCAGGGCGAAAGGTGCAGCCCCCTGCTCTCATTCTTTGGGGTGCAAAAAGTCACACGGCCCACCATCATGATCCTCGCGTGGAATGGCCAAAATATTGCGCAAACATTGTTCGAATGGCTGAATTACCGTGCGGCCACTATCCGACCGAGCAGGCACCCGAGGAAACGTATCAGGAGCTGAGTAAATTTTTTGCGTCCACTGACGGGAAGCCGTAATTTACAAAATCACTATTTACAAACGCACCTGCGACATCATTTTTTCAAAATGTGCCAGATCAGATGTTTTGTGACCGGGCACCTTGGCCAAGTCGTCGTAACGTCGCAGGCGCACGGCCTCGGCGTAATAGGGTAAGGCTTCAAACGCCGCTACTTGTTGTTCATCAAAAGTACCGCCTTGTAGCTCAAGGCTATGTTTAGAGGCGGGTGATAGGTCGGCCCAATAGCCTGCATCCACGGCACACAAATAGCGCTTTGCATCGACGTGCAGCTTGATGGGCTCTAACACGGCGTCTGGAAATAGGCTTCTTAAAAAAGGCAAAGCTACAAATTGATGCAGGTCGTCCTTGGTGGGCATCGCATCCTCAGGCACCTCATCAGTTACCTCACCAGAACGATGCGGACTCAGCATATGACCGAGATCGTGAAGCAAGGCAGCAACCACGGTCTCAGGAGTCTCGTCAGCTTTTTCAGCTAGATCCGCACACTGCAAGGCATGCTCGAGCTGACTCACGGACTCTTGGCCGTACCACGTGGTGGCGCGGCTGTTCAACAGTTGCACAATTTCCGGAATAGACAAGGACATGTTGAAAGACCCTAAAAATGACTAGCGAGCACGTGCACCAATAATAGCGTAGCGCAGTTTTGAACACACGAAATCAATGATTGCGACGGTGACCAAAATCAACAAAATGACAAAAGACATTTGTTGAAATTCCATGGTACGAATTTGTTCGGACAAGATCAAGCCGATACCGCCCGCCCCCACAATACCGATAATAGAAGCACTGCGCGTGTTGGATTCAAAAGCGTACAGCACCTGGCTCAACAACACAGGCATCAGTTGAGGCAAGATACCAAAGCGCACAGAGGCCACGTTGGAGCCACCAGTAGAGAGGACGCCTTCGACGGGTTTGTTGTCTGCTGCTTCGATGGCCTCAGAAAATACTTTACCGAAAATGCCAAGATCCGCCATAAACAAGGCCAGCACTCCCGCAAAGGGACCTAAGCCGACCACGTTGATCCAGATCAAGGCCCAAATCAAAATATCGACGCCGCGCAGCGTATCAAAACTGCGTCGCGCCATAAACTGCACCAATCTGTTGATGGTGGTGTTGCGGGCTGCCAGAAATCCAAGCGGAAACGCAACCACAGCCGCCAACAAGGTCCCCAGCAAGGCGATGGCCAGGGTTTCTAGCATGGCATACAGATACACTTTGGTGAGGGCCCAAGACTCAGGATTGGGCGGCAACATGAGCACGACCATCTTGCCCAACTCACCTAACCCGCCCCAGATGCGGGCGAAGGTCATGTCTAACTTGTAAACACCTAGGGCAAAGAAACCAAAGGCGACCAGGCCGATAAAAATGGCGGTCCAATTGCCTTGGTAGAACGGTTGGAAATGGCTGGCATAGCGTTGACGCAGTTGGTCACGCGCACTTGCTTGGGCTGTATCGGCCAGAGGCGTCGTCACTTGGTTCATGATCTGGCGTCCATGCCAATGAGTTTGTGACGAATGCGTTCCGTCACAGCGTCAATAATCATGACTGTTGCGATGATCATGACTAGCAAGGCACTGATGTCTGCGTAATAAAACTTTCTGATAACCTCGAGCAAAGTTTGCCCAATACCGCCTGCGCCCACAAAGCCCAGCACAGAGGCACCTCTGACGTTGATTTCAAAACGCAACAGCGCGTAGCTGGCAAAATTTGAAGCAACTTGGGGCAACACTGCAAAACGAATTTTATGGAACCAGTTGCCACCCGCAGCGACCACGCCCTCCACCGGTTTCATGTCGATATTTTCGACGACTTCGGCGAATAGTTTGCCTAAGGCACCCGCGCTATGGATGGCCAGCGCCAGGATGCCGGGCAAAGGACCCAAGCTAAAGGCAACAACGAAAATTAGTGCGAATACCAACTCAGGCACTGTTCTTGAAAACTCAAGCAAACGGCGGGTCAAAAACACCACGCCCTTGCTCTGTGTCAGGTTTTGACTGGCCAGGAAACACAGGACAAACGCGGCAATGGCGCCGATCAAGGTACCGAGGTAGGCCATTAACAGTGTCTCGCCCATCAAGGCTAACCACTTTTTCCAACCCCAAAACCACTCTGCGGGATCTGCAATAACAGGGCGACCATCTTCGAGGTGCGCAATCCTGTCAAAGTAGCTGAAAAAACTACCAATGTGCTGATAAAACTTAGACAAGGAGATCTCAGCAATATTGACCGAGAACATGACCAATACTGCCAACACGATGAGACCTAGCCAAAGCTGGCGGCGTTTGAGCGCCACCGCTTGGGCATAGGCGGTCTCCAATAATCTTGGACGGGAATCAATCATCGAAGATTACTTTTTACGCAAGCTGTCAACGAACTTGTTCAATTCGACAATAGGCAAATAGGCCTCATGCGTCACAGGCTGGAAAGGCTCTAGCTTGCCATCGGACAACTTGTCAAACGCAGCTTTGTCTTTCACAGGGGCATTCAAGAACGCTTGTTCGATCAGTTTTTTCAGCTCAGGCGGAAGGCTATCTAAATACGCCATCGGGCTGTTTACAATTTGATCTGATTTATAGATGATACGGAAATCATCTTTTTTGACCATACCCTTGTCAACCATGCGTTGCAGTTCAGAGTCTGTTTCATTGTTCCACCAGTTGGCTGCAACATCCACAGTCCCTTGATTCAAGGCCATCACTGCGTTGACGTGGCTGCCGGTATAGACCACTTTGCCGAAATGTGTTTCGGGTCTAATCTTCATTTCGTTCATGACAAAGCGTGGCACGTTGTTACCTGAGGTGGAGTTTGGATCCACCAAACCCAAGTTTTTACCCTTCAGGTCAGCAAGCGTCTTGTAAGGGGAATCGGCTTTGACATAAAACACGGAGTGATAGCCCTTGACGCCGCCCTTAGAGACCTCAATGGCAAAGGGAGTGATCTTTACACCAATCATCCGGGCACGTGCGTATGAAGCTGGGCCGTAGTAGGCCATATGTATTTGTCCAGCACGCTGACCTTCAATCACTGCAGCATAATCACCCACGACACGCAACTTTACTGGCACACCAAGTTCGCGTGACAAATAGGCCGCAAAATCTCCAAAACGCTCAGTCACTTGGGCTGCGTTTTCAGCAGGGATAGAGGCAAACACCAATTCAGGGTATTTTGCTTTCCAGTCTTGCGCTTGAGCAGACACGGCAAAGAGACTCGAAGCGGCTAAGGCGAGAAGAGCACGACGAATGATCAACATAAAAATCCTCTAGATAGGTAGGGGAAGAAAAGGCTTGAGGTAAAACTAAACGAGGCTAGTTTCGAGATTTAGAGCAGACACTTTGGGGGCACTTAAAGTAGGTGATACGAGTTGCGATTTATCGTTGGCTTCGATGCCATACAGGTCGTGTACCAAGGTCTCAGTGAATTGTTCTGGTTTGTCGTCAAACACCACACGGCCGTCAGACATCCCAACTAAGCGATCGCAATAGTCTCGCGCAATATCGAGATCGTGCAGATTACAAATTACCGTAATACCTAATTCTTCGTTGATGCGTTTTAAAGCATCCATCACCATCAGGGTATTTTTGGGATCAAGCGAGGCAATCGGCTCGTCAGCCAAAATAATTTGAGGTCTCTGCACCAAGGCACGGCAGAGCGCGACACGCTGTTGCTGGCCACCAGACAGTTGGTCGCAGCGCTGGGCGGCAAAGTCAGCCATGCCAAAGCGATCCAAGGTTTCCAAGGCATCCAACTTGTCCTTGTCACTCCAGAGAGTAAGGAGCGCACGCCAGGTCGGGACTGTGGTCAAACGTCCCATGAGCACATTGGTCAAGACATCCAAGCGACCAACTAAGTTGAATTGCTGAAACACCATGGCGCAGTTGCGGCGCCACTCATTCAACGCAACACCCTTAAGGTCGGTGACGACGATACCGTCATACTCAATCGAACCTTGGCTAGGTTCGTTCAAACGATTGATCATGCGCAGCAAGGTCGATTTACCTGCACCTGAGCGTCCGATCACGCTGACAAAACTGCCGGAGTTAACCTCGAGTGAGACGCTGTCAACAGCGGTGTGCGCACCAAACTGTTTGGTCAAATTGCGAATAGATAAAGTCTTCATTTATTTAAACTTTCATCAATAATCAGTGAATTTCCGTAAGAATATGGTTCGAATATTTCACTGTTATGACGTATTTAAATAATGCAGACCTTAGCTCGCGTGGAGCTTAAACAACGCGCGCTTTAAACAACCCGCACGCCCGCACGCCACACCGCACGCACTACCGGTTGTTGACGTCCATCAGGCAACGTGATCATTCGCACTTGAATCAAATCTGCGCGCAAACCCGTTTCAAGTGTGCCCCTATCGTGCAATCCGATGGCTTTTGCTGGGTTTCGGCTGACCAAGGCCACCGCCTGTGGCAAGCTTAAATCCGTGATTTCAGTCAGGCGTACCATGGCTGAGATCAAACTGCCAGGCACATAGTCGGACGACAAGATGTCGACCAGACCCAGCTTGACCAGCTCGGTGGCAGACACATTGCCCGAGTGCGAACCGCCCCGCACCACATTGGGACCCCCCATGATGTTGAACATGTTGCGCGCTTTGGACGCTTGGGCTGCCGCGACCGTCGTGGGAAACTCACAGACGGTTGCCCCTTCGGCAAAGGCTTCCTCGACATGTGCCACCGTGGTGTCGTCATGGCTGGCCAGGGTAATGTTGTTATCCTGACAGTATTGGGTAAAGTAGGTACGGTGGGGTTTGGCATAACGCGCCTGCGCCTCTTGCGCGATGGCAACACGCTGCTCAAACTTCTCTTTAGACCAGCCTTTTTTACCAGAAAAATAAATCCAAGCTTGTTCTAGGTTTTCCCATTGACGCTGTCCAGGCGTATGGTCCATCACCGAGATCATTTTCACTAAGTCATTACCCACAAAGGGTCTGAACAATTCGAGAGTATTGGGCGCGGGCAACTCACAACGTACATGCAAATAATGCTCGGCACGAAGGACACCTAGGTTTGCAAAGCCTGTCAGGGATGTCAATACCGTGTCCCATTCTTTACCCCGAATGCTGTCTGGATCAGCCTCTCCTACCCCTAAGGCGTCCAAGACGGTGGTAATACCGGCCGCAGCAATTTCAGCATCGTGCGCAAGCACGGCGGGCGCGTCATCCCAGCGCACTTTGGGACGCGGCATCATGTGAAGTTCAAAGTTATCGGTATGCACCTCCACCAAGCCAGGCAGGAGATAGTCACCCTCTAGATCGATGGCGTGCGGCACCGAGGTTTGACCTTGATCGATGCTTTGAATCAAGCCATCCTGGCTGGTCAGACTGCCCTGCACTACTTCATCTTGCAGCACGAGGTGTGCATTAGTGAAAACAACGGGACTGGAGTTTGGTGCGTGCATCATTTTGTTTCCAAGGGCAGCATAGACACCGTGCGGCTGACAACTTCTTGTGCCACCGTGTCATCGTGAAAAATACCAAGAATGGCCACACCCTGAGCGCGGGCTTGAACAATCATCTCGATCACTGTTTGGGTATTGACCGGGTCCAGGGACGCCGTGGGCTCATCGAGCAAAAGCAAGGGTCGGGGTTTGATAAAGCTGCGGGCCAGGTTGATGCGCTGTTGCTCACCGCCAGAAAAGGTCGCGGGTGGTAGCTGCCACAAGGCCTCAGGAATGTGCAAGCGGGTCAACCAATGCGCAGCTTCTTCACGGGCCTGCTCGCGACTGACGAGCTCCAGGCCGTTTTCCAGTAAAGGCTCAGCCACAATGTCAATAGCCGCCACGCGCGGAATGACTCTTAAAAACTGACTGACATAGCCCATCGAATGCGCACGCAGATGCAACACTGCACGGGCGCTGGCTTGGGTCATGTCGATATATTGACCCTCAGTGTCGCGTACTAAAATTTCACCGGCACTGGCGCGATAGTTGCCATAGGCCAGTTTCAGCACGGTACTTTTGCCCATACCAGAGGGACCACTTAAGCGTACGCATTCACCAGGACTTAAGGTCAAGTCAAAGTTTTGCAACACGGTCAAAGCGGTGCTGTTTTGCAAGTGCAATAAAAATTGCTTGCTCAGCTTGTTCATCTGCAGCATAGGCTGGGTGTTTGTGGCTTGAGGTGTCATGGCTGCAATACCGAAGAAACCAACAACTGCGTATAGGGATGCTGAGGATCGTCTAGCACCTGATCGGTCAAGCCGGTTTCCACCGCCTGACCGTTTTGCATCACCATCATGCGATGTGCCAAGAGTCTTGCGACGGCCAAGTCATGCGTCACAATAATGGCGGCCAAGTTCATTTGGCGTGTCAGGGTGCGCATCATGTCGAGCAGCTTGGCCTGTACGGACACGTCCAAACCAGAAGTCGGTTCGTCCATAAATACTAGGCGAGGCTGGGTAATGAGATTGCGTGCGATTTGCAGCCGTTGGCGCATCCCGCCCGAGAACGTATCGGGACGATCGTCAATCCGGTTTGGGTTGATTTCCACCCGCTCTAGCCAATCAATCGCTTGCGCGCGCAACTGGCCATAGTGGCGCTGACCCAAGGCCATCAAGCGTTCGCTCACATTAGCACCTGCGGACACGTTCATGCGCAAACCCTCTGCAGCATGTTGGTGCACAAAGCCCCAATCGGTGCGGGCTAGCATGCGTCGTTGCGCCTCGGACATGGCATAGATTTCTTGCAAGCCGTGGTCGCGCAAATCAAAATACACATGACCTGCGCTAGGCATGTGCCGCGCCGCAACGGTATTGAGCAAAGTGGTTTTACCGGAGCCCGATTCACCCACAATGGCCAGCACTTCGCCGGGCCAGAGATCAAAAGAAATGTCGCGCACCACGGTTTTCGCACCATAGGCGCAAGACAAGCCCTGCACCTGCATCAAAGGCGGTGTGGTATCCAGTTTACTCATGGCGCCACCTGTCGTTTGCTGCAGTAGTCGCTATCGGAGCAGACAAACATTTTCTTGCCTTGATCGTCCATGATGACCTCGTCCAAGAAACTTTCTTTGGAGCCACACAGTTCACAGGCTGACTCCCAGCGTTGAATCTCAAAGGGGTGATCGTCAAAGCCCAAGCTTTCAACCGCGGTGTAAGGCGGCACGGCATAAATACGTTTTTCCCGACCTGCGCCAAACAGCTGCAAGGCAGGATTGAGATGCATTTTTGGATTGTCAAATTTTGGAATGGGTGATGGCGACATGATGTAGCGACCGTTGACCAACACCGGGTAATCATAGGTGCTGGAGATATGTCCGTAGTGCGCCAAGTCTTCAAATAAATTGACGTGCATCAGGCCATACTCTTGTAAGGCATGCAGTTGCCGGGTCTCTTGTTCACGCGGCTCCAGATGTTGCATGGGCTCGGGTACAGGCACCTGATACACCAGTACCTGCCCTTCGCGCAGCGGTGTTTCTGGAATGCGGTGACGCGTTTGAATGATGCTGGCGAGCGTGGTGTCGGTGGTCACCTCCACGCCCGTTATGCGCTGAAAGAAGCGCCGAATATTGACGGCATTGACCGTGTCATCAGAACCTTGGTCGATCACCTTGAGGACATCGGTGGGGCCAATGATTGAGGCTGTGACTTGAATGCCACCCGTCCCCCAGCCATAGGGCAAGGGCATTTCACGCGAGCCAAAAGGTACTTGGTATCCAGGGATAGCAACGGCCTTGAGGATGGCGCGTCGAATCATGCGCTTGGTGCGTTCGTCCAAATAGGCAAAATTGATATGCGGGTCGCGCGCAGGACCAGACTCGACAGGATTATTTTGCGACATGGTCATCCTTCGCTTGGTCATGCTTAGCTTGGTCATCCTTCGCTTGGTCAACCTCAGGCAAGACATGGGACTGTCGCATTTTTCTGACCAATTCCAATTCGGACTGAAAGTCGACGTAGTGCGGCAATTTCAAATGCTGCACAAAACCCGAGCTTTCCAAGCTATCACTGTGTGACATGACAAATTCTTGCATCTGCGCAGGCGCAACAACAGCCTCGCCCAACTCGTCTGCTCTGAGGGCGCGATCCACCAAGGACATGGCCATGGCTTTGCGTTCACTATGTCCAAAAGCCAACCCATAGCCCCGCGTAAATTGTGGGGGTTGCGTGAGGCTGCCTTTAAATTGGTTGATCATTTGACATTCCGTAATGGGTAAATCGCCCACGGAAATTTCAAAGCCAAGTTCTTCTGGCACGATGCACAGCTCGACGGTGCCAAAACGAATCTCACCCACAAAGGGATGTGAGCCAGCATAGCCACGCTGCGTGGAATAGGCCATCGCTAATAAAAAGCCTTCGTCGGCCCGCGCCAAATTTTGAAGTCTGGCAGACCGATTGGCAGGAAACCGCACAGGCTGTCGCGTTAAATCAAAGGGGTCAGGATCGCCCTCTGCAGGCACCTGCCCCTCGAGCAAACTTTCGTGGTTGAGCAGATCAACCACTCTGGGTGTGGCGTCGTGATTGATCACGCCTTTGCGCGCCACCGGAGAAGACTGACCCGTGGCAAGCAAACTGAAATCCAACAAGCGCTGGGTGTAGTCGTAGGTCGGACCCAACAGCTGACCACCCGGCAGGTCTTTAAAGGCGGCCGAGATGCGACGCGCAATCTGCATGCGCCCTGTATTTAGGGGTTGGGAATAGCCCAACCTTGGCAAGGTTGCACGATAGGCGCGCAACAAAAAGATCGCTTCTACCAAATCACCGGCACTTTGCTTGATGGCCAAGGCCGCTAAGTCTGGGTCATAAACAGAACCCTCTGTCATGACACGGTCAACGCTCAAGCGCAGCTGCTGACGAATTTGCACCACGGTGAGCTCTGGCACCTCAGGATCGCCACGACGTTGCTGCGCGAGCAAGTCATAACTATTGAGGATGGCGGCTTCGCCCCCTTTGACAGCGACATACATGGCGTCAGTCCTTCACTTGGGTTGATCGGGGCAAGCCAATCAAGGTGTCATGGTGGGTGAAGAAAAAGTCTAGGCCACAAGGTGCATGAACCTGGCTCGCGCGGCGCGCAGAAACAAAACTGTCTGGCAAACCCTTCAAGGTCAACGAGCGTGTCCCGTTGACGCCAGGACCGCTGAGCGTCCAAGCCTCTTCGGTGGCCGCGGTATCCACATCCGTCACTTGCACGACGCAGGTGGCAGACAGCTCTGGGTACTGGGCATTACCCTGCGATAACAATTCTAAAGCGGGTAGCTCCTTGGCATCCGCCACCCAGACAAAATCAGCGTGACCGGGCTCCGTGACCACGGTACAACCCGTGTGAAACCTCAGCCAAGGTCCTGCATAACTGGTGGCAAAACCCTCAGACAACCACACCTTGCAATCTTGATCCAATAACGCCAGCAACAAGGCTGCGGCGGCAGCATGTGCATGCTGGGGGACTTGGAGCGCGGGCTGAGACAAGCTCAGGTCAAGCTTCTGAGGCTGGCCAGGTAAAGACAAAGCATCTAAGGCTTGGCGAAAGACGGCCTGGCTGCACAGCGTGGGATTAGAAAAACCTCGCCCGATATCTTTGAGGGATGGCTGTGTCTGGGAGGGCTGAATCTGGGAGGGCTGCATCACGCGTCTTGACCTTCATCTGGGGAATCTTGCCCGGCTTCACGCGCCACCGTAAAAAACTCTACTTTGGTGGCTTGCGCCTGCGCATTGCTTTCTTGCTTTTGCTCAGACAACAATTGACTCAGGGGACGCAAGAGCACTTGATCCCAATGGGCATGCAAGGCGGGTTCTTGCAACAGTGCATCGGCCACCGCCGCAAGCTGGGCATGCCGGTGTGAACTGCCCATGACATACGCAACACCCACTTGTTGACACTGTGTCAGTTGCGCATCGGGTTTCAACACACAGCGTGTGAGGCTGACCTCACCCAAGTTAAAGCGTGATCCTGTGCCACCCGCACGGCCCTGCACCATCATGAGGCCTGTTTCAGCGGGGCGGAGCCACTCCAGATTACCTAAACAGTGGCTAGCCAAGTGTTGTTCTAACAAATCCTCAGGCGCCCGAGCTAAAAGCGCCATCCACGTTTTCCTGGCTGCCAAAGCGGGAGGCAAGTCCTTGACGGAGTTTGTGTAATCACTATGCAACATTGTTTGGATAATTTGGTAGAGTTAAGCTAACAATTTACAAAGGTAAGATTTCAAATCTGTGACTGCATCACACTTTGGTCAAAATATCTTTTCTTATGTCCAATCCTTTTCGACATGCGGCTTACTTTGCACCCGCACCGCAATCGCAGGCTTGGGAGCTAGGCTCTCAATGGCTAGGACGCTGCGCGTACCAAGCGACAACACTTACGCAGCCGCATTTTGAAAACTTGAGACCCGAATTATTTGAAACATTGACGCGCACACCTAGACTCTATGGCTGGCATGCCACGTTAAAAGCACCTTTTGAACTGAATTCAAACGTAACGCTTGAAGCACTACAGCCAGCCTTCAGTCACTTGGCCGACAACACAGTGAACGCCTTTCATCTGCCCTTGAAATTAGTCGACATGGGTGATTTTCTAGCGTTAGTACCTGCACAACCCCACCCAGCCTTGCAGCAGCTTGCAGAGGATTGCGTGCGGGGCTTGCACGCGCTCGCCCTGCCACTGTCAGACGCTGAACTCAAAAGAAGAACGGGCGCAGGCCTGACAACAAGACAAACAGAGTTGCTGCACGCCTGGGCCTATCCCTATGTCATGGAGCAATTTCAATTTCATATGACACTGTCGGGATCATTAAAAAATGTCGCGCCGGAGATAAAAAAAGCGTTGAAAGCAGCAGCAAAAAAATGGTTTGCGCCTTTTTTAGAGCATGGCCTTTATATCGATGCTGTCACTTGGTTTGCTCAAGACCAACAGAACGGTGACTTTCGGTGGGTGGAGCGTTTCGAATTGAGCACTTTAAAATTAGGCCCTTTAAAATTAGGCACCTCAACGTGCGCTTGATCTACGTCATCGGACCGTCGGGCGCGGGCAAGGACAGCTTGCTTAATAGCCTGCGCCAAGAGATGGCAAATCTGGCAGCCATAACTGACCCGGCCACCCCGCCGCCCCTGTATTTTGCAAAACGCACCATCACAAGAAGCCACGACCAAAGTAACGAGGACCACGAGGTCGTCGATCCTTCACACTTTGAGTCGCTGGTCAACAGCGAGGCCTTTGGCATGCACTGGTTTGCCAATGGCTTGCACTATGGCATTCGACATCAGGAACTGGCCCCCATGTCAGAGAGCACCTGGGTGATGGTCAATGGCTCTCGCGCGTATTTGGAGGAAGCAAAACAACGCTTTCCGGGATTGACTGTGTTGCACATTACAGCGCCCCTCGAGGTATTGCGCGCGAGGCTGTTGTCCAGAGGACGAGAAAATGAACAAGCCATCGAAGCCCGACTCAGCCGTTTACAAGACGTTGCGCTAGAGCCGCAAGACCTAAGTGTGTCAAATGGTGGCAGTTTGGCAGACAGCGTGGCAATGCTAAAAAAACTTTTGCAACAACAGACAGGTATTCCTTTCATCAACATTTAGTTGAGCCTAATGTGAGTATGGGAAAAATGTTGCTCTATGATCCTATTTAATCGTGTAAATAATCATATCCGCTTATTAACTGGTTGCTTAGGATCACAAAAATTAATCGAATGGCACAAAAGATGATCGGCGTAATGCTAGTGTTTTTTAGTCAATACGCAACAGCCATGGATATGACGATCCAGGGTAAAACGCTCAAAGCGTCAATCCGCCATTCACATGAATGCTCTGCCCTGTGACATAGCCTGCAGGTTCCGACAGCAGGAAAGTGACCATCGCGGCCACCTCGGCGCGCCGTCCGATGCGGCTCATGGGAATGCTGGCAGTAACGTGCTGCCATTGCGCCGGGGTTAGCGACGATGGCGTGCCCGGTTCTTTCTCAATGAACCCCGGCACGACCGCGTTCACTGTGATGCCGCGCGGCGCGAGGTTAGCGGCAAAGACACGCACCTGCGCTTCCAATGCGGCCTTGGCTGGGGCAGTCGCGCAAAAGCTGTGTGTCTTGGAGCGGTGTGCGCCAAAGGCACTGATGCAGACGATCCTGCCCCGCGCCTCTGCCAGTTTCGGTGCCAGCGTCGCTGTCAGACGGTGAAACGCCAGCGGCATGGCGTGCAGGGCCTTCTCGACCTGATCCGAGGGCGTGTTGGTGATCTGGCCCATTCGGGCATAGCCGGCGGCAAAGACAAAGCCGGTCAGCGCGCCATCCGCCAACGGTGCCGCCCATTGCGCCACCGCATCAAACAGCGCAGCATCCTCGGTCAAGCCGAGACAGGTGAACACCTCGGCACCCGCCTCGCGACAAGTCTGCGCCACGCCCCCCAGCCGTTCAGCATTGGAGCCGGTGTGCAGCAGCAGCGCCACCTCCGGCCCAGCGAGACTGCGAGCGATTTCGGCACCGATGCCGGATCCCGATCCGATGATTACATAACGTTTCATGGTGCGTTATACCTATGCATTTTGGGTCGCAAGAGAAATTCGTGTTGTGTTGAGAAAAAGCTCCGGCGAACACAGCTTAACCGTTGGGCAACTAACGCTGGGCCGGCTGGCCTCAGATTAAGCCGTTCTTCAACGTAGTCTCCCCGCGCCACTGGCGATCTAAGTTCTCCAGAAGCAGGTTGATTACGTTGTCCTCATACTTCTGCGTCTCGCCTGCAGAGTGCGGCGTGATGAACAGGTGAGGTACGCTCCATAGCGGCGAGGACTTCGGCAGCGGCTCTTCCCACACACAATCAACGGCGGCCCCCGCGATGCGGCCGGACTGGAGAGCTTCGATCAGAGCCGGTTCGTTCACCACCCGCCCACGCGCCACGTTGACCAAGTAGGCCGTAGGCTTCATCGCCGCAAACGCCTTGGCATTGATCAGGTCTTCGGTCGAGGGATTCAGCGGGCAGGTCAGCGCGACGAAGTCGGCTTGGGGCAGTACCTCGAGCAGGCGTGCTTGCGGCACCGCCACGTCGGCGGCCTCGGCGCCTATAGTCGGGTCGCGCTTGACGGCAATGACGTGCATGTCAAAGGCCTTGGCCAGCTTAGCCAGGCGCGAGCCGATGCGGCCCATGCCCACGATAACCAAGGTCTTGCCGCCGAGTTCGTCTTCGCGTTGCGCAATGTCACCGATCATGCCGCGCCAATGCTTTGCGGCCTGGTTGTCGCGCGCCTCCGGAATTTTTCGTGCGATGGCAAGGATCAACGCGATGGCATGCTCGGCCACCGCCCGCTCATTCACCCCTTGTGCGCTGGCAAGGCGTATGCCGGCCACCCCAAGCGCGTCGCGCGAATACTGATCGGTGCCGGCACTGATCGACTGGATGAATGCCAGCTTCTTGGCAGCCTCGACGAATTCGTTGCGCCATAAGCCCGACACCGACAACACGTCGACCTCGCCGATGCGCGCCTTGAGTTCGTCGAGGCTGCGAACCTCAAACGACTTGATGCCGGTGTTGCGCAGCGCAAAGCGCTCCTGAATCCGATAGGCGGGGTGGGCGAAGCAGATCGTGAGCTGATCCTTGGGCGGGAGTTTGCGAAGTGTCATTTCTGTGAAGTCCTTGTGAATGCTGGCACACTGCCGAGCAGTAACTGTGCACATTAGATGGTAGACGTTATATTGCGAATCAATGCATAAACCAGTCCAAGTTTTATGCTGCACCCCCGCCCTGCCCAGTAAACGCGCTCCACAGGCGCACCATGGCATAGGTATCGAGTTTGCAATAGTCGAGCAGCTGTCGCTCGATCTCAGCTTTACGTGCGGGTGTGGTCTGGGGCGCAATAGCTTCGACAAAGGCGCTCATGGCCATGCTGCCGTCTTGGACGCCATCGAGTTTCTCGTAATTCATATCTGGGTCTGGACAAAGTGCGGGCAGGACGGCTTTGATACTCCAACTGCCCTGTTGGCTCGGATGGTAGTAATACTCACGTGCAATGGGTAACAGGTCGACCACACGTGAGTTAAGCGCGAGTAAGTCTTGGGCGAGCGGAGGAAACCTGTCGGCCAACTCACTGATGCGGGTCTTCTCAAAGCCTGCGTTGTACACAAAGATCGGGATGGGCTCATGACAGGCTGCAATCAGCGCCTTGGCAAAGGCCTCTGAGGGATCGTTGCCGGAGAGATCGATGAAGGGTTGCTCGGTGAGCTGTGTCTGGACGTGGTCAGTGTGTTCGCTGTTTTTTGAGAGGCGATGCACGCTGAACTGAAACGGGATCTGCTGATAGGGTCGTGTGCCCTGCCAAATCGGCACAGCAAACATAATGGTTTCAAAATCCAGAAAATACGCAGGTAGTGTGTGCGCAGCGAGAGCCTGTGCAGCACCCTGTTGATCAAAATACGCAACGTTCGTGAGTGTCACGTTTTTAACGCGTTGTTGTTGGGCATTGAGCAAATGATCGGGGACGTCTCTGAGCTCAGTGATGCCGTTGTTGGCGATGTGTCTGACAACGCCTGTGCTCAGGCGTCCGGGCAGCCAGTCAATGGGGTGTTCGGCTTGAGGCACTTGGCTCTGGCAGTGCGCGTAAAACCCGCAAGCATACGGCTCATGGCAGTGTTTGCTGATGGTGATCGCGGGTGCTGTAGCTTGAGCGACAGCGCTTTGTGCACCCTCGATCCAGAGCTGGACCTCTGCGCCACGGGCAAAGGCTTCATCAGTCAGGTCGTGTTCGACGAGCAGGCCTTGATAGTCTCCACCGCCGGGATAGGTCCAACGGTTGTCGATATGTGCGAGTGCGATGGCGGTGAGTGGAACGGCTGCTGCGCGGGCAACAAAGGCTTGGACGGCGACATCTTCGCGATGATAATCCTTAATAGAGGTGGAGGATTTGACCTCGATCATGCGCCAGGACTTTAGGGTATGGGGTTGGGCATTTTCTGGTACCGGTAGCATCACGTCTGCAAACGCCATCGCCCCTTCGGCGGCGAAGCCGGCTTCAAATATTGGTTGTGGTGTGTCGAGCAAGGTCAGGCTCAGTGCGAGCGCCGCATCAATCCCCTCGGCAAAGGGCTCGATGACGGTGCCTTGACCTGCGGGGTCATACACCTGCTGGGCGATCTCTCCGACTTGATGTCCGATGGCAAAGCTTTTCTGGGAGGCGGCAGTATCGACGCGCAAGTCTGGGTGATGGACTTCGAGCCACACGCGCTTGGGGCACTGCCGATAGGCCATGAGCTTTGACTTGGATAGTGGGCGCATAGGGGGTTTTCTCAATCTAGGAACCGCGACGTTTTAGGTGTCATGGCTAGTAGTAAACGCCAGGAACCATCAGGTCCGGTGCCTTGCCGTCGCCCACCCATTTTTTGTAGAGCTCGGCATAGCGTCCGGTTCGGACCTGCTGGCTCACAAAAAGGTTGAGGTAGTTGATTAGGCCGTATTCTGTACGCGGTGCAAGCAGCGACACGTAGTCAATCGGGTAAGGCGCATTGCCACCGACTTTGAGACGCTTGTCGTACTTGCCGGACTTGATAGACGCAAATGCCACGGTGGAGGTGACAACGGTAGCGTCGATCTTGCCTTGGCTCACTGCTTGGATGGTGTCAGCTTGGGTGGGAAAAGACAGGAAGCTGCCCTTTTTATTGTTCCAGGCCTTTACATCTTTTTCCAGTGCGATCGCCTCAAAGGTGCTAACCGTGTTGCCCACAGGGCGGCCTTTCAGGTCGGCGTAGTTGGTGATCTTCTTGTCATCACGGGTCAAGACGACCATAGTGAATGCAAAGTAGGGAATGGACATGCCCGCCGTCTTGGCGCGCTCCAGCGTGTCAGAGGTGGAACCCGCTACGATGTCGACGCGGTTCGAGACCAGCGCAGGAATGCGGTCGGCGAACGAAGTTCCCACGATTTCGGGTTTGACGCCCAGGACCTTAGCTAAGTCGTTGCAGTAGTCCACGTCAAAGCCAACGGGGTTGTTGCTGGCGTCACGCGAACCCATGGGGGGGAAGTCGAGCACCACGGCGCAGCGCAGCTTGCCGGACTCGATGATGTTGTCGAGTTTGTCCTTGGCACTGGCGATTTGGCCTGCGCACAGAAGAGCAGCAGCAGCGGCAACCGTAGCCAGAGTTTTCATTTTCATACCAACACCTCAAAAGTTTGCCGAACGGAAATGGACCGGGAAGTATAGGCATTTTGTAGCATATTCACGACAAATTCGCGTTCAGCGCCAAGCAACGGCCAACGGGGACGCTTCATGTTTGCTCGATGAGGAGGTGAAACGGATGTTGTTTGCGGGACTGACGAGGGCGAAGAACGCTTTAGAGGCTTTCGTTTCAACTCAGACTTGAAGATGGGTTGTAGGAGATACTTCTTGCTCGCCAGGATGTGAAATCAAGATTTCCACAAATCAAGAGGCTGCCAAATAAAATGATCCCAGCCAGAGATCCAACGATCGTTAAATGGAAAATTGCCCAAACAATGACACCGACCAGCATGGAATCTTTCAGTTTCAGTTTGATTGCGTTGCGAGGCACATAGGCAGCGGAAATCATAATTAGAGAGACAAGACTGAAATAAACGGTGATGAGCCAAGCCCGAGATGGAGATGGAGATGACCAGATTGTGATTGACTGAGGTCTTGCTTCTAAAAAGCCAAGAGTCATGAACACTAAGCCGGCAATTGAAATCAGCGAGTAAAGAGCCTGCGAGGTTGCGACACCTGATTGAGCGACCTGATCGTTACGCCATTGGTCAACGATCATACTGACACAGTAAATCTCTAAAAAAAGGATTAACCCGAAAACGAGAAAGGCCATGCTGCTCTCCTCTATATGCCGAGGAGTGTACATCATAATAAACATTTGTTTATTATGATGCTGGCTTGCGAATGGCGTTTTAAGCCACTAACTTCAAAATCTTACCGACCAAGCCTTTCTTTGGCAGATCGGGCAATTGCTCAAGTGGGATTTGAGAAATTTTCTCAGCCGTTGCAGCGTTGACTCCCAAGCTCAGGAGCAGGTGATAAATGATCTGATCCTCGTAATCCTGAGGCTGCGGCGAATCGAGCATTTCTTGAATAGCACCTCGTAAAGTGCTAATCACAAGGTTAGTGGCGATTTCAAGAGGCATATCTGTAAAACAGCCTTGCTCAATACCTTGGGCCACATCCTTTTTAATGTCTTGATAGCCTTTATGTTGCACGTCAGTGAATGGCCACTCAGACTTCAGCATTAACCTACCCAGTAATGGCATGCCTGTAAGCAACCGAATTGCCATTCTTGTTTTAGCCGCCATACGCAGGGGCACGTCAACAATCGTGGAACCCGCTAATACAATCGGCGACGAAACCTCTTCCCCCGCTTGTTTAGCACTGACATTGAGTAAATCGTTGACGCTACGAAAGCATTGATAGAAAGTGTCTCGAGACACTTGCGCATGCTCAGTCACATCTTCAACGTTGATTTCGTTGGCAGGTTTAATCGAGACCAACTCAGGACTAGCGGACATGAGTTGAGAGCGCACCTGCGAATGCTGTTTTTTGTTATTACCAAAGAGGTGGTGAATAATCTTAGCCACTCAAGCTCTCTCAGCAATCTTACCTAGCAGGCCCGTTGCTGGTAGTTTAGGTAAAGAAGGCATTGGAATTTTTAATAGATCATCCGCTATTTTTGGATCCAGACCCAAACCCATCAACACTTGATACAGCACTTTATTTTCATAACTGGTAGACGCTGGCTTACCAAGCATTATGTGAACGCCGCCAATGAGACTTCCGACCAAAAGGTTGCACCCAATTGATGCAGGCATTTTTGTAAATACCCCTTCTTTGATACCAAGTTCAACGTCAGCGCTGATATGTTTAAAAACGTTGGTATCGGGGTTTTGACTCGGCCAAGGCAGTTGAATGAGAAAATTTCCTATAAGCGGCACTTTCACCAAATAACGCATCGTGAGCTTTGTCGCGACCACCAAGCGGGTCGCTGTGTCAGGAATCTGATGCGTGATCGCCTCGATTTCGGTTGTGAGTTCGTGCGCCAATTGACTCGACAGGGCTAGAACGGATGCCTGAACGGATGGAAAGTATTTATAAAAGCTCCCCCGAGAGACCTGCGCTTGCTGAATGACGTCATCAACATCGATCTCATGAATCGATTTATCGAAAGATAGCGACAGCACACTGAATATAAGAGTGTTTTGCATTTCCTCACGTCGCGAGGCTGCCACTCTAATTCGATGGTCTTGGATTTTCAACATAGCGTTATTTTTAGCCCAATGGTGGTTTTGTTTAGAGAATATTAAGAGCCGCTGACTGAGTCGTTTTCCTTGGAGCGCTCAAAACCTCTATTTATTAATTTTACAACCTTGAAAGTCACGCATCAATTGAGCTTGCTTAAATACAAAAGGACATGATTTAATGAACACAATGTCATCATGACACATTGATATTATAAAGCTAGCGATAGCCTTATGGAAAAAATGCGTAGACGTTCACTAATAACTGCACAAATCGGAAAAACAATCGGAAAAAAATGAGTGACTTTAAAAAATATCTCAGCCGTAGCTTAGTCCTTTTTGGGACGTTGACCTTACTCGCAGGATGCGGGGATGGCTCGAACAGTTCGCAAACAGATCCAGGCACGCCAACCACGCTCCTGACCGCGCCTAATGGTTTGAGCACTCAAATCTGTGAAAAAAATGGTCAATGTATTTCCCCGCTGTTTACAAAACTCGCCGGGGTTTCGAACAAACTAAGCATCGCCGCTACGCCTTGGACAGACACCAATACGAATATCATTACCATCAATCAAACCCCTTTCGTCGAAGGTGAGGTGATGGCTGCGCAGATCGACCCGGCAGGCAGCGTGTTCAACATCACAACCGATGACAAATATCGCTACTTTCAAGGAAATGGCTTACCCAATACACCAATGGGCAGTTATCCTGTGCAGCCAGGCACCGCGGCATACTCGTATTACGCAGCCTTGCCGGGTGGGACCGATCCGCGAACAGGTCAAGAGTATTCCTCTGCAGCCGCCATTTCTATTTCTCCTTACGACCTGAGAGGAAAATTGCCGTTAAATCCTAAAGTGACTGGCTTTAATCCGATTAACTCGCTCATCATTGGTATCACGTTGACCGGAACAGCTTGGCATGCAGAAATCGCGAACGATTCGAATGGTAATTGGTACAGTCCGACCAATGCACTGCCTAATGATAAGTGCTTTGGTCATCCCTATGCTCAGCAATATCACCTCCATGGCTATTCATGGAAGTGCTTCCCCAATCAAGGGACCACGGGTCACTCGCCCTTAGTTGGCTTCGCATTGGATGGTTTCGGCATTTATGGTCCACGCGGCGACGATGGACAGATGGTCACGAATGCTCAGCTAGACGAGTGTCATGGCCATACACACCCCGTTGAATTTAATGGAACGATTCAAAACATCTATCACTACCATTTGAATAACGAATATCCTTTTTCTGTGGGCTGTTTTAGAGGGACGCCTGACTACGCTGCGGCACTTGGATCCGAGGACATGCGATTTGGCGTGCCCTACGATCAGCTTCCGGATCTGGCCCCACCGCAGTAATGGTTTAAGGACTCACCTCCAAAGTGTCCTACAAAATCAATGCTGTAAATGCCGGCAAGAGCCAAACCTTAGCGCTTTTGCAAACTGGCGAGGTACTGGGATGGGGCGGCGCGGGTAGCGGACGCTACTCGCCCGGAAATGTCGATATTTGCAGCCCTATGACCTCCAACCGCGATCCTGTATACGTTGGACAATCTGAACGTTTTTCTTCAACCTCAGCTGGTTACGGCGTCAGTCTGGGCATCACGACGAAAAACGAGTTGTTAGTTTGGGGTTGGAATCCAATTGGTATTGGTGGTGCTCCGGCAAGTTCTGAAATACCCACTCTAATAGAAGCCATCACTCGCCCAGTATCCGTGGCGGCAGGTCAATCACTCTTTGCTGCCATTGATCAAACAGGCAGCTTGTACACCTGGGGGCTCAATGTTGATCAAGCCTTGGGCCGACCAACTGAACACCTGAATGCTGTGCCTGGCGTTGTGCCTAGCCTACCCCCCATGCAAGCGGTCGCGCTGGGCGACAACTTTATGATCGCTTTGTCGCGCGCAGGCGAAGTTTTTTCTTTTGGTAGTAATTCTGCAGGGCAACTTGGGCTCGGGCATTTAAACAATGCAGCCACGCCAGCGCTTGTGCCGGTGCCTGTGCCTATGACGGTTTCGATCAAGAGCATCGCCGTCGGTGCGACCCACGT
>CAMDFD010000021.1 GCA_945897365.1 Bordetella parapertussis | reverse complement strand
TTAGTCGATTTGCGCGACGACATACCGCAATGTTGGTCGATTTATCGAACAATCAAGCTGCATCCTTCTTTTCCCGTTTTGCGAAAACAAAATCGCTGGCATACTTGGCGCTCTGATCGGCTCACTTTACACAGCTGCATGAGTACGATTCAACAAATTCCCTATCGTATCGACGTTACCTTAGCGTTGGCTAAACAATTTCACCAATCAATTCCTTATGAGGCGTACACGATCGGACCTGGTATCGAGGGTCTGCAGCACGCGCTTATCGCGCTAAAGGGGCGTCGGACATGAGTAATATTCACGGCCAACCATGAAACACAGCGTCATTATCCCTGCCTATAACGCAGCGGTGTATATTCAAGAATGCCTTGGGTCAGCGCTTTCGCAGCTTGGTCCAAACGATGAGATTGTGGTTGTCGATGACGGTTCAACCGATACCACCCTTAAGGTGTTGAGCAAGACGTATGATGCTCGAGTCCATGTGTTATCTCAACCCATTAATCTGGGTATCGCAGCTGCTCGCAATCGAGCCTTGGAAGTGGTCAGTGGCGACTATGTGCATTTCCTTGACCATGACGACCTTTGGTCACCAGAGAGAATGACAGTCTTGTTGTCTGTCATCGAAAGGCTGCAGCCAGACATTGTTTCTGGCTGGGTTGAGCATTTTTACTGCCAAAGCCTGACGCAGAGTCAAACATCGCAATTTCACTTGCCACCAAAGCAGGCAGCATCGTTGCCAGGATCGATTATTCTAAGTCTTAAATTGATCAAGCAAATTGGTTTGTTTGATCCCTCGCTGTCCTCTGGGGAATTTATTGACTATCTATCGCGTGCCATGGCGCTAAAGCCCTCTTGGGAGAAGACAGGCTGTGTGCTGTTTTTAAGGCGCATTCATGGTGCTAACCACACACTGACCGACACCACTTCGGACACTTCATATATTGAGGTGATCAGGCGTCACTTGGCTAGGGTCCAAAAAATATGAGTTTGATTTTTGGTTACGCAAATCCAGCGTTACAAAAGGTTTTATTGGAGTTGTGCTTCAGTGATGAAGCGATCAACCCAACATTTAGGCTGCCCCGCTTAAAAATGCTGGACCAAGCGCTCAAGGACGATGTGCTGTCTGGTGAACAGTTACGGGTTTTGCCCTTGCTATACCGCTCGACCTCTGTTGATGGTCTGAGCACCGAATCGTTTGCCAAAGTTGTGGGCATGTATAAACACACCTTTTGTCGCAACAACTTGCTGTTGTCTCGGCTCGGGCAAGTGCAAACCCTATTCACTCAGGCTGGCTTTGCGCCAATGATTGGAGTCAAAGGGTTGCCAGCGATTGCCTATTTACAGTTGGGGATGGGGGCGCGTCCCATGGCTGATGTAGATGTGTTGATTCCTCATTTGCATGAGCTCCCTGAGCAGGCGTTTGCGATTTTAGAAGGTTCAGGTTTCAAGCTCAAAGGCAGTGGTTTTAGGTCTGTGACGATGACCTCACCTGATAAGCTTGAGTTCGATCTTCATTGGTATGTGCACGACTGGGCCCTTGGTCAAGATTTGGTTGATTGCATTAGAGAATATGCTAAACCGCAATCTCTCGGGTCGCAGTCGTTCCTCATGCCCTGTGTCGAGCATCACTTGGCGCACACCATTGCCCATGGTGTATTGACCAAAACATTGATGTACGAGGCTCGCTGGGTGTTTGACACGGTTGCCGTCCTTAAACGTACTGAATATATTGATGTTGATCGGTTTGCCGAGTTTGCTAACCGCGTGATGGCACCGCAACGGATACGGGATGCGCTGTTTACGCTCGCCATGGATCTGCCTGACAACATCACTGTTGACCGAGCAACATTGTTGCGTCTACATGATGCGGTCAGTACCAACCCCAAGCATGTTTCTTGGCTTTATGGACAAACACCCTTGCCCAATTTGCCTGTAGAACAACGCCCGAGATCTCCCCGCATAGATCTAATGAAGGCCATGTTTGTGAAATTAGTCTGGATTCCCAGATACCTGCGCAAACGGCAAGGTTTGTCGTTTTTAGACTATTTCCGCTGGTTTGGTGCATTTCCGCCGAGGACCCAAAGAAATGCCTTTTGGCATTTCATCAAAATGATTTGTTTGGATGGCCCGCGATTACTGTACCGAGTACTGGCACCAAAAATCTCAAAAAGATGAATAGCGGCATCGGTGCAGATCTTAACGTGTTACGGCACTTGCTTGGTGGCTATATACGTCATGTTCACGCTACACCCATCAGGTGGGTGGTGCCATTGGGCAAGATATATTTAGGCGAGCTTTATTGCAGCCCTACGCTTTTCATTTGACTAAGCCCTCAAGCGAAATCATCTATTGCCACTAACATTGCCTTTGGCTTGCCTTCTGAGGCGATCGATCATGACCGAATGCAGTGGGCGATTGCGCAAGCGCAACTCTCTGAATACTGTGACTCTTTGCCCCAAGGGCTGGACACCGAGATCGGTGAACGAGGCATACGATTTTCGGGTGGCCAGCGCCAGCGCATTGGTATCGCCCGCACCCGCTAAAAAAATCCAGCTTGCCCATGCTGGATGAGGCCACTAGCGCACTTGATCCAGCGACAGAGGAATTGATTGATCAGTCTCTTGCTAGGCTCAATCCTGAATGCTCGATCATGGTGGTTTCTCACAGGCAGAGTGCTTTAAAGTATTGTGATGTGATTTACCTACTTGATAAGGGAAATTTAGTGTGTTGACGCATTACGACTAGTCATTTTTAAAGCGTTACAATGGCAATGAATTGTGCCAATTTTGAATTAAATACGTGACTAAATTTTTATTTAGATGCGAAATAGTGTCTTTTTCCCTATGATTGTCAATTGCCCTACTTTTTGGTAACTTTCTTTGATTGGAACAGTCTGATGTTGTGTTTGATGGAATGGTTTAGGTGCGGTCGCTGGTTGTTGCCGCTCCTGGCTTTATCTGTGAGCGGTTGTTCGCTGTTGCCGGGCATGTATGCTTCGTACGATAAAAAGCCCAAGATACTGGAGAGCGCACAAGAGCCCGCCACGATGGATTACAGTTTGTTGCAGGTGACACCGATGCTGGTGCGTCAACTCAATGAGCAATTTAGCGCGCTACAGGTGCCTATCAAAGGCCAACTACCAGCCCCTAAAATCCCAAGTCATCCCTATCGCTTAGGCCCCCAAGACACGTTACGTATCTTTGTGTGGGGTCACCCAGATTTGACACCGGTGACATCTAGTGTAAGTACGGCTGGGTTTGCTAGCACACCTGCCGGACGCACAATCGATAACAACGGTAACTTGTTTTTCCCCATGGTGGGTCAAATTAAAGCCTCGGGCATGACGATCAACGAGTTCCGTGGACGCTTGGCAAAGGCCTTGTCGGCGTATATTCCTGATCCCCAAGTCGAAGTCGACGTCGCTGCATTTCGAAGTCAACGCATTTTTGTGGCGGGTGCGGTGAAATCGCCCGGGGCTATTCCAGTGGCTGACCAGCCCTTGAGAGTGACCGATGCACTTGCAAGCGCAGGCGGTGCGCTTGATAATGCTGATTTGTATGACGTGGTGTTGACCCGTGGTAACCGTAGCGTGCGTCTGGATTTGGATGGTCTCTACTATAACGGTCGTTTAGAAAGCAATGTCTTATTGACCAATGGCGACATATTGTCAGTACCAGACCGTCTGACCCGCAAGATCTTCATGTTGGGTGAGGTTGGCAATTCCGTGGGTTCAAACCAAGCACGTTCGTACGTTATGCGTCGTGGACGTATGACCTTGACGGAAGTCTTGTCAGATGCGGGTGGCGCCAGTCCCTTCAGTGCTGCAACCAACGAGATCTATGTATTGCGTGTTGATCCAACGGCCTCCTCGAGCCTTGAGGGGGCACGGCTGCCCATCGTGTATCAAATTAATGCACGCAACCCAGAGTCCTTGGTGTTGGCCGATCAGTTTCCGATGTTGCCTCGTGACGTCATCTTTGTAAACCCAACAGGCCCCACGATGATTGGAAGGTTCTTGGGTCAGTTCTTGCCGGTGTTTTCGACGGTGAACGCCGCCAACAGTGCGAGCCCATTCTGATGGAAATGAATTCAACTTCAAATAATCAACAAAACAAACCCCTTATCCAGGGCGAAGACACGATTTCGATTGTTGATTTGCTGGATAACCTGATTTATTACAAGTGGTATTTTTTTGGGGTCACCATATTGGCGATAGCCTTTTCATTGGCTTACGCCATTATGGCTACGCCGATCTACACGGCCGATGCACTGGTGCAGGTAGAAGAGAAAAAAGGCACTTCGATGATTGGTGCGCTTGATCAGGTTTCTAATGCTTCTTTTTCGCAGCAATCTCCGGTGGTAGGCGAGATCGAAATCATTCGCTCGCGAAAGGTAATTGGTCAGGCGGTTGAACGGTTGAAAGCTAACGTGGGCGTCTCAGTCGAAAACCGTATGCCGGTGATTGGCAATTGGCTCTCGCGGGTGCTTGATAAGGATGAGCAGGGTTTGGCGATTGCCCCCACTCAAGCTTTGTCTTATGCCTGGGGTGGGGAGCGGCTTGAGATTGGTCTCGTGCGCGTGCCTCAGCGCATGAATGGTAAGCCCATGTTGTTAACGGTGGCGGAGGGTCGCCAGTGGGTCTTGTCGCTTGATGGAACAGGTGAGGTGTTGGCCCGAGGCCAAGGCAGTGGCGAGAGGTTTACAGGCATGGATGGCCAGTTTCAGTTTGAGCTAGGGGCTTTTGTAGCGAGACCCGGCACCGTGTTTCGGGTGGTGGTCTATTCCCTGCAGTCTGAGATTCGCCGAACCTTATCTAATTTGACGATGTCTGAGTCCAACCGTAGGTCCAATTTAATTTCGATGAAGTATACGAGTCCAAACCCAGCGTTTTCTGCATTGATGCTCAACACCATTGCTGATGCGTATCTTCAACAAAACTTGACGCGCAGATCAGCCGAAGCCGACAAGACCTTGCAATTTTTGACAGGAGAGTTACCAAGGCTTCGGCAAGAATTAGATGAATCTGAAGACTTATTAAACAAGTTTCGCATTGAAAGTCGCACTGTTGACATCACGTTCGAGTTGCAAGAGTTGCTCAAGGTCTCAGCGGACTTACAGACCCAGCAGTCACAGCTTGATTTAAAGCACAAAGAGTTGTCAATTCGCTATGATGCAACGCACCCTTTAAGGCGCGCGTTAACGGCTCAGAGCAATGCGCTATCGTTACAGGGGCAAACGATTAATGACCGGATCAGCCGCTTGCCAGTGGTGCAGCAAGACTATCTTCGCTTGGCCCGAGACGTGAAAGTGAACAATGATTTGTATGTGAGTTTGTTAAACAACACGCAGCAGTTGGAAATTGCCAAGGCCGGTACCGTGGGTAATGTGGCGATCATTGATCGGGCATTGACACCAGAATTTCCGACCAAACCACAGAAACGACTGATTGTTGTGATTGGCACTTTGGTGGGTTTATTCTTGGGATTTTTGCTGACTCAAATGCTTGGGATGATGGCCAAGGTCGTCAGAGACCCAAAGAAGCTGGAACTAGAAATTGGTATACCCACGCTTTCGATCATGCCTCTGGATGGTGAGCAATCCAGTCGGTTGATGTCAACCGATCAAGCGGTGTTTATGCTTGCCAAAGAGTCGTCAGACGGCGCTGGAGTTGAAGCCCTGCGTAGCTTGAGAACGGCATTGCTGTTTGCGTTGTCAGAAAAGCCCAGATCAAAGGTCATTTTGATCACCTCAGCGGTGCCATCGCAGGGCAAAAGCTTTATTTCAGCCAATTTGTCTTATTTATTGGGCGCCACGGGCAAGCGTGCATTGTTGATTGATGCGGATATCAGAAAGTCTAGTTTGCATCGCTATTTTGCTTTTGATACTAATACTCCGGGTTTGTCGTCGATACTGCGTGGCGAGCTCACGCCGGATGCCGCAATGATCAAAAACGCATATGAAAATTTGGATTTTTTGCCACCGGGTCCTCGGGTGCGTAACCCTGGCGATTTGTTGGCTGGCGAAGCGATCCAAAAAGTGATCAATGATCTCGCTGAGCACTACGACTTTGTGGTGATTGACTCGCCACCGCTTTTGCCTGTTCATGATGCCCGTGCTTTGGGCAAAGCTGCTGATGTGTCGCTGTTTGTAGCGCGTCAGGATAAAGTGAGCTTAACCGAGGTGCAAGACGCGATCGATGTGTTTGGTAAATCGGGCAATCGCTTTGATGGCGTGGTCTTTAACGGCTTTGTACCTTCGCGGGTGCGGTATGGCTATGGCTATGGCTATGGTTATGGCTATGGTAAGTACGGCCGTAAGTACGGTGGCAAGTACGGTAAGTACGCAACCTACGGTAAGTACGGCAAATATTACGATTCAGGTGCGAATGTGCCTGCGCAGGATAAAAAGTAGTCTACTAGAGCTACGTTTGCTTCATGGTTTTTATCG
The DNA here is from genome assembly GCA_945897365.1 of Bordetella parapertussis. GTDB lineage: Bacteria > Pseudomonadota > Gammaproteobacteria > Burkholderiales > Burkholderiaceae_B > Zwartia > Zwartia parapertussis_A. The sequence continues at coordinate 39,260 of CAMDFD010000021.1, read as the reverse complement.
GTTCGCTAACCCAAAGCGGTAACCCAAGCCAACGGTGATGGTATTGGCTTTGAATTGACCATCAAAGGCTTGCATGCGCCCGCCGGAGAGCGTGAGGTCAAGATCTTTGGTGAGCCTGTAGCCCACACCTGCGTTCAGCTGCCAGACTCCACCCCTGCCGGTATCTAGGTTGCCACCCGCAGAGGCACCTAAGAGTCCCTCGGCCATCACGTACCAATCGCGGCTAATGGGTTTTGTAGCCAGCCAGCACCCAACAGGCCCGTGAGTTCCATCGCGGCAGTAACCGAGCCGTTTTGACTGTTCCCTGTATAGGCCACCAGTCCTTGTCCAGTGATGTAGGCGCGATCGTTTAGAAAGTAATCAAGACCGAAGCCTAAGTTGTTAATGGATGTATTGGTGTCGTTGTTGCGACATTGGTCATCGGCTTGAAGGAAGGTTGCGTTCATGAGGCGAAGGCGCAGCGGCGCAGACACGTCATCTTGTTGGCTACGGCTGTTATGCGTTGCAGCACTGCTGGCGTTGGCGAGTCCAAAGGCGTAGCTTAGGGTGATGCCGTAGTTCCAGGCCTTAAACTCCCCTGTGGTGGCTTTGGCGCCACCGACCCCAATTTCAATGCCCCAGCGGTCGGTGAGCATTTGTTGTAGGGCAATCCCACCACCGAGCAATAATCCGCCACCCGTACTGACCACAGCGTTGCCGGCGCCACCAGGGCCGGCAAGACCGTAGACTTTAAGACCGGTGCTCGATCCCAGGGGCAGGCGATAGCCAATCCCTCCCAGAATCTGCACGTAGCCTGAGGTGCTGGCGGTGTATGAGCCATCGGCTTGCACACTCATATACCAACGGTCATTGAGGTATGAGGTCCAGCGCACGCCGGCCAAGTCGATGTTTGCTTGCTTGGCACCTTGAGCGTTGGTGACAGAGGACGGGACCGAGTACTGGCTCCAGGTCAATCCTATTTCTTGACGTCGAGTGGTGTTGCTTGTGTCGAGCAAGGTGTTTTGGGTGGCCGTGCCTGATTGTCCTGCAGGGCGTTGCCAGCCTCGCCAAATAAGGGTGTCAAAGGGGTATTCGTACATCAAGTAGGGTTGCGCGCTGCGAATGTCACCGCTAGGAAAGGTGATCCAAGATACACCCACACCGATGTTGCCATAGCCCTGGGTGAGGTCAGTCAGCCCTGCATCGGCTCTAAACATGAAGCCGTTGCCGGTCAAGGCGTAGCCTGCAGCACCGCCACCACCACCCACAAAAAGGCCCGTACGTACTCGCCAGCTGGGACTGATGTCATATTGGTATTCACCGGCCAGACCCATGGTCATGAGGCCGCCTTGCTCGCCCTTCAAGGCGTCATATGACGCCATGCCAAGCTTAAAGTTTGGGTTTACGTCAAATAGTAGGTTTAGTCCTAGCATGCCGGCGTTCTGCCCGTTGGGCAGACGCCAATTTTCAAAGGTGGTGCGGATGCTGGTGGGAACAGCAGTGGTCACTAAAGTGGAGTCAACTGAAGATGTGCTGTAAGCGTCCGGTCTGTACCGCCTAGCTGATAGTCGACTAATAAGAGACTATAGATACCCATCTATATAAGTGGGTATCTATTTTGACCGATTACTCCGACTTACCCTTTCGTAAAAGACCACGCCAACACTACTCGCTTGAGTTTAAGCGCAAAGCTATCGATCAGACGCTGCAACCCAATGCATCAGCCGCCGCAGTTGCATTGGCCCTTGGCATGAATGCTAATTTGCTATTACGCTGGCGACGTGATTACCTCAGTGGCAAACTTGGCAAAGTCAACCAGACCTCATTTGTCCCTGTAAGAGTATCGCACCCGGCTGATGCCACTGTGATTAAGAGAGAGTCTCCAGGGTCTGTGCAAGAAAATCATGGTGATAGGATCGAAATCTTATTCGATCACATCAAGTTACGTATCCATGGTCGACCAGATACGCATACGTTAAGAACTGTGATTGAGTCTTTGCGAACATGATCAGTCTTCCCTCTGGAACTCGGGTTTGGATTGCGGCGGGCGTGACTGACATGCGCCGAGGATTCGATGGCCTTGCTGCATTGGTTCAGGGCTCGTTGCATGAGGATCCGTTTAGTGGCCACGTATTTGTGTTTCGTGGTCGTAAAGGTGATCGCATCAAAGTGCTCTGGTGGAGTGGCGACGGTATGTGCATGTTTGCAAAGCGGCTTGAGCAAGGTCACTTCGTGTGGCCAGAGGCTGCGAGTGGGTCAGTGCATTTAACATCTGCACAGCTCTCTATGTTGCTCGAAGGCATTGATTGGAGGCGACCGATTCGTACACACAAACCGACACAGGTTTAATATTTTGTATTAATACGACAGTTCGTTGAGAGCCGCAATTTAATTGACTTTAGTTGCATAATAAATTGAATGTATTAAATGCATTTGATAAAATAAAAGCTATGCAAACAAGTCCTCAACTCCCAACAACAGTCGCCGAATTACAGGCGATGTTGTCGGCCCAGTTTGCTGCAATCACCTCGCTCACAACTGAGCGAGATGCATATAAAAAAGACATTGCTGAGCTTCGATTAAGCAAGATCAGCGATAGCGAGGAAATCAAACGCCTGAGCTTACTGATTGCAAAGCTCAAGCGCATGGTCTTCGGCCAGAAGTCCGAGAAGCTGAGCATTCAAATCGCCCAGCTCGAACTTGAGCTCGAAGAGCTGCACATTACCCAAGGCCTAAAGCTTCCTCTTGTTGAGGTTGCCGAGTTCATCGAGCCGATTGAGCGCAGCGCACCTAAGCGTCGTCCCTTGCCCGAGCACCTGCCAAGAGATATTCATACGCATATGCCTGCCGAGGCTGCTTGCCCCGATTGCGGTGGGGACTGGAAAATGCTCGGTGAAGACATCAGCGAGATTCTTGAGTACATCCCTGCGAGTTATCGTGTCGTTCGTCACGTACGTCCGCGCATGACCTGTGCGTGCTGCGATCGCATGGCACAGGCTCCTGCGCCTAGCCGCCCGATTGCTCGCAGCCACTTCGGCCCTGGGCTGATTAGCCACGTAATTGTGTCCAAGTATATGGATCACATGCCGATCTATCGCCAGTGCCAGCAGGCTGCGCGCGAGGGTGTTGAGCTAAGCGAGAGCACGGTGGGTGATGTGGTGGGTGGTGCGCATCAGTTACTGCGTCCGTTAATGGATGCGCTACGGCGTTACGTGTTCTGCGCTACAAAACTCCATGCCGATGACACTCCGATCGACGTTCTTGCTCCTGGTAACGGAAAGACCAAACAAGGTCGACTCTGGGTCTACACCCGAGACGATAGGCCTGCGGGCGATACCTCAGCACCAGCAGTCTGGTTCAGATACTCTGCTGATCGTAAGGGGATCCATCCCCAAGCTCACCTGAAAGATTACGCGGGCGTGCTGCAAGCCGATGCGTATGCGGGCTACAACCCGATTTACGAATCTGGCCGTGTACTTGAGGCCGCCTGTTGGGCGCATGCCAGACGAAAGTTTTACGATATCCACGCAGCACAACCAACACCAATCACGACCTATGTGTTGGCACAGATTGCAGTTCTCTACAAAGTCGAAGCCGGTATCAGAGGCAGTCCACCCGAACGAAGGCGAGAAGTTAGGCAAGAGTACTCAAAACCGATTGTTGAGGCGCTTCATGCTTGGCTCAATGAACAACTATCGAGCCTGTCGCGTAAATCCGTGACGGCCGAGGCTATCGGCTACGCTATGAACCAATGGCAGGCGCTGACACGCTATCTGGATGACGGTCGGATCGAGATCGACAATAATGCCGCCGAACGTGCGTTACGCACGGTTGCTATTGGTCGTAAAAATTATCTATTCCTTGGCTCTGATGCTGGCGGTGAACGTGCCGCCACGATGTACAGCCTGCTTGGCACCGTGAAACTCAACGGCGTTAATCCAGAAACCTATCTACGGCACGTACTGTCGGTGATCGCTGATCACCCAGTCAATCGGGTTGACGAATTGCTGCCCTGGAACGTCAAGCTGTAAGTCAATCCCATTGCTCATGGGTAATAGGGTCATCAGACATGTCCCAGACCATTGAGTGGAATTGAACATCAAACCATTCTCTAAACATCGCACGAGTTCGGCGCTTAGGCCAAAGGCCTTCATCGGTGAACCAAGAGTCAAGGAACTCGATGCAATGTTCGCTCCATCGACGTTCGATCCAGCGCTGTGCGTCTTCAACAGTCTGAACTTTACCCTCTGCCACCAGAAATGCGTCTTGCTCTTGCCGGATTCTATCCAGCGTTAGATGACCTGAGAGCGACGGGTCAACACTGATAATCCAGTCTAGTGCGGGCTGTTTGGGCAGCAACAAAATTAAGTTGCGGTTAATAGTCGAACTTGGTTCAGAAGTCATCGCTCATCTCGTTTAGCCTGATCAAGTCATTTTAAACATCGATTGCATAGTCAAAAGCCGAGGTCAATACGGTACTCACCGGACCGTTACGATGTGCTCTAGGCTGTGTTGTTGTTAACTTGGCCTTGCGCGAGCGAACAGGTAGCCGCATAAGCCACAAAGACCCCCAACGCAATTGAAGCCTTTAAAGGTGAGATAGCCATCACATTGGCAGTACTTGGCGAAAACAAATGTTCAGGCGCAAACGAGCGAGTAGGTTTTTTTGTTTTCATCAGTGCCATTGAGCGTTATAGCCAGCGAAATCGAGCCAGGCGTCGGTACAGTAGGAGGTAAATAACGGCAGTGACAGCAATGGCCGCAATGCAGGCCCACGTGTTGCCATACAGAAATATACCCGCGAAAGCTGGACCCGCTGCAAAGAGCCACAGAAAAGGGGAGGTGAGAGCGTTGCGAGTGGTTTTGGAGCTATTAGGGAATAAACGGGGGATGAGACGCCGATAAACAAGGCTATGAAGGTGAGTGCGGTCAGGATGATCTATGCGGCGGTTGCTGTGCACGCGGCGCAACATAGAAAACAGTGTTTCGAGGATAGGGTAGGCGCAAATGAGAAAGGGCGCCCAGGGTGAGACGAGGCCGTCAGCGTCGCTCACGAGCATGACCGCGATCCATGCCAAGAAAAAGCCGAGGGTGTAAGCCCCCCCATCACCCAAGAATAGCTTGCCAAAGGGATAGTTCAATATAAAAAATCCCAAGACCACGGCGATCAAGACCAAGATAAGGTGTAACAGTTCGGTGTGATTGAGTTCGACAGCAATCCAACCCAGCGCCGTCAAGCAAATCAGTACAGTGCCAGAAGCTAGGCCATTAAAGCCATCAATAAGGTTGACCGCATGGGCCACGCCCGCCACAGCAAAAAAGGTAAAAGTCACGGCCACGGGGGTAAAAGCCAATATGGCATCAACCCAAGGTAAGTCAACGGTTTTGATGGAGTAGCCCGTCAACCACCAAGCAATCAGACCACTGACCATGGTGGCTACAAGCCGCACAGAAGTACTAATGGCTTTGGTGAGGTCTTCGGCAATGCCGAAAAGCCAAGTCGGTAGCACTGCCAACAGCAACAAAAACATGAGCTGTGAGTCGGGGGCTGTCAAGAGAGCGGTGGCGGCTACTAAACTCAACAGAATTGCAAAGCCACCCACCCTAGGCACTGAACCGGAGTGTACATTTTGAATGCCATCAAGCCTGTCTTCAGTCAATCTCTTGAGCCAGCGATGTGTAAAGACTAGCAAAGCAGATAGCACTAAGGAAACAGCGAGTCCGAAGATTGTTGCAAAACCTAAAGTCGGATTGTAAAACATGGGCAAGAAGATTTCTAATTAAATGCGTGAAATAGTGATTTTAAGTCTGAAGTACAGCTTTAGAAGGTAATTTTAAGTGTGAAGTGCAAATAATTACTTTACATGACATATTGGCAATACTGATTTGCAATACTTGTTAGTATTACTTACCAAATATACCATTTTTAAGTAGGCTATTTGGCTTACTCGGTATTTATTTTTGAGGGTCCTAACGTAATGAGTCGATCTTTACGCATTCGCAGTCGCTCGGCGCGTTTTCTCGGTGCGCTGGTGGGATTGCTGCTGTTTATGTTGTTGGTGTTCTTATTGGAGCCGGAAAGCGCGGACCCCACCAGTAATTCGGGCTTGTGGTCGCTTTTGCTTGGGGCTGTGGTCATGATGGGGGTTGGGGCTTGGTTGTTGCCTTGGATTCGACAGCGTTTTTCGGCACGCTATGCACGGCGCCGAGGGTTGAGATGAGTATGAGCCTGAAAGGACGTTGGAATGTTTAAGATTTTGGTGGTGTGCACGGCCAATATTTGCCGCAGTCCAGCCGCGCAACATTTTCTGCTAGAAGCGCTGCGTGGTAAGCAAGTGAAGGTGGAGTCGGCCGGGACCTTGGCGCTAGATGGTAATTTTGCGGATGCGACGATTCAATCGTTGATGTTAGCGCGCGGCTTTCAAGACATTGCGCAACATCGCTCACGGGCCTTGATGCCGTCGCATTTGGCGCAAGCGGACTTGGTCTTGTGCATGGAGCGTGATCACATGGCGCGGGTGCAGCGACTCAATCCGCTCAGCGTGAACAAAACTCGATTATTTGGTCATTGGGAAAATCAGGCAGAGGTCGATGATCCGGTGGGGCGTTCAGAACAAACCTACGCACGCTCCTTAGATGAAATGCAGCGCTTGGCGAGTCAGTGGGTGGAAAAGATGTCGATGATGGGCATGGTGAAATAGTGATGGACTTATAACAATGGCGACCGTATTGGTAACAGGCGGTGCGGGTTACATCGGTTCACACACGCTGGTGCAATTGCTTGAAGCTGGCCACAAGGCGGTCGTTGTAGAAAACTTTTGTAATAGTCACGCAGAAAGTTTAGTGCGGGTACAAGAGATCACAGGGCGGTCATTGCTCTTAGTGCATGGGGATATTCGTGACAAAAGTTTGTTGCGTGGGGTGTTCGGTGCGCATGCGATTGACGCGGTGATTCACTTTGCTGGGCTAAAGGCAGTGGGTGAGTCACAAGAGAATCCTGCGCTTTACTACGATAACAATGTAGTGGGTAGTTTGTCTTTGATGCAGGTGATGGCTGAGGCAGGCGTTAAATCGATGGTGTTCTCTTCGTCGGCAACGGTCTATGGTGATCAAGGCCAAGAACTGGGGCAGTACAGTGAACAAGCGCCGTTAGCACCTATGAATGCATATGGCCGCACTAAACGAATGGTGGAAGACATGCTGCGGGATGTGGCCGCAGCAGATCCGAATTGGAGAGTGGTGTTGTTGCGTTACTTTAATCCGGTAGGTGCGCATTCGTCTGGTTTGATTGGTGAGGATCCCAATGGTATTCCGAATAACTTGATGCCTTTCGTGGCACAGGTGGCCGTGGGTAAGCGTGATCGGTTACGTGTATTTGGGGATGACTATCCGACGCCAGATGGAACCGGTTTGCGTGACTACATCCATGTAGAGGATTTGGCCCGAGGCCACCTAGCAGCGTTAAATGCTTTTACTGCGGGTGTGCTGGCCTTGAATCTTGGAACAGGTCGCCCTTACAGCGTTTTGGAAATGGTGGCCGCGTTTGAGCGGGCTTCTGGTCAGCCGGTGCCCTATGAGGTGGTTCAACGGCGTTCGGGTGATGTCGCGGTGTGTTTTGCTGATGCGACCAAAGCGCGCGAGATCTTAGGCTGGCAGGCAAACTTGGGCATTGATCGGATGTGTGAGGATGCTTGGCGTTGGCAACTTAAAAACCCGGATGGTTATGGTGCCTAGGGTGCTGTGAGACGACTCGCTATTCAGTCAGGAATTTCCAGGCGCCTTTGGCGGTAAAGAGCCGCGCGGGATTGGCTTTTTCTTCGAGCACGAGGCTCATACGGCGCACGAGTTTGGGGCTTTTGTTACCGCGTTTGATCGCGAGATCGATGAGCCAAGGCATGCGGTTAATGATGTTGGCGCGTCGATAGATATCGAACTTTGGGGTGAGGGTTTGCAGGGCATGCTCGTACTGACTGATGATTAGAGAGTCGGTTTGAATGTGAGTTTGGCTTTCGGCTTTTGTATCCATTTGCGAACCAACAATCGCTTGAGCAGCCATGATGCCGGTTTCCATCGCTTTCCCAATTCCTTCGCCTGTGAGCGCGTAGGTGCTGCCGACGGCTTCGCCGGTGATGAGCAGGCCTGGCGAGGCGGGTTTGGCGCCCTCTAAAGAGCATCTTAAGGGCGCGCCCTTGAGTTCCCCCACGAAGGTGCCTGTCTCAAGTAGCGCTTGAGCCAAGGGGTTAGTGCTGACAAATTGTTTAAAAATTTCGCTTAGGTTGGGTTTGTTAGCTTTGTTGGGTTTGAGTTGGTGAATATGTTTTAGGCCAGGCAGTTTGGCCAGTTGAGCTCGCCAGTGAGTATCCTGCAGGTGATGGTGCAGGCCATAGATCCCCACGCCGATGTTAAAGACGCCATCAGGGCAGGGAAAGATCCAGCCGTAACCGGGCGCATAGGCTTTGTGCCAGCTGATATGTAAGCGGTTATTCAGCCCTTTAAAGTCAGGGTTGTGAACGTAGCCGCGCATGGCCATTGCGGAGGGGTGGGGTCGGGTGCAATGTTGTGCGTTTTGCAGCGCTGAGACGGTGGCACCTGTGGCAAGGATGGTCCAGCGGGCGTAAATATTGAAAGTGGTGTCATCGAGTGTGGTGTCGCGGACCTTGACCTCAGCGCCAATGGTGCGACCGTTTTCGGTCATGAGTCGCTGAAAGCGCCATGGGGTTTTAAACGTAGCGCCGGCCTCAATGGCTGTCTGGACCAGCAGGTCGTCGAGTATTTTACGGGGCAGGACAGCGAGGTCACCGGGGATATCAAGTGAGCCGCCTTTGGGACCGTGGCAGGTCAGACCTAGGACGGGTGTAGCCAGGGCGCGCACTTTCTCTGTCACGCCAAGTTGCTCCAAGGCTTGCATGGCGTCGGGGATGAGTCCGTCACCGCAGATCTTGTCGCGGGGAAAGTCGTGTTGATCGATCAGGAGCACTTGTCGCCCAGCTCGAGCCAAGGTAATGGCGGCTGCTGAGCCCGCGGGACCTGCGCCTACAATCAAGACATCGGTATGGATCATAGGGGGATCATTCCACATCTGTTGCATTGCATAAAGCGGATTGAGAGTAACTGTGTGTTTTGTCCGGTTCGGCCTTTCTTGCTTATAAAATTAACAGGTATATTTTAGATGGACTTTTTCTTTTTTAAACTTGAAACCGCACGGTACTAAATTGTTGACTCACGAAACGAACCTGTTCCTGTTGCAGTCTGGCTGGATGTATTTAATTTTAACGATCGCCGCTGTGATTGTGTTCGTTTCAAGTTGGTTTTATGGCACACGCGTTCGGCAAAAAATTAGTAAAGATTCAGTCGAGGTCAGTAGTATTTTCATCTCTTCGATTTTTGGTTTCTTTGCAATTTTGATTGCGTTCCAACTGTCCGGATCCACCCGTATCTATGAACATCATCGCCAACTTACCATCGATGAAATATTAAGTATTTCAGCGGTCGCGGATGCAACACAGTCGCTCAGAGCGCAAGACAGGGAGGATGTTCTAAAACTCCTCGTTGAGTACGTTGAACTGCGTCTCAATTTTAACGATAGGCCGATCAATGCCTCAGGGCTTGAGGCTGGCGGTCGAGCCCAGAGGGATTTAGGACTGAGGCTTGCGCACCATGCTTTCGCAATACTCCCAAAGTATGGTGGTGACGATCGAATCATTTTCAATAGTTTCCTGAGCCGTGTTCAGCACATGAACACGATTTTCGATCAACAATACGCCTCTATTTTCATTCAAACGCCGCTGATCCTTTGGCAAGCGCTTGTCGTGTTGTTGATGATCATTTCAGGTATCTGCGGCTATAAAACGGGCTTTGAAAATGGACAACAATTCGGACTGACGATACTGTTTCTTTTTGTAGTGTTTGTTGCAATTATTATTTGCCTGAATTTGGGTAACCCTCGCGTAAGCGTCATTCGTTTAGATTTGATCGATGCGCAGTTCCCCAAGTTATTGCGTTATGTAGAGTCCCTTCGATAAAGTGTCAATATCTCTAGTTTCTTGGGACGCGTTCATTTTTTGTCTGTACATTGATCATTAAAAGAGCTTCTAGAATGTATGTGCCACCCATCATGGCGTCAGTCGAAGAACGGATCTCGATGGCGGCTCGCTGCAAGGACAGCGATGACATCCCCAAGGTCTCGGGTGCTGGGCTTGTTTCCCTAGATGAGCAGAGTCGGCGCATTCAGACCATGCACAACGGGCTCAAGATCTTGGCGGATGGTTATCACGGTGCGTGGATGACCGAGCTCATTCGCCGCTGCCGCGGCCACCATGAGCCTCAAGAGGAGCGGGCTTTCTACGAAGTGGTGCGCCGCCTACCCGCCGACGCAAAAATGATGGAGCTGGGTGGATTCTGGACGTACTACACCAACTGGTTCTTGATGGATCAGCCGCGACGTGCTGGTGTTGTGCTTGAACCGCGTCCAGGTAATCTCGAGCTTGGAAAACGCAACGCATCCCTCAATCATCTCAGCCCCACTTTTTTCCATGGTTTTGCTGGTCGTCATGATGTGCCGGATGCTCGTTTCAACAGTGCTGAGGGCGTGGAGCTGAGCCTACCCTGTTATACGGTACCGAAACTGTTGGCCGTCATGGGGTGGAAGCAGCTCGATCTGCTGCATTGTGATATCCAGGGCGCAGAGTTTGAGATTTTGGAATCATGCGTGCCACTGTTCAAGGCAGGTGCGATTAACTGGATTTTCATTTCAACCCATGCGCATCACATCAGCGGTGACCCGCTCACCCATGAACGGTGCCTCGATCTTGTCAAAGCATGCGGTGGCGTGATCGAAGCGGAACACGACGTGTATGAGTCTTTTAGTGGAGACGGACTCATCGTTGCCAGGTTTAAACCAGCCCCTGAGGCATGGCAGCCCATCCCCATCACTTATAATCGGCATTCGCAGTCGGTGTTTCGCTCGCTATCCTACGATTTTGCCGAGCACCAAAAATAATTCTAATTAGGTTAACGCATGACTCCCCGTAAGTTCTTTTTTCTTCATAACCCGAAGGCGGGTGGTGTGTCTATCCGTTCTTTACTCCACACTGTCAGCAATGGGGGAACGATCGCACCCCAATTCATGAATGCTCCTCAAGACTACTTATCGAGTCGCGACAAAATCAGTACCTTGCGAGGGTACGATTTATATTTCGGGCACTATGGGTACGAGGTGTATCAAGTTGTAAACGAAGGTCATATGCTTGTGACCAACTTTAGAGATCCGCCGCGACGCGTGCACTCCATGTACCGGTATTGGCGCCACAATGTTTTGGACATCCATCTCGCTCAACTCCTTGAGAAAGACGCCTATCTGGTGAGGCTCGCCAAAGAAAAGAGTTTTTCAGAATTCATCCGAGTCAAGGATGAAAACCTCTTGTGCTACATCAGCAATTTTCATTTCCGACAAATCTATATGACGGGCTGGCTTCAGCAACCCTACACGGATGCGGCAAAGTTGACGGTGTATCGTCGAATTCAAGACATGCCTTGGTTCTTTATAGCTGAAACGCCAGAGGCCTCGATGTCACTTTTTCGCTTGGCGTTTCCTGAGGTCAAGGATATGGATATGCCGATTGAAAATGTCTCTCTGGGAAATCGTGACGAAATCTCTCAACAAGATGTGGATTATTTGAAGTCACTCAATCGATTGGATGATGATATTCATGTATACGCGTTGAATATTCAGTCGGAGCGACTAGCAAAAACTTCAAGAGGCCTTTAAGTTCAAGGCCGCTAAAAGCTGAGCGCTTGCCTCGGTCCAGCTCAGCGGTGGAGGCGCGTCTTCGTGAGGCACAAGCTGCGGTATAGCGGCGAGCCAATGATGCAAGGCTTGTGCCAGCTGCGCAGGGCTCTCCGCACGAAAATATGTCACGCGATCTCCTGCAATCTCTTTGAAAACCGGAAGATCACGCGCGAGTACGGGGCGCCGATGTGCCAAAGCTTCCACCACAGGCAAACCGAAGCCCTCACCCTCAGAGGCAACCAGCACCCCGCTGCAACGTGCATAGAGCTGCCCTAATAATCCGTCGTCCGGACCGTTGAACCAGAACAGGCGCTTACCATTTTCCGGGTGGTCCGCAATCCGACTGATCAGCTCATCTAGTCCCCAGCCAACTCGGCCTGCGAACACGAGGTTCACATCCTCACCAGCTTGCCAAAGTCGCTCAAAGGCATCTAGGGTCTGCTCATGTCCCTTTCGCTTCCACAAGATACTCACTAGGAGCACCGTTGGTCTTTCCAAGAGCTGTAGTGGCAACTCGCCTTTTGGTTTGGTCGGAAGTTCACAGCCGAGATGAAACCAACTGACGCGCGGATGTCTATGCGTGGGCATGCGTTGCTGCAGTTCGGAGCGCACATCCTCTGCAACGGTACGTGAAATGCAAACAAGATCGTCGAACTGAGAGATGGTATCGAACCAGCGGTGATGCAATTCGGCAAGCCCGGGAGGGAACCAGTCTGGTCGTTGCATCGGCAGTAAATCGTACACCAGCGCCGAGAGCCGTCCACCGTTTTGCCGGACGCGGTCAAGAAATGCGGTTTGATGCACGAGAGCATGATTCAGGTCCATTGCAAAGAAATGGTCGCCTCGGCGCAGCCTGATACGCTCCTCTTTGCCTACAAAGACCTCGTCGAGGTGCGAGGCCTGATAGCGTCGAGTGACACAAAAATGTTTCGGATCATCATCTGCCCTGACGGGCGTGACCAGCAGGCCTTGGGGTGGCCGTTTTAGCAGCTCGAACGTTAATCGGTTGACGACACGACCGATGCCGCTACTCGCCAGGTTCATACTTTGAACCTTCCACTGAGTCGTTGTATCCAACAGAAACCGCGGTTGGTTCTGCGAGGGCCGCTGAACGAGTCGATTCAGGGTGCGCAGAAGCGCATCGCCTATCCGATACTTCATTTTGAATATTCCAATTCATATTCATATCCATAACCAAAACTGTGAAAGTCCTCTTCATAGATTTCAATCAACAATTTTTGGGTGTCGGCATCTAATAAGTGCTTCAAGGGCGGACGGCGTGAAGCATTGATCACAGGTAGAGAGGCTTGATTCAGCTCAAGCTTGCGGCAAACGGCGGCAAAGTCGTCGGCAAGCTGTTCGTATCTCATCAGATAAATGTTGAGCCCTGTGTTGGACTTCAGGAAGCTGAGCTGGGACGGCACACCTGAGACCAGAAAATTGTGAAACTCGCTCTTGCTGAAGCGCTCTCTTGCCTCATCGGAGTGATCTTCAAGCCAAGGAACCCTATTTTGGATCATCGCCTGTTTCATAAAAAAATAAGTTGATATCGCGCGATCGAACGGGTTTCTAACGGTACTAAATAAAAAATATTCGGAAATGCTCTCGCCCAGTAACGCATTCCACTGCTCAACGGAAAAGTGCTTGATGCTGCCGTAGAGGGGGTCAATAGGCCAAAAGTTTTCGCTGACGCCAAAACCTTTGGGCGAGTTTGCCGCCACGAACTGAATATCTGTGTAGGTTTGTAATGCGGTAGAAACCGAATTGCCGCCCGTTTTTGGGACGTGAATGAAAAGAAATTTTTTTGTGTGAGAAATCATTTGGATCTAATGCGAGTGATTGGTCAAACCAGTCATCATTGCGAGGCTCATTGTCTCTCCATTTGCGGAGCACGAATAATGAGTCCAAGAGAGGTAGAAACGTATTCTTTCGCAAGCTGTAGTCTAATATGGGGCTCATCGAGATAGGGCGGGAGATCGACATAGCGCTCGAGTTCGTCTTCACCTGATGAGAAATCGATAGGCTCCACTTCAAAACCTTCAGCCTTGAGTTCATCAACCAACAACTCAATGTCACAACGTCTAAAAATAACAAAACTCGGATTGTTATCCAACGTTTTTGAATTCGAAGTGACGTTGTATTCGGTTGTATGAACCGCGATACCTCCCGGTTTTAACAATCGGGCTGAATTCATGACAAAATCCAGTCCTTTGCGGATAGAGCCAAGATGCTCAAAAGCGCAAGATGACCAGCAGAAGTCAAAAGTCCCAATATCTTGTGGAATATGATTCATGTCTACAGTGCGAAAGCTTGCCAACGCATTAAATTTTTCCGAATCACATAACTCACGCTCATTCAATCCACTCAGGTTGTCACTATGCTGGTCCGAGGAAACCCAGCCCAACTCTTGCGCTTTGTTTAAGTCCAGATCCGTTGCCAAAACATTCACGCCACAACTGGCGAAGTAAGACACAAGTGGCTCCTTACCCACTCCAAAGCCGATCGCAGACAAGCCTTCTCGCAAATATCCTCGCTCAAAGAGCGTTTGGCATATATACACAAACTCCCATTGTTTCCTATGAAATCTCAGTGGTTCACCAAGTATTCTGGACCAATAGGTGTAGAGAGGCAGATGGAAATGCTGCTCTCGACAGAGCATCGATGAAAACACATAGGGCGCAGTGATCTTGGCGTAATCCGGAATGCTCGTTGAGAAATGATCAGATACTTTTAATTCCGCTGCTGACAAGAGCGGCTTGTCATTTGTGTGAGCATTCTCACTAGTAACCAATGCCTTCGTCAATAAATTTTTTATTCCTAAGCCATTCTCTTTTGTTAGATGCAGATCATTTTCTTTGAAAGATTTTTCTACAAAATCTCTAAAAGAGAGATAGCGCTCAGGCCGTCCAGGAACAAACTCTGAGTGTTTTTTTAGAATAAATTGTGCAGCCGTATGAGCCGTAATCTTCCAGGAAAAGCGTGAAGATTGCTCTAGGCCGCGTTCAATGAGTTGTGCGCGATATGTCTCATCAACTAGACCCTTTTCAAGTTTATTTAAAAACTCAGACTCGTTTGTAGGGTCAAATAAAGCATCTTGATGACCCACCACTTCAGGCAAACTCGCACGGTTAGATGAAATCGTTGGAATGCCTAGGGTCATGGCTTCAAGAGGCGGCAAACCAAAACCTTCGTCTAACGAGGGGAAAACAAATAAATGTGCATGCTCATATAAATGGATCAGTTGCTCATCATCTACAAAGCCAAAGAAAATCACCTGATTTTTATATAATTTTTTCCGTGCAACGTAATTTTCAAGCTCCAATCGTCTCGAATCCGAGTTCCCTCCTGCAAGCACAAGACGATAGCGATCGCGAATATCAGGAGCAAGCCTAGAGTAAGCAGAAATAAGACCCTCTAAATTTTTTCTCTTATCAAACCCACCGACGTAAAGCGCGTAGGGTTTTAATTCCAATATTTCCTTGGTGACGGCCACTGAGGCTTGAATGCTCCGACCATCTTTGTGACCGAGATTTGTTCCTGCAGATATATTTTTTACAATTGAGTCAGGCAAATCCAGTCGTTTTAAAAGATCAAGTCGAACATACTCAGAGATCGCCAACAGCGCATCCGCACGTTTTAATTGCTGCAATCTATCTTCGTACCATTCTTTTAAAACGCTATTCGGGAGATAATGTTCAGGATCACTCAGAGGAATCAAGTCATAATATATAGCGGCACAAAAATAAGAACGATCCGCTGCGCTTGGGATCGTGCTAAGCGCATTAAATTCAAAGAGGCTAGTCACCAAAACAATATCAGGTGACAGCGCTTCGATGAAGCGCTCACGCATGATTTTGGACAACTTGACTTCATCATCTTTTAAATAAAGCGCAGGGCTGACCAGTTCAGCAAGAGGGAACCGAATGGTGTGTTTCTCACCAATTTTTGACTTTATGGCTGTTAAGTCTTGCGAGTCTTCTTTTGTATCGTCACGTTCATGAAGCAAGACGAAGATCTCGTGGTCTTTTAATTCATCAATCAGTGCCAAGGTCAAGGCAGCGGTATACCGACCAATACCACGATGTGCACTTTCTGTTTGCAATGCTTGCAAGTCAATTAATATTTTCATTTCTTAGGACCCAAGCCATCAAGCACTTGAGAAACAATTTTTTCTTTTCTTATGTACGTCGGTGAGCTGTAAATCTCTGGTTTGACGCCTGTTTGAGTGGAGGTTTTTGTGATGGATGTGGCTTGCCCACGAAGGAGTAACTTTATCCGTGGAAATTTATTGAGAACTAAGAGAGAAAACTTTTTAAGGGCTGGCTTTCGCTCCACAAGCACTCTCATTTTATTGAGTAGGCGCTTAAATAAAACACGTGGAGGCAAGTGGGCGATTTGCATGAAGGCTAGCTTTATAAATCTCTTTAAACGCCCTGCATAAAGTGAGCTGTGGCGCAGGGGCTTGGTGACTGTCCATGACCTACTTTCTATTACGGAGGTCAATTCGTTTGATAAGGATAAGGCCCGCGCTTCTGCGGCTAAGGCCCGCGCTTCGGCTCCTACTTGAGAAGCCAGCGTAAAATTGTCAAACACATTGGGTGGATATTTGAAATAAACCAACAGGTCTAAGTGCGCATTCTCTACGTAAAACCGATTGAGTCCATCTGCATACGCAAAGGTATAGGAGGCAGCCAATAATTGAGGTTCCCAGATCTGATGGCACTCGACTTGACTCATGGGGAGGGTTGATTCGACGACAACGATCCATGGCCGATAAAGAGACCAATCGTTACTAGCCAAAACTTTGGCCTCTAGACCCTCAATATCAATTTTTAAAAAGTGAATCTCTTGCTTATTCGGCAAAAATCTTTGAAAGAGACTAGACAGTGTTGCGGTCGTAACACGCATGGAAACACGTTCAAATTTATTTTTGTCGTGTTCCTTGGCCACTTCTTCATTTAGTGTGGATAAGCCAGTTTCAGAAAAAAGATTAAAGTTGCCCTCACCATCTTGATCGGATACTGCGATCCGAAGATTGATATCTCTTGGTCGCTGTTCACAAAGGCGAGCGTAAAAATCAGGATTGGGTTCGACATTGATCCCACTCCATCCCTGATCATAAAAAAGCTTTGTCACCGAATCCGTATCTGGCCAAGCGGCACCCACATCGACATAGAAGCCATTGTCGACATTTTTTAAGGCACGCCAAAGCATGACGTCCTCAAAATTTTGGGAGTAAGAAACTAGATTCATTGAATGACCCCGGATTATGAAGGGGAGGTTAAGCTCGTTAAGGATTAAAGAGGTGCCCGGCTAATCTGGTTAAGCCGGGTTGGCTTTAAAAATGAAGTGCTGCTAACGATATGCAACTTTGATTGATAAAGCAGATATACTAAGTTTATTGTAGCATGTCAGAATAATTTGGATCTTTGGCTGAGTGAGGAACAAAGCTGCTCAATGCGAACATGGAAATGCAGTGCACACCAAGCTCTCACACGACATCTACTGCCAGATTGGCAGCTTATCCCACTGAGGCGGGAAGCCCATCGCGGAAACGGGGATTTTGTGCTGATTGATAAGGTCTTGTAACCTAAGCCTCCATCTATGCTGAGGAGCCACGACGTTCATGCAGTACAGCAGAATGACTAGCGAGTTGTAAAGCTTGCGAGAGCCAATATTAAATTGCGATGTCAATGACGAGGGCTTATTACGTGGCAGCAATGGCGTTATTGTGAAATCACGGTTCCATAGACGACTGTGGTGGGCACATGTGTTGCGCACCAGAGCCAAGTGATGCAGCCAAGAGCCTAATACCTTTTCATCCAGGCCATACGTCGAGGCGATTGCACGACGTGTTTGCATAGGCTTGAGGTTGCCATACCAGCGTGAGAGCAGGCCCATGGCGATGTGCCAGATGGTAAGCCCATTGGCTGCGAGCGGAGACTTCTATGCACTCAATAGCATCCAGAACCAATAGGCGAAGGTTGCGGTCAAAAACGTACAGGTTCAGTACTTCATCAAACCGAGTGCCTGGATGAAATTCATGCGGTTCATGACTTAGTTCAAAAGGCAGCCAATAAGCACTAAGGCGATAGTAGTTTAGGTGCTGAAGGAAAAATTCTGCAGAGGCTGGGTCATCAACACGGATGCCGCGTTGCTGAAGAATGGAAACCTGTTCGGCATATGTTGTTGCTGGTTTGGGAAAAGGAAGTTTAAAAGTCGGCATGATGAAACCATGCCGTATTTGGCGCAGCTAGAGTAAAGGCCAGAAAAAAGTAACCCGCCGGTTTGAGGATTCGCTTTCGCGCATAGCCTTGGCGGGTTTTGTAAATTCAATTATACCCGCATTGAGGTGTCATTTGAACACTCATGCCATGATAAAAGCTGCGTATTACACGCAAACTGGACGCTCATTTCACAGCAAACTGATCAACGATCCCACGGCAAATTGGGTAGTTATTGCACAAGGGTGGTGGCCCGAGCAAAACAACAGCACTCAGTTGGCAAGCCAACCGAGGCTATGTACATCAAGTACCGATTACGCCACCGTCGTTTTTACGGATGACCACTGTACCCGAGCGTGGGCGACCACCCGTTGGGCCGTCAGGCCATTTTGAAAAGACGGTTGGATTCGCAGCAACCCAAGCACCTTGCAAGACAGGATCGCTGCCGACATCCTTATAGGCTTGAGGCGCATTAGGATGACTACCGATTTCACCTGGATGCTGGATATTGATGAACATGGTACGACCATCGGGTGTCCAGCAAACGCCTGTGACTTCGCAGCCTGCAGGGCCGACCAAGAAACGGGTGATTTTCTTGGTGGCGAGGTCGGCCACTAACATTTGGTTATTACCCTGATTAAGGAAATTACCCGCGTTGGAGAAATTGCCGTCAGTTTGGATCCAGAGACGGCCTTCGGGATCGAGCTGGATGCCATCGGGAGAGTTAAAGGTGTTGCTGGCATCGATGTTGCTCGAGCCCTTCTTAGCACCGTCCAAAGCCGGGTTACCGGCGATCACGAAGATGTCCCATTTGAATGCCAAGGCCGCATGGTCGGCGCCCGTTTCATTGATACGGATGACATGTCCCCAGTTATTCATTGCACGGGGGTTGGCTTCATCTATCGCTGGTTTAGCACTACCAGCCTTAGTCGAACCGTTTTCCAAATTAGAAGTCGCAGGTGACGCGCTGCCACGATTGCTGTTGTTAGTGCAAGCCAGGAACACTTCACCGACTTTTGTGCGGTTAGCAGCCACCCACTCTGGGCGATCCATCATGGTGGCGCCGACGCGGTCAGCGGCCTGGCGAGCCTTAATCAACACCTCGGCCTGGTCAGCAAAGCCATTCTCGGGAGTCAAGCCGTTTTGGCCATGAACCAAAGGTATCCAAACACCCATGCCCTCGTTGTCGCCCGCCACAGTACCAGCTTCAAATTTAGCCACATACAAGATACCGCTATCCAACAGGTCTACACCGCTGGACTTGTCTGCTGGCTTGTAGGTGCCGGTCGACACGAATTTGTAGAGGTACTCATTGCGCTCGTCACAGCCGGAATACACCACTGCTTTGTTGGTACTGGACAGCACGCATTCGGCGTTTTCGTGCTTGAAACGGCCCAGAGCGGTACGCTTTTTGGGCTTGCTGCTAGGTGTGTAGGGATCGATCTCAACGATCCAGCCATGCCGGTTGGGTTCGTTGGGGTTGACATTCAGGTCAAAGCGAGCATCGCCCTTGTGCCAGTTGTAACCAAAGCCGGTTTTAGACAAACCGTAGCGGTTTTGCAGAGTATCGGGTTTCCAGGTTCCGTCGTCTGTACCAAAGTAACCGTTGAAGTTCTCTTCACAGGTGATGTAAGTGCCCCAGGGAGTCTGGCCAGCGCCACAGTTGTTGAGCGTACCCAGAACCTCCTCACCCGTTACGTCGGCGGTGGTTTTGAGCAGAGCGTTGCCGGCAGCTGGGCCAGTAATGGTCATGGGTGTATAGCCGGTAATGCGGCGGTTATAGGCGGAGTTTTTGACGTATTCCCACTTACCTGAAGCATTGCGCTGAACTTCGATGATCGACACACCATGAGCGGCAAGTTGCTTTTTTGTGTTGGCAGGAATTTCAGGTTTGTTGTAATTGTCTACGTCGTGGAAGTACTCGGCGTTGATGTACTCGTGGTTCATGGCGAGGATACCGCGGCTGCTGCCATCGGTACCTGAAAATGGGAAAAAGTTAATGCCGTCGTGATTGTCACCGGACTGTTGTTCCTGCTCTTGCCAAGACTGGCTTGCATCGCCCAAGAACGCAGGGGCGTTGAGACTAATTGGGTCACCCCAGCGATACAGTATGTCGGCGGTGTAACCTTCGGGCACAACAATGGCATCACCGGAGCTGACTGCTACGGCCTTGAAGCCGATACTGCCACGCGCAGGTTCAGAGCTGCTGACGACAGCAGGGTTAGAACTATCGCCACAGGCCGTCAAGGCGCTGCCGAAAATACCGAACAAACCCAAAGCAGCGCCGGATTTCAACAAACCGCGGCGGTTGGGGTTGCGAACAATTTCACGTTCGATTAGATCATGCAAATGATCATTGGCTGAATGATTGGATACACCATCATCATCACGAATATAGCTAGACATATTCTCACTCCAGTGGGTTAAGAATAGTCATCTTAAAAACGAAATATTATTTTTTTATGACGAAGAGATTAAGTTTTCGAGACATTTTTGATAGGCGTATTGTCAGATCAAGCCGCAGTTATGACACGCATGCGCAGCGCGATTTGAGCGGACATTTTTTCTGCAACAATAAAATTGCCATAGGGATTTAAGTGACCTGTATCGATATAGACTTGTTGTGGCGTTGAGTCGAAAACATGCCCGAGGTCATGAAAATATTTTTCTGTCGTTTGCGACACAACGTGTTCATAGAAAGCCTGTTGAACCCCACCCATAGGCGGACTATTGCTGACAAACTCTTGCTCTCCAGGCGTCATGATTTTGCTGCCCCACGAAAGAGATGGTTGTATAAAGTTCAAAAACTCAACGCCTTCGGCCTGGCAACATGCTTGAGCTAATCTAGAAAGTCGCAAATAATCTTGCGCACAGTCCTTGGCGATTTTCTGAGTATCGCCATTTGAAATCGATTCGATAATCTCTGGAACAAAGGAGTGGCTGACGTTTGGGTCTAATCTAAGGAAATGATTAAACATCCTACGACTTTTTTTGGTTTGAAAAAGTGCGGCAATTTTTGACAGCACTCTGTTGATGGAGAGCCAGACTGTTCGTTTAAAACTGGCTGCCCCATTAAATTGTTGACTCAAATGCATGCCGTGCTCAATGTGCCTCGTACTCATACCAAGGTAGGTATTTGAGGAGAGTGATCTGCTTTGCTCTGCCAACAATGCGAGGACCGAGGACTGGTTGAACACGCAATTCCAACCTGTATAAAAAACAACGTAATCAGGTGGCGTTCGAAGCTCATCGGCGACGAGCATATTGAATGAATCCTGTGAGGTCATACCCAAAATGCCACGATTAATGCAGACAGAATCGATGTGATATTTGAGGGACAGTATTTGTTCGACTAAGGCAGGGATGGTCAATGCAGGCAAGCGAGAGCCTGTCCCCATGATGGTCGAGCCACCAAAAAAAGTGATGATCTTTTTGTTGGTTGCGCGTGCTTGATCTCTTCGTTTTTGGGTATCGTCGTCAGTGGTTCGATTTTTGACGATCCCTTCTCCAT
This sequence comes from Bordetella parapertussis, assembly GCA_945897365.1. Taxonomy (GTDB): domain Bacteria; phylum Pseudomonadota; class Gammaproteobacteria; order Burkholderiales; family Burkholderiaceae_B; genus Zwartia; species Zwartia parapertussis_A. The sequence goes on along the minus strand of CAMDFD010000021.1, from coordinate 17,758 downwards.
CTGTCATCAAGAGGTCTATATCTTTTGCACCTAACTCATCTACATCGATGAGGACGTTTTGCTGCGCGGCGAGTCTTGTTCCATAAAATGCGTTCGGCTTAAACACAGATCTTGCAAGTAGCACGTTGTTCATTAAACGTTCGCTGGTGATGCTTCTAAGCTTTTCCTTAGATAATGTTTGCGCGACAAACCGAACATCGTCATTGGTGATGCCAGACAAAATGAACGCACGCAAGGCTTCTAGCGAGGGTTGGCCAGCATCAAGTGCTTGTAATCTCTGCATTTTTGGATATACTGATTCAGACATTGTTAAAAGGGTTGGTCATGGTTCATTTAATGAGTTCTTTCTTATTACGCATCGTCTATTTCTGTGTGCTGGCGCCTGTTGGCATCGTCTTGCGTGCGTTTGGCTACGATCCTCTAAAACTCAATCCACATCAAGCATCAAGCTATTGGTTCAATAGAAAGCCATCCCAGTACGATGCAAACTTTTTCAACAAACAAGGCTAATTCATTGGTGTGAGGTTTTCATGAAATCGTTATTAAATTGGATCAAGGGTAAGTTAAGCAGTTTTTTACCTAAAAAGAAAAAAGAAAAAAAGCCTGCTAATGCAACGTACCCCCTTTGGTAATTGTTAATCAAGTTCGTACGCATTTTTGTAGTCGAGCTTTAATGCAGGATCTTGATCCTCTTTGCGCATAATTGAATTTCCCACGACAAGAAATTCGATCTCTGTTCCCATCAAGCAGCGAAAGGCATCCTCGGGGGTGCTGACAATCGGTTCGCCGCGCACGTTAAACGAAGTATTGACTATGACGGGACAGCCCGTCAGTTTTTTAAACGCTGTCAATAAGTCAAAATACTTTTTATTCGTTTCTTCGTGTACGGTCTGAACCCGAGCTGAGTAATCCACGTGCGTGACGGCAGGAATACTTGAGCGCGGAACGTTCAATTTATCAATACCAAATAAATGTTTATCTTCATTTTTTTCAGGTAAACGTTTTGAGGGATGAACGTCTGCCACTAAAAGCATGTATGGGCTATCAACCTCTATATCAAACCACTGCGCTGCGTCTTCTTTTAAAACGCTAGGTGCAAAGGGTCGAAAGGACTCACGATATTTCACTTTAAGGTTCAAGAGTTTTTGAACAGAAGGCGAACGAGGGTCCGCGATAATCGATCGCCCGCCCAAGGACCGCGGTCCGAATTCCATCCGTCCCTGATGCCAGCCGACTGCTTTCCCATCGCTGAGCGCTTGTGCTGTCAGCGCAATGGTTTCGTCATACGAGTGAGACGTAAAACGTGCACCGACGGACGTTAATCTTTTTTCAATATCCGCTTGTTCATAACTGGGTCCAAGATACCCGCCATTCATTCCATCTTGCTGATCTTTTGGAACGATGCGAGGCTGTTCGAGCATCAAATAATAGCCAGCTAACGCCGCACCGACGCTTCCGCCCGCATCACCCGCGGCCGGTTGAATCCAGATGTTTTCAAAAATATTTTCTCGCAACAGTTTTCCGTTTGCCACACAGTTGAGCGCGACACCCCCCGCGAGACAGAGATTTTTTAAACCTGTAGTTTGTCGAATATTACGTGCGATTTTGATGACGATTTCTTCGGTGACGACCTGTATTGAGGCAGCAAGATCCATTTCTTTTTGGGTGAGCGCCGACTCTTCGCTCCTGCGAGGTCCACCAAACAAGGCATCAAAATGATGGTTAGTCATGGTAAAGCCCGTGCAGTAATCGAAGTAATGCATATTGAGTCTAAAGGAGCCGTCCTCACTGACTTCGATGAGATGTTGACGGATCAGGTCGGCGTAACGAGGTTGACCGTAGGGGGCCAAGCCCATGACTTTATACTCGCCGGAGTTCACTTTAAAACCGGTGTAGTAGGTGATAGCTGAATAGAGCAATCCTAGGGAATGCGGGAAATGAATTTCTTTAATCACCTCGATATTTGAGCCACGGCCAATCGCTAACGACGTGGTTGTCCATTCACCCACGCCATCCATCGTCAATATGGCGGCCTCTTCAAAGGGAGAGGGAAAAAATGCACTGGCGGCATGGCTTAGATGATGCTCAGAAAACAGAAGTTTCTTTTTCCAATCAACGTTGGGATCAAGGGTGTCTTTTAACGCGGTGATCACGCGATTTTTTTGAAAAAGTTTGTCCTTTAACCAGATCGGCATCGCGGTGGCAAAAGACTCAAACCCCTTGGGTGCAAAGGCTAAATAGGTCTGAATTAAGCGATTAAATTTAAGTAAAGGCTTGTCATAAAACACAACATAATCAATATCCTTGGCTTGGCATTGTGCGGCTTCAAGGCAGTAAGAAATGGATTGCGCAGGAAAGCTTTGGTCATGCTTGATGCGGGTGAAACGTTCTTCTTGCGCAGCAGCGATAATTTTTCCATCTTTGATGAGACACGCAGCCGCATCATGATAAAAAGCTGAAATTCCGATGATGGTGGTCATTTTTTGCGGTCCATTTCTTTTGTGCTGATGACGTTGCCTGAGGTCTCTGCGTTGAGGGATTGAACAATCATGTTGGCAATCTCAACACTTGGCTGTATTTCCCACATTGCACTGTGTGATGATTGAATCTCAACCTGTGTGACACCGTTCTGCGTATGGATTGACCAGTCAAACATTGACGGATCTTCCGGTGTCGGTTCCATGCCCGCGCGAACAAAAATAATCGGAGCTTCACACTGTTTGATCGAATGACTTGCAGTGAGTTTGGTGGCACTGATCATTTGAGTGACGGTTCGTTTAAATGTTTCAGGCGGAGTGGATTCTGGGATCAGTCGATGTAGAGACATTTTATGAATCAACTTTTTAATGAATGACTCGTTATTGATGTCGATCACTTCATCGGTGATACCTAACGATTGTGCGGAGCTTTCAAGAATCTTGTTTGACTGTTCTTCATCCGAACGTGCATCGTTCTGAATCAAATTGGGTTGTGCCACAGAGTCGAGTAAAACAAGCAGACTGACTTGTTGAGACAGTGCCTCAAGTTGGACGGTCATTTCTTGCGCGATCGTACCTCCGAAAGACCATCCCAGCAGATGGTAGGGTCCTTCGGGCTGTATGGTTTGAATGGCCTGAATATACGCTGTGGCCATTTCAGTCACGTTTGCATGGGGAAGCTCATGCTCTTCAAGTCCGCGCGCTTGTAAAGCCCAGACTGGATAGTCCTCAGGCAACGCGTCCTTGAGGTTTTGGTAAACCGTACCCGTTCCACCTCCAGGGTGAATACAGAAAATAGGGTGGTGTGTTCCTGTTTTTCTGAGCGGAAGAAGGGGTTCGTAGGTCCAATTTGAGGAGGTTTCCAAATTGGCCGCAAGCTGTCTCGGCGTGGGATGCTCAAACAGCACTCTCAAATTGAGTTTGATACCGAGAGAGAGTTTTAAATGGCTCACTAACTGCATGGCCAAGAGAGAATGTCCGCCAATATTAAAGAAACTATCGTCGATGCCCACAGGATCCGTACCGGTGAGCTGCGCAAAGAGGCGGCAAAGATAAGCCTCGCGGGCTGAGCGCGGTGAGGCGTAGTCATCTGTTCTTGTGGAGGCGCTTGGTTCGGGCAGTGAGCGTCGATCTAACTTGCCATTAGGTGTCAGGGGAAGTGAGGGCAAGTCGATAAAGTGTGCTGGAACCATGTAATCCGGTAAGGCTTGCGTTAACCAGGCACGGATCGCATGTAAATCAGGCAACGGATGACCCGCATTCATCACAATATAGGCAATCAAGCGTTGATGGCCATTCGCAACGGATGCGATCACCGCAACCTGACTGATTTGAGGAATCAGCTTGAGCAGAGCGGCCTCGACCTCGCCAAGTTCTACTCTGAACCCGCGAATCTTGACTTGATCATCGACACGACCCACGTAGTCAATGTCACCGTCAGGCGCTCTGCGTGCTAGGTCGCCTGTGCGGTACATCCGTGATCCGGGAGGTCCGTATGGATTGGCGATAAATCGTTCTGACGTCAGCGCTGCTTTGTTGAGATACCCTCGGGCGAGCGATATTCCTGCAATGTATAACTCGCCCACGACGCCCTCTGGCACCAAGTTCAGTGACGGATCAAGAATATAGAGCTGGGTATTCCAGATCGGTTTACCGATGGGTGGAAACTCATCCCACTGTTGTGGTGTTGTGGATAACGTGAACGCACTGACAACGTGCGTTTCAGTAGGTCCGTAGTGGTTATGTAGGACCGTTTCGGGATGCTTGCTAAATATTTGGCGAATTTCAGGTGTGATTTTCAGTTGCTCGCCTGCCGTGATCACCGCCGCTGGCCATGTGTCTTTAAGGTCATGTTGACTGGCCTGAGCAAGATTACTGAGCACGACATAAGGAACATGTAAAACGTCGATTTTTTTCTGATCGAGATATTCAAGCATGGCGAAGCCGTCTTTTCTGGACTCTTCATCGATCAGAACAAGCTTTGCACCTCTGGTTAAGGTGGCGATAATTTCCTGGGCTGAAACGTCAAAGCTGATGGGTGAGTATTGAAGGACGCAGTCAGGCAGATCGGGGACGGTGGCGGCTTGCCATAGAATCAGATTGGACAGTGCACCATGAACAAATCCAACGCCTTTCGGACGGCCCGTGCTGCCCGAGGTGTAAATGACATAGGCGAGATCATCTAAACGGAGCGGGCGATGACGATCTGCGTCGGTCACGGGCGACGCTGAATATTGCGCTAAGTGTTCAGACTCCAATGCCTTGGAAATCATGGTTACGTGACGATTCTCAACCATCTCCGGGTCTAGCGAATCAATCAGAAGAGTCTCGGTGGAAATGAGAAACGCTGCTTTGGAATTCTCAAGCATGTAATTCAATCTATCATTCGGGTAACTTGAGTCAAGCGGCAGATAAGAGCCTCCAGCTTTCAGCACTGCCAGAATCGCGAGGATCAATTCTGGGGACCGATCCAACATGATGGCCACAACTTGATCAGGCCCAATGCCTTGCGCAATAAAATGTCGCGCCAGACGATTGGTGGTCAGATCAAGTGCGCCATAGCTCATTTCACGATCAACATTGGCCTCGACATAAGAAAGCGCGATTCGCTCTGGCGTGTTGCGTGCTTGCGCGCTTAATAAGTCCACAAGATTGGGCTGCGCGTGTCGGTCAGTTGTTACAGGTCCACTTGATCGCTCGAGGATTTCCTCGCGCTCAAGACCTGTCGTCAGAGGCAATGCTGTTAAGTCTGCATGGATGAAAGAAGGAAGCTCTTCGAGCATCGCTTCTAAACGGCGCACTAACTCTTGCGCATACGGATGATCAAGACGTGACTGATCATAGGTCAAGCGCAGCAGAATGGAAGTACCCGGAACAACAGAAAGCGCAATAGGGTAATGATTGCCATCGATGGCCTGAGCATGACTGACGACAAGTTCGCCCGCTGCATCTTTAACGGTATTGACCGGATAATTTTCAAAAACAAACAAGGCATCAAAGAGTGATTCAGAAGAGAATCCTGACAATGCTTGAATCTCTGTGAGTCCGAGATGCTCGAAAGCCTCTTGTTCGACAAGCTCAGATTGTTGCACTCGTAACCAATCCGCAAGCAGCGTCCCGGGCCTCATATGATGATAAAAAGGAAGGGTGTTGATAAATAAACCCAGTGCGCGATCGATCCCGGCAAGCATGCTTGAGCGGCCATGTCTGACGCAGCCAAGGACGATTTCATCAAGCCCGTTCATTTTGCCCAACAAGAGTGCGAACATGCCTTGAAAGAGGGTGGCTTGTGTCACCATCAGTTCGCGCGCGACTTGATTCAAATGCTCAGAAAGCACAGGGCTCAACGTGCGTTGAACTTCAGCCATTCCTTGAGTGGGTTTGCTAGGTGTTGGAAACTCAATTCTGCTGGGCTCAGTGAGTTCCGAGAGATGATTTTTCCAATAGGCGCAGGCTCTATCATGATCTTGAGAGGCCACCCATTGCAGGTGCTCTTGCCAGTTAAAAGGTGCTTCTAATTCAACCCTTGAGCTTGTGCGCTCAGCCTCATACAACGCTGACAACTCATTGCCCAAGATCGCGCTTGACCATCCGTCCAAAATGAGATGATGATTGCTCAACAGGAGGGCATGGGAATGTGCGTCAAGCTCGCATAGATACATTCTCGCGAGCGGACCTGTTTCAAGAGAAAAGGGCTGTGAGAGGTCATGTTGCAGTAATGCCGCTTTTCTTTCGGAGGGTGAGCCCGTCAAGGTGACGGATTCCATACCAAGGCCTGTCGTGCGACGAATGACCCCAAAGCCTGGCGCGACGGCAGCGGGCACCATCGCCAGACGAAGGATGCTGTGTCGCGCAGTCAGCGTGGTCCATGCACGCCACATCGCTTCTTGATGAATTTTTCCATGAAGCGTCAAAATAATCTGGACATGATAGGGGTCACGGGCATCGGGCTCAAGCGCCGAGCTTTCATAAGCAAGTCCCTGTTGGAGCGCCGTTAACGGAATAATGTCTTCGACATCGGGATACAAATTCAACACCGAATCGATATGCTGCTGATCAAGACGCGGCTTAAATTCATTATCCAACGGGATGCTTGTAAAGTCTGAAGGCGTATGACATATCCTCAAAGGATTTGTCAAAGATTGTGCTGTGATGTGCTCAAGCATGGACTCAAATCGCTTGGCGAATAGAGTCATGACTTTCTCGCTATGCAAGAGCGTTGAATAGCTCACGCCAAAGACAAATGCCCCTTCGTGATTGATCATGGCATTGATTTCGAGCGCGAACAGTCGTGGGCGATCCGCTGAATCCCCTGAGCTCGTTAAACCATTTTCGGCGAGGCTCCATTCACCGGCTTGAATCGTTGATTGTTCAAATCGACCTAGATAATTGAACAAGACTTGTGGCGGACATGCAGCAACTTTGTTGAGACTACTTTCTGCATCTAAGTGACGCAATATTCCATAGCCCATGCCTTTATCTGGCAGTGCGCGCAAGCTTTCTTTGACGCGCTGAATCGCGCGGCCCATTGACTCTGGCGTCAAGGGGTTTAAAAGATCGGCAACCTTTAAGCGCAAGGGAAAAGACGTCGTAAACCAACCCACTGTTTTTGAAACATCTTGGTCACTTTCGCGGCCGTGACCTTCGAGCATGATGACAGGATCACCTAAATCATTTTCAAATTCCTCCCAGGACCATTGAGAGAGTGTCAGGCCTAATGCCGCCAGTAACACATCATTGATGCCACCAAAATAAAGGTCAGGGACGCGTAAAAGTTGTGTCGTGATTTCCCGTGTCAATTTCCCTGAAACATGTGCGGCATGTTCTAAGGTGTCTGTCTTGTCTGTCATAAAAATCGTTGGCAACGGCTGGATATGTTGAACCTGTGATAGCCAAAGAGGTTCTTCGCGACGACGCTGACCCGTCAAGCCTTGCTGAGAAATAAAATGGCACCATGCGATAAAGGACATGGTCTTAGGGGCTGCGCCTTGTGTTTGCGCGGATAACAGATCGTTGAGATCTTCGATCAAAATCCTCCAAGAGACGCCATCGATCGAATAATGATGAATGGTCAACACAAGCATCGGGGGATGCGCCTGTCGGCATACCCAAAGTGCAGACACCATTTGGCCATGCTCGGGTGAGAGCGTCATGCTTAAGTCATGGATGGCGTCAGACAGCGCACGTTCAGCGTGTTGGTCCTCAAGGTGGGTCAGATCAAGAAGTTTGAGGGACGGTTTTTGGTTTGACCAGGGGTCAATCAAGAATTCTAATTTTTCTTCATGTTGAACGGTTCGCATGCGAAGTGCAGCATGACGCGCCATCAGCGCTTGAAGATAGACCCCAACCTGTTCAAAGCTGACCGCAGGCGGTGCGATTAAACAAGCGGTTTGATTAAACTGCTTCAGCGAACCACCCGCATCGATAAAATCATGATAGATGGGAAGTGGGATGAACTGGCCATCCTCAGGCCATGTAGGCGCTGCACTTTCTTGATTCGCTGAGCGCGCGATATGTGCTAATTCAGCAGGCGTCTGATATTTAAAAATATCTTTGACTGAAATAATCAGATGCTGTGAGCGTGCGCGACTCACTAAACGGATGGAAAGAATACTATCGCCACCGATCGAAAAAAAACTATCGTCAGGATTGACGTGTTCGCATCCAGTCAGACTTTCAAAGAGCGTACAAAAAATTCTTTCTCGTTCATTTTTTGGTTCAACCAAGGTCTTGAGCGTATGCTCTGGAATCGGCTCTGGAAGTTTGCTTCGGTCGAGTTTGCCATTGGGTGTTAAAGGCAAGGCATCGATCGTGATAAAAGTAGTGGGTATCATATGCTCAGGCAGATATTGCCCGAGCACTGCTTTGATCGTTGCGGGATCCACGGGTTTTTTATCTGCGATCGGTACGAGATAGGCGACCAGTCGCAAATCGTCCGCCATCTTTTTTGTGATCACGACGGCATGTGCTAAATCATCGATATGATTCAGGAGCGCTGTTTCAATTTCGCCGAGCTCGATGCGATAGCCTCGAATTTTGACTTGGTCATCCACGCGACCCAGATAGACAAGCACGCCATCTTCACGTCGTCTAGCCAAATCACCTGTACGGTACATGCGTGCGCCTGGTTCACCAAACGGGCAGGCAATGAAGCGTTCTGAGGTCAGTCCTGGGCGTCCCAAATATCCTCGCGCCAATCCCGAGCCACCAATATAGAGTTCTCCAACAGTTTCATCTGAAACAAGATCTAAATGTGGATCTAAAAGATAGAGTTGGGTATTCCAAATAGGCATGCCGATTGGAATGACGCCGTCTCGCGAGGTCTGTTCGCTGACTTCGTATACGCAGCAACCTACGACCGTTTCAGTCGGACCATACTCGTTAATCAGTCTTGTCCTGGGAGCATATTTCCGCCAAAACTCAACCGCAGCGGCGGTTAACTGTTCGCCGCCAATCACATAGGAATGTGTTTGATTGGCTAAAGTTTCAGAGGGTAATAAATGGCGCAACGCATCAAGATGGACAGGCGTCAATTTAACGAGTGAATAATCTTGATGGTTTTGTAAGCTTTCTGCCAAGGCTTCAATTTGATTATTTTTGTCTAAAAAGTGAACCGTTTTACCGGAAATCAAAGGAAGCCATAAACTGGTGATAGTTGCGTCAAAGGCGATCGAGGTATTGATGGGTGCGCCATTTCCAGTGTCGAGCTTGTACGCATCCATCGCCCATGAGACATAGTTGACCAAGCCAGAGTGTGAGAGTGCGACACCCTTTGGCAAACCAGTACTGCCCGAAGTATAAATAAGATAGGCCAAATTCTCAGCGCGTAATGGCGATTTCCTTTCATGATCGAGCACAGCCGTCACCGCATAGGTATTGAGGCTCTCGATCAGGGCAGGATCTGAAAGATCGAGCATATCGGGAATCGATTGATTCCCTGATTGTTGAAAGGCTTGGGCGATCGAGGCGGTACTGATAAATTGCTTGGCTTGGCTATCGTGCAGCATATAAGCCAAGCGCTGTGTGGGATAGTCGGTCGCGAGCGGCAGATAGGCCGCACCTGCGCGCATGATGCCCAGTAAGGCGATAACCAATTCAGCCGAAGGATCCAGCATGATGCCCACGATATCATCGGGACCCACACCTCGCGCAATCAAATGCCGAGCCAGTTGATTGGCGCGTGCATTGAGTTCGGCAAAAGTCATGTTGACGGACGTAGACGGATCTTCACTCGACAATGCCAGCTTGTCGGCAGAGAAAGCAAATTGTTTGTCAAAAATATCCAATATTGACAAGATGGAGGACTCGACAAGAACATTTTTTCCTGCGCCGCTTTCAAGCAAGGCTTTGCGGTCAGAGACATCAATCAGTGGAATAGCAGCGAGGGACCGCTCAATGATGTCGGGCAAATTGCGTATTAGTCGCGTAATTTGCTCCAAAATTTCTTGTGCCTGACTGAGGTCAAGTTTTGACTGATCAAACCCAAGGCGTAAGGTTAAAACTTCGCCTGTCAGTGCAGACAGCCCGATTGGATAATGATTGCCATCCTCACTTTGAGCATGTGTGAGCGTCAGTTGTCCGATTTTTTGAACAGACTGTTCAACGGGGTAGTTTTCGAAGACAAACATGGCTTCAAAGAGTGGCGTGCCCGTCATGCCGACAATCTGCTGAATCTCTCTTAAGCCAATATGTCCATAGGTATCTTGATCCGCCATCGCGATTTGCTGTTCGCGTACCCATTCAATGAGTGTTTGCCCCGGATGCAGGGTGGTAAACATGGGCAAGGTGTTGATGAAAAGACCGGTGCCTCGATCGATGCGTGCGAGCGGGCTTGTACGTCCGTTGCGAACACTTCCAATCACAATTTCGTCGAGTTTACTTCTGCGCGCTAAAACCAGTGCGAAGAGTCCTTGTAAGAGTGAAGCTTGCGTGACGCCCTGTTGTCGAGAGACGGTTTCAAGCGTCTGTGAAGTGGTTTCATCAAGGGCCAGCTCGATGTTTGCCATCCCTGTTTTTATTTCTTTGGGTGTGGGTAGATCCAGTCGATTAGGACCTGTCAGTTCGCCTAGGTATTTTTTCCAGTAGTCACGCGCACTGACGATATCTTGGTCTGCAAGCCATTGGAGATGGTTTCTCCATTCAAACGGCGTATCAAGAGCGATGGCGACTTGTGCACATTCGGCTTCATACAATTGAGCGAGTTCGGAGGTGAGAATAGGGAGAGACCAACCATCCAAAATAAGATGATGATTGGAGATTAATACTGCCCATTCATGGGGTCCTAAGGATGCCTCATAAAACCTGATGAGCGGACCTTGGGTGAGATCGTAACGACGTTGAAAGTCGAGCTCTTTAATTTGCTGAATCCGCTCCTCTGAACGACCTGTTAATTCAAGGATTTGATAGTCGATGGCATCTTGATGCAAGACAATGCCTAAGCCTGCGGGTAACCAAGCAGGCGCAACGGCAAGTCGCATCACAATATGACGCTTAACAAGTGCGCGCCAAGCTCTTTGCATGGCATGACTGTCGAACTGTCCGGTAAAAGTCAGCAATAGATGAACGTGATACGGATCTTTTTCGTCATCCTCTAAGGACAAGCTTTCAAAAGCCAATCCTTGTTGAAGAGGGGTAAGAGGCACAATATCTTCAAAATCAGGATAGAGATCCCCGATCGTATTGAGCATGCCTTGATCGATATGGCTTGCAAAGTCCGGATTTTGATGGAGAAATTTAAAATCAGACAATGTGTGACGATGAGCGAGAGGGGCATCCAAGCAATGATCGCTCAGCGCGACCAGTCGCTCTTGAAATCGTTTTGCTAAGTCCTCAACATCGCTCAGCTCATGTGCGAGGGTACTAAAGGTGATGGAAATCGTTAAACAACCAGAAGGATTAATGGCTGTGTTGAAGTCAAGAACATGCATGCGTTGACGATTTGGATCATCTTTAGCACCAATCAGTCCACCTTCAGCCATGTTCCAATGACGTTCATTGACGGTTGACTGCTCGAATCGCCCGAGGTAATTAAAGCCGATCTCTATGCCTGGAGAAGGCATGCGCGAAAGTTGACTATTCGGATCGAGATATTTCAAAATTCCATATCCGAGACCCTTGTCGGCCATGCCACGAAGGACCTCTTTAACGCGCTGTATCGCAATGCCTAAGTCATTGGAGTGTTGCGCATTCAGATCATCGATTTTTACGCTAACCGGAAATACGGTCGTGAGCCATCCGACAGTCCTGGACAACTCCGCGTCGAGTTCTCGACCGTGGCCCTCGAGATGCACGACCACATTGCCAACAGGATGCTGAAAGCGACTCTCAGACCACTGTGCAATTGAAAAACCGAGTGCCGCCAGGAAAAGATCATTGATACCACCTTGATAGATGGAGGGTGCAGAGACGAGCCTTTCGGTGTCCTTCAAACTGAGGGTGCAGTGATAAGTCTCGGAGGCGCCAACGGTATTGAGCTCTTTGTCAAAGTGCGCCTTGACAGGCAAGGGGGAGACGCTTTGAATTTGCTCAAGCCAAAAGGCTTCTTCGCCTCGACGGGACCCTTGTAATCCCTGTGATGCGAGAGTTTCCGCCCAGGCGCGCAAGGACATACTTGGCGCTGGCAACGCCTTGATCTCTGGGCTTGTCAGATTCTGAAGATCATCAATGAGCACCCGCCAGGAAACACCATCCACGGCATAGTGATGAATGACGAGGGCAAGCTGGTGCGATCCTTCAGGTTGAGTGATCCAGAGCCCAACTATGAGCGCGCCGGGCCGAGCGGGATCGAGGTCGTCGCTCAGACTGAGAAATTTTTCTATGAGTTGTTGTCGAGCCTGAACAGGTTCTTGGGCACTTAAATCCAATTCAAAGAAAGCGATGGGTGGCAGCTTGTCGACTTCATCGATCACGAGTTGATGGCCGTGATTGACCGGTTCGCAACGGAGTCGAAGCGCTCCGTGATGCGCCCGTATTTGTTCTAAAGCCTGCTTGACCATGGGAGCACGCACATGGGCGGGTGCATCCAATAAAACAGCTTGGTTAAAGTGTTTGAGAGAGCCTTTTTGCTCCCAAAAGGCCTGAAAGACCGGTAATGCAGGAACAACACCATTTTCTTGCCAAACAATCTGTGTGCTGGCTTGTTCGACGGGTTGGGCAATGGCGGCCAATGCTTCAGGTGACTGATGCGTAAAGACGTCTCTAACCGTCAATGACAAGCCTTTTGCGCGAGCAAGACTGACCAAGCGGATCACCGAGATACTGTCTCCACCGAGGGCGAAGAAATGATCATCGACGCTAATGTTTTTGTGATTAGTGAGCGTCTCGAAGATCTCGCATAAGATCTGCTCCTCTTTAGAACTTGCCGATTTTTTGGTGCTTGATCCAGTTTGCTGCGTGGGTGCGGGAAGGGTGCGGCGATCTAGTTTTCCATTCGGTGTAAAGGGCAATTCTGAAATGATGACAAAATAGTTTGGCACCATATATTCAGGTAAAGACGCAGCGAGTCCTTGTTTTAACGCTTCAATCTCAAGCGCGGGTTGATCTTCTGTTTGAACGATATAGGCGACAAGTTTTTGATCCGCGCCCATTTCACGCGCGATGACGGCGACTTGGGTGAGAGAGCTATCTAAGGCACGAATCGCGGACTCGATTTCTCCGAGCTCGATACGGTATCCATGGATTTTGACCTGATCATCCTTGCGCCCAATAAACTCGATCGCACCATCGTCTCGTCGACGCGCCATATCGCCTGTTCGATACATGCGCATCCCTGGTTCACCAAAAGGACACGCCACAAAACGCTCGGCCGTTAAACCTGGTCGGCCGATATAGCCTCGTGCTAAACCCGTTCCAGCGACGTAGAGCTCGCCTTGCATGCCGTTTTGAACGGGTTGCAGGGAGGGATCAAGCAGGAAGACTTGCATATTGGCAAGCGGCTGACCAATCGTGACGGGTCCTGCGCCTGGATAAGCATCGATCTCTGGGTTCAATGCTGGACTGATGGTTGCGCAGACGGTAGTTTCCGTTGGACCATAAGCATTGAACATCTTTAAATGGCTTGCAAAGCGAGCAACAATCTCAGGCGAGCATGCCTCGCCCGCAACCACGAGTGTTTTGAGAGATTTCAGGACATCGATATCTAAGGCTGCAACCAATACCGGAGGCAATGTTGCATGCGTCACACCAAAAGTCTGAAGATCAAGGGCGAGTCGAGCGGCCGCATCTGTGCGGGTGGATTGCTCAGGAATCACCAAAGCAGCGCCCGAGCCAAAGGCAAGCAGCATTTCCCAAACACTTGCGTCAAAGGCTTGAGAAGCAAACTGTAAAACCCTATCTGTATGATCCAGTTTAAAAATACTGAGTTGTGCTTGCGCGAGATTAACCGCGGATAGGTGAGAAATACCCACGGCTTTGGGTTGACCTGTTGAGCCAGAGGTGTAGATCAAATAAGCCAGTGATTGAGGGTGAAGTGGGGCGATTCGTTCGTGATCTTGGATGGCGGTTTCAAGTTGCATCGATAGTCGAATTTCGAGGATTGGATCTTCAAAATCCAACAACTCAGGAAGTTCAGACTCGATCGAACTTTGCAATGCGTCGTACAGTGCGTTATTGCTGATGACACATTGCACTTGACTGTCTTTTAGGATGTATTCGAGTCTTGCTGCGGGATAGCCGGGATCAAGAGGGAGATATGCCGCGCCAGTCTTCAGGACGGCCAAGGTGGACACGAGCAACGCCTCAGAGCGCTCCAGCAGCAAGGCAATGATTTGTCCAGGACCGATACCTTCATTGATGAGATGTCTCGCTAACTGATTCGTGCGTGCATCGAGTTCAGCGTAACTGAGCGTCATCACATGCTGTTGATCCTGAGTCATCAACGCTGGTAAATCAGGTTGAACAGAGACTTGTTGAGCGAAAAGTGCGGTCAGGTCGGCGATAGACGCATCGGCAGGGATCACGCTTCCCTTGGACTGGTCGATGAGTTGTTGTTCTTCGGGCGCCTCGAGCAATGCAATCGCGGCAAGCGGGGTATGCGCGATGCGAGGCAATGATTGAATTAAGTGGCAAAGACTGTCTAAAAGATGCTGTGCATCTGAAGTCTTAATACGCATTAAGTCATAGGTCAGGCGCAGAGAGAGCGTGTCGCCCGGTATTGCGCCGAGCGCTAGCGGATAGTTGGTACCATCATGGCCTAAGCTTTCAAGGACCTTCAAATCCCCTACAGGAATCGTCGCGGTATCGGTTGGAAAGTTTTCAAATACAAAAAGTGCTTCAAATATCGACGAACCTGGGAATCCCGCTAAGCTTTGTATCGCAGCGAGTCCGATATGCGAGTGCGCATCCTGTTCGGATTGTGCCGTTTGTTGTTGTAGGATCCACTGAACAAGAGATTCACCAGCAGGCAAATGCATGAAAAGAGGCAAGGTATCGATAAATAAACCGATCGCTTGATCAATACCACTCAGGCTATTGGCACGACCGTTGTGCACACTGCCGATGACGATGTCAGAAAGTTGGCTCGTTCGACCCAGCACAAGCGCATACAGTCCCATGAGAACACTCGCCTGCGTGAGACCGTGCTGCTTAGAAAAGGCTTCGAACTGATCATTTAAGGCTTGGTCAAAATTAAAGTAAAGCGCTCCGGTGCCAGGGGTTGATGTATTGGGTGCTGCGAGCTGTAATCGACTGGGTTCAGTCAGCTCGCTGAGATGTGCGCTCCAATAGCGTCGGGCGACCTCAAGATCTTGGGCGGCGAGCCATTTCAAATACTCCTGCCACATGAATGGTCGGTTTAGTTTTTCCGGCAAACCACGGACATCACAATCGTAGATGTGCGCAAGTTCTCGCATCAGGACGGGCAATGACCAACCGTCAAGAATCAAGTGATGTTTAGAAATCAAAAGCGCATGTTTTTGATGGCCAAGATCCCCAATCCTCAGTCGCACAAGGGGTGCTTGTTCAAAAGAAAATTTTTCTTCTAAGTCAATTTTTTGTATTTGATCGAGACGCTCAGCATAATCGCCATGCAGATCTACGATTTTTTGATCATAGGTTAAATCTCCACCGATGATGCCAAGCCCTGGCGCGATTTCCGAAGGAGCCAGTCGTAAGCGTAGGATGGCATGTCTTTTGATGACACGCGACCACGCCCGTTGCATCGCGGGTATATCTAATTTTCCTTGAACAATCAGAATAATTTGAATGTGATAGGGATCTTCAGACCCGACAGGCCGAGCCATACTTTCAAACGCGAGACCTTGTTGCGAGGGTGTGAGCGGAACAATATCCTCAAGGTCTGGATACTGCTGCACCAATTGATCTAGGACACGTTGATCTAAAAGTTGACCGTGATGTTTGCTCAGTGATGTAAGAGGATAGTCGGAAGGGGTGTGCGTATTTTCAAGTGGATGATGCAGGCAATGCTCCGCAACCGCGTTGAGGCTCAACGTAAAGCTTTGGAGCAGGCGTTCCATAGACGCCTTTGAATAGGCCGTGCTACAGAAATTTAAGTTAAATTGCAGTGAACCCGTGGCGTCAATATTGGCATTGATTTCGATGAGGTGTAGACGCTTTCGATCTGGCGCGTCCTGAGAGGTGCTGGCATAGCCTTCTGCAACGCTCCATTGGTCGACGTTTGAGATTTTTTTCTCGGATCGACCTAGATAATTAAAGACTAATTGCGGTTGTGCAACATTGGACTGCGCAATCTTGCTGGTTTGATCCAAGTAACGCAGCACGCCATAGCCAAGACCTTTATCAGGCATCGAACGCAGCCGGTCCTTAACACGGCGAATCGCATGGCCAGGACTATTTATATCCTGTGGATTCAGATCGCCTACGTCGAGTCGGAGGGGGAAAATACTGGTCAACCAGCCGACTGTTTGTGAAAGATCGGTATCGTTTTCACGTCCATGACCTTCGAGCGCAATTAAAAAATCGCCGAGCTTCTGTTGATATTGGTCAAGACTCCATTTCTTGACACCGAGCCCGAGTGCCGCAAGCAAAATATCGTTCATCCCACCGTGATAGACGGCTTGCGATTGAACCACTTGGTCTGTTTGAGCTTTATTGAGTTGCCCATGAAGGGTCACGACGGACTGCTGTGTATTCGCGTCTGATGCAATAGCATGATCCTGAGGCAAGGTATCGATACCTTCCTGCTGCAGCAACCAAAGTGCCTCTTCGTGACGACGCTTTCCAAGCTTACCTTCGTTGCTCAAGCTTTGCGCCCAAGCGCGTAAAGACATCGTTCTTTCAGGTAAGGATCCGACCGGATTAGACGTGAGTGTTTTTAAATCGTCGAGCAATATACGCCAAGAAACACCATCAACAACAAAGTGATGTAGTGTGAGGACGAGTAATGTAGGAGCATGTTTTCTTTGGACCCACAATGCGGCTTTCATCAATCCTGGGGTTTCAGGATTGAGCTGATCACTCAAGGTATCAATGGCTTGATGTATCGCAAGCTCGGTTTGAGCGGGATCATGCGCCGTGAGGTCAAGCATGTCGATCTTTGCGTGCTGTATTGAGTCGACAGGATCAATGATAAATTTTGTTTGTAGACCAATACCTTCTGTACGCAGACGAAGTGCGCCGTGATGCTTGGAGAGCGCATGGTAGGCCTGACAAACCGACTCGTAAGATAAAGACTGTGGTACTTGCAGAACGACCGTTTGATTGAACCGATCTAGTTTATTGTTAATGCTGAGATATTCCAGATAAATGGGGAGTGCTGGAATGTCACCTTCGATTTCCCAGACCTCACTCTGCACATCCGTTTGGATCTCTCTGAGTATAGGCGCAAGTAAAGCGGGACTTTGATTTTTGAAAATATCACGAACATTGAGTTGATAGCCATGCACTCGGACTCGACTCACGAGTCGAATCGCTGAAATACTATCTCCACCTAGCGCAAAGAACCCGTCATCGATACTGACTTGTTGAGCACCTGTGATTTCAGCAAAGAGCTTGCAAAGCAAGTCTTCGGAATCATTACGCGGTGCGCGGTAGGTCTCTGATACACGCCCAATCTCTGGGTCAGGCAGCGCGCGCCGATCGAGCTTGCCGTTGGCGCTCAGAGGAAAGGCGGGCACGTAGACGAAGTAAGAGGGCACCATGTATTCAGGCAAGGACGCCAACAAGCCATTGCGCAGTGCTTCGGCCTGCACAGCGTCTTGACCCTGACGCGTCACCAGGTAGGCCACTAGTCGCTGATCACCCTGGATCTTGCGCGTGATGACTTCCGCTTGAGCAAGCGCTGGGTGTTGTGCCAGCAAGCTCGC
>CAMDFD010000020.1 GCA_945897365.1 Bordetella parapertussis | reverse complement strand
CGTTGGCAGTGCTGTTGCCCCTTTTAATCACGGTATTTTTATCGCTTGTGATTTACAGGATGGCAACCGAACCAAAAATTGTGTATGACATTCCCGCAGAGTTGCAGTTGTCTAGTAACTCAAGTGGTAGTGGATCTGGGCTGGCTGAGCCCCCCTCAGGTTTGGCAGAGCCACCATCGAGTGAGCCTGTCGCGCAAACAACTGCTGCCAGTCCTGCAGCGGCCGTCGTGCCAAGTGTAGAGGCGCCAAAGGATCAGGCTGCCCAAGAGCGCTTGCCTACTCCCACGGGTTATTGGATTTACCTTGGCATCGCAGCGTTGATCATGTTGGTGTTTTATGTGACGCTCACTTGGGCGCGCTTCGAAGTCTTCAAAATGCTGATGGGTTCGTTCTTTCCCCTGTCGGTATTAATCGCGGCCGTTCTGGGTTCGATTGGTTTTGGTCTTGCGACCCCAAGCGAGGCGGCGGCCATGGGGGCGCTTGGTGGTGCCTTGTTAGCGTTGGCCTATGGTCGGCTCAATATGACTGTCTTAAAGGAGTCGACCTTTCTGACCGCTAAGACTAGCGCAATGGTGTGCTGGTTATTTGTGGGATCCTCTATTTTTTCAGCGGCCTTTGCCTTACTGGGCGGCCAAAAGATCATTGAAGAGTGGGTCTTGTCTCTGGGATTAACGTCTCTTGAGTTCATGCTGCTTGCGCAAATTCTGATCTTTGTACTGGGTTGGCCACTCGAGTGGACCGAGATCATTGTGATCTTTATGCCGATCTTTGTGCCCTTGTTGGCGCAGTTCAATATTGATCCGCTGTTCTTTGGTTTGTTAGTCGCCCTGAATTTGCAGACGGCCTTTTTGTCACCCCCTGTGGCGATGGCGGCTTTTTATTTGAAGGGCGTGTCGCCGCCTCACGTGACGCTCAACCAGATCTTTCTGGGCATGATGCCATTTATGGGCATACAGATTTTCGCGATCTTCTTGCTTTACATGTTCCCAGCGATTGGGTTGTGGTTACCTGAAGTTCTGTACAAATAAATATGTTTGAAACAATTGAAGTTGTTCGTGGTTCGCGCGTCGCCGTTATTTGGTTGAATCGACCCGAGGTGCACAACGCGCTGAACGAAGTCATGGTCAAGGAGTTGACGCAAGCGATTGAGGCGTCGGCGCACGATGAACAAATCAATGCGATTGTGCTGGGTTCTCGTGGCGACTCGTTTTGTTCGGGCACGGATCTGACTTGGTGTCGAACCGCCTTGGACGGTGAGAGCGGTGCGGCAGTTGTGATGGCTGCTGCCTTGGCTGGCATGCTCAAGGCGATTGAGACGTCGCCTGTACCTGTGATTGCGCGCGTCAATGGTCATTGCGTGGGGGCGGGTGTCGGCTTGGTGGCAGCCGCCGATATCGCAGTGGCGAGCCATGATGCAGAGTTCACGCAAGCCGAAACACGTTTAGGCTTGACGCCCAATCTTGTCGCGCCTTATCTCAGTCGGGCAATTGGCGTTCGCAGTGCCTGTAGGTGGTTAGTAGCGGGTGAGACCTTTAGCGCAGCAGAGGCTTGGCGTCTAGGCTTGATTCATGAAATCTGTGACGCCTCTGAGCTTGATGCGAAGATCAATGGCATCCTGGGCCATTTGATGACCGCCGAGTTGGGTGCGGTGAAGGCAACAAAAAAAATGCTCAAAACATTGACTGAGAGCAACGTTCCCGTTTTTGATCAAGTGCTTGCCAAAGAAGGTGTTTCGGCATTTCTTGAAAAAAGATGGCCGAGCTGGGCCCCTGAAGAGCTTAAGTAGTCTTCATCTATCGCTACAATTTCATCATACGAACGCCGTCTACAAGCGCGACGGTACTGATCCGAGCTAAAGATTTTCTGTAAATTTATTCTCCGACACAGCACGCAAGCTAATTTTTCGCCGTAAACTAATTTCTAGCGATTTCGCACTGCGAAGGTGATAATCGCGATGATCAGACGTGCAATACTCCAAGGAGTTAATGATGAAAAAGTCCATCACACTAGCAATCGCGGTAGCTGCACTGACCGCCTCGGCGCTGACCCCCGCAGTTGCGGGACCAAATAACTATCGCCATGGTCCTGCGCATGGTTACAAGCAGCATCACGGTTATAAGCAGAGTCACTTCAATGCGTGGAATGCTGCCGCGCTTGGCGCAGCCGTGGGAGTCGTGATTGGCGTAGGCAGTCAATACAACCGTTATGTGGCACCACCACCGGTTTATCCCCGTGTAGTGAATGTTTATCCTCCGGTGGTACCGCCTTATGGTCAGTTTTATTCGTTACCCGTCCCTTGCCGTATGGCGCAGATCCCTGTGTATGATCAATATGGTCGCTTGATCCAATACCAGCAGACGTGCGTGAATTAAAAATCTAGCAAACTAAAAATTAAAAACGGAAGAGGTAATGCAAGCAGCTTGGTATCAAAAAAATGGTGAAGCCCGCGATGTTTTGTGCGTGGGCGAGTTTCCGACACCCGAGGCCGGTCCCGGTGAGGTTAGGGTCAAGATTCATGCATCCGGCGTCAATCCCTCGGACGTCAAATCGCGACGTAATCGTCCCATCCATGATCCACGCATTGTGCCGCATAGTGATGCGGGAGGTGTGATCGATCAGGTCGGGCCTGGCGTCTCAAAAGAGCGTCTGGGTGAGCGCGTGTGGTTGTGGAATGCGCAATATCAACGACCCTTTGGTACAGCGGCGCAGTTTGTCGCGCTCCCGCAGGCTCAAGCGATTGCCTTGCCTGAGCATGTTGATTTTGATGGCGCCGCTTGTATGGGCATCCCAGGTTTGACGGCGTTTGAAGCGGTCAGGCGTTGCGGTGATCTCGCTGGGAAAACAGTGTTGGTCATCGGTGCGGCCTCGGCTGTCGGACACTACGCGGCTCAGATGGCCGCGCTCAAAGGCGCTCGTGTGATTGGCACCGTGAGTTCAGAAGCTAAAGCGGCGCATGCCCGCGCCGCGGGCGTGAAAGAAACGATCAACTACAAGACTGAGGCGGTGGCTCAACGGGTCAAGGAACTCACTGGCGGCCGCGGTGCAGATGCCATCATTGACATGGATTTTTCCACGACCACGGATCTCGTACGTGACGGAGCGTTGGCGCCACACGGAACAGTTGCGTGCTTTGGTTCAAATCGTGTCGAGCCGCCCCAGATTCCGTTCCGCCTGTGTTTGACGACAAGTTTGAGTTTGCAGTTTTTCTTGGTGTATGACTTGACCCCCGCCGAACGCGAAGTCGCGCTCAAAGGGTTGAGCGACTTGCTTGGTTCTGGAAAAATCAAACATGCCATCGGTGCACGATATGCGCTGACCGATATCGTCGCTGCGCATGAGGCGGTCGAGCAAGGCAAGGTGCTCGGCAATGTCGTGATTGATTTGTTGAGCGTTTAAGCACAACAAATCAAGGCATCATGCGCGCTGGTGTTCAGGCCGATGGTTGAAGATAGCGACGATCGAGCTGGTTGAATTGCCCACAACCTATTTGTGTCAAAATCGCATCGACTTCTTTGCGCATGATGGCTAGTACTTGATCGGCACCATCTTGCCCGAGCGCGGCAACCGCATAGAGCGTGGGGCGTCCAAAAATGCAGCTTTGCGCACCCAAGCACTTCGCCACCACCACATCTGAGCCTCGTCTTACACCGCTATCCAGCATCAAGGTCGCACGATCGCCGACGGCTGCTTTAATCGCCGGCAGCATGGTGAGCGGCGAGGGCGCATTGTCAAGTTGTCGCGCGCCATGATTTGAAACAATGATGCCTTGGGCCCCAGCGTGGACGGCTTGCGTCGCATCATCGGGATGAAGAAGCCCTTTGATCACCAGTGGGCCTGACCATTGATCCCTAATCGCTGCGACAGTGTCCCAGCTTGTCATGGCTGCGGGTGTCAAGGTGCCATACATGTCTGCGACTTCGTCGGCCGAGGCACCAGGTTTGGCATAGGGTTGCCAATTGCTCATCATCGGCATGCCGCCTGCTTTTAAATACTCCAGGACCCAGCTCGGTTTGGTCAACGCATCGAGCATGATGGCGGGCGTCATCCTAAAGGGGCGCGTGAAGCCATTGCGACGATTGCGTTCTCTGTTGGAATTCACAGGCACGTCGACGGTGATCACGAGCACGCCTACATTTGCATCGCGAGCTCTTTTGACCAGATCGAGGTTGATGCGCGGATCACTGGTGGCATACATTTGAAACCAAACATTGTCTGGCGCGATTTGGGCAGCTTCTTCGATTTTTAGATTGCTCGCGCTCGATAAAAGGAATGGGACATTCGCCTTTTTTGCAGCGGCGGCGAGCATCGCGTCCGCGCCAGTTCGGAACAGGCCGGCCATTCCGGTGGGAGAAATGCCGATTGGACTGGAATAGGTGCGACCGAAGAGTTCGACAGACTGATCGCGTTGGGTCACATCAACTAAGTATCGCGGCAGCAGTTGATACTTTGAAAAAGCTTCTCGATTGCGAAGCATGCCGAGCTCGTCATCGGCACCGCCATCGATAAAGTCAAAAGCGATTTTTGGCAGCCTGCGTTGGGCGAGCGCTCTGAAGTCGTGAAGATTGATGGGTGTTGGCATGGCGTGTCCGTAGGCGTCTTGGGTGCGAATTCTCTTAACAAAATTTACTACAGACCGCTCCTTGCATGGTAATCGACATTTGCTGCAAAGCAGCACTGCCGAGAATGATAATTTTGTAGTACAAATAGATCAATTTTATCCTTACACTTATTTTTATTGATCCACCTATTCAATCGGATGTTTTTATGAAAATTACCGCTTCAGGCGCGAGTCCATATGTTCGTAAAGTGATGGCTTGTGCGATTGCACGAGGAATCGATCAGCAACTAGAAAAGTGGACCATTGCCACGACAGACCCTGTATTGTCCAATTCAAACCCGCTGGGTAAAGTGCCTACACTCATTAATGATGAGGGTGTTGCCTTATTCGACAGCCCTGTAATTTGCGAGTTTCTGGACAGTATCGGCAGTGCACCTGCCTTGTTCCCTGCCGCGGGGCCTGCACGTTGGGCTGCGTTACGTTTACAGGCGATTGGTGATGGCATCTTGGATGCGAGCCAACCGCGCCGTCGTGAAATTGCCTTGCCCCAAGATGAAGGTCGCGTGGGTTATATCGATTTGCAGCGTGGCAAAGTCGCACGCGCGGTCGATGTGTTGGAAAAAGAAGCGGCGAGCTTGGGTGCTCTCAAGACAGTTGGCGATATTGCGGTCGCATGCGCCTTAGGTTATTTGGACTTTCGCTTTGCGCATGAGCCATGGCGTCCCGGTCATCCTAAGCTGGAGGCTTGGTACGCGAGTGTAGTGAGTTTGCCACCGATGGCCAAGACTGTCCCAATCGCTTGACGATTCAATCCTCTCATCTCACGCTTGAACGGGATCGGCGCGTCGTGTTGCGCGACGTTTCCGTGGCGATCGCACCCGGAGAGCTTGTGGGATTGCTTGGTCCCAATGGAGCGGGTAAGTCGACGCTCCTCGCGGCATTCGCGGGGGATCTCTCGCCAGCGCAAGGGGTCATCAAACTCGATGCGATTGATCTAGATACATGCTCTGCGTTAGATCTTGCGCAGCAGCGTGCGGTGGTGACCCAGCAGTCGAGTTTGAGTTTTGACTTGAGCGTACTTGAAGTCGCGCAGATGGGCGCATACCCGTTTTCTCAGGCGCATCCACAGCAGGTTGAGCAATGGTCGCAGCGTGCGTTGATGCTGACTGAGTTGTCTTCGCTCCAAGCAAGCCTTTACACGGCACTTTCCGGGGGGGAGCAACAAAGAGCGCAGCTCGCGCGCGCGCTTGTTCAGTGCTTTGCGATCGAGCATTACCAGGGTGTAGCCTATTTGCTTTTAGACGAACCACTGGCCAGCCTCGATCCCAGACATCAGCTTCAGTTTATGCAGGTGTTGGAGCAATTGGTCGGGATCGCTCGGATTGGCGTACTGATCGTGATGCATGACCTCAACGTGGCGGCGCGACATTGCGATCGTCTTGTTTTGCTCAATGGAGGGAGCGTCGTCGCGCAAGGTTTACCAAGTGAAGTTCTGACGCCAGAGACGCTCAAGCAGGCCTTTGATTTGGATTGGACTGTGATGACACACCCTAAGGACGCAAATCGCTTGCTGGTGCTGACATAAACGTATTATTGTGAAAAATTAAACGCATTGAGGGGCATATGAAGATCGCAATTGTGGGCTCGGGGTTGGTCGGACAGGCATGGGCGATTGTGTTCGCCCGCGGCGGTCATTCCGTCAAGATGTGGGATGGTGATCCGGCGGCAGTCAGTGGTGCAGCCAAGCTGATTGAAAAACAGGTCGCAGACCTCCAAAGTGCGGGTTTGATTGACGACCCTAAGGGCCTTGTTTCACGAATAAGTGGATGTGCCACGCTCGAAGAGGCGATGGCCGGCGCAGACTATGTGCAAGAAAGTTTGCCTGAGCGGCTTGAAATGAAAAAAGAGATCTTTGCCCGCATGGATGCTCTCGCGCCGCCCGCGACGATTCTGGCGAGCTCCACCTCGAGCATTCCGGCTTCTGCTTTTACAGAAGCGCTTGCCGGACGCGCGCGGTGCCTCATTGCGCATCCAGTCAATCCTCCCTATCTCGTTCCTGTCGTTGAGATTTGTGGTGCACCCTGGACCGACGCCAAGGTGGTGCAGCAAACCTGGGATGTGATGCAGGGTGTTGGTCAAAAACCCGTCAAGATTCATCGCGAGCTCAAGGGCTTTGTCCTCAATCGTTTGCAAGGTGCGCTGTTGCGCGAAGCTTTTAGATTGGTCGAGCAGGGTTATGTCGATGCCGAGGGGCTAGATGTGACGGTGCGCGAGGGTCTTGGTTTGCGGTGGTCCTTTATGGGGCCTTTTGAAACGATCGACCTGAATGCACCTGACGGTCTGGCAGATTACGCCAGACGCTTTAACGATATGTATCAGTCTATTTCTACTGAACAGACCTCAACCGAGCCGTGGTCAGAAGCGGTAATCGAAAAACTTGAGTCGCAAAGACGTGCTGCGTTGCCAAAGGAAAAATTGCTTGAGCGGCGACTCTGGCGAGATCGGCGATTGATGGCCTTGGCGGCGCATAAAAAGTCAGCAGAGTAATGGCTTAAGCTAGGAAGTTTCATCACGTATTTATTCAAACGTAAAGACATGGAGTCAGTATGGCCAGCGCGCGAAAAGTCATTATTACCTGTGCGGCAACGGGAGCGATTCATACCCCGAGCATGTCGCCCCATCTTCCCGTCACTGCTGAGGAAATCGCCAAGTCGGCGATTGATGCGGCCCGTGCGGGTGCCGCGATCTTGCATCTGCACGCGCGAGATCCTAAGGATGGCAAGCCAACGCAAGATCCTGAGTTTTTTCGACCATTTTTAAAAGAAATCAAAGCTGCGACCAATGCCGTGATCAACATCACGACGGGAGGGAGTCCGCACATGACGGTTGAGGAGCGTATGCGTCCGGCGATGACTTTTCAGCCCGAAGTCGCCTCACTCAATATGGGATCGATGAATTTCGGACTGTTCCCGATGCTGGATCGCTTTAAAGAGTTCAAACACGAGTGGGAGCGTCAGCATCTTGAAAACAGTCGCGATCTCGTTTTTAAAAACACCTATAAAGATATCGAAACGATCTTAAGACGCGGCTCCGAAAACGGCACACGTTTTGAATTTGAGTGTTACGACATTAGCCACCTATACAACTTGTCGCATTTCGCCGAAAAGGGTCTGGTGAAAGGGCCTATTTTTATTCAATCGGTATTTGGAATTTTGGGCGGCATTGGCCCTCACCCAGAAGATCTGATGCACATGCGTCGCACGGCGGACCGTTTGTTTGGCAATCAGTATCAGTGGTCGATCCTAGGCGCAGGTCGCAACCAGATCCCCTTGGCAACGATGGGCGCTGCGATGGGTTCGCATGTGCGCGTGGGTCTTGAGGACTCTCTGTGGATTGGGCCTGGCAAGATGGCGGCATCCAATGCTGAACAGGTGACGCGTATTCGTACGGTTTTAGAAGCCTTGAACTGCGAGGTCGCGACGCCCGATGAGGCGCGCGATATCTTGGGTCTCAAGGGCGGCAACAACGTTAACTTTTAATTGGAGCAGCTTAAATATGAAACTCGTCGATGCGTTTGCGGATTACAGCCGCTTTATCAAAATCCGCCGTGATATTCACGCCCATCCTGAGCTCGGTTTCGATGAACACCGCACCTCTGAGATTGTCGCGACCTTCCTCAAGGAGTGGGGGATCGAAGTGCATCGCGGCATCGCGGGCACTGGCGTCGTGGGCGTCTTGAAAGTCGGTGAGGGCGGCCGGACTTTAAGTTTGCGTGCCGATCTTGATGCCTTGCCCTTGCAGGAGATCAATGAGTTTGAGCACAAGTCTACGAATGATGGAAAGATGCATGCGTGTGGTCATGACGGGCACACGACCATGCTGCTCGCCGCCGCTTGGCACTTATCTCAGACGCGCAATTTCAATGGCACGGTGAACTTTGTGTTTCAGCCTGCTGAGGAAATGGGTAAAGCGGGTGCCAAGAAGATGATCGAGGATGGGTTGTTCGAGCGCTTCCCCTGTGAGGCGGTATTTGGATTGCACAACTTCTCGATCGGCAATGTGGGCGGCTTTGCCTTAAATAACGGGCCTTTCATGGCCTCGAGCAATACCTTCAAAGTCAAGATGAAGGGTCAGGGAACGCATGCTTCTTTACCGCATACGGGAACGGATCCGATCGCGCCCGCCTTGGAGTTTGCCCAAGCATTGCAAGGTTTGGTGGCAAAAGTCATCCCGAGTACAGAGCGTGCTTTGCTAGCGGTGACGCAGCTTGAGGGCTCCGTTGCGCCCAACGTCATACCGGATGTGGCGGCAGTAGGTGGCACGATTCGTACGTTTTCAGTCTCAGCCTTGGATCGATTGGAGGAGCGTTTGCGCACCCTTGCAGTCCAGATTGCCTTGGCGCACGAGTGTGAGGCCGAGATTTTCTTTAGGCGCGCCTCGCCTCCAGTGGTCAATCATGCCAAGGAAGCGCAGTTTGCAGCTCAAGTCATGCGGGAGATCGTCGGTCCCGAGATGGTCAATGACCAGTTCCCTGGGGTCATGGCCGCGGAGGATTTTGCGCATATGTTGATGGCCAAGCCGGGTTGTTACGCATTTATAGGCAACGGCGAGGGCCATCATCGTCTTGAGGGGCATGGTGAGGGCGCTTGCGTGGTGCATAACACCTCATATGACTTCAATGATGCCATTATTCCCGTCGGGGCCAGCTACTTTGTGCGTTTAACCGAGCGCTGGATGGCTGAAAAGGTCAATTAACACGCCATAGGTGGCTCTAGGGGGGTATTTACCCTTAGAGCCTTCGTTATTACAAGCTATTAGGAAAAAACTATCTAAAAAGTAGATAAATTTAATTTCCTTTATAGATTTCTGCCGGATACACTATGAAAAGAGTAGAGATTGAGTCGGTTTTTTGACCGGACTCTATAGATCTAGACTCCACTTCTTCTTCATATTTTTATTTGTCAGGAGGCTATATGGCCCAGCTCAAAGGTTCAAAGACCGAACAGTGCCTGAAGGACGCATTCGCAGGCGAATCACAGGCTAACCGCCGCTACTTGTATTTCGCAAACAAGGCTGACATCGAAGGCCAAAACGACGTTGCAGCATTGTTCCGCTCGACAGCAGAAGGCGAAACAGGACACGCCCACGGTCACCTCGAGTTTCTCGAGGCATCGGGTGATCCAGCAACAGGTTTGCCAATCGGTTCCAGCCGTCAAAATTTGACAGCTGCAGTGCACGGTGAAACACACGAGTACACAGACATGTACCCCGGCATGGCCAAAATCGCTCGCGACGAAGGCTTTGACGAGATCGCTGACTGGTTTGAGACCTTGGCAAAAGCCGAGCGTTCACACGCCAATCGCTATCAGAAAGCTCTGGACGCTTTGGTTGACTAAGCGTTTTTGAGAAGTGCGAGCGGCTGACAAAGTCTGATGTCCGTCGCTCGAATTGCACTATCTGTGGCCGGCTCTGCTGGTCACAATCATTTTCGTTGCACCCGACCGCAGGGTGACAAAATTAAGGATCTGCTATGTCAAACCGCGAAGGTAATCTCGACGCGCCAACCCGTCATCCTTTAGACTGGACCAATCCAGACTTCTATGACGAGGAAAGTCTTCACACAGAAATGGAACGTGTGTTTGATATGTGCCACGGCTGTCGCCGGTGCTTGAGCCTCTGCGGCTCGTTCCCGACACTGTTTGATCTGGTTGACGCGACCGATGATGGTGAAGTGCACGGCGTCGACAAAAAAGACTACGACAAGGTTGTGGACGAGTGCTTCCTCTGTGACGTTTGTTATGTCACCAAGTGCCCTTATGTGCCTCCACACCCATGGAATCTGGATTTTCCTCACTTGATGTTGCGTGCGAAAGCCGTGAATTTCAAAAAAGGCGATGTCAAGCTGAGCGATAAGCTGCTTGCTTCGACCGATAAGTTTGGCATGTTCGCGGGTATTCCAATCGTGACGGAGGCTGTCAACGCGATTAATCGTACAGGCGCAATGCGCTCTGTCATGGAGTCGACACTTGGCGTAGATAAGAAAGCTTGGATCCCAGAGTATGCGCCCAAGACCTTTCCTCAACTGGCAACTGCATCGACTGCGTGGCCTGTGGAAGACGGCGAGAAAACACCCGGAAAAGTTGCGATTTACGCGACTTGCTATATCAATTACAACGAGCCTGGTATCGGCCAAGACCTGATCAAGATCCTTGAGCACAATCAGATTCCTTATGAGCTGGTCGATAAAGAAGCCTGCTGTGGCATGCCTAAGCTTGAGCTCGGTGATCTTGAATCGGTGGCCGCGAACAAAGATAAAAACATTCCTAAACTCGCGAAACTGGCGCGTGAAGGTTATGCGATTATGACGCCGATCCCCTCTTGTACGCTGATGTTCAAACAAGAGTTGCCTTTAATGTTCCCAGACGAGGTGGATGTTCAGCTCGTGAAGGCAGCAATGTGGGATCCATTTGAATATTTCATCGCGCGTAACCGTGATGGTTTACTCAATACTGACTTTAAAGAAGAGTTGGGTCATGTGAGCTACCACATCCCCTGTCACTCGCGTGTTCAAAACGTCGGCAAAAAGACAGCGGAAACGCTGAAACTCGTGCCTGGTACGGAAGTCAATGTGGTTGAGCGTTGCTCTGGCCACTCAGGAACGTGGGGTGTGAAAAAAGAGTTTCATGCTACGGCAATGAAAATCGGTAAGCCAGTGTTTAAAGCCATGGCAAATAACACCCCTGATTACATCAGCTCGGATTGTCAACTCGCTGGCCATCACATCCAGCAGGGTATGGAAGAAAACGGCTTGGCGAAAGCTGAGATGGCTCACCCTCTCACCTTGATCGCCAAAGCATACGGTCTATAAAGGAAATGGAAATGAGCAAAATTACACGTGAAAGTTTGATGACCCTTGAGGCTTATCACAAAGCCCGCCCAGAAATGCGTAAGCTAGCGATCGAAGAGCGTCGCAAGCGAAGTGTTCGTCTAGGCGAGCATTTGAACCTGCTGTTTGAAAACGAGTTGTTGATGCGTTATCAAGTGCAGGAAATGTTGCGTGTCGAGAAAATATTCGATGACGAGGGCATTCAAGATGAGTTGGGTGCCTACAACCCACTCGTGCCGGATGGTTCGAACTTCAAAGCGACGATGATGCTTGAGTATCCTAACGAAAGCGAGCGCCGTTTGGCCTTGTCCAAGTTGCTGGGCGTTGAGCACAAGATGTTTGTTCAGGTCGAAGGTCAGCCTCGGGTGTATGCGATTGCGAACGAAGATTTGGAACGTACGACTGCTGACAAAACGTCGTCGGTACATTTTATGCGGTTTGAGCTGACACCAGAAATGAAGAAATCTTTAAAAACTGGCGCACAGATGATGGTGGGTTGCGACCATAAAGAATATCCTATGCATGTGGAAACATTGCCTGACGATACCCTGGCATCGTTGGTGAACGATCTAACCTAATTAAGAGAATTAGTCTGAGTTAAGTTGAGTTAAAGTCGTTCGAGGCTCGAACCGTCAGGTTCGGGCCTTTTTCTTTAAGTCTCTAAATTTCACTAGGTGGACGTGCATCTAGAAGCTCGCGCCGTATGCGATAAAAAGGATTTTGCTCCTAGGGAGGCACACAGGTAATATGACTCCTATACAACAACAAACAAAAGGGACAAAATGTTCAGACTAGATGGCAAGATCGCGCTGGTGACGGGCTGTGGCACACTGGGCGAGGGTTGGGGTAATGGCAAGGCGATTGCTGTCGCCTTGGCACGACAGGGTGCGCATGTTTTTGGCTCGGATCTCAGTCTCGAGGCCGCGCAAGAAACGCAACGTATCATCACTGAAGAAGGCGGTACGGCGCATGTCATGGTGGCCGATGCGACCAAGGCCGAAGATGTGAAAAAACTCGTTGATGCGTGTATCGCGCAATATGGTCGAATCGATATCTTGGTCAATAACGTCGGGCGCTCCGAGCCGGGTGATCCGGTGTCGATGAGCGAAGAAACCTGGGATGACCAGATGGACGTGAATGTCAAAGGTGCTTTTCTGGCTTGCAAATATGTGCTGCCCTCGATGGCTGCTCAGGGTGGTGGCTCCGTGATCAGCATTTCCTCCGTGGCCGCGCATCGATACATTGGTAAACCACAAGTGGGGTACGCAGCAGGTAAAGCGGCTCTCGAACAACTCATGAAAACGACGGGTGTCATTTATGCCGATCGTGGCGTGCGACTCAATAGTGTGGCACCAGGATTAATGTTTACGCCACTCGTGAAACGCTTGGCTGATAAATACGCAAAAGGCGATTTCGAAGGCTTTGTTGCCCACCGTCACAAACAAGTGCCCGCGGGTTATATGGGAGAGTCATGGGATGTGGCGCACGCCGTGGTGTTTTTGGCGAGTGATGAAGCACGCTATATCACCGGCCAGACCATCGTTGTAGACGGCGGCATTATCTCCGCAACGCGTTAATTAAATAGGAATGAATAAAATGAAAGCAGTTGTCGTAACAAAGAGCGGTTTTGAAATCTCTGAAGTTGCCAAACCCACAGCAGGTCCTGACCAAGTGTTGGTCAAGGTACGGGCTTGTGGCCTGAATCGTGCTGACTTGGGAGTTCTGGCAGGCGGCGCACACGGCAATGTCGGTGGAGTGGGTGCGATCCCTGGCATCGAGTGGGCTGGAGAGGTCGTCGAAGTGGGGGCGCGGGTAAGAGGATTTAAGCCGGGCGATCGTGTCATGTGTTCTGGATCGTCAGGCTATGCGGAATATGCCGTAGCTGATTGGGGCCGAGTGATCGATATACCGAATGCTGCGATGTCTTTTACTCAGGCCGTGACGCTACCGATCGCGATTAAAACGATGCACAATGCGATCGTGACGGTAGGCGAATTAAAAAAAGGTGAGACGGTTCTGGTGCAAGGTGCTTCATCTGGCGTGGGACTGATGGCTATGCAAATCGCCAAGCTGATGGGTGCTAAAACCGTGATCGGTACGTCGACAACGGCAGAGAGACGCGCGCAACTCACTAAATTTGGCGCTGATTTCGCGATTGACAATAGTGATCCGCAGTGGCCCCAGCATGCGATCGAAGCGAGTGGTGGAAAAGGAGTCGACTTGATCATCGATCAACTCTCCGGACCATTCGGTACGCAAAACTTGGAGGCCTGTGCGATCTTGGGTCGCATCGTCAACGTTGGACGTATGGCGGGACGTTTTGCTGAGTTTGATTTTGATTTACATGCACTTAAGCGCATCAAATATACCGGCGTGACTTTCCGTACACGCAGTGTGGAAGAGGTCAGAAGCATTACCTCGTTGGCATTAGGCGACTTGGGTGCGTATCTTGAATCGGGAAAATTGTCGCTTCCAATTGATAGCACTTTTGCCTTTGCGGATATTGCGCAGGCCTTTGAGCGGATGCGTACCAACAAACATTTTGGAAAAATCGTCGCAACACTGGATTAGTGTGATGAAAATAGAAACGCTCGAACAACTCAGAACGCTCTATGCGGCCCCGAAAGAGCGGGCGGTTAAAAAGCAATTGGCCGCTTTGGACAGGCATTGCAAGCATTACATCAACCTGTCGCCGTTTGTGGTGCTGTCGAGTATGGGGAGCGACAAGGTGCTTGATGCATCGCCTCGCGGCGGTGCGCCGGGTTTTGTCAAGGTGCTCGATGAAAATACCTTGTTGATCCCGGATTCGCCTGGCAATAACCGCCTCGATACGCTGGAAAATATCATTCACACGGGGCGTCTCGGCTTATTGTTTTTGATCCCGGGAGTGGACGAGACGTTGCGTGTCAATGGCGTAGCTGAATTAAGCGTGGCCCCCGCGGATATCGCGCAGTGCACGACAGAGGTACGCGCGCCAAAGCTCGTGATTCGCGTCAGTGTGCAACAAGCTTATTTGCATTGTGCAAAAGCGTTCATGCGTTCAAAACTCTGGGATAGCACGAGCCAGATTGAGCGAAGTCAATTACCGACAATGGTTGACATGATCAACGAACAGGCTGCGATTGAAGGTGTATTTGAGACCCACGAAGAAATCATGCGGCGCTATCGAAACGAATTATAAAAATAATTGTTATCCATCGGATGAGACGAAGATATGACAGCACCGCTTGCAGGAATCAAGGTTGTTGAAATTAGTGTGGCGATGGCCGGACCTTTTTGTGGCATGTTGCTCGGAGACTACGGCGCCGATGTGATCAAAATCGAACGCACCGAAGTGGGCGATGACAGTCGCGCCTGGTCGCCATATTTTCACGGTGCGATGGGTTATTACTATGCATCGGCGAATCGAAACAAGCGTGGGATGGCACTGGATCTAAAAACTGAAGAAGGTGTGCGAATTGCGCGTTCCCTGATCGAAGACGCTGATGTTTTGGTGCATAACTATCGCGTGGGGGCGTTGGAGCGGTTGGGTTTGGATTATGAAAGTTTGTCACGTGTTAATCCGCGTCTGATCTATTGTGCGATTAGTGGTTTTGGCGCCAATGGCCCGTTGAGTAAAGAGCCGGCAAATGATTTGTTTATGCAAGCCTATGCAGGCTCTATGAGCATTACTGGCGATCCCGAGGGTAGTCCGGCAAAAATGGGCATGTCCGTTGCCGATGTGGGGGGCGGTATGTTTGGCGCGATCGGGGTGATGATGGCGCTTGAAACAAGGCATAGGACAGGGCGCGGACAGCGGGTGGACACCTCGCTGCTCGAGGGGCATATCGCCATGATGGCACAGTTTTTTACTCGCTATTTCTCCAGTGGAGAGGTGCCTGGACCGAGCGGAAGTGGTGCATTGACGAGTCCAACCTATCGCGCCTACCAGGCGAGCGATCAGTGGATTGTGATCTCTGCTTTCAATCAACGTATGTGGACAGGACTCTGCGCTGCGCTTGAGCAATCCGACTGGTTGAAAGATCCGCGTTTCATCGATCCTCAAATGCGTGCATTGAATCGCCCGCTTTTGATTCAATTGATCGGCGCAGAGATTATCAAGCAGCCTTTGGCTTACTGGGAAAAGCGTTTAAAAGAAAATGATGTGCCGTGCTCGCCAGTGAATACGATCGATAAAGTTGTGAAGCAACCGCAAGTGCTGGCGCGTGACATGGTGCAGGAAATCGAGCTAGAGGGTCTGGGAATGATGTCGATGGCGGGTCTGCCTATAAAGTTTAGCGATTCTCCGGGGTCAGTGCGTCTGCCTCCCCCAAGATTGGGTCAGCACACGGCAGAAATATTGACTGAAATGGGTTATGCGCAGGAGCAGATTAACGTCCTAGCCGAGCAGGGTGCGATTGGTCTTGATCCAGGCTGGGTGAAAGTCGAAGCTACTCCGAACTCTCCGGGATAAGCTTTTTAACCTTGACGCCGAACAGCTTTCCGTAAAGCGAGCGCAGCGGTTCGAACAGCAAGACGATGACAACCACAGACCAAATCCCGATGGCAATCGGACTCGTGTAAAAAACAGAGACATCGCCCAGGCTCATAAATAAACCTTCGCGCAAGTGCTTTTCAATCAAGGGCCCGAGTACAACGCCAACGACTAAGGGGGCGAGTTGAAACTCGAGCTTGCGTAACGCATACCCAATCATCGCGATCGCCCAAAGCATGTAGACATCCACCATGCTATTGCGCACGCTATAGCAACCAACTGTCGCGACCATCAAGATGATGGGCAGAAACACATGGTTTGGGACTCTAAGCAAACTCACCCACAAACCGATCAAGGGAATATTTAAGACAACGAGCATCGCGTTGCCAATCAGCATTGACGCAATGACACCCCAGAATATTTCGGGGTGTGAGGTCATCATCATCGGGCCCGGTTGTACGCCATGTACCATCATTGCAGCCAGCATCAGCGCCGTGACAGAGCCAAACGGGACGCCAAGCGCAAGCAATGGCACCATGGAGGAGGTGGCGGCAGCGTTATTTGCAGTCTCAGGGCCCGCGACGCCTTCGATGGCGCCTTCTCCTAGTTGTTCTTTGTATTTCGACACCCCTTTTTCTAGTCGATAGGAAGCAAAACTCGCCATCGTCGCTGAGGGTCCGGGTAAGAGACCCAGCACAAAGCCCATCGCCGTTCCGCGACCATAAGGTCCCCAGGAACGTCGCCACTCCTCTCGCGAGGGAAACATTTCTTTGAGCTTGACTGGAATCGGCTTGCCTTGTTTTTGCAACGACTCTACGACCGACATAATTTCAGTCACGCCGTACAGACCGACGACAAGGGCGACAAGCTCAACGCCAAGCGTGAGGTCTCGAATACCAAAGGTGAAGCGATCCGCGCCCGTCACGATTTCCTGACCCACGGTGCTCAGCATGAGTCCAACCGCCATCGGGAAAATGCCAGCAGCTAAGGTACCGCCAGAAATACGTGAAAATAAAAGCAGGCCTCCAGCCGTCAACGCAAAGAACTCGGCCGGACCAAAAAGTAAACCGAAATTAGCCAAGGCGGGTGCGAACAGCATGACGCCAAGAACTGAAAGACCACCTCCCACAAATGAGCCGATCGCGACAATAGTGAGCACCGCACCAGCGCGACCTTTTTTAGTCAGTTTATAGCCATCAATGCAGGTAATGACAGAGGCGGACTCACCGGGCATGTTGATGAGAATAGCCGTCGTCGAACCGCCATACATCGCCCCGTAATACATACCCGCCATCATGATCAAGCCACTGGTTGGATCCAGCGCATACGTTAAAGGCAGGATCATCGCGATCCCCGCTGTTGGACCCAGACCTGGTAATACGCCGATCAACGTGCCTGCGAGTGCGCCAACGAGTGCGGCTAATAAGTTGTTTAGCGTCAATGCAACGCCGAGTCCGTAGAGGAGACCTTCGATCGCTTCCATCTCAGCTCCTGAAAAAGTCGATGAGTACGCCTGGTGGCATGGGTACTTTAATGGTCGTGATGAAAATTAGGTGTAAGGCGGCAGTCATTAAAAACGCATAAAGCCCGCATTTTTTCCATGGGAGCGTTGAGATAAGTCGTATCAGTAATATACAAAAGAGAATGCTGCTCAACGAAAAACCCGCCCATGGAATAGCGAGAAAATAAATGAGTAGTAGACCGATCATCTTGAGCAATCGAATACGATCTGAACCCTTAGGTAGCTCGAGAGCGGGGCTGTTCTTCCTGCGTTGCCAACCTTCCCATAAAGCAGAAACGCTCGCGACGAATAGGATGCCCGCGACCAGCACTGGAAACACACCCGCACCGGGCTGATCTATTTCGCCCATTGGAAGTTCGAGAGTCATATTCAGATAACCCGCTGACAATAAAACGCCAACGATTCCCGCACCGATGTATCCCATACTTCGACTGATGACTTGCACAGTGTGCTCCTTACTTCGTACGGTAATCTTGATCGACGGCAATGAGTGTTTTAAGTTTTAGCATCGATTCGGTATCCATCGTCCCAGATAGACCTGGATTGGTTGGAAAGTCCGACACCACATTAGAGTCTTTAAGCGCGGAAATTTGTTCAGGGGTTTTCCCGAGAATCTCTCTGAGGATGCTGTCATTGTCCTCCCCAAAACGAGGCCCAGATTTTTTAATATGGGCGTCGCGAAAGCGCAGCTTGTAAGGTCGCCCAATAATCGGACGTTCACCGATAGGTTCCGGGTGAATGACCGTTTCGTAAAAGTTGCGATGCTTGAGATGAGGATCGCGCAGTAAGTCCCGACTGTTTAAAACAGGTGCCGCAGCAATGCCATGAGCCTGCAATTGCTCGAATAGCGCTTGCGGGGTGTGCGTCAGGCACCAGGCTGCAACGAGTGCGTTGACCGCGCTTCTGTTGTTCTGTCGCGCGGCAGTGGTACAAAAGCGCGGATCGCTCGCCAGTTGAGGTTGCTGCATCAAGGCCGTCAGTGTCGCCCACTGGTCATCTGTTTGAATGCTAAGCGCAAGCCATTGATCTATCCCTTTCGTCTGGTAAAGATTGCTTGGGACATGTTTGGCATGCTCGTTACCCATTCTGACAGGCTCGGTTCCATCTAACTGCTTTTGCAGCAGAGGTTCGGGCATCAGTGCGACGCCGAGTTGGTACATGCCAACATCAACCCATTGTCCTTGACCCGTTTTTCGCATGTGTGCGATAGCCGCCCATAGACCATTGAGCCCGGCCCAGCATGCAATAAAGTCAGGATACGACTGTCCCACTTTCCATGGCTTATCCCCTCGATAACCTGTGTAAAAGGTAATCCCCATTGTTGCTTCTAGGGTTGTACCTTGGCTGGGGAAGGACGACCAAGGTCCTGTAGAGCCATAGCCGGTGTTTGACAACATAATGAGAGAGGGTTTGATTTTTTTTAGTTCGTCGTAGTTCAAACCCCATTTGCGCATCACGCGGGGTGTGAAGTTTTCAAGAACAATATCGCTCTTAGCGACAAGTTCACGAAAAATTTCCTGACCCTCTGGTTGACTCAAGTCCATGGCAAGCGAGCGTTTGCCGCGATTCACGACATAAAAAATGCCGGAACGATTCCAGGGATCTAGCGCTGGATCATTATCCAAATATGGACCAAAAGCTCGGCCGCGCGTTTGATCGAGTTTATGTGGTGCCTCTATTTTGATGACTTCGGCGCCGAGATCGCTCAATAGGCCGGCCATATAAGGCACCGCGAAGACATAGGACAAATCCAATACACGCATCCCGTTCAAAGGTAAGGTCGCTTTTGTCATGCGCGACTCCCGATCAAAGCGAGGATTTCATCGCGATGCTCGTTAAGCATCGGTGAACGTCGACGCACCGAGGTTGGAGTGAGCGAAAGTTTGGCGAGCTCGGCGGGAAAACGAAAGTTTGTATTGGTCGCTGGATGTTCTAGTGCGGTGAACGCCTGTCGTTCTTGGAGGTGTTCGCAACCCAATAAGTCTTCTGCACTCTGAACGACACCAAGAAGTAAACGTTTTTGTGCGCCCGCGAGAAAAACTTCTTTGGCTTCTCGATTGGCCACGCACTCCTCGAGTAACGCCTTGACCTCCGGCACCCGTTTTTCGCGCTCAGGGGGGCTGGAGAAACGTTTTTCACAAAACTCTGGTCGATCAAAGAGTTCCGCGAGCGTTTCGAAAGGCGCTCCGCCGCCTGTTTGAAAAGCAAGGTAGCCTTTTCGAGTGGGGATAGGCTCTCCCGCAAAGGGATCTTGCACGACCGCGCGACGACCTTGCACTGCTCCAAGAAATGCGTAATAGGATTCATTGAGCACAAGCTCCGAAGCCAAGCATTCGTGGATTGATACATCGACGTGTTCACCGAACTGGTCGGCTTGCGCGGCGGTATAGGCCATGATGGATGCGTAGGCGGCCGTTAGGCCGGCGCAGTAAAACGATTGAGACAAACCATGCTTGAGCGGCTCTCTGTCTACTTGACCGCTGATCTGCATGATGCCGCTTAAGGCCTGAAGGGTGAGATCGCTTGCGGCGTATTGCGCATAAGGTCCTGTTTGTCCGAAATTCGTCACAGACGTCACGACAACTTTTGGATTCCAGGCGAGGAGTTGATCCACCCCGAGCCCCCATTGTTCAAGACGACCCGGTCGAAAGCTTTCGATGACAATATCGCTTTGTTTGACCAGCTTTTGAATGAGAGGTTTGTTCTCTGCAAGTCGCAAATCTAGCGCGAGACTGCGTTTGTTCCAGTTGAGATACTGAAAGAGCAGACTTTGCTCAGGAGCTGGCGCATCGTGTTTGAGTGGCGGTAGCGCGCGCGCGAAGTCGCCGGTCACAGGACGCTCGATCTTGATGACGTCCGCGCCATGATCGCCCAGCAGCCGAGCCGCAAAGGGTCCGGCAATGCCATGACTCAGGTCAAGTACTCTCAACCCAATCAAGGCGCCGTCTGGAAAAATGTGCCCCATTCGCGCTCTTCCTTTAGGTTGAGAGTAGTTAATGTGTTTACAGTATTGGTGGAACAAATGGATAGGGCAGCGCTTTACCGTTCTTATAGGGGAGTGCAACAATCGCTGTGCCAGGTGTGGATTCCTTGCCGGCATCGTTGATAATCCCCAACTCGATATCGATGAGACCAAAGTCAGGTCCTTCGCGTTTGCTCGTGACACGGCCCCAAGCGCGCACGGTTTCCTCTACAAGGTTCATCGCCCGAAACTGAAAGCTCGCTTTCCACGCCCAGCCTTGTGGACCTGCCCAGTCAGCAAGTAGTTGCAGTACAAACTGTTGCTTGAGTGAGCCATTGATCAGCAGGCCGGGCAGCTTGTCATGCTCCATCGCAAACGGTTTGTCATAATGAATCTTGTGCCAGTTTTCCATCGCGGCCGACCAGCGCATCAGATGCGCAGTCGTCAGGGGACCTTTTTCAAGACCAGGGATTTCGGCGCCAATCGCGACATCCTCAAAATAGGGTGTTTTACCTAGTGCCATGTCATTTCCTCCTGATCTGCGTGCGTCGCGTGCGGATGAGGAGCTCACCCTCGCTATTTTGATACTCTGACTCGATCACGACCAAAATAATCGGTCCTTTGCTTGTTTCTTTTTCAGTGATGTCAGCATAGCGAGACGTGAGTTTGATGGTCTCCCCATGGCGTGCGTAGCGGAAGAACTCGATTTCAGAGCCACCATTTAACAGGGCATATCCTGCCAAGGGTTCGATTGCAGGCAATCCCTGTGCGCTTGTCGCGGCGATAATGCCATCAAAATCTGGATTTTTCGCGTTGTCTTGAATAGGATCCAGTTTGCCGAAGGCACGCCGAAACATGTGTGTGGGAAAGAGTGGCGGAGCAACAGGCCCACCAAAGCGACTATTGTTTTCGCAAGGCTCATCGAAAATAGGATCCTCGTACATGATTGCTTGCGCATAACGCCTCACTGCGCCGCGTTCAACGATATCGCACGCGACTTCGGTTTCAGACTGGATACCGATATATTTTTTTAATGACTCAGAAAGAGCAGACATGCTAAACCTCTTTTTATGTATTCAAAAAATAGATCCGTGACTAGAACGGATCAGGATGAATTATTGAAGCGTCACTTTTCCATCGGTCACGATTTTTCTCCATCTCTCAATATCAACTTCGACGAACGCTTTAAACTCTTTGGGCGGTAATGGACGCTTGAGCATAGGATTTCCGGTATTGACAAGCTGATCGTATCGAAGGGAAGTTTATACATGCTTGGATTGGTCGCAAAGGCCGTTGTGCAGACCAACAAGGTATAGCCATCGGGTGCTGACTTGGCAACATATTCGGAGCCGATGATGGTGTTGGCGCCACCTCTGTTTTCAACGACGACGGGTTGCCCTAATTGCTCGGTCATCCCTTTTGCGATCACACGCGCGACGCTATCGGAGCCACCGCCCGGCACAAAGGGCACGACGATCTTGATAGGTTTATTAGGGAAGTTTTGCGCTTGCGCGAGCGCCGTTGTAGAAAATGCACTGAACGACATCAAGATACCCGCGAGTAACGATGCACAGGCTGTATGAACGGTCTTCATGTGGTGTCCCCTTGTGTTGCGCGCCTTGGGAGGCGCGTGTTGTCTCATGTTTTTTTATTATGACCAAATTTATCCTAGCACAAAGAGGGGGCTGAACCTAAACGTTTTTAGTTCATCGACTCAAACGCGCCAAATTTTCAATATATGGACGCATCAAGCCTCGCGTCGATTGCGAGCGAAATTCCTATAAAAATTAACGGACACTACTGCTATTATGGGCAGGCATGAGTTACAGCCTACGAGTCATTAGTATTCGATGTGTAATTGGAGTGTTTTTAAGGATACGAGCCATATGCCTTTCGGGTCTTTTATTGGGGAATTAGTTCCCCTGATTATCACGTTTTCATGCAGCCTTGGCTTGGGCTTGCTCTCTTATTATCTGGTCTACAAGACTTCATTATTCAATCACCTCATTGAAGTCCCGCTCGTAACACCATTTTTGGCTTTGCCAGCAATTATGTTTGCATTTCTAATGGGCTTTATGTCCTCAGATGCATGGCAGAATTATTCTTATGCAAAAACAGCACTCATTAAAGAGTCTGCAGCAGTCCTCCGTATTTTAAATATTCCTGTTGGCACCCCAGAGCTACAAAATAATATCAAGCTCTCCGTGAAGACGTATTTAGAAGACGTACTTAACAAGGAATGGGCTGCTTCATCAAATAAATCTCCTAGTCCAAAAGCACAAGCATTGATCGATGGTATGGAACTTAGTATCTGGCAGGGTGTTACTGCCTGTAATCAAGCATCCGGCAAGAGCCTCAGTTGTATAGATTCAGCAATGAGTAGCGCATTTATTAGCGCGCTAAGTGAATTACGAGCTGCCCGCGAGCAAAGACTGTCCTTGGGTTATTTGGATAACGCCTATGGAAAATGGATCTTGACTATATTTTTGGGTCTGATATCCGCCATAGGCGTGGCTGCAGTTCATCGGCACAGCGTAAAGACAGGAATTACCGCCTTAACCCTTTATTGCTTGAGCATCTGGATTACTGTGAGTATTGCTGTCTTGTATATAAATCCTTATGAAGGGTCAGAAAACATCAAGCCTATTCCGCTCATGGGTACCTTAGAAAGTTTGAAGAACATATCTAAATAAGTTCTTCATACCGCTCCAAAGTGATCGTCTATCACTAGTGTCCATACACGAGTGATTTGTATTGCGGAATAAATTAAGACCAAGGCTTGTCCGCGACAGCATTGCGCGCAGCGATACGACCGAAGGCAAAGCATTCACCGATGTTGCCAGTGCCTTGATACAAATAACTGAAAATTGAACCCATTTCGCCCGCGCTGTAAAGGCGAGGAATTGGTGTGCCGTCAGGCCGTACGATTTGCGCACGTGCGTTACGACGTGGCCCACCTTGTGTGTTGAGCATCGATGGCGAGAGCTCAACCGCATAAAACGGTCCTGTGCCAAAAGGCTGAAGCATTTTTTCGCGATCAAAGTCTTCGTCTTTTCCTTTGGCACAAAGCTCGTTCCAGCGTTTGATGGTGCCTTCGAGATTACCTGCAGGCAGATTGAGTTTTTTGTTGAGCTCTGCCAAGGTGGGTGCGGTTTTGATCCAGCCTTTTGACAGTTCGGCTTTATTGTCTGCGCTCCATGTATACCCGCTCATAATTTGCGTCCAACCATGTGTCGGCTTACCTTCATAGATGGGACGATCTTCGAACATCGCTTGATCGAAAATCATATACATTGGACAGGGCGTACGCATGGCGTACCATTTACCGTTTTGTTCGACTTTACCGTGGCGCGTTTTATATTTCTCGTCTGTAAAGCGCTTTCCGTCGGGACCCACAACAACCATGCCACCCTTGGGTTCGTGCGAAAAATGTAGGGCAACCATTGAAAATGTTGTGGGGTACTCGGGGACTTTGAGGGCCATTGAAGGTCCTGCGTAGTTGTTCATGTGCCAGAGGTCCGCGCCGATCTCCATGGCCATGCGAATGCCATCGCCTTCGTTAAAGGGACTGCCCGAGGTATAGCAATATGGCACACCGGTCAGGTAGTTGCGGATCATCTCCTGATTGTTTTCAAAGCCGCCGCAGGTCAGGACAACGCCTTTTTTAGCTTTGATATTGAGAGTTTTGCCTTTGTGAAGGGCAGTGACGCCTAATACTTCTTGTGTCAGTGGGTCTTGTATCAGCTTTTGTGCCGGGCTTTCGTAACGCACCTCGATGGGACGCGACTTGACGGCGTCCGCCAGCATTTCCCACGTTTTTGAATAACCCAAAATATCTCCGTGGTGAAATTTATGGACGCAGTCTGACCCGGGCAACTCAGGAAACTCGATGCCTGTGCCATGCGAGCCGTGTTGGTGTTCTTGAGGGTCTCCACCAATTGAGGTGAGCCACTCATTATTTAGACACATTTCCTGTGACCATACTTCAACCATATCGTCTGGCACCTCGTAGGGTCCGCAGAGCGCTTTTAAATATGTCGCTGCGCCTTCTGGCGTGGATGTATTCAGGTAGCCCTGTGACGCTACACGCGTATTGCCGCCTTCCTGCCCCTCGGGTGCCTTATCCAATAAGATCACTGAAGCGCCTGCCTCGGAGGCGGTGATGGAGGTTGCGGCGCCTGCTCCACCAAAGCCAACGACGACCAGATCCGCTTCGGCATCCCAGTGAACGGACTGGGCAGTTTTTTGAGTCATTTGTGAATCCATGAAAGAGAGGTTTTCTACAGGGTCATGCCAGATTATATTTCTTTGACGGCCAACTGGAGGGAAGGATTCCGATTCCAATAAGTGGACTTGTATGCATTTGGATCAGGTGACATTGACATAGGATTCGCGCCGGTATTACTCTCGTTTCAGCGAATGCTTTTCTGGAATGAGATCAGAGGGGCAGTTTAAAAACACAGGAGCAGACATGTCAGACTTACCTAAGCGCGTACGTATTCTCGAAGAAGGTCCTCGTGAGGGCATGCAAATCGAGAAAGGACCGATTCCAACGTCACGTAAGATCGAGTTGATCGATAGCTTGTCCGAGACAGGACTCGAACAGATTCAAGTCACGTCCTTCGTGAGTCCTAAAGCTGTGCCGCAGATGGCTGACGCACCGGAGATCGTCGAGGGCTTCACCCGTAAGCCCGGTGTGCGCTACACCGCCTTGTGGCTCAATGACAAAGGCCTCGAGCGTGCCATCGCAACGGAAAAATTGGACATCCGCGGTTCGCTTTCCTTGACGGCGTCAGAGAAATTTCTCTTGCGCAACCAAAAGCGAACACTCGAGCAAAACGTCGAGGCCGTGCGCTCGATGATTGGGATGTTCAAGCATTACAACGTCACGATCAATCGGGCCAGCATCATGGCGGTTTTTGGTTGTAATTTCGAAGGCGATATCCCGGTATCTCGCATTTTGGACATGATTCAGACCTTTTATGACTTGTCTGCGGAGCATGACTTCAAACTAGAAGTGCTGTCCTTGGCGGATACGATGGCCTGGGCGACGCCAGGATCCATTCGCAAAGTAGTCGGTGCCGTGCGTAATAAATATCCTGATCTTCAGTTGTCTCTCCATCTGCATGACACGAGAGGGATGGGGATCGCCAACGCCTACGCAGGCATGGAAATGGGGGTCGGTATATTTGATGCGGCAGTTGCTGGGCTCGGCGGATGTCCTTTTGCTTCTCATTCTGGCGCGTCGGGTAACGTATGCACAGAAGACTTGGTGTTCATGTGCCAAGAAATGGGGATCGAGACGGGCATTAACCTTGAGAAGCTGATCGAGTCCGCGCTGCTCGCCGAGCAGGTCGTGGGTCATCCCTTGCCTGGCTCGGTGATGAAAGGGGGTTCGCTGGATCGCCTACGTCTAAAGGTGAAAGAGTCACTGGCCGCTGGCGCTTAAAAGGAACCTCGCATGACAAATATCACTCGTGATCTGGGCGCCTTTGCCTCAGAACTTAAGTTCGAACAGATTCCTGCTGCGGCACTTGACGTGATTCATACGGGTTTTGCTGACTGTGTGGGCGTGATGCTCGCAGGACGCGACGAACCTCCTACACAAATCTTGACGCAGGTCCTTGCCCCGCCGCCTGGACCTGCGACGCTCGTGTTTGGCGCACGCACGGCGAGTGCGACGGATGCGGCCTGGATTAATGGTGTCGCGGCCCACGCGCTTGATTTTGACGATGTCGCGATTAAAGGTCACCCGAGCACAGTGTTAGTGCCAGCAATATTGGCGGAGGCCCAAGAGCTTGGCTCCTCAGGCAAAGATATGATCGTCGCCTATGCGGTGGGTTACGAAGTCTGGGCCGAATTGGCGCGTCGCGATCCTGAGCATTACCATACCAAAGGTTGGCATCCCACGGGCATCTTGGGCTCTATTGGCGCAGCGGCCGCCTGCGCTTCTTTGCATAAACTGAATGCTGAACAATGCGCCATGGCGATTTCGCTCGGTGCGTCACAAAGCGCTGGCATCATGGCGAATTTTGGCACGATGACCAAACCTTTTCACGCCGGACGCTCTGCACAGTCGGGCGTATTGGCTGCTCGGCTTGCAAAGGCCGGCTTTACTTCCTCGCTTGATGCGCTTGAGCATCCACAGGGTTTTCTTTCCGCGGTATCGCCTGGTACACGATTCGATGTGTCCTCGCCGGTGGAGGCTGGAAAAAATTGGAAACTGACTGTCAGTAAACTTTCAGTTAAAAAATATCCACTCTGCTTTTGTACGCATCGTGCGCTCGATGGCATGCTTGATCT
Source organism: Bordetella parapertussis (assembly GCA_945897365.1). Taxonomy (GTDB): domain Bacteria; phylum Pseudomonadota; class Gammaproteobacteria; order Burkholderiales; family Burkholderiaceae_B; genus Zwartia; species Zwartia parapertussis_A. The sequence goes on along the minus strand of CAMDFD010000020.1, from coordinate 19,446 downwards.
GGTCGCTGAGAAAAAATTCAAGCCAGAGGAGATAGAAAGCATTAGCGCGCGCACCAGTTTGCGCAACACCAAAGTCTTGCGCAACCATCACCCTCAGACAGGTCTCGAGGCTAAGTTCAGTATGGAGTTCGCGATGGCTTCGTGTGTCGTGGCTGAGCGTGCCGGACTGACAGAGTTGGTTGATGAGTTTGTATTGAGAAAAGATGTACAAGACCTGATAAAAAAGGTGTCAGTTCAAGCAGACGAAACTGAACACCCAAATTTGCCAGGTTATTCGCCCTTTGATCAGGTCACGGTCAAGCTCAAAAACGGACAAGTGATCAAAAGTCGTGAGGTCGTTGCGGTGCGAGGTGGACCCGATCTTCCCTTGAGTCGGGAGCACCTGTGGAGTAAGTTCGAGGATTGCGCGCGTGTCGGCAATGTAGAGTTTTCCGCATTGCGTTTATTTGATGCGCTGATGTCTCTCGAAAAGGTCGCCAAAGTTTCAGATTTGCCTGGTTTGGCTTCAGGTAAAAACTAGCTTTCGTTCGTAAAAAAGGGGTGGATTGAGATTTTCAATCCACCCCTTTGCACACTCAAGTTAGTAAGTTTAGCCGACGTATTTCTGGATCATGCCGAGCGTTCTTTCGCGAGCGAGTTTGGCCGACTCTGCATTGTAAGAACCACGATGATCACAATTAAAGCCGTGATCGGCAGGATAGAAAAATGCCTGTTCGTTCGGATACGCCGCGACAACGGCTTTGGCTTTTTCCATGGGAATGGATTGGTCTGTTTCGCCAAAATGGAACATGACCGGACAGAGGGGCTTTTCAGTCAGAAAGTTTGGAATACCGCCACCATAATATGGAGCGGAACAGCTCAAGCCCGGGACGCGACTTGCAGCGAGCCAGGCGACAACGCCACCCCAGCAGTAGCCAACGATGGCTGCTTTGCCTGCAGACTCGCCGAACTTGAGCGTTGCAGCCACGTCGAGCATGGCATGGTCAAAACTCATTTTTTTCATGACTTCGACACCAGCCATGATTTCAGGCTGGGAATAGCCCGTATCGTACTTGCGTTGAATACGGTCAAATAAAGCGGGTGCGATGCTGAGGTAGCCATCAGCGGCGTAGCCGTCTGCAACGGCTTGGATATGCTGGTTGATACCGAAGATTTCCGGAGCAATCACGACGAGGCCGCGAGGCTTGCCAGCGGGCTCTGCGACATAAGCGTCGAACTCGTGACCGTCGGATGCTTTAAGCTGAATTGTCTTACCCATTTTTATCTCCTTTGTGAAAACACCACGAAATTATATGCAATTAACTGCTAGTCTTTAAGTCTTGTTTTTAGATCAATTTCCTATCGGAGCGCACAACATGACCGATCCCATGACACGACTTCTCGCGCCAACAGGGCGCTTGAGAGTGGGTTTATACCCTGGCAGCCCAGGTTCACTGATTGTTGGCGATTCTCCCGAAGAAAACAAGGGCTTAGGCTTTGAGCTCGGTCGCGCTTTCGCACAATACCTCAATGTAGAGTTTGAACCTGTTATTTTCCCAACGAATGGCGATATTCTTACCCAAGCGAAACTTGAACAATTAGATTTTGTCTTTGTGAACGCAACGCCCGTGCGCGCAGAGTATCTTGCCTTTGCAGACCCAATCCTGTTTACCGATCAAACCTATCTGGTGGGTGCCCATTGTCAGGTTCAGACGATCGCGCAGATTGATAGATCCGGTCTCAAAGTGGGTGTTTCAGCGGGTAGCACCTCTGAGGCGACGCTTCCTAAGCTTTTACTGAAGGCACAAGTTGTCTCCACAAATAGTCTAAAAGAGGTCGTCACGCTCCTTTCCTCCTGTGACATTGACGCCTTTGCCACAAATAAAGCCATCCTTTGCGAGCTTGCTGACCAGCTCGACGGTGCACGCATCTTGGAGGGGGCGTGGGGTCGAGAAAGTATTGCGATAGGTATACCCAAAAGTCGTGCGCAAGGCTTGCCTGCCGTCGCTCGGTTTTGCGCCCATATTAAAGAAAACGGCTTGCTAGCCGACGCTGTGCGCCGATCGGGGATGCGCGGCGCACAGATTTAAATAGGGGTCATTCTGCGATGACCCGTGGATCGTTAAAAAGTTTTAGTGAGTGAAATCAGGAAGCCACCCTTACCAAGGTTTTGAAGTTGTGGATTCACATAAGAGCCCTCTTTTGCATTGGTCCCTACATACGCCATCGAACCCGCGAAGCCACTGCCGAAATCTTTAGTGACACCTAGTTTCCAATCTGTATAGGAAAACAAGCTGCTATTAGAAATATCGCCTGCGACGGTTTTTCCCGCTACATATTGATAACCAACGTGTGCGTTGAGCGCCAGACCCCAGAAGCCCGTGTCATAGTTCACGGTGAGGTCTGTATAGTTTGAGCCCGCGCTATTCGCAGTGCCAAAAAGTGTTGAGGCAGCCCAGGAAAATTTTAGAAATCCCGTGACAGCATCAAAAGTGAAATTTTGTGCAGCATAAATTTCTGTCGTGTTTGGATTTGCGGCGAAAGCCGATAGGTTGGTCGTAGGATAGTAATACTGCAAAATTCCGACATCGGCCGTAAATCCTTTGGACCATTCATATTTATAGCCCCCATAGAAATCCATTTCTATCGGCGCTGAGGCGCTGTTGCCAGCCATTGACGCGGTGTCTGAAATCCAGCTAATGGATGAGTTCCAGTTGCCGATATAAAAACCACTGGAGTGCGCATAATCGAAGCCGCCCTGAATCGCTGGACGAAAATTTGATTGAGAAATCCCACGGTAGCGGTAGTCATTCGTGAGTGTGAGGTTGGCGGTAAAGGGCCCCGGCGCAGCAGCGGTCGCAGGTTCTGCAGTTAAGGGAGCTGTTTGAGCGAATACCGTTTGGGTGAAGGTCGATACCGAAATGAGTGCTGCTGTAAAACCCAAAGCGCTGAGCGTACGTGAGTAATTCATAGTGCCCTCGTCATGTGAATGTGCTGTTCGAATCAACGATCAAGCAATATGCGTGCCAGCCTGAATAGCTGTTCTCAACTAGGAGATTGTGCAGAGTCAATGACGTGCATCGAAAAGACGCGTGCATGATTTGGACGCATGTTGAAGTGCAAATGCGTTAATGTAGTGCGAAGACAAGCAAAAGAAGAGGCACGTATTTAGGGCTTCGCGAGCGAGGAGAAGAAGTCTCTGACGATCTGATCGTACTGAGCGGTGACCGTTCTCGAGGCGGCATGACCGCCTGTCTCGAGAATCACGCACTGTGCATTCGGGATGAGTGCCGCGTATTCTTCAGAAAAATAAAGCGGGGTCAAGATGTCATCCCTCGCGCACATGACGAGGGTCGGCACGCTTAGGTGTTTGAGCTGTTCGCGCGGATCGAAATTTAAAATCGCATCAAGTCGGCTTGCTTGCGCCTCGGCGCATCCCATAGATTGCACAGCGCGCGCTTCGTCGGCTACGAGAGCCTCATGATGCTGATTGATGTACCAATGCGGATAAAGTAGCAAAGTTGTGTAGCTCGCATAGGCATCGAGGCGACCCATGTCTAATAATGTTTTTCGTAAGCCTAATAATTTGTGCCGATACGCATCGCCATGCGTCGTGCTGGCATTGATGATGAGACCTGCGATTCGCTCAGGATATTTGAGCGCCAGGGCGACTCCAATCGCTCCACCCGTTGAGTGTCCGAGATAAAGGGTACGCTCGATACCTGCGGCATCCATGACGGCGACAGCGTCATCAGCCATTTGTTCGATAGACCTCACGGGTATTTGGCTTGAACGTCCTGTGCCGCGTTGATCGTGCAGAATCACTTGGTAATCGTGGCTAAAGGATTGAGCTTGTGGTGTCCAGTAGGTGGCTACACCGCCGAGCCCGGCGACCATCATCAGTGGGGTTCCTGTACCAAGTGACTCCCAGTAAATGCTGGCGCCATCATGCTCAACGTGTGCCATCGTCAGATTCAGCTTCCTAAATAGGCAATGGAGGTAATCTCAACCAGAAACTCTGGTTTGACTAAATCAGCCTTTATGCAATAGCGCGCAGGCGGATTGTTAGGAAAGTATTCGGCATAGACCTTGTTCATCGCAGCATAGTCAGCGAGGTCCTTGAGGATAATCGCGTTGTAAGCGATATCAGTCATTTTTCCACCACCAGCTTCGATGACTGCTTTGACGCTTTCAAGCACATGGCGTGTTTGTGCTGTGATGTCGCCGATCCCGACAGATTTTCCGTCTTTATCAATCGCGAGCATCCCCGATACATAGATGTTGTTGCCTGCACGTACGCCGGGTGAATAAGGTGCCAGTGGAGGCGCTGAGCCCGTTGGAATAATAGATGTGTGAGCCATGATGAGATCTCCTTAAGCTGAGGTGGCGGGCGCACGGCTGCGTTTAACAAACATCAGGACGGCCATGACTAAAAAGGCGATCCCCAAGCCTGTGCGGAACCACCCGCCCATCAGGATGATAGGGACAGCCAAGCAAGCGATAAATGCTGCCGCATAGTAGGTCGCCCAGCGTTTATGCGCATTACGAGCTGCCTGATAGACAGGGAAGAAAACAGAAAACACAGCCATGACAAAAAAGAACAAGGCCCAAGGACGCGTAACAAACAAAGTCAGATCATCACTAGTCGCAATCGCGCGAGACAGATTGATTTCAGCCAGGGGCCCCAACACCACACCCAACACCATTGGGGTGAGCGGAAAGCCGTTTCTGACCATGATAAATCCTAGGACACCGAAAATCAGCAGGGTCCAGATGTCAGAGGTAGAGTTATTGAGTGTAAAGACACCGATCGCGCAATACAACAGAATCACAACGCCGAGAATATAAAGAGGGATACGTGTGACGAGTAAGAACACGCGCAAACTTGCTGAAGTAAAAAAAAGCGTCATAAAGTTTGCTAAAAAGTACGCAATCATGATTGCGTAGGCGAGCGTCGGTTGGGTAGAGATAAAGGTTGGGCTAGGTGCGATGTTATGAATGGTGAGTGCACCTAACATGACGGCTGTCACGGCATCACCAGGAATCCCCAAGGCCATCATCGTGATCAGCGCGCCGCCTGCGGTCGCGTTATTGGAGGCTTCAGATGCAATGATGCCTTCTGGTACGCCTGTACCAAATTTTTCAGGATGTTTAGACGCTTTCTTTTCTTGATCGTAAGCAAGAATATTTGAAATGGAGCTTCCAGCGGCAGGAAGAAGTCCGATGAAAAGACCGATGGACGATGAGCGAATCATCGTTCCCCAGTGTTTAAAGCAGAGCCTAATCGACTCGATATGCTCCATGCGAATCACTTTTTGAGCCTTTGAGGTCATTGGCTTTTTGGCGGCCTCAGAGTCACTCATATCCGTGAGCAGTTGACTGAAGGCAAACAGACCAATCAGTACCGGGAGAAAGTCAAAACCGGAGCCCAGATTTTCAATCCCGAATGTCAGTCGTTCTGCACCATTGATCGCATCTTCACCGACGGCGGCGATCACCAGGCCGAAGACGCCTGAAATTAAACCTTTGATGAGGTCGCCCTCAGAGAGGCTTGCCGCGATCGTCAGGGCGAAGCAGACAAGCATGAAGTAATCCCAGGGACCGAATTCAAGTCCGATTTTTGCAAGCGTTGGCGCGAGAAAAACCAAGACAATCGCCGAGAGGATACCGCCGATGAAGGAAGCCCAAAGACCAAGACCGAGCGCGAGCCCGGGGCGACCTTTGCGGGCCATCGGGAAAGAGTCAAAGGTTGTAGCGATCGCTGATGGTGTTCCGGGGATCCCGATGATGGCCGAAGAAAACATGCCTCCAGTTAACCCGCCGACATACACACCAAGCATCGTGGAAAGACCTTCGATGGGACTCATGCCGAACGTGAAAGGAAGGGTCAGCACAACTGCCATCGTGATCGTAAAGCCTGGTATAGAGCCAGCGACGAGGCCACAGAGCACGCCAATGGCCATGAGCATGAGCGTGTAGAGCGTAAAGACATTGCCAAAAGCTGTATAAATATTTTCAAACATGATTGGCGAGCCTATTGACTTAAAACAAAGAGCCGGCAGGCATCACGACGCCTAGACCGAAACGGAAAATGGCCCACATACCGCCAACGGCACCCACTGAAACGATGGCGTGAAGGATCAAGCTACGCTTGTCGCGTGAGCCAATGAGTGTCTGGGTGATAAAGACAAAGAGAATGCCGCTGATCAGCATGCCAAAGTAAGGCAAACTGATCAAAAACAAGAAAAACATCCCAAAGCACAAGAGCGGATTGCGGTACATGTCGAGCCACACTTTAAGTGGCCTTTTTTCAATGCTGTCTTTGGGGGGGGTAATAAGGGACTTGAATAAATAGATCAACAGCAAAATAAATAATGCCGTGAGCACGACACGCGGCCAGACTTCAGAGCCCATGGTGGAAAAAGGCACCTTGCGCACAAAAAATGTTTGCTGGAAAAGCAGTCCACAAAATAATAAAAGTAGAACAGCAGTGACCGTGTCGCGATTGAGGCGTTTCATAGAAAAACCAGAGAGTAGTTAAAAATAAAGACAAATGCCGCAGGAATTGCGTCCTGCGGCATTGTACGGCGCCTCGTCATCTCAGAGATGCTTGACGGCCAACCCGCGTTAAGGCTTCTTGTACATACCGATCTTGATAGCAAGCTTTTTATGTTCTTCAAATGAAGACTTTAGAAATGCACCATAGTCCGCTGCTGATTTGTACATGATGGTCGAGCTTGCGCCAGTGATCGCTTTAATGACGGCGGGATCCTTGGAGGCCTTTTCAAAAGCGGTGTCCCAAAACTTAATGACGTTGGCGGGTGTACCTTTAGGCGCCATGACACCGCGTGCCAGACCATAGACCACGGGAATCTTTTGCTCTTTCAAAGTCTGAACGTTGGGTAACTGTAGATCGCGTTTTTCAGTCGCGATACCGAGTGCTAACAACGCACCTTCGGCGAGGTATTGCTTGGCAGAAAGAATATTCGTTTCACCAAGCAACACATTGCCAGAAAGCAATGCGGTGTTACGTTCACGAGTACCGTCGTAGGAAACATAGCGGAAAGAGGCACCAGTCGCTTCTTCGATCAATAAGAAAATGAAGTGACTAGTCGAGCCCAAGGTCACGCCTGCGGTGACTTGTTTGGGATTCTTTTTGGCATACTCGACCATTTCAGTCGCATTTTTGAATGGAGCTTTAGGTGCTGCACCCACGATGGAGGGTGTGTAGCTGACTAAAGCAACTGGATCAAATGCATCATAGGTAAAGGGAACGCGTCCCGTCAGGAAGCTAGTGATCGCGCTTTCATGGATCGCCACCAACATGCAGCCATCGGGTTTTGCTTTGCGAACTTCACCCGATCCTTTGTTGCCACCTTGGCCGCCAATATTGACGACTTGCAGCTCAGGTTTGATACCGCTTCTGTTGATGGCATCAACATACACGCGGAAAACGATATCGGTATCGCCGCCCGCAGCCCAAGGTACGATAAGTTGTGCAGTCGAGCATTTAGGTGCGGTGCCTTGGGCTTGAGCCGACAAGGGAAGAGCCATGACGGCGCTCATCGAAAGAGCAAGGGCGAGTTTGGAAAAAATTGCGTTGCGCATAAGAGCTTCCTAACTAAAACGTTGAAAGAAGGTGATTGCAGTCGTTTTAGTCTGCAAATTAGTTAGCAGTCATCTTCGCGCGGATGATCACGTCTTTCCACTTTGCAGTTTCAGACTTGATAAACGCGACATATTGCTCGGGCGTGCTGCCGACAACCTCGGTTGCTTGGTCAACGATGCGCTTGTTGACATCAGGCATAGCGAGCACTTTAGCGACGTCTTTCGAGAGCTTGTCGATGATCGGTCTAGGCGTTCCAGTTGGAGCAAGAAAGCCAAACCAAGCTGTGATCTCGAAATCTTTGATACCGCTTTCGATCATGGTTGGGATCTGGGGTTCGGCAGGCGAGCGCTTGTTGCTGGTGATTGCCAAGGGGCGCAACTTTTGCGCGCGGATATGCGGAAGCAGAACGGGGGTGTTGTGAATCAGAATTTCGATCTGACCGCCCAAACCATCTGTGGTCATTTGCGCGCTCGACTTGTATGGGATGCCGACGAGCTCAATGTTTTCAACAAGATTTAGCAACTCGCCCGTCAAGTGTTGCGTCGTGCCAGGACCAGCGGTGCCGTAGCGCAGCTTGCCAGGATTCTTTTTCGCGAGTGCGATCAGTTCTTGAATGTTGTTCGCAGGAACGGAGGGGTGAACTGTGATCCAGTTTGGCGTTTTAGTGGCAAGACTGACAGGCGCAAAATCTTTTAAGGGGCTATAAGGAAGCTTGCCGGGGCCCATTAAGCTCTCAGCTACTGCAATCGGACCAATCGTGTTGTACAAAAAGGTGTAGCCATCAGGAGCGGATTTAGCAACGCGATCCGTGCCGATGGTGCCACCAGCACCAACGATATTTTCAACGATCACGGGTTGCCCCCACATTTCTGAAAGCTTTTGGCTAATCAGGCGAATTTGACCGTCTGGCGCACTGCCTGGAGGAGCAGGCACGATCATTTTGACTTGCTTTTCAGGCCATTTGGCTTGGGCTTGCGCGGCGTCTGGTGCCACGAGTCCATAGGCCATGACGGTGGCAAGGGCAGCGGTCAGGCCGCGTTTAAAGGTCAATTTCATATCATCTCCTGATGTATTTACAATTTTTAACAGTTCATTCTAAACAACTCTGTGCCCTCGTTGTCCCATCGCTTTCCCTAGCTAGGCCTAAGTAAAATTATGTTATTAAGGACGATTTTTAATGATCTCGTCGTTGTGTTCACCCAGCCTAGGGGGGCGGCAACCGACTTGACCCGGCGTCCCGGAGAGCTTGATCGGGAGACCGATGCCCCGATAGTCTGGTCGCTCAATGAGCATGTCACGCGCGCTTGCATGAGCTTGTTGCATCGCCTCAGCGACAGTGTTGACCGGACCGGCTGGCACGCCCGCCTCCATCAGATCTTGGCAAAGCTGAGCGCGTGAAAAGTGTTTTAACGCATCCCCCAATGCATTTCGCAAGGCAGATCTATTCGCCATCCGCTGAATATTTGTTTGAAATAAAGGGTCATTGCAGAGATCTTCACGATCGATCAGCTTACAGAAACGCACGAACTGGGCATCATTCACAATACCCAAAAACATTTGTCCGTCACCGACATCGAATCTGTCGTAGGTTGGAATATTGGGATGGGCACTGCCAATCAACTCTGGCACGACTCCTGAGGTCATCCAATTCACGCCATGCGGCACAAGCATACTGAGGGCTGTGTCAAAAAGAGTTGCCTCTACCCGCTGCCCGCGTTGAGTTCTAGAACGCGCATAGAGCGCCATCAATACGCCTGAAAAAGCGGTGTAGCCCGTCATTTGGTCTACGATCGGGACGCCTACGCGCGTCGGACCTGAAGCAGCGCTGCCGTTAATACTCATCACGCCGCACATAGCCTGAAGCACGGCGTCATAGCCAGGCAGACCACCAAGAGGGCCTGTTTTTCCAAAGCCAGATATGTTGCAATAGATCAGCCTGGGAAACTGCTCTGCGAGAGCCGTCTCGTAGCCTAATCCCCATTTTTCCATGGTGCCAGGCAGGAAGTTTTCGATCAGTACATCCGCCTCGGACAGTAACGCACGGATCACCTGCTGGTCTGTTGATTGACCCAGATCCAGACAAATCCCACGCTTGCCACGGTTGAGGGCGGAAAAGTACGCCGCTTGACCTGGTTCGGTAAACGGTGGACCCAGCCGCCTAGTCTCGTCGCCTTGTGCGGACTCCACTTTAATCACGTCTGCACCATGATCAGCGAGCATCTGAGCGCACATTGGACCAGCGACCACCCTAGACAGATCCAACACGCGAACCCCTGCCAAAGACCCCGTGGAGTTGTCCGTACTGCGCCAAGCGTGTGATGTCAGGTGTTCGCTCATAAGATTATCCTCGGCTAGGAAGCTCAACGATACCTGAACCAAGAATGGAAAGCTCATTGTCTTGGTTGTGCGCCTCCTGCGAAATTTCAACAAAGTGGCGCTCGCCTTCTTTGTATTTTTTAACAACCTTGGCTTTGATGAAAATCATGTCGCCTTCGGGATTGTGACGTCTGATCTTGCATTCTGCTTTGCGCAAAAATCCGTCATCGCCCATCCAGTTTGTCAGTTGATGCATCAACCAGGAGCTGCGTTCCGGACCATAGTCGTATGCGCCTGGTGCGCCAACTTCGAGTGCGAAGTCTTCCTCCCAATGGACGCGCTCGGGCACATCGGGAATGCCGAAGCGGTTCTTGATGCCCACACCAGGGTGTGCGTCGATCAGTTGCCAAGCGAGTTTATTCGCTCGAATGTAGAGGCCGCCCCAGCCTTGGGCGTAAGCGATAAACCCTGTGACGGTCATGGGGCCTTTAAATAAAACAGGCAGTGCTTCACCTTCGGTGACATCTTCCCAATAGCGTATGTTGGCGCCACGCACTTCCTCATTCGCGTAAAGCTTATACGCTTCTTTGATTTGCTCATCCGAGTAGGTCACATGCCCCTTTTCATGAACGGACTTGTACTTTGTGCCTTTTTCTCTGGCGTGGTCGCGCTCGGTACGAAAGCACCAGGTATCGGCCTCGGCAAGTTTGTCGCCTGTCTGGTTGAAGAAATCCACATGATAGATTTGCTGAATCGCCTTGCCGGCAAAGCGTGTTTCGTGCTCAATGCAGTCTTTCAAATAGGCTTCGGTACTGATGACATCGTTTCGCTTGGCATATTTGTGCCAGGTCCAGTCCGAGCCTGACCACATGGCATGCACGCCAGGCAAGCCGCCGACATAACCAGACACAATTCTGCTGGTCGAATAGAGAAAGCTAGGCAGAGCGACGAGGCCGCCATGTTTCGTTTTTGCGGCATAGCTTGGGTCGCACCAAAGCGGATTGTCATCACCAATGCCGTGCGCGTAGTGACGAATGTTGTCGCGCGTCGCTTCATAGCACCAGGGCTCAGCGGTTGCGCCGATTTTGACACCGATGCGACGACGCAAGTCATCCAAGCCTTGCTCGGTAATTTTAGGAAAACTTCTTTGACCTACAGTGGATGATGACATCAGTGTCTCCAGACTATTGATTGAAATTTAAACTTTGTTGAGCATTTGTTCCTGCTCGCGTAATTTTTTACGATGTACTTTTCCAGCAGGTGTTTTAGGCAGTTCGTTGACAAAAGCAATCTGACGAGGATATTCGTGCTGGCTGAGTCGGCTACGCACCAGATGTTGAATTTCATCGATGAACGTTGCATCGCCCGGACGCTTGGTGACGATGAACGCTTTAACCGATTGGCCGCGTAAGGCATCCGCTACGCCAATAGCTGCAGCCTCTGACACGTCAGGGTGTTTGAGTATCGCGTCCTCGATTTCGACGGCGCTCATCGTCCAGCCGGCCGAGATAATGACATCATCGGCGCGCCCGCCATGGAAGAAATAGCCTTCGTCATCGGTGCGTCCCAGGTCTTTGGTTGGAAGCCACTGGCCTTTGCGCCACACCTTCAGCTCACCCGTGACGCCAGGAGGACAGGGCTGCCCCTTGGCGTCTTGCACTTGAATCTGAGCACCAGGAATAGGTTTGCCGAGTGAGCCATGTTTGACGACAAAATCTGATGCACCCGGATAACTCACCAAGATGACGCCGATTTCAGTTGTGCCATACATGCTGCAGACGCTGATGCCGAAAGTCTGATCAATAAATTCTTCAGTAGCGGTGTCGATGGGCTCGCCAGTAAAGGACATTTTATTTAAATCATAGGAGTAGCGGTTTGCAACGCCGGCGTTTTTCATCATGCGATAGTGCGTGGCTGCAGCCGAGATGTTGTTGAACCGATGCTCTTGCAAGCTGTTAAGTAGACGTTCAGCATTAAATTTTCCGGCGAAAGCACCCACCGTGAGGCCTAGCGCCATCGGTGCCAGCGTGCCGTGCCATAAACCATGTCCCCATGCGGGAGAGGAGGGACACATGAAACGATCGCCCGGCCTCAATCCAGTGCCGTAGAGGGCGGCCACCATTAGCGTCACAATGGAGCGATGTTTGTGTTTAACGGCTTCGGGTAACTCACGCGTCGTGCCGGACGTATATTGAAAAATCGCGAAATCGTCGGCGCGCGTGTTGCAAGTAAACGAGGTGGGATATCGTGTCAGCATCGACATAAATGTCTTATCGGCCAACTGCGTTCGCTTGAGCGTTTCAGCGTCGACGATGTCGATTTTCTCGCTGTTGGTTAGCAGCATGGCGGGAGAACAGTCTCTGATTCGAAGCGCCAAGCCATCGGGACCAAACAAGGTGAAAAGAGGTACAGCGATCGCGCCCATTTTCATGATTCCGTAGACACACGCATAAAACGCAAGCGATGGCTCAAGCATCACGGCGATGCGATCGCCGGGTTTGACCTGCTGATCTTGAAGATAATGCGCAAATTGTGAGGACTTTTCAGACAGGTCTTTATAGGAAATGATTTCATCAGGGCCATCGGCTCGAACGATGATTAAGGCTGTTTCATGACTATCCGCATATCGATCGACACACTCATTGGCGATGTTGAGTCGCTCTCTGTCGCCAACAAAAAGATCCCATAATTTTTCCGAAGAAAAATGTTGTTGCGCGTCCGCATACGACATGTAATCGGTCAGCTTAATCATGGCGTGTCTCTAAGTTTTTAAATATCAATAATGAAATGAATTTAACGACTGAGATCTTCATTGTCAAATACAAATAGTTATTGTATTAGTACAACAAAATGAGTTATAATTTTAAATATGAAAAAGCTAACCGAAGCGAGCAAATTGTCAACCAGTGCGCCGCGCATTCGGCCTGTCCCCGCGGTTTCACGGGCGGTTGCGATTTTACGATTTCTTGGGAAAATGCGTACTCCCATGGGGGTCAATGCGATTGCGCAGGCGCTAGGTCTTGTGCCGAGCACTTGCCTGCATATCTTGCGTGCCTTGGCTGAGGAAAAGCTCATCTCCTTTGACCCGATCACAAAACACTATCGACTCGGTGCCGGCATGCTGAGCTTGGCGCGAAGCGCGATGGAGTCAAATGCTTTTCCCTTACTCGTTCAACCTGCACTGGATCGCTTATCCACAAAATGGGGTGTCACCGCGATCGGGGTCGATGTGTGTGATCCGGATCAAATGATCGTGGTCGCGTTGTCACGCTCGAGCATGCCTTTTCGTTTGCATGTCGATGTCGGGAGTGTGTTCCCGGCTTTGTTGAGTGCGACAGGCCGGCTTGTGGCAGCCTTTGGTGGGCAATCACAGACCGATATCAAAAAGCGCTTTTCAACACTACGTTGGGATAAACCTGTGAAATATGAAGACTGGCACAAGGAAGTTGTTTTTGCCAAAAAAAACCATTTCAGTCTGGATCGAAACACCTACATCGCAGGCGTGTCTATCGCTGCGGTTCCAGTCCTTACGCCAACGGGCAAAATTTCGCACACGATTGTCTGTGCGAGCCTCATGGATGCGCTTAACAAAACTGAAATACAAAAATTGATCAAGGAGATGCAGTTAGAGGCTCGCATCGTGACTGACCAAGTTTTGGTTTAAACATAATAGGAGGAGACATGAGCGAACCCTTTAATCCCGAGCAAGCTGGATGGAAAGCCTGTCGCACCGAAGGTTTTTTTTCAACGATAGGCACACTTTGGTCAAAAAAAAATGCTGGATCCTGGGACTACGGCTTGCTCCTTGCGCCCCAGCATGAAAATTCTCTCGGCATCGCACATGGTGGCGTATTGATGTCATTCATGGATCAGGTCATCAGCATGATCGCTTGGAGTGAGGCGGATCGCCAGCCTAGTGCAACAGTCCAACTCGATACACATTTCCTCGCTCCCGCAAAAGCCGGAGAGTTCGTGGTCGCGCATGTTCACGTGACAAGAAAAAGTGCGAGTCTGATTTTTCTACGCGGGACATTATGTGTCGAGGACCGAGAAATCATGACTGCACAGGGTCTGATGAAAATTGTTCGCCGCTCAACGGATTGAATAAGAAAGTTGCTCCAGAATCATTTTCAGTTTGTCGTAGGCGTCCGCTCTTGAGGCGGGGTGCGGACCGACATGTACACCTTCGCCGGGATTGACGCCATTCGGGACCTCGCGTCGCAAACGAACTTTACCTGTTGGGCTATCAAAGCCATGATGCGCCTCCGGATACACAAATAACTGCGCTCCGATACGTTCCCCAAGCGCGATGCATGGTTTCGGGGGCGTCCAGTCATCCTTGCCTCCGATAAAGAGCGTGAGGGGGACGCGTGTTTGGTAATCGCGCGCTAACTGTTGTGAACAGCCAGGATAAAAAGCCACAGCCTGATCAATGAGGTTTTCGACGCGATAGGCGGAACCTACCGAAGTTTCAGTTTTAGGCGTTTCAATGGTTTGTAATACCGTCGTCCCACCATTTGACCACCCTAATAAAACGCTTTTGAGAGGGCTTGGTGTTGTATGCGGCTGCCCAGCCTCAAGCCAGTTTTGCGCCTTGACCCAGTTCGCAGTGGCTAAAGCATCCATTTTTCTATGACTTTGTTTGATGGTGCGCTCTGAAAATTTCTGCGTGCAAATCTCTCTACGACCACGAAGCGTAAAACTATCAGGAAAAACGGCGATCCAATCCAAGTCATTGGCAAATTTGGCCATTCCAGCATGTCGAGAGGAGAGTTTGTCGCCGTTTTGTGTGTTGGTGGAAAGCAAGCCTCCGCAACCATGCAGGGCAATAAGTACGCCTTTTGGTGTATTTGAGGGTAGGAAGACGTGCAGAGATATGTCTTGTTGCTGTGGTAGAGTCAATTTGGTCTGATATGCCCGCTCAGCGGCATAAACATGAGGTGTGAGGGAATAAAAACATAAGCTCACACACAGTAAATGATGTTTGATATTAGACAATTGTGTTCCAATAAAAGAGTTCGTAAAGCTTTATTAAAAATTGCATCAATATGTTGCATCCGACGACCGGAGAGTGAATATGAAATTTACGCTAAAAAAGAGCACGATGGCGCTTGCTATGGCTGTTGGCGCACTAGTTTCGACGCAAGCGCTTGCTCAAAAACAACCTAATGTTCTGATCTTGTGGGGTGATGATATTGGTCAATTCAATATTAGCGCTTACAACATGGGGATGATGGGTTACAAGACACCTAACATCGACAGCATTGCCAAGCAAGGCGCAATCTTTACTGATTGGTACGGTCAGCAGAGTAGTACGGCGGGACGTGCTGCCTTCATTACCGGGCAGTCACCGATCCGTACAGGTCTGACAAAAGTTGGCCTTCCAGGCACACCTGAAGGGATGCGTAAAGAGGATCCAACGCTCGCGACGCTCCTAAAAGCCCGTGGCTACAAGACAGGACAGTTTGGTAAAAACCACCTCGGCGACCGCGACGACATGTTGCCAACCGCGCACGGATTTGATGAGTTTTTTGGCAACCTCTATCACTTGAATGCCGAAGAAGAGCCAGAGAATCCAGACTATCCGAAAGACCCGGAATTCAAAAAGAAATTCGGGCCTCGCGGTGTGATCCATAGCTTTGCCGGTGGCGCGATCAAGGATACGGGTCCACTGACGCGCAAGCGCATGGAAACCATCGATGACGAGGTGATGGTCAAGACGCTCGACTTTATGGAACGTGCGAAAAAAGAAGATAAACCCTTCTTCATCTGGTGGAACTCCACCCGCATGCATATCTTTACGCATCTGAAGGAAGCCTCAAGAGGCAAGACAGGCTTGGGCGTCTATGCAGACGGTATGGTCGAGCATGACGGTCACGTAGGCCAGATCCTGGCCAAACTCAAAGCGCTCGGACTCGATGAGAACACCATCATTATGTATTCGACCGACAATGGAGCAGAAACCTTTACCTGGCCTGACGGCGGCACCACGATGTTCCGCGGTGAAAAGAATACCAACTGGGAAGGTGGTTATCGCGTACCAGCAATGATCAAGTGGCCCGGCGTGATCAAGCCTGGCACGATCAACAACAATATTGCCGCGCATGAAGATATGGTTCCAACCCTGTTGGCCGCAGCGGGTGACAAGACCGTCAAACAAGACTTACTCAAGGGCCGCAAAATTGGCGACATGACCTACAAGGTCCATCTTGATGGCTACGATATCGGTCCCGTGTTGAAAGATGAGAAGCAAGTTTGGCCGCGCCGCGAGTTTATTTACTGGACCGATGATGGCAGCGTAGCGGCTTTGCGTTACGACAACTGGAAGGTCACGTTCTTGCAGCAAGATGCTGAGGGCATGGAGGTTTGGCAAAAACCTTTTACTCAGTTACGTGCCCCGGCGCTGACTAACTTGCGTATGGATCCGTTCGAGCGCGCGCAAAAGGAACATGCAATGGGTTACCAGCGTTGGTATCTGGATCGCATGTTTGCGATCGCTCCAGCAGGTGCCTATGTTGGTCGGTGGTTACAGAGCTTCAAGGAATTCCCTCCTCGCCAGAAACCAGGCAGCTTTAACCTCGATCGCGTCATGGAAGCCGTGACACGTTCGCAGCAAAACTAAGCGCGATGATTTGTTGCTGAGAACATAAGCACGAAAGCACGCTAGACTCACTCCGCCCTCATCAGACGGAGTTTTTTTTTATCCAACGGGTGGAAATCTTCAATGAAGAAAGTGATTGCGGGTCTATTATTTTTTGTAGCAGTCAATGCTTTTGCGCAAGGACTGCTGCCTTCTTGGCATGAGGGTCCAAGCAAACAAGCTTTGATCAGTTTTATCGAGAAAACTACAACGCAGGGAAGTGCTGATTACATACCCGTTCCAGAACGTATCGCGGTATTCGATAACGATGGCACCCTGTGGAGCGAACAACCTATTTATGTTCAGATCGCTTTCACGTTTGATCGCATTAAGGCGCTTGCGCCTCAGCATCCAGCGTGGAAGACCGCACAGCCATTTAAAGCCGCCCTAGAGGATGATTTAAAAGCTGTGCTCGCCACAGGACAAAAAGGCCTCTTTGAACTCATCGCTGCGACGCATGCTGGCGTCGACACTGAAACTTTCCGCAGTACGGTCGAGCAGTGGCTAAAGACCGCGCGTCATCCTAAGACAGGACGACCATATACGGAGATGATTTATCAGCCGATGTTGGAGTTGCTCGAGCATCTGGAGGCGCGTGGCTATAAAACTTATATCGTTTCGGGTGGAGGCATTGAGTTTATGCGGCCTTGGACCGAGAGGGTTTATGGCATTCCGCCTGAACGTGTGATTGGAAGCTCCATCAAGTCCAAGTTTGAGATTGTCGATGGCAACCCTAAAATCATCGGCTTACCCCAGTTGCAATTCATCGATGATGGCCCGAATAAACCCATTGCGATTCAAGAACGTATTGGGCGGCGCCCGGTGATGGCCTTTGGTAATTCAGATGGCGATCATGAAATGCTGATGTGGACGACGGCCGGCAAAGGGCCCCGCTTTGGTATGTTGGTCCGTCATACTGACGATATTCGTGAGGTGGCGTATGATCGTCACTCGCCCATTGGACACCTTGACAAAGCACTTGATATGGCGCCAGAGAAAGGCTGGGTCGTTGTCGATATGAAGAAAGAATGGAAAGAGATTTTCCCACCGAAGAAATAGAAACTTCTTTGTTGGCTTTATTCGGGTAGACGACCCAAGTGCTTGAGAATGCGAACCACATCTGGACCGATGTGGTCGTAAAAATGATACAGGCCAGAGCAGAGATAGTTCATTCCGGATTCGCCATCTCGACTTTTGATGAGTCTGTTTTTTGGACACTCGCCCCAGCAGAGTTGGAGATAGTCACAGGAGCGACATTGCTGAGGTAAGGTATCTCGCTTGTCCATACCAAACTTTTCCTGCACGACAGAAAATGCCATGTCACCCAGATGCGTTTGCGCGATGTTGCCGAGGCGGTATTCAGGGTAAACAAAGTGGTCGCACGAGTACACCTCACCGTCGTGTTCTACGGCGAGTCCTTTGCCACAAAATTCTGCTTGCGTGCATGTCTGGGCGGGCATTCCTGCCGCTTGTGCGATCGCTGTTTCAAACAGATTGACATGAATGCGACCGAAATCCGTCGCAAGCCACTCATCCCAAACACCCGATAAAAACGTGCCATAGTCATCGGGATCGACGGACCAGTCCGTCACGATCGATAAGGGATGGCCTGGCTTGGCACGTGCCGTATCTTGTAAGGGCGCAGAAGAAAAATCCATTTTTCCAGGCGCAGTCTCTTTGAACGCACGAGGTTCAACAGCAGGGTTGAACTGCACGCGCCAACTGCCGACTTCATCGACCAAAAAGCGATAAACCTCTTTTGGATGTTTGGCATTTGCGCGATTCACGACACACAGTGCCGCAAAAGACACGTCGGCAGCGACGAGTTTGCGGGCAGCACTCATCACTAAATCGAACGTGGGTTTGTTGTTGCGTGTTTTTCTATAACGATCGTGCAGTTCACGTGGGCCATCGATGGAGAGTCCAACGTGGAATTGATTCTTTTTAAGGAAAGCGATCCACGCATCATCCAAAGCAATACCATTTGTTTGCAAGTCGTTTTCGATGCGCTGACCTGGCTTGGCGTACTTAGCTTGTAATTCGACGACGCGCTCATAAAAGGGCAACCCCATCAAGGTGGGTTCTCCACCCTGCCAGGAAAACACGACCTGTTCGCCTGTCTGACTCTCGATGTATTGGCGGATGTGCTGCTCAAGCGTGGGGTCATCCATCCGCGCATGCGGCTTATGTTCGAGCAGATCTGTTTTATGCAGATAAAAACAATAATCGCAATCGATATTGCACTCCGCGCCGGAGGGTTTGTTCATCGCATGAAAGCGATAGTGTCGGCCAGCGGGGAGTGGAGGGAGTGTGAGCTCAGGCGTTTGCACTGATAACTTTTATAAATTATTTATTGATCTTTGTGATCTTGTTGCCTTGAATACCGATTCCTGCCATCAAGCCTTTTTGGCTAAAAATAAAGGCATAAATATCTTTTTGCATCGTTGTTGTCGTGGTCGAGTTTCCCATTCCTTGATCAATCACAACAATGCTGGGACCCACGCCTACCTCAAAACCTTGAGCTACGTTTAACGCGTTCACAGCCTCTTCTTTCATAAAGAAAAGGGCATAGCCGTACTCTTGCGCGCCAGCTTGAAATCCAAAAGAGGCCCCGCCTGTGTTGTAAAAAGCAGCAGCTTTGTCACCACGCCAGAGGACGCCCTCGCCATATTGACCGCCAATCATGAAGCCGGCTTTTTTGATGCTAGGAAAAACTAAAATTGCGGCTGCTTTTGTGCTGAGCTCTTTAGCGATTGCATTTTGTGCAATCAGCGCATTAAGTGAAGCACGTGAATTGCGTTCCAATGCGGCGCGAGTCTCTGCGTGAGCGCTCGAAGCAAACACTGTGGAGATTGAAAGGATCAGGATTGAAAAAGCGTTACGAAGCGAAAGAGTCAGCATG
>CAMDFD010000019.1 GCA_945897365.1 Bordetella parapertussis | reverse complement strand
CTTGACCCAAGTCTCCTCAGGCCGGTTATACGTCGCTGCTCAAAGGAAGTGAGGTTATTTATATCAAGCTTTGACACTTAACATTCATTTCCAAACTTCTTTGTGAGCACTTGATTTCGTTTGCAATTACTGAACCTGTTACAGCTCAGTAACCTGCGACACTCATTCCAAGCGCCCACACTTATCGGTTGTCAAATTTTTAAAGAACAAGGTAATACAATGCAGTGCGCTTTTCCACGGCATGTTATGCCTCGGCAATCCGCTAACTGCTGGTAATTTTCAAGATTTTGGGTTTAACTTCGTCTAAAAGACATTATTTCCACAGATCCTGCCAACTACTTATTTCTTTTCCCCCTGCTGTTTGTTCAGCAGAGAAACGAGATTATGCACCTATTTTTTAGGTGTGTCAAATCAATCTAGCGGAAAAATACGACAATCCCAATTTTTTTCCTTAATCGACACTCAGTTTGTCTGAGAATTGCTTTCTAAACTTGGAAATTTTGGGAGCAATCACCATTTGACAATAGCCCTGTTCAGGGTGCAGGGAGAAATAATCTGAGTGATATTGCTCCGCAGGCCAAAATATTGCTACAGGTCGCATCTCTGTTGATATGGGATTGGCATATCGTTGAAAGGAATCTAGTTCAGCTACAAATGCTTTCGCAACCGTTTGTTGATCAGGCGTTTGAAAAAAAATAGCGGACTGATATTGCGGACCCACATCATTGCCCTGTCTTCCCGGCGTCGTTGGGTCATGTGTCGCAAAAAACACCTCAAGCAACTCCTCATAGCTGACCACCGCTGGGTCAAAATCAATCTTGACGACTTCGATATGCCCTGTCAGCTTTGCGCATACCTGCTCATAGGTAGGATGCTCGACCGAACCGCCGCAATATCCGGACTGAACAGCGTGCACCCCCTTCAAGGCCTTGAACACGGCCTCGGTGCACCAAAAGCAACCGCCCCCAAACACTGCGGCTTCAAATGTCGATGATTGATTCACGCTTAATTCCTTAGAGAAATGATCCATTGCGCCAGCTTTCCGGCATCTTGTTCGCTCACAGACTGACCAGGCATCGGCACCGCGCCCCATTGTCCGCGTCCACCCTTTCGGATAACTTGGACTAAGTAGGGCGCGACGTCCTCTTTATTGGCATGGCGCTGCGCGATCGCCCTAAAAGACGGACCAACACGCTTATTGTCAACTTGATGGCAACCCAAGCACGCTCGGGACTTGGCAAGCGCCAAGCCCTCTTCGAGCGTCATCGCCGCAGGCGCGCTTGTCGGAGCACCTCCAGATGGAGCCCCGCTCGCCTGAGCCGAAGAGAACACAACCATGGCTAAGGCGAACGCGCAGGCATGACCAAAACACCACACTGCCCGAGCAGACAGCATCTTAGTTATCAAACGCATCAGTGACGGCTCCACGGCTTGCTGAACTCACTAGCTTGGCAAACTTGGCCAACACGCCACGGTTGTAGCGGGGCAAAGGTTGCTTCCAAAGCTTGCGGCGTCGCTCGATTTCAGCATCGGAAACATTAAGTTGAAGCAATTGAGTATGCGCATCGATTGTGATGGAGTCTCCTTCTTCAACGAGGCCAATCAACCCCCCCACATAAGCCTCGGGTGACACGTGTCCAACCACCATGCCCCAGGTTCCGCCCGAGAAACGTCCGTCCGTAATGAGGCCCACGGTTTCACCCAAGCCCTGCCCGACCAAGGCCGAGGTCGGCGCCAACATTTCGCGCATACCTGGCCCGCCTTTGGGACCTTCGTAACGAATCACCACCACATCGCCGTGCTGAATTTTGCGCGCCATAATGGCGGCCATCGCATCATCCTCTGAGTCGAAAACGCGCGCGGGTCCAGTAATCACTGGATTTTTTAGACCGGTGATTTTGGCGACACAGCCCTCTGGCGAGAGATTGCCTTTCAAAATTGCCAAGTGACCCTGCGCGTACATCGCATTCGGAATCGCACGAATCACCGTTTGACCTGCAGGTGGCTGGTCCGGCACATCTTTGAGCACCTCGGCAATCGTCTTGCCACTGATGGTCATGCAGTCGCCATGCAGGAGACCTGCATTGAGCAAAATTTTCATCACTTGGGGAATACCACCTGCGCGATGCAAATCAACCGTTAAATACGATCCTGAAGGTTTGAGATCGCACAACACAGGCACGCGCTTGCGTACGGTTTCGAAATCATCGATGGTCCAAGGCACTTCGGCGGCATGCGCAATCGCCAAAAAGTGCAAGACGGCGTTGGTTGATCCACCAATCGCCATGATGACCGACACCGCGTTCTCGATGGATTTACGTGTAATGATGTCACGGGGCTTACGGCCGTGACGCACAGCATCGACCAAAACGCGCGCAGCATCTGCGGCCTTGGTAATGGCTTCGCCATCTTCGTTTGCCAAGGTGCTTGAATATGGCAGCGCCATCCCCATCGCCTCGAACGAGGAACTCATCGTATTGGCTGTATACATGCCACCACAAGAACCTGAACCCGGAATCGCTTTTTGCTCGATCGCCTTGAAGTCCTCGGTGCTCATACGGCCCATAGTGAATTCGCCGACCGCCTCAAACACGGACACAATGTTCAGATCACGACCTTTGTGCGAGCCGGGTTTGATCGTGCCACCATAAACATAAATACCAGGCACGTTGGTGCGCGCGATACCGATCATGCCACCAGGCATATTTTTGTCGCAACCACCCACTACGACCACGCCGTCCATCCACTGACCCTGAACGGCTGTTTCAATACAGTCCGCTATCACTTCGCGCGAAACGAGCGAGTATTTCATGCCTTCCGTGCCCATCGACATACCGTCTGAAATCGTGGGTGTACCAAACATCTGGGGATTGGCCTTGGCTTCGCGAATCGCGATAATGGCGGCATCAACCAAAGGCTGCAAACCACTGTTGCAAGGCGTGATCGTGGAGTGCGCATTGGCCACACCAATCATCGGATTGGAAAAATCTGCTTCTTTGTAACCCATCCCGTAGTACATGGAACGGTTAGGCGCGCGCGTGACGCCTTCGGTAATATTTTTGGAACGGTCGTTATTTGCCATGAGTAAACACCTATCAGTGAAGTTTGCAGCGGTTATTATCGGACATCTTTGACTTGGTGACTTGTGATGCTGCAATTTCCTAATTTTGACCCAATTGCGATAAAACTGGGGCCTATTGCGATCCATTGGTATGGATTAATGTATTTAACGGCTTTCGGATCGGCCTGGTTGCTTGGGCGGTGGCGCATCAAGCACCAGAAAACGACGATGACGATGCGCGACCTGGAAGACATCATCTTTTACGGGGTGCTCGGGGTGGTAGCGGGCGGCAGGCTGGGCTATGTCCTGTTCTACAAGCCCGCCTATTACCTCGCACACCCCCTTGAAATTTTTTATCTTTGGGAAGGAGGCATGTCTTTTCACGGCGGACTCCTCGGCGTCATACTCATGTTGTTTTGGTTGGCGCGCAGCCGCAAATATCCTTTTTTAATGGTTGGCGACTTCGTTTCGCCC
Organism: Bordetella parapertussis; assembly: GCA_945897365.1. GTDB lineage: Bacteria > Pseudomonadota > Gammaproteobacteria > Burkholderiales > Burkholderiaceae_B > Zwartia > Zwartia parapertussis_A. Next base: position 42,917 of record CAMDFD010000019.1, on the reverse strand, counting down.
TTGATTCCGCTGGGCTTGGCCGCAGGGCGACTAGGAAACTTCATTAATGGCGAACTCTGGGGCAGAGCGAGCACGCTGCCCTGGGCGATGTTGTTTCCCCAAAGCGGCGACGGAGTCGCGAGACACCCCTCACAACTCTATCAACTCGGGCTCGAAGGCCTGGCTCTTTTCGTACTTGTTTGGTGGTTTGCTAACAAAGCGCGTCCGATGGGCCAGATCAGCGCAGTGTTCCTGATGGGTTATGGATTTTTCCGGTTTATGGCTGAGTTCGCCCGCGAGCCTGACAGTTTTCTCGGATTGCTGGCTGCGGGTCTCACGATGGGGCAATGGCTCTCATTGCCAATGATCATTGCCGGGGCTGTTCTGTACAAATGGGCCGCAAAAAAAGCCTAAAAATAAAAAAATCGCGAATAAAAAAAGCCTGCCAATTCATATGGCAGGCTTTTTTATAAATGCCCCGCTCGTGCCGTTTAGGCCGGCATCTCGAACCTAAGGTTCAAGTTGGCCACGTTCTGCTTGATTTCGAGCGCATCTGACTAGAGACGTGCATTCCCATCGAGCTATCCTGCGACCTGAATATGCCAAAGCATTGGTTCTGAGAATATATGACCTAGTGACGAACACAGCAGGGACAAACTTTACTCTCGACGAGGGCTGGTCAGCGGGGCTTTGTCCCACGATTGGGAGCCACTGTTGCAAGCGCTTCGTCGAGCATTGCATTCATGTCGTCAATTCTACGCTTGAAGTCGCCAACCGCCAAGCCGCCTAGCGGACCGTCAGGTGCGCGCACCGAAAGAAGCTCAACCGCGATCTGGATCGCTGCCATCACCGCAATGCGCTCATTCCCGGAAACCTTACCCAAACCTTGAATACGCCCCGTAAGCTGACTGACATGCTGAGCCGCATCCGATAATGCTTGTTTTTCTTCCGGAGGACACGTTAAAGAATAATCGCGGCCTAAGATGGAAATATCGACGCGCTCCATTATTGCTTCTCCTCGGCCTGTGGCGCACCCGGCAAGCGCTCCAACACTGCGTCGATACGGTGCTGAGCTTGCGTCGTCACATCACGCAACGCTGAAACTTCTTTTTCGCGCGAGGCGAGTTGCGTTTGAAGCGCCTGATGCTCTTGCTTAAATAAATCTAAAGACCCTTGTAATACATCACGCTCCGACGCGGCAGTTTCAGCTTTACGGCTCAAGGTCTGAGTTTGCGTGCCTTCTTGGGCGAGTTGTGATCGCAAAGCGTCACGCTCGCCCTCGATCTGAGTGAGACGAGCTCGCAAAGCAGTCTGTTCAGCGAACAATTGCTGGGTGTAGGCGAGTAGTTTCGCCAAGCGCGTAGATAGGTGATCGAGATCTTCAAGCATTTCGATATCGTAAAGCAAAAATGAAAAAGCGAAATAGGCTTCGCCAAAACTGGTCGCGAATCCCAAGAAAAAAACTTAATCTCTGTGACCTTTGTCAGCCAGGATTCAGTTTCGCATGATAAGTGAACAAAGTACGCACTTAAAAATCATGGCGCACCCCCTAAATCAAAGATATCAGACGATCTTTGACTAAAGCGACCTAGGTATAACCCTTTTTTAGGGAAAACCCCATCAAAAATCTCGTGCTTTTTAGTTTGCATTGGTCGTACTCTCCTTTACCATGCAGTCCGTAATGCACTCTAGTTAATTATCTCTTTCAAGAGTTCATTTAGTTTACTTGGTGGTCGTCTTTCGTCCCCAGTCTTAAAACAATTATTTGCAGCGTAGTCAAGGAGCTTGTCACCATGCAGGTTAAAAACAAACAGAACTTCTGGTCGGGAGTGATGTTCATTATCATCGGCTCGGCTTTCGCCTGGAAATCCCTCGAGTACTCAATGGGTACTGCCGCGCGAATGGGGCCCGGGTATTTCCCTCATTGGCTTGGGGTCCTGATGGCGATTCTTGGCGTTTTGATTTTGTTAGGTTCTTTGAGCAAAAAGGCCGCCACAACTGAAGTCGAAAGATTTGATTTCAAAATCATGGCGATTATTACTGCCTCAGTCCTTGTCTTTGCTTTCATCTTGCAACCGGCAGGACTCATCATTTCAATGCTTGTCTTGGTCATTATCAGCGCCATGGCTAGCCACGAGTTCACCTGGAAAGTCACGATTGCAAACGCAATATTCCTGGCCATTTTGTGCTATTTGGCTTTCATTGTTGGTCTCAAGTTGGTGTTCCCGATTTGGCCTGCATTTCTTGGCATGAACTAAGGAGCACTGATTCATGGATCTTTTAAATAACTTGATGATTGGTTTCGGAGTGGCATTTACTCCTGAAAACCTCGCCTATGCATTCCTGGGCTGTTTGTTGGGCACCTTGGTCGGCGTCTTGCCAGGCTTGGGTCCCGTGCCCACCATCGCAATGTTGCTGCCAATCACGTATGTGTTGCCCCCCATCGCGGGTCTGATCATGCTGGCCGGTATTTATTACGGCACGCAGTACGGTGGCTCCACTACAGCGATTTTGGTGAATCTCCCGGGGGAAACCTCCGCGGTGGTGACGGTGCTAGACGGTCACGCGATGGCTAAAAATGGCCGGGCAGGTGCGGCACTGGCTATTGCAGCCTTGGGCTCGTTCTTTGCAGGTAGCGTGGCAACGTTGTTGATCGCCGCTTTTGCACCGCCGTTAGCTGAACTCGCCTTCAAATTCGGCCCCGCTGAGTACTTCTCTTTGATGGTGCTGGGACTCGTCGGGGCTGTGGTGTTGGCCTCTGGCTCGCTGATGAAAGCCATCGCCATGATTTTGCTGGGCCTGTTGCTGGGCATGGTTGGTACGGACGTCAACTCCGGCGTGGCGCGTTTTGACTTCGGCATCCCCGAACTGCAAGACGGCGTTGGTTTTGCCATCGTGGCCATGGGCGTGTTCGGTTTTACCGAGATCATGACCAACCTCGAGCAAAAAGAAAATCGCGTCGAGGTGAACTCCAAAATCGGTTCGCTTTATCCCAACAAGCAAGAATTCAAAGAGTCATGGCCCGCGGTGCTTCGCGGAACGGCCGTCGGTTCTGTACTGGGTATTTTGCCTGGCGGCGGTGCGGTGTTGTCATCATTCGCGTCCTACACCATCGAAAAGAAACTCTCCAAGAATCCTGAGCGTTTCGGCAAAGGCCACCCTGCTGGTTTGGCAGGTCCTGAGTCCGCCAACAACGCCGGTGCACAGACCTCGTTTATTCCTCTGTTGACACTGGGTATTCCAGGTAACGCTGTGATGGCGCTGATGGTTGGTGCAATGACCATTCACAACATCCAGCCTGGTCCTCAAGTGATGACCAGCCACCCAGAGTTGTTCTGGGGTCTGATTGCCTCTATGTGGATTGGTAACCTGATGTTGGTGGTGCTGAACCTTCCGCTAATCGGAATCTGGATCAAACTACTGACCGTTCCCTACCGCGTGCTTTATCCTGCCATCCTGCTGTTTTGTACGATCGGGGTGTACTCGCTGAACTACAACGTGTTTGACATCGTTGTCACGGCGATCTTCGGCATCGTGGGTTATCTCTGGTCTAAGCTGAAATGCGAAGGCGCGCCTTTGTTGCTGGGCTTGGTATTGGGACCATTGATGGAAGAAAACTTCCGGCGAGCCCTACTACTGTCTCGAGGTAATTTCATGACCTTCCTCGAACGCCCTCTGTCTGCCTCGCTCTTAGGTGTTGCTGCCTTGCTGGTACTCATCATTTCGCTGCCTTCCCTCAAGAAGAAGCGTGAGATTTTCGAGGAAACCTAATCCGTGGCATCGATCAACAGCAAAACTTACGAAGCCTCTTCGCCCCGTAAAGTCGCATTTTTGGGCTTGGGGGTGATGGGTCTGCCGATGGCAGGTCATTTGGCGAAAGCGGGTCACCATGTCACGGTCTACAACCGCAACGCACAAAAGGCGCAAGCCTGGGTAAAAGAGTTTGGTGGTCGTGCTTGCGCAACACCTCGTGAAGCTGCAAGCGGCGCAGAGATCGTTTTTTCCTGCGTCGGCAATGACGATGACTTACGTAGTGTCGTGCTAGGCAACGACGGTGCTTTTGCAGGCATGCATGCAGGTGCCACCTATGTCGATCACACGACGGCATCGGCCTCCGTTGCACGCGAAATGCATGCCGTGGCACAGGGCAAATCGATTAAGTTCATCGACGCGCCTGTGTCTGGCGGCCAAGCCGGCGCAGTGAACGGCATGCTGACCGTCATGTGCGGCGGTGATGCCGCTGACTTTGCACATGTGCGCGATGTCATCGCTGTGATGGCGCGTGCCGTGACCTTGGTGGGTCCTGTTGGCGCGGGTCAACTTGCTAAGATGGTCAATCAGATCTGTATCGCAGGCGCGGTGCAAGGTTTGTCTGAGGGCATCGCCTTTGGCCAGGCTGCAGGCCTGGACATGAAGCAAGTCCTTGATGTCATCAACAAAGGCGCCGCCCAAAGCTGGCAGATGGAAAATCGTGGCAACACCATGGTCGACGATCAGTTCGAATTTGGCTTTGCGGTGGACTGGATGCGCAAGGATTTGAGTCTCGTTTTGGACGAATCTCGCCGTAATGGCGCGCGTGTACCTGTGACCGCGCTAGTTGATCAGTTTTATGCAGACGTACAAAAAATGGGTGGATCGCGCTGGGATACCTCCAGCCTGATCAAGCGACTGAAGTAAGCATTGCTTAGCACTATTTAGCATTCAAGCATATCAAATGACGCTTAAGGTTTAAGCGTCATTTTTTTATGATGTAACTAGGGTACGCGTCTATAAAACGGTGCTTTTAAACGTGATCTTGGGCCTGTGAAGCGGGCGTTTCGGCATCAAGTGGCCCGACTGCAACCGATGACTCAAAGCGCGACTCTTGGCCACGCTTAAAAATCAAGGGCGAGAGTTCGTTGAGCGCCTGTGTGTAAACGTCACGCTTAAAATCAATCACAGCATCGAGAGACACCCAGTAATGACTCCAGCGCCACGCATCAAACTCGGGATGCTGGGTCGCTCTCAACTTCACGTCGATGTCGCGCCCAAGCATCCTCAGCAAAAACCAAATCTGTTTTTGCCCTCTGTAATGCCCGCGCGACTCCCTACGGATAAAGGTATCCGGCACGTCGTAACGCAACCACTCTCTTGTGCGTCCTAAAATGCGGACATGATCGGGTTGGAGACCGACCTCTTCGTGGAGTTCGCGAAACATGGCTTGTACAGGACTTTCACCGTGTTTAATGCCACCTTGAGGGAACTGCCAAGCATGTTCCCTGATACGCTTACCCCAAAAGACCTCATTTTTTTGATTAACGAGGATGATTCCGACATTAGGACGGTAGCCTTCGCGATCAAGCATGGCCACTCCTAGCGAATTCAATACAATTGCATTTAATTATACGTACCTGTTGGGCAAATTGCCTTAATAAATTTTTCATCAAACAATGCGCGCATCCGCTTATCACATCAGCACTCTCAAAGAAGCCCCCAACGACGCCGAAATCGCGAGCCATCAACTCATGATGCGCTCCGGCATGATTCGCAAACTCGCCGGGGGTATTTACAACTACATGCCGCTTGGTCTGCGCGTGATTCGAAAAGTCGAACACATCATCCGCCAGGAAATGGACGCAGCCGGAGCGCTCGAGCTTTTAATGCCCTTCGTGCAGCCTGCCGAACTGTGGGTCGAATCCGGGCGCTGGGAACAATACGGTCCCGAACTGTTACGTATCAAAGATCGCCATGGCCGCGATTTTGTTTTACAACCGACATCCGAAGAGGTAATTACCGATATCGCGCGCAACGAAATTCAGAGTTGGCGCCATTTACCCGTCAATTTCTATCACATCCAGACAAAATTTCGCGACGAGCGTCGCCCACGCTTTGGCGTGATGCGCGGACGTGAGTTCACCATGAAGGATGCCTACTCCTTTGATCGTGACGTCGCAGGCGCACAAAAAAGTTATCAGGTGATGTTTGATGCCTACATGCGCATTTTCGAGCGCCTGGGTCTGACCTTTCGCGCGGTTGCGGCGGACACCGGCTCGATCGGCGGTTCTCAGAGCCACGAGTTTCAGGTGATTGCAGATATTGGCGAAGATCTGATCGTCTACGATCCTCGCTCCGACTATGCCGCCAACATCGAGTTGGCACCTGCGCCCTGCCTAATCAGTGAACGTGCGGCTCCAGGTGCTCCGATGCAATCCGTTGCAACACCCGAGGCCACTAAATGTGAAATGGTGGCAGAGATGCTCAAGGTTTCGCTGAGTCATACTGTGAAATCCATCGTGCTCGCCACAGAACAAGAAGGCAAGCCAGCACAAATCTGGCTGTTACTGCTTCGCGGCGATCACGAACTCAATGAAATCAAAGTAGGCAAGGTTGCAGGGTTGAATAAAGGCTTCCGTTTTGCCACAGAGGCTGAAATTGTCGAACACTTCGGTTGCAAGCCTGGTTATCTGGGTCCTGTCGCGACCAAAAAACCCTTGCATATCGTGGCTGACCTAACCGTCGCCAAGATGCACGACTTTATTTGTGGCGCTAATCAAGAAGGTGCTCACCTGACAGGCGTGAACTGGGTGCGAGACTTGCCCGAGCCTAGTTTGGTGACCGATCTGCGCAATGTGGTTGAGGGTGACCGCGCCCCCGACGGTCAGGGGACGCTCGCCATCCAGCGCGGGATCGAAGTCGGACATGTCTTTTATCTTGGCACGAAATACTCCGAAGCACTCAAGGCGACTTTCCTCGATGAAAACGGCAAACCCGCGCTCATGGAAATGGGCTGCTATGGTATTGGTGTCACGCGTATTGTTGGTGCCGCCATCGAGCAGAATCATGACGCCAAAGGCATCGTGTGGCCCCGAGCCATTGCGCCGTTTGAAGTGGCGATTTGTGCAGTGGGCTGGGGTAAAAGCGAAGCCGTCAGACAGGCCAGCGAAACACTCTACGCCGAGCTCAAGTCCCGCGGCATTGATGTCATCCTCGACGATCGCGACCAACGGCCAGGCATCATGTTCGCCGAGTGGGAGCTCATCGGCCCCCCAGTGCGCATTACGGTTGGCGAACGCGGTCTGAATGACGGTGTTGTCGAGGTTCTCGGTCGCAAACAAACAGAAGCCGCGCGCATCCCACTTGCGGATTGCGTCAACCAGACGCTCGCATTGCTCGAATCCTCTTAAATGTTTATCAGGTTTTTATGCCCATTGAGCGCCCCAGCTTTAAACACCGCATGCCTGTCCGTGTCTATTACGAAGACACAGACATGGGTGGTGTTGTTTTTTATGCAAACTACCTCAAGTACATGGAACGCGGCCGAACAGAATGGCTACGCTCACTCGGCGTCAATCAATCCGACCTTGCCAATCAAGAGCAACGTGGTTTTATGGTGGTACGCGTCGATGTACGCTACATCTCGCCCGCACGTCTCGATGATTTGTTGCAGATTGAAAGCGAAGTCACACGAATGGGGCGCGCTTCGTTACACTTCTCACAGTCCGTCATGAGAAACGGGGAACTGATGACCCAAAGTAATATCCAAGTCTGTTGCGTAGAAACCGTTAATATGCGGGTCGCTGCAATTCCAGAATCCGTTCGCTCCAAATTAGCCGCAATTACTCAGGAATAAGTGATGCAAACTACCCAAGATATGTCGATGCTCTCGCTAGTGCTCAATGCTAGCCTGCCCGTACAGTTCATTATGCTGCTACTCATTGGCATTTCCGTTGTCTCCTGGACTTTTATTTTTGCGAAACGCGCAACCATCAAAAAAACACTGCTCCAAACTAGACGCTTCGAAGACGACTTCTGGTCGGGTGGCGATCTTGCCTTGCTGCATCAGTCGATTTCCACACGCCGTGCAGAACAAGGCGCCCTTGCGCGTATTTTTGACTCGGGCATGACCGAGTTTCTGAAAGCACGTCGCAGCGGCTCGACGACCGATGTCAATGGCACGATGGACGGCGCGCGGCGCGCCATGCGTGCGGCGTTTCAACGTGAGCTCGACGAACTCGAATCCCACCTCAACTTTCTGGCTTCTGCAGGCTCTGTCAGCCCCTATATCGGCTTGCTTGGCACCGTCTGGGGCATCATGGGCGCGTTTCTCGGTTTGGCGAATGTCCAACAGGCAACACTAGCCGCGGTCGCTCCCGGCATCGCAGAGGCGCTCATCGCCACCGCGATCGGACTGTTTGCCGCCATTCCAGCTGTTGTGGCGTATAACCGCTACACACACGACATTGACCGCTTATCGATCCGCTTTGAAACCTTTGTCGACGAATTTCTGAACATTCTTCAGAGGCAGGTGCGCTAATGTCCTCGGTCCGCTCAAGCTCCGGGCGTGCGGGTCGGCGTCTGAAAAACGAGATCAACGTCGTGCCTTATATCGACGTGATGCTCGTTTTGTTGGTCATTTTTATGGTGACGGCACCTCTCATTACACCAGGCGTGATTGAGCTGCCCTCTGTTGGGCAGGCTGCCAATGTGCCAGCAGCGCCCCTCGAAGTTCAAATCGAAGAGGACAGCAAAATTTCTTGGCGCAAACGTGACGCTGGCGCAACGTTCATTTCTGTCGAGCGTAGTGCTCTTGCTCAAACGATTCTTTCCGAACTCAAGCCTGACCAGCCCGTCATTATTTCTGCGGACGGTAAAGTCCCCTATGAGGTTGTGATGAAGGTCATGGATGACCTTCGAAAAAATGGTGTCACAAAACTTGGTTTACTTGTGGATCAAAAGAGTGAGACTTCCCCAGCGCCCAATGCATCGCCTAAACGTGCACCAGCGAATACACCCAACACAACCAAAAAATAAAAGGCTTCTCGCACACTTGCTTAGCGCTTGTTGCTCAACCCATGACCCCACGCTACGATCCCATCCCAAGCGGGCCTAGTCTGCCACCCAAAGAAGCGCTCAATTGGCGCGCTTTTGGCTTGGCCATGCTTGCGCACGGTATATTGGTATTGTTTCTTGTCGTGGGTCTCAATTGGAAAAACGAAGCCCAAGGTCCGCTTCAAGTGGAGCTCTGGATGGACGGCACCACACCCGTCAATCCTCCGCCCTCAAAGAGCGAACCCAAACCGGAACCTGCGCCCGAGCCCGAGCCCGAGCCCAAGCCGGAGCCACCTCCGCCACCGCCACCGCCACCACCTCCTCCTCCGGTAGCGAAGGCAGCGCCTGAACCTAAGCCGGTGATCGATCCTGAAATTGCCCTAGAAGAAGAGCGCAAACGACATGCGGAGCTTGAGCGCGCGCAACTTGAAAAAGAAGCTGCCGAGAAAAAAGCCAGAGAAGATGCTGCAAAAGAACAGCAGCGGATCAAACACGAGCGCGAAAAAGCAGAAAAACAAGAGCGTGACCGCCTAGACTTGGAGCGTAAAAATGCCGAACGTATCGAGCGCGAAAAGCAAGAAAAACAGGAAAAAGAAGATGCGGCTAAAAAAGCTGAAGTGCTAAAAAAACAAGAAGCAGCAAAAATAGCGGCTGAAGAAAAGAAAAAGAAAGAAGAGGAAACCAAAAAAGCGAAACAAGCGGCTGACAAAAAAGCCAAGGAAGACGCTGACAAAAAGGCGAAGGCGGATGCCGCCAAAAAAGCAGCCGCTGACAAGGCTCTCAAAGATGCCTTCCGCAGCGATGCTCTTGGCGCGGCAGGTATTCCAGGTGGTACAGCAGACCGCAACCAAGCCGGCGGCGGACGTAATGATGGCTATGGTGCCAAGGTCAAAGCCTGCGTTCAGCCCGGTGTTCGCTTTTCGCCCCCCCCACGCGAAAAAACCAACCCTGCGGCGCAATTTCGTGTCAATCTCCGACCCGATGGCACGGTATCCAACGTCAAGCTAACCCGTACTTCTGGCAACTCGATCTTTGATCGTGATGTAGAAAACGGTATCCGTCGATGCTCTCCTTTCCCGACTCCGCCCTCAGGAAAGTATCCTGGTTATATCGACGTCATTTACAATATGTATGATTGACAGGAGTCCTGAAACCATGAATTGTCACACAGCACCTATGAGCAGCTTGTACCCGTCATCTATTATGCTTGCACTCAAGTCTTGGCTTAGCTTGGCTTTGCTGACTTTGCTGCTGGGCTTTTGTTTTTCTGCTCAGGCTCAACTGCGCGTCGATATCTCGGGCGCGGGCGCACAACAATACCCTGTCGCGATTGCTGACTTCAGCGGTGACGGCGCTGGCGCACAGATCGCTGAAATTATTCGCGCCGATCTGACGCGGACCGGTCAGTTTCGTTTAATCAGTACAGCAGGCACGCCGCTGACCTATGCGACACCCATCGCCTATGATGAGTGGCGTAAGCGTGGTGTCGACTTCCTCGCTTATGGCACCGTGACGCGCAATGGTGATCGCTTCGAAATCAAATACCGCTTGGGCGATACGGTCAAACGCGGTACGCTCGATGAGATCACGATTGTTGGCAGTGAAAAAGAATTACGTCGTATGTCGCACCAGATCTCCGACCACATCTACGAAAAAATCACTGGAATCCGAGGCGTATTTTCTACGCGCATTGCCTATGTCTTAAAGCGTGGAAAAACCTTTGAGCTCCAAATCGCGGACGCCGATGGTCAAAATCCCCAAGTCGCCCTGCGCTCTGGCGAGCCCATTATTTCTCCTGCTTGGTCACCCGATGGTTCCCGCCTGGCTTATGTGAGCTTTGAGTCTGGCAAACCCGTCGTGTATGTTCACCAACTTTCAACAAGCAAGCGCTTTCCAGTCGCCAATTACAAAGGCAACAACTCGGCGCCTGCTTGGTCACCTGATGGTAATACTTTGGCTGTCGTACTCACGCGAGATGGTCTTTCTCAGGTTTACTTAGTCAATGCCAGTGACGGTGGAAATCTGCGCCGCCTGACACGCTCGCCCTTGATCGATACCGAGCCAACGTTTAGCCCAGATGGCAAGACGATTTATTTCACGAGTGACCGCAGTGGCAGCCCACAAATCTACCAAGTGAGCGCGCAGGGCGGCGAACCTCGCCGCGTGACCTTCAATGGCAGTTACAATATCTCACCAAGGGTTTCTCCTGACGGGAAAACACTGCTATCTGTGACACGGCGCGACGGCTCTTATCGCGTCTCATCACTGGATCTGGCGAGTGGCGCCGAATCTCTCTTAACGCAAGGTCGGGATGACCAATCACCGAGTTTTGCGCCGAATGGCATGCAAGTCCTATACGCTGCAAATCAAGGTGGTCGCAGTGTTCTTGCAGGTGTTTCAAGCGATGGACGTGTGCGACAGACGCTATCCGTGTTGAATGGTGAAATTCGTGAGCCGACCTGGGGTCCCTTTACGAACAAATAGTTTTAAAAAGTTTAGTTAACATTTTTGTATATAGTTGTTTGAATTTCTCTCTAAGGTAAATATCATGAGATCGCGTATCGCTAAAGTTGTGACGATTGCTGCACTCGCTGCCGGCCTGGCTGCTTGTAGCTCTGTTTCTCTGGACGACCAAGCCGGTAAAAGCGGTGCGGATGGCTCGGGCGTGTTAGACCCGTTCAACCCACAAAGTATTCTAGCTAAGCAGCGTTCAGTCTATTTCGACTACAACAGCTACACAGTCAGCGATCAATACCGCTCACTGGTCGATACACATGGCAAGTACCTTGTGAGCGCACCACAACAACGCGTTGTCATCGAAGGCAACACTGACGCGCGTGGTGGTTCCGAATACAACTTGGCACTCGGCCAGCGTCGTGCAGAAGCCGTTCGTCGTATGTTGACGTTGATTGGCGTGCCCGATACGCAAGTTGAAACCATCAGCTTTGGTAAAGAAAAACCCAAAGCCTTGGGTGACTCTGAAGCAGACTATGCGGAAAACCGTCGTGCTGATTTCAACTACAAGCGTTAAACTGATCAAATAGTTTGGTCTGTCACAAAGCGGCCAAGGGCCGCTTTGTTGTTAAAGGAGTGAATTTTATGCGCACCAACACCCTTACCTGGCGTTGCGTCAGTTCATGTCTCGTACTAATAAGTAGCGTACTGCTGAGCCCGTCTGCGCTTGCTTTCACCGACGATGAAGCACGCAAGGCGATTCTCGATTTACGTCAGCAAATTCGTACGATGAACGAAGCGAACCAGCGGGCACGTATTCAGCTCTCAGACCAAATCGAAGCGCTCGGTCAAGAAATTGTTCGCTTACGTGGCGACCTCGAACAGCTCGGTCGCCCAGCGGGGGCAGGCGGTGCCGCTGGTGGTCGCCCTGCCGATCCACGCTCTCAAGATCCTCGCGAACAAGCGGCTTTCGAGCAGTCGATAGAATCTTATCGCAAGGCTCAGTACAAAGAAACCGTTCTAAACCTCACCGCATTTTTGACGCTGTATCCAGACAGCAAACTCGCACCGACCGCACAGTTTTATCTCGGGAGCAGCCGTTTTATGACGAAGGACTTTAAGGGTGCGATTACAACGCTTCAAGCCATGGTACAAAAATTTCCTACTGAACCACGTGCTGCGGATGCATTGCTGATGGTGGCGAGTTCCCAGATTGAGTTGAACAACCGTGCTGGAGCGAAAACGACTCTCCAACGTATCGTCAAGGACTACAAAGGAACACCTGCTGCCGATACGGCAACAAAGCGTCTGCCACTGTTGCAATAGAAAGAACAAGTAGGCAGCAAAAGCAGACCGCAATTAAAAAGGCTCGAGTAGAGCCTTTATTGATGGTGACTTAACCCGTAGAAAGCAGCAAGCAAGACACGCCAATCACAATCAAGACAATACCAAAGGTCTCTTGCTTGGAGCTTTTACTCAAAAATATACGCCACGACAGTAGCTGAGCAAACAGCACCTCAATCAAGCCCAAGGTACGAACGTTCGCTGCGGCCGTTAAGGCAAAACCCAAGAACCAACCTTGCGACGCGGAGGCGCCAAGCAAGCCTCCCCAAATTGAAATGCGCCAAGCCTTGAGACACTTGATCCAAGCCTCTCGATGAAAGCTCATCATCCAAGCGGCAAGCACAATCGTCTGCACGCCCAAGCCGCACGTTAAGGTCCATGAGGCGCGGACAAAGAAATGCGCTTCACCCAAGGCAAGAATGCCACCCCTAAACGTCACTGCTGCGATCGCAAAAAACGCACCCGCAAGTAAACCTAAGGCTGCTGGCTTCCATGAAGACTCTTCAGGCGCAGTGGTACCTGGCTTGCGAGCCATGATCGTCACACCCACCGTTGCAATGATGATTGCCACCATTGCCAAAATAGAGATTCGATCACCCAGCACGACCAGACCAAACAGTGCGACTTGGACAGGCTCCGTTTTTGTCCATGCGGTTACCACAACAAACGCACGCTGTCGCATCGCGGCGAGCATCAAGGCCGTTGCAGCGATTTGTGACAGCGCACCCGCCAATACAAACAACACAAAGCTTAAGTCCATTTTTGGCATAACTGAACCAGTGACCATCAGCGCGATCGCAGTGAAAAGCACAGCAAACGGAAACCCATACAGAAATCGCACCTGCGTCGCGCCCAGCGTACCAAGCTGTTCAGTCAAACTTCTCTGAATCGCATTACGTCCAGCCTGAGCCGCTGCCGCAAAAATCGTTGCGGGTATCCATAACCAAGTCCATTCGTGCACAAATGTCTCCTCTAGTATTTTTTATGAAACCTTGGCTGCATGCTCTTGCAAGAGTGTGACGACCGCCGGATCCAACGTGATTCCAGCAACCTGCTGTTGTGCCATTTTTTTCAGTTCAATTTCACCTGGCATAATGACTGGACGCCCCTCAACTGCAGGGGGACTGTCATGCAAGATCGAAGCAAAGTCCATCATACGATCTGTCAACCACTGAGATGAACCCAACAAGTTGGTATTGATCAAAATAAAAAAGTGCCCTAGGTTTTGCGGCTCATCCGGTGCATCGACCCAGGATTTGACGTGCGTCAGGTATGCAGCGTTGGACAAAAGTCCCGCAAACATATCCACCATGAGTGCCAGTCCATAGCCCTTATGGCCGCCAATCGGCTGGAGAAAGCCGTCTAGCGCCGCTTTAGGATCAGTCGTTGCCCGCCCCTTATCATCGGTTGCCCACGTATCTGGGATGGCCTCACCGCGCTTAAACGCGTTACGGATTTTGGCGCGTGCTACCACACTCATTGCCATATCAAGCAAAAAAGGTTGGCCACCCGGGTTGGGGATGCCGAAACCCAAAGGACTATTACCTAAACGGGCATCGCTGCCACCCCAAGGGGCGATCGTGGTTGTCGCGTTACTGCCGATGATGCTGGCAAAGCCCTCTTGGGCGGCGATCAAAGAATAAGGAGAGATCGGTCCAAAATGGTTGCTGCCGCGGGCAAAGGCCATTCCGATACCGTATTGACCCGCTGCGTCCATTGCGGCACGCAGCGCATGCATGCCCACCAAAGGCCCGACGCCATTATCACCGTCCACGAGTCTGAGTGCGGGAGCGGGAGAGTCAACTTGAATGTTTGGTTGTGCGCGAATCCCTTGAACCAACAGGCGCTCACCATAGGACTCCACGCGTGACAAACCATGGGTACTCAAACCAAACAGATCCGCCAACACCAATATACGAACAACGTCTGCAGCATCTGTTTTTGTCAGGCCAAGGCCTTGAAATGCACGCACGGCTAATGCTGTGAGCTCGGACTCTGTCCAGACTGTTCGTACTTGCCCGCCTTCACTCATTGCCAACACTCCTTTTGAATTCATTTTTTAGGCTATTCAGCCACCTGCGCAAGCATACTCGGGAGCGAGGCTGCCGTCATGTCAGCCGCACGCGGTAGACAACCACCTGCCACTCATCCGCGCATCCAATAAAAAAACCCTCGGATCTCTCCGAGGGTTCGATCTGGCGACCCCCGAGACAAGTCTCGAGGTCAACGATGTGGACTTAGAAGCCCATACCGCCCATTCCGCCCATACCGCCCATTCCGCCCATGTCACCACCACCCATACCGCCGGCTGCTGGCTTGTCTTCGGCGAGTTCGCAAACAGCGACTTCTGTTGTCAGCAACAAGCTGGCAACGGAGGCTGCATTTTGCAGAGCTGTACGTGTGACTTTGGTTGGATCCAACACGCCTTGCTCGACCAGGTCACCGTACTCGCCGGTGGCGGCGTTAAAGCCGTAGTTACCTGTGCCGTTCGCAAC
This sequence comes from Bordetella parapertussis, assembly GCA_945897365.1. Taxonomy (GTDB): domain Bacteria; phylum Pseudomonadota; class Gammaproteobacteria; order Burkholderiales; family Burkholderiaceae_B; genus Zwartia; species Zwartia parapertussis_A. The sequence goes on along the minus strand of CAMDFD010000019.1, from coordinate 27,837 downwards.
GTTATTGACCACAACGCTTGGCTCGTTACCAGCATTCGCCACGATGGTACGCAGAGGCTCTTCGATGGCACGCAAGACAAGCTTGATACCAGCGTCTTGATCGGCGTTGTCGCCTTTAACCAAGGCCACCACAGCGCGTGTGCGAATCAACGCAACGCCACCACCAGGAACGATACCTTCTTCGACGGCTGCACGGGTTGCATGCAGTGCGTCTTCGACACGTGCCTTCTTTTCTTTCATTTCGACTTCGGTTGATGCACCGACACGAATCACCGCAACACCGCCGGCCAATTTGGCCACGCGCTCTTGCAGTTTTTCACGATCGTAGTCAGACGTTGCTTCTTCGATCTGGACACGGATCTGCTTGACGCGTGCTTCGATCGACTTGGTATCGCCATGACCGTCGATGATTGTGGTGTTTTCTTTGCCGACTTCGATACGCTTGGCTTGACCGAGTTCAGCCAATGTTGCTTTCTCAAGCGACATGCCTGTTTCTTCGGAGATGACCGTACCACCGGTGAGGATGGCGATGTCTTCGAGCATCGCTTTACGACGGTCGCCAAAACCAGGCGCCTTGACAGCTGTGGTCTTGAGGATGCCGCGAATGTTGTTGACGACCAGCGTGGCCAAAGCCTCGCCTTCGACGTCTTCAGCCACGATCAACAAAGGACGGCTTGACTTGGCGACTTGCTCCAAAATTGGGAGCAGATCGCGAATGTTGCTGACTTTCTTGTCGTAAATCAGAACAAATGGATCATCCAACGCTGACACTTGCTTTTCAGGGTTGTTGATGAAATAAGGTGACAAATAGCCACGGTCAAACTGCATACCTTCGACGACGTCGAGTTCATTGTCGAGTGACTTGCCGTCTTCGACAGTGATAACGCCTTCTTTGCCGACTTTGTCCATTGCGTCAGCAATGATCTGGCCGATGGAGAAGTCGCTGTTTGCAGAGATCGAACCGACTTGAGCGATTTCTTTGGTCGTAGTGCAAGGCTTGGAGAGCTTTTTGAGCTCAGCAACAGCCGCGATCACAGCCTTGTCGATACCGCGCTTGAGGTCCATTGGATTGATGCCGGCAGCCACGTACTTGAGGCCTTCAACAACGATCGACTGAGCCAACACGGTTGCGGTGGTTGTACCGTCACCAGCGTTGTCAGAGGTCTTGGAAGCAACTTCCTTGACCAACTGTGCGCCGATGTTTTCAAATTTGTCTTTGAGTTCGATTTCTTTAGCGACCGACACGCCGTCTTTGGTGACGGTTGGGGCACCGAAAGAGCGCTCGAGCACAACGTTACGACCCTTTGGGCCGAGTGTGGTTTTCACTGCATTGGCGAGAATATTTACGCCACGGACGATACGGACGCGTGCGTCATCGCCGAATAAAACTTGCTTGGCAGCCATTTAACTTTCCTTCGAGTGTTCTGTTTACTGGACAACCGCGAGGATTTCTTCCTCACGAATGACGAGGACTTCTTCGCCGTCGACTTTGACTGTCTGGCCGGCATACTTGCCGAACAACACTTTGTCGCCAACTTTGACGTCCATTTTCAGGACTTTGCCATCTTCGGTTTGTTTGCCGGGACCAACAGCTAGCACTTCACCTTGATCGGGCTTTTCAGCGGCGCTTTCAGGGATGACGATGCCCGAGGCAGTTTTGCGCTCGTTGTCCAGGCGTTTGACGATCACGCGATCGTGCAGGGGACGCAGGGCCATGTAGAACTCCTGTTATATACAAAAATAGGTTGTGGGTAAGACTGCTGGAGGATTGTTAGCACTCGTTGCAGTTGAGTGCTAATTATAAGGGTTGTTTTGGGGATTTCAAGTGCAGGGGGGTAAGTTTCTGAAATTCAGCTAGATATTACCCCTGCCCGCCAGGGATTGAGTGTCGTTACACCGGTTGGCTCAAAGTCGGCCACGTTACGCGTCACGACGGTCATGCCGTGTACAAGCGCCGTCGCAGCGATCAAGCCATCACGAACAGGGCGAGGGTCAGGTACATGGAGCTTTGCACTCCGTTGAGCAACAGCAGTATCAACGTGCAAAATACGACCATTGAAAGCCGGGATGACGTGATCATTGAGCCACAACCTAAATACTGCGCCCTGAGATGGATCACGGCGTTCTGCCAACAGAACACCGATTTCCAGTTCTTGAATCGTAATGGCTGATAGATATAAATCCATCGCTTCGATGCTGTCGGCCCATATCGCGAATTGCGAGTCCGCTTTGCCAAGACGTATTTTTCGAAGCTCGGAGACAACATTGGTATCAAGCACATACATCAGGAAAAATCCGCTGGTCGGGCGAGGTCGCGCAATTGCGGCACATCAAATTCAAAGTCTTCACCGTTGGGCATCGCCAGCAGGTCAGCAATCTTCGCATGACTTGCGGTGATTTTCTTGTATGCAGCAAAGGTCAACAGTACATGCGCCGGCCGACCACGGTCCGTGATGAATACCGGTCCCGCTATTGCGGCTTTCTTGGCTCTGCTAGCGTCTTGGTTAAATTGGCGGCTTGAAAGAGTTGTGATGGTCATGGCTCACCTAAATATTCATAGACAATGTAGAAACGTTACCACATAAATGCTTCTTGAACAATTAAATGTAGAAACGTAACAACATTGCAGAGTTTGACACAGAGTTTTGCTGAGCAAAACTTCAAGCGCTCCACTTGCCTGTAACGAGGTCGCCCCCAAATCGTCAAGTTTCCTCAGCTTGCAGGAAAATGGGGTGCTTTGAATGTTGCTCAGCAACATCAAACACCCCAGGTTTCCGGAACAAGAGATGCGAAAGAGTTATTTCCTAGCCGCCCGACGAGCTGCCTTGGCCGCCATAAAGTCACCGACAATTTTCGCGTGCTCCGCCGTCTTGTGCGCAATCGCCTGATACGCAGCCGACAACTCCAACAGATTAGCCAGCGACGACGTCTGCCCCTCGCGCAACAAACGTTTGGTCATCCGCACCGCAGGCGCAGAGTTGACCGCCATTTTGCGCGCCAAGGTTTGCGCCGTCGACAACAGATCCTCGGCCGCCACAACCCGTGACACCATGCCCCAGTCTAAAGCGGTTTTCGCGTCAATCGCCTCGCCTGTGAACGACATCTCGGCCGCGCGCGCCATACCGATCACACGCGGTAAAAACCAAGCGCCACCGTCGCCCGCCACAATACCAACCTTGACGAAACTTTCGGCAAAGGTCGCATTTTCAGACGCAATCCGCACATCACACATGCATGCCAGATCACAGCCTGCACCAATCGCAGGTCCATTGACCGCCGCAATCGTGGGGACCTCAATCTGATGGATCGCCAGAGGCAATCGCTGGATGCCCTGGCGATACTCTTGACGTAAAACCTCAGAGCCGAAACCTGAGCCAATCTGACGCTCCATCTCGTCGATTTTGCCTCCCGAAGAAAAAATCGGCCCATTCGCTGTAATGATGACCGCGCGCACGCTCGGGTCATGTTCAATGCGGTGACACGCCTCAAGCATCGCTTCGACAATGCCCGTACCCGTCAAGGCATTGCGCGTCTCGGGGTGATTGAGGGTGAGGGTCACAACACCCAGATCGTCTTGATCGTATTGAAGAACACTCGTCATGATGAAAAACCTTAAGAATTCGGTGAAGATAAAAAATTAACGACCTGCGGCCTTGGCTGTGACACCACCCGCAACCCCAAAATCCGTTGCAGGACGATCAAACAAGATGACACGGATATTTTGCTTGGAGACACCAATCGCTTGCTCAGTGGCCTCAAACATAGCTGCGATGACCGCAGCCTTTTGATCCTCGGTGCGTCCTCGGATCAAACCCACCGTGATCATGACCATTTCCTTGCCAATCTCACCCGCCACGATGACATGCTCGGCAGGGATTTCTTGCAAGACGACTCTGACCGAGGCCAAGGGCGCTCCGATGCTGTCCACCACGGACTGCGTCAGCTTTTTCAGCAAGTCCGTTTTTTTCGCAGCGCTGTGACCTTGCAGAATTTGAACGTTGAGCATTGGCATGGTGTGCTATCTTCCGAAAATGAATTGATAAGCCTGAATCCGTCAGGCGGCCATCATTTATAAACCAAGTTCGCAATCATGTCCTCACATCCCTCGCAACACAAAAGTAAAGGCGGCATTGGCAGAGTTTTTAAGGCAGCGAGGTATTCCTGGAGCGGTCTGCGTGCTGCGCTGCGCTATGAGGCCGCTTTTAGACAAGAACTCTTGTTGGTGCTACTCATGACACCGGTTGCGTTTTGGGTCGGTCAGGGCGCGATACAGATCATCTTGCTGCTCAGTTCCTTAGTGCTGGTATTAATCGTAGAGCTCCTGAATTCTGCAATCGAAGCCGTCGCGGACGCCGTCACGCTAGAAAACAACGAACTGATCGGGCGTGCGAAAGATCTCGGGAGCGCAGCAGTTTTCCTCAGTTTGCTTACAGCGGGTGTCCTTTGGTTGACGCTGCTCATCAACAAGTGGTTTAACTTTATTTAGCTTAGATTTATTTTTAGGCTCTAATAGCGCTTGTTTCCCCCTTTTGCACCTTACACGTATATTTCCGACATGTCTTTTATTCAAAAACTCAATGCCGCCTGGGCAAGCTCCCAATCCCTCTTGATGGTGGGACTCGATCCAGACTTGACCCGCATGCCGGCCGAGTTCAAAGGAAAGCCAGACGGGATTTTTCAGTTTTGCAAACAAATTATCGACGCCACTGCACCCTTTGTGTGTGGTTTCAAGCCCCAAATCGCCTATTTCTCAGCGGTCGGAGCCGAGCGTCAGCTCGAGGACCTCTGCGCGTACTTGAGAGAAAACTACCCTCACCTGCCTTTGGTGCTCGATGCCAAGCGCGGTGATATTGGCGCGACGGCCACGCAGTATGCACAAGAGGTCTTTGGGCGCTACGGCGCCGATGCGGTGACGGTCAGCCCGTATCTGGGGGCCGACTCTGTAGAACCATATCTCGAATGGGAAGATCGTGGCGTCATCGTGTTGTGCCGCACATCCAACCCTGGCGGATCGGACTTGCAATTTTTGATGACGGATGGCGTGCCTTTGTATTTGCGTGTCGCCGACTTAGTCGCCAATAAGTGGAACAAAACAGGCCAGTGTGGACTCGTCGTCGGCGCAACCTTTCCAAATGAACTTGCCGCAGTCCGCAAAGCGATTGGAGATAGCGTTCCGCTCTTAGTGCCTGGGATCGGTGCTCAGGGCGGCGACATTGCCGCCACCTGCGCCGCGGGCTGTAATGCACAAAAAACCGGCATGATGATCAACTCCTCACGCGCGATTTTGTACGCCACAGGCAAAGGTCACTGGACTGAGGCCGCGGCCGCCGTTGCCAAAGAAACTCGTGACGCCATTAATGCGCACAGATAGAGGCCTCAAACAAGCAAGGCGCAGGCCGAGCGTAGTGAAAACGCCACGGACGCGTCTCTGACGGCATCACGATCACCCTCAAACATTTGAGAAACCGCGTGCACGATCACGCCCGAGGGTGCGCGCTGGGCAAACCCGAACCACACCAAGCCAACAGGCTTGCTGGCTGTACCACCTCCTGGGCCGGCCACACCTGTCGTGGTCAGCGCAAGCGTGGCGCGCGGCGCCATGGCCAACACCCCAGCTGCCATCTGGCGAGCGACCTCTTCGCTCACGGCGCCAAACGTATCCAGCGTTGCATGTGCGACGCCGAGCTGTGCGTGTTTAGCACGATTGCTATAGGTCACCCAGCCCTGATCAAACCAGCCACTTGAACCCGGTATAGCCGTCGCGGCGCCCGATAGCAGTCCACCGGTACAAGACTCGGCAGTCGCCAGCCATCCTTGACGCGCAAGGAGTAACTGACCCAATTGAGTTGCGAGAGCGCGCGTATCGTTTTGCATCATGGATCTCTAAAAACTAGCGTTAGGAGAAATACGTCGTAGGACCGAAGTGCACAATCAACGCCATCACGATGAGCGTGTAAAAGGCAGCAAGCACGTCATCTAGCATCACGCCAACGCCCCCTTTAAAACGCGCATCGACTTGACGGATGGGTGGCGGCTTAACCGTATCAAAAAATCGAAACAGAACAAAGGCCACGCTTTGGGCCAACAGCGATTCAGGCACTAGCCACAACACAAGCCAGAATGCGACAAATTCATCCCAAACAATGCCAACATGATCTTGGACGCCCATCGACTGACTCACACGGTGAGCCGCCCAAGAGCCATAAACAAAACAAAGTAATAAGAAAATACCAATCGCCAGATCGCTCACGCCGGGCGCGACTAAGACCCAGAGCAACCACGCCAACAAGGTACCCCAGGTACCGGAACCTGGGCGAATCAAACCAGAGCCAAAGCCAAACATCAGAATGCGTGCTGGCGCAGAAAATACCCAGCGCAACGTAGGCCAGGTCGTGCGGTGCCGGGTTGAAACGCTCGTCATCTTAGTCCCGAAAATGGTCAAAGCCTTGCGGCAGAGGATGGATCAACTGCCCTGCTTCGTCGAAAACCTGCAGGGCCGTTCCAGCGACCACTTGGCCGATACGGGTGAGCGCGACGCCTGCCTCTAACCCAATGCGCTCAATGCTCTCACGCTGATCCAGCGCCGCAGTCAGACACAACTCGTACACATCCCCTCCCGCCAAGGCTGCACGTCGCTGGTCGGCATGGGATAGGTACTGCAATGCGGGATGCACAGGCAAAAGTCTCTCCTCGACGCGCGCACCAACCCCACTTGCCTGAAGGATATGGCCCAAATCCTGCAGCAAACCATCAGAAATATCGATCGCGGCATGGACATGCGCAGCGAGACGACGCCCCAAAAATACTCGGGGGCTCGGCGTCTCAAGGGCGGCTCGCGTTTGCTCTAGCAAGGTGCCATCCAAACCAAACAAACCCCGTGATTTGTGTGCAAGAGGGCTTGCATCGATCAAGGAGCCCGCCAGCAGTCGGTAGGCCACATCAGCGGCACCGAGCTGGCCAGAAACCCAAATGTCATCACCCGCACGCGCGGCATTTCTTCGCATTGTCTGTGCAGGATCGACTTCGCCAAATACCGTCACACTGATGGCGACTCCGTTTTCGCTGCGCGTGGTGTCACCACCAATCAACGCACAGCCATGTAGATCGGCCTGAGCATAAAACCCGTCCGCAAATTGCGCGACCCAGTCTTCATTAAAGCTTGGCAACGCCAGGCCGAGTAAGCATGCGACAGGTTTAGCACCCATCGCAGCCAAATCAGATAAGCTGACAGCCAGAGACTTGTGGCCAAGTGTGTAGGGATCCACATGGGGGAAAAAGTGTCTGCCTTCGAGCAACAAATCCTTGCTCGTTGCCAATTCCATTCCTGGCGTGATCCGTAACAAGGCGCAATCGTCGCCCCCGCCCAGCATCCCGGCGGGAACGGGACGTTTGAAAAAGCGAGAGATCAGGTCGAATTCGGATGTCACGATTGTCACGATTGTCACGCTCGCATGCGTGCCTAGCGCCGGGCTGCTGCCCGAAGCTCTGTGGTGCGAACTTCGGCGGCCAGCTTATCCAGCACACCGTTGACGAACTTGAAACCATCCGTGCCGCCAAAAGATTTGGCTAGCTCCACCGCTTCGTTAATCGAGACGCGATAAGGGACGTCGAGCTGATGGATCAACTCAAAGCTGCCAATCAGCAAGATGCCGTGCTCGATCGGCGAAAGCTCGGCGAGTGGACGATCCACGAAGGGCGCGAATTTTTCGCGTAAAGCGGGAGCCTCACGCATCGCGCCGTGCAACAAAGTCTGAAACCACACAACATCGGCCAGATCGAACTCGTCCTCGTCCCGCAAATGGGCTTCTATTTCGCCGGCATCTTGCAAGCTTTCCGTATCCCGCACAAGCCAGGCGTAGAGACCTTGCAACGCCAACTCACGCGCGCGACGTCGCGCGCTGCGTGGGGGCATTGCGGGCGAATTAGCGTCTTGCTGGGGGTTGTTCAAGATCGTCATCCTCTTGGTCTTCTTCGTCGTCGGCTTCGGGCTCGAGTGCCGCGACTAAATTCGCCATTTCGACCGCACACTGCGCGCAATCACGGCCTTTATCCGCAGCGCGGGCTTCTGCCTGCTCATCTGTTTCGGTGGTCAACACACCGTTCGCAACGGGGATACCGGTTTCGAGCGCGACGCGCGCAATCGCTGAGGCACTTTCGTTACTGACGATTTCGAAATGATAGGTCTCACCGCGAATCACAGCGCCTAGGGCGATCAAAGCATCAAACTCGAAGGTTTCGGCCATACGCGCCAAGGTCACGCCGAGCTCCAGCGCACCTGGAACCGTCACGACCATGATGTCGCGTTCGTCAACGCCCAAGCTTTCAAGCTCTTGGAGGCAAGCATCGAGCTCGATCAGACCAATGTCTTCGTTAAAACGGGCACGAACAATTCCGATATGCAGGCCCTCGCCATTCATGTCGGGAGTCAAGGTATATGGGCTCATGATGTGCTTCCTATGTGTTGCGGGTGGGAGGTGTGTGATCGTAACCGGTCACGTCGAGACCGAAGCCCGGCATGATGCTAGGCATTTTTCGGGGACGCGCTAACAAGCGCATCTGGCCGACTTTCAAATCGCGCAAAATCTGCGCGCCCATGCCGTAGGTGCGCAAATCCATGCGACCTGATTCACGTTTGACTGGCACAGGCATATCGCCTTGCGAGGCTGAAATTTGATCGAAAAGATGACTGGAGGAGCCCTGACAGTTGAGAAACACCATGACGCCGGCGTCGCTCTCGCGGATCGCCTGTAGCGCCTCTGCGACACCCCAGCTATGACCAGGACTCTGCACATCCATTAAATCAAGGATCGAAGTCGGCTCGTGCACGCGGACCATAGTCTCGCGGGCTGGGTCGACATGGCCATGCACCAAGGCCAAATGTGGATTGCCCGCCACCGTATCGCGGTACGCAATCATATTGAATTCGCCCCAAGGCGTCTTGATGCGACGCTCGCTGATGCGCTCGATCACGGACTCATGTTCGTTGCGGTACTGGATGAGATCGGCAATCGTGCCGATTTTCAACTGATGGGTGCAACCATACTCGATCAAGTCGGGCAGACGCGCCATCGTGCCGTCCGGCTTCAAAATTTCACAAATCACTGCCGCAGGCGTCAGCCCAGCCATCGCAGTCAGATCGCAGCCCGCCTCGGTGTGACCCGCGCGCACTAAGACGCCACCTGGCACGGCACGCAGGGGAAAAATATGCCCGGGCTGGACGAGATCAGTCGGTTTAGCATCCCGGGCTACTGCGACTCGAATGGTTCTTGCACGATCCGCCACTGAAATGCCAGTTTCCACGCCCACCGCAGCCTCGATCGAGACCGTGAAATTGGTGCCGTAGGGCGTACCATTGCGATTGGACATCAACGGCAACTCGAGCTGGCGGCAACGCTCTTCGGTGAGAGTCAGGCAAACCAAGCCTCGACCATGCGTCACCATGAAATTGATCGCTTCAGGTGTGACGAACTCAGCCGCCATGACGAGATCGCCTTCGTTTTCACGATCTTCTTCGTCGACCAAAATCACCATACGCCCCATTTTGAGCTCAGAAATGATCTCAGCAACCGGAGATATCGCAGCCGCAAGATCGACATTCAGCGGCGAAATGGAGGAAAGTTTGGCAGGCATAGTGACGTTTAGTAGAAGCACATGGAAACACCTATTATAGAATCCCTGTAACAATGCACACGTAGAATCCCTGTTATATGCATCCGCTCACAGACCTTTCTGCTCAGCAGGCCGCCAATATTCGCTTTGTTTTGAGCGATATTGATGACACGATCACGACCGAGGGTCGCTTGACCAGTCACGCCTATGCGGCTCTTGAGCAGCTGACTGAAGCGGGGATGATCGTCATCCCGATTACGGGACGGCCCGCCGGTTGGTGTGACCATATCGCCAGGATGTGGCCCGTTTTTGCCGTCGTGGGTGAAAACGGTGCTTTTTACATGCGTTACGACCGTCTCGCCAAGAAAATGCTCACCCATCACTTTGCTGAGGCTGAGCAACGACACACGAATCGCCAAAAATTGAATGAACTCTCGACGCGTATTCTCAGCGCCGTCCCTGGCTGCGGGCTGGCCTCCGATCAACACTACCGCGAGGCTGATTTAGCGATTGATTTTTGCGAGGATGTCCCTCCGTTAAATGAATTCGAGGTACAAAAGATCGTGGGTCTGTTTCAAGAGGCTGGCGCGCAAGCCAAAGTCAGTTCGATTCACGTGAATGGCTGGTTTGGGAATTATGACAAATTGTCCATGACCCAGACGCTGTTTACGCGCGAGTTCGGTCTGAAGCTCCAGGAGCAATTGGGGATTACACTCTTTATCGGCGACTCTCCAAACGATGAGCCGATGTTCGAATTTTTCGATTTATCCGTCGGTGTCGCGAATATTCAACGTCAGCTTCACCGCTTGAAGCACCCCCCGAAGTTTGTGACACCCTCAAAAGCTGGTGATGGTTTTGTTGACATAGCTCAATACATCCTACGAGCGAAAGGTTTCAAATCATAAGCTTCGGCCTCGTTTCACCGCCAACATTCAAGGACCTTTTTCTGGAGGGATGACGATGTCAGAACAAGAGCTCAAACTCAACGTGCCCGTCGATGTACAAGTCCCTGTCGAGAAAGCCGTCAAGCGCGCTAAATTTTCTGAAATTCAGCTGCGAGCTCTCTATTTCGACACCCCGTCTCGGGCGCTTGCACGCGCGCGTATTTCGCTCAGACTCAGGCTCGAGGGTCCTCAATGGGTACAAACACTCAAAATGCCCGGCGAACACAGCCTCTCCCGTATTGAGATCAATCAAGACCGGCCAGATGCGACCTTGGACCTGGCGATCTACGCAGGCACACCCGTCGGGGATGTGCTGTCAAGCCTGACCGAACCTTTACAGGTCTGTTATGAAACGGATGTGCAAAGACTGTTACGCGAGATCCGCTCGCGCTCGGGCGTGGTCGAGCTTGCCTTTGATCGAGGTTGGTTGCGTGCCGGCACCTTGCAACTCCCCATTTCAGAAGTTGAGTTTGAACTCAAACGCGGAAAACTTGAGGCGGTTTTTGAAACCGGTCGAACATGGCAACAAAAGTTCGGTCTGATCCTTGACTTTCGAAGCAAAGCGGAGCGTGGTGACCAACTCGCGCAACTTGCCCAAAAACTCACCGCGCTTGAGGCGCAAGATACCCACGACACCGCTTCAGTGGAGCAACAAGCCCAGAACAGGGCACAGCAGGTGGCTGACTTTTGGAAATCTCGAAGCGCAGCGTCGATTGACTTAGCGACTGTGATCAAAGAGCGTGATGCGGCTCAGGCGTTGGCAGCAGTCACGACTGAATGCCTCGAGCATATTGTGCGCAACACCGCAGTGCTGTGTGAGGTCGACACGGCAGGAGTTTGTCGAGCCGCCACGCCTGAGCACGTCCATCAACTGCGTGTAGGCATCCGCAGACTGCGCTCGGCCTGGTCATTTTTTGATGGCCTGACCGAGCTTCCTACCCTCGAGCATCGTCAGAAAATCAAGGCGTATTTTTCACTACTCGGTGGCACGCGAGACGAAGACGTCCTAAAAGAATCCATCCTTCCTTTGCTGACCGTCGCTGGCCTGCCCCCGTTAGTCTTACCAACATCGCCTCTTCAGGATTCAAGTGCACAAAACGTGGCGAGCACGGACTTTCAATCTTGGCTGCTCGATACGCTCGCGCAATGCACCATCCCTGCGATCACCACAAACGCCTTGCTAGGACCGGCAGCTGCGACCATCAACGCCTCTAGCTCTGATTTTGAATTTCCTCGCGCAATCCGACCCGAGCGCTTGCCTGCGCTCAAGCCTCTCTTGATCAAAAAACTAAAAAAATGGCATCAACAGATTGTGCGAAACGGTTTGGTTTTTCAAACGCTTGACATTGAGCACCAACACGCGCTTCGCAAAAAATCCAAACGATTGCGCTACGCTTTGCAGTTTTGCGAGTCTCTTTTTCCCGAATCAAACTTGTCCGTCTATCGCAAGCAATTGGCTACTGTTCAAGATATTTTGGGTGAAATGAATGATCTGTATGTGGCACAACCACTTTTCGAATCGCTCAAAACAGATCAACCCCAAGCTTGGTTTGCGTGTGGCTGGATCCAGGCGCGCCTTGCGATGCTGACCAAAGAAGCAAGCGAGGCATTCAAAAAATTCGCAGAGACCTCACACCCCTGGCGTTGAACCTCGACGCGATACGCTTTTAGCCCACTACCGCCGCTGCGAACTCGGCTGCGACAAAGGGCTGCAGGTCTTCGATTTTTTCGCCGACACCAATCCAGTAAACAGGCACCGGGCGGACACCCTGACTGCCCGCAGCGACTGCGGCCAACGTGCCACCTTTGGCTGTGCCATCAAGCTTGGTCACAATCAAACCGGTCAGTCCCACGGCCGCATCAAACGCGCGGATTTGCGCCAACACGTTTTGTCCCGAGTTTCCATCAACGACGAGCAAAACCTCATGAGGCGCGGTGGGATCTGCCTTGCCGATCACACGACGGATCTTTTTAAGCTCATCCATCAGGTGAAGCTGTGTCGGCAAGCGGCCGGCCGTATCGACCATGACCACATCCATGCCGCGCGCGCGTCCTGCATGAACAGAATCAAAGGCCACAGCCGCGGGATCTGCCCCCTCTTGCGCGATCACATCGACGTTGTTGCGATCACCCCATTCGATGAGCTGTTGGCGGGCCGCTGCGCGGAACGTATCGCCGGCAGCCAGCAATACGCGCGCACCGGAGCGCTGCAGCGCATAGGCGAGTTTGCCGATCGAAGTTGTTTTACCAGCGCCGTTGACGCCTGTGATCATCACGACAAGAGGTTTGACGCGCCCCACATCGAAGGGCTTTTCCAAGACTTTTAAATGCTCGGTTAGTACCTCGCGCAACGCTTGGCGCACACCTTCGGCATCCTCGATCCGCTCGCGCTTGACGCGTTGACGCAGTGCCCGGAGGAGCTGTTCGGTGGCTTCGACACCCGCATCGGCCATGATGAGTGCGGTTTCGAGCTCTTCGAACAACGCTTCATCGACCCGTACGCCAATAAATAAACTACCAATGCTTTGGCCGGTTTTAGCCAATCCACCTTTTAAGCGCGCAAGCCAGGAGGCTTGCTTTTCCTCGCTTTGTTCGTCAATGACTGGCTCTAAAATCTCGACAGATTCAAGTGCGGGAGCCTCTACGGGATCTGCAGGCATAAACTGCGCCGCTCCCGCAGCGGCGACCCCAGCCACGCCGACTGAACCTGCTCCACCAAAGGCTGCGGCGAAAGAGCTTCGTCTGAACGGCGTTTGAGAGGGGGGCGCCGCCTCTTGAGCAGAAGCAGCCAGTTCGTCCTGAGGCGCGGGTGTCACAGGAGTCTGCGTCTCAGGTACGATCACCCCAACGGGGGGTTGATCAGAGCGATTCTCGAGCTCCTGAGGGGCGAGCGTGGGCAACTGATCTTCTACGGAAGACTCAGGTGGAGTTGGTTTTTTCTTGAAGAAGCGAAACATAGTGAAGAAGTATATTCGCATCGTGGCCGGTCAGTTTCGTCGAACACCCATTGAGGTGATCGACGCCGAGGGATTGCGCCCGACACCCGACCGGGTGCGCGAAACATTGTTTAATTGGCTAAATTATTTTTGGGGTGGCGAGTTTTCGGACAAACGTGTGCTGGATTTGTTTGCCGGCAGCGGCGCGTTGGGCTTTGAAGCCGCCTCCAGAGGGGTCGCGCACGTCCAGATGGTGGAACAGCAGCCCCGGGCTGTCGCCGCTTTGCGTGCTTTGAGAGATAAGATTGGCGCAAAAGCCGTACGGATACACGCTGGTGACGCGATGCAGGTCCTTGACCGGCTCGAAGCCGCCCGGTTCGATTTGATTTTCATTGACCCCCCTTTTGGCAAAAACTGGCTAGAATCCCTTTGGCCTTTATTGCCTGACTTGTTGGAACCCAATGGTCTTGTTTATATTGAGGCTGAAAAACCGGTTTTAGCCCCGGACGGGTACAGCTTATTGCGCCAAGATCGCGCGGGGGCCGTACACTATCAACTCATTCAAATTGTTGCGCCGCAAAAATGATCACTGCTATTTATCCCGGAACCTTCGACCCCATGACGCGCGGGCACGAGGACTTGGTGCGCCGAGCCGCCAGCCTGTTTGACCAGGTTGTGATTGGCGTGGCGCATAGTCGCAAAAAAAGCCCTTTTTTCTCCGTCGATGAGCGCGTAGAAATCGCCCGCGAGGTCTTAAGCCACTATCCTAACGTCAAGGTCGCGAGCTTTGCGGGTTTGCTCAAAGACTTTGTGCGCGAACAAGAAGGCCGCGTGATTGTGCGTGGTTTACGCGCGGTGTCGGACTTTGAGTATGAGTTTCAAATGGCGGGCATGAATCGCCATCTGCTTCCTGAGGTCGAAACGCTGTTTATGACCCCCTCGGATCAGTATCAGTTCATTTCTGGCACGATCGTGCGCGAGATCGCCGAACTCGGTGGCGATGTCAGCAAGTTTGTGTTTCCCTCAGTCGAGCGTTGGTTGCAAGCCAAAGCCAAAGAGCGTCGCGAACAAAGCGCGGCTGCAAACAAGGTTTAAGGATGGCCCTTCGAATCACTGATGAATGTATCAATTGCGACGTGTGCGAACCACAATGTCCCAATGATGCGATCTCAATGGGTGAGTCGATTTACATCATCAATCCAGATGCCTGCACAGAATGTGTGGGACATCACGATGAGCCTCAATGTAAAGTCGTCTGCCCGGTCGACTGCATTGAGTTACATCCTCAATGGCAAGAGGGCCAAGACGCCCTGATGGCCAAATACCATAAGCTCACAGACGCCAAAGCCGTTAAAGTTTAGGCTTTAGCTTAGGCTCTTTGGCCTAGCCTTGCGGCCACGCCACCGGCAGCGCCTCAGGATGCAGCTTGACCAAGCGGCAAGGCTGACCTGCGACATGACTCATCCATGTCGCTGTCACGTCCCCTTCGTCGACAACTATCACGGACTGTTGACCGACCTGAACAGTACGCTTGACGCTATCATCGTCCTCGATCACATCGAGCGGGATGTCCACTCTCAGCATCCCAGGCGCACGCAATACCAACGCACCCATCTTGATTTCGGTCGCCACCGTTAAAAGTGCAGCGCAGCGCTCGGCACTCAGCCAGTGGCCCTCGGCATTCACCACAAACCAGCGATGGTGATAGTCGGCCGCTTGGCGACGCTCGAGACCCGCACACCCGACAACGGGAAAATAAATGGTGTTCGATGCAGCAGAAGTCATGTTTCGAGGGATCCGTTGTTTAATTTAAAACCTGTTTACACTTTAGCCTATCTCAACAAAGAGTCACAACCATGAACATTGACCGACTGGATCATCTCGTCCTGACTGTTGCCAGCCTTGAAAAAACCTGTGATTTTTATGCCAAGGTCCTTGGGTTCGAAGTCATCACCTTTTTGGGGGGTCGCAAAGCACTTGGTTTTGGTCAGCAAAAAATTAATCTTCATCAAATTGACAATACCTATGACCCCAAGGCTTTGCGTCCGACCGCAGGCTCGGGAGACTTGTGTTTTATTGCCTCGACGCCGATCGCCACGATCATGCAAGAACTTTCTACCGCTGCTATTCCTATCGAGATCGGTCCCGTCGAGCGAACCGGCGCAATGGGAAAAATACTTTCTGTCTATATCCGCGACCCAGATCAAAACCTCATTGAAATTTCAAATTACATCACCTAGGGTTTCTCCCATCTAACTCTTTCTTGACAGGCACTAAGCCTAATCGTCATAGTGCGTTATAAAGAAAAAATAGTAGTGGTTTTATTAATTATAAAAATGACATCAACATCTGGAGACAACATGAGCACAAAGTACACACAAAGCTTGGCAGGCGCTTCGCGTCGTAAATTGCTAAAAGGCGCAGCCGCCACCGCTGGTATCGCAGCACTCGGTCTACCCGCGATTTCATTGGCACAGAACAAACCCATCCGCATCGGTATGCCGACGATTCTGTCAGGTCGCGTTGCGATGCTCGGCGTTTCGTCACGTAATGCAGTGATGATGGAGGTTGAAAAATTTAACGCCGCTGGCGGCTTGAACGGTCGCATGATCGAAATGATCGTGCGTGATTCCAAGGGTCAGCCACAAGAAGCAGCACGTGTCGCGCGTGAATTGGTGACTGGCGATGGGTGTGAAATCCTTTGGGATGCCGAAGCCTCCTCTGGCGCGTTTGCCGTTCATGAAGTCGCCAAAGACCTCGGTGTGCTTGTCGTTCACACATGCTCGGAAACTTCCTCACTCACTGCCGATCCAAAACTGCGCGTGCCCACAGCCTTTCGCTCCGCACGTCAAGGTATTCACGACGCCATCGTGGGCGGTGCCTATGGCGCCGAAGTCGCTAAGAAACTCAAACTCAATCGCTGGATGAGTATCTCGCCCGACTATGCCTACGGTCGTGACACAACTGCTGAATATTTTGAATACCTCAAGCATTTCAACAAAGATGTCGAGGTCGTCGGTCAAGTCTGGCCAAAGCTATTCCAAGCGGACTACAGCGAAAACATCACGCGTATGGTGCAAGGCAAACCACAAGCGGTTTACTCCTGCTTGTGGGGTGGCGATATGACCTCGTTCATTGATCAGTCCAGCATCTACGCCTTGTTCAAAGACAAGCAATTTTTCTCGCCCAACTTGGCTGAATATGCCGTCCTGACCGCGGTCAAAAATGTGCCCCCAAATATGCACTCGGGTAATCGTTACTTGCGTAGCTTCCCCAATACGCCGGCCAATGCGGCCTGGTCTGACGCCTATCGCGCCAAGTTTAAGGAGTTACCATTGAACTGGTCATGGGAAAATTCCGCTGGCATGCAGTTCCTCACAGCCGCCATAAAAAAAGCCAATAGCGCCGATGGTAAAAAGATTGCCGAAGTGATGCGCGGCCTGAAGATCGACTCTCCTTTTGGTGCTGATGGCACACTCACCATGCGTGCAGAAGATCATACCGTCGTGAATTATGCGATCGGCTACGGCGCACTCACCAACAAAGAGCCCTACATGACCAACTTGGTCAACGGCAACTGGAACCAGATCTACGAGCTGGAAGCCGAATGGAAAAAACGTAAAGGCTGGGCATAAGCCGTCGCCTGAATGTTTGATCGCACGGCGTCTCACCCATGCTTGGGTTGAGACGCTGTTGCCTACACCCCGATACGCCTGTACCTCTCGGAGATTTCCTTGGATCCCACCGCCCTCTATGAGTGCCTGACTTCTTTGTCTTGCATCGTGACCCAAACCAGCACCGGACTCATTGTGGGCTCGCTCCTCTTTCTCGTGGCTGCTGGCCTCACCCTGATCTTCGGGGTGCTGAAAGTTATCAACTTTGCGCATGGCTCGCTGTATATGCTGGGTGCCTACATCGCACTATCCGCTTATCGCATCACCGACAGTTATGTGTTGGCCGCTGTCATCGCGGGTATAGGGGTCGGACTATTCAGCCTCTTCTTTGAGCGCTTTTTTATGCGCAAAATTTATAACGCTGATGTGTTACTTCAGTTACTCGTCTGTTATGCCTTTATTTTGATTCTGGATGATGCAGTTAAGATCATTTGGGGCCATGAGTTCCAGTCGATGGGGATGCCCGTCGCTTTTCAGGCACCACCCATCTTTATCGCAGGCGGGATCGTGCCGGTGTTTTACATCTTCATGTTTAGCGCGGCGGCACTAATTGGGCTAGTAATGTGGTACGTCATGACACGCACGCGTATCGGCAAGGTCGTGCGCGCAGCGGCGCACAATCCTTCGATGACGTCTGCGCTCGGATTGAATACCACCTGGATTTACGCAGGTGTATTTGCGTTTGGCGGAGCGCTGGCAGGACTCGCGGGCGCGCTCGCGGCACCGGTACGCTCCATGTCGCCTGGCATGGGCTTTTCGATCTTGATCGAATCCTTCATCGTGACCGTGATCGGCGGCATGGGCTCAATTAGTGGCGCCCTGGTCGGTGCCCTGTTGATCGGACTCGTACGCTCTTTTGGCTCGATTGGCTTTCCTTTGTTCGTCGAAGGCATCATGTTCTTAGCGATGGCACTGATTCTGGTGCTTAAACCGAGCGGTCTGCTTGGCAAGGAGCCGCGCTGATGAGCTCCTCCTTGACCTTTAATAAAGAACTCCTCCTGGCACTCGCGGGCTTGGCGATTTTGATCGTGATTCCGTTTATTTTTCCTAGCCGGGTGGCGTTGGATTTTGTGATTCGCTTGGCCGCCTTTGGTTTGTTTGCAACCTCGCTCAATATTTTGGTGGGTTATGGCGGTATGGTGTCTTTTGGACACGCCATGTTTTTTGGCGGAGGGGCGTATGCCTTTGGTCTACTGATGCAAAAGGGTGGCGCCTCGATTCCAGTTGCCATTCTCGGTGCAGTGATCTTCTGCGCGCTGCTAGGTTTAGTGGTGGGTGCGATTTGCGTGCGTCTTAAAGAGATTTACTTCTCATTTTTAACGCTCGCCTTTCAAATGTTGATCCATAGCATCATCATTACCTGGACATCGCTGACCGGCGGCGATCAAGGTCTGATGGGCGGTATCCCGCGCGTGTGGGGCAGCATTAATCTGGCCGACACGCAAACGCTTTATTGGTTCTCCTGCATCATTGGCGTGCTTTGTTTGTTTTTAATGCGCTATATCTTGCAATCACCTTTTGGTTACACGCTCAGAATGGTGCGCGACAACGCGGATCGCGCTAAGTTTCTTGGCATCGATGTCTGGCGTGTCCGGCTCTATGCTTTTATTCTGGCGAGCTGCTTTGCAGGAGTGGGCGGAATCATCATGGCGCTGTTCGTCTCTGGCGCTTATCCTGAGTTTAGCTACTGGACCATGTCAGGCGAAGCGGTCTTCATGATCCTCATGGGTGGCCTACATATCTTCATCGGACCTGTTGTGGGAGCGGGTCTGCTACTGGTGTTTAACGACATCATCACTCGGACGACGGAGTACCACGGACTCGCGCTCGGCGTGATTGTGCTGATTTTTGCGCTCGGATTTAAGCGCGGCATCGCAGATTTTGTGGTGCAGCTTTTTGAAATGATTTTCAAACGAGGAGCGCGTTCATGAGTCGTCCAAACATCACTGTTGTGACTGGTGGTTCGAGCGGTATCGGTGCGGCTTGTGTGCGACATCTGGCCAAGCGCGGCGATCATGTCATCTCGCTTGACCTGCCTGGCACGTGGTCCGAAGAAAAAATGCGGGCCATGGGTGTGACTGCCTATGCCTGCAATGTGACAGACGATGATGGCATGCGTGAGACTGCCGCCATGATTGAAGCTCAACACGGCCCTGTCACGGCGCTGGTAAACAGTGCGGGGATTTTGCAAAACCGTCTGTCACCCAATTTGCTCACCATGACGGAATGGGATCGTGTGGTGGATATTGATCAGCGCGGGACCTATCTGGCATGCGCAATCTACGGTTCGCGCATGGTCGAATTGGGGGGTGGTGCGATCGTGAATATCGCCTCGATCACGTCCTTGCGTTCTTCGCCCCTGCATGCCTACGGTCCAGCCAAAGCCGCTGTTGCTGCCATGACTGCGTGCCTGGCTGCAGAATGGGGCCGCTCCGGTGTCCGTGTCAATGCGATTTCTCCCGGCTATGTGCTGACCGAGGCCTTGCAGGCTGCGATTGATCGCAATGATCGCAACCCTGAGGATCTCACCTCTCAAGCCGCAATGGGTCGCATGGTTACCACCGATGAAATCGCTGACTCCGTCGGCTTTTTATTGTCGCCCGCAGCCAAAGCGATCACGGGCATCAATCTGCCTGTCGACGCAGGCTGGCTCGCAGGCTCGACGTGGCAAACCTACGGTGGCGTGCCTAAACCCCGTCACAAAAACCCGGATGGAGCGCGCTGATGCTCAAGATTGAACACCTGAACAAATCCTTTGGTGGCGTCGTCGCAACCTCGGACGTCTCGATTCATTTCAAAACCGAATCACTCAGTGCCGTGATTGGACCGAACGGCGCGGGCAAGACGACTTTTTTTAATCTGATCTCTGGTGCCTTGATTCCAGACTCTGGCCGCATCATTCTGGATGGCGAGGATATCACTGGCCAGGCCAGCAGCGAGATTGTTCGCAAAGGTATTGGTCGGGCATTTCAAGTCGCCAAGCTTTTTAAAACCTTGACCGTCGAAGAATCCTTGCGTGGCGCACTCATGTCGCCCCTCGGCAAGTCTGCGCAGATGTATGACCGTTTCCCGTTGCAGCAAACGCGAGATCGTGCCTACGAAGTCATGGAGCAACTCGGCCTGCACACCAAAGCTAATGTCATCAGTGGCAACCTGTCCCATGGCGATCAAAAGTTACTGGATATGGCGCTCGCCCTTGTCTTACGTCCGAAAGTCCTGCTGCTCGATGAGCCTGTCGCCGGCATGGGACCCGAAGAGCGCGAACAAATGATTGAAACGGTTTACAGCCTGTGGAAAAAAGGCGGACTCACCGTTGTGTTGATCGAGCACGACATGGAAATCGTGTTCAGAGTTTCTCAACATATCCATGTGTTGTCTTATGGAAAAGTCTTGGCCGAAGGGAATGCCGAAGAGATCAGAAACAACCCCGCCGTCATTGAAGCCTATTTGGGTACGCCTCGGGAGGCACACGCATGAATCCGCAGGTGTTGAAAGTCGAACAAATCAATGTGTTCTATGGGACGAGTCAGGCACTGTTTGATTTATCCTTTAATGTTCAAAAGGGTGAAACGCTTGCCTTGCTTGGCCGCAATGGTGCCGGCAAGAGCACCACGATGAAAGCTGTCGCGGGTGTGATCCCTGCAAAAAGCGGTCAGATCACACTCCACGACCAGTCGATCAATGGACGCGCCGCCCATTTGATCGCGCGCGCAGGGATTGGTTACGTCCCCGAGGACCGTCAAATTTTTCCTGATTTAACGGTTGAAGAAAATCTAGAGATTGCCATTAAACGCGGTGCCAACGGCGAAGATGACTGGAGCATTGAGCGTGTTTACGAGATGCTCCCTTTGCTTAAACCTTTACATGCGCGCATGGGTGGACAGCTCTCTGGCGGTGAACAACAAATGCTCACCGTGGGTCGCTCCTTGATGGGTAATCCAGATGTGTTGCTGCTTGATGAGCCAAGCGAAGGTCTCGCGCCAATCATGGTGCAAAAAATTGGCGATTTGATTCAGTCATTACGCGAGATGGGCAAAACAATCGTGCTTGCCGAACAAAATCTGCATTTCTGTCTGGGGCTTGCTGATCGCGCGGTTGTGATCGATAAAGGCACCGATGTGTTTGTTGGCACGATCTCAGAACTCAACGATAACGCGGATATTAAGCAGCGTTATTTATCTGTGTAATTGTCGTCCTTGTGGGTAGCGCCCAATACTTTTGGCCCTACCCACGAATACTCACTACTCTCCAAACCCTCTGGAAACGATGACCTCAACTAGGTTGGGGCTACCGCTTGCCATCGCAGCCTTGAGCACATCGGCAAGCTTGGTCGGATCGGTCACCACCTGTGAAGGCATACCCATACTTTTCGCCACACCCGCAAAATCAATCGCTGGATTATCCATATCCATGGCGACAAAATCATCCGTGCCGCGCATCGCAAGCAAGCGCTCCTTGATGATGCGATAGCTGCGGTTGTTGATAATCACGTAGGTGATGTTGAGCTTTAAGTGTGCGGCGGTCCAAAGCGACTGGATGCTGTACATCGCACTGCCATCGCCAATAGTCGCCACCACGGGCCGTGTGGGCTGCGCAAGCGCCACGCCCACGGCACCTGCCATCCCAAAGCCCAAGCCGCCGCTGGCCAAGCCGTAATAGGCCTGAGGATCATCCATCGGCAACAGTGCAGAAATCGCAGGCGAGGCCGTCAAGGTTTCATCAACCACGATGACGTCCTTGGGCAAAGCATCCACAATTTGACGCACGAGGTAACGTTGATCGATCGGTGTCGTCGAGGCACTCGACTCAAGCTCTGCGTGCATCTTTGCTCGATTGGCAGACCAGTTGCGGGTCGCGAGGTCGGTTAGTCGCGCTTGCGCCTGTTTGGCTTGCTCGGCCGTGCGCATGCTCCGTAACACGGGTAACAAGGCCAACAAGGTTTCCTTGACATCGGCACGCACGGCAGTGGCTGTCGAGTAGTTTTTACCAAGCTCCCACTCACGCTCCGTGATGTGCATCACGGGCATTTCAGGTGGCAAGGGTTCAACTGTGCTCATCGGCGACATTCGCAATAGGTCTGCGCCCAGGCACAGCAGAAAATCGTATTGCTCCAGCGTCTGACGCACTTTCTTTTGATTGCGTGTCAGGTCGCCCATGCAAGTGGGATGCGAGGAGGGATAGCGTGAGTTGTAAGGTACCGACTCCTGATAGACAGCCGCACCGAGCAACTCGGCCAATTCACAGGCCTCGGCGAACATATCGGCATTGGCGATTTCACGACCCGCCACGATAACGGGCTTTTTCGCAGCTAAAAGTTTTTGCGCTAAATCCTCGAGGGCGCGATCGCTTGGTCGCATACCGGTATCGACCAATGTTGGAAAGCCAAACTCAATCTCCGCTTCTTCATCGAGCACTGAGCCTGGCAAGCTAATGAACACAGGTCCCATGGGCGGAGTACGGGCAATTTTGGCGGCACGTCGAATGATGCGTGGCAAATCCTCTATGCGTGTGACCTCAAAGGCCCACTTGACCAAGGGTGCGGCAATCGGTACCAGTGGCTCATACAGCAAAGGCTCCTGCAAGCCATAACCGACCTCGTATTGACCGGCGGTAATCAACAAGGGCGAACCAGAAAACTTAGCGTTATAAATCGCACCCATCGCATGGCCCAAGCCCGGCGCACAATGCAGGTTACAGGCCACCAGCTGATTGGATGCACGCGCAAAACCATCCGCCATGCCCACTACGATCGACTCCTGCAGGCCCAAGACATAGGTCAGCTCGGGAAACTGAGGCACCGCCTCCATGATCGCGAGCTCGGTCGTGCCTGGATTACCGAACAGATGGGTCACACCTTCGTCGAGCAAGAGTTTGATAAACGCCTGGCGGCCGGTCATTTTTTGAATCGTCATTTTTTTATCTCTCCGTGATGCATGCGCATCAATTTTTCTTTGTTGATAGTCTGTTTAAAGACCCGCTAATTTTTGTAACTGCGCCGCATCCAGACCGAGTTTTTTCGCGGTCTCCAGCATTTCATTCCAAGTGGTCTCGTCGACTGGCACACCTTGCGCCAAGCGTTGCGCACGTGTTTCGCGCTCAGGCTCGCCAGCAATGCGAACTTGCTCGCCGCCCGGCTGCGGTGGTGAAGCCTTGACCCACTCGATAAAGGCCTTCATCTCGTGCTCAAAAATTGAACCATCGGCGAGCTTGGCTGGATCAAAAATGATCGAGAGCATACCGTTGATAATGCGACGCTTACCATCCGGTGGTGAATGCGTCGTCATGCCGCCCGCCAAGGCGCCGCCTAAGATTTCGCAAATCAGCGCCAGACCAAAGCCCTTGTGTTCGCCAAACGTACAGAGTGCGCCAAGCGGTGCTTTCACCGCGAAAATGGGATCAGTGGTGGGTCGCCCCTGGTCGTCGATCAGGTAGCCCTCTGGTAGCTGCTCGCCTTTGTTGAGCGCAACACGGGCCTTGCCCTGTGCGATCACGCTCGTTGCAAAATCCAGCAAGATGGGGTCCTGACCAGGCACGGGAATACCGACAGTAAAAGGGTTGGTACCAAAACGCGCATCCCCACCACCAAACGGCGCCACGATTGGGCGAGAAATCACGTTCACAAAGTGAATCGAAATCAGACCCTGCTCAACGGTCATCTCTGCCCACGCGCCAATGCGGCACAAATGATGCGAGTTACCGAGCGCCAAGATACAGCTGCCATGCTCTTTGGCACGCGCGATACCGAGCTCCATGGCTTGGTGGCCAATCGCCTGACCAAAGCCACACTCGCCATCCAGCCCGATCATGGAGCCATTGTCCATGCGTGTTTGAATGCGTGCGTTCGGCTTGAGGCTCCCCTCTAGATACGCCTCGGCGTAGCGCGGCAGAATTCCTACTCCGTGTGAATCATGACCGGTTAGGTTGGCCTGTATCAAATTTTCCGTGACGAGCTCGATTTCCCGATCATCGCTGCCAAAACCTTTCACCAAATAACGCACTGCAGCGCGCAAGCGATCAACGGGGATGAGATGCATCTGAGCCATTCAAGAATGTCCTTGGGTGAGTCTAGAGAATAAACATGACTAACGATGTCTTACAGCTCCACATTATGCCTGCGAAAACTGCTTGATTCTCTACCAGTGAGAAGGTTTCGTTGCAGGCTTTTTACGCGTTACAACCTTGTTTGGCAACAAGGCCTTGAAAAGCTCGTCATCTCGAATGTAGGACCTTGTCCAATGCGCAAGAGCAGACAGACCCGTGCTCGCTGGGCGGCCTTTGCGAAGATCGTCTTTGAAGGGTAAAGGCATAATAAGTCCGATTTTCAAAAAAGGAAAATCTTCTAATATTGCTTCAACAACTGGTTCAGCATCCGAGTCATTCGAAACGAGAACCAATTGATCAATCAGTTTCTTGTTTGCATCTCTGTACATTCCCATCGCAAGGTTGACATCTGTTTTTTTCTCTACCAAGCGCCATACTTTTACTTTATTTGATCGGTCAAAAGCTTGTCCATCAATATAAGCCGGCAAGGCAGTGCCATCTTTCTCATACGAATGCGTTCCTAATATTTTAGAAAACACATTAGGATACTTAGCTTCTAGTGCACGATGATAGTCATTTTGAGCTTTCATAGATGCCTCTCCATGACGCGCAAATCTTGTCAAAGCAGGTGCAGTGAAAAGCTTGACGGACCTTAACTCTGATCTGGGTTCAATGGATTGAACAATTTGACTAAATAAAGCAACTACATCAAGCCACTTGTATTGAGTCCCGCGCAAGCGACCGTAATACAAGTTGTAACCGTCAATATAAATCGCTGTTCTTAATGATTGCGTGTGTTCATGCATTATTTGTTACATATTTCAAAAATAAAAAAACCGCCCTAAGGCGGCTTTTTTTTCCCAAACCAATGTTGATTGAACAACTTGGCTAAGGAGGAGTCGTAGCTCTATTTTACTTTAAATCCGAAACTCATTTGAACGTTAAACAACAAAAACATCGTAAATCACAACTAGTGTCCCAATGTTTGTTTGCCGTTACTCTTGGGGGCTTACGTCTTTTAGTTGGAGATCACGAATAGGTGCCAATAGAGTTGTCATCACGCGTTAGCAAGTGCATCAGCTTCGGATGAATAAATAGCTTGTCACGCCCAACGGTTCTTTCTTCCAGCACCCCAATTTCAACGAGTTGCTTAAGATAACGCGAAGCTGCTTGGCGACCGCCAATGTCTCTCTCTACGAGATTTTGGATTCGGCAGTACGGCAGGTCGAAGATCAAATCAACCAGCTCACGGCTATAAATTTTCGGTGCGGCCTGCTTGACATGGGTGATGGTCAGTGCTGACAGATTGCGGATCGCTGAAATCTTGGTCGTCGTCCAACGTGCCGTATCCTCAATCCCCACTAGCAAGTAGATAATCCACGGCTCCCATGCTTGGCTCCGGGTGATGTCAAGCAGCAGGCGGTAATACTCGGCCTTGGTCTTGATGATGTGTCGGCTGAGATAAAGAATCGGTAGCGTCAGCAAGTCTTCCTGAATCAAATACAAGCTGTTCAGAATGCGCCCGGTGCGACCATTGCCATCGGTGAAGGGGTGGATCGCCTCGAATTGGTAGTGCCCAACCGCCATGCGGATCAAGGGATCGATCTCGCGCTGTTCATGAAGATAGCGTTCCCAGTTAGCGAGTTTTGTCCGCAGCAAATCATCACCAACAGGTGGGGTGTAGATCACTTCTCCGGTCGCTTGGTTGGAGAGTGCCGTTCCCGGTACGCGCCTGACCTGCATCTCGATGCCCTTGATCCGTGAGCAAACCTGCTCGGCGGTGCGGGTGTTCAAAGGAAATTGCTTGAGTGCCCGATACCCTTCCAGTAGTGCGCTGCTGTGGCGCAAGGCTTCGCGGGTAGCTGGATCGGCACGTTCCCCAGCGCTTTGATACTGAAAAAGTCGGTCTGTGGTGGTGACGATGTTCTCGATTTCCGAGCTGGCTTGCGCTTCCAGAAGTGGCAGCGCATTGATCAAGACCCCCTGATTGGGAATCAACTCCGCTGCCTGTTTCAGTTCCGCCAAGGCTGCACGCGCAGCGATACACTGCTTGAGTACCGGGCGCGTTTCCACCTCTACTGCTGGTGGCAAAGGGGGTAAGTCGTTATAGGGCTGGTCTGGACGCCAATCGGTCATGATTTAATTCTTCGAGTTTTGCGACACATTCCCAGTTTATGTCGCTGGCGACAACAGGTCAATCAAATATGTTGCGATTCCTTTGAAATCGCAACATATTCAATCAACCGCTTGCCGCCACTGCATCCAGCTGCAACGTCAGGCTTGATCGGCACAATGTTGCTGTCGCCCTTTTTCCACTCGTCCAAAAGATCGGCTCACTGCTGCGTCATCGTGGCCCGATTTTTCAGGTATTGGGCATGGTTAAACATTAAACAAGAAATTCAGTACATCTCCATCCTTGACAATGTATTCCTTGCCTTCGGCACGCATCTTGCCCGCTTCTTTTGCGCCCTGCTCGCCCTTGCAAGCGATGTAGTCCTCATACGCGATCGTTTGCGCGCGGATGAACCCTCGCTCAAAGTCCGTATGAATCACGCCCGCAGCCTGTGGCCCCGTCGCACCGATCGGCACGGTCCAGGCGCGTACTTCTTTGACGCCGGCAGTGAAATACGTCTGCAGTCCAAGCAATTTAAACGCGCCACGGATCAGGCGATCCAGGCCAGGCTCTTGCATACCCATGTCAGCCAGGAACACCGACTTGTCCTCGTCAGAAAGCTCGGCGATTTCGGATTCGATGGACGCGCAAATCGCGACGACTGGCGCATTGCGCGCAGCGGCGAACGCGTTCAAGCGATCCAACAAGGGGTTGTTGGTAAAACCTTGATCACTGACATTACCCACATACATCGCGGGCTTGGCGGTGATGAAACAAAGCGGGGCAATCAGTGCGAAGTCTTCGGGTGACAGATCCAGCGCGCGAATCGGCTTGGTTTCGTTGAGCTGTGCAATCACTTGCTCAAGAATGCCCACGACCTTTTGGGCTTCTTTGTCGCCCGAGCGCGCAGTTTTTTGAAAGCGGTGCATGGCTTTTTCAGCGGTCTGCATATCCGCGAGCGCGAGCTCCGTTTCGATCACTTCAATATCGGCGATCGGATCGACTCGACCTGCAACGTGAATCACATTGTCATCTTCGAAACAACGCACGACGTTGATGATGGCGTTGGTTTCGCGAATATGGGAGAGAAACTGGTTGCCCAAGCCTTCGCCCTGACTCGCGCCTGCGACCAAACCTGCGATATCCACAAACTCGACGGTGGCGTGCAGGATGCGCTCTGGCTTGACGATGGCTGCGAGGGCGGCCAACCTTGGGTCCGGTACTTCGACCACGCCCACATTGGGCTCGATGGTACAAAAGGGGTAATTTTCGGCAGGGATGCCTGCCTTGGTGAGGGCATTAAAAAGGGTTGATTTACCGACGTTGGGCAAACCAACGATGCCACATTGCAGAGCCATGAGAATCCCGAAGTCTTTAATAAGTGAAACAGCTGTATAGAATAGGAGTTTAACCGCTCTGCCCTTACTTTCTTCTCCAGATCATGACTCTTGCTGAGCTTCTCGCCCGTCCTTTTGGCACCGTCCCAGAAATGATTGGTTTTGCTGCCTCGCAGCGACCTG
>CAMDFD010000018.1 GCA_945897365.1 Bordetella parapertussis | reverse complement strand
TCTCTCTAGGTGAATTGACGCAGTTTGTGTTGTACGCGGTCTTCATCGCAGGTTCGATTGGTGCCTTGTCCGAGACCTGGGGTGATTTGCAACGCGCAGCGGGTGCGACCGAGAGGCTCGTGGAGTTGATGCAGGCCGAGCCCGCGTTGATGAATCGACCCAAATTGACAGGACACTCTGATGACGCAACGCTGAAAAACCTTTCCGTGAAGGGCGAATTCGGTTCGCAACACCCCTCTGAGGCCGTGGTGTTCAAAGACGTGACATTTACATATGCCTCGCGCCCAGATTTTTTGGCGTTGAATCATCTGACGCTCTCGGTACCACAAGGTGCACGTTACGCATTAGTCGGTCCTTCGGGTGCTGGCAAGAGTACGTTGTTTGCGATGGTGTTGCGCTTTTATCAGACCACGGCAGGACAGATCGATATTTTTGGTCGTGATATCACGCAATGGCCTGTGCATGAATTAAGACACTTAATTGGCATTGTTCCGCAAGAGCCCGTCATTTTTGCTTCAAGTGCGATGGAAAATATTCGCTACGGCAGACTCGATGCGACGGATCAAGAGGTCGTCGCGGCAGCTAAGGCAGCGCACGCCCACGGGTTTATTTCTGATTTGCCGCAAGGATATGGCAGCTTTTTAGGTGAGCGTGGGGTGCGCTTGTCGGGCGGTCAGAAGCAACGCATTTCAATCGCGCGCGCGATTTTGAAAAATCCACCGCTCTTGCTGCTTGACGAGGCTACCAGTGCCCTTGATGCCGAGTCAGAACGCGAGGTTCAGCTTGCTTTAGAGAGCGTGCTGCCAGGCAGAACGTCGTTGACGATTGCGCACCGTTTAGCGACCGTACTGCAAGCCGATCGCATCCTCGTCCTGGAACACGGTCGCGTGGTCGAACAGGGTAGTCACGCATCGCTGATCGCTCAGGGCGGACTGTATGCGAGACTTGCGAAGCTGCAATTTACGTGAAGTAACGTTTAACCAAGGAATTTGGATTTCCCGTTAGGCGTTGTCGTAAAACAGGTTGAGGCGTTCCACAGGTTAGAAACTGACCCCGCCCGAGACTGGCTGAAAGGTTTCCTTGATCAATGATCACCTCACCTCGACTAATGACTGTTGTTGGCCAGCCTGTAATGTTCATCCCTTCGTAGGGTGTATATCCTGTTCGATCATGCAAATCAATGGCTCGGATCGTTCTTTTTTGCTTAGGATCCCAGATCGCAATATCGGCATCGCTGCCGACCGCGATGGTTCCTTTGCGTGGGTAAAGGCCATATGTTTGTGCATGGTTAGTCGCCGTCAATGCAACAAATCGCTCGATGCTCATACGACCGGTCAGCACACCCTCTGAAAATAACAATGGCATTCGTAACTCTAGTCCTGGCAGACCATTAGCAAGCTCATCGAAACGTGTTTGATCACCCTTTGGTAGTTTGCCCGTTGTATCGAAACGATAAGGCGCATGGTCAGAAGAATAAATTTGGACAGTACCATCCAACATGCTTTGCCAGACGGCTTGCTGAGAGGCTGGATCGCGTGGGGGCGGGCTGCAACAATACTTGGCGCCTTCGAGGCCAGCTCGATCGAGATCCGTTTCGGTTAAAAACAAATATTGCGGACAGCTTTCCGCCAAAATGTTGGCGCCTAAAGTTTGCGCGGAATGAATCACTTGAAGGGCTTCTTTACCCGCGACATGTACGATCAAAATGGGAACGTCAATCAGTCTGGCCAGAGCGATCGCACGATGGGTCGCTTCGGACTCGGCGAGTGGGTCGTGCGCGACCCCGTGAAACTTGGGAGACGTATGACCATTGGCGATAAGCTTGCGTGTGAGCCAGCGGATCATGTCATGATTTTCCGCGTGGATCATCACGAGCGCACCTTTTTTACTGGCTAACAAAAGGATATCTAAAATCTGTTCGTCGCTGACCTTGAGGGCTTCGTAGGTCATGTAGATTTTGAAGGAAGTGATGCCATCACGAATGGCCTGCGGTAGATGTGTGTTGAGCGTCTGTTCGTTCGGATCGGTGACAATCAAATGCATCGCATAGTCAATGACCGCCCGTGGACGAGCCTTTTCGTGATAATCCCGAATCACTTCAGGCAAATGCATGCCACGGTGTTGTGCAGCAAACGGAATGATGGTTGTTGTTCCTCCAAATGCCGCAGAAATCGTGGCGCTTTCAAAATCATCCACAACCGCCATGCCGAAAGGTGATTGCTCATCGACATGGCAGTGACTATCGATCCCTCCGGGTAGAACCCACTTGCCAAGAGCATCGATATCTTTTCGGCCTGGGGGTAAGTTTTGACCGATTGCTGCGACTTGTCCTCGCATGATGCCGATATCGGCCTCGAACGTGTCGCCTGCGGTCGAAATTCGACCATTTCGAATGGTCAGGTCAAATTGAGGATGACTCACGAGCATGACTCCTATTTTGGCAAAATCGAAGCAAAGCGCTCATTGGGGTCAAGCGCCGCATGGAACTTCTGAACGCAGGAACTGAACAGTAAATAGTCGACCCAATCATATCAATTTCTCTTTGATATCGTTGAAAAAATAGAATATGTTCAGTTGTGATCCGACTTACAATCCATCCTTAAATTCATAAATTGATCTCTCTGGATTTCAAATGGCAAGCAACATTCAAGTCACCCCAGTCATTCTCTGTGGCGGTTCTGGCACAAGGCTTTGGCCGCTCTCTCGTGGCGGTTTTCCAAAACAGTTTCTATGCCTGACGGGGGATAACAGTCTATTTCAGCAAACAGCAGAAAGAATGCAGGGGCTTGGTAGCGCGCAGACGCAAGCGACCGCACCCCTCATCGTTTGCAACGAAGAGCATCGCTTTCTGGCGCAGGAGCAACTTCGTGAAAGCGGTATCAGTGGTGCCCAGTTCTTGCTTGAGCCTATCGCACGCAACACAGCGCCCGCGCTCACGCTAGCAGCACTGGCGGCACGCGATGGTGGAGCTGACCCTGTTTTGGCGGTGACGCCGGCGGATCAGGCTGTCTCTGATGCCGCGACATTTACCCAAGCCTTGCAGGCTGCGATTACTGAAGCTGCAACGGGCAGTATTGTGATCCTGGGGATCCAGCCTGACCGTCCTGAAACCGGTTATGGCTATATCAAAGTAGCTGCTTTAGCCAAGACACAGGGGACAGTTAAAAGTGTTGAGCGTTTTGTTGAAAAACCCAATCTTGAGACGGCTCAAGCCTATGTGAACGAAGGCTGTTATTTCTGGAATGCCGGTATTTTTGTTTTAAAGGCCTCCGTTTGGTTGAAAGCCATGGAGACTTTCCAGCCTGAGATGCTCGCCAAGGTCAAACATGCCTGGGAGTCAAGACAGCCTGACAGCCAGTTCTTGCGCCCCGGCAAGGCGGAGTTTGCACAAGTTTTAGGTGAGTCGATCGATTATGCCGTGATGGAGCGCTGTCCTGGCAGCGCTTTTACCACCAAAATGGTCAGTCTCGATGCGGGCTGGAGTGATCTCGGTGCGTGGGACGCTGTCTGGAATATTCAGGAAAAAGACGCCGACGGTAATGCGCACAAAGGCGATGTCATTTCCAAAGATTGTCGTGATACTTTTGTGCATGCTTCTAGCCGTTTGGTGAGCTTGGTCGGTGTCCAAAATCTCGTTGTGATCGAGACCGCCGATGCGATTTTGGTCGCAGATAAGTCTCGTGGTCAGGACGTGAAAAAAATTGTTGATACGCTCAACACGCGGAAGCGCGAAGAACAAAACCTCCATCGCAAGGTCTATCGCCCTTGGGGTTGGTATGACAGTATCGATGGCGGTGAGCGTTTTAAGGTCAAGCGGATACTCGTCAATCCCAAGGCGAGTCTAAGCTTGCAGATGCATCACCACCGTGCCGAGCATTGGGTGGTGGTATCAGGTACAGCTGAAATCACTAATGGCGATAAAGTCACCATCTTGTCTGAAAACCAGTCAACGTACATACCTCTTGGACAAACTCACCGCCTGTCTAACCCTGGCACGATCCCACTTGAGATTATTGAGGTGCAATCAGGCAGTTACCTGGGTGAGGACGATATCGTGCGCTTTGAGGATCAGTACGGACGATCTCTTAAAAATTAAAAGGACCAAAGATGAGTCAAATTAATCCGGGGATGTTGACAGATGAATTAGTTGCAAGTTTGACGGCAGTCGATACCCCAACCATCTGCAATGCTCTTGAGATCGCGACCGGATCACGTTCTAATCGAGGCTTCACTATCGGCGCTTTTCATTGTGCTCACCCTGAGATGAAGCCTATTTTGGGTTTTGCAAGAACAGCAACACTCAGGACAGCTGTTCCCTACACAGACCCACCTTTTGTTTTAAAAGAACGCCGTCTTTCATGGTATGAACATATTGAAGGAAAAGGAATTCCAACAATTTCGGTGGTGCAAGATATCGACGATGCTCCCGGATTGGGTGCATTCTGGGGTGAGGTCCATAGTAATGTGTTGAAAGGCTTAGGGGTCAAAGGTGTCGTGACAAATGGCGCAATGCGAGATTTTGGAATGCTGGCAGATGACTTTCAGATTCTTGCTGCCACGATTTCACCCAGTCATGGTTTCGCGCAAATCATCACCATTGGCGAACCTGTCACCATTCAAGGTTTAGACATTGCAGATGGCGATCTGATTCATGCAGATCGCCATGGCGCAGTCATTATTCCTGCAGCTGCATTACTTGCATTGCCAGGCGCGATCGACCTTGTGATGCGTAAAGAGCGCCCATTGATAGAAGCCTCAAAAAGAGCAGGCTTCTCAATGGTTGATTTGCGTTTGGCTATGGCAGAGGCTGACGATATTCATTAAAGTCTAAGACTTTATATGGAATCCATTGTCAAATTTTTTCTGCCTCTCACCTTAATCGACTTTGGCTCCAGACAACTTAATCAGATCTGCCCATTTTGGAATCTCAGCATCCACCACTTTTTTGAAGTCGGCAGGACTACTGCCGATAGAGGTTGATCCTTGTTCGGCAATTCTTTTCAAGACGCTTGGATCTTTCATCACAGTTTGTATGGCGCTACTCAGTTTATTGACAATCGCTGGTGGTGTCGCAGCGGGTGCAAAAACGCCGTTCCACAAGACGATTTCATAGCCTGGCAGGATCTCTGCGATTGCCGGGGTATTGGGAATTCTGGAAGAGCGATTTTGAGTGGTGACGGCGAGGGGTCTGAGCTTGCCGCTGTCCAAATAGCCTAGGACTTCAACCATTGGGGAAAAAACGGCTTGCACTTGTCCAGCTAACAAGTCATTGTTGGCTAAGGAGCCGCCTTTGTAAGGGACATGCACCATTTCGCCACCCACCATGTTGTTAAACAACACACCTGCGAGATGGTTGGAGGCACCGCTGCCAGAGGAGCCGTAGTTGATTGGCACTTTTTTCTGCTTCACGATTTCCACAAACTCAGCAAGCGTTTTGGCTTGAAAATTGCTGTTCACCATGAGGACGTTTGGGATCAGCGCGACCTGCGAGACTGGGACCAGATCTTTCTGGACGTTTAACCCCATGTTTTTGTAAAGAGAAACGTTTGCGGTGAGCGTGCTGGTATGCAAGAGTAAAGTGTAGCCGTCGGGCTGAGCTCTCGCAACAAAGGCAGCGCCAATATTGCCGCCGGCACCTGGTTTGTTTTCGACCACGACGTTTTGACCCAGGATGGGGCCGAGCTTTTCAGCCAGCATGCGAGCTGTAATATCGGTGCTGCCACCTGCAGCAAAAGGAACGACCATCGTGAGGGGGCGAGTGGGCCATTGAGCGGGTTGTGCGAGTGCACACGCGCTCAAGACGACCATCGAGGTTGTTAAAACAAGTTGTGATATTTTTTTTGTGATCATGCTTTATCTCCTAATAATGAAAAAATATGCTTCTTTAGTTTTTATGAACGATTTTTAAGACTGACTTCTACAACGCCAGCGTCCGCATCAATATCGACGAAGTCGCCTGTTTTAATCACTATTGTCGGGTCTTGGTCTAGTCCCGCAACGACAGGGATGTTGCCGATAATCGCGCCGATGGTAGTGATAGGTTCTGGGTTGACCTGAATAAAAGCGACGGGTGCTGTACCACGGGAGACCATGTCGTAAATCTTGTAAGAGCCGCCTGTCGATCCTTTGCCGGTTAAAAAAACAAGAACTTTCCCCGAGATATTCATCCCTTCGATTTCGTGGCCAGGTTCTGTCACGATGCCTGTCATATTATCGACTCCACCATTAAAGCTGATAGCTTCCCTTGTCACGATCGCTTCGCCTTGGGCTTTGCCAGTGACAATTTTTCGACCTTGTAGTCGTAATGTGTTTGCAGTCATATTTATTATCTCCAGACGCCATTGAGGGCGGCTTGCATCACACGCTGCAGATTGCCGTAGTGGGCGGGCAGTCCGAATTGACCGGGCGCATAAAAAGCCATCTTTGCTGAATTTGTCGTCAAGGTTTTGTAGCCTTTCGACGGCGCGATGACTCGACTTCTCGCTAAAAAGGGACAGGTCTCTCTCACCACGACGCCACCTGCATCTTTGATCGTTTTGATGTAGCCCATTTCATCGGCCATTGCGTACATCGCGCCGGCGGTGGTGACCCACAGCGACACTTCAGGATGTACTTTTTTTCCTTCGAGTGCTTCGGCGACCTCCCGAATTTCCTGCACGGATGCGTTGGGGCATCCGACGAGAATCCAGTCAACGTGATCCGAGGGCTCTTTGTTGAGTGCGTTCTCGGCGTCTTGACGTTCTTGTTCTCCAAAAACAAGTGTTTTAGCTGGGGGGCGACCGCCAAAGGCCGCTTCAAGTGTGGGCGCCTCTGGCGTCACACCTATAGCGTGAAACATGCTGACGGCGCCCGAAGCTGCGAGTGCCGCGCTTAATGCTTTGAGATCCTCCAGTGTGGGATTATTGGGGAGCCCATCAAACACAGGGGTATCCTGACCGGCGATTTTTCCGGCAAAGTATCCAAGTGTTCCGTAGTCGGTCATGTCGCGCATCGGCGTCTCGACCTTGATCAAGAAGCTTCCATAGCGATTTTCTTTTAGGTGGAATCCATATTCCGGAGTTCTTCCGGTGAGCGCAGTTGCAAGCGCGCTGGGGCCACCTTCACGATTCGTCCGGGCGCCGCACACTGAGTTGGCAAACACGACGGCAGAGGATTCCCCCCAAGCCATATGCTCACCAAAGCGGGGCATATTACCGACCAAATAGGGGATGCAAGTATTGCAGGTGTTCGCTCCCATTCCCGCATACGCACCGGTCAAGCGTTTTTGTAGGATCTGATCAGACTCTGGAATGCCGATTTGCTCCCATTGTGTAGGATCCACCGCGGTCGGGTTGGTGGTCACGCGCGTAACAAAAGTGCCGCCTTGTTTGCGCATATCCTCCACAAAGCGTGTGCCAGCTTCTTCGGCAACGAGAACGGATGAGCCCGCCATATGAACATTATTGACAGAAAGAAGCTTCTGCGCTCCAAAGCTTTCTCCAAGTGCGACGAGGATTTGCATCGCTTTTTGGACTGCGGGGCCTTTCTCGCCCGACAGCATTTTTGTCTCTTCATCTGTCAGAAACATCTATCTCTCCATTTATCACCGAAACAACATGTATGAACTAGTAGGATTCTGGACAATTAAATAAATCATGAAAAGCGATAAATAGGAATTAATATATATTCTAAATAGTGATCTATTTATCTAAGAAGAAATCGACATGATGACCTTTAAACAGTTGGAGGCGCTCTTTTGGATTGTTCAGGCGGGCGGTTTTTCTCAAGCGGCCACTCGCCTGCACACAACGCAATCCGCGGTTTCCAAGCGCGTGCATGAATTGGAGGCCATGTTCGAGACGCCCCTTTTTGATCGAACCCAGCGCTCGGCAAGATTGACACCAAAGGGTGAAGAGATGTTTTTAGTCGCTAAACGCTTGCTGGAGCAAAGGGACACGGCCATCGAGCAGTTTCAGCGCCCAGAAATTTTGGTGCGCCGCATCAGAATTGGCGTAACGGAGCTCACCGCAATGACCTGGTTGCCTCGCTTAGTCAGTGCGATTCAGGCCTGTTATCCGCGAGTGGTGATTGAGCCGTATGTGGATGTGAGTCTCGCATTGAGAGACAAGTTGTTGACGGACGAAGTCGACTTGATGATTGTTCCACAAGTGTTCGAGGATCAAAGATTGGTCGTAAAAAAAGTTGGCGTTGTGGAGAATGCCTGGATGTGCAAGCCCGGTCTGGTGTCGATTGGGCGACGCTTGCAGATGCAGGATCTTGCCAAGCACAGACTTCTCACTCAAGACGATCGCTCAGGCACGGGGCAGCTTTACAATCGATGGATGCAATCCATTGGTATCCAGCCTGAAAACACAATCTTGAGTAACAGCCTGGTGACCTTAATCGCACTGACGATTTCTGGCATGGGCATCAGCTATTTGCCTAAAAATTGTTTGCAACAGATGATTCACGCTGGCTCGCTTCAGGTGCTTGCTGTGACGCCTGTCTTGCCGCTTGCCTCCTATGCCGCCGTGTATCGTGCTGAACAAAAGAGCGCCTTTATTTCAGCTGTTGCCACACTCGCGCAAGATCACTGCGACTTCGGTACGATCTTTCAATCCGCTTAATTGATATATTAGTATCTGCATAAAATAAAAGTACATATAAAAAATCTCAAGGAGATAGGCATGAAAGTAGGTTTAATTGGCGCAGGTAATATCGGACAACATTTTGCGACACGCATTCTGGCCGCAGGCCATGGGCTTGTCATTTTTGACTTAAATAATGAGGTCCTATCGCGTTTTAAAGCGCTTGGGGCAGAGGTCGCAACAGGTGTAGCAGATCTGGCATCTCGCGTAAGCGATGTTTATTTATGTTTGCCAGTTCCTGCTGCGGTCCAATCCGTCGCTGCCGAAGTCGTAAAGGGATCAGCCGTCAAAATGTTGATTGATCTTTCCACAACAGGTCCCTCAGTCACAAAAGAAGTGCATGATGTTTTGTCTCAGCGCGGAATCGCGTTTGTGAGCGCACCAGTCAGTGGAGGCACTGTTGCTGCCCAACACGGCACATTGGCAGTCATGGCCGCAGGCGATACAGAGGCT
This sequence comes from Bordetella parapertussis, assembly GCA_945897365.1. GTDB lineage: Bacteria > Pseudomonadota > Gammaproteobacteria > Burkholderiales > Burkholderiaceae_B > Zwartia > Zwartia parapertussis_A. The sequence goes on along the minus strand of CAMDFD010000018.1, from coordinate 45,519 downwards.
TTTAAAAAAGCCGAGCCTATTTTGAAAGTCATCGGCAAAAATATTTTCTTCCTTGGCGAGGATCCTAGCTTGGGACAAACGATGAAGATCATTAATAACACCCTATATGCCACAAGCATGTTGGCGAGCTGCGAGGCTTTGGTCTACGGCGTGAAAGCGGGCCTGGATTCTAAAACGATGTTGGACGTGCTGAATGTTTCTAGCGGTAGGTCCTTTGCAACGCTTGAAAGAATTCCACAGGGTGCCCTAGACAGAAACTTCACTGTACGTTTCACAACAGAGTTACTGCACAAAGATATCAAAATGTGTCTGGATGAGGCAGAGAAAATTGGTGCGCCGATGTTCATCAATCAAAATGCGCGACAGTTCTTGGCTTTTGCCATGACACAAGGTGACGGGCCAAAAGACAATCTTTTTCCAATCAGACATTTTGAGGAATGGGCAGGCGTTCAGTTCGGCAAAAAACCTGAATAATGAATCTGATCGTTTTGCTGTGACGAAGGATATGTGAAGATGTTTCAAAAGTCTGTTCTTTTAGTGCTCGTATATTTGACAGAGGAGCATCGCTCCCTTTTGTCCGAACATGTTGAGGTGATCTATATGCCTTATGAAAAATATGGTGGTGATCGATCATTTTTAACGCAAACGATGCTTGAACATGGCGCGCGCATCAATTTTGTTCTGACTAACGGTGCTTTTGGTTTGAAAGAAGCCGAAATGGCGCTCATGCCTAAACTCGAATTCATCAGCACCTTGGGCGTGGGTCACGAAGGCGTAGATCTTGCCGCGGCACGCAAAAGAGGGATCGTCGCCTGTAACGCCGCTGGAACGAACGCCGAGGTTGTTGCGGATCACACCATGATGCTGCTTTTTGCCACGGTCAGGCGACTCCCTTTTCTCAATCGTGAAGTTCGAAAAGGTTTATGGCGTGACGAGTTACCGAGACCGAGACATATCTCAAGAAGAAAAATAGGTATTTTCGGTTTGGGTGCTGTTGGACAAAAGCTCGCAACCCGTGCACTCGCTTTTGATATGCAGGTGGGCTATCACAGTCGAACGCGTAAGGATGAGTTTGGGTATGCCTATTTCTCGAATATCGAGGAGTTGGCAACATGGTGTGACTTTCTAGTGATATGCGCACCTGCCGGTCCTGAGACTTTCCATATCGTCAATCGCACAGTACTAAATTTATTGGGCTCTGATGGCATATTAGTCAATGTGGCGCGAGGAAGCCTTGTTGATACGGTTGCGCTGATTGAAGCGATCAATCATAAAGTGATCGCGGGTGCGGCACTCGATGTGTATGAGGGTGAGCCTACGTTACCACCTGGGTTGATTGATCTGGACGATGTTGTGATTACCCCTCACATAGCAGGTCTCTCACCTGAGGCGATGCAAGAGGCGGTTGAGCGGGTGCTTGAAAACTTAAAATGCCATCGCGCGGGACAGGCGTTGATATCGCCTATTTAGCTTTTCTCTTTTAGAATTGCCCCATGTCATGCTGAGGCTCTAAGCTTTTAAAGTAGATGGAGTAACCATCCCGCTGCACCACCGGCAATCACCACGAGCCATGGCGGGAGTTTCCAGAACATCAGTGCGACAAAGGCGACCAGCGCCAGTCCGAAATCCTGCGCGCTCAAAATCGCGCTGGTCCAAACGGGCTGATACAGTGCGGCGAGAAGGAGACCCACGACAGCGGCGTTGATACCCATTAATGCAGCTTGTGTACGGAGGTTTTGGCGCAGTTGCTCCCAAAACGGTAACGCACCCACGACCAACAGAAAGGATGGGATAAAAATCGCGATCAAAGCGATCATGCCACCGATCCAACCACTTGGCGCAGAGGTCATCGAGGCACCTAAAAAGGCGGCGAAGGTGAAAAGAGGGCCGGGCATGGCTTGGGTCGCACCATAGCCTGCGAGAAAGACTTGTTCATCGACCCAACCCGTTGGCACCACTTCGGTCTGTAGAAGTGGAAGCACCACATGACCTCCACCAAATACGAGGGAGCCCGCACGATAAAAGGCATCAACGATTGCCAGTGCCTGATTGGGTAAGGCCTCAGAAGCAATGGGCAAAGCGATCAACACAACAAAAAAAAGTGCGAGCCAGAAAGCGCCTGTCCGCTTCGAGAGCTGTATAGGAAGTGGCTCATGAGACACGAGTGGTGTGGGCTTGAACAAGACGAGCCCAGCGAGCCCTGCCGCAAGGATCACGCCGACTTGTGACCAGACCGAGGGCATCAGCAGTACGGCGCACGTGGCCAACATCATGATGGTGATGCGCTTTGCATCCGTACAGAGGCTGCGTGCCATGCCCCAAACTGCTTGGGCGACTACGGCGACTGCGACGACCTTCAAGCCTTGCAGCGCGCCAGCCGAAAAGCTCGTGCCGACACTGGAGATTCCGATTGCAAACAATATCAACGCAATCGCTGAGGGTAGGGTAAAGCCAGTCCAAGCCGCCAGCGCACCCGCGTAACCCGCTCTGGAAAATCCCAATGCGATACCGACTTGACTGCTTGCGGGCCCGGGTAGGAATTGACAGAGCGCCACGAGATCGGCGTAGCTGCGGTCGCTGAGCCATTGACGGCGCGTCACGAACTCTTCTCTAAAATATCCTAAATGCGCGACGGGTCCTCCAAAAGAGGTTAGCCCTAGACGCAGGAAAATCCAAAAGACTGTCCAAGGGCTTTGATCGCGGTGTGTCGTCGAGGCTGTCATCGTGGCTCATATCGCCTAAAGGGTGTGAGTGATTATGCCTCAGCTCGTATACCAAAGACGTATGCTCCAAGGCAACGTGTTAAGGTTTCGATCACATTTTTGAGTTGCCCGGAGCAGGTGAATGACCCAGAAGACCCCGAGTTTTTACAAGACCTTCGATATGGACCCGCGCAAGATGGCCACGGAACTGGAGCTCGGGTTGACTGCGGCGCGTGCGCACTGTTCGCCAAAATATTTCTACAATGCGCTAGGCTCCACCTTGTTCGAGGCGATTACCCACTTGCCTGAGTACTATCCAACACGTACCGAAGCCAGTATTTTGCTTGAACATGCCTCTGCCATTCATCAATGCATTCCAAAACAAGCGGCTTGGATTGATCTTGGTGCAGGCAGTTGCCAGAAGGCAGCCAGTCTGTTCTCGGGTACGACTCCTAGCGTATATGTTGCGGTCGATATTTCGCTCGACTATTTGACCGATACACTGGTCAACCTCCAGCGGGTGCACCCGGGCGTTGAGATGGTGGGTGTCGGCATGGATTTTTCCTCAACGCTTGATTTTCCTTCGGTTTTGGCGAGTCAAATCACGCATCGTCCAGTCTTTGTTTTTTATCCGGGTTCGAGCTTGGGAAATTTCACGCCAGCGGAGGCGCTTCAGTTTTTAGGACGTATCTCTACACTGTGTCAAAACGCTCAGCCGGGCTCGGGTGTATTGATTGGCATTGATTTAGTTAAAGCCACCGATACGCTCGAGCGCGCCTATGACGATGATCTTGGGGTCACGGCGGCTTTTAATCTCAACGTGTTGAGGCACATTAATAGCTTGTTAGGGTCGAACTTTGATGTGCGGGATTGGCGGCATCAGGCAGTATTCAATGAGGTCGAATCTCGGATTGAAATGCATCTGATCGCTCGCAAGGCTGTCACGGTGCGCTGGGGTGAGCGTTCACGAGTTTTTCTTGAGGGCGAGGCCATTCATACGGAAAACTCTTACAAGTGGACGATCCCGAGTTTTACGGAGCACCTTAAGCGCGCTGGCTTTGCGCAGACACAATGCTGGACGGACCCGCAGGAACAATTCGCATTGTTCTGGGCGAGTTGATGTCCAAATAGTCTAGGCACACACCCTAAAGCCTGAGTAGATATCCCGACGCTCGGAGGTGAAAAAGTTACGGTAATTGATATTGCGTAAATACGGATGCGTCGCCGATGCCGCGCCTCGTAACACTTTGCGTGTGCCAAACCAAGGTGCGGAGTATTCGACATAGGGGTGGGGTGTAAATCCCTCAAAAGGCTCAAAGGTGTCTGCCGTCCATTCCCAAACGTCGCCCCAGATGAAATCCTCTTGCGTGCGAGCCGCATAATCCCACTCGGCTTCGGTCGGCAGTCTGCATCGTGCCCAACGGCAGTAGGCTTGCGCGTCATCCCAGGAAATATGTGTGGCGCATGCCTCAGGATGGATAGTCTGCCAAGCATCAAAGACGCGGATTTCAAAGGGATAGGGCGACTGAGGTGACAAGGCGGGTCGTACATAAAGAGGTAAGCGATGACCCGTGGCCTGGACAAAAGCAAGATATTGTGCCCAGGTCACGGGGTGAAGTGCAATCGAAAAGGCATCAAGCGACGCCAGTCGTTGACCGACTTCGTTGTCGAAACAAAAGCTTTTATTTTCAAGCTCTTGCCACTGTGCACCTAGCGCCCAAGTTGAGCTGGGTAGTGATCTAAAAGTTGGTAAGGCATCAGGGTTGGTGGACTGCGTGCCGTTTAAAGAAGGTGCCCAGCTCACCTCAAAAGGGATACCCAAAGACTGGGCCATGTAGGTACTCGCTTCGAGATGCATGGCCTCATGTTGCAGTGCAAGCCAATAAAAATACAATGCAAGCGAGCCGTCCACCTCGTGCTCCAGTTGGTCCAGTGTGGCGGCAAGTGTGTTTTGCAGATATGCCAGGCAATCGGTGGTTTGCAACAGGGGCAGACTCCAGCGTTGCTTGTGTGCAACCCCTGCGCTGTCGTACCAGATATCGGCTGAGGCAAGCATCGAGGTCAGTCTAGGATGGGCAAGGTCTTGCCAGACACCGAGGTCGCGTTGCTGATTGCGCCTCACCCAATATTCCTGAAACCAGGCGAGGTGCCCTAACTCCCATAGCGGCGGATTAAACTCGTCCTTGAGAGGGACCGTCAACGCTCCCGCGCGTTGATAATGCGCAAAGGCCCCCAGAGTGTGAGTCCGCAGGGTCTTAAGCCCTTGAGCCAATATGTTTACTTCAGCCTGTCGCATGATTCTTGGTAACCTTTAGTTATGCCTATTTTACCCACGCCCACCCCTTTGAACGTTGTGATTGTCAGTCCCGCTCTTGCCGCTGCGAATAACGGCAATTGGCAAACGGCCAAGCGCTACGCCAGCATGCTCCGGCATTTTTGTCGGGTCAAGATTGTGCAGCAATGGGATGGTAGCGAGCATGACCACGTCATGATCGCGCTACATGCGCGCAGAAGCCATGCTTCGATCGCTGCTTGGCATGCGCGTCGCGGGACGCGCGGTTTGGTTGTGGTGCTGACAGGGACTGATTTGTATCGTGATATTCAGAGCGATCCTGCAGCCCAGCAGTCACTGCTGTGGGCACACACCTTGGTGGTGTTGCAGTCTGAGGGTGTTCTAGCCGTGCCTGAAGCCTTTCGAGCCAAAACAGTCGTGGCCTTTCAATCCACCACGACGCGTCAAACACTCCCTAAATCCCAACGTCGTCTTCGTGCCGTCATGGTGGGACATTTGCGTGCCGAGAAATCGCCTAGGACTTTTTTTAAAGCGGCCCAACAGTTGGTCGCACATCCAGAGATTGAGCTCCAGCATGTGGGTGGCGAGCATGACATGGAGCTTGCCCAAGAAGCCCATCAGACGGCGGCAGCCTGTCCACATTACACATTTTTAGGTGCACGTTCGCACGAAGCGACGCGCCGACTGATTCAGCGTGCCCATGTGCTTGTTCACCCGAGTGTGATGGAAGGTGGGGCACATGTTGTCATGGAAGCGATTTGTAGCGGTGTGCCGGTGATCGCCTCTCGCATTTCCGGCAACGAAGGCATGCTAGGTCAGGATTACGCTGGTTTTTTTCCTACTGAGGATGCAAATGCCTTGGCAGAGCTTTTATTGCGTCTGCGTCGCGAGCCATCTTTTTATGCGTTGTTAGAGAGCCAGTGTGCCCTGCGGGCCCCATTATTTGCCCCTGCCCAAGAACAAGAGCGTTTGATTACAATCGTTCAACAATCTATTTCGTCTTAAACCCTAAGGAACCTCATGAAAACAATCGAGCCACGCCTAACTTCGCTGTCACATGGTGGCGGTTGTGGTTGCAAAATTGCGCCAGCTGTCTTGCATGAGATTTTGAAGGGTACGCTGCAGATGCCGATCCCTAAGGAACTGATGGTTGGCATCGCAACAGCCGATGATGCGGCGGTCTATCGTTTAAATGATGAGCAGGCGTTGATCGCCACGACAGACTTTTTTATGCCAATCGTGGATGACCCGCATGAGTTTGGTCGTATCGCGGCGACCAATGCCATCAGTGATGTCTACGCTATGGGCGGGCGTCCGATCTTGGCCTTGGCGCTCGTGGGAATGCCTATTAATGTTCTGTCGACTGAAACGATTGGCAAGGTCCTCGAAGGAGGGGCTTCTGTGTGTCGTACGGCCGGCATCCCGATTGCCGGAGGGCACACGATTGACTCCGTCGAAGCTATTTACGGGCTGGTCGTGCTCGGTCTCGTGCACCCCGATCGCGTCAAGCGCAATGATGGCGCGCGTAAAGGCGATGTGATGATTTTAGGCAAGCCGGTTGGCGTGGGTATTTTGTCCGCAGCGCTCAAAAAAGAAGCGCTTGACGCTGCAGGCTATGCATCGATGTTGCACAACACGACCAAGCTCAACACACCTGGACCAGAACTGGCTGAGTTGACGGGTGTACATGCGCTGACGGATGTCACGGGTTTCGGTTTGGCCGGACACGCGCTAGAAATTGCGCGCGGCGCGGATTTGACTGCGGAGATTAAATGGGCAGATGTGCCTTTGTTGCCCGGTGTCGTTGATTTGATCAAGGCGGGCATGGTCACGGGCGCCTCGGGTCGCAATTGGGATGGTTATGGTCAGGACGTAAGTTTGGCAGCAGGCTTGCCCGCTGAGTGTCAGACCTTGATGACGGATCCACAGACTAGCGGTGGTTTGCTTGTGTGCTGTGCACCAGAAACCGTGCAGGATGTGCTCGCTATTTTCAAGAAGCATGACTTCGGTCACGCTAGCGTCATCGGTCATATCGGTGAAAAGCAAGCCGCACGACTCGTGGTGGTTTAAACGCGATGCAGCGTTCTTTGCGCCTCTTGATGCTTGCCGTGCTTTGCATGTTGAGCATGCAGTTCGCGTTAGCTGCGCCGTTTGTGGTGGGGTCCAAACGTTTCACCGAGTCTTTTATTCTCGGTGAAATCATCGCTCAGGTGGTGCGCGAGGCGGGCGACACCCAGGTGCAGCTTAAATCGGGCATGGGAAATACCAGCATTTTGCTCTCGGCCCTGAAAAGTGGCGAGATCGATGTTTATCCCGAGTACACCGGCACCATTACCCGCGAAATTCTCAAGACTGAGCAAGCGCTGACGCTCGAAGAAATCAACGCTAGGCTCTTGCCCATGGGTTTACGTGCCGGCGTGCTGCTTGGGTTTAACAACTCATATGTGTTGGCGCTGCGCAGTGACCTCGCACGCTCACTGGAGATCAAGACTATTTCCGATTTAAAGCGTCATCCCACGCTGGTGTTGGGCCTATCGCACGAGTTTATAGGTCGTACTGATGGCTGGCGAGGCTTAGTGAATGCCTACGGCTTAGAGGCGCTGAAGCCTCGGGGACTCGACCATGGTCTCGCCTATGAGGCCATCGCAGCTAAAAAAATTGATTTAGTCGATGCCTACGGAACGGACTCCAAGCTCTCGCGCTATGCGCTCACCGCACTCGAAGACGATCGCCATTTTTTCCCCAGCTACCAAGCGCTCTTGCTGTTTCGAGCTGATGTGCCTGAGCGTTTCCCGGTAGCCTGGCAGGCCTTGCAAAAGCTTGAAAATTCAATTTCGCAAAGCACCATGCTCGCCCTCAACACGCGCGCTGAAATCGATCAACAAAGTTTTTCTCTTGTGGCTAAGCAGTTTTTGCAAGATGCAACGACCGCAACGCGTCCGGATAGCGCTGCCCGCAACAGCTTTATGACTGTTCTGTTCGGTCCGGATTTTTGGCGCTTGTCTGGGCAACACCTATTTCTTGTCTTGAGCTCTCTGTTCTTGGCTGCCTTAGTCGGTATTCCGCTGGGGGTATTGTGTTTTTATGCACCAAGACTTGGGCAGATTGTGCTCGCAGTCACAAGCGTGATGCAAACGATTCCCTCTCTAGCCGTGTTGGCTTTTTTGATTACAGTGCTTGGGACCATTGGTACCGTGCCAGCGATCGTGGCGCTTTTTTTATACGCGTTACTGCCGATCGTACAAAGCACGTATACAGGGTTCAAAGAGATCCCTTCCTCAATGCGTCAAGCCGCAATCGCGCTCGGGATGAGGACGGCTCAGCGTCTCTGGCTCATTGAATTGCCCTTGGCGCGTGCCATGATGATTTCGGGCATCAAAATCTCCGCCGTGCTTTGTGTTGGGACTGCCACGATTGCGGCCTTTATCGGTGCGGGTGGCTTCGGCGAGCGCATTGTGCAGGGGCTTGCGCTCAACAACACGCCATTGTTGTTGGCAGGAGCCATTCCTGCCGCCGTGTTGGCGTTGTTGATGCAAGCTGGATTTTTTCTTTTAGAAAAATACTGGGCTGTGCCGCGCGCAGCGCCCTAGGTTTTTACATCACTCACATCACCATTGGGCCGCATGGCGTTTCAGAGGGCCAGCGCCCAAGGGCCAGCGCATGGTGACACCAGAGACGGTGACAGGCCACTTGATGCGTTTGGCCAATCCCCAGCCTGTTTGTTCCACTTCGTCGCTTAAATCTTCTGGCGTTTCAGGTAACAGCCTGGGACGCTCAAGCCCCAGAGGATCCAGCGTTGTGAGTAAGAGCTCCCCTGTGCGTGCGAGGGAGGCGCGTGCGATCGATCCCTGACCTGTTTTGATGCGAGTCTCGAGTCCTTTTAGGACAGCAGTTGCTAATAGATACCCGGTTGCGTGATCAAGCGCTTGAACAGGTAAAGGCTGAGGGCGGTCGCAGTGACCGAGCTGTTGGCCGGCCTGGGCAATACCCATACTCATTTGTACCAAGCTATCGAAACCACGACGGTTGTGCCAGGGTCCGGTAAAGCCATAGGCGTCAAGCGATACATCGATCAGGCCTGGTCTGAGGCGCTGTCGTGTCTGAGCATCAAGTCCCAATTTCGCCAACGCATCACTCCGATAGCCATGCACCAGGATATCCGCTTCGCTCAAGAGCTTGGCCCAGTGCGCACGTTGAGAGACTTGACGCAGATCGAGTTCGGCGCAGTATTTGCCGAGCGTCATTTCTGGGGCGTTTGATTCCTCCCAGATGGGCGCATCCAAGCGGAGGACTTGGGCGCCAAGTCCTGCCAACATGCGCGTCGCCGCTGGGCCAGCCAGTACGCGCGTCATGTCGAGGACTTTTAATCCTTTGAGAGGTTGAGTGACTTCGAATGGCCAAGGTCCAGACACCCCTTTTGTGCCAGGAGTCCAGTCGATCAAGGATTCCTGGCTGATCGCTTTGCCTTGAGGCTGTTTTAGCCATTGTTCAGTGGTCAGCATGCTGGCTGCGCAGCCTCCCTCAGTGAGGATGCGGGCCTCGAGTGCATCTCGCTGCCAAGTCGATACGGCGCGAGCAATCGCTAAAGGCGTCGCCTCGCATCGAAGCACTCTGAGCACAGCCGATAAATGGTGGGCGGCATTAGTGTGCAAGCGCAACCAACCATCTTGCGCCAGATAATCTGCGGCGGCGACTTCGCGAGGTGTGGGCGCCAGCCAGCCGTCGGGCCTGAGCGTGGAGCCAAACCAAAAAGAGGCTAGACGTCGGTCGACGATCACAGAGGGGTACATCTCAGACTTCCGGCCGGAGGCTTGATTGAGGGTGTCGATCATGCTGGCGAGGGCTAAACCCGCAGCACCCATTGACGCCGCTGCGAGCTCGGTGACAGCAAAAAAAGAAGCTAGGCTGCCATAGCCCGTCAGAGATACATGCGAGGTTCGTCCGGGCTCGCCGCCCGCAGCATCCCAAACGCTATCTAGCAGTGACCGAACGATATCGGCTGAGTCGCTGTTTGGAGAGGATAAAGGGGTTTGCATAGAACAGTCATCGCATCAAAGGTGATGTATTTAATTATAGAGAGGCCCAGATCCACACTTTTTTAAAAACTGATATAATTTTGGTCTTTACAGCGCCCGTAGCTCAGTTGGATAGAGTACTTGGCTACGAACCAAGGGGTCGTGGGTTCGAATCCTGCCGGGCGCACCAAAAAATCAGGGGCTTACAGATTTATTCTGTAAGCCCTTGTTCATTTTGTAAGCCCTTTAATCTGATGCATTCAGATTGCCATAATTTTTAATTTGGCGCTATCATTAACACATGACTACAGAATCTAAACACTCCCTTACATATCTGCGCTTCCTGAACCTCGTTCATGCGATCAAGCAGATCCCTACGTTTCCTGCAATGGATCCTGTTGAGGAGCGCTTGCTCGCGATGCTTGGCGTCAATTGGCATCATGGTAAAAAAGTCAGCGTGTTAGAGGCCATGGGGTTGTCGACAGAAATATCAGCGACGACGGCGCATCGCCGTCTCAAAACCTTACGTAAAAAAGGAATGATCGACCTCGATACTGACAAGGTCGATAGCCGCGTCAGGTACGTTGTGCCAACGGCGCTCGCTGAACAGTACTTTGTGACACTTGGACAGGCAATCGATAAGGCCCACCAACCAGGTTGATTAAATGCTTTCCACGCCACCCGGCGACGCACCTAGGACAGAATTAACGAATCATCGCCTCAGTACTGTGGCGATGATTTTATTTGTGTTGGGTGTCGCACTCGCGTGGTTTGCGCTGTTTCAATTGAATACTTGGCTGTTTTCCAGGATTCACCTGACGGGCTTTATTAGTTGGATCTTTTTGCCTGCAGCGATTCGGATGTTAGCGGTCATGGTCGGGGGGTGGACCGGAACTCTAGGTTTGTTCTTTGGTGCAATATTGACCAATCTCAGCCTACTGAAGTACGAACCGTTCAATATCGTCATGCTCGCCGGGCTTTCTGCGCTAGGTCCCCTCGTCGCTTTCAATCTTTGCACGCGTTGGTTAAAACTGCCTCGAGATTTAGCTGGATTACAGCATTCGCAACTGTTAGTGTTTGCGGTAGTGGGAGCGATTTTTAATTCCTTTCCCCATAACTTGTACTTTTATTTCACAGGACTATCGCCTGATGCGTGGTCTGGTGTTGTCCCGATGTTTGTCGGTGATCTTGCCGGTACGCTCATTATGCTTTACCTTGCGGGCTTGGCTATCCGGCTATTTACAAAGGGTGCGCGGGGATATAAAGCAGGACCAACAGGCTCCTAATCCACCCAGCCTTGGCGCCAATGCCGTTGATCCCTGAGTGTTCTCCAAGGTAACCTTAGGGTGCGTCCCGTCATTGCGGCTTCTAGCTCGATTTCAACGACGGGAGCGCCGATCATCTCAGGTTCGATCACTTTCACGACCAAAAAATGCTTTTCCTTATGCACGGGCTCAACAGCTGTCCATTTGCTTAATAAAAGCTTTTTGGGGTGAACGTGATTTTTAGCGGTGACTGAATGATTTTTCAATCGGCCTGCTTTGAGTATTCTTTAATACTCAACTGTTGAGCGAGCTCTTGCGGGACCTCGATCGGCATATCCATCATCCAAAAGGACAGGCCTTTACCGTGGGTGTCCAAGTTGAGCGCATCATTGACGCCACCATCCAAAATTCCTTCGAGAACGAAATTCATCGCCAGCAGCTTGGGCAACACGTAACGTGTCACCTTGCTGGGATGGCGATAGCCAAACCATGCTGCGACTTTGTCCTCAGTCGCCTGAGAAACAAGAAGCTCAAAGCAGGATTGATTCCAAGCGATGACGCTGATGTTGGAGGTATTGCCTTTGTCACCCGCACGCCCATGGGCGAGCTGATAAAGGGGAAGTTGAAGGGTTTGCTGAACGATTAAGGTCATGCGTGTTGCTCCTCGACAAAGCGATAGCCACAAGGGACGGATTCACGTGGAATGGTGCAAGATAGGGTGTCGAGGCGAGGTCGCAGTGAGGTGCGAACACCACCTCCACCCGCTGGACCGCAACAATACAAAGAGGTGACTTCGCGCAAAATCTTTTCTGCGATGGATTTATCAATGTGTACACCAGCGACGCGCAGACGAACATCGCGGGCCTCGGGTAGGCCTTTGCCCATGAGCTCGCCCGCATCATCGCCAAAGATACTAATCGCACCAATCAAGTCGATGCGCAATGGTAAAAGATGACCGATGCGTTTGCGTACCGTTTCGCCGGCAAGCGCCGCACGTTCTCTGGCTCGAAACCCGGCATAGGAAATTTCGGCTTCGGCGAGATAACCGTTGTCGTAGCAGACGTTGACTTTGAGTTCGGCTGGGCGGGGATGCCCTTGAATGCCCTCCACGCGAATTCGGTCTGGACCCTCTTGCGTAATGCTTGCCTCGGTAATGTCGGCTGTGACATCAGGCGTCAGATAGCGGGCGGGGTCATGCACTTCGTAGAGAATCTGTTCGCGACCTGTGCGGTCATCGACGAGCCCGCCGGTATTGCTTGCTTTGAAAACAGAGAACGTGCCATCGGCCCGGATCTCTGCGATGGGGAAGCCAATCCGATCCATGCCGGGTACGGATTTTTGACCAGGTACGCTGTAGTAGCCGCCGGAGACTTGCGTCCCGCACTCAAGCATATGTCCGGCCATCGTGCCACAACCCATTTTGTGCCAGTCATCCATCGCCCAACCAAAATGTGCGATCGCTGGGCCAAGGGTGAGCGAGGGGTCAGAGACGCGACCTGTGACAACGATATCCGCGCCATCGTTGAGTGCTTGAGCAATCTCATAGGCGCCGATATAGGCATTGGCGCTGACAACACGCGCAGGATCAATATCGGTACCGAGTTTTTTGAGTAAAAATTTCAGTTGTTCTGGTTTAGTCAGATCATCGCCATACACCACTGCAATGCGCGGAGTGCGTAATTTTTGTTCTCGAGCGATCGCAAATATTCTTTGTGCAGCGGCCAGCGGATTGGCAGCGCCAAAATTGCTCACGATCTGGATGTTGTGGTCGAGACAACGCTTGAGAACAGGGCCCACGAGATCGGCGAGCAGAGGCTCATAGCCCATTTTCGGATCTTTGCGTTTTTCGATTTGCGCCAGCGCCAAGGTTCGCTCGGCGAGTGTTTCAAAATTCAATACGCCACCACCTAAGGCGATCAGTGTGTCGACAACGGGGCCAGCGCCATCCGTACGATCACCTGAAAAACCGGTGGCGCAACCTACATAGAGCGGGCGCTGCGTGGATTGGGATGTAGATAAAGTGCTCATTTATTTACCTGATGAGTGAAAGTGACGCCTACTTTGTTCCAACTGTGCAAAGGGGCGGCGAGGTGGTAATTAAGCTCAAGGGCGTCTCAGCTCACCACGTTGATGGGTTTACCTTGAGAAAAAGCGTTGAGATTGCCGGCGATACCATCCATGAGGCTGCGCATACCATGTTCGTTTGCCCAAGTGATGTGTGGGGTGATGATTAAATTAGGTAGATGCAGCAAAAGGAGTGTATTTTCGGCGGGAGGTGGTTCGACTGCAAGCACATCGAGTGCCACGCCGCCCAATTGGCCGCTGAGTAAAGCGTCGGCGACCGCTTGTTCATTGATCAGTGGGCCGCGCGCTGTGTTAATTAACATGGCGCCAGGCTTCATATGGGCGATCTCAGCCTGACCGATCATGCCTCGGGTGGCTTCGGTTAGCGGGCAGTGCAGCGTGATGACGTCGCTCTGAGCCAATAGTGTTTCAAAGCGGACATAACCAGGACGCACATCGGGACGGTGACGGTGTTCGCCAAAAATCACGTTCATGCCGAGTGCTTGAGCAAGGGTCGCGACCTCATTGCCAATAGCGCCGCGACCGAAAATTCCTAGGGTTGCGCCCCGCACATTGCGGATGGGTGCACCATGAACACAAAAATGGGAAGAGCCGGGCCAAGCCTGACGTGCAGTCGTTTGGTAATAAGGGAGGGCGCGACGAAGCGAAAAAATAAAGCCAATCACGCCTTCGCCTACGCTCTGCCTGGAGTAGCCCGGCACATTGGAGACGACGACCCCGTGTTCGCGACAGGATTGCAGATCGACGCAGTCATAGCCAGTGGCGGCGACGCAGACAAACTTCAGACGGGGCAAGCGCGCCAAAATGGCTGGGGTGAGTTTGATCTTGTTTGTGATGCAAATATCGGCCTCTGCCAGCGCTTTGACGACAGCGTCAGGATCTTGGGGTGTGGCAGGGAGATTGACCCATTTGGTCACCCAATCAGGAACGGGTAAAGGGGTTGTAATAGTGTCGCTGTCAAGAAATACGATCTGCATGGTTAAACTTTACCCAGATGTGGTCTGATGTCTGTTGCCGTCGTTGCGGTCATTCAGCATTAAATCATGTTGGCGGTCAGTTTGAACTTAGTGCAAGATGGATGCTCAAAAAGCGCAAAGCTTTGTTTTGGGTCGTTTTGGATGCATCAAGTGGTATTTAGGGACATTTGATCAATTTTTACATACAAATCAATCATTTAAATGAAAAATAATAAGCGAATCAACAGCACTTTTTTTGGAGTCCTTGCGGCGGCACTGGCCTTCCTGGGCTTCTGCGGGTCACAAAATCTGCTCTTGCAACTTGTCCCGATTGCACACGCGGCTGGCGCACCTTATAAGCTGACCGGTAAAGTCGTCCGGGTGTCAGATGGAGACACCATCAACCTGTTGATAGACAACAAGCAGGAGCGCATCCGGTTGGCGAGTATCGATGCCCCTGAAACGGCGCACGGTAGCAGTCAGCCTGGCCAACCCTTTGGTGAGGCGTCCAGAAAAAATTTAGCAAATTATGTGGCGGGCAAAACAATCACGATCACTTGTTTTGAAAAGGATCACTACGACCGCCATATCTGTGACATCCCGGTTGACGGCACCACCGCCAATCGGTTGCAAGTCGAGCAGGGATTTGCCTGGGCGAATCAACAGGCCAAAGGAAAGTATCTACGCGATAAATCTTTGCTGGGATTAGAAAAGTCCGCGCGTCAGAAAAAGCTTGGACTTTGGGCTGAGCCCGCTGCTGTCGCGCCTTGGGAGTGGCGAGTGCAGTGCTGGAAAAATAAAAAATGTTCTTAAGCCGTCTAGGCATCCTGCAAAAAACGATTGCGCTTTGTGTAATCGTTATTCTGGCTGGTTGTGACCCAGTGACTGAGTGGAGTCGAACATCCTGGACTTCACCCATTAATAGTCCTTATGTGGCGGGCTCAGAAAAGCAGAACGTGCTTTACACGGCTTTTACGCAGCGTTCCCCAAAGTATCTCGATCCGGCGCGTTCATATTCAACCGATGAAACACCCTATACCTACAATATTTATGAGCCGCTGTATGGTTACCACTATCTTAAACGCCCCTACGAGCTGATTCCACGAACTGCGACACACGTAGCCGAGCCAATATTTCTCGACTGGCAAGGCAACACACTGGATGCAGAGACTCGACCCTCGGAGATTGTCGAGAGTATTTATGACATCAGCCTGCGTCCCGGTATTTTGTTTCAACCGCACCCCTCTTTCGCCCGTAAGGAGGATGGCCGCTTTCGTTATTGGCCGATCGATGCGCAGGAGTTTGAAGGTAAGTTTGCGATTCCTGACTTTCCCTTGACGGGGACGCGCGAATTAACGGCACATGATTACGTGTATGCCTTGCGCAGGCTCGCGAGCCCACGCGTCGCTTCACCGATTTTCTCGACCTTAGCGCAACACATCATTGGCATGGAGGCCTATGGTAAGCGTTTGCGTGAAATTGATGCGGATTTACGCAAGGACATGCCCGTAGGTGCGCGCGACTTGCCTTGGCTCGATCTGCGCAATGCGGGCTTTTCTGGTATCGAGGCGCTCGATGAACACACCTTGCGTATTCGGGTGAAAGGCTTATATCCGCAATTTAAGTATTGGCTCGCGATGACGTTTGTCGCACCCATTCCTTGGGAGGCCGATCGGTTTTATAGTCAGCCAGGGATGGTCCAGCGCAATCTCTCATTGAATCACTGGCCGGTTGGTACGGGTCCCTATATGTTGACCGAGTCTTTGCAAAACCGACGCCACGTGCTCTCGCGTAATCCGAATTTTCGCGGCGAGCCTTATCCTTGCGAGGGAGAGCCAGGCGATCAAGCCGCGGGTCTGTTGGCCGACTGCGGCAAAATGACGCCTTTCATTGATCGGATTGTTTTTAACATTGAAAAAGAAAGTATTCCTCTGCAGGGAAAGTTCATGCAGGGTTACTACGATATTCCGCAGGTCGATCGCGGTGATACGGGCGTGGCCATGTTGGTGGCCGCCAGCGACTCGACAGAAAAAGCAGCGTTGTACGCCAAGCACGGGATTCAGCTTCCCACCACGGTCGAAGCACAAATGCAGTATTTTGGTTTCAATTGGCGCGACCCAGTCGTGGGGCAGGGAGACACGCCAGAGCAGCAGACGCGTAATCGCAAACTGCGTCAGGCACTCAGCATCGCCTTTAATTGGGAAGAGTTTGTCGCGATCTTTCAAAATGATCAGGCGCAGGTCGCCTATGGTCCCATCCCGCCCGGCATCCTCGGTTATGTGAGTGGCGAGGCGGGGTTCAATCGCGTGGTGTACGACATCAAGGATGGCAAGCCACAACGCAAGTCGCTCGATGAGGCCCGTCGCTTATTAGCCGAAGCGGGCTATCCAAACGGCAGAGATGCAAAAACGGGCGCGCCGCTCGTCTTGCATTTTGACTCGGCAAGTGGTGGGGGTGGCTCGAGCCCTACGCTCGATTGGATGCGCCGTCAGTTCGCTCATATTGGCGTCCAGCTTGATGTGCGCTCCACCGACTACAACCGGTTTCAGGAAAAAATGGCACGCGGCGTTGCCCAGATGTATATGTGGGGCTGGGTCGCTGATTATCCCGATGCAGAAAACTTTTTGTTTCTGCTCTACGGTCCAAATGTGAAAGCAGGCAAAGGGGGTGAAAATGCCTCCAATTATGTCAATCCAGAGTACGACGCACTCTTTGAAAGAATGCGAGACCTGCCGGATGGTGATGAAAAAGCACAAGTCATCGCACAAATGGTAAAAATCCTGCAAGAGGATGCTCCTTGGATGTTTGGTGCTTTTCCAAAGTCAGGCGGTGCCTTTCAGCAATGGGTCGGTAATGCCAAGCCGACTCAAATGGTGCGTAATACCTTGCAGTACATGAAGATCGATCCTGAACTTCGGGCCAAGAAGATTGCCGAATGGAACCCCCCGATTTGGTGGCCATTGGGGGCGCTGATCGCTTTGTTGGTTGCCGTTGTCTGGCCTGCGTGGAGAGTGCTGCGTAGGCAGGAGCGTCTCAATGCGTTTGGCGAGCACGTCTTGCATGATCAAGCGAAATCAGATCACTCGCAGGAGATGCGCAAATGATCGCTTATATTTTTCGACGGTTGATGTATGGTGCGTTGATTTTGATCGGCGTCAATGTGTTTACTTTTGTGTTGTTTTTTGCAGTGAATACGCCCGATGATATGGCCCGTCTCGCGATTGGCGGTCAGCGCGTGAGTGCCGATGCTGTCGAAAAATGGAAGGCCGATCGTGGCTACGACAAACCCCTCTTTTTAAATACCGAGGCCTCTGGACTCAAAAAATATACCGACACTATTTTTTACCAACGCTCAGTCCCGCTATTGAAATTCGATTTTGGTGCCTCGGATGAGGGTCGTGATATTGGACGTGAAATTGGTGTGCGGATGTGGCCAAGTCTTGCACTTGCAATTCCGACTTTTATTCTCGGACTGCTAGTCAGTATTGCGTTTTCCTTGTCATTGGTGTTTTTCCGCAGTACGCGCCTTGATTTTTGGGGTGTCGTCTTGTGTGTGTTTATGCTGTCGATCTCTGGACTGTTTTACATCATTGCGGGACAGTGGTTATTTTCAAAAATATTACGTCTGGTGCCTTACTCAGGATTCGCTTGGGGTTTGGATACGGTTAAGTTTTTAGCTTTGCCAATTTTGGTTGCGATCATCTCTAGGCTTGGGCCCGAGGCGCGTTTTTATCGCAGTTTGTTTCTCGAGGAAATGAGCAAGGACTATGTGCGTACCGCGCGGGCTCGCGGCTTGAGCGAGCGTGTGGTGTTGTTTAAGCATGTGCTGCGCAATGCGATGTTACCGATATTGACGGGCACGGTATCCGCCTTGCCTTTGCTGTTTATGGGCAGTCTCATCGCAGAGTCGTTTTTTGGTATTCCAGGCCTAGGGAGTTACACCATCGATGCGATCGGGGCGCAAGATTTTTCGGTGGTGAGGGCCATGGTTTTTTTGGGTGCGAGCCTCTATATCGTCGGTTTGATTCTGGCGGATATTTCCTACACGCTCGCGGATCCGCGCGTGCGTTTTGAGTAGCCGCCATGCCTAAAATCATTTTCCTCTGGACCGATATCGCGATCTTCGTACTATTTTTTGCGACCCTGGTCTATGCCTGGCATGTCTCGCGTTCCCGCAATTTGCGCGCGACGTGGTCGAGAGTGGCGCGCAGTGCGCCTGCGATGTGTTCGGCGGTGGTGCTGTCCGTCTTTGTCGTGATCGGCTTGCTCGATTCCATGCATTTTCAGCCGCGCTTGCCGCCTCTGGCAGGTGCGCCTGCGAATGCCGCACCGGTTTACGCGCCTAAGGTTGTTTCAATGCTGGATGTGCTGCTTGAAGACACCGCCTTTGTTCAGCCAGAGAAAACGTATTCAGCGCCTTTGGCTTGGCTGCAATTCACCAAAGAGTCTGTGTTGCAAGAAGGGGGCACACCCACACGAGATTTTCCGCGTCTGCGCTTTGGTGGTCGACATCTCGTTGAGCCTACGCAGGACTGGGGCAGTGACGTGGTGCACCGCGCGGGTTTGGGCTCGTTAGCGGGCCTGCTGGTCGCACTGTTGCTTTCTGGTTTGACACTGTTGTGCGTGGGGCAGGGGTCACGCTCGGAGGTTTTCAGGCAGATTGTTCAAGGGGAGACCGAGCTCCCCTGGCGTGCGATGCTGAGCACGGTCTTTGTGCTTTGCCTGTTGTTGGGCGTGGTGTTTGGTTTAGCAACGGGGTATCACGTCCTCGGTACGGACCGCACGGGTAACGATGTGTTGTGGCAAGCTTTAAAAAGTATTCGTACAGCCTGGATCATTGGCAGTCTGACGACAGTCGCGATGCTGCCGCCTGCGCTAGTCCTTGGTATATCTGCGGGATATTTCAAAGGCTGGATCGACGATGTGATTCAGTACGTCTACACGACACTCACCTCGATTCCGGGCGTGCTGTTGATCGCTGCCTGTGTGTTGATGATGCAGGTCTATATCGATACGCATCCAGGTTTGTTTCCGACGGCCGCTCAGCGTGCTGACCTGCGTCTCTTTTTGCTCTGCATGATTTTAGGTCTGACGGGCTGGGCGGGACTCTGTCGGCTTCTGCGTGCCGAGGCGCTCAAGCTGCGTGAACTCGAATACGTTCAGGCTGCGCGTGCGTTCGGGATTTCTAACTGGCGCATCATGGCGCGTCACTTGTTACCCAACTTGATGCACATCGTTTTGATCACGGTGGTGCTTGAGTTTTCCGGTTTGGTGTTGTACGAAGCGGTGTTGTCCTACCTCGGTATTGGTGTCGATCCGAGTATGAATTCTTTTGGTTCCATGATCGAAAAATCACGTTTCGAAATGTCGCGCGACCCCATGATCTGGTGGAATCTGCTCGCGGCTTTTATTTTTATGCTGGCTTTGGTATTGGCCGCGAATTTATTTGCCGATGCAGTGCGTGATGCGTTTGACCCTCGCTCGAGGATGTTCCGCCCAAGACGCTTTAATCTTTTTAATGGGAACGGTGCGACTCAGATTGGCGAAGCGACATCAAACCCCTCTTCGCCCAGCGATCAGCACGCCGAGACTGCGATCCTCAAGGTGCAAGAGCTCGATGTGGTGATTGATACCGGCGAGGCCTGGCGTCATGCTGTGCAAGCCTTGGCACTGACCGTGCATCGTGGTGAAACCTTTGCCCTCGTGGGCGAGTCTGGTTCTGGAAAGAGTATGACGGCGCTTGCGTTGATGAGACTGTTGCCAGAGGCCTTACGCGTGACGCAAGGCAGTGTTGTCCTGGGCGGCGTTGACATCAACACTTTATCTGAGTCCTCCATGCGGACGGTGCGAGGCGGTCGCGCGGGTATGATTTTTCAGGAACCTGGGACGAGTCTTAATCCTGTTTTGCGGGTGGGCGATCAGTTGTGTGAGGCGATTGTCACACATACGAATTTGCGGGGTGCTGCGGCGCGCAGTCGAGCGGTGCAGTGGTTGCAGCGCGTGGGGATTCCTGAGCCTGAGCGGCGCATTGATGATTATCCTTTTCAATTTTCCGGTGGACAAAAGCAACGCATCATGATCGCGATTGCCTTAGCCGCAGAGCCGGAACTGTTGATTGCTGATGAGCCTACAACGGCGTTGGATGTGACCGTGCAGGCACAGGTCTTGAGCTTGATTCGCGATATTCAGCAAGAGTTTGGTATGGCGGTCTTGTTGATCACGCATGATTTGGCTGTGGTGCGTGATGTGGCCGATACCGTTGCCTTGATGCGTCATGGTGAAATTGTTGAGACCGCGCCTGCTGATCAGTTTTTCAACGCCCCTAAACATCCCTACGCGCGAGAATTGTTTGCTGCGATCCCGACGTTTGCAAAGAGGGGGCAGCCTCTGAGTCCTTCGTTGACAGAGGCCGATATCAATCGTACTCCCATACCGGATACGGCTTCGCGTGCTGTGGACGCCTCGGCCAAGTCCTCTGCGAACCTCGGTAGGCAGGCGCCCGCGCTTGCGGTGGAGCACTTAGAGATTGGATATCCCATTCGCAAGGGCTTGTTGCGTAGACAAGTCGGTATGAATCAAGCTGTTCAGGGGGTGAGTTTCTCCCTTCAACGTGGCGAAACACTGGCACTTGTCGGTGCCTCAGGTTGCGGCAAGACCACGGTTGCCAAGGCGTTGTTGAGATTGATTGATTCATCCGCCGCGATTTCTGGTGTCGCTCGGCTCAGTGATCAGAATCTCTTGACGGCCTCTCGTACAGAGATGAAAGCACTGCGCCGCCGCATTCAGATTGTGTTTCAAGATCCTTTCGCCTCCCTTGATCCGCGCATGCGGGTGCGGGAGATTTTGCAAGAAGGGATCGCGGCCCTTCGTCCCGAGTGGAATGCCGCAGAACAGTCCCAGCGTATATCTGCACTGTTAGCGCGAGTCGGTTTGCCCTCGGATGCCGCAGATCGTTACCCACATGAGTTTTCTGGTGGTCAGAGACAGCGCATCGCGATTGCTCGTGCGTTGGCGGTTGAACCAGAAGTCTTGATTTTGGATGAGCCTACGTCGGCACTCGATGTCTCGGTGCAGGCCCAAATCCTTGACTTATTGACAGATTTACAAAAAGAAACAGGGATGGCTTACTTGTTTATTACGCATAACTTCGGCGTGGTGGAATATTTAGCCGACCGCGTAGCAGTGATGGAGGCAGGCAGAGTCGTGGAGTTTGGCGATGCGTCGCAAGTTCTTCAGGCGCCCAAGAGTGCTGTCACTCGAGAGTTACTCGCTGCTGTGCCTCGTTTAGGGTGATCGTCGGCTAAACAGAGTGAGTCCGTTATACTTTGCAATACTTTGTAATGCTTTGCAATACTTGTAATTTTTAACATTGCCCTCAGATTAGGTATATGGGACTCAAAGTTTTCGATTTGCAGTGTGAGCACGGTCACCTCTTTGAAGGTTGGTTCGGCTCGCACGAGGATTATGACGCGCAGCAAACCCGTGGGCTGCTGACCTGTCCGATGTGTCACAGCGCCACCATTGAAAAGCGTTTGTCAGCCCCTAGGTTGAATGTGGGACATTTTGATGTTGAGTCTCGCGTCTCAGACGGTGCAAGTGCTGGTGCAAGTGCCTCACGTGAAACCGTCGTGGCATCTTCGCCGGAGGCTCTCAAGTTGGCTCAAATCCAGGCTGCCATCATGCAACAGATGCGAGAATTAGTCCGCAATACTGAAAATGTCGGCTCGGGTTTCGCCGACGAAGCCCGTCGTATTCACGAAGGTGAGTCCGAAGAGCGCCCGATCCGTGGAACCGCCACCCCCGAGGAGCGAGAGGCGCTGGTCGAAGACGGGATTTCTGTCGTGGCCTTGCCTGACTTTCTTGATGCCGATCGCCTGCAGTGACAGGCATTGCGGTGCCTGTTGCATCGCACCCTCCATTACGAGCCCGATTCCAGGGATGCCGCACGGCAAGCCAGCGGGTGTCCCGTGTATTCATTTACAAGCAGACTTCCGCTGCGCGATCTTTGGTCAGCCGGAGCGCCCCGCGTTTTGTGGTGGACTGCAGCCATCAGAAGAGATGTGCGGGACGGATCGCCTCTACGCGCTGCGTTGGCTGGGTGAACTCGAACGCGCGACGCGATGACCCCCCCCGTGGATCTGTGCAAACGTGTTAGTGCGGATTCCTTAGTGTTATTGTTATAAGTATCTTGAGAAGCATCATCCACAGCATAAGGTCATCATCATTCATGAGTACGGTGTCTGCAGTCATCATCGTTAAAAACGAAGAGGCCCATCTCGCTCAATGTCTCAGTACCTTGCAGTGGGTCGATGAATTGCTTGTGCTTGACTCTGGCAGTACAGATGCGACTTGTCGCATCGCTGAGTCTTTTAATGCACGGGTTGAACAAGCTCACGACTGGCAAGGTTTTGGGATACAGCGTCAGCGCGCCCAAGCTTTGGCCCGTTGCGATTGGGTCCTGATGATAGATGCCGATGAGCGAGTGACGCCTGAGTTGAAAGCTTCGATTCAAGCCCACATTCAGGGTGAACCTGCCATTGGCAGAATGTCACGCTTGAGTTGGTGTTTTGGAGGGTTTATTCGTCACTCGGGTTGGTATCCGGATCGGATTGACCGTCTCTATCCGAGAGAGGCTGCCCACTACAATAGTGACCTAGTCCATGAAAAGCTGCTGTATCCCAACAGTCTGCCAGTCAAAAGACTGCATGGCGATTTACTTCACTTTACGTATGACAGTATGCGGCACTACCTCGTTAAATCTGCCCATTATGCCGAGCTGTGGGCTCAGGGAAGGCAACGGCAGGGTAAAACAACCCATCTCAGCGTCGCTTTTTTGCATGGGGTGAGTTGTTTTGTGCGGATGTATATATTAAAGGCAGGTTTTCTGGATGGTCGTCCGGGTTTGTTACTCGCTGTCTTGTCTGCGCACTCTACCTTTGTTAAATACGCTGATCTTTGGGTCAGGGGAACCACGCAACGGCAGCAGGTGGATCAAGGCGCTACATCTATGAAGCATCCCCCAAGCGTATGAAGCTCTTACGGATATTGGTCGTCCGCAACGATAAGCTGGGCGATTTCATGCTGGCCTGGCCTGCCTTGGCACTACTCAAGCGCTCTTTACCCCAAAGTCATCTCAGCGTGCTGGTCCCTGCCTATACCCGGTCTCTAGCCGAAGTCTGCCCCTGGGTGGATCATGTACTGACGGACCCTCAAGATCTTGATCAAGTGACCCGTCAAAATTTTGACGCTGTGTTGACGTTATTCTCCACAGGAAGGATAGGATGGCAGGTTTTTAAAGGTCGAATTCCTATCCGGTTTGCCCCAGCAACGAAGTGGGCTCAGGTTTTTTATAATCACACTCTGGTTCAACGGCGCTCTCGTTCAGAGAGACCTGAGTTTATCTACAACCTTGAGCTAGCCTCGGCTTTAATTGAATCTTTAGGTCACAAACCGGCTCAGTCCTTGCCACCTTACTGGCCGATGAATTTAGACGAAAAGACTGAATTGCGTGATCAGTTAGCCAACATGCTTGGTCTCGATGCTGCTAGGCCGTGGTTTTTTTTACATAGTGGCTCGGGTGGCTCGGCGAACAATCTCTCGATTGAGCAGTATGCGCAATTGGTGATTTCAATGCATCAACAGTTGCAGCAAGAGCAGCGAGCATTGCCCCAATGGGTCTTGACGTGTGGTCCGGGCGAGGAGCGGAGTGTTGAGTCTTTGCATCAGCGCATTCCAGACGATGTTGAGAATGTAGTCTATCGTTCGACTGAAGGACTTGCCGCTTTTGCAAAAAGTATCACGACTGCACAGTTGATGGTGGCCGGATCGACGGGGCCTTTGCATGTTGCGGGAGCACTTGATGTGCCGACGGTAGGTTTTTTTCCCGCCAAACGTTCGGCGACCCCTCTGAGATGGCGTCCCTGCAATAGCGAAGCACGCACGCTCAGCTTTAGTCCAGAGTTACAGGGTAAAGAGCTGTCAAATATGGCCAGTATTGATGTGAATCTTTGTGCACAGCGGGTCGTGAGCTGGCTAGACTTGAGTAAATTCTGTTAATTACATTATTTCATTAAATGGTTTAACGATACTTTCGATCCGAAAATCTAGATCGCTCAGTTCTGATTCTTTTTTGAAATGAATTAAGGTGTGTCTATTGATTAAGTTTTTAATTCCTATATTGATTTTTAATTGCTCAAGATAAACTTTTTTCTTGGTTTCCATTGATATCTCAGAGTTCTTTTTTATATTTCTAAGATACACAAAGCATGAGTTAATTAAAATAAGAGGATATAGGAATGGGAGTAATAGCAATGAGCCTTTGCTGATCCTGACATATTGTATTTCTTCAATTTTGAAGCCAGAGAGCTTGGCTAATGTTCGAAGTTTTTGCAGTCCGATTAAAAAAATATGCCCATAATAAATTTCATTTTTATTTTTTGAGGACATCCAGATATCGTTAATCTCATTCGGTGGCATTGAGCGATTGGTTTCGCTTTCGAACAATAGATAACTTAACTTTGCAGACAGACTTGAATATGAGGGTGTCGTGACAATCAGATGACCATCCTTCTTTAAAACCCTGTTAAATTCTTTTAGTGCTTTTAGTTGATCGCTAAAGTGCTCAATGCCTTCTTGACACACAAGCCAGTCTGCGTGGCGACTCTCAAGAGGGATCTCTTTCATCGCGTCTGCAAAGTGACAGGTGACGCCATCCAGCATGAAATACTCTGGAAATAAATCAAAAGCTTTTACCTGTGCACCGAAGTTCAACAGCATTTCTGCTGTGACTCCGTTCCCTGCAGGAATATCAACAACAATCTTGTTCTTTAAGTCAATTTTTTTATTTTCAAAAAATCGTTTTACATGATATTTTGGACTTGCCTTGTTGTTGATATTCTCGTCGATCATTATGTTTAGCTAATTTTGCGACAGCAAAAAGATTTACATCACGCGGCTACGGTATTCGCCAGTGCGTGTGTCGATCTCGATCTTATCGCCAATCGAGCAGAACAAGGGAACAGGCAATTCGTGGCCTGTATTGATCTTTGCTGGCTTCATGACCTTGCCGGAAGTGTCACCGCGCACGGCGGGCTCGGTGTAGACGATTTCACGAACAAGCATCGTGGGCAATTCGATAGAAATTGCACGGCCGTCATAGAACACAACCTCAACTGGCATACCTTCTTCGAGGTAGTGCATGGCGTCACCCATACTTTCTGCTTCGATTTCGTACTGGTTGAAATCAGCGTCCATGAACACATACATGGGGTCGCCAAAGTACGAGTAGGAGCACTCTTTACGATCAAGTACGACTAACTCGAATTTTTCGTCTGCTTTGCAAACGTTTTCTGCGGCTGAGCCGGTCAGCAGGTTTTTGAATTTGAATTTGACGACAGAGGCGTTACGGCCTGACTTGCTGTACTCGGCACGCTGAATGACCATTGGGTCTTTGCCGATCATGATCACGTTGCCGACGCGCAGCTCTTGTGCTGTTTTCATTCGAATAAACTCCGGTAGCGATAAGTCTCCGGAACAGTATAAGCCGGAGTTAGGGATAGAAAAGCCTTCTATTTTAGCCTTTCTTGGGCAAATTCGCTTTGCTCTTGACCTTGTTTGCTCTGGCAGAACGTCGTAAGCGCTGTCGCCAAGTCGATCTGGGCTGTTTGATTGGAGCAGAAGCGGTATGCATGCTGCTGCCAGGCGTGAAAGTTTTCTGGTTTGAGTTGTCGTTGCAGTGCGCTGCCGAATGCAGCGCAGCCTTCTGCGGCAGCAGAACCAACCTGCGCACTCTCTGGATTCCAGTCCAATATGACATTGCAAATGTCCTCTGGGAATCCAGTTTGCGCGAACCATGCCCGTAATTTCACTAGATGGGTGTTTTCTGTCTGGGGGTAGATCTGCCAGATCAGGGGCTTGCCAGCCCAAATCCCTCGGACAATGGAATCCTCACCACGGACAAAGTTCAGATCAGCGGTCCAGAGGACTTTGTCGTATTCGGTTTGAGGTAAAAACGGTACACGTTCTATCAAGAGCTGTCCTTGCTGTCCAGACGTATATTGCGGGAGAATGCCTTCGGGGATGAGCAAGACCGTTTGTCGTGCGTCTGCGCGAAGTACCTCGAGCAGTGTGACGATAGGCGCATCGTTATAGCAAAATAGATTGACGAGTCTGGCTGCTGGGTTGTTCTGCGTGATAGGAAAAAGCGCAGCGATCGCCGTATGACTTAAGCCCAGATTTTTCAGAAATGCGCGTTGTGCTGCACGATCTTTTTGCCAAGTATCGCGCTGGGTAATCAACGCTGATTCACGCAATAATCCACCTGTTTGCTTGGTGAAACCAGGGAAGAAAAAATGTGAGGATAATCCGTCAGCGCGCAAGGATGGGAGTCCATGGCAGCCTTCGACCCACGCCTCGGCACTCAGGTATTCAAGATTGAGCCACAGGCTTTCGGGTCTTGCCGTTGGATAATTGTGCTGCGTACGCATGTTTTCGACATACTGGTCTGGCAAATCACAAGAAAAAGTTGCAATCACGACTGGCGCGGGCGTAAAGTCAGTTGACTGCGCCCAATGGATGATTTCGATACCATCGATGTGTTGAGTGGCAGCAACGGCTAAGCGCGGCTCAAGTCGCTGAAAACCGCTGAGGTCATCAACCCATAGTCGTGGCAACCACCCGTGCTCTTGTTGAAGTTGCCGCGCCAGTCGCCAGGTCACGCCGATATCGCCAAAGTTATCGATCACTCGGCAAAAAATATCTGCGCGCATGGCTAGTGAAAGTGCGGTGGCGCTGTTTCTGCGTCTTCGGGAAGTTCGGCGTGCACCATTTCACCATTGGGATTGGGAAAATAGGGTGCGCCACAGTCTTCGCAAAACTCGGGCATCATCATACCGGGTAAGCGTCGGATATCGTTGACGCCACATTCTTTGAGCAGAGCGGCGATCTCTTCAATGGTTTCAATTGGAGGGGGCTCATGTTCGAGCAGCGGCTGATCATCTTCACGCCCATAAAGTGGCCACAGGCAGCCGTAGACCACTTCGTTTTGATTCTTTTGGGTAAAGCCAATACGATATTCGTCGATACGACGCTCACCACAGCCTGCCACGACGGCGCGCAGCTGGGCGGGCTCGATATTGAGCGCAGCACCTAGCCAAGAAACCGCTGCTTTGACGGACAAGGGTCGTACGCGTCGATCGGCATCCCGATTGCTCACGTAGTAGGCGTCGGGCGTGAGAATTTCAAAGCCACAACCCGGCAGGAGATTTGTCATGTGTGGCTTGGTCTCTGCGGCCCAGCGCTCCAGACAGACTTCACGACCTAGGCCGAGTTCGCCAGGCTCTTCTTGCCAGCGAAACAACGGCTGCCCTTCGGGGACGGCGACAGCTGCCACGAGGTAGCGTGTGTCGGCGAGCATATTAAAAGCTTCGGGCTCGGTATTTAACTTTGGCGCATTAAAAGAGGTCCCTAAAGACGCCAAACCAAGTTTTTGCAGCCAGTCCCACGTTTCGCAAAAGGTGCGTGGCATTTGATCCAGGCTGACCAGATGAGGAAAGAGTGCGACCTGAGTATCGTTGGCTAAGATGTGGGCTTGGAGGTGCTCACGTAAGGACTGTGCCATAGCGGTGGGGACTTCGCAGGAGGGAATGCTATAGCGTGTCCACGCCACCAAGGGCGCGACAAGCAGCAGCACATCAAAGCGCTTGCCATCTTTTTTGCCCTCTGCGGTGAGGATGCATGATTCAGAGAGCGTCTCGGCTTGTTCAATCAACACCTCGTAACCCCCTAAATGGGTTTGAGAAAGATGCTCGAGTGCTGCATCGATCGCGGCGTCATTATGTGTACGCAGCAGCTTGAGCAATACCGTCGCAAGTTCGGTTTCCCAATAACGGTCCTCGACACGGCTGCCAGAGCTATGAAGCGCGAGCGCAAGCGCCACCAGACGCGAAGCATCCCGCGTCAGGCGGGTAGAGGGAGAGCTCGAACGAAGACGTGCCATGAGTGTGCGTGCCTGCCGACAAAAGGAGTCTAGTGTAACGAACTATCCAGACTCCCCGTCGTGCTTAGGCGGCTAAGAGTTGCCTCAGTACAAAGGGCAGAATCCCGCCGTGTTGATAATAGTCAATCTCTATGGGCGTGTCGATGCGTAATAAGACTGCGATGCGCGTGCTGGAGCCCTCTGGACGGTGAATCACGAGGGTCACGTCTTGCTGCGGAATGATGCCTGTTTCAAGCCCTTCTATATCGAAGGTTTCTGCGCCGGTCAGGCCCAGGGAGGCCGCGCTGTCTTGGCCTTTGAATTGCAAAGGAAGCACGCCCATGCCAACCAGATTGCTCCGGTGGATCCGCTCGAAACTGCGCACAATCACAGCCTTGACGCCTAGCAGCTGCGTGCCTTTGGCGGCCCAGTCGCGCGAGGAGCCTGAGCCATATTCCTCGCCACCAAAGACAACAGTAGGAATACCCGACGAGACGTAGCGCATGGCAGCCTCATAGATTGAGATCTGCTCGCCATCGGGTTGCATCAAGGTTTGCCCACCCTCAACGCGTGAGCCATCGGGGCGGGGCGGGATCATCAAGTTTTTAATGCGGACGTTAGCAAAGGTGCCGCGCATCATGATTTCGTGATTGCCGCGGCGCGAACCGTAACTATTGAAGTCCGCCTTTTGGATGCCATGATCGAGTAGCCATTGACCTGCAGGTGTTGCATCGCTGATCGACCCTGCCGGTGAAATGTGATCGGTCGTCACGGAGTCACCAAAAATACCCAGGATACGCGCGCCTCTCACCGCGGGCATCGGTTTAGGTTCCATGGTGAAGCCATCAAAAAAAGGTGGCTCGGCAATATAGGTGGAGCTCGGCCAGTTGTACAAGTCTCCCATGACACCTTCAATGTTTTGCCAAAGTTTGCCAGGCTTTTTTTCCACCTTGGCATAGTTGGCTCTAAACACCTTGGGATCCATCGCAAACTTCATGAGCTTTTCGACTTCTTTGGCAGTGGGCCAGAGATCGCCAAGATAGACGTCGCCTTTTTTGCCGCGACCCACAGGTTCTGTCATTAAGTCACGGGTGATATTGCCTGCCAAGGCGTAGGCCACTACCAGAGGTGGTGAGGCGAGAAAGTTTGCTTTGAGATTCGGATGAATCCGCGCCTCAAAGTTTCGGTTGCCTGAGAGTACGGCTGCGCAGATCAAGTCATTATCAAGGATGGCTTGATTGAAATCGGCCACCAGATCGCCGGCATTTCCAATGCAGGTTGTACAACCGTAGGCGGCGACATCAAAGCCGAGTTTGTCCAGATAAGGCAAGAGCCCCGCACGCTCAAGATACTCTGTGACGACGCGCGAACCAGGGGCAAGGGAAGTTTTGACGTGCGCGGGGACAGTGAGTCCGGCCTCAACCGCCTTTTTGGCGAGCAAACCCGCCGCAAGCATGACGCTCGGATTCGAGGTGTTTGTGCAAGAAGTAATTCCCGCAATCAGAATGTCGCCGTTGTTCAGGGTTCTGCCTGAGGCTGTCTTAAAAGGTTTGTTGAGTTTTGCAGCGGGCTGATTAAACCCATTGGCGGCGATGGGTTTTGAAAACAGTGATTTAAAGGTCTTTTTAACATTGCCAATTTCAATGCGGTCCTGAGGGCGCTTAGGGCCCGCCAGGGAGGGTACGACGGAGCCAAGATCAAGTTTGATCACGCGGGTGTAATCAATATCGGTGGCCTTGGGGATGCCAAACATCTCTTGCGCCTTAAAGTAGGCTTCGAGCGCCTTGACCTCGTCCTTGGTGCGACCGGTGCCCTCGAAATATTCGATTGTGCGTGCATCGACCGGGAAAAAGCCCATCGTGGCACCATACTCTGGCGCCATGTTGCCAATGGTTGCACGGTCAGTGACCGACAGTTTCGCTGTACCCGGACCACAAAATTCGACGAACTGACCCACGACCTTTTGTTTGCGTAGCAATTCTGTAATGGTGAGCACCAAGTCAGTCGCGGTGACGCCGCCCCGCAGTTCGCCTGACAACTCCACGCCGACCACGTCAGGGGTCAAAATATAGACAGGCTGACCCAGCATGCCAGCCTCGGCCTCGATCCCTCCCACGCCCCAACCAACTACGCCAATCCCGTTGATCATGGTGGTGTGACTGTCGGTGCCGACGAGCGTGTCAGGATAATAAACATCATTTTTTTTGTCGTGATGGACACCGCGCGCCAAGTACTCTAGATTGATTTGATGCACGATACCAAAGCCGGGAGGTACCACGCCAAACGTATCAAAGGCCTGCATTCCCCACTTTAGAAATTGATAGCGTTCCTTGTTGCGCGAAAACTCAACCTTCATGTTGAGATCTAAGGCGTCCTTCGTGCCGAAGTAATCAATCATGACGGAGTGATCGACCACGAGGTCGACCGGCACGAGTGGCTCAATCGACTTGGCATCCTTACCCATTTTTTGAGCAACACCACGCATTGCAGCGAGATCGGCGAGCAAGGGCACACCTGTAAAGTCTTGTAGTACCACGCGTGCGACCACGAAGGGGATTTCAAGCTCGCGTTTGCTTTTTGGCTTCCAGCCAGCGAGTTCGCGAATATGCGACTCAGTGACTTTTTTTCCATCGCAATTTCGCATCACCGATTCGAGCACGATGCGAATGGAGACCGGCAAACGAGAGACATCCACGCCTAACGCTTCACCGAGCGCCGGTAGTGAGTAAAAATGCGCTTGTTTTTTGCCTATTTTGAATTTTTTAAGCGTGTTCAGAGTGTCGTGTTTCATGATATGCGCCCCTTGGTGTAGATCTCTTTATCCTACACCAGACGCACAATTCACGCACAATAAAAAAGCCACCCGTGGGGTCAAACACAGGTGGCTTGAAGAGCTCGAACCTCTCTGACGATGTACTCCGGCTGTTCCAACCGGAGTAATGGGTTTAGATGGCGTCGGCCACATCCTTGTAATCAGGGATCTGATCAAAATTGAGATACTTGTAGATTTCGGCACTGCTGTCTTTGAGCACACCCATGTCTGTCATGTACTCTTCTTTGGTTGGGATACGACCAAGCTTCGAACAAATGGCTGCCAATTCGGCAGAGCCCAAATACACATTGGTATTTTTGCCCAGACGGTTGGGGAAGTTACGTGTGCTAGTGGACATCACCGTCGCACCTTCGCGAACCTGAGCCTGGTTGCCCATGCACAGCGAGCAACCTGGTGGCTCGGTGCGTGCACCGGCTGAACCAAAAACGCCATAGTGACCTTCTTCGGTCAGCTGTGCGGCATCCATCTTGGTGGGTGGTGCGATCCAGAGCTTGACAGGCATGTCACGCTTGCCTTCGAGCAACTTCGAAGCCGCACGGAAATGTCCGATGTTGGTCATGCAGCTGCCGATAAACACTTCGTCGATCTTGGTGCCAGCGACATCTGACAACATTTTGACGTCATCAGGATCGTTCGGGCAGGCCACGATGGGCTCATGAATGTCGGCCAGGTCGATCTCAATCACGGCGGCGTACTCGGCATCTGCATCAGGCTGGAGCAACTGGGGATTGGCCAACCAAGCTTCCATCGCCTGAATACGACGCGTCAGGCTGCGCTCGTCCTCATAGCCATTGGCAATCATCCACTTCAACATCACGATATTGCTGTTGATGTACTCGATGATAGGCTCTTTATTCAAACGAACAGTACAACCTGCAGCGGAACGCTCAGCCGAGGCGTCTGACAATTCAAAGGCCTGTTCGGCTTTGAGGTTTGGCAAACCTTCGATTTCGAGGATACGGCCAGAGAAGATGTTGATCTTGTTTGACTTACTGACAGTCATGAGGCCAGCTTTGATCGCATACAAAGGGATCGCGCTGACAAGGTCACGCAAGGTGACACCAGGTTGCATTTTGCCCTTAAAACGCACCAACACCGACTCAGGCATATCCAGAGGCATCACGCCAGTCGCAGCAGCAAAGGCCACCAAGCCAGAACCTGCTGGGAAGCTGATGCCGATTGGGAAACGTGTGTGAGAGTCACCGCCTGTTCCGACTGTATCGGGCAACAACATACGGTTGAGCCAGGAGTGAATCACACCGTCACCGGGACGCAGCGAGATGCCGCCACGGTTGCTCATAAACTCAGGCAGTGAGTGATGCGTTTTGACGTCCACTTTTTTAGGGTAGGCCGAGGTGTGGCAGAAGGACTGCATCACCAAGTCGGCAGAAAAGCCCAGGCAAGCCAGATCTTTCAGCTCGTCGCGTGTCATCGGTCCTGTCGTGTCCTGACTGCCCACGGAGGTCATCTTGGGCTCACAGTACGCACCGGGGCGCACGCCCTGGCCTTCAGGCAAGCCACACGCGCGACCCACCATTTTTTGCGCCAAGGTAAAGCCCTTGGCGGAGGCTGCAGGATTTTGTGGAAAGCGGAACAAGGTCGACGCTGGCAGACCGAGTGCTTCGCGTGCTTTGCCAGTCAGCCCACGACCGACGATCAGCGGAATACGTCCGCCGGCACGGACTTCGTCAAATAGAACTTCTGACTTGACTTGAAACTTTGCAATGACCTTGCCATCTTTTAATGCTTCGCCGTCATAAGGGCGCAACTCGATCACGTCACCCATGTTCATGTTGGAGACATCGAGCTCGATGGGTAGTGCGCCAGCATCTTCCATTGTGTTGTAGAAAATCGGGGCAATTTTATTGCCCAGACAGACGCCACCAAAACGCTTGTTTGGGATAAAAGGAATGTCTTCACCGGTAAACCACAAAACGGAGTTTGTGGCGGATTTGCGTGAGGAGCCCGTGCCCACCACGTCACCCACATAAGCAACGAGGTTGCCTTTTTTCTTGAGGTCGTTGATGAATTTTACAGGGCCGACCTTGCCGGCTTCTTGAGGTTCGATACCAGGGCGTGGATTCTTGAGCATCGCCAAGGCGTGCAAAGGAATATCAGGACGACTCCAGGCGTCAGGCGCAGGAGACAGGTCATCTGTATTGGACTCGCCTGTCACTTTCAATACAGTAATTTTGAGGCTCTTGGGGACTTCGGGGCGGCTCGTAAACCACTCGCCGTCGGCCCAGCTTTGCATCACTGACTTTGCATTGGCATTGCCTTTTTCAGCTTTTTCTTTGACGTCGTGAAAGGCGTCAAACATCAATAATGTTTTCTTGAGGCCGTCCGCAGCGATCGTGCCGACTTCTTGGTCGTCGAGCAACTCAACCAGCGGTCCGATGTTGTAACCACCCAGCATCGTGCCCAACAACTCAGTGGCCTTGGCACGCGAAATCAACGCACACTTTTCTGAGCCTAGCGCAACCGCAGCAAGGTATGAAGCCTTGACTTTGGCGGCATCATCGACGCCCGCTGGAACGCGATATGTCATCAGTTCGACGAGTACATCGCCTTCGCCTGCCGGAGGTGCTTTAAGCAGCTCGATAAGGTCGGCAGTCTGATGCGCCGAGAGCGGAAGGGGTGGGATACCAAGGGCTGCGCGTTCGGCAACGTGTTGGCGATAGGCTTGTAGCATGTGAGCGCCTTTCTATGTGGTGAAGGATGAAATGATTGTAGAGCGAAGATCTTGGTGCTGCAAGTGTCTTATATCTTATATAAGACTTTAAAGATAAGTAAATCTTAATTTAGCAGAGGTGCGTAATGGGGGTGTTTTTTGATGTAGGCCGCCACATAGCTGCATTGAGGGATGACCTTCCAGCCTTGTGACTGAGCATGTTCTAGCGCAAACTTGGTAATCTCAGCGGCTAGACCGCGTCCGCCGAGCTCGCTTGGAACGCCTGTATAGGTGATGGTCATCACATTATTGTTCAAGGTGTAATCGAGCACGCAGCGATGACCCTCTAGCCTGAGCTCAAAGCACTTGCCTATGACATTGTGTTCAATCGTACTCATCAATTAAGACCCTATGATCAAAAGCGCCCAAAGTCCCAACATTGCGACAATGCCCACCGCACAGCTACCCCACAGGCCAACAATGGGCCAACGCACACTCATCGGTAAATTCACGGGATCGACGTGCGATAACAAACGATTGGCGTTGCTGGCAAACGAGGCGGTAGATTTGTGAAAAAGGATCCGTAAAAAGTAATCCAGCGTAATCGTCAATCTGATGCTGATAGGTAGATCTCCGAATCTACGCTGCTTTAGATAGGGATGTTTAAAACGGGCATTGACCTCGTTGATCTTGTAAAACCACAAGTAAGCGCCTGAGATAAAAAACACAAAAGAGCATGTGATGAAAAACGTAAAAGTCAGAACGAGTGCGTGAGAAAAATATTGTTGCATAGTGCCTGCTTAATCGTTGATAAGTGTTCGCGCGGATTAGCCCGGAACGCGAACCCAGCCTTCCATGAGGACACGGGCGCTGCGACTCATGATGGCTTTGGTGACTTGCCACTCCCCGTCGACTTGGTTGGCCTGCGCGCCGACTCGCAAGGTACCAGACGGATGTCCAAAACGAACGGCGTCCAAGTTGCCGCCACCTGCAGCAAGATTGACAAGCGTGCCAGGAATAGCTGCCGCAGTGCCAATGGCAACAGCCGCTGTGCCCATCATGGCGTGGTGGAGTTTGCCCATCGACAACGCGCGAACCAAGACATCAACATCCGATGTTGAAATCGCTTTGCCACTCGACGCAATGTAATCTGCAGGCTTGGCAACGAAAGCGACCTTGGGGGTATGTTGACGTTTAGCAGCCTCGTCCAGATGACTGATCAGTCCCATACGCATCGCACCATGGGCACGGATTTTTTCAAACATTTCCATTGCTTCTGTATCGCTGTTGATATCGTCTTGAAGCTCGGTCCCTTTGTAGCCTACGGCTTGCGCGTTGATAAAAATCGTAGGAATGCCGGCATTGATCATGGTGGCTTTGAGTGTGCCCACTCCAGGCACGACCAAATCGTCCACGATATTGCCTGTGGGGAACATCGCGCCACCACCACCTTCTTCTTCCGCTGCGGGATCCATGAACTCTAGCTGAACTTCAGCGGCGGGGAACGTCACGCCATCGAGTTCAAAATCTCCCGTCTCCTGCACAGCACCATCTGTCATCTGTACGTGAGAAATAATAGTTTTACCAATGTTCGCTTGCCAGATCCGGACGGTTGCAATGCCATTTTTTGGAATGCGCTCAGGGTCAACTAAGCCATTGCTGATACTAAAGGGCCCCACAGCAGCGGACAGGTTGCCGCAATTGCCACTCCAGTCGACGAAAGGCTTGTCGATTGAGACTTGGCCAAACAAGTAGTCCACGTCATGCTCTGGGCGCGTGCTTTTAGCCAGGATGACGGTTTTGCTGGTACTGGAGGTCGCAGCACCCATGCCATCTGTTTGCTTGCCATAGGGGTCTGGACTGCCGATGACGCGCATCAGCAACGCATCGCGCGCAGCACCAGGTACCTGCGTGGCGGGCGGCATATCCTGTAAGCGAAAGAAAACGCCTTTGCTAGTGCCGCCACGCATATAGGTGGCGGGAACTTTAATTTGAGGGGTGTGCGCCATTTGAAAATTTCCTAAAGTAAATGGCTCTCAGTGGAGCCAGACCGAGCCCTCCGAGAGGGCCCGCTTGTGTCGTTAAGCCGCTGCGGTCGATTCTAAAAAGTCTTGGGCGAAACGCTGCAAAACGCCGCCCGCTTCGTAGATTGAAACTTCTTCGGCTGTGTCGAGACGGCATGTCATTGGCACTTCAAGTCTTTCACCATTTTTACGCGTAATGACAAGAGTCAAGGTCGCAAGTGGTGTCGGTTTGCCCAGCACGTCATAAATCTCAGTGCCATCGAGTTGTAAAGTCTTGCGATTGACCCCAGCTTTAAACTCGAGGGGAAGCACCCCCATACCCACCAAGTTGGTGCGGTGGATGCGTTCGAAGCCCTCGGCCGCGATCGCTTCAACGCCTGCCAGACGAACGCCTTTAGCCGCCCAGTCACGCGAGGAGCCCTGGCCATAGTCTGCGCCTGCCACGATGATCAATGGCTGTTTACGCTCCATATAGGTCTCGATCGCTTCCCACATGCGTGTAACCTGACCCTCTGGTTCAATACGGGCCAGCGAGCCCTGTTTGACCTTGCCGTTTTCCAGCGCCATCTCGTTGATGAGCTTGGGGTTGGCAAACGTCGCGCGCTGCGCCGTCAGATGGTCACCGCGATGGGTCGCGTAAGAGTTGAAATCTTCTTCGGGCAAGCCCATTTTTTCAAGATATTCGCCAGCTGCGCTATCCAGCATGATGGCATTCGAAGGAGATAAATGATCCGTCGTGATGTTGTCACCCAGAACCGCCAGTGGACGCATGCCTTTTAATTCACGCGCACCCGCAAGTGCGCCTTCCCAGTAGGGCGGGCGACGGATGTAGGTGCTTTGAGGGCGCCAGTCATACAGTGGACTGAGCTTCTCACCTGTGTCCACCGTCGCGGCGAACATCGGCTCATACACCTTGCGAAACTGTTCAGGCTTGACGCTGGCCTTGACGATGGCATCAATTTCTTCGTCCGTGGGCCAGATATCCTTGAGCATGACAGGTTTGCCCTGCTGGTCGATACCCAGCACATCGCGCTCGATGTCAAAGCGAATCGTGCCCGCGATCGCGTAGGCCACCACTAAGGGAGGCGAGGCCAGAAATGCCTGTTTCGCATAGGGGTGAATACGACCGTCAAAGTTACGGTTACCCGATAACACAGCCGTGGCAAACAAATCGCGATCAATGATTTCCTGTTGAATCACAGGATCCAGCGCACCGCTCATGCCGTTACAGGTCGTGCAGGCAAAACCCACAATGCCAAAACCAAGTGTTTCGAGTTCTGACAACAACTTTGCATCGTTGAGGTAAAGCTCAACAGTTTTCGATCCTGGTGCGAGTGAGCTCTTGACCCAAGGCTTGCGTATGAGTCCGCGTGCGTTTGCGTTGCGTGCCAAAAGACCCGCAGCAATCACATTACGCGGATTGCTGGTATTGGTACAACTGGTAATGGCCGCAATAATCACAGCACCATCAGGCATCAGGCCGGGCTCATTCTCTACTTTGCCGGAAATGCCCTTGGCAGCGAGATCAGTCGTGGCAACACGGCGATGAGGATTAGAAGGGCCTGCAATATTTCTGACAACTGAGGACAAGTCGAAATGCAAGACGCGCTCATACTCCGCGGTCTTGAGGCTGTCGGCCCACAGTCCAGCGTGCTTGGCATAGGTCTCAACAAGCTTGACTTGCTCGGCCTCACGACCTGTCAAGGTGAGATAGTCGATGGTTTGCTGATCGATATAAAACATCGCGGCCGTCGCGCCGTATTCTGGTGTCATATTCGAGATCGTGGCACGATCGCCGAGTGTCAGGTGCGCCGCACCTTCACCGAAAAACTCCAGATAGGAGGACACCACTTTTTGACTACGCAAATACTCTGTGAGTGCCAACACCAAATCAGTGGCGGTGATGCCAGGCTGCAATTTGCCGGTCAGCTCCACACCAATAATGTCAGGCAGTCTCATCCACGAAGCGCGACCGAGCATCACGCTCTCGGCTTCAAGGCCGCCCACGCCAATCGCGATCACGCCAAGCGCGTCCACGTGCGGCGTGTGACTGTCTGTGCCAACCAAGGTATCCGGAAACGCGACACCCTCTTGGGCATGTACAACGGGCGACATGCGCTCCAGATTGATTTGGTGCATGATGCCGTTGCCGGGAGGAATCACGTCAACGTTTTTAAAGGTCTTTTTTGTCCAGTTAATAAAATGGAAGCGATCTTCGTTTCGTCGATCTTCGATCGCACGGTTTTTTTCAAACGCGTCCGGATCGAAACCGCCACACTCGACGGCCAAGGAGTGATCGACAATCAATTGTGTCGGCACCACCGGATTGACGAGTGCGGGATCTCCGCCTTGCGCTGCGATTGCATCCCTCAGACCTGCCAGATCCACCAGAGCAGTTTGCCCAAGAATGTCATGACAAACCACCCTGGCAGGAAACCAGGGAAAATCCAGGTCGCGTTTGCGTTCGATGATTTGAGTCAACGAAGCCGTGAGCGTTGCGGGGTCGCAACGACGCACTAGATTTTCAGCCAGCACACGCGAGGTGTAAGGCAACTTGTCATACGCACCAGATTGAATGGCATCGACCGCCGCACGGGTATCGAAGTAATCAAGCTTGGTGCCTGGAAGAGGTTTGCGATTCGCAGTATTCATATTGTTGACGCTGATTAACGACGTTTGGCGAGAGGAACAAATTTTTGATCATCAGGGCCGGTATAGTTGGCAGCCGGACGAATGATCTTGTTGTCGATGCGTTGCTCAATGATGTGTGCAGACCAACCTGCCGTGCGTGCGATCACGAACAGCGGTGTAAACATTGCCGTGGGTACGCCCATCATGTGATAGGAAACGGCCGAGAACCAATCGAGATTCGCGAACATTTTTTTCGCATCCCACATCACGCCCTCGAGACGATCGGCGATGTCATACATTTTGGTCGTGCCGGCTTTCTTTGACAGACGCAAGGCGACATCTTTAATGACCTTGTTACGTGGATCAGAGATCGTGTAGACAGGGTGACCAAAGCCGATGATGACTTCTTTGTTTTCAACGCGCGCACGAATATCCGCTTCAGCTTCGTCCGGGGTTTCGTAGCGTTTCTGCACTTCAAAGGCCACTTCG
Source organism: Bordetella parapertussis (assembly GCA_945897365.1). Lineage (GTDB taxonomy): Bacteria > Pseudomonadota > Gammaproteobacteria > Burkholderiales > Burkholderiaceae_B > Zwartia > Zwartia parapertussis_A. Next base: position 6,580 of record CAMDFD010000018.1, on the reverse strand, counting down.
TTTGCGCCGCCGTGCTTGGGACCGCGCAGCGCGCCGATGCCGCCGGCAATCGCAGAGTACATATCAGAGCCTGTGCCAGCGATCACGCGGCAGGCAAAAGTCGAGGCATTGAACTCATGCTCTGCGTAAAGTATGAGTGAGGTGTGCATCGCACGGACCCAGTCTGCATTAGGCTTTTTGCCATGCAAAAGATGCAGGAAGTGGGCGCCGATCGAGTCGTCATCTGTTTGTACGTCGATGATGCGACCATTATGGCTAAAGTGATACCAGTAGAGCAGGGCAGAGCCGAGATTAGCCATCAGGCGGTCGGCGATGTCACGTGCGTCGGGAACGTTGTGATCGTCCTTTTCAGGCAGGATGCAACCCAAGGCTGAGGCTGCGGTGCGCATGACGTCCATGGGGTGGCTGGCTGCAGGCAGAGACTCCAGAATGGTTTGCAGTTGTGCGGGCAGGCCGCGCATCGAACGCAGCTTTTCTTTATAAGCAGCTAACTCGGCCTTATTAGGCAATTTACCGTGAATGAGCAGGTGGGCGATTTCTTCAAATTCGCTCGTATCGGCGAAATCAAGAATGTCATACCCGCGGTAATGCAAGTCGTTACCGCTGCGACCGACTGTACACAGGGCTGTATTACCCGCTGTCACGCCTGATAATGCAACAGATTTTTTTGGTTTAAAGACCGGTGCTGCAGTCTCAACAGTTTTGACGGGAGCGGCGCGCTTCACCGTTTTCTTGGTCGTGGCCATGTAGAGTTCCTCAGTCAATTATTTGGATTTGCCTTGGGCAAACAGCGCATCGAGTTTGCCTTCGAATTCATGATAGTTGATGCGATCGTAAAGCTCGTCACGCGTTTGCATGAGATCAATCACGTTGCGCTGGTGACCGTCGCGGCGGATGGCGGTATATATCGTCTCTGCAGCTTTGTTCATGGCACGGAATGCGGAGAGTGGGTAGAGCACCATGCCCACGCCTGAGCTGCGCAGCTCCTCGACTGAAAAAAGTGGAGTTTGACCAAATTCAGTGATGTTTGCGAGCAAGGGTACGCTGACTGCTTTAGAAAATTTTTCAAAGGTGGCGAGGTCATAGGCGGCCTCGGGAAAAATCGCATCCGCGCCAGCTTCAACGCAAGCCATTGCACGTTCAATCGCTGCGTCCACGCCATGCGAGGCGATCGCATCGGTGCGTGCGATCAGGTAGAAACTGTCATCAGTGCGTGCATCGGCTGCTGCCTTGACGCGATCGCGCATTTCTTCTGTTGACACGATTTCCTTGCCAGGGCGATGGCCGCAGCGCTTGGCGCCGACTTGGTCTTCGATGTGGCAGCCGGCTGCGCCGAATTTGCTCAAGCTTTGAATGGTTCGAGCGATGTTAAAAGCGGAGGGGCCAAAACCAGTGTCGATATCGACGATCAACGGCGTATCGCATACGTCTGTAATGCGGCGTACATCAGTCAGGACGTCATCCAGCGTGTTGATACCCAGGTCGGGCAAACCCAAAGAGCCTGCCGCGACACCGCCACCGGAAAGGTAGATGGCGTTAAAGCCGGCGCGCTTGGCGAGCAGCGCATGGTTGGCGTTAATCGCGCCGATAATTTGCAGGGGCTTTTCAGCCGCGAGTGCTTCGCGAAACCGTTGACCAGCGGAAGCTTGTTTGGGCATGATGTTCTCCGAGATGAATGTGTTTTTTTAAAAGGGAATGTGATGAAAAAAATGGGCCCTTTTGGGGCCCATTAACTCGGTGCTTACTTGAGCAAATGAGCGACTGCGTCGCGCTCTTCTGTCAGTTCTTTAAGCGTCAGGTCCATACGCTCACGCGAGAACGCATCAACCTCAAGTCCTGTCACACGGTGATATTCGCCTCCTTGGCAGGTGACGGGTACACCGTACATGATGCCTTCGGGGATGCCATACGTGCCATCCGAAGCAACGCCCATTGTGACCCACTTACCATTTGTGCCCAGCACCCAGTCACGGACGTGATCGATGGCAGCATTCGCGGCCGAAGCGGCGGAAGACAAACCACGCGCTTCAATGATTGCGGCGCCGCGCTTGCCGACGGTCGGCAAGAACACGTCGCGGTTCCAAGCTGCATCGTTGATCAGTTTTTCCACACTCTGACCGCCGATCGTCGCGAAGCGATAGTCCGCGTACATAGTGGGTGAGTGATTGCCCCAGACCGCGAGTTTTTGAATGTCGGCGACAGGCTTGCTCATTTTTGTGGCCAGCTGCGACAAGGCGCGGTTGTGATCTAGACGCAACATCGCTGTGAAGTTTTTGGCGGGCAGATCGGGCGCCGATTTCATCGCGATATAGGCATTGGTGTTGGCTGGGTTGCCGACAACTAATACCTTGACGTTGCGATTTGCCACGGCGTTCAGGGCTTTGCCCTGAGCTGTGAAAATGGCGGCATTCACGGCCAGCAGATCCGCACGCTCCATGCCGGGACCACGAGGACGTGAACCCACCAAAAGTGCGACTTCGACGTCTTTGAAGGCTTCGAGTGGATCACTGTGAGCCGTCATCGATTGCAGCAAAGGGAAAGCGCAATCATCGAGTTCCATCATGACGCCCTTGAGCCCCTTTTGAGCTTTTTCATCAGCGATCTCAAGAAGTTGCAGGATCACGGGCTGGTCTTTGCCTAGCATTTCGCCTGAAGCAATACGGAACAAAAGGGCGTAACCGATCTGGCCTGCTGCACCAGTAACCGCAACACGCACGGCGGGTTTGGACATAACGATCTCCGATAGAACTGAGAGGATTGTGAGAAAGGGTAATAGAAGAGTTTAACTTTTTTGTACGCCCCGTTTGCGAGGCGGTCGGGCAGGATGTCAGATAGGCGAATGCTAATGCAAATGCATGTGGATCGTCAATGATCTTATATCTTATATAAGACACAAGAGTAATGGACTTTCTTGGAGCAATATGCCACAATGAATGATGAAATTTAAGAGCCATTCAGATGACTGAGAGCAATCGCGCGCGCGCGGCTTCGGTCGACTCAGGTCCCAATACGGCTGCCGCCTTCAGTCCGCTTTACCAGCAGATCAAAGCCTTGCTGGTGATGGCGCTTGACGCAGGTGAATGGAAACCAGGCGAAGCCATTCCCAGCGAAATCGAGCTCGCCGCACGTTTTCAGGTGAGTCAAGGTACGGTCCGTAAGGCAGTTGATGAGCTTGCCGCTGAAAACTTGTTGTTTAGACGCCAGGGCAAGGGCACCTTTGTAGCGACTCACCTTGAGCCGCGTGTGCGTTTCCGGTTTTTGAGGCTTGCACCCAAGGAAGGCGCGCCCGAGCCGGCACACAGCAAAGTGCTGGATTGTCGGCGCCTTCGCGCTGCTGCGGACGTTGCCCGGGCACTTGAAATTAAAGCGGGCGATCCGGTGGTGGCGATTCGCCGGTTACTTTCTTTTTCAAATACGCCTACAGTCATTGATGATATTTATCTGCCAGGCGCTCTGTTCAAGGGACTCACGGCGGATCTCCTCAACGATTACTCCGGGCCTTTGTATGGTCTGTTCGAGTCAGAGTTTGGGATCAACATGGTGCGCGCCGAAGAAAAGATCCGCGCTGTTGCCGCTCCCGATGACGTTGCGTTGGCTTTAGGCGTGGCAACTTCTATACCCCTACTTTGTGTGGAGCGAATTTCCTTCACCTATGGAAACCGTCCTGTAGAATTACGTATCGGTCATTATGTGACCAATGAGTATTATTATCGTAATAGCTTGAATTAAAAGAGTTTTTTATTGATTTGAATGCAGTCTCTTCATGAGCGAAAATAGAGTGTTTTTTCTTATTCAACTGTTCTACGTTCGAGGTCGTTATGTCTGACACAGCTAACAAGCCGCGTCCTCAGTTTCGTAACATTAATGTTATGGATTTGATGAAGTATCGCTTGCCAATGGCCGGAAAGGTTTCCATTCTCCATCGAGTGAGTGGTGCTTTACTCTTTTTGTGCTTGCCTTTTCTGATTGCGCTTTTTGCAATGAGTTTTGTCAGCCAAGCCGGTTTCAACGCACTGGCGATGGTGATCGGACATCCGATCGTCAAAGTGATTCTTTTGGTCCTGATTTGGGGCTATTTGCATCACTTTTGTGCGGGCATTCGTTACTTGATCCTTGATTTGCATATTGGTTTAGACAAAGAACCTGCTGCGAAAAGCGCAAGTCTTGTGATGGGTGTGAGCTTGGCGCTTACGCTTGTTTTTGGCCTCAAATTATTCGGAGTGTGGTGATGGTTTCCGTTGATAAAATCGGCCCCAAGCGCCTAGTCGTTGGCGCACACTACGGCACGGGCGAGTTTATTGCTCAACGCGTCACGGCCATTATTCTTGCTGTCTACACGCTAGTATTGTTGGTCGGTATCCTCACAATGTCGGGCTTTACGCATGAGGGATGGAAGAATCTCTTCACGTTCACCTTGCTTTTTATGCCTGTGGGACAGATTCTCGCTACGCTCGCGATGTTTTCGCTTGCTTGGCACGCTTGGATTGGCGTACGCGACATTTGGATGGACTACATCAAGCCCGTAGGCCTTCGCATCTTTTTACTGGTACTGACCCTCCTGTGGTTGGTCGGTTCGGTCGTGTACTTTGTACACATCCTCTGGAGAAATTAAGTCGTGGCTGCTGTCAAATCAAATTTACCGCGCCGTCAATTTGACGTAGTGGTCGTAGGGGCCGGCGGAGCCGGCATGCGTTGCTCTCTGCAACTCGCAAATGCCGGACTTTCCGTTGCGGTTGTCACTAAAGTGTTTCCTACACGCTCGCACACCGTCGCAGCCCAGGGCGGTATCGGCGCGTCATTAGGCAACATGAGCGAGGACAACTGGTACTGGCACATGTACGACACCGTTAAAGGTTCGGACTGGTTAGGTGATCAGGACGCTATTGAATTCATGTGTCGCGAAGCGCCTAATGCGGTGTACGAGCTTGAGCATATGGGTATGCCTTTTGATCGCAACCCCGATGGCACCATTTATCAACGCCCGTTCGGTGGTCACACCGCCAACTTTGGTGAAAAGCCCGTGCAGCGCGCCTGTGCTGCAGCGGATCGAACCGGCCACGCTTTGTTGCATACGCTTTACCAGCGTAACGTCGCCTCGCGCACACAGTTTTTTGTTGAGTGGATGGCACTCGACCTCATTCGCAACGACGCGGGTGATGTTTTGGGCATAACGGCGCTCGAGATGGAAACTGGCGAAATGTATATTTTCGAAGCCAAAACAACTGTGATCGCAACCGGCGGCGCGGGCCGTATTTGGGCTGCATCGACCAACGCCTTCATCAATACTGGTGACGGAATGGGTATGGCTGCTCGTGCGGGCATCCCCATGATGGACATGGAATTTTGGCAGTTTCACCCCACGGGCGTTGCCGGTGCGGGTGTGCTGATTACTGAAGGTGTGCGCGGCGAGGGCGGTATCCTTCTAAATAAGGACGGCGAGCGTTTCATGGAGCGCTATGCCCCAACTCTGAAAGATTTGGCGCCCAGAGACTTTATCTCTCGCTGTATGGATCAGGAAATTAAAGAAGGTCGCGGATGTGGCCCTGATGGTTCATACATTCACCTTAAGCTCGATCATCTTGGCGCAGACGTCATCAACAAGCGTCTCCCTTCAATCCTCGAAATAGGTCACAAGTTCGCCAACGTTGACGCTACAAAAGAGCCCATTCCCGTGGTGCCTACCATTCACTATCAAATGGGCGGCATTCCTTGTAATTACAACGGACAGGTTACAACGTGGGATGGCAAGCAAACAAACATTGTGAACGGTTTGTACGCAATCGGTGAATGTTCTGCAGCTTCTGTGCACGGTGCCAATCGCCTGGGAACCAACTCGCTGCTAGACTTGATTGTGTTTGGTCGTGCTGCCGGGAACCATATTGTTGCTGCACACCCTGAGCGCCAACGTGCACATCAACCCTTGCCTCAAGAGTCTGTTGACTTCTCGCTTGATCGCGTCAATACCCTAGAGCAGCGCAAAACAGGTGAAAAAACGCAAGTAGTCGGTAATGAAATTCGTAATGCGATGCAGCAGCATTGCGGCGTGTTCCGGACAATGGCATCGTTGAAAGAAGGCGTAGCTAAGATCGACGAGTTGGCTGAAAAAGTTGCAAATGTTGCATACCAGGATAAATCCAAGGTTTTCAATACCGCGCGTATCGAAGCACTTGAGTTGACGAATATGATCGAGGTTGCTCGCTCAACCATTCACTCTGCTGCTGCGCGTACTGAGAGCCGCGGTGCTCACGCTTTGGACGACTTTCAGGCGCGAGACGATGATAACTGGATCAAACACACGCTCTGGTACTCGGATGGCAATCGCCTCGATTACAAGCCAGTGCAGATGCAGCCACTTACAGTCGAAAGCTTCCCGCCCAAGACCCGCACATTCTAAGTCAGGATACCTGGAAAAATCATGAGCAAAAAACGCATCGTGAAGTTTGAAATTTACCGCTACGATCCTGATAAGGACGAGCGTCCTTACATGCAAAAGCTCGAGGTCGAGCTGCAACCAACAGATAAGATGTTGTTGGATGCATTGATGCGCATCAAGATGGATATTGACGACAGCCTGACGTTG
>CAMDFD010000017.1 GCA_945897365.1 Bordetella parapertussis | reverse complement strand
TTCATTGCGCGAAATTCTGGGGTGAGGTTTTCACGCTTGACACCATCGACCTGACGCGTCGGAATCGTAAGCCCCTTTTCCGCCAAAAAAATACGCACGCGGCGCGGGTTCATCCCTACAGTCATGTCATAAAGCAGCATGTTTGTTCCATCTAAAAAAGAGTTATTTTCCTAGGATACAACAAGTGTCTAGACAGTAAGATGATTCAGGACACTGTTTTGAATTCTAATTTCCCCTTCAAGGATTCCCTATGAAACAAAAAATTATCAAAAAAATAGTTGCAGCATTCGCCGCAACGACCTTCGCTTTTACCCCCTTGATAGGCAATGCGTGTACGGCTGTGAATGTCATCGCAAAAGATGGCGCTGTTGTTGCAGGTAGGACCATGGAGTGGGCTTTTGACATGAAGTGGGAGCTGATTGCAAACCCAAAGGGAACAAACATTCCGATGACTGCACCCGCTTCAATGAAACTCCCAGCAACAAACCTCTCTAGCAAATATGCTTTCGTGGGAGTTGCCCCTGGGGTGCTGGAGGGTTCGCCTGCATTTCTAGAGGGTCAAAATGAAGCGGGCCTGGCCATGAGCGGTAATTTTTTACCTGGTTTTACTGAGTACCAAACCGTTAACCCCCAAGATAAAAACTATGTTTCTGTGATTAACTTTGGCGGCTTTATCTTAGGAATGTTTGGCTCTGTCAAAGAAATACGCACTGAAATTCCAAAATATAAAGTCTGGTACGACGCAAGCGAGGTCAAAGGTATTCCAACGCCGCCTTGGTTGCATTATGTGTTAACCGACCGAACCGGTGACAGCATCATCGTAGAGTTTGTGAAAGGTCAAATGGTGATTCATGACAATGCAGCGGGCGTATTGACCAACGCACCTACCTATGACTGGCATCTCAACAATGTTAGAAACTATTTATCGCTTACCTCCACTCCAACACCCTCTGTCTTAGTAAATGGTACAAACGTGACGGAGCTTGGACAGGGTGGCGGTTTGATGGGACTATCTGCAGATTACACCCCACCTTCCCGTTTTGTCAGACAAGTCTATCTCAAGCAGTTTGCTTATCAAGCATCAAATAGTACTGAAGCGGTTCAATTAGCTGGGCATTTCTTGAATAACGTGGACATGCCTGTTGGCGTTGCCCGTTCTACAGATGGTAAACAAGTTTTTTCTGACTACACACAATGGGTCAATCTGAAAGATTTAAACAATAACCGCATGAAGATTACAAACTATGCAAATCGTACAAACTTTATCGAGATAGATCTTAATCAGGTATTTAAATCTGGAAAATCAAGAACCTGGGTGATTGATCAGTTACCGTACCCGAAAAATGATTTAACCGCAGAAATATTGAAGTAATTTTTCCATAAAATGGCCTTAAGACATTTTCGTCTTAAGGCCACAGCATTGGAAGACAAGAGTTTAACGAGAGATAGAGACATGGCGAAACGACCATGCATGAAAGTACTGCGAGGATTATAATTTAGTGCTATTACACTTTGCTTATGTTTAATTGGAAAATCGATGTTTGGTGTAAATAAATTAGATATTAATAACCACCGCCAACTTGCTTTCATCACTCAGGCATATATCGCTTTTCACAGCATTCTATGGTTTGTTATTGCAGCAGTGAGTCAAACAGCTCCGCATAAAGACAGTATCGAAGAGCTCAACTGGCTGCAATATTTTGACTGGGGATATCCAAAGTTCGGCCCAATTGGTACCTGGTGGGTTCATTTTTTTGTTGAAGTATTTGAGCGTGCGATGTGGGTCACCTACCTTGCTGGTACGGTCAATGTTGCACTGATGCTTTTGATTGTTTGGCGAATTGCTCTGTTGATTTCAACACCTGCACGTGCACTCATGGCTGTCGTATTAACGAGCTTGGTTGTGTATCACAGCATAAACGGACTGCAAGTCAGTTCTAATCTGATCCAACTTTTTCCGACTGCTCTGTTTTTGTTGGCTGTTTTATTGGCTGTGCAACAACAACAATGGTGGAGATGGGTGTTATTAGGATTAGTAGGCGCAGTCTGTTTATTGACGAAATACGCTGCAGGCATTTGGATTGCTGTCATGGGCATTTGGCTATTATGTGATCAACGCGCACATAACAAACGCGTATTCACTGGAGTGGGTATTGCCATCATCGCTGGTGCACTCGCCATAGTCCCACACATAGAATGGTTGATACGAACAGACGCACCACCCATCCGCTATATGCAACATCAATTTCAAGCAGATACGAATCATTTTTTTGAAGTCGGAAAATTTATTCTGAGTCAATTAGGTAAACTTTCACCTCTTATCGTGGCTATATGTGTCGTAAATCTCTTATTTAAACGGGACAAGGACTCCACTTTCTCCTTCGGGTATCACACCGACAATACAGCTGAGAGCCGCTATGTTTCTTTTACAGCATACGGACCGATGCTTGTCACTTGTGTACTAGGCGCTTTTTGGATTAATTTGAATGCAAACTGGGCGACTGCATATTTTGTATTGATCGGTTTATATGCGTTGCGTTTCCTACCTAAACTTGATTCTTCACTCTTATTACAGCGTGTCGTCCGTATCGGTCTCACGATCAATATCGCGATTGCCTGTGGATACGGCCTGTATTATGGAATCCTCATTGACGTATTTAATAAGGTCGGTCGAGCAAATTATCCGGCTGCTGCGCAAGGTGTGTTAACAGATCAAGTTTGGGATGCTAACAAGCGTGGGCCACTCAAGGTGGTCATTGGTGAAACATGGGTCGCAGGGATTTCTTCAGTGATGTCTCGCGATCAACCACTGGTCATGCCTTACGGCGTTTCCAGTCTAGCGCCTGCCATTACTCCAGACTTAATAAAAAAATGTGGTGCGTTGATTCTTCTTGATCTATCCCAAGCACAATATCAGCTCACAGATCATCTCAATCAATACATACAGCAAGCAACCGAAACTGGAACGATTGATTTGTATTGGAACAGATATAAACAAGTCAGGCCATTTCAAATTCAGTGGTCAATTATCGAACCCGAGTCGCCTGGCGCTTGTCGATAATGACTGTCATCGATCCTATCCTCAGCGACAATCGCGCTGTTGAAGATGAATTACGTCATGTGCGTGCACTGATGCAACTTGAGCAAAGGGAAGACCAAGCTCAATTCAAACTCAGGAATGCCAGCGCAGGTATTAAGGAGCGTCGGCGACGCGGCTTCACTTGGTACCCCGTCACCATTACCAAAGAGGACATTGGTTTTGGTGGCAAAATGGTATTGGAGATCGAGCGTCCTGCTAGTCGGCAGGAACTCCACTTGTTTCAGGTGGGAAAAAATGCGTCTCTGTTCTGTGATGTGCCAACTCACGCGGCATCCGAGCGGTCTACACTCAACGGCGTCATTACGAGTGTTCGGCGCAATAAGTTGCTGCTAGCAACCACCAAAGAAGAACTTCCCGACTGGGCCTATGACGCAGGAAAACTGGGCATTGACCTCACCTTCGATGAGGTGAGTTATCGCGAAATGAACAACGCCCTAAGTGAAGTCATGGGCGCATATGGAAACCGGTTAGCCGAATTACGCGACATATTGCTAGGAGCTCGACAAGCAGGCTTTCGCGCACAAAAAGCCGACGATCTTTTATACCCCAACCTGCTCAACGACTCTCAGCTTAAAGCCCTTCGCCATGTGATCACGGCTCAGGACGTCGCCATCATCCATGGACCGCCCGGCACGGGTAAAACCACAACACTGGTGCATGCCATCCTAGAAACCGTTCGACGTGAGCGGCGTGTGCTGGTGTGCGCGCCTTCAAATACGGCAGTAGATCTGCTCACCGAAAAATTAGCGGAACGTGGTGTCAACGTCATCCGGATGGGCAACCCAAGTCGCGTGTCAGACCTGCTGCTTAAACACACGCTAGATGCCCGCTTGATCGCGCATCCCAGCTACAGCAAGATGCGTGCGATGCGCCAAACCGCGGACCAGTACCGTGAAACCACCACTCAGCGAACTCGGCGCTTTGGCTATGAGGAGCAGCAGCAGCGCCAGCTGCTTAAGGAAGAAGCGCGAATGCTGTTTCAGGCAGCCGACGATTTAGAGCGCGTGATGACCGAGGACATCATCGAATCGGTGCAGATCGTCACCTGCACGCTAGTGGGTGCCAGCAACCGCAACCTTCGACACCTTAGTTTTGAAACCATCTTTATCGACGAAGCCGCGCAAGCCTTGGAGCCGGGTTGTTGGATTCCGATTGCCAAAGGCCAGCGGATTATTCTGACGGGTGATCACCACCAGTTGCCGCCTACAGTGAAAAGCGAACAAGCTGCCCGCGAAGGCCTACGCGAAACCCTGTTCGAAAAGTGTATCAAGCGCCAGCCTGATACGGCTTGCATGCTGACTGTGCAGTACCGCATGCACGAGCAAATCATGGGTTTTAGTTCGGAGAGATTCTACAAAGGTCAATTAGTTGCCCACCAAAGTGTCCGTCACGTCGGCTTGGATGCTTATGATCCGCGTTTTGCGCCCGACCTACCCGTAGAGTTTCTAGACACGGCCGGTTGCGACTTTCTTGAAGTGACTCTTTCTGAGGGCCGTTCAACGGCAAACCCCGAAGAAGCGAACTTACTGCTCGTGCGTCTTACTCAACTCCTTGCGCCCTATGACCCAACTGAGCACGATCACGAACAACTCACTATTGGCGTGATTGCACCCTATCGCGCCCAAATTAACTATTTGATGGATGCCATCGAGGAAAACGACAAGCTCAACGCGTTGCTCCTGTCCCGCATGCTGAGCGTGGGTACCGTTGATTCGTTTCAGGGTCAGGAGCGCGACATTATTGCTATGTCATTAACGCGTAGTAACTCACATGGTGACATCGGCTTTCTCTCCGACATCCGCCGCATGAACGTTGGCATGACGCGCGCCCGCCGCAAGTTGTTACTTGTCGGCGACGTCTCTACGCTCAGTTTCAATCCTTTTTTCGTGGATTTGCTGAACTATATCAAGCGTATTGGTGGCTACCGTAAAGCTCAGGAAATCACTGACTCATCGAGCAAATTGTCACGATTGCGGACTGTCATGCAGAAATAGATATACCCAAGGACCATGAAGGATAGGAAAATGCCAAAGATCAAGGGGTTGTAATAAATCATAGTGACTAAGCAGACAAAGGCGGCCACCAAGGCAAACGCCGGAAAGTAAGGGTAGATCGGCGCCCGGAACGGGCGGATCATTGAGGGTTCGGTACTGCGCAATTTGAACAGGCTTAACATGCTGATGATGTACATCAGGATCGCGCCAAAAACAGACATGGTCACAATATTGGCGGTCAAGGGCAAGCCACCAATCTGGACCCACTCATCGCTAAAGATCGCTGCGATACCGATTACGCCACCGGCCAAAATGGCGCGATGCGGAGTCTTGAAACGTGGGTGTACCTTGGCAAAGTACGCGGGCAGGTAGGCCTCTCGGGACAAGGCGAAAATTTGACGCGAATAACCCATGATGATGCCGTGAAACGATGCCACCAAACCGAACAGGCCAAGCCAGACCAGCATATGCAGCCAACCGCTGCTCTCACCGACAATCATCTTCATGGCCTGGGGCAACGGGTCGTTGATATTGGCTAGCTGCGTCCAGTCCCCCGAGCCACCAGCAAAAAACATCACGCCCATCGCCAATACCACCAAGGTCAGGATACCCGTAATATAAGCAGTCGGGATCGAACGCTTGGGATCCTTGGCTTCTTCAGCGGCCATGGCCACACCTTCGATCGCCAGGAAAAACCAAATGGCAAACGGTATGGCGGCAAACATCCCGGGAATCGTTGCCAGGCTAAAGCTGTCCTGGCCAGACCAGCCCCCTTTGACAAAATTCTCCATCAAGAATCCAGGTGCAACCACCCCCATGAATACCAACAATTCGAAAATAGCCACCAACGTGATGACCAACCCGAAAGTGGCTGCAATCTGTACGCCAAGGATATTGAGGGTCATGAAAATGATATAAGCACCCAAAGCCGCCATCTTGGGATCGAGCCCAGAAAACTGTACGTTCAGGTATGCACCAATGGCCAGCGCAATAGCTGGAGGCGCAAATACAAACTCAATCAGTGTGGCAGCACCAGCTAAATAACCACCGGTCGGCCCAAAGGCGCGCTTGCTGTATGCAAAAGGCCCGCCAGCTTGTGGAATGGCAGTGGTCAACTCTGTGAAGCTAAAGATAAAGGTGGTGTACATGGCGGCGATGAACAGCGCCGTGATCGTGAAACCTAGTGTCCCGGCCGTAGCCCAGCCAAAGCTCCAACCAAAATAGATCCCGGAAATAACCAAGCCCACAGCCATGCCCCAGAGCTGCAAGGTATTCAGTACCGGCTTGAGGACGTCTGGTTTTTCTATTAGACGTGAGATGTTCATCTTTGTTGAGCTTTATTTATTGTATGAACTAACCGTAAACAACTAGAACCTATAACCTAACCCAAACAAAAAGTTATACGCATTGACGTTTGGACTTGAGGAAACCGTTCCTCCGGGACCATCCGAATAGTTCGATGATAAATTAGGACGTCCATAAGCGTAGTAGTTTGCTTCTACAAATCCATACAATGCTTTAGTTAAGAACTGCTTGTAGCCTAGCCCAACAACATAGCCACTCACTTGAGCTTGATTCGATGGAGAGGAGCAACAATTGGTCTGGCTATATTGCACAGATTGCATTGAATAGCCCAACTTAGCGTAAACCAATTTATCCTGATCTATGGCATACCCAGGTGCAATGAATGCATTAAAACGATTTGAGATTGAAAATTTATAATTATAGGTATTGCTACGATCTCCAAAATAGTAAAAACCAGCTGACTGAGTATTTTGGGTGAGCGCAGAATAGTCGACTCCTATACCCATTGTGAAATTATTTTTCAAATTGAATGTGTAGCCCAACCCTAAGACAAGGGGTGCTGACGCTGAATTTGTCGTCAGAGTATTTGTCTTGTTAGGCACATCACCATAATCAGTCCCAGTCAATTGGGCTGAGCTCACAGTATTGTTTTCATAACCAGTTGAAATCTGACCATACGCTCCGACAAATTGATGTTGAGCAAAGGCCGAACAGCTCAGGACAAAGACTAAAGAGCCAACTAACACATTAATTTTCATTGCTGTTCCTATATATATGGGCTAATTTGATATGTTGTAGCTTATTTAATCTGCTTTGTGGTGGATTTTTGCGGTGGATTTATTGATTTATAAAAATCAGTTAACACTGTCCGATCAGCAAAAGCCTCCGCCCCGTAAACACAACACACCTGTCGAGTTAAGCAAAGTTCCGCTTTATTAAATCCGTTTTACTGCTTTTGGAGGGGCACTCATGGTTTCTTACAAAAAAGCTGGTGTCAGCCTTGCTTTGTTTACAGCGGCAACTATTGCAAATAGTCAAACAACACCTTCCATTTTCTACACCCCAGAATACTTCGCAAACTGGGGGCTTCAATACACATATGCCGCTGATGCTTGGGCACTAGGCTTTACCGGTAAAGGCGTACGAATCGGAATCGCAGACGACCAGGCTCAATTGAGTCATCCAGAGTTTGTGGGTCGTATTTTTGGGTCATCACAGCAGGCCCCCTTTCCGAATCCAGAATTTCCTAATTTCCCAGAACATGGTACCCATGTCATGGGAGTTGCTGCGGCTGCACGCGATGGCCTAGGAATGGTGGGTGTAGCACATGATGCTTCGATTGCTCACGTAGTGGTAGTTGCTAAAACAGGTTATCACTTGACGAATAACTGGACACAACAATTAATAGATGCAAAGGTTTCTGTCATGAACGGAAGCTTTGGACCGCCTGCAACACCTTGGCCTTTAACTCCCTTTGGGAGTAGTGATGGTAGTCTTAATCCAAACTACCAAATTGTTAATTTTCAGTTCTTGTCTGGGAGCCAAGTAGGTAGTTACGTATCAGAAATAAAAAAACTCGCTGATGCTGACGTAGTCATGGTCTTTTCAGCGGGTAATCAACGTAGCTCTTTTTTACAGCCATTGGCTGCAAAAGTACCCGCGGGTCATTCCATCATCCCCCTGATTACACCTGCCAACACCGCGCTTGGCTATACGAGTAATCCGGCAGATGCTGTTTATCGTATTTATACGGATGCAGCTGATCGTAATAATCCCTCTACTTGGGACAGTAACCAGCTTCCATTCAGTAATATTGATGCAACGGATTTCTCAAGCGCCGCCGGTACGCTGATTGCGGTGACCGCTGCGGATATCGATCCAAATACCGGTGCGGTCATACTCGCTAATTTTAGTAATCAGTGCGGTCTTGCTGCAGACTGGTGTATCACTGCACCGGGTGTAGCGATCTATTCGACAGTCCCGATGGATACATATGCTGGCGGAGAAAAATGGAGCGGCACATCGATGGCAGCCCCCTTTGTTGCGGGTGCAGCGGCTGTGTTACGACAGGCCTTTCCATACATGACAGCAAGGCAAATCATTGAAGTGCTTTTAACAACGGCTACAGAAATTAACAACCAAAATTCTGAGTCCATTCGGGATTTTGGTCACGGGTTGATCAATATCGGTCGCGCTGTAAAAGGGCCGATCGAATTCGGGCATCCATCTCTGATCCCAGGAAATTCATCGATATTTGCACCGATCTTTGCTGTGGACACCAAGGGATATGACTCGGTGTGGAGCAATGACATTTCCGGAATTGGCGGATTTAGCAAGGCTGGCAAGGGGATCCTTGTATTAACGGGTCTCAATACCTACACAGGAGATACGACGATCACGGGTGGTGTGTTGCGAGTAGATGGCTCGATTGCGAGCTCTAATCTGTCAGTGACCTCTGGCGCTACGTTGCAGGGGATTGGTACCGTTGGCAATACCTCAATGGCTGGCATCTTGTCGCCAGGAAATTCAGTCGGTACGCTCACGGTCAGCGGTGATCTTGATCTCTTAGCGGGCTCGGTCTATCAATATGAAATTGACGCAACCCAAAAAAGTGACTTCGTCAGCGTCACGGGTCGCGCTGTAATTGACAGCGGTGCTATTTTCAAACTATCCGCCGAAGACGGTGTGTATTTAAATAGGCTGTATCCTGTCCTGCAAGCGAACTCGCTCATAGGTACGAAATTTCTGACCAACTATACATTTATTAATCTGGATTTTATGCCAAGCAGTGACAATCTCGGCTTGGTGGTGCAGAGAAATAGCGTACCCATGGCTAGCTTTGCTCAGACGAACAATCAGCGGGCAGTCGCCAAAGCGATTGATGCGCAAAGCTCAGGCGATGAGCCTTTTAACGATGTGCTGTTAAACGATAACCCAAGCCAATTACCTAACTTGTATCAAGGCTGGTCAGGCGAAATCTACAGTGCCAACCAAGCCGCGCTCATTTATAACAGCCGTTTATTGGCTCAGGTGATGAACTGGAGGTTGCAAGACAGTTGGCTGAGTAATAGTTCGACGACGCGACTGCAGCGAGTGGGTCAGACCAATGCAGACACGACTGTCTGGGCGCAGGCCTACGGCAACTGGGACACCTTCAGTGCTAGTGCTGATGCTAAGAAAGCGACCTCAAATAGCGGTGGACTGATTCTAGGGGTAGATCATGCTCTGACGACAAACTTTCGTCTTGGCGGTGGATTCTCAGCTAGTACAACCAATACCTCAGTGGCCTCTAGCAGCGCCAATACCAACGGCTATCACGTGATGCTTTACAGCACCTATGACAAAAATAGGCTGCGTCTTAACAGTGGCGTAGTGCAGTCATGGTACTCGGCCAATATGAGACGTACTCTGCCCCTCGATGACCGAGGCAATGCCAAAGGAACAGTGGACTCAAGATCCACACAACTCTTTGCAGATCTCAGCAGCCCGATCACACTCAGCCAGCTGCAAGATCATCACACCACGATTGCACCCTTTGGTCAGGTCAGCCAAATCTGGCTGCAGACCTCGAAGTTTAGCGAGTCAGGGGCAGCAGCCGGGTTGACGGGATTAGCGACCAACGCAAATACGGGATTTGGCACGCTAGGCGCCAGACTCAGCCACCAATGGAAGACTGACAAAAACAATTGGCAAGTGGGCCTATCAGCAGGCTGGCAACGGGCGTGGGGAGACTTGTCTCCAACAACGACTCTCGCGTTTGCGACAGGACCTGGCTTCACTGTAAATGCGGCACCCATTGCGAGAAACTCAGCTGTCGTTGAAGTAGGTATCGGAGCCAGTCTGGGTCAGTCGAGTCGTTTTAATTTGGTTTACTCAGCTACCTTGTCAGGTCAATCCAGAGGGCAGTTGCTGCAGGCACAATTGCAGCAGTCATTTTGATGTGTTGACGCAAGATACTCATACCTGTCATGCCCAATTCGTCGCCCCCTAAACTTAGGGGCAAATCCCACTCAAATCAAACCACAACAATCACAACTCGGACCGAAGACAGCGGGGCTACCTAAAGTAGATAGCTGCGAGCGCCAACGCGGTAAGCGTTTTTGAAGTTTCTCTAGCGTTGCCTTGTGATCTAGCCCCGAGAGTTGCCGCTCGCGCATGACGACTTTGCCATCAATCACAGAATCCGAAACGTCGCTCGCTCGAGCATAATAGACAAATGCGGCGTAACTGCCGTAATAGGGCTGAAGATGCGGCTGATTTATATCGATCACAATCATATCGGCCTTTTTACCGACCTCGAGTGAGCCAATTTCATTTTCGAGGCCTAACACCTCCGCCGCACCCATGGTGTGATAGCGCAATGCTTGATCACAGGTCATGGCCGTTGGAGTTCCTAAACGCAAACGCATGGCATTGATTGCATAACGCATTCCTTCAAACGGGTCATTTAGCATCCAATCTGTTGCAAAGCCCGTCTTAATTCCTTTTGCAATGATTTTTTCGAATTGAGGATAACGGCCGCGACGTGGATAAATCGTTGGGCAGTGAGCGTAACTGGCATTACAGGACACCATCGCGTTAAAGTCGGCCTCTTGGGCAAATACAAGATGAGCCAGTACTACATCACTTGAAAGCATTCCAATATCTCTCAAGTACTCAACCGGGCCGCAGCCATAGACGTTTTTGATGTAATCAGTTTCGGCAGCACTTTGTGCTGCATGGATATGCATGCCGACCCCGAGACGATTCGCCTCATGTCTCGCCTCTTTAAGCAATGCGGGGCTACAAGTGTCTGTAGCATGGGTACCAATTCTGCCAGTAATACGGCCGTCAGCAGCGCCATGCCATTTTTCAACAAACTCTACACCGTGACGTAACCACGCTTCGCCGATGGACTGATGATGCGTGTAGTCGCCATTACGAAGCTCTTCGAGCTTGACATCAAAAACCTTATTGGCAATTTGAGCGCGTAATCCTGATTGCAAGACACTTTCAATCAAGGTATTCGGGCTATACCAAATATCGTTAATCGTTGTAATACCAGACAGCAACATATCCGCACAGCCAAGAGCGCCTAACAAAGACCAGTCAGCCTCGGTAATGTCTTTTTCCATTCGAAATGCAACATCGAGCAAAGCCGCTTTGGCCGAGTGATCATCAGTTTGACTGCGAAAAATCAGTGATGCCGCATGCGAATGACAGTTAACGAAACCAGGCATAACAATTTTCCCTGGTCCGCCAAGTGTGTTTTTTGGGTCCCAGTGACCAGCAGGCATTGCTGAACCCACATAGACAATCCGTGAGCCATCCACGGCGACTTCGCCATCATAAATAATTGGCATGCCTTCAGAGACGGGATAAAGAAACTCTGCTTTCACCAACAAATCGACGGGCTTCATAGCATTTATCCTAAGAAGTAGACTTCAGATCGCTCACTTTGTTCCAAAGATTCGATCACCTGCATCGCCTAGGCCAGGCAGAATATATGCGTTGTCGTCCAAATGACGATCAACGGCAGCGGTATAAATGACGACATCAGGAAATCGATCATGTACCGTCTGAATTCCCTGATGACAACTCACTAAGCATACAAATTTTAAAGAACGCGGGTTGAGCTGTTTGATTCGTGCAATTGCGGCCACAGCAGTATGACCTGTCGCAAGCATCGGATCGACGAGAATCACATCGCGATGACTGAGATCCTCTGGAAGCTTAAAGTAATACTCGACCGCCGCTAAGGTATTTGGATCTCTGTATAAACCTATGTGACCAATACGCGCGCTAGGAACCACGTTGAGCATGCCTTGTAATATGCCGTTACCCGCACGCAAAATGCTGACAAAAACAAGTTTTTTTCCATCGATCATCTTGCTTGTCATTTTTTCCAGAGGCGTTTCAATTTCAACCTCTTGTGTCGCTAGATCGGCAGTCACTTCATACGCCATGAGCGTTGAAATTTCATTGAGTAATGCACGGAAAGAGCTTGTCGAAGTATTCTTGTCACGCATTAAAGTGAGCTTGTGTTGCACCATAGGGTGGTCAACAACATAAATATTTCGATCAGATTTTTGATTCATATTGCATCCTCTTTATCTACACCTCATCGCATAAATAATAATATTCATGCACCGATTTAAACTGAGAGACCCAAGCGTTTTTGTAATACCCGCGCTGCGAGCACAACAATGGAAACCAAGGCCAAGTAGACAAGTGCAGCAAAAAAATATGCCTTGAAAAACTGAAAGTTTGACGAGGCCAGTTCTTGCACTCTGGCAAAAAACTCGGTGTACTGAATCAAAAAAGCGATCGAACTGTCTTTAATATTGGAAATAACCTGATTGGTCAGGGCTGGGATCGAGGTTCGCAACACCTGAGGCAGTGTAATCAAACGAAAAACCTGTCCTTCACTAAAGCCCTGTGCACGTGCAGCCTCGAGCTCCGTATGGTCGAGTCCATTGTAAGCAGTCGTCATATAGGCAGCGTTATAGGCCGCTACATTTAAAGTAAAACCAATAACGGCAACAAAAAACGGTGAGATTTTGATGCCAAATTGCGGAGCGCCGTAGTACATCAAAAATAACAACACAATCAAGGGCATCCCGATAAAAAACGAGATGTATGCCTTGGTCACACGACGCACCCATTGATGGCGACTCACGCTCAAATACAAAACGAAAATGCCCAGCAAAAGACCCGTCACACTGATTACAGAAGCCAATAGCAGCGTATTTGCCAGACCGAGCCCTATCAATGGCATCTGTGCGAGTAGGTCCTGCGAAAAGGTCAACCAAGTATTCATTTGATCACTTCATCCCTTCGTCGCGCCCAAAAAAACGATGGATGATCGGGTCTTCAGTGCACGCGGCGAGAGCTTGCACTGAGTCTTGCGCGTAAATTAAGCCCTCGTGAATAAATGTAATGTTGTTCGATAAACTTGTCGCCAAGGTTAAATCGTGTGTGACACAGATGATTGTGACGTCCTGTTCATTCAAACGCATCAACATATGACTCACCTCGCGTGATTTCAAAGGATCCAAGGCGGAGGTCGGCTCGTCCATGAGCAAGACTTTTGGATCCATCGCGAGCACCCGTGCGATCGCAACACGTTGCTTCTGTCCGCCCGAAAGCTCCGAGGGGTATTTGCCAGCATGGTCGACCATGTCGAATTTGGCCAACTCTAGCATCGCCTTTTGTTCAGCCTCTTGCCGGCTTATTCGGCGAATTTTTCTAAGCGCAAGGGTTACATTTTCCTGCGCAGTCAAATGACGAAACAATGCGACCTGCTGAAAAACAAAACCTATTTGCTGCCTAAGCCAGCGCAGGTCAGTTCCAGCAAGGGCAACATCCTGACCATTTAAAAAAATTGCTCCGCTTGTCGGGTCAACCAGGCGATTGATGCAACGCAAGAGCGTGGTCTTGCCACATCCAGAAGACCCCATGATGACCTTGATTTCTCCAGGCTGAACTTCCAGGCTCACCCCACGCAGGACCTGTTGAGTACCGAAACTTTTGGTGAGATCGCGAATGCTAAGAATGCTCATAGCGCTGAAACCCCAGGAATTTGAAAACGTCTCTCGACTAAACGGGCAAGTGCCAATAACACCCTGTAGATTAGAAAATAAAGAATACCTACCGCGAGATAGATCTCTGCGCCCTTTAACGTTTGACTCGCAAGCACAGTCGCTTGCTTTGTGATCTCAGGGATCCCCACTGTGTAAGCAAAAGGAGAGTATTTCAAAATTGAGGTGAATTCATTCAACACACCAGGCGCTGAGAACCTCAGCATTTGTGGCGTCTGCACATAGCAGAATATTTGCAGGCGAGACATTCCCATCGACTCGGCAGCCATCAACTCGACAGCCTCGACCGAATCCAAAGCGCCACGAAAAACCTCTGTGACATACGCGCCACCAATCAACCCCAGACTGAGTGCCATGGCGGCTAGCGGCACAACTTTTAGCCCAACAAGTGGCAGACCAAAATAGACAAGAAATAAAAGCACCAGCACAGGAATGCCTCGCAGGCAGTAGACCGCAGCGTCTACCAGCAATTTCGAGGGCCGCCCGCCGATGGTACGTATAGAGATCATAACGAGCGCAAAGACCAAGGCTGTCGCGCTACATACCAACGTTACAAGCAATGTTTGGCCAATGCCCTGCGATAATAGACTTAGAATTTCAAAAAAGTTCATTTGAACTATTTGGAGCCGTTGTCGATCATCTCTTTGAGTTTTTCAGGGCCAAGCTTGATCAAAAATCTATCAAAGTCCTGTCTTAGGGCTGAGCCTTTGGGAAACGCGAATCCCAGCACGTCTTGACCACGAAACGCATACACACTTTCAATTGGCAGATTCATTTTATTTTTAAAATTTTCCAGCACTGGCTGTTCTATAAAGGCCAAGTCAAGATTGCCATTTTGCAGGTCAGTAATGACCTCGTTATAGGAGGGATAGAGTTGCACTTGCGAAAGTGAGTAATACCCTTTCGGTTCCAAATCCTTTTTAATCAAATCCTCATAGGCCATTCCCCTTGGATAGCCAATACGCAGCTTTTTGAGTGCAGAAAGATCCGTAATGGGCTTGGCATTTTTCTTTGTAGCGACCAAGTGCCAGGTGTTGTCGTAATAAGGAGCCGAGAAGTCCATCACTTGCTTGCGCTTATCCGTAATAGAGATGCCTGAAAACGCCACATCAGCTTGTCCGGTTGAGACCGCACCTAACATACCCTGCCAATCATATGACGTGACTTTCATCGTACATTCACGTGTTTTACAAAAAGCATTAAAAATATCGTAATCGACCCCCATCAGCTTGCCATTTTTCTCGTAGAGCATCGGCGGTGAGGCGGGTGACACCGCAACCTTAATCACATTCGCAACTTTTTCCTCTGAGCAGCCAGTTAGGACTAAGCTGAGGGTAACAATCGAGGCGAGCCAGAGCTTTCGCAGCATGTTGAATCCTATTTGTGTCTTAAATTGTGTTCTTACGATATTAAGCTTAAACAACCTGTCTGGTTTTATCGGTCCATTGTCGCTTTAAAGACATCGAAGACAAAGTCATAGCTTCACCCCTCATCAAGTCTGATGGGTGATTGCACTAGTAGAACCCCTAATGCACTTTATGTTGACAAAACAAACGACAATTATTAAATTTGAACAATCGTTTGTTCAAATATTGATTTTGTCTTTGTTTTAAAACCTTAAATGTCAACCCTAAAGAAGGTGAGAGTCATGATGAAATACAGAGTCGATACTTTTTTTACAACAATGCTGACGGTACTGTGTGTCGCGTGGTCCTCTCATTCATTCTCTGCCACATGGCCTGAACGACCTATTTCACTTATCGTTCCGTTCGCTGCTGGAGGCGCAACAGATGTTGCAGTACGTGAAATAGCAAGAAAAATGTCAGAGGACCTAGGTCAGCCGATCGTGATTGAAAACAAACCAGGGGCAGGATCCATGCTGGGAGCACAAATTGTTGCGCGTGCCAAACCAGATGGCTACACACTACTGACAGCCACGGGTGCCAACATGATTACTGGGCCGTTGTTGACAAAAAATCCTATCTTCAACCCAGAAAAAGATATCCGGCCTATCGCTCTGCTTAGTGTCAATCCTTTAATACTTGTGGCGTCAAAAGATTCGGGTATCAAATCACTGGCGGACTTGATTAAATTGGCTCGCGCAAAACCAGGTCAAATAGCCATTGGCTCATATGGCGTTGGGACCCCTCCTCATTTAGCAATCGAGTTATTAAAAATGCGTATGGGAATCGACGTCATACATATTCCCTACAACGGCTCAGCGCCAGCAATGATTGATTTAAGAGGCGGCAGGATACCTGTCTTAATGGATTTTTTGCCGAGCCAAGTCAAAACGATTAATGACCAAGAAGTCGTTGGCCTAGCAATCGGAAGAGATAAACGATCTGACCTCGTTCCAGGCGTCCCTACTTTTGATCAGGCGGGACTGGCGGGATTAGAAATCACCACCTTTTTCGGCTTGGCCGGACCTGTGGGCATACCTAAAGAAATCGTGATGCGTATCAACGAGGCCGCAGCCCGAGCCTTAAGCGATCCTGCACTGCAAAAATCCATGACTGCGAGAGGATTAACTCTTTCTCACTCTACTGCAGAAGGCTTTGAAAATGCACTTATAAAAGAAACGGCTCAAGCCAAGCAAATTATTCAATCAGCTGGTATCAAGAGTCTGGACTAATTGGCGCCCAAAAAAAAAGAGGGATTTAATAATGAGTATAAATCTGCCTGCTGAAGAATTCAAAGGGACGATCGGTGCAACGTATAGAAGCTCAAAACCTTATTGGCCGCCACGTACCCAACCGCCAAAAAACGCTCCTAATATCGTATTACTAGTTCTCGATGACGTTGGGTTTGCTCACCTTGGATGTTACGGCTCGGACATCAACACACCAAATATCGATGCCCTTGCCGCTAAGGGTTTACGTTTTACAAATTTCCATACTGCCTCGATGTGCTCCCCCACTCGCGCCGCTTTGTTAACCGGCCGTCAACATCATGCAGCAGGTATGGGAACGATTGTCGAATGGTCAACGGGATATCCGGGATATCAGGGACAAGTCACAAAGCGGGCAGCGACTCTTGCTGAAATGTTGAGGCCTCACGGTTACAACACTCACGCAATCGGAAAATGGCATTTGATGCGGATGACTGACGCCACTGCTGCTGGGCCATTCGACTACTGGCCTCTCGCGAGGGGTTTTGATAGGTACTATGGTTTTTTAAGCTCTCTAACAGATCACTGGAATCCAGAGTTATTTTGTGACAACCATCCAATTTCGAAACCGGTTACTGAACATTACCATTTAACCGAGGACCTGATAGATAAAACAATTGATTTCATTAGAGATCAACAATGTGCATCACCTGGAAAACCTTTTTTCACTTATGTCGCACTGGGTGCCTGTCACTCACCTCACCATGTCGAACAAAAATATATAGATAAATATAAAGGAAAGTTCGATCAAGGATGGGATGTCACTCGCCAGAAATGGTTCAAACGTCAGCTTGAACTTGGTGTGATTCCACCTGATACAACCCTCACTGAAAGAAATGAAGAAGTCAGGGCCTGGGATGATTTAAGCAGTGATGAAAAGCGAGTCTGCGCAAGAATGCAGGAGGTTTTCGCAGGATTTTTAGAGCATACAGATGAACAAGTTGGCCGTGTGGTTGATTACCTGAAAAGTATCGATCAGCTAGACAACACTGTATTCGTTGTCATGTCTGATAATGGTGCAAGCGATGAGGGTGGAGATTTAGGAAATATCAATATAAGAAAGCACTATGCCTTTGTTGAGGAAACGATAGAAGAACTCGTTCAAAATATTGATCAGCTTGGAAGTGAGTACACCTATAACCATTACCCCAAAGGCTGGGGGTTTGCTGGCAATACACCTCTCAAGTGGTTCAAGATGGATACCTTCGGCGGTGGTATTCGTGACCCGTTGATTATTCAATGGCCTGCAAAAATCAAAGATGCGGGTGGACTCAGAAATCAATATCACCACTGTGTTGACTTCGTACCAACAATACTTGAATTACTCGATATAGAAGCACCCGATGAACATCAGGGCATACCACAGCTTCCTATTCACGGTACAAGTATGGTTTACGCATTCGATCAGCCCAATGTGAAAACAGCCAAGCATGTACAGTATTACGAAATGCTCGGAGACCGTGGCATATGGTGTGATGGATGGAAAGCCGTGACGCGTCACCAGAAGGGAACGCCTTTCGAACAAGATACCTGGGAGCTCTATCATATTGATCGTGATTTTTCTGAAAATACCAATCTTGCCCTGATACATCCTAAGAAACTAAGAGAGCTAGTTGACCTATGGTGGGCAGAAGCAGGCCGCTATGATGTTCTTCCCTTAGACGATCGTGATAGAGAACGCACAGCCGCAAGTCTCAGAGCAACAAGCCGTCAGCTATACATTTATCGTGCAGGCATGGCCCGCGTAGATCGTCTCTCCGCACCTAATATTTCAAATCGATCATATCGCATCACCGCAGAGATCAATCTTTCAAACGCATCTGAGCAAGGTGTACTGTTTGCAGCAGGCGGGCGTTTTGGTGGTTACGTACTTTTTATGAAAAACGGACGCTTAGTCCATGAATATAACTGCGGTGGAGAAAGACGCTTCATTCTAGAGTCGCCAAATATATTGCCAACGGGATCTCACTGCGTAGAATTTTCATTTCAAAAAACTGGCTCTTTGAAAGGCACAGGGTCACTGATCATCAACGGACAGACTTTGAATACGCAAGAGATGGATCAGCTGTGGCCTTTATTACCAAATGCCACTGGTGTTCATTGCGGACGTGATGATGGAAGCCCAGTCAGCGAAAGCTATGCGTGTCCAAATACATTTACAGGAAGAATTTCACATGTACATGTTGAAGTCTACGATGATCAGGAAATCGATTTTCTAAAGGAATATCACGCGGCCTTATCAGATGATTAATGTCATTAACCATCTTATTTTTTGGACGTATTGAGCACATGAAAAAATCACCCAATATACTTTTTATCATGGTCGATGAACTCGCTCCACAAGTATTGCCCACATACGGACATCAAGTTGTTCAGGCTCCCAACATTACAAAACTGGCTGAAAGAGGTGTAGTTTTTGATGCAGCCTATACAAACTCACCTCTCTGTGCGCCCGCACGTGCTGCAATGCTGACTGGACGACTGGCACCTGAAATTCAAGCCTGGGATAACGGTGCAGAGCTATCATCAGAACTGCCAACTATCGCTCATTACTTGCGAGCCGCAGATTATGACACAGCATTATCTGGAAAAATGCACTTTATCGGACCAGATCAGCTCCATGGTTATCAAGAGCGTCTGACCACTGATATTTACCCTGCAGACTTTAGTTGGACCGCGAATTGGAGCCGCCCACCTACCGATCCGAATCCCGCTGGCGTCAGTATGCGTCCCGTAATCGAGGCAGGTTCTTGTTTAAAAAACCTTCAAATTGACTACGATGAGGAGGTTCAGTTCGAAGCTAAAAAGTGGCTATGGAATCGTGCCCGTCAACAGAAAGACAGCAAGCCTTTTTTTCTGACAGTTTCATACACACACCCTCACCCTCCTTTTGTTGCTCAGCAGGAATATTGGGATATGTATCGGCCTGAGGATATTGATTTACCGCATGTAGATGCTTTACCACCAGACAAGCTTGATCCAGCCAGTCTAGGAATATATTACAACCATCGACGCGACAAAATGCCGATCAGTCGGCAGAACATTATCGATGCAAGACGTGCATATTATGCAATGGTGACTTGGGTTGATCACCAGATCGGTGACCTACTTGCAACGCTCAAGTCTTGTGGGCTTGATGAAAATACCATCATTGTGTTGACTTCAGACCATGGCGAAATGCTGGGTGAACGCGGGATGTGGTTCAAAATGAGCATGTATGAATGGTCTGTAAGAGTGCCACTTATAGTTGTCTGGCCAGAAAAATATCATCACCATCGTGTATCCAAAAACGTGTCTCTGATTGATCTACTGCCAACATTTGTGGATATCTGCCATCAACAGGAAAAGTATCCTATTGATGCAATAGAAACATTATCTGGTCACTCACTTCTTCCGTTTTTAACTGGACAGGATGATCCCGCATGGCCTGATGTCGCAATATCTGACTTCACAGCTGGAGGGGTGCCTGGTCCCTTGCGCATGGTTAAAAAGGGGCACTGGAAACTGATTTGCGTGGGTAGCCACCCACCACAACTTTTTGATCTGGAGACTGATCCAGATGAGCTCCTTGATCTAAGTACGGATCCTGCAGCAGCAGAAATTCTTAATCAACTTCTAACCATTGCATGCGATGGCTATGACAGTGCCTTAGTTGATCAACAAGTACGTAAAAGTCAGCGTCGCCGCCTGCTGATTAAAGAAGTAGACAGTCTTTCAGGTGCTCCGGAAACATGGAATTGGAAAGTGCAGCCAGAAGACGATATTAGATTCGTCAGGGGTGGAGGTCTTCAACACGGCGAGCATGCCACAAAAGCAAGGGCCAGATTCCCATTCATTCCTGAATCGCATTAGCAAACCTAATAAGAACAAAACTTTAGCTGACAATTTTTACCTTTAGCAGCAAAATATCAACCAGATGAACAAACGATTGTCCCATTTAAGTAAATAAGCTGATAAACCTTACTGAATATTTTGGCAGATACCTATTATGAACACAGCAGTCAGCAAAGTAGTCGACCTGCAAACTACCAGCCTTTTAAATAAGACTGACAAACAGCAGGCTCAACTTAGTAGCATTGCAAAACTACTAGGCGCGGAAAACGTACTGATCAGTCAGGCTGATCGTTACGCATACTGTCGTGACAGATTACCCTTTGCGCTCTACAAACTCAGAGCACAGCAACTACCTGCCACCTTACCAATGGCCATTGCCATGCCAGGTACGCCTCAAGAAGTTCAGCAACTTATCAAATTCACTCGAGCAGAGAAAATTTGCACGATTCCATTTGGCGCTGGGTCAGGCGTTCTGGGAGGGACAATCCCTCTGGTTGGAGAACTCGTGATTGACCTTAAACGGCTCAATAAATTGATCGCAATTAATGTAATCGACTCAACTGCGACTGTACAAGCTGGCATGAATGGCTGGCAGTTTGAGGAGGCTCTTCGGGCACAAGGCTTCACAGCAGGACACCTCCCACAATCCATCACAATGTCTACCGTAGGTGGCTGGGCCGCCTGTCGTGGAGCTGGTCAAGCTTCATCACGATACGGAAAAATCGAAGATATTGTTGTAGGATTAAAAGCTGTCTTACCAGATGGACAACTCCTTGAAGTTCGTCCGCTTTCGCGTCGAGCCGTCGGCCCGAGTATTAAGGATATGCTTGTTGGGTCAGAAGGCGTCCTGGGTCTGATGACTGAGTTGACAGTCCGCATCTGGCGCTTACCTGAATTCAGCTCTGCCGTTGTGCTGGCATTCCCAAATATTGAAACCGGCTTCGCTGCTTGTCGCGAAATTATGCAAGCAGAATTACGGCCAGAAGTCGTACGGCTCTACGATTCCAAAGAGAGTGCACAACGAACGGATGGGATACCGGAGTTTTCAAAAAGACCCATTCTGTGCATTATGAAGTTCTCAGGCAAGAAGGCACTGGCTGAAGTAGAGCGTCAACTAGCGCTTGAGATATGCGCTCAGCACGATGCAGTCACGACGGATGATGCACCATATCAGCACTGGGAAGAAACAAGATTTCACTCGTATTCAACGCAGTGGCAAACTGACGGCTATTTTATGGATACGGTTGAAATTACGGGGAACTGGAGCAAACTAGCCGATATGTACGAGGCCATGCACCAAGCAGTTCATGCCATTCATCCTGAAATTCATTTCGGAGCGCACTGGTCTCATGTCTACCCAGAAGGGGCGTGTCAGTATATGACGATCCGTTTGCCGCCAATGGATCAGGATAGTGCACTCAAACTACACCAGAAGGCCTGGGACACCATTGAAAGCATTTGTCTGGCAATGCAGGGCTCCATTGCCCATCATCACGGAGCGGGGCTTTTCCGTGGACCGTGGATGCAGCAAGAGCTTAATGTCGGCCTAGATATGATTCAGATACTCAAAGACGGTTTGGATCCTGACAACCTGATGAACCCAGGGAAACTCGGCTTACGTCAACCGAGTGGATCAACCTGGAAAACGGATAATTAATCATGATGAAGCAAACGATAAAAGATCTGACAATTTGCGCATTCTGCCCCAATACATGTCGACCCAGTTACCAGACAGCAGGGCCACAAATCGAAACCCAAACGCCGTCGGCGCTATCTTTAATTACCTTGGCTGTATTGCAAGGACGACTCAGTCTAGATGAGCAGACGCGTGAAGCACTTGCTCGGCGGGACGCGGTGAATGCCAGTGTCAACCATTGCACCTATAGCCTGAATATGCCCAAAGTACTTGATGTTGCCCTACAAAACCTGCAGAGTTAACTCTACTTTCCCGCTATGTTGTAAATAAGGAAATGCTGATATGAAATGGCTGATGGGTATTGATATTGGAGCTGGTAGTCTTAAAACCATGATCATAGATTCCACGGGCAAAGTGTGTGGAAGCGCAAGTATGGACATCACGACCCACTCGCCATATCCGCGGTGGAGCGAACAAGATCCGATGGACTGGTGGCGCGCTGTATGCAATACCGTTCCCAGAGCAATCCAGGAAGCCGGTATTCAGGCTTCACAGATCGCAGCAATATCTTTTAGCGCAGGCGCTCATACGCCTGTCCTTGAGGATCAGGCAGGACATCTTGTTAGGCCAGCTATTCTCTGGAATGATCAACGAAGCGGTGAAGAATCACGCGAGCTATTCGAACAAAACGGGGCAAGGATTCTTGAGCTTGGTTTTAATCGTCCTGCTCCGACCTGGACCCTTCCACAGTTTTTATGGTTAACACGACACGAACCAGATGCAGTCAAAAAGACCGCACGTGTATATGTTGCAAAAGACTGGCTCAGATCTCGTCTGACAGGGACTTGGGAAACTGACCGAACCGAGGCTGTTGGAACGCTGCTCTTTGATCCAAAAATGGATACCTGGTCAAACGAATTATGTCAGTTAGCAAACTGGGATATTTCCACTCTACCACCGCTTGTTCATCCGACGTCTATTGTCGGAAGCGTGACAGAAGCAGCAGCGCGTGCTACAGGTTTATGTCAAGGTACGCCCGTCGTATGTGGCACTTCGGATACCTCTATCGAGACATTTGGTGCGGGTTCAATTGCACCTGGAGATGGAACGATCAAACTTGCGACAGCAGGTACCGTGAGTGTGGTGATCGACCGACCGCACATACACGAGACACTCATCAACTATCCACTCGCTATCCCAGGCCTCTGGTATGCAATCTCTGGAACAAATAGCTGTGCCTCGGCACATCGCTGGTTGCGTGATAAATTTTTCATGACAGATGGACTAAGTGGTAGTCAAGCATTTGCTGAAATGGACCGCCTGGCCGGAACAATTAAACCTGGGTCTGAAGGCTTACTTTTTCACCCGTACCTACAAGGAGAAAGAGCACCTTATTGGGATCCGCTATTAAAAGCAGATTTTGTCGGAATCGGGTTTCGTCACGATAAAGCTCACTTTGCGCGGGCACTGTATGAAGGAATCGCATTTTCCCTACGCGATGTACTCGAACAATTTAGAGCACGGGGGATGGATATCAAGCGCGCTCGCATTATTGGAGGCGGTTCAAAAAGTACGATTTGGCGACAAATTGTTGCCAATATTCTAAATATTGAAATCTTGTTACCTGAAACAACTGACGCTTCCTTTGGTGCTGCACTCATTGCTGGCGTAGGAATTGGTGTCTTTGAAAGTGAGCAGCGTGCGGCATTAGATTGCGCAAAAATTATTGATCGTGCATTACCAGAACCAGAGTTAGTTGTGTTTTATGACAAGTTGTTTGAGATTTATAAAGACGCTCAAAAAGGTCTAGAGCAAGTTAACCATGCCTTATCCAAGCTCACAGGCTGATCGAGATGGGAACCATCACACTTAAAAACGTCAGCAAACGATATGGTCAACAAGCTGTTGTAGAAAACTTTGATCTCGAAATGGCTGATGGAGAATTTATCGTTCTCGTAGGACCCTCAGGATGTGGGAAATCTACGACTTTAAGAATGATCGCTGGACTCGAAGAAGTTTCAGACGGTCAGATTTTTATTGCAGAAAAAGAAGTCACGAATCTCCAGCCTGGAGAAAGAAATATTGCAATGGTTTTCCAGAATTATGCGCTCTATCCTCATAAATCAGTCTATGAAAATCTGGCTTTTGGATTACGCATGCGCAAAACACCTGCTGCCGAAATACAGAAAAAAGTACAGTGGGCTGCAGAAATGTTAAATATTGAAAATCTTCTTGAACGAAAACCACGCCAACTATCTGGTGGGCAGATGCAACGCGTTTCGCTTGGCCGAGCCTTAGTCAGGTCTCCTGAAGCCTTTCTTCTAGACGAACCACTTTCTAATCTTGATGCGAAATTACGTGTCCGAATGCGTGAAGAACTCGCCCAACTTCATAAACGTGTCGGTACAAACATGGTTTACGTCACGCATGATCAAGTTGAGGCAATGACACTTGGCGACCGCATCGTCATTATGAATCAAGGGAAGATTCAACAGGTTGGAAAGCCGCTGGATGTTTATGACAACCCCGCAAATATCTTTGTTGCTGGTTTTATTGGTGCACCAGAGATGAATCAGATACCTGGTGAACTGACTTATTTAGATGGTGCGTTGAGATTTATTTATCAAGATATCAACCTTGAGATTGAGACGAAAAAAGCACCAAAAGTACTTAATCATCAAAAAGTAATTTTGGGAATTAGGCCGGAGCATGTCAGCCTGACAGATAACGGCAGTTCTGCCGTGAACGCATCGGTCTTACTCGTTGAGCAAATGGGAGCCAATACTCTCACTGTTTATAAGCTTGTAGATAGTCCAAAGGATATCAAGTTACGTGTTCTTTCAGGTAGACAAACTCATGCTCACGAAGAAGCAGTCGACCGCCTTTATTTAGATCTTAGACATATTCATATTTTCGATGCTGAAACTGGCATCAATTTAGCGTAGTTCATAAAAAGACCATCACAGGAGACATAAATGAAAAACTCAGTATTTAATCGTCGTACTGTATTAAAGACGGCAGTTGCAGGGGCGACTCTAGCACTGACTGGCTCACCTGCGGTACACGCACAGCAAAAATCGATTCGATTTTTAAATGCCGAACCAGGTCGAGATTCAGTCAGAGTGCTTCGTGTTGCAGCGGCAGAATATGAAAAGCAGACTGGTATCAAAGTCATCATTGATACGGTTCCACCAGATGACGCATTTAGCAAGACACAAGCTTCGATCGCTGCAGGAACACCTTACGACATCAGTACGCTTGCATTTGCCGGACATGTTCTTTTGCTTGCGGAGGCTGGCAAGCTCGTTCCGATCACAAAACTAGTCAGTAAATATGAATGGGGTCCCAGAATCCTATTTCCGATTAAAGGTGAAAATTATTGGTACCCCTATGACTATAACTTCTGCTGGATGTATTACCGCAAGGATTTATATCAACAGAAGGGTCTAAAGGTTCCAACGACTTGGGATCAAATGCAAGAAAATGCAAAAGTCCTGACTGGCGATGGAAAATTCGGTATCAGTATGCCGCTTGGTGCGAACTCTGCAACTCAGTGGATGTCTCTTGGCAACATGTGGGCGGAAGGCGTCAGCATGCTTGATGATAATTTCAAGCTGATCTTGGATAACGCCCAAATGAAACCCAAGGTGATTGCCTACCTCGAATACATGAAAAAGCTATCACCAAGTATGCCTCAAGGTATGACGCAGGCACTTTTTGGAACGGTACTGGGTCAATATTCAGGTGGACAAATTGCACATGCGCCTTATGCAGGCAGGTTAATGGAGGTACTAGAAGACAAAGCGCCCGCCTTAGTCGCTAATACTGGTTTTTTTATGTATCCAGATAGCGCGGGCAAGGCACAGGCTGTTAATCACGGCTACGACGGATGGGTAATTTTGAATACGCCCATGAAAGATGAATCTGTGAAATTCATGGAGTGGTTCACAGAGCGTCACTATATTAATTTCCTGCATTCCGCCCCACTTCATTTTCAACCACCACGTATGGATATTTATGATGATCCACGCTGGAGAGCACATCCTTTGATTGAAAAACATGCCGATCTGGTTGCCTTCATGAAAAGCTTACTCACCAGAAAAGACATCATTATTAAATCGATTGATACTGAGGGTCCTTCAATTGATTTGCGACCACCGAAAATGTTCGAGACATTTGCAATCTGTGATGCGTTACAAAACGTGATGGTAAAGGGGTTGCCGGCATCGGAAGCTCTTGAAATCATGGCTAAAAAATACAGAACTGTTCTTGGCTAAGATGAACTCATTTCGTACTTCTAGCGACAAATGGCTGCTTGCAGCCTTTGTCGCATGCATTGCGTTAACTCTGCTACTGATTCTTGTGCCGGTTTTGCATGCCATGCACTTGAGTCTGTATAAATCTGAGTCCTTCGTTTCAGAAAGCAAATGGGTCGGGCTTGCTAACTATGCACAGGTACTCTCAGAGTTTGCCTTCTGGCGTGCTTTTGGTGTGGGGATTGTCTTCGCCCTGCTTACAATTTCTCTACAGCTCGTGCTAGGAATTGCCTGTGCACTTCTACTTGACCAACCCTTCTGGGGTAGACCTGTCATTCGGGGTTTGGCGATTCTTCCTTACTTACTTCCTACCGTAGTCGTTGCTGTTGCTTTTCAATGGCTGCTGGATGGAAGTCTTGGTTTACTGACCATTTGGGCAGAACAAATAGGAATAGGACGTCCTGCGTGGTTTGAAAATCCTGTGATCGCAATGGGTGTCGTTGTGGTCGCAAGCGTATGGACGTGGACGCCCTTTGTCACCGTTTCTTTTTTGGCTGCCTTGCAAACAGTACCAAAGTCGCTTTATGAAGCCGCTCGGGTTGATTGTGCTGGCCCATGGGCACGTTTCTGGCATATCACCATCCCTATGCTGATGCCCATGCTAGTTGTCATTATTTTGCTTCGCAGTATTTGGATGTTCAATAAGTTTGACATCATCTGGCTGCTAACAAAGGGGGGGCCACTTGGAGCGACAGAGCATCTCCCAGTCATGGCGTATCGCCGAGCATTCGCGCAATATGACGTAGGAGGTGGTGCTGCCGTCGCCACGCTCTCTTTTGCAGTGCTATCGATACTGATTATCGTTTATTTTCATTTTTACCCTTTAGAAGAAAAGGATCAGCGCACATGAAAAAAAGTTTGGTTGCGCGTGCGGGAATCCTTATTGCAGCCGTATTGTTGGGATTGTGGTCTTTTTTCCCAATCTATTGGATGATTGTCTCAAGCTTACGACCAGAGAAAGAACTATTTGGTAAGCCCGAGCTTTTTCCTAAAAATATCGACTGGAATTTCACCTCATACCGCAACTTGCTAGAGTTAACCGACTACCCTCTGCAATTTGCCAATAGTATTTTCGTTGCATTGTCTGTGGTTGCAATCACACTTGTTGTGTCGGTGATTATTGCCTACGTCGTCACACGCTACCGTATCCCAGGTAAAACAGCGATGATTGGCAGCATGCTCTACGCTTATATGTTTCCTCCTTTGTTGTTAGCGATTCCCTTGTTATCTATTTTTGCCAAAATCGGATTTGCAGACCACCTCATCGCAGTTGTGCTTGCACACTGCACCCTATCTATCCCGCTAGGCGTGTGGATGCTCTGGGGGTTTTTCAAAGTCATGCCATTTGACCTTGAAGAAGCAGCGATGGTGGATGGTTGTTCGAGAGCCGGTGCCTTTGTACGGGTCGTGTTACCTCTTTCACTTCCTGGCATTGTGACTGTATCTATCTTTTCTTTTTTGCTCTCGTGGACCGACTATGTCTTTTCCTTTATCTTGGTCAATAGCGACGCAAATAAGACCCTTCCTGTTGGGCTTGCTTCAATTATCGGCTCGTTTGATGCTCGCTGGGGCGAGCTAATGGCCGGAGCCACAATGATTACCCTGCCTCTTTTTATTTTATTTATGTTCTTAAGCAAGTATTTCATCAAGGGTCTGGCCGCTGGTGCAGTCAAAGGATAAAAAATGGATTTCGGTTTAAAAGATAAAGTTGCCTTGATCACCGGTGGTGCGCGTGGGATTGGCTTTGCTGATGCACAGGCACTGGGAGCTGAAGGCGTCAGAATCGCAATCAATGAAATCGATCGACTTGCTTGTGAGCATGCAGTTAAAGTTTTGCGTGCTGACGGGGTTGATGCTTATGGATTTATTGGCGATGCAACCGATGAAGCAACCGTTGCAAGGATTACTCATGAGGTGGCAACTCAATTAGGTCAAATTGACATACTGGTCAACAATGCTGGAATCGGTGTCAAGCCCGCATATCAAGTGGCGGATATGCCCGTTGAAGCATGGGACTCGATGATTCATTCACATATGAAAAGTACTTTTTTATGGTCTCGCGCTGTGATTCCTCACATGGAGAAGAATCATTTCGGGAGAATCATCAATATGTCCTCTATGAACTTTACTGGAGGTGGTCGCCCGGGGGTGTCACACTATGCTGCGGCAAAAGCGGGGATTCAAGGCTTTACACAAACACTTGCAAAAGAAGTAGGACCTGCGGGGATCACCGCTAATGCCCTTGCACCAGGATATGTTGAGACAGAACTTATCGCTCAGTTTTCCCAGGAAATGCGTCATTTATTAGCCAAACAAAATCCAGTCGGAAGAACCTGTAAACCCAGTGAAGTGGCTGCTTTAGTTGTATTTCTCTGCTCTATGCAGGCGGCATTTATTAATGGCGAATTAATTTGCATGGATGGCGGAAGACGAGACTATTACTGGGGAAATTAAATGATTAAAACAATTGGCTTTCCAGGACGATATATTCAAGGCCCTCAGGCAATTTCACACCTTCCAGAGTTGCTTCAAGAATTTCAAGTTAAAAATCCAGTGATCCTTATGGACGATATCGTACGTGAGGCTGCAGGCGACGCGATCGTATCTCCTTTGCATGAAGTGGGCATCGTTCCAAAGATCTTGAGGTTTGAGGGAGAATGCTCTGCGCAAGCTATTTCAATGCTTGCTGTTGACATCGATCCAACTCGCGATGATGTCATCATCGGTTTTGGAGGCGGAAAAACAATTGATACAGCAAAGGGACTTTCTAAAGCTCACAACCTTAGATTAATCATTATTCCGACGATTGCCTCGAATGATTCTCCGACTAGCAGACTCATTGTGCTTTACGACAAACAGCATCGAGTCGCTGGGGTTGACATACTCACTAGAAATCCTGATGTAGTCCTTGTTGATAGCAGCATTATCGCGCGTGCACCTACTCGGTTTTTTTCTGCAGGACTAGGCGATGCATTGAGCAAAAAATTTGAAGCTCAGCAGTGCTATCTTGCAGGCGGTAAAAACTTTTTTGGTACGCAATCATTGGCCACGGCAAGGTTACTTGCCGATCGTTGTTATGAAACCATTTTAGAGTTTGGTTTACCGGCTCTTTTACATCTCAAACAGCATGGCACATCAGACGAAAATGTTGAAAGAGCCATTGAAGCTACTGTGCTACTTAGCGGACTTGGTTTTGAGAGCGGTGGCTTGTCTATCTCACACGCACTCACCAGAGGGTTCACTGCGCATCCTGGCATGAGTAAATTCCTGCATGGTGAGCTTGTTGCCTTTGGCTCGATCGTACAGCTCTTTGCTGAAAACCGATCAATGGATGAAATCTATACTCATGCACGCTTTTGTCAATCAATCGACTTACCAGTCACACTGACTCAGCTTGGCGCACCAAACACCACACAAGAAGAAATCATGGAAATGGCTACGTTGACAATCGCTGCACCTTATATCGGAAATATTGACCCACCTGCCGATGCGAACAGGATTGCAGTTTGCATTAAAAGTGCGGATGAATTAGGCAAAAAATTGAGAGGATGATCAATCAGCAGCCACAGCTGGACTGGTTGTTGAACCCCTAATGATTAACTGTTGGGGAGACATTTTTATATCTACACTTTTACGTCTCCCCTGAATGAGTTCAATCAGGCTCACAACGCCGTCATATCCCATCTGCTCAACAGGCATTTGTACTGTCGTCAAGGGCGGATACATGACTTGAGCGATCGGACCATCATGTACAGTTGCGAGGGACATATCTTCTGGTACGCGAATACCATGCTGATGTAATGCCATCAGCGCCCCTGTGGCAGCGGAAAGGGTAATTGGAAATACTGCCGTAGGTAGACGTGTATTTTTTCTGAGTATTTCATGCATCGCGTCTGCGCCACCTTTGATGGTGTAACCTGAAACAGCAACAAGATCTTGGTCATAGGGAATGCCAGCATCCAGTAAAGCATCGCGATAGCCGGCAAATCGACCAATCCCGGTTGAAGGATTAAGTTGACCGGAAAGATGTGCAATCCGACGATGGCCAAGCTTGATCAAATGCTCAACTGCCATTCTTGCAGCTGCTGCACTATCAAAGTAAATAGAGTTACGAACTCCCTGTGCCGAGCGATTGAGTAGCACGAAAGGCACTTTTGCTTTTTTAGCGGCTTTCAACACAACACTATTATCATCGAGTGTTGTGACCAAAAGTCCATCGACCCTATTCGTGCTTGCGAGACGTGCATACGCATCATCGTCAGCAGCGCCCTCTTCGATATGGGCGATCAGCAAGGAATAGCCGTACTCGCGTGCGCCGCGCTCAGCCCCAATGATAATCTGTGAAAAAACGGGATTGTCCAACTGAGGCACGGCAATACCGAGAGAAAACGTGCGAGACACACGCAGACTTCGTGCCGTAATATTGGGCTGATAGTCCAACTGCTTGGCACACTGATGAATACGCTCTCTTGTTTCCTCTGCAACACGTTGATGCATATTGCCTGCAAGAACACGAGAAACTGTCGACACATCTACACCTGCAAGAGCGGCTACATCTATCAGGGTTGGTCTGGAAATTGAAGGCGTTCTTGGCATGTGTATTCAAAAATTTAAATTGGTCTTGCAAATCTATATTCGCAATAATGACTACGCTGAAAGATTAACCTTATTATTGGCAATCACTTCTTGCAGCGCATTCACATTCTTGAGTATTTTTTGCTTAAACTCGTTAGGGATCAGTGTAACAACCTGAACACCCGCTCATTAAACTTTGCTGCCATTGCAGGTTTGATCAGTATTTTAATGAAGTCAGCATTGATTTTGTTGAGTATAGGAGCGGACACCTTAAATATTGGAACATAGCTTAAACTAATCATAAAAGTTGTCCTAAAAACCCGATCTAAAAGCCTCTTTATTGAGTCAGAATGAATACTTCGATTATTGATCCTATCGTTCAGCTCAACAAAGTCTCTAAACGTTTCGAGTCCGGTACGCTCGCTATCTCTGATGTTTCACTGACTGCTGATCCGGGAGAGTTCATTTCCATCGTGGGTCCCTCAGGCTGTGGCAAAAGCACAATATTGCGGTTAGTCGCCGGGTTAGACACTGCATCAAGTGGCAATATTCAGGCACCTGCAATCACTTTCCCACAGTCAAAAGGTTCAACAGCCTTTGTCTTTCAAGAGCCAACCCTCATGCCATGGGCAAGTGTGTTCGATAATATTTGGCTTCCATTACGTCTACAAGGCATGGGACATCGCGAGGCTTTCTCTAGCATCAGTGCAGTATTA
Source organism: Bordetella parapertussis (assembly GCA_945897365.1). Classification (GTDB taxonomy): domain Bacteria; phylum Pseudomonadota; class Gammaproteobacteria; order Burkholderiales; family Burkholderiaceae_B; genus Zwartia; species Zwartia parapertussis_A. The sequence goes on along the minus strand of CAMDFD010000017.1, from coordinate 33,808 downwards.
AAAACTGTGGGGCTTAATGATTTTTCTCACGCTTATCCTTCACAGCTATCGGGTGGTATGAAGATGCGCGTGTCTATTGCTCGCGCCCTGATTACTCGGCCAAATGTTCTCTTGATGGACGAACCTTTCGCAGCCTTAGATGATTTCACACGGCAGCAATTAAATAATGATTTACTCCAATGGCAAACAGAACGATCGATTGCCATCCTATTTGTGACCCATAATATTGCCGAGGCTGTTTTCCTTAGCCACCGCGTCCTCGTTATGAGCCCTCGTCCTGGGAAAATCGCTCGTGAGCTATTCATCAAAGCGCCCTACCCTCGTACGACTGCATTCAGAAATTCCAATGAGTTTATGCACTATTGCCGCGAACTCACTGAAGCACTCACGCCAGACATGGTGACCACTCGCGGCGTGTCATGAAAATATTTCATAAATTTTTCTTGCCATGCGCGATCCTTCTTGGATGCCTTGCTTTTTGGGAAATAGGTGTGCGCTGGGCTGAGATACCGTCCTACACACTTCCCACGCCCTCGCTCATTGCAAAGACCTTGATTTCTAATTGGCCGACTCTTGCAAGCAGTTGGTGGTTTACCGTCAAAATCACACTCGGGGCACTTATTTTGGCTTGTCTAGGTGGCGTTGCGATCGCCTCGGTTTTTTCCTTATCACCCACCCTTGAGCGCGCCTTCTTTCCTCTTGCCGTTGTATTGCAAGTCACCCCTATCGTCGCTGTCGCACCTCTCATACTCATTTATGTTGACGGCACAACAGCCGCACTACTGTTATGCACGTGGATTGTCGCTTTCTTCCCTATTCTTTCAAATACAGTGATTGGTTTACGTGCTACGGATAAAAATTTAGTTGATCTTTTTCAGCTCTGTGGCGCTAATCGTTGGCAGCGACTCACTCTTCTTAGAGCGCCAACAGCTCTTCCCTACTTTTTAGCTGGACTTAAAATTTCAGGGGGGCTCAGTTTGATTGGTGCCGTCACTGCAGAAATGGTAGCAGGTGCTGCTGGCAGAGAAACTGGTCTAGCCTCCCGCATTCTTGAGGCAAGTTTTCGCACTGAAACACCAAAAATGTTCGCAGCACTCACATTGTTGGTATTCACTGGTATTCTGATTTTTTTATTGTTTAATCTACTCTCGATCTTTTTGTTAAGGCGCTGGCATGACGCAGCGCGATTGGATGATTGACCTCTAGCGACTTAGGAGCACAAGATGAAAGCAATCAAGATCTTCGTACGCACTTCACAATCATTGTTACTTGCTTTTTTCTTACTCCCTGTCGCTCAGGCGCAGCAAACAGTTACTTTTGCAACCAACTGGAAAGCCCAAGCCGCGCATGGCGGCTTTTATCAGGCGGTTGCCGATGGAACCTATCAAAAATATGGTCTGAATGTCATCATTCGCCAAGGTGGACCACAGGTCAATAATCGGCCGTTACTGCCCGCAAAACGGATTGATTTTCTGATGACTGGAAATTTATTGCATAGTTTTGATAACGTCAAAAATGGGATACCTGTTGTCGTCGTCGCTGCAATGTTTCAAAAAGATCCTCAGGCGTTAATTGCCCATCCTGGCCAAGGTTACGAAAACTTTTCAAGTTTAAAAAATGCACCCGTTGCACTGATTGCAAAAGATGGGCAATTTTCTTGGTGGCAATGGCTCAAAGTCGTGCATGGATTTAAGGACTCAGCACTCAGACCTTATAACTACAACTTGGCGCCATTTCTTTCGCAACCACGCGCAATCCAACAGGGCTACTCTGTAGCAGAACCTATTTACGTTGAGCAGCAAGGTAAATTCAAACCAATTGTTCATTTATTGGCTGACCAGGGGTTTTCGACCTACAGTACCTTGATAGAGACTCGGGCTGATACAGTCCAAAACAATCCAGATCTTGTTCAGAGATTTGTGGATGCCTCCATCATCGGCTGGGTCAATTTCATGTACGGTGATCGCTCCGCAGCGAATGCTCTGATGATCAGAGACAATCCTGAACTTTCAGAACAAGAGATAGAAGCCTCGTTAGTATTGATGAAACAACAAGGGATTGTTGATTCGGGACAAGCCGAAAGTTTAGGTATTGGCGCGATGACAGCGAATCGCATCCGAGACTTCTACGAACAAATGATTCGTGCGGGACTCTATCAACAGAAAGATGTTGATCTCAACAAAGTCGCCAGCACTCAGTTTGTTAACAAGAAGGTCGGTTTGGATTTAAAGCAAAAACTTTTAAAGTAGTCCCTTGGATCATGGTACAAGTAGAAAATCTTCAAACACTGACGGCTATAAGGCCTTTGTTGGCTCGACTCACAGCCAGTAACGACTAAGGGGAAATCACATGCCATTACGCGGTAAAGGAATGCTCATCACCTCGATGAATATTGATGAAATCCACGAGGATGAGTTCAATTTATGGTATGACCGCGAGCACTTAGCTGAGCGGGTGGCAATAGACGGGTTTTTAGAAGCTCGCCGCTGGGTGGCTGAGGATGCTGACCCCAAGTATTTCGCGACTTACAGCACCGCTGCATTCGAAGACTTGAGTAGTCCCGCCTACGCCACGGCCCTGGCCAACCAAACAAAATGGTCTAAAGAGAATCTGGCTCGTTTTAAAAACATGATCCGTGTTGTTGGTCGCATCACTGACTCTCAAGGTCAGGGTAGAGGCGCGGTCCTTGGCGTGGTTAGACTAAGACCCAAAGATGCAACTAGTCAGTCGCGAGAGACGCTCAAAGCCGCCATGGCGCCGGGTGATCAGCTTCATATCATCTCCATGCACTTGATTGAAAGTGATCCCGAGTTATCAAAATCATTAACAGAGCCAGACAAGCCCAACCCAGGTGCAGGCGATTGGTTTGTCTTGATTGAGGCAACGACTCGATCGGCCGTGGTTACGTTGATGGAAACGCGTTTTAAAGCGCTTGGCATCCCCGTTGTCTCAATGGGTACCTATCGTTTGTTGTGGGACCTCGCTAAAAGCGATTTGTGAAAAATCTGCGTAAGCAGCTGATCTCTACCATACAGAGAACGACAACTAACGACCTATTTGACGCCTGAAAGACTCCGTTCGCCTCGAAGCAATTGAGGCCATCGAGACTGCATCACTTCGCAGAGTATCGAGGTGCTTTGACATACAACTCGCTGCGAGCTCTTGGTTCATTTCTAATATTCCACGCAATACCATTGCGTGCTCTTGAATCGAAATTGCCATTAATCCCGCGTGGAATGTAACCTCTTTACGGTACGCCTCTAGGCGATTGCGTAATCCTAAGGTTTGTTCTTGTAGATGACGATTGTGACTTGCTCCATAAATACACTCGTGGAATTTTGCGTTCGCGCGATAGAAAGCCTCAGGGTCATCTCGATCTGCTGCATCAATACACTCTTGGTGCGCTTGTGTTAAAGCCAGTCGATCTTGAGCGTTATGTCGACGCGCAGCTAGACTTGAACACGCAGCTTCTAGAAACCCCATTACTTCAAACATTTCGATCACAAGGGCTGTACCAAGCTGAATAACAAAAGCACCTTGTCTTGGTTTGATTTCGATTAAGCCTCGCGCTGCGAGTTGTCGTAACGCCTCTCGAACAGGCGTACGAGAGGCACCAAAACGGTTACAAAGCCACTCCTCTTCTAGGTGCATGCCCGGGGGAAGTTTTCCATGACCAATCTCAAGCGAAAGCGTCTCGACAATAGAAATTGACAAAGGCTGCTTAGAGCTCTTAGGCTGTTTCAAACCATCGGGCTTAGGCATGTCTACATCAAAGGCAGAGGTGGGTTTAAACATATATTGTGCGTTTGTTTAGGCACCAGTCCGGTGCATTTTTAAAAGTACTGCAAAAAAAAGAGTCACTTGTGCTCCGACAATGTGCGTTGTGTACTTCCACCACAATCAGCAATTAAAAGCATAAGCAATATTTCTCTTGACGTATACATGATATTTGTTAGTGTAAAGGCGTACAACCTCTTACCTTTCCCTAATCAAAAGGAATGCTCATGTACCAAACACGTCGAAGCTTCATTAAATTAGCTGGCGCAAGTAGCGCAATTGCGGCTCTCGGTATTTCAGCACCGAGTATTGGTCAAAGTGCAAACAAGATTACCTTCACGACCTCTTGGCTACCCGAAGGACCAAACCTTTTCGCCTATGTCGCTCGAGATAAAGGGTTTTGGAAAAGCAATGGGCTTGATGTCACTGTCGCACGTGGTTCGGGCTCGGGTCCAACCGCACAAGCCGTGGGTGCGAACACCTTTATGTTTGGAATGGGTGCGACACCAACAGTGATGGTCCAAGCTGCAAAAGGGCTACCCATCACGTCTATTGCACAACTCAATTACGACGCTCTCATGGGTGTCGGTGTGTTAGCTAATTCGCCCATTAAAACGCCAAAAGACCTCGAAGGAAAAAAACTTGGCGCAAGCGTCGGATCCGGTGAGTATCCATTCTTGCCCCTTTATGCCAAAAAAGCAGGTTTCGACTTTAGCAAGGTCACTCTCGTACAACTAGACTCTAAAGTTCGAGATAGATCGCTAATTGAAAAACTTGTTGATGGCGTTGCTGCCTTCGGATCAAGCACTATTCCCTCCCTTGCTGCCAATGGAGTCGATGTACGTTTTATGCTATTTAAGGCGGTAGGACTTGAGTTCTACGGACAGTCATTAATCACTCAAACAGCGCGAATTAAAGCCGAACCTGCAATGTGCCAAGCTTTTGTAAATGGTGCAATGCAAGCTATTCAGTTTGTGATGACCAATCCCGAGGAGGCCTTGGCTATATTTCTAAAAGCAAATGATGAAGTGGCAATGACCTCGTCTGGCAAAAGATACGCGCAAATCGGTCTTGGCTTGACCAACTTAACGAATATTGTCCCTGAAGTAATCAATAACGGACTGGGCTGGGCAGACCCAGCGAAAATGAAAAGTCAGGCAGAGATCGTACTTGAGTTTGCAGCCGGTCAAGGTGCAAAACTACCAGAGATGAGTTCGCTATTTACAAATCAGTTCGCTGGGAAAATAAAACTGTCGGAGGCCCAGCTTACGCTGGCTAAAAAAATGGTTGAACCGTACCGCAAATATGTTGCGTAATCGACTTTCGTTTAACGGCAAGATCTTTCAAAGTTGATGAAGACGTCCATGCATTACATCTCCGCAACTGATGTTGAAAAGACCTACCAAACTCCCAGCGGCCCCGTACCCGCGGTAGCTGGGGCTACTTTTAGTGCTTCAGAAGGTGAATTTATCTCGCTTCTCGGGCCTAGCGGTTGTGGGAAAAGCACTTTGCTCATGATGCTTGCGGGGCTGGAACAGCCCACAAGCGGCAGTTTTCATTTGGCTGGGCGTGATGTGGTCGGACCTCGCCGGGAGACTGGAATTATTTTTCAGGATGCAACGTTGCTTCCATGGAAATCAGTCTTGGAAAACGTCATGTTCCCCATCCAAATATTGAAACTATCTGAGAAGGACTTCATTGGTCGAGCAAACGAACTACTCAACCGAGTGGGTCTGTCAAATTTCTCTGCAAAAAGACCTCATGAATTATCTGGCGGAATGCGACAACGTGTGGCCATCTGTCGCGCACTGATTCACGATCCCAATATTCTATTAATGGATGAGCCCTTTAGTGCTCTAGATGCGATCACTCGCGATCAAATGAATATAGTCTTATCTGAACTACTCGAGCGCTATCGCAAGACTGTCATATTTGTCACGCATAGTATTCGCGAAGCAGTTTATTTATCTGACCGAGTACTCGTGATGGGTGGAAAGCCCTCCTCCATCATCTTGGACTTAAAAATTCCGTTCAAACGTCCCCGTCAATTTGACATTGAGGAAACTGCGGAATTTGGCGCCTTGTGCCGCGAACTACGCCTAACGATAGAGCGTGCACATCATGGATAAAAATAAAAACAAGATGGGAGTCGGAACCGAAACGGGAGCGCTCGTCGGCGGTAACCCAAAATCCGAGGCTTTCTCGCGCGATAGCTTGACAGCGAATGCTCGAAGTATATTCTTACCGATTTTACTGGCTCTTGGCGTGCTAGGTTGCTGGGAACTCGCAGTGCGCGTGAGCAATATCCCACAGGTCATTCTTCCCGCACCGACAGCAATACTCGAAATTATTGTTGCGCAGCACGAGATTCTGCTTCGACATGCTATTCCAACTGTCCTAGAGGCGGCAGCCGGCTTTCTGATTGCCTCCACACTCGGTATCTCACTTGCAGTTTGGCTAAGCTACTCTCGCCTTGCGCGCGAAGCACTGTATCCGAATCTTGTATTTTTTCAATTAATCCCAAAAATCGCTCTTGCACCGCTCTTCATCATTTGGCTCGGTATCGGCTCAGAGTCTCGTTTAGCATTTTCTGTATTCATTAGCTTTTTCCCAATTGTCATTGCCACGACAGCAGGTTTTTCTAATGTGGATCGCAATATGATTAAGCTGTGTAAGTCGCTCACTGCGACAGAGTGGCAAACGTTTACAAGCGTTAAATTCCCCAGCGCACTACCCTACATCTTTAGTGGGATGAAAGTTGCGATGACACTGGCAATTATCGGCGTCATCATTGGTGAATTTATCACTGCACAACGTGGGTTAGGGTATCTCATCGTCTTTGCGACCGCGCGAGCAGAAACAGGTGTTGCCATGGCAGCTATCGTGATTCTTTGCGGCGGCGGACTGTTGCTTTATGGCGTTGTCGCGCTTGCTGAAAATCTAGCAAATCGCCGTTATGGCGTGCCACGCGGTTAATAGTTTTGCAAAAAATTAAATTTCATTAAAGAGACAATAATATGGACCTTCAGCTAAGAGGCAAGTCAGTTCTCATTACAGGCGCATCCAAGGGCATAGGGCTTGCAACAGCCGAGTCCTTTGCTGCTGAGGGCTGCGAACTCCACCTGACGGCGCGCTCAGCGGATGCGTTAGAGGCTGCCAAGCAAAATCTGAGTCAAAAATATGGGGTAACGGTTCATATTTATCCCTTGGATTTATCTCAGTCTGAAAATATTAATGTCTTAGCTAATAAGGCACCGAACGTCGATATTGTCATCAACAATGCTGGTGAAGTTCCATCAGGACCCATTGAGTCACTATCAGAGGATGACTGGCGCCGTGGATATGACCTTAAGCTTTTTGGCTACATCTTCCTCACCCGCGAGATGTACGCTCGCATGAAAGCTCGACGCTCAGGCGTCATCATTAATGACATTGGAAATTCAGGTGAAAACTGGGATGCGAACTACATTGCCGGTAGCACAGGAAATGCTGCGCTGATGGCATTCACTAAAGCGCTCGGTGGACAGAGCTTAGATTACGGCGTACGTGTGGTCGGAGTCAATCCTGGCCCCGTGGAAACTGATCGAATGATAAAGATCAACAAACGACGGGCTTTAGATCTGTGGGGCGATGAAAGTCGTCACATAGAGCTAAGGGCCAAATACCCGGGAGGACGTCCAGCGAGCTCACAGGAGGTGGCTGATCTGATGGTCTTCTTAGCATCACCCCGTGCTGCCTACATCACAGGAAGTATCGTCACGATTGATGGCGGCATCTCATCTAGAGGGTCTATCATTAAAGAAAGCGCATTCAGTTCTGATTGAAAGGGATACCTTGCCTGAGCACTCGTCAAATCATAAAAAACTTTAACTTAAGAGGCCTCAATATGAGCTGGGCTACAACATCCGACAATATTCGTCTGTACTACGAAGAAGCAGGCACTGGCACACCTATTGTCTTCGTTCACGAGTTTGGCGGAGACTGGCGAAGCTGGGAGCCCCAGATGCGCAGCTTTTCTCGGCGACATCGTTGCATGACCTTCTCTGCAAGAGGCTTCAAGCCCTCGGACATCCCGCAAGAGGTCAAAGCATATTCTCAAAGACAAGCTGTTCTTGATATTCTTTCTGTCATGGATGCAGCAAAAATCGAGCGTGCGCACATTGTTGGCCTATCAATGGGAGGCTTTGCTACCTTGCATTTCGGATTAGTTGCTCCACAACGCGCTCTATCGCTTACAGTCGCGGGCGCTGGATACGGAGCAGAAAAACACACAGAAGAGTATTTTCGTAAGCTTTCACTAGAGGTTGCCGATCAGTTCGAAACGTTAGGCAGCGAGACATTCGCTAAAACCTACTCACTCGGAGCGTCTAGGGTTCAATACCAGAACAAAGATCCCAGAGGCTGGCAAGAGTTTGCTATTCAGCTCGGTGAGCATGACAGCATGGGTTGTGCCAACACGATGCGTGGCGTTCAAGCTGAACGCCCCTCCATCTATGACTTAGAGGCTGACCTAAAAAAGATGACAGTGCCCACTTTAATCATGGTGGGAGACGAAGATGACCACTGCCTTGCGCCAGGCATCTTCATGAAAAAAACAATCCCCACGAGTGGTTTAATTATCATGCCCAAAACTGGTCATACTTTAAATCTCGAAGAGCCAGATCGCTTTAATCGTGATTTGAGTGAGTTTATAGACACTGTTGAGGCGGGTAGATGGCTGTCGCGAGATCCTCGTGCTATTGGCTCAGAAATTATGAAAACATCATAATTTTGTATCAATAGTTGTATGAAGGTGTAGCCCATTTTTAGTGCTAGTATGGGATCAAAGGAGATGCCATGAGTACGCCACGGTATTGATTTGTTATTGGGCCAGAGCTTGCCAAGTTTGCTTCATTTGGCATGCGCTCAAATCGGTATCCATCAAATCGATTACCGCATAGAAAACGCCGGCGGCTACATGGCAGACGCATACGCATGAACCAATCGAATCTGCCTTTGTCCGGCAAAGTGGCTTGGGTGACCGGAGGCTCAAGTGGTATCGGGCAGCATTGCGCCATCGGACTCGCGCGTGCTGGTGCACGGGTGATTATCTCGGGGCGTCGCATTGAGTCAATCAATGCCACTATTGCGGCCACTATTGCCACAACCACCGCCACAAACACTGCTGATCACCCTAGCGTTGACATTTCCGGGATGGCCGTTGATGTTTCAGACAAAGAAGCAGTACAAGCCGTGGCCACTGCGATCGCAGATAAATATGGAGCAATCGATATTTTGGTGAACTCAGCTGGCATCAACGTCCCCAATCGTTCATGGGCCACACTGGATACTGAGGCTTTTGATCGTGTCGTAGCGATCAATTTAAATGGCAGTATGTACTGCATGTTGGCGGTTCTCCCTGGCATGCGAGCCAAGAAAAACGGTCTTATTATTAACGTTGCCTCTTGGGCAGGGCGGTATGTGTCTGGCCTGACTGGCCCCGCTTATACCGGGGCCAAACACGCATTGGTGGCCACTTCTCAATCATTAAACATGGAAGAGTGTGTCAATGGCATTCGTGCCTGTACCATTTTGCCTGGTGAAGTGGCAACACCCATTATGCAATCTAGGGCCGTGCCGCCAAGCCCTGAGGAGTTGGCCAAAATGCTGCAGCCCGAACAAGTTGCCCAAGCGGTGCTGTTCGTGGCCCAAATGCCGCCATCTGTTTGCGTTAACGAAATCCTCATCAGTCCCACTTGGAATCGTTCATATCCGAGCGTTCAGGCGATGAGTCGCTGAACGCTCGGGTATGTGTTAACACTGAAGCTTGACCGACTCACCACGGAAGGAAAAATACCACAGGTGAAGGACCAAATCCAACGCACGAGGAGACATGCAATGAAAGAGGCAGACGCTGCAACCGTTGTTAAATCTGACTTACCTGTGTACGCAAACAGGCAAGCTTGGTACGGCCCTGATATGCAAAAAAAAGGGGGCTGGATTCATCACTTTTCGCCACAGGAATTGAACGAAATCGATGACTGTGTGCACCGCGCTGACGCGACCGGTAAAGACATTTTGGCGCTCACAAAGGACGAACTTGCCCTGCCAAGTCTTGAGAAACGACTCCATGCGGTCAGAGAGGAGTTACTCAATGGCACGGGATTCTTTGTTTTTAAGGGTATTGCTGTCGATCGCTACACCATCAAGCAAGCAGCACTTGCTTATTGGGCCATTGGTTTACAACTTGGCGTGCCAGTTTCACAAAACGGCAAAGGTCATGTGCTGGGGCATGTGGCCAATCTAGGCGTGAATTACGCCGACCCTGAAGTGCGCGGTTATCAAACCTCGGCAAGATTGGGATACCACACCGATTCGTCAGATCTAGTGGGGCTATTGTGCTTGCGCACCGCAAAATCAGGAGGCTTGTCTTCGATTGTTAGCTCAACCACGCTTTGGAATGAGTTGGTCAAGCGCCGCCCAGACCATGCTCGCCTTTTGATGCAGGCGTTCAACCGGACCCGCTGGGGTGAAATACCCGGCAACATGCAAGCATGGGGTGCAAATCCTATTTTTGCGCCTCTTGATGATCGTGTCATTTCGTCATACGTAAGAAGCGCCATCAAAAAGGCTCAAGACATGCCCGAGGTCCCTAGGCTAGCCCCCGAGCAAATTGAGGCGCTTGATTACCTTGACGCGCTCGCAGCAGACCCAGCCATTCACCTTGACATGGTGCTTGAGCCTGGTGACATCCAATTGGTCTCTAACCACAGTATTTTCCACTCGCGAACGGCCTACGAAGACTGGCCAGAGCTCGACCGGCGACGACATTTATTGCGGCTGTGGCTGGCCTGTGATGATGGACCCGCCCTGCCTGCGGCCATGTTTGGCCGCTTGGGGCTGACTGACCGTGGCCGGCCCAATGGCATCTGTGTGCCAGGAGTTGAGTTTGTGGCTGAACTCAATCCCAACTGAGTCAAGGTGTTGGGTTGATTTGATTTCACGTTGTCTTTTAACCGATATTAGGATTGAAACATGAAAGCACTGATTCGTCTTTTGGCTACAGTCGTCTGTCTAAGCCCCATGATTGCGGCAGCCTATCCTGAAAAAACCATTCATGTTTTGGTGCCTTATGGCTCGGGAGGTGCGGTTGATTCCCATGCGCGCATCATCACTGAGCATATGTCGCAAACCCTGAGACAAGCGATTGTGGTCGTTAACCGCCCAGGTGGTGGCGCGAACATCGCGCATAGAGAAGTGGCAATCGCTGCCAAAAACGGTTACACGTTACTGGCGAGCTCAAGCGCAACAGCCTTAAATCCTTTGATCTACAAAGCCCCTGGCTGGCAAAGTGATGACTTAACTCCGATTGTCAGAACAGGCACTTCACCGAATTTGATCGTGGTGTCGAGCAAGTTAGGCGTTAACAACCTGAAGGAATTGATTGATTTGGCGAAGTCCAAACCTGGTGAGTTGCCCACACCAGTCACCGGTCTGGGATCTTCCCAAGCGATGGGCCGAGAAAACTTCTCTCATGCTGCTGGTATTGATCTTCTAGACGTGGGTTACAAGGGCGGCACCACATTCATGACCGACCTCATTGCAGGGCGTCTGGCGTTATCGGTATCGCCCCTGAGTGTGGTGATTCAGCAAGTCGAGCAAGGTTCGCTAGTGGCCCTGGCCAACACCGGCGAGAAACGCTCACCGCTGGCACCCAACATCCAAACGGTTGCTGAACTGGGGTTTCCCGAGGCCACGTCCGAGAGTTGGTTCGGTCTACACGCGCCCGCTGGCACGCCCGCACCTGTTCTTCAAACACTGGCTGACGCTGCACAAAAAGCACTTAAGGATCCAGCCGTGCAAAAACGAATCCGTGACGTTGGCGCCGAACCAGCCTACCAACCCACGGGAGAGTTTGTGATCTTTCTCGGGGAAGAAAAGAAACGGGGTCAACGTTTTCTGAAAAATATTGGACACGTTCCACAATAGTTTAACTTGTTGCTACCAATTTCATTAGTAGATAGTGATGAATCTCTGCACTGTTGCAATTCTGCCGGTATAAGCTTAATCGATGGATCGAGCTCATGCTCACTCCGCATGTGCGCTTTGCTGTCGGGAAAGGTAAGATATGCGGAATTCTCGGGTTTCCTCAAAAACCTGAGGCAGCATACGTCCATTGGGCAGCGTCAGCCAAGTGCGCAGTAAGTGTCGCTTGGGGGCAGGATCTGCGTAATCCTGGTATTTCGTTCTCGAATGCAAAATGCCGTAGTTGTTCCCCATCTGAATGTCACCTGCCTGCATACTAAAGCTCAGCTGCACCTGTGGGTCTCTGCAAATGCTCTCAAAAAGATCCAACGCCTGCACCTGCTCCTCAGTCAAACGGGGAACATCGTCAAAACGCTGCGCGGTGTTGATGTAACGCCGCTTGTACAACGCACTCACCTTTGCGTCATGCACGTTCATGATAGGGATGCTCTGAATCTTGAACCCCAGCGGGTGCTGCTCCCGGGTATCAAAGTGAAAGGGTTGCTGCAACACATCGATCATATCGGGGCGAGTTCGCAGAATCTCGTTAAAAATAGTGGCCACGCTAACCAGCTTGCTCACCCCTCCATGCTCAGCTGTCCGAAGGCAAAGCAACATGAACGCATCACCCCCATCGTTGTGAAACGACAGCTCATCGTCGGTCTGAAAGCCGCGAACCTCTCCAGCAGTTGCTACCTGTTGACCAGTGTTGGTCACATCATGAAGCAGGCTTCCTGCCTTGTCTTGTGACTGAGGCGTACCCATGTGCACAGATAATGCCCAGAAAACCATTCTGGCCTGGGCAAGCGAATAGTTCTGTACCGGAACACCTCGTAAAACTGCAAACCCTCTGCCGCCCTCGAGATGCTCTCGAATGTCATTGAACTTTGCCGAGATTGCGGGAAGATGGAAGTCATCCTTGGTCATCTGTAGCAACTCTGGGAAAGGGACTTCGGGCTTCTGTGCAATCGCATTGATCTCGCGGATTTCGTCGTCCGTGAATACGCACATCCACTCGCTCTCGTCCTTAAAATCCGTTACTTTCCAGGCCTGTAAACCCGTTAAGATTTCATTCATCATGCATGTCTCCAGTTCTTTTAAATTGAATGGTTTAAACCCGATGCGCTTAGCTACCCTTTCTGACCAGGGAAGGAATTTTCTTAACAAGCTGCTTCCACATATCGATCGAGGCATCGATCTCCTGATTCGTAGCTGGACCGTCGGACCAGTCTGCCTGAGCACCAAGTTTTGAGACTCGCTCGGCAAAGTCAGGATTCGAAACCGCGATCTTGGTCGCCGCGCTGAGCTTTTTGACGATGTCAGCTGGTGTGCCTGCAGGGGCAAAGAGCGAGAACAAAGAGGACAGCTCAAACTCGGAACCGGCTTCCACAAAAGTGCCTACATCTGGCATCGCAGCAAGACGACCTTTCGAAGTCAGACCGATCGCCTTGAGCGAACCCGACTCTACAAGAGATTTGAGCAGTGGCGCTAGCGCGAAGACCATATCCACCTGACCTCCGATCGCGCCATTGGCTGCCTCACCACCGCCTTTGTAAGGCACATGAAGAATCTTAAAATCGGCCTGACTGGTCATGAGCGTAACGTAGTTCTGAAGCTGCGCGCTCGCGACCGTGTACTTGCCCGGATCTTTGCGAGTCATCTCGAGCATCTTAGAGACATCCGAAAACGGAGCTGCAGGATTGGCTGCCAGAATAAAAGGCATTCGTACGATCGAGGCCACCGGTTTTAATTGGGTGAACGGATCAAATGTTGGTTTAGGCCCAAGAATGGTGTTAAGGAAAGGTCCAAGGGTACCAAACAACAGTGTGTACCCATCAGGACTCGCCTGAGCAACAGTGCCTGACCCGATGTTGGTCGCTGCCCCACCTTTATTCTCGATAATGACAGGCTGCTTGAGTTCTGCCGACAGCCGCTCTGCATATAAGCGCGCGATGAGGTCAGTGGTGCCACCTGCCGGATAGGGCACAACTAGCTTGACATGCTTATCCGGGTAACGGTCCGCAGCGTGAGCGCCAGACGAGATCAGACAAGTGGCAGCGATGAGCCCTGAAACAAGACCTCTCTTAATGTTGAACATTGTTATGTCTCTAGATTATGTTTTTTATGAAGAAAATAAACCCTTACTGAAACTGTAGACTCCAGATATAGGTCGGTCAAGCGAATAATTTCAATGAATTTATTTACTCGATGAAAGACATTACACTTAAGCAACTTTGAGCACTGGTTGCCGTGGTTTTCAACCGGCGTCAACACCCAACAGTTCATAAACTTCGACAATTGATTTTCGACCCTTAACAGTCACATCTTCAAGCTTGCGCAGGTTTAGCCTTTCTCCAGCCTCTCTGACGACTGCTTTACTGACGCAAATACGAGTTCCAAGATCCTTGTTTACACCTTCTAAACGCGCTGCCACGTTGACGCCATCACCCATCACTGTATAAGACATGCGCTCGTGTGAGCCAATATTACCGACAAGCACGACATCAGAATGAATACCAATTCGAACTTTTAATGGGAGTAGACCTTGATCCTTCCACTCTTGGTTAATCAAGTCCATTCTCGCTTGAATCTTAAGTGCGGCAGCGCAGGCTCTGAAAGCATGATCTTCAAGGGTGTTGGGGGCACCCCAAAATGCCATGACACCATCGCCAATAAATTTATCTACGGTACCCATTTCTTCATTGATGGAGCGTGTTGCGACTTCTAGATACCTAGAAACACGAAGCAAAAGTGTTTGGGATGGGCTGTTTTCGCTCAGAGTTGAGAACCCTTCTAGATCACAGAACATAATGGTCAGAAACCGACTGTGCCCACCCAATTCAAGCTTCTGCTCCGACTTGAGCAGACCGCGTACAAGATCTACGGGTACAAAGACGGCGAAAGCGGCTATCGCCTTACGCATCTTGTCTATCGATTTGGTTAATCGATCAATTTCGTAAAAGAATGAATGCGGTAATGCCACCCCTTCTGACACTTTGAGCTGTTCGATATTATCAACTTGAAGGGCCAGCTGTTCAAGTGGCCGAGCGATACGCACAGACATAAAATAGATGACAAGCAACTGAGCTAAAAGTGCCAACACACCAATCACTGCAATAAAACGATTGTTATCGGAAATATCCGTTAAAAAATCTTGTGCTGGCGCAATGCTTAAAACTCGCCAATCTACGGGTGCCTTGAGATTGATCTTACTCATGCTGGCCATGTAATTTATGCTGCCATCATCATTTTTAAAACGAAATGCGCCAAGGTATTGACTTGAGGGGAGTGAAAGTAAGGCTCGTTTGGGTAGATCACTCGCCAAATCACTGACTTGACCGATACCCTGTGCTTGACCGCTACCTTGCTTTTGCGGCTCTGATGAAACAACTACCCTGTTCTGTGAGTCAAGTATGAGACTTATCGCATTTTTGCTAATGCGGTTGCTATTTAAAAAATCTTGAATGGAATCTAGTGACATATCTATCGAAGCAACCGCTGTTACGCGGTCATTCACGATAACGGGCGTTGAAAAAGTCAGTTCAATATGCCCTGTAATTGCATCCAGAATGGGACCATAAATAATTGATTTTTTTTGTTGAAGTGCAGCTTGGTACCAGGGGCGTATTGTTGGGTTATAGCTTGTTTCTACGCTAACCCGCTCAATGAATTGATCGTTAGCATCTTTAAAGAAAACATCTCTTATAGAATTTTTTTGCGATGCATTGTTGAGTTCAATAAAAGCAAATTTGGCTTGTTTTGGAGTTGGTTTATTAAAGAAATTAATACCTTCTTTGGCATGGTAGACGGCTCGGAACGATTGGTCCTCAAACCCGATGTATGAACTCAAAAACTCAGACGACTGAAGAAGATGGGTATGCAATTGATACCAGGCATTGTCGCCTCTAAAAAACTCGGGGTCTCGTTCGGCCAAAGTTGCTACGCTTCGAGTTAAAGAGATCGCTGGGTCAAGCGTAAACTGGACCTCTCTCACAATTTGATTATTAAACCTATCAACAATATCTTTAGAGGTTGTTATGACGGCTTTATTGGTCGTTACAAAGGTCAGTGCAATAATCGCTGCGAGAAACGGTAAGGCCAGACCCGTAAAGAGCATAACCATACTCGGCCTTAACCTGAAACGTCTTTTTAGCATGTTGAATATCACCAGGTGACTTTTTTGCCATTGTAGCGTTGAGATGACTTTGATAGTCTTTTGCGCCTTGATTAGCACCTAGAAGCGCTCAATTGCTGCAGTGCAACTAAGATTTGAACAAACTAATAATTACGTCAGATTTTTTATGATCATCTTATTTGCGTCTGTGGTGTGATGGCCAGTAATCGCAAATAACTCCAGTCGATCGACTTATGCAGAATAAATTTAAATTAAAGAAAACAAATCTTCTCGATACGATATATAATAAAATGGAATGAACAAAACCTCAAGAAAAATTATATATTCGGGAATGACTGCGACAAAGAGTCTTGAACCATATGAGAAAATCAGCCTTAATGATTGACAGTCTATTAACACCAGGGAAATCATTAATATCTTTCAATGAATTTGAAGAAATCCTTGATGACACAGACTTGAACGACGAAAGTTTTTTTTTGGTTATAGCCGAAATTTTGAATTCTCCATTTTGGAGATCTCTCGACTATCATAACAATCCGTACAAGACCCTTTGCTTAGATTTAGCAAAGGAAATTGATTCTCTTGCAAAGATTCAGGTTGAACCTGCCTATCATTCAAGACTACATTTTAAAGATGTTTGTTTAGTTATTTCTTGCTTACTCATGCAAGAAGAAAACTTAACTCTAAACAGTGATTCAAATACATGGATATGCTCCACTGAGGAGAAATGGTTATTATTATTGGCTGCGATCGCACACGACTTTTATCATCCAGGACTGATTAATAAGACTCCGCTGGAGATCGAAAAAAATAGTCTTCGCATGCTTGAGCTTTTTTTAACAAGAGAAAATTTAAATGACGATTTAAAAAAATCTATTATTGATAGATTGACGCCTTGGATATTAGCGACCCATCCAGATGATTATTTACAACTTCATAAAAATTTAGCTAATCGAGTGAATGATCATGAAAGTAAATTAGCGATGCTATTAGTAGAGGCTGATTTATTTTCTAGTTCTCTTCCAACCAAAGGTCTGAAACTTAGTGCTCGCCTAGCAGAGGAGCTTAAAAATATTAGTCCATCGAATTCCGATATCGTAAAAAGCACTGAAGGTCGTCTTGCCTTTTTAAAACACATAAAATTCGTCAGTCCTCATGCTCTGGCGTTAAAGTTTGAAGAAATCAGAAAAAAATCAATTGCTGATCTAGCCTAAGAAAAGTTGAAAGGCTCTGCAACTAAGTTAGGTCTGAATAAGTCTTCGACTTCACGTTCAAGTGTATTTATTCAGACGTTCCTTAATATTGCTTGAAGATAAAATCTGTACGATTATATGTCGCTAAAATTAAGCGACTTTAGCGAAAAAAGACTCCAAACATCAACCGAATTGATCTACTATTTAGAAATTAGATTGCTAACGTTTAAGGATAAAAAATGCAAAAAAATCAATACAAAGCTGGCGATGTGATCCTAAGGGAAGGAGAGGAAGGCAATAGCGCGTTTCTCATTACGACTGGCTCTGTCGAAGTCATTATCGGTGAAGGCAGCAAAGCCAAAACGGTTGCAAGCCTCGGCGAGGGTGAAGTATTTGGTGAAATGAGTCTGCTTGAACCAGGTCCCCGCTCAGCCACCATTAAAGCGGTGACTGATACAGAATGCGTGGTGACTTCATACGACGACTTCATGGTTTCAATTCAGGATAATCCTGAGCAAGCCATCAAATTTATGAAAACCCTTGTTTTACGCCTGCGCCAAATGAATGAGGTGATGGGAAAGATGGATCCCCAGCGCCGTCGTATGCGAGATATGTTAAAGGATTGGCAGAAATCCAACGAAGCCGCAGAGGCTGAAGAAACCAAGCGGTGGGCGAGTCTTTCTCCTCAAGAAAAAGAAATTGAATTGAATTACCTTGGCGCATTACGGTACGGCATTTTTTAATCGCTATGCCGGGGCAGTTCCTTACGCGAGCTCAATGACTTGATGTTAACTGGGCACCATCCCAGAACTCGAGCAATCGACTAAGAATCCGCTATGGCGACTGAACCGAGCCTATTAATCATTCTGTGTAAGTACTGGCGGGTTTATCCATTGTTGATCAGTGAGTCGATCACCAAATTCAATCTTAAACCCGCTCATCGACAAGTTCCAGTTTCTATCGGCATTGTCCATTTCCTTGAGGCCTGCTGGATAAACCATACACCCTGGGAGTAGACATTCAAATCGACAGTACGCAAAATCACCGAAAAGCCTAGGTATTTTATTAGCTTCGGAGTCTTAATGTGAAAAAGTTGGGATAATACTGATGTCAGATTTTTTTCAATCAAATCAGGTTACTACGCTGCAGCATCTTCGTCCAAACTTCCAACTAGAGGAAGAAGTTAAAAAATCGCAAAGAAAGTTGGTTGTGGTCGTGCCGTGTTTAGTATCACATTACAAAGCCGGAATATTACGGGCGTTATTAGAACGCATTGTCACAGTATCGTATATATCTGAAATCGTTGTTGTTTTGAACGGCACCGACTTAGAATTAAAGAGCCAAGACTCCTCCCTCACCCAATCTATTGAAAATAATAAAATTACTACAAATATTCTATTGTGCGAAGGCCTTGGAAAAGGTCGCGCCATTAAGATGGGCTTCGATTATATATACCGCCGCTATCAAAATAACGCCATATTAATCACATTAGATGCCGATTTTCAATCATTCAGTAAAGAATACTTTTTACGCTTAGTTTATCCAATCGCAGCATTGGGTGGACAAGCAAACAAAGGGTACTACGCTCGCTTCTCTCAAACAACACTGAACGGTCGCTTAACGCGTTTATTAGTTTTCCCAATGCTTTATGCGATTCAAGAACAATGCCCAACTAGCGAATTAAATCGGTGGCTCTTGTCCTTTCGCTACCCCTTATCGGGAGATGTTGCGTTGGCAAGCGAAATATTGCCGTACCTTAAACTTGAGGATAATTGGGCATACGACTTGTCCTTGCTTAATTCTTTATCTCAATACAAAGACGATCATTCAGTTTATCAAACTGATTTGATTGATAATTATGAGCATTTACACCGAGATTTATTTGATGACAGACAATCTGGATTAATTGAGGCTTTTGAAGATATATCAAATTATCTCATGAGCCTCTTTCACATAGACCGTAATCGTCTTATTCTTGATTACAATAATCTAGCCCAAATTTACTGCAAAAAATATGAAAAACTTGCGCTGTTTAATGGCATTGCAAATTCAGATAGAGATAGGCAATTAGTTTTAGAGTTTATAGACTATCTTAACCGTTCGATTTTATCGTAAATTATTTTTTTTTAATTTCCTTTAATCATAAGGGGATCATTATTTTGCGTGAAATTATTGGCATGATGGCCTGTGATAAAAATTATGTTATCTCTAATAAAGGCAAATTACCGTGGCATTGCCCTGAGGAAGTTACTTTCTACAGAAATATGATTAAAAATCAAATTGTCATCATGGGCAGGAAAACGTTCAATGAAATGCCTGTTTCATTTTCTGAAGAACATACAGTGATTGTTTTTTCAAGAATAATTAAAAGCTCTCCTCAAGTTACATTTGTTTCCTCCCTCAACGAGCTCTATGACTTAAAAGAACTACCTGAAGATAAACAGTGTTTTATGATCGGTGGTGGCGAAATAGCGAGTTTATTTCTAAAAAACAATGCAATTGACCGTTTTTATCTTTCGGAAATTGACGGTGACTATCCAGGCGATATTTTTTTCCCGATAAATCTGCTTAAGCATCACCAATGCGTAACATTTAAAAGGGAATCTTCCTTCACAGTTTATTGTTATGACAATTTAAAAGAACGTAATGACTAAAATTTTCTCGGTTTTAAACTTATCTTATGAGTCACCGCAAAAGGATGCTTACGCGAAGAGCCCTGCTGATGCCATCAATAAAATGGAAGTATTACAGCAACTTGGTGCCGATTATATTGATCTCGGAGCTCGATCATCTTTTTCTAAAAGTGAACCACTCGATGACACGATTGAGTTTGAACGTCTCGCATCATTTTTTTCTATTCCTAGAAAAGAGGGTTTTATTCCCCTATCATTAGACACATGGTCAGATATTAATGCGTGTAAGTTTTTAACTCAAATAGATGTATTAAATTACACGAGCACCTATTTCCCGGATAAGTTAATCAGTGATTTGAAAAATACTCATTGCAAAATAATTTTAAACTATCTTCCGGCAGAAAATCCTTATGAATTAAGAAAGATCAGTTATTCTCCCCCTTCGGTAGAGGCTATATTTGAATACTTCAAGGTGATGGTAACCAAGTTAGAAAAAAAGGGGGTTGACGTACTTGCTATTGACCCTAATTTAGGCATGTGGCACCCAGAAGTTCCTGACGACCTAAAGCCTGTTTTCCAAAGAGAAATTATTGAAGCGATTCCGAAACTAAAAAAATTAGCCCCTGTTTTCATTGTCGCCCCTCGTACTAAAGGTGTTTTAAACGTTGAACTCGTTGAGCTGATTATTTCTAAAGGCATTGATTTTTTGCGGACGCACGATTTGGTTTCCGTCAAAAAACTTATTAAGTAACGTTTGAATAAGTACTTTGTGATAAACAAACTCAGACCTTCATTAATGGCTAAGTATGACTGTGTTTCAATTCCTTGGGCAGGCATTCCGGTTCGCTTTCGTGCGGCCACCTGCTGGTTTGCTTTTGCTGGTCGGACTGTTAGGGCAGGTTTTTTATTTTTTGGCAATCCCCATAACATATAGCTACATTTTCGACGATGCGATCGCCGGAAAGAATGTGGCACTCCTCGTCATGTTGTTATTGGTGCAACTCGGGCTTTTCGTTCTGTTCGGTCTGGCCGGTACGGCACATGACTGGGCAGCCGCGCGGATTGGCTCCGCTACGGCCGCCGATTTGCGCAAAGACTTGTTTGAGAAACTTCAAGCTCAAGACTCTGGTTTTTATGCCCGTGTGGATGGAGGTGATATTGGTGCTGCTTTCGGCCCCGATGTCGCCGCTGTAGAAACTGCAATGGTTCGTGCATTTCCGAGCTTTGTTATGCGCGCGATGAATATCACCTTGAGCACTTCACTGCTTTTTGTGATCAATTGGCACGTCGCGGTCATGACAGTGTGCATGATGCCACTACTCGTGCTTGCTTCGCGCCCATTTTCCAACAGGGCGCGTCTGATGACACATCAGCGCGATAGTCAACAGAGCAAGGTGGCAGCTTTCGTTCAGGAAAACGTGCTCACACACCTTACTGTCCGCACCTTTAATCTGCGCAATGATCGCATGCGGCAATTTTCTGACCGACTTAACCGGATGCGTCAGGACGGTTTTCTGTCGCATATCTTCACATCACTGGTGGGCCGATCCACATTACTCTCGTCTTGGTTTTTGCAGATCACGGTGCTTGGCGCGGGTGCATGGCTGGCAACGACAGGTGAGATCTCAACCGGCGTGCTCATTGCATTGATGGGGCTGCTGCTCAATATATGCGGAGCTACCGATCAATTGGCACAGACAATCCCCTTCTTGGTGAATGGTGCAAGCGGTCTAGCCCGAATTAACGATCTGAAAGGACAGCCGCAAGACATGCTTTACGCCCCGCACGGGCAGCCGCTGTCCAGGCTTAGAAACGGCCTTTCCCTCAAAGACGTTACCTTTGGGTATACACCCGACAACACGATTTTGAAAGGTGTCTCCTTCGATATCCCGGCGGGCAAGCGGGTGGCAATCGTCGGCAGTTCGGGGTCAGGAAAGTCAACTGCGCTTTACATGCTTGTCCGGCTCTATGACCCGCAAAGTGGCGAGGTTCTCTACGACGGTACCAATCTGAAGGACACGCAGGATGGGTCTTTTCGGCATCAAACCAGCATTGTGCTGCAAAATACAGTCTTGTTTGATACCACCATTCGGGAAAACATCCGCAGCGGGCGGCTCGACGCCACAGATGCGGAGATCGAGGATGCCGCCAAGGCGGCAAACCTCCACGACCTGGTTCTTAGCCTACCAGATGGTTATGAAACACGGGTTGGCTTACAGGGGTCATTGCTGTCTGGCGGCCAACGTCAACGCGTCGCGATCGCACGCGCATTGCTGCGCAAGGCCAGCGTCCTGTTTCTCGATGAAGCAACCTCGGCGTTAGATGCCGTGACGGAAAGTGCTATCAACGAAACTCTTGATGAGGTCATGCAGGGCTGGACGGTAGTATCGGTGACCCACCGTCTGCGCCATATCACGCAATATGACCTGATCATCGTGATGGATCAGGGCAAAGTGGCCGAGATGGGAAGCCATCAGCACTTGCTTGCCCTTGACGGTACCTATGCTGCTCTCTGGAACAAGCAAAGCGGGTTTAAGCTGCAAGATGGGGCTGCGGTGATCACACCGCAGAGGCTTCGGGCCATTCCGTTCTTGTCCGGTTGCTCAGACGCGGTGCTTGACGTTTTGTGCGATGCGATGGTTTCCGAAAGTTTTCCTGCCGGCCGGATTATTCTTGAGGAGGGGGATCCGGGTGACAAGTTCTACGTGATCGTGCGCGGTCGGGTCGAGTTCTACATCGATTGGGGCGAAGGGCGAGAGACATTACTGAGTGTGATGCAAGATGGCGACTGGTTCGGTGAACTCGCGCTGATCAGGCGCGTACCGCGGACATGCTCCGCCCGCGCGACCGCCGATACGGTCTGCCTGTCGCTGGACAGGTCGCGTTTCTTAACACTGCTTGAAAGTGATCCGAAGCTGAGACAACATGTAGAGGAGACTGCCTATGCGCGCAGCGCCGACCTTCAGGAGGTCATTTTGAAAAACCCCAAAGCTTGAGCACCGAGCGGCTGGAAGTCGAATAGAACGATTGACCAATCACCATCTCAGCCGAGACTTTTTCGTTAATCTAAGGGACTAAGTGACCAAAGAGATATCTTGATTCGTTTTCCGCTGTGCCAGAAACACGCAGGATTAATAGAAAAGTCGGCTGTTTCAACATCATAAAAACAACAGATAACGAAGATACTTGATTGCTTGCTGGGGCAGCTTTACACTCAATTGACTTTTTAGCTGCTTAAGGTTGGTTAAAACGAACACACGAATTGGACGCCTTGAGTGCCGCGACACGACCAGTCGTGATCTCAAAGTTAACGCCGTAAATAACGCTAAGTTGAACTGAAACTATGCCACCCATGCGACGCATTTCGGTTGTTGTGCCTGTTTATAACGGCGCCGCGACTGTCCCCAAACTCATCGAACAGCTTGACAAACACCTGAGACCACAAAATGCGTTAGAGCTCATTTTGGTCAATGATGGAAGCACGCGTGACAATTCCGATGAGGTTTGCGAGGTTGCAGCGCAACAAAACGACTGGATTGTTTACATAGAACTTTCAACAAACTTCGGTGAACACAATGCCGTCATGGCAGGGTTGAACCACTGCACAGGTGACTACGTCGTGATCATGGATGATGATCTACAAAACCCCCCTCATGAAGTCATTCGACTGGTTGATGAACTCGACCGAGGGGACTACGACGTCGTTTTTTCTTACTACAAGGAAAAAAAACATGGAATGTCTAGAAACTTGGGGAGTGCTTTTAACAACTTGATTGCAAGTTACGTCCTAAAGAAACCAAGAGATCTCTACCTTTCCTCCTTCAAGTGTATCCGTCGGTCGGTGGTTAAACAGGTCATCAATTATGACGGTCCTTACCCCTACATTGATGGCCTGGTCCTTAGAAGCACCAGCCGTTACGGTCGGCTAGAGGTAGAGCATCACAGTCGAGAGATCGGACGCTCTGGTTATTCGCTGCGCAAACTTGTGAGCCTTTGGCTCAATATGTTCACCAACTTTTCTATCTTGCCGCTGCGCATTGCCAGTGCCATTGGATTGCTGCTTGCCACCTTAAGCGGCTTGGCGGGGATTATTGTCATTATTGAAAAAATCATGAACCCGGACCTCCCTACGGGTTGGGCATCCGTTTTTATTGCAATCTTATTTATGTCCAGCGTGCAGCTTTTAGCAATCGGTTTGCTGGGCGAGTACCTAGGGAGGGTACTGATGAAGCTTAATAAGATACCTCAGTTTGTGGTGCGAAGAACCATCCGCAACAAGGAGCAAGCCTAATTGGTTTATGACGAAAGCTGGTATTTTGGTCGATCAGTGCTTATCACTGGGGGACTCGGATTCATCGGAAGCTCATTGGCCATTCGCATGGTGGCCCTTGGGGCGAAGGTCACTTTATTAGATGCCATGATTAAGGACTTCGGCGGCAACTGGAAAAATATCGAACCCATCCGTGAGCAAGTCAGTGTCTTCCAAGATGATATGCGTAACTTTCAAGCCTTATCTCAGATTGTCAAAGGGCAAGAGGCAATATTTCATTTGGCAGGGCAGGTCAGTCACGGCGACAGCATGCGCGAGCCCTTGACTGACTTGGGAGTGAACTGTGTATCAACCATGAACTTGGTTGAAGCTTGTCGGATACACAACCCTAACGCCCGCATTGTCTACACTTCGACAAGGCAAGTCTATGGCACTCCACAGACGCTTCCCGTTAAGGAAGATCACCCAGTATTACCCATTGATGTGAACGGTATCAACAAACTCGCCGCAGAGTACTACCACCTGCTGTACCACCGAGTCTACGATGTTAAGTCAACAGTTTTACGGCTCACGAATACTTACGGACCAAGGCTTCAAATTCAGAACGACCGGCAGGGGTTTATCGGTGTATTTCTCAAGCGGTGTCTAACTGAAAGAGAGATTCATATATTTGGCGATGGGATGCAGGTGCGCGACTTCAACTATGTGGATGATGTGGTGCAAGCGCTGGTCCTTGCTCTGCTTCATGATCAATGCTTTGGACATGTGTTCAATCTCGGATCCCCAGATCGATACGGTCTCTTAAATTTTGTACAAACACTGGCCACTCTGACTGATGTAACCTACCAACTTGTCCCGTTCCCTGCAGACAAGAAACTAATCGATATTGGCGACTATTATGGCGACTACTCTGCATTTTCTAACATGACTGGCTGGCAGCCCCAAATAAATCTCCGCGAAGGCTTGGCCAAGACACTGGCTTACTACCAAGCCCACCGCATCCATTACTTAACCCCATGACTGCACACACCATCAAGATGTTTGATTATCGGGATCAGTATCTTGATCTTGAAAACGAAGTGCTCGGTGCAGTGCAACGCGTGCTGCGCTCAGGCGAATTGATTCTTGGATCAGAGGTTGAGAAATTTGAGTTAGGCTTTTCAGATTTTTTGGGGCATGGTACCCATAGTTTAGGCGTAGCCAATGGCACGGATGCCTTGGTTATTTGCCTAATGGCGCTTGGCGTTGGACCGGGCGATGAGGTCATCACGGTAGCAAATACCGCTGTACCTACAGTCAGCGCAATACGGATGGTCAGAGCGACGCCCGTGTTTGTCGATGTGGACCCCGAAACCTGCCTCATGGACTTAAATCTCGTGCCAGGGCTCATTACGTCAAAAACCCGCGCGATCATCCCTGTCCATTTGTTTGGCAATGCTGTCAATATGCCATTACTTTTAGATATCGCGCGACCCTACAATATCCCTGTTGTTGAAGATTGCGCGCAAGCTCACGGGACTCTGATCAATGGGCGAGCAGCTGGAACGTTTGGTCACGCGGCTGCATTTTCGTTTTATCCAACGAAAAACCTTGGTGCCTACGGTGATGGTGGACTGTGCGCAACTGCAGATGCATCGCTCGCCAAAGAAATGCGGCGAATTCGTAAGTATGGTTTTGATGACCTGTATTACGCGGAACGCGAGGGAATTAACAGTCGTCTCGACGAAGTACAGGCGGCGATCCTAAACATTAAACTCAGGTACCTGCCTGCACAATTACAAAAACGACGAGCACTTGCTGAAGTATACAAGGCTGGTCTGCCGAGCTCTCTGAGACACATGGCAGCGACAGCGAACATTGAGCATGCCTATCATCTGTTTGTGGTGCGCGCAAAGGAACGTAATGCCCTCAGGGCTGCGCTTGCAAGTCACAATATTCAGACTGGCATTCACTATCCGTTCCCGATTCATCGAATGAGAGGCTACACATTTTTAGGCTATCAGGAACAAAGCTTGCCCATCACAGAGGCTCTTGCCAACGAGATCGTTTCTTTGCCTCTATATCCAGAATTACCTTTAGAAAGCGCTCATCGAGTGCTCGATACACTCCATGAAATCCTGGATTGAAACTTTTAAAACATCTAGAGTGTTTCAGTCGTGATCGATAATCGCCGCGAATATGAAGTCATGGCTGAAGTGGAGACCCACCACTGGTGGTACCGAGCTCTACATAGCCTCGTTTTGGATAGCATCGAACGCGAACGCATGTCCACGAACATCCATATATTGGATGCAGGATGCGGAACGGGCGGTCTCATTCATAGTCTCAAAGCAGCTGGCTATCGACAGGTTAAGGGATTTGACCTCTCTCCCATTGCGGTCGACCTTTGTCAAAAAAAAGGGTTTGATGTTGAATTAGGTAACTTGAACGATATTGCAACGATCCAAGCGCCCTCAAAGTTTGATGTCATTATCAGCAATGACACGCTCTGCTATTTGTCTGCCGACCAACAGTTGGCTTTCATTAAAAATGCCTATATGCGTTTAAATAGGGGTGGGCTTCTGATGATAAATTTGCCCGCACTTGCTGCATTTCGTGGCACACATGACCAAGCTGTTGGGATTCTTCATCGCTTTAGTCGGCTCGAGATGAAGGCGCTTATTAAGTCAATTGGTTTTGAAGCACTCACGCTACGTTACTGGCCCTTTAGTCTTTCCCCAGGTATTTTTGGTGTTCGGGCATGGCAAAAACTCAAATACGACCCTGCCAGTTCAATCAAACCGTTGTCTGACCTAAAAACCCACAGTACTTTTCTCAATGCCCTACTCTTTCGCTTAATTAGACTCGAAATACGCTTAGCCAGAAACACACCATTTGCGAGTTCTTTGTTTACTGTCCTGCGGCGAACTTAATGGTTACTCAGATCTTCGATCCGCAGCATTTCGGCCAAGCTCAGCGAAGTGCTTCTGCGGACATGCAGCAATAGCGACCGAACTCTATTGCTCGTGAACGATCCGATTCTGGAATGTTAGTGCAAAGGGCCACTAGGCCCTGAACGCGACGCTTGCGAAACGTTTCTCGGACATTAGACTCCGCAGCCCACCAGCCAGATGCATAATCAAGAAAAATCGGCTGCTCATGGTGCCAAAACGCTTGATAGGTGTCTTTATCCAACACCAGGCGTTGCGCGTCGCTTTTAATACCACACTCCTTTCGTGCAAAGTCGCGCAAGCCTTGATTTTGGTGGTCAATCATCTCTTCTTGCTGCAAACGCGCTTGGCGCCAATCTGGTACGAACTCACCGAACCTTTCTTCACGCAAAATACCCGAGAGTAGTGCCACAAGCATCAGCACGGCAATGATGATGCGAACACCCCCACGATTTGATTTACTGACCGGCCGACCAAAACTAAAAATTACGAGTAATAGCACGAGTGGCCAGACGATTGAGACTTCATAAAAGTTCTTTTGCGTTTGCAATATAACGATAGAAGCCAGTGAGAGCAAGATTGAGAACCACAGCAAAAGTTCAACGCGCCCTCTTGGTCGTCTGGCAAAAATCCAGTTTGAAGCGATAACCACCACAGCGATTAAAAGGGGTATCCATAAAAGAATGTTCGCCACTGAACGAACCTGTGAACTCATCACGCCACCCTTTCTCGCAGGTAGCCAATCCACGACGTATTGATCTTGAAAATTAAGACTTCTGACGTAAGTACCAAAATCAAAAACGTTACTCCAGCCTTGTTGAATAAAGGTTAGGGGCTTGGATAACAGAACACCTGGTTGGAGCGTGAGCCCTTTAAGAGTTGACATCAATCCAGGAAACTCTGGGCATGTCGTTCGTAGCTGCCAGACTTGTGAGGTGTCGTAGGCAGTCCACCCTAGGATCAAGACTAGTAGGACCAGCAAGGGCCATGATTTCAATTGTCGCCAAGCCAGCACAAGTAAAGGGGGAAATAAAAACATGCCCTTGGGGTGAATCGCCGCTAAAAGCGTTGCCACAAACGCAAAGCTCAAGACCGCCAGAAGGCCAATTGGCCAACTCAAACGCTTTGCAGGTGCTTTATACAAAGTCAACAGAAGACTGAGTGTTATTAAAAGCAAAAGGGGTTGCTCGGGCCGCGCGTAAACCAAGAGAAACGGCAGCACGCCAACTGACAGAAATGCACTGACTGCTAGGAATGCGCCTGTCACTTCAAGGCCAGCGCGGCGTTTCAGCAACCAAGTCCAAAGTGCTAGTAAAACCAAAAAAAAGAGCCAGCCGTGAACACGAAGACGCCAGGGATGGCTGGCATCCTCATAAAGCCATGAGTTAATTAACATGGCAGGGTACCAAGTTAGAGGTGCATCGATCCACTGACCTTCACTGCATTGCGCGAATAAGTAAACGAGCTTTCCGTGGTCGGTTTCAAGCCGAGCGATCATCAGCTTCCAAAAAATCTCATCTGTGTATACCGGGAAATAAAAAACCATCCACAGCGTCAACAGAAATGACCCGACAAAAGCAAGCGCAAGCAGAGCGTAGAGCGCGCGAGGTAAATATCCAAACAATAATTGAGGCTGCATATCGTTTTCGCGTTTATCGTTCAATTAATAGAATCATATCGCCTGCAAAATTATTGACCACTTAGGCAATTTAATTAGTTGCTGGGCACACAAATGATGTCCCCTGAGGTTTTGCCCTGCAAGGTGAGATCATTAAGTTCCTGACGGCGATGATTCAGGAAAAACTCATCTCGGGGGTGTAGGTCAGTCAACACAAGGTCATCGGACTGAGCCACTGGCAAGGGCTTAAAGTCGATTGTCCGATGAACGAGTGACGCATAGTCAGTGAAGTCAGGGTTACCACGCAGCAAGTGATCCGACACGGAACGCTCTTTTAGACGCGAAACAATCATCTCAGCGCTGACATCAATCGGCGTCTCGCTGCCTAACATGATGCGCGCAGGCATAATCAAAACCGAATGCGCAAAGGCCGATCGAAACGTCTCCGCACTTCGGCAGGTGGGTGTCCATTGAATGTAAATCCCCTTAGGCGCCAAGCGGGCACGTACCAGTCCCAAAAACTCTTGGCTATAGAGCATGCCACTCAAAGAGGCTTCTGGCAGAATCGCATCCGCTTCAATAATGTCGTAGCGGCGTGGCTCCTTCGCCAACAAACGCCTGCCATCCGCATACTCCATCGTCCAGCGAGCATTGGTCATCATCTGTCCAACTGGGCCGTCTGGCAGCACTTTGGCAAGTGCAGCGTGAACCCCGATAACCGGTTCAACGAGCTCAACCGCACGAACCCGAGTCTGTGGCAATACGGCAGCTGCCCAAGGCGTGCCGCCGCTGCCAACGCCAATGACCAAAACATCGCGTGGGTCTGGATGTACCAAAGGCCCTACAGCGCCAAGCAATTGGTGAATGGATAGGAAGGGAACTCGTCCCTGAGAAAATCCTTGAATAAAGAATGGCCCTTCTAATAAACCGTCCGCGCGGCGGTCAGCCCGAAACAAAGCCACCCCAGAACGGTCCTCAGCCCACGACACGTGATGGCCATCACTTTGCAGGTGTGTACGAGACCAAAAAGCAGCATTCCCCGGCAGAACAATCAAGGCCACCAAGCAGACTGTACCGACCGCGATTTCTGGCCATCGGCGCCATCGACTGGTTGCCAACCACCCAAGGATCAAAAGGATCGACAACACGGCCAGTGCCTGCAACGTACCTGCCGTTCCAAGCCAGTGAAGGGTAAAAAGCCCCGTGCCAATGGCTCCCAAGGCATTGCCTGCAATATTGGCCAATTGAACCCATCCCACGCGAGCACCAACCTGAGAAAGATCTTGTTGCACGGCGCGTTGAACAAACGGAAACGTCATGCCGATCAAAAATGCCGCTGGCCCCACAACCACGCCCGTCAACAAAAACATGGCTACCAGGGATTGGGGCCGCATGCGTTGCTGGTCAACCGACAAGTAAGTGGTTAACGGCTCATAGGGTAACGCCCACCAAGCCAGCAACAAGAAGACCGCACCAACCGCAAAGCCACCGGCTTGAGCCATAAAGAAAGCAGGCCTAGGATCCGCACAACGCTGCACCAACCGCGAAGCCAGCACCATGCCCAAGCCATCAGCCAATAGAAAAACGCTTAGCACGGTTGGAAACAAATAGGCGTGAAACATGCCGACCTGCCCAATAAATCGCACCCAGACGATTTCAAGGGCAACGATCACATATCCCGACATAAAAACCAACAAACACCACAGATCCAACCGGCCAAAGGGATCTGGCGCAGCGATTTTGGTCTGAACCACTTTTGAGGGGCGTTCGCGGCTTGCCGTGGACAACATCGTGAGCACGATCATGACCGCCAACACATCCAACGCAGCAGCCAGCATCAAGGCCCCAACAAACCCCAGCTCGCCCACCAAAAACCAGCCACCCAACAAGGCCCCGAGACCCGCGCCTAGCGTGTTTAGGCTGTAGAGTCGACCAATGCGCTGAGCGGCAGTGTCAAGCGACGTAGCAACGGCTCTTGAAAGCAGGGGCAAAGAGGCGCCCATCAGTGTGGTTGGCAGCAATAGTCCGGCAAAGCACAAAGCAAAGATCGCCGTTGGGCTGTCAATCACCCCGGCTAAATCGGTTGCCAAGAAGTCGTACAAAAAGAATTTTGAAACGAGTGCGAAGGCGGCCACCGCTGTTTCAGCCACAGCAAATCCGATCAGCGCCCCTCTAGGCGAGAGTCGATCTGCGAGCCACGCACCGAGAATTGAGCCCACGCCAAGGCCTGCGAGGAAAGCGCCCACCACGAGCGAGGCCGAAACCGTATCGGATCCGGCAAAAACACCGAGCATGCGTTGCCAGATAATCTGGCACAAAAGCGCAGCAAATCCAGAGACGAAAAATGCAAGGGTTAACTTCGCCATGGGCACTGCGGGCGGTACTGATTGACTGAAATCGGCGGGTGTGACCAAATTGTCAGAGCGGCTCATGGTTGCTTTTAATCATAATTGTTCACTAATGAAGTTAGTGGGCAAGATCAAAAAAGGACTTTTGGCCCCAAGAACTGGACTCGAACCAGAGACCTGCGTATTAACAGAAAAGTCGGCTGTTCGATTTATTAGGAAAAACAATGTCTGAATTCAAAAAAAGATCACCGTGTAATCATTCGTGCAAATGCTTCAATAGTTGCATTATGCAACTATTGAGCACTTAGGTCCGTTTTTTGATCATGACAAAAGAACATATTTAATGCAAAGACACTAGTAAAAATTAATTCAATTGAATTGTTGATAAAGGTTTATCTAATTTAATGTACTTAATTTCTTTGGCATTAACGTCAATCTTCTTTAAATCAAAAGAATAGATATTGGTTGTTTCAAACATCTTTAGGTTATAGGTCATGTTTTTATTATCAGCCACGACTGACCACTCAGTAATTTCAACGCCACCAGCACCGCCTCCGTAGGCATTGGTTGCCGGTAAACTAATTGCACCCGGAGGAATATCAAAGCTACCCAAAATATGCCAAGCGGTATTATTTTGCTGCAAAGTAGAATAAGTTGTTGGTACAGACTTAGTCAAAAATAATGCTCGAATGAAACGGCTCGGGCTGAGATAGTCACCAGGTAGTCCATGCAGGCCACTGCCAGAGCTTGGAGGTGCGTAGGTAGCGCCATTAATGACTAATGGACTTTTCTCAACACTGGTGAGGTTTGCGTAATTGCCAATGTTGTTAAGCTGATCCCTGAATGCCGGATCATTAGTCATGACAGTAGTAGGATTATCGGTGATGACCATCTCACCTTTAAGATACTCAACGACGATACTCCTGCCTTTTGCATCATGCAAAGTCATGCGAACTGGTGCAGACTGGTTGTTGTAGGCGGGAATCGTCGAGCGATTAATTTTGATCTTCTGAAAACCTGCTTTAACTTCGTCAACAGTAGCAAAATTGGTCAAAGCATACATGAGCATCTGAATAGAGGCGATGCTATTTGCAGAATCAGCTAACGTCACAACTTGATACTCAGCGGTATTCGGGGCATTTAACAGGCCGCCAACCAAACCTTTTTCATTCATGCCGTCTACCAGGACTGGCATACCTAAGCCATTCATGCCAGCGGTAGCGTACTTAGTGGTCCAATTCAAACCAGTACCTGGCTTACCATCTACCCCGACGCCCGGAACCTGTAAATTTCGAGGAACTATTGTTAGCTCAGACTTTAGCGGCAAGCCAAACTCTAGCGTTCGACCATATACAAAGCCGCCATCGCTGCCTTTTAATAAGAAGCTAGTGCAAGCATGGCTTAGAATCGGCGCGATTGCCAATGTCAAAGACAGGGATGCTGCCATCATTGATGTAACTATTTTTTTATTCATTTGTGATTCCCTATTAAAAACAAGTACTTATATTAAAAAAAGACCACCATGTAATAGTTCGTGTAATGATTTGAGCTGAATCGTTCGAAGTTCGAATGTCTTTTGTATCTATATATCACGCCAGTCAAGAAGCTTTGGTGTCATACAGAGTGATCGTAAAGCATCCAAGAATCAACTGCATAGTGATCATGTTGGTTAAAGTTTTTTAGACCAGCCTTAAAGGCAGCAGGCTCTGGATTGAACGGTGCTAAGCCGGACGCAATTAAATCGGCATTTATAAATCTAAGCGTATGGGCTTCAGAAGGTAAAAAATCACGGACAAACTTTGTTTTCATTTTATAAGTATGAATGTTCGATGTCACGCGCATCGTTACTGTCATAGATTTATTCTTGTTGCGTAGTTTAAAGAATACCTGCAGTACTGTGAATTTTTGTAAAACTGTGCAAGAGTGTGCTTTACTGCAGCACAGCCTACAACAATGGTGTCAATAGCCAAGGGTCTTCAGGGCCGTGCGTCAAGTCATGTTGTGTCCGGGCTGCGGGCAGAGGCGTAGGGTCGCCTGACGCAATGAGAACTTGGGAGGTCCTATGACCGATATACGTATGAGACTTCGGCGAGGGTTGCTTGTGAGCCTACTTGCCATGTCGCTCACCGCTTGTGCTGCACTGCCCGGCGGGCCTGCTGTGTCCGATCAAGTCGATGCGGCGCAGCGACGCGCACGCGCGACGGCTGACGCTCTGGATGCATGGGTTGAGCGCATTTCCATGTTGCCGCTGGGCACGTCCATGCGTCAGCAGGTCCAAGGTGCTGAACCGGATGGCAGGCTCATCGAATACCTCGCCGCGATCCTCAACGAGATCCCTCCCAGAGACGTCTATGGCGTCTATATCGCCTTTGAGGACAAGCAGTGGACGGATCCCTTGTCGATGCCTTGGGTCGACCGCAAAAGCTGGCCTAAGGGAACGGTGGTCACCTACGACTACCACGACCCGAAGCAGGAGTGGTACAGCGGGTCCAAGCGCTCGGGCGCGCTCTACATCACCGAACCGTATTTCGACGAAGGCGGCTCGGACATCACGATGGTCAGCATCACGCGGCCCGTCAGAGACCGGACCGGGCGATTCATCGGTGTGGCGGGGGCAGACATTTCCCTGAAGGACATTGGCACACGCCTGCAGTCCTCAGACGGAGACATGTTTCTCGTGAGCAAGGACGGCACGGTCATCGTGCATCCGGAGGCACGATTGATGCTCCGAAAAGGCTATGCCGGGGAGAGTCTGGTGAATCTGCCCGCAGGCGCGGTGATCGCCGCGCAGGCTTCGGGTAGCACGAGGGCCGTGGTGAATGGCACCCCTCGCACATTCGTGTGGCAGACGGCCCCGCTTACGGGCTGGCGGGTTGTGATCGGTCTGCCCTGACAACGGG
>CAMDFD010000016.1 GCA_945897365.1 Bordetella parapertussis | reverse complement strand
TTGAGTTACCAATTTCCGCGTCCATAATGGGTTGGACAGCTTTGGTGAAAAGTGTATGGATTTAGAAACGACACTGCACTCACAACACTTAAGTAGTGTGAGTTTTCTTAATATCTTCAAGGAGTTGAGGAGTCTAAAAGTCTCTAAACAGACTGGTTAGTGTCCAAACCCATACATGCCTAGGTTAGGACTGCGCCTCCGCCAATTAGTCAAGCAAATTAAGCACCTTAGGGTGCTTTTTTGTTGCCTATGTCTTTTTGCATATCAGACCAACATACTAGAAAGCGTAGGGGTCAAAAAGCCAACCTGCAAAGAGCCGGTCTCTGGCCAAACTAGGCAGCCCGAAAAATGATAAAAAGTCATTGGTCTTTTTGGCGCGAAGCGCCCAGGAGAGCAAGAATGAGTATTGATGGAACATAGCTTAAATCAATCGCTAAAACGGTCTTAAAAAACCGACCCACAATATTTCACAAGCCCCAAAAAGATAAAGTTAGCGTAAAATGTCTGTCACTTTTTCTTCATCGCTAGCTGAGCTAACAATCTAGTCCATCAAATAATTTTTAATATCTTTAACTGCCTAGCACAGATATTTAATAAACCAAAATGACTAAAAAAAATCAGCTTCGCACATTATTTCTTGGCGCTATAAGCCTATTCTTGGCCGGTTGTGGAGGTAGCGATTCAACAAACGAGCCGCCCGCTCCCAAATTTTCTCAGCTAGTTGTGTTTGGTGACAGTCTTAGCGATACCGGGGCTTACAAAGTCGGAACTGTAGAAGCAGTGGGTGGCGGTAGATTTACAGTCAATTCATCCAGCTCAAAGCTATGGGTTGAGAATGTGGCTCAATCTTTAGGTATTGGAAATGCCTGTACAGCACAAACAGGTTTACCGAATGTATTGCCTTATGCAACCAATGAAGGTTTTATTGGGGCACCGATTGTTGAATACACCTCCTGTACTAACTATGCACAAGGCGCGGCTAGGGTCACCAATCCAATTAGCTTTGATAGTTACGGAATGCAACAGGCATTACTGCAAATGAACCTATCCGCTTTGGCGGATAGTTCGGCGCCGCTTGGAAAAATGGCAACCCCATTTAATCTGCAGATGGCCAAGCACCTCGTGCGCAATCCAAGCGGTTATACGGGCAACGAGTTAGTAGCGGTCTTTATCGGCGCAAATGATTTATTAATGAATTTAACAGCGATCGGGCTAGCTGCTCAAGGGAACTGGGAAGGGGCGTCATTGTATGCAGCGTTTAGTGGGTGGCCAGAGCCTGTACAGATGCAACTTATAAACCCAAATCTTTCAAGTGAGCAGAAAGTGGGTGCTGCAATCATTGCTGGTAATGAATACATGTTCGCTTTAGCTACCACTCTAACGGACAGTATTCAGTCTCAGATTATCAGTAAGGGTGCAAAAAATATTGCGGTCTTCAACCTCCCCGATGTTGGCAAAACGCCTTTGATGCTTGGTGGAGGCGAGCAGCTTTCAGCGATTGCAACATCCTTAACCAAGGTTTTCAATGATCAGTTAGCAGCAAATATCAAGAAGATGCCCATTCTATTTGTGGATACATTTACACAAAGCCAACTGCAATTATCCAACCCTGGTGCTTATGGCATTTCGAATACCACTAGCATGGCTTGTGTAGAAGGGGTTCCTCCAAATAATCTCTTTCTTAATAACTCTTCCTTGGGTTGCTCATTAGCCACGTTAATCCCCAATGTAGATACATCACGTTATTTTTATGCAGATGGCGTCCATCCAACGCCTTATGGACATCAATTGCTATCAAATTATTTTTTAACTACCCTGGATGCATCCAATCTTGGAAAGTAGGATTGGATCATTCTGATCTCTGAGCCTTATTTTTATTTTTTTAAATGAGATGGACTAAAGCGATGTCTAAAGTTAGAAAGTTTCTTTTTTTTAATATAGGCTTGCTTTTAGCCACACTTTCTCTGGTGGGTTGTGGGGGAGGGAGTGACTCAAGCTCCACAGGCAATACTCAGGAACCTATCAAACTTGGTTTTTTCTCATCATTTACTGGCACCTATCGTCAGAATGGTTACAACGGTCTTGCCGGGGTAAAGCTTGCGGTCGCAGAAATCAATGCATCAGGTGGGATTTTGGGTCGGCAGGTGATCGTGGTTGAGGGGGATGATCAGTCTAGTCCTACAGCTGCCATTGATGAGATACGTCGCTTAGTGCAAACAGAAAAAATTGATGCACTGATAGGTCCAATTTCAAGCCAGATCACCTTGGCCACCATTCCATTTCTCAATGAGGCAAAGATTCCGTCTATCAGTGTTACCGGATCATCTGCGATGACGCCTACAGTTGGGCCGTATCACTTCAGCATGCTGCCCAGCGCAGACTCTCAGGCAGAGGCAATTGTGAATTACATTGCCACGACACTCCAGGTGGGTTCAGCAGCCATTATTCATGATGATGGTGCCCAAGCCGCTTCAACAGTGATTGCGTTAAAAAAAGAACTCACCAAGCGAAATATTCGCTTTACAGGGTCCCAGCAATATGCCATTTCGTCAACGGATATGACGGATAAATTAAAAGCCTTAAATGATCCCAATGATCCTCCCGGCACACTCATTGCGCTCACTGGAACGAGTTTCGATACTGCCTATATTCTTGAGAATCGACAAGAGATGGGCTGGAATATTCCGGTAGTTGGAAATATCACTGTAGCTGCAGCCGCTGAGAGTGCAGTAAAGATTGCGGGATCTGCAGCATATGAAGGTGTAGTTGCTTTAAATTACAAAGAATTAACTTATTGTCCAGGATATGCTTTGGGCACCTCTTTTTACAGTAAGTTTAAAGAACGACTACGTGCATTTGATCCAGTTAATTATGAAAGTTACGCGCCGCTAGTGGTGGTTTACACGTACGAGTCTGTTTATGCGCTCAAAGCAGGGCTCGAAGGTGCGAATAGTCTTAGTGGCCCAAAATTTGCGTATTGGATGGAAAATAATAATCTCTTGTTGAGCCAGACAATGTCTTTGCCGCTCGACCCGAGTGATACCAGTCACTTCTTAATTAGCTCTGCCGCCCTTGCGATGGCAGAAACTCCCAATCAACTCAATCCTGATGGATTGATGAAGCGTGTCGGATGTCAGTAGAAAAGGTATTTCAAAGCCTCTAGATTATTCTTGGAGATTTTGTTATCCGAATCCTGCCCCGATGGCTAATATCTGGCTTGAAGGTCAGGATTGGTTATCACTGACATTTTCTATGGCGTCAAAGAGCAACAACATCCCACAAAAGGTTGATAAGATAAAAAAATCAGCGTTTCAAGACAAACATATTCTGGGATGTCCCAGTATGAAATATAGGTATTTATTTCCATATTAATTTTCATCCGTGTTACAGGATGCTCAACGCATTCATCAATGAATTGAATATTATGAAAAAAATCATTAGCTACGTCATGGCAATAATAGCTTTTTCAGCCTTAACCGCTTGCGGAAGTGGGTCTAAGACTCTACTGCGAACCAAGGCCCGCAGGGCTTGTGGATAGGCACTACAAATACTGGCTATGATTTAGCTTAGCGTTCATTAGCGCTCACGCAGCGCTTCTCCGACCACTTGCAGCGGTCCAAGTATATATTCGAGCACAGTTTTTTGTCCTGTGCGGATATCGACGGTAGCAGTCATGCCCGGGGACGGCTCTATTTTCTTGCCTTTGCGCATTAGGTTCTCATCCGTGATGCGGACTTGGATTTTGTAATAGGACTCTTCGAGGTCAACGGGTGGGCTGCCGGGGCGACGGGCCTTGGTCTCATCGCGCATGGTGTCAGCGCTCAGATATTCTAGAACGCCAGCGATACCACCGTACTTATTGAAGTCATATGCTGTGAGTTTAACGGTGGCAGGTTGACCGAGCTTGAGAAAAGCAACGTCCGCAGGGCGAATAAAGGCTTCGACAAGGGTGTCTTCATCCGTTGGAACGATTTCCATAATGTTTTGACCTGCCTGAATCACACCACCCACGGTATTGACGAGAATATTTTTGACAATCCCGCGCATCGGTGAATAGATCGAAGTGCGTTTAAACGCATCCTCACGCGCGCGGGCATTTTCCCGAGCTTGTGCAAGCTCGGACTCGACGCGTACGAGCTCATTATTGGCATCGGTCAGATAGCGGTTGCGACGCTCAGCCATGCCACCGGCAATATCGGCACGCTGTCGTTGTAGGCGTAACAGATCGATTTCAGAAATCACGCGCTTTTGGACCAAGGGGCTCACTAGCGCGATTTCGCGATCGAGGGTGGCGAGGGACTGCTTCATCGCAGCAAGCTGGTCGTCGAGGGCTTGTTTGCGGGCTTGGTAGGCTTGTCGTTCACGCTGAGCGATGGCGGGTACTGCGAGGACCTCTGCGTTGAACTCGATCGGGGTGTCGGAGGCTTCTGCCCTCAGGCGCGCGGCCTGAGCGGATAGAGCCAACCATTTCTCGCGAGCCTCTTGAAAGATCGGGCCAGAGCGGGAGTCGTCGATGCGCAGGAGCACTTGGTCTTTTTCAACGACTTCGCCCTCGCGCACGAGCATTTCACTCAGAATACCGGCATCCAGACTCTGGATGAGTTGTTCGCGGCTTGAGGGGATGACGCGACCTTGG
This sequence comes from Bordetella parapertussis, assembly GCA_945897365.1. GTDB lineage: Bacteria > Pseudomonadota > Gammaproteobacteria > Burkholderiales > Burkholderiaceae_B > Zwartia > Zwartia parapertussis_A. The sequence continues at coordinate 75,816 of CAMDFD010000016.1, read as the reverse complement.
CCAGTCACGATTTCGTCGAGATGAAAAAATGCGGCCCAAGTCAGGCCTGCCACTAACAACAGGCCGGTCGCCATGATCAACCAATGGCTGGCACGACGCTCGTCGTCTTCGACGGTGTATTTGGCGGTTTTAGAGTCAAAATCGCTCATGTTATTTCCCCCACTTGACGTCATAGCGGGTGGGCGTGCGAGTCGTGCGCCGGATGCCTGTTGGACTCTGAGTCGCAGGCGGGGTCTGCCCAGGAGTGGTGCTTGTTGAGCCGCCAGCACCCGCAGAGCCCGGTCCGCCCGTAGGGCGCCCGCTAGACATTTTCTTTAAAAAGTCATCGCGATCCGTATCCAAAAACACTGCGCCTCGGTCGATCATCACAACACGAGTGACGAGTGCGAGTAACTGGGTGCGATGCGAGGACAGAATAACCGTACGACCTTTGCACCATTCTTGCAGAACCTTGATCACACGGACTTCGGTTTGGGCGTCCATATGCGCGGTGGGCTCGTCCATAAATACGTAGACAGGGTTGCGTAACATCATGCGAGCGATCGACAACAGTTGTCGCTGTCCCCCCGACAGGCCACCACCGGCTTCGGTCAGTAACATGTCTAGACCGCGCGAGCTGCTGGCCACAAGCTCGTAGAGTCCGAGACTTTTGAGGACATCGAGGATTTTTTGATCACTGATGGTAGAGCTTGAAAGCACGAGATTTTGTCGCAGGGTGCCCATGAAGAGCTGGGTGTCTTGACCAACGTAGCCGATTTTTTCACGAAAAGCAGTAGGGTCGATCTGGCGGATATCGACGCCATCGATCAGCACGCTGCCGCCGAGCGGAGTGTATAGACCGGACAGCAGTCGCAAGAGGGTGCTTTTGCCACTACCGACGGTTCCAACGAGGGCGACACGCTCGCCGGGTTTGATGTTCAGAGAGATACGACGCAATACTGGCTGATTGGGTGAGGAGGGGTAGGCAAACTCCAACTCTTTGGCTTGTAGAGCACCGCTTAAGTGATCTGGCACAATGTACAGCATCTCGGTGTCTTGATCGCGGGGGCGCTTCATCAAGCCTTCGAGGATCTCTAGGGCGTTAACCGCCTGCTGGTAGCGGGCTGCGAGCGACATGATGCTGCCAAGGGGTGCGATGGCGCGGCTGGCCAACATCACACAAGCGATTAGTGCACCTAGGGTCAGCTGGTTGCTATGAATCAGATACACACCAACAACGATCACGCCCACGGTGGTGAGCTGTTGCAGCATGGCAGTCAAGCCCGTGATCAGATTGGTCACGGCGCGGGTAGATTTATAGGATTCTGCGCTTGCCAGATTAGCGATTTCCCAACGGCGCTGTAGGTAGCGCTGCTCATTGTGGGCTTTGAGGGATTCGAGGTTGAGGATGGACTCGACCAAGACGCTTTGACGGTCGCCGGCTTCTTTCATATTTTGCCGGATGGCTTTGGTCAGCGCAGGCTGAGACAGGATCCCGACCAGAATCAGGATTGGCACGGCAATCAATGGCACGATCACGATCGGACCTCCGATTAGCCAGATAATGCCTAGGAACATAAAGATAAAGGGCAGATCCGCGAGCAACACCAGCGAGGCCGAAGAAAAGAAATCGCGCAGCGCGTCAAAGTCACGCATGGAGCTCGCGAACACGCCGATCGAGTTAGGGCGATGCTCCAAACGGATGGTCATGATTTCACGCAAGAGCGTAGCGTTGATCGCGAGGTCAGCTTTTTTACCTCCTAGATCGACCATCCTAGCCTTGAGCCAGCGCATCAAAAACTCAAAGACGATCGCTAGAGACGTGCCGATGGCTAGAGTCCAGAGTGAGGCATAGGCCGAAGTAGGGACGACGCGGTTGTACACGTTCATCGTAAAGAAAATGGTCGCGAGTGTGAGGATGTTGGCCAAGATTGTGGCCAACATCGATTCAACGTAAAACTTGCGAAACCGCCAGAGGGTCCCCCAGAACCAGTTAAAAGCTTCGCCCTTGAACGGGCTAAGTGGATCAATGCTCTTTTTGGCGCCGGCTTTGACTACGAGAATTTGATTGGTGGCGAGGTCGTCAAGCTTGTCGAGCGCGATGGTTTCTTTGTTTTGCTCATCCGTCGCATCCGAAAACGTGACGGTGGCCTCACCACCGGAAATGCTTCTCAGGATCGCGGCACGTCCGTCGATCAAGGGTAGGATGACGGGCAACACGTAACTGGGCAAGGTGGAGGCTTTAGCCTGCGACCAGGCGGCAATCATGCCGTGTTTACGAGCCAGGTCGGGATAGGCATCTACGCTGACACGCCCGTCATCATCGACGACAAAGCCCTGGGCCGCGCTCACGCGGTTAACCGGCAAATCGAATTCGTGCGCGAGGGTCACGAGACACTGCAAAACACCGTCGTGGACCTTGGGCGTGTCAGCGCTTGGGGTGTGTGCCTCGGGCGCGCGCGCGGTAGAACTCGAAGTTGCAGTCATACTTTATGTGTTCAAGGCCTGGGTGAGGCCGTTGCCGCGCCTGTTAAAGAGCCGGTGACGGGCACTGTCGAAGAGGTGGGCAATTGAGACGCTTTACCTTGGTTTGCCTGGTAGCTATTGGCGAGATGACCAAGGTTCGCGAGAATCGTGGCACGAAAATTCAGGGCGTCGAATTTGGCGGCAACTTGGTTGACTTGATAGTTGTACAGATCGCTTTGAGCATTTAGCAGGTCCAGCACCTGACGGCGTCCGATACGGTATTGCTCCCAATAGCCATTAAGCACCGCCGAGCCGCTTCGTACCTGACCGACGGTGGTTTTGATCCGGTTTTCAGCGGATTTCCAGTTGGACCAAGAGCTGCGCACGCTTTCCTTGAGGGTGAGTTGCGTGTCCTTGAGCGTGTGTTCGGCGGCCTCTAGCTTGGCTTGGGCTGTTTGAATAGAGCCGTAGGTGGTGCCCCCTTGAAAAATCGGCACGGTCACAGTCAGTTGGGCCACATAGTCGCCTTGAGCCGTCCCCTGATTCGTTTGCTTGCCATAGGTGGCATTGACTTGTGGGGAATGCTGAGAGCGGGCGCTGGCGAGGTTGGCACGTGCGGCATGGATCTGAGCGATTTGCTGTGCAATCACAGGATTAGTCTCGCCTGTAAAGGAGAGCGCGTTTTCCAGGGTCGAGGGAAGCTGACCCTGAATCACCTCAACGCCCGCAGGTTGAGCCGGCACACGACCCAGAAGCATACGGCGCAGCCGGGCATTGGCATCGGCCAACGCGGCATTGCTTTGCTCCAAGAATAGGGCCGCGTTGTCCATGCGGCCTTTGGCTTGCTCGAGATCGACTTGGCGACCGACGTCGACCTGAACAATCGTATTAATGTACTGATAGATCCTGCGGTGAGCTGCTAGGTTTTCCGTGGCGAGGCGTTGCATTTCTAGGGATCGCGCCCAATTAAGGTAGCCTTGGACGGCAGTCAGTGCCACCTGATCGCGGGTGATGTTGACCTGTTGGCGACCCGATTCGGCGCGCGCTCGGGATTGCTCGACATCGGCTTCGATGCGTCCGCCCGCCCACAGGTTGATGCTGACCGTAGGCGATTGGATCCAGTTGTTAGGGATCCCGGGTGCGTTATAGGAGTTGTAGGTGCCGGACCAGGCGACTTGCGGCCAATGCGCACCCTGCGCGCGCGTAATATCGGCGATCGCCCCGCGTTCATTGGCTTGCGCGGCCAAGATGCTGGGATATTGTTGCAGTGCGATTAGCACGGCCTCGTGCATATTTTGAGCGTGAGTGGGCGACTGCACGCTCAGCAGTAAAGTGGTGACGAATAATAAATAAGCGTGTTTCTGACGACTGCTTGACATTGCGATGGTTCAGCCGAGTGGGGAACTCATTGTGTAAGACCCGATGACAGCGGGTTAGGGTAATAGGATAGGTATCATTACCAAATTTAAAGTAGTTTACAAAATAGTAGGGCTATTAGGAAAAATTAAATGATAAAAAATAAAAAGAAACCGTTTAGAACCGCGAGTATTCCAAAAGCACCGATGAGAATCCCCCCAAGCATCAAGCCTACGATCGATGAAATGATCGACGTGGACACTAAAATTATCGCGATCTGAAGTAGGGCCTCACCATATTCAAAGGAATTGTTTTTGGATTGAGCTCGTTTTTTTTCATGCCGAATTTTTGATAGTTTTAATTCAAGCTCTTTTTTCCCATCCTGTTTATCCGCATTAGATTCAAGCAGTTGAATATCTTTCTTTTTACTTTCAATAATTTTCTCAAAATTATTTTTTTCAACCGATGTGAGAGAAGAGTTTTTCCATAATCCCATCTCCATTTGCTCAATACTGTCCTGTAATATGGACTGCCTTAATAATCGAAATTCTGCAATGGTTTGATAATTTGAATCGATCATATTACTGGAGGAGATGATTTTAAGTTCTTCGCCTCCACCTAAGCCGGCAAGCGATAGCACTAAGGCAAAAAGAGAAATGATTAAGGCTTTGACCGCATGCGGGCTTTTCTCGCCACCGCCAGTCTTTATGATGTCTTCAGACGTTTTTTCGGCTTCCATAAAATCCTATGAATATTCATTGATTGAGTGATGAGTCTTATTTCAAGTTTTGTCCAGCATTTTAAGCTGAGATGCAATCTGATAATATTGTAATACTCTCTTGCTAACGCATCAGAATCTGCGCATTCGGTTTGTTGAAATGAATAATAATTACATATAAAATGAGTTGGGATCATGCAAACAATTATTTCAATGGCCCTATCTTTTTTACTCATCGTGCTTCTGAGCGCAGGCATCGCCTATCTCATCATGCGTTGGTGCTTTTCCCCCAAAAGACACGTCGAGTTGGTTCATAAATTCGATGGTATTAATATTTCGGGATTGAACGCTGGAGCCATCGTTTTGCTCTCATTGGGCATCGCTTTTGTCTTCAGTGATATCTCAAATGTCCATATCCGTGCAAAGACCTCATTATTGCAAGAGGCGGACGCGCTCCGTACACTTGGACGTATATCACTCAATATCGAACCAGAAGTCGGAACACCTCTCATGGACGCAACACGTGCTTACGCTTCAGACGTTTTGCAAAAAGAGTGGCCAGCGATGCGCCAAGGCGATGCGCTCTCCATTCGTCAGGGTACTCGAAGCGCCCTCATACCACTCACTGTGATGTCAGACATCGTTTACGACCCATTCAATTTTACTAAGCTTCAACCACTCACAGCTTCGCAACTCGGCAATCTTGTCGCGCGAATTCGGGAGTATCGGCTCGTCAGAATTGAAATAAGTGAATACAGAATTGGTTCTCGCGGGCTCATTCTTGCCATCCTCACGCTAGTCGCTTCGAGTGTCATATTATCTATGGCGATGCTTAAAAAGCCAGCGTCTCAATTTCTGTGTATTTTTTCCTTTTTTGTGGTCAGTCTATTTGCGCTGTATCTGGCTTACGCTTCTCAAAATCCTTTTTCTGGCTTGGACGCGATCAGTAATGCGCCCTTGCAAGAGGCCTTTGATCGCCTCAAAATCATGAAGTTAAATTGAAACTAATTAAGAATAATCTGATTTTCTAGATGACGGGTTGATTCGATATTGATGGCACTCTTTTCACAGCAGTTTTAACACGCAGTTGTTCGATCAAAAAATCAGAGGCCCTCAGGCTCAGTGCCGCGATGGTTAACGTTGGATTGGCATTTCCGCCCGTCGGAAAAACGCTCGATCCAACAATCATCAAATTCTTGTGATCATGACTGACAAGGTTGGCATCAACCACAGAGGATGTTGCATCGTGGCCCATGCGAGTCGTTCCGATGATATGTCCCGCACCTTCGTATTCTTGCTTGTGCTGAATCTCAGTGGCCCGTAAGTGACCAAAAATCTCTGTGTGAGCTGTTTGTGCGGCGTTCAAGCCTTTTTGTACGTAGTCATCGACACGGTAATGTAGTTTTGGTCTAGGGACTCCGTAAATATCTAACTCTTTTGGATCGAGCGAGACGCGATTTTCGGGGTCAGGTAATTGCTCCATGAGCGAGGCTAGACGAATGTGGCGCGAGGTCTGATTGGAGATGGCCTGATCTAAAACCTCGCCACGCAAACCGGCTCGGGCAAATTGTTGGGCAGTCGATGTTGGCGCCCCAGTGGGCCATCCCCAGCCATCATTACCGATTTCGATCCGAAACGCTGCTCGATTTTTTCGGAACGCGCCGTCGCGCATATTTTCGATGCCAGAGGTTGCCTGAGGCCCCCTGTATGGGTAGACAGGCGCTCGCGACAGTGCCCAGGAGAGTTGCACGGGGTGATCCATGAGATTGCGACCGACCTGATCAGAGCGATTGGCCAGTCCCTTGGGGTACGTGCTTGATTTCGAAGCCATTAACAGTCGTGGAGTTTCAATCCCATGGCATGCCAAGATAAACCGTTTAGCCTTGATGAAGCCCTCTGACTGATCCCAACGCTTGAATCTAACGGCTTCGATTTGTTGGTTTTTGCCTACAAGCAATTGAACAGCCGTTGATTCAGTCATCAGCGTGGCACCGGCAGCGAGGGCTTTTTTAATATGAACCGTGGCATCGTATTTCGCTTGAATCGGGCAGACAGGAATGCAACTACTACTGCCACAGCAGGGGGGGCGGTTGTCATGTACAACCGAGTTGCGTGCCTGTGGAGTGGGGGTCACCTCGTAGGGTGTTTGGGCTAATGCTTTGATGTATGTTTGATCGCAATAGGATTGTCCGATCGCGGGCATGGGATAGGCGCTCTGACGAGGAGACCCTTGATCTTGCTTTGCATCACCTGAGACCCCAAGCTCATTTTCGGCTTCGGTGTAATAAGGCTCTAGGTCACTGTAGTTGATGGGCCAATCAACCCCTTGACCGAACAGTGTTTGCGTATTGAAGTCGCTGGGGATGAGACGTATTGCCGTTCCTAGCCAATGCCAGGTGGTTCCACCCAGCACTTTCAGATAAGTACTTTTAAAAATATCAGGACCCGCTTGTACGTACCACTGATGAGGTTGATCGGAACGTGGGAACATCGCCTGCGGGGTTTGGGTGTAGGCAGATTCTGGAACTTTAATAAGAGCATTTTCGAACGTATTGACGGCTTGGCCTCGCTCAACGGTCTTGCCTGCCTCGAGTATCAAAACTTTGATACCTTGCTTAGCCAAGCGGTGAGCCAATAAAGCTCCCGACACGCCAGAGCCGATGATGACAACATCTGTCGTGACAGCGTTCTTCAAAGTAAACGTCCTTAAGATGAGGGTGGCAATGCCCAGTAATTGGTGGGGCCGCCACAGTTGCCTGACGGATGTAAAAAGGGCGCCGCACGCCACATCAGAGCATTGTTGTAAGTGATGACCTGAGGACCTTGCAAGGTTTCTGCAATACCGCTGTACCAGGAAGCTACAATTTCGTTACCGAGTTCTAGATCAGACTCGGGGTTGGCTAATAAAGCCTGCAGGCGATGTGTAAACCCTCTTTGCGCGTAAGCTTCCAGCATCTTTTGAGCGATGACGGGCAAAAAGAGGTTGGGCGACTTTTGGGTGAGTTTTGCTGATAGCAAGATCATCTCATTGACAGAAAATCCGCTCGCCACGCACCAAGTCGGCACCGACAGGGCAGAGGCGGCGATTGCCGCTGAGATGATTTGGCGGCGACTGATGGAGTGATTGCTTTTTAATGTATCGTTCATCGTTTTGACGCTAAAGGATAAGGGCAGCTTAGCAATAACGATCAACCAAAAAACTGACCTTACTTGATCAAGAGGGAGGGCGCTGCCGGAATTGCGCCTGGCACCTTGGTAACCATTAAGAAGCTTTGCAGCATTGATACTGTTTTTGTACTCAAGCCAGCATTTTCAGACGGAATCGTGTAAGTGTCGCCTTCATATTCAGTTTCTACAAATGGGTTAAGCGATCGCTGATTTTTCTTTACAACCAAGATGGGAATACCAGTCGTTTTTTGATCAATCGTTCTAGAACCATCTCCACCCAGTACGCTTGAATATACCGGAGGATCAAGCTGTTGCGCCGCCAGCACATTCCCTAGAAAAATAAATATCTCTCTGACAGAGCGGACTTTCATCACAACTTGTTGTGATGTCATTGTTTTTTTAGTTTTAGTTAACAAATCTTTAGTATCAGTGGGGTCGTGACAAACGGCTTGTGCCCCATAAATACGTGTGGCTTGAGCTGAGTTCTCAGTTCGGTTGAAACAAAATCTAGAAGTATGCACTTCCTGATAAACTTGAAAATCATCCTCGCGACCCATCTTTGAGATACGTCGAACGGACAGTTTCATATTGTTTTGAGCATCAAAAAACTTAAACATTATTTCATTTATTTGAGTACCAGACATTGGTCCCCCAAACGGAACCTCTCGAGAAAAATTCTCTACCTTCAAACCTAGGTGGATCATTTGCCGTAGTTCATTCTGAAAATCAAGGTAGCCATTAAATAATGGGTTGTTCCTGAGAATGCGAGTGCGGCCTGCCGAGTCGGTCAATTCAATTGAATCGATCAACAATGACAGCACCAACTCTACAGGAGCGCTACCCTCTGCTACAGCTTGAGCCTGAGCGATCCCAGTCTGGACCATGTCTAATGGAAGGGGCGCACCAAATGCTTTAGCAAAGGCCGCGTTATCCAGTGAGGATTGTGTGAACGTAAAACCGCTGCTCAGTGCGATGCTAACTCCAGGCGTATAACCTGAACCAATCCCTGGCGAAATGAAACCGATTGCTGAGCTCGGAGTGGTCGCGATAAGATTACCAGTCAGGCCTACGGTTTCAACTGCCGACCCGGAGCCTGTAATACTGGGGATTGTGACGAAATTGAGTGGATACGATTTGGATGCACGGACTATATTCAGTAGAGTAGAGTCTCGTTCGGTCCGTTCGATGACTGTTTGATATGCCTTGGACATCGTACCAATGCTCGGCGTAAGCTGACCGCAGCCTGCTAAGATCCAAGTAAACGCGAGCAAGATAAAGCCGCTACATATACGGCGCAAGAAGAAACCTCTCTCAGTCGTACTCAAGATATTTCCTTTTTAGAACCTTGGAGCTTTGCTAATCCCAGCTTGCTTCACTTATTAATTCGGTTGCGCACACTGCTAATAAAAAATTCTTATGAGTGTACACTAATGTGGATAGTTTTTAGTTCTAGCCTGCGGATTTTGAAAAGTTCGCGTTGAACCACTTACGTGAAGAATAAAATCAATGTCATCATTTACGCTTGTCTCTATTGGGCTAGTCCAATACGCTTATGTTTTTGTTGGGGTGAGTGTTCTCCTGCTTATGTCGGCAGGCTGGTTCTTAGGTTCGTTTAATATAAAAAAACGTGCAAAACCAGTCGTTCTTCAAGATGGCTTAATCGGAGCTATTTTTGGTCTGTCAGCGTTAGCTTTGGGTTTTACTTTTGCAAGCGCAACAAGTGGTTTCACCGCGCGAGTGGAGGGAAATCGAACTGAGGCGAGCGCCATAAAAGCACTCTACAACTCGGCCAAGTATTTGGATTCGGCAGATCAAGAGCATCTTGAAAAATCGTTGCGACAGCTTTTGGAACTCCGTGTCAACGGTTACGTCAACATAAGCAGGATCGCTGAAGTTGATACGATCACTGACAAAATCAACTCTGCCATCATAAAAATCAACGAAGATACAGCCATCGCTGCACAAAAAACAACTACAAAAAATCAACTGCTGGTTGATCAAATTCTTAAGCCGCAACTCGCGAACCTGACGTCTGTTTTTACCATGGGCACCATCAAAGTCACACGACATCCTCCAAGGTTAGTCATGACTTTTTTATTTGTTTTGCTGATGATTGGAAGCGTCTTGACTGGCTTCACCATGGCTGTCAAAAATGAAACTAACTGGATTTTATCCATCCTATACGCGCTCTTAATCAGTTTTACTTTTTATGTCATTCTTTGTCTTGAGTATCCTAACTTATTCATGTCGGCCCAAGAATTTAATCGGGATCTGTTAAATGTTAGGGACTATTTCACGCAGTCTGCTCTCAAGTAGTGAATGAGACGGTATCCTTCTAGGTCGCGTCCTGATCCCTACTCGTAGCCTTTTTTCTTTTCAGGCAAAGGCAAACTCATGAGTGTCAACCACTCACCCCTCCCAAGTGAATCTCGTGACAGCCTAAAATTTCCCGTGCTTCCGCTCATCGCCACTCTTGCCACGCAAAGCCTGGCGACGATGGCGGCCTATTCGTTTCCGGTGGTAGCGCCCGTGATTGCTCAGGACCTTGGGGTACCAGGTACGTTGGTGGGTTTATTCATCTCCATCATCTATGGCGTGGGCATTATTTCGGCCTTGCTGTCGCCACGTTTTATTCGTCGCTTTGGCGCTGTCAGGGTCAGTCAGCTGGTTTTAATCGCCACACTTGCGATGCTATTGGCGTGCGCTGTCGGGAGTGTCGTCTCAGTGGTTCTTGGGGCTGTACTGTTGGGCTTGGCCTATGGAGCGACGGCGCCAGCAAGTGCTCATCTGTTGGTGCCCCGCACCCCTCCGCGCGTGATGAACTTGGTGCTCTCAGTCCGTCAGATTGGCGTACCTTTAGGCGGGGTGTTGGCGGGGCTGGTGATGGCGCCGCTGACCTTGAGTCTGGGTTGGCAAGCGGCGTTGCTGTGGCAGACCGTGCCGGTATTGGCGGCGGTATTGCTGCTTGAGTGCGTGCGTCGTTCATGGGATGTTGATCGAGATCCTTCGCGTCAAATTTTAAGTAAAGGTTTGTTCGCGCCGGTGCAAATCTTGTTCGATCGGCCTGAGTTGCGATGCCTATCGTTCGTGAGTTTTATCTATGGCGGGATTCAATTGTGTTTCATTGCTTTTTTGACTGTGCATTTAACAAGTAAAACGGGTTTTAATTTGGTGCAGGCGGGTTGGGCTCTGGCGATTTACCAATTGGCGGCCGTGGTCAGTCGGCCGATATGGGGCTGGTTGGCAGATAAGTGGATTTCCGCACGGATGTTGTTAGCTTGGCAGGGTTTCATTATGGGTGGGACTGCCGTGCTAACCGGGCAGTTCAGTATGAATTGGGCGCCTTGGCTGGTGCTCTCGCTGTGCGCGGTGGCGGGGGCCTCGGCCAGTGGGTTTACAGGGCTGGCTTATGCTGAGTGGGCGCGCTTGGGTGGTTCGCAGAGAACGGAGGCAACGGGCTTGGGTTCTGGGCTGATGTTTGCCGGTGTGTTGCTGCTGCCTTCGTTATTTTCTGTGACGGTGACGTCGTTTGATGATTATGGGGTTTCTTATGGAGTCGTTGGCGTTTTGGCGACGCTAGCCGGGTGGATGTTGTTAAGACAGAAAAACGCATAAATTTACTTAAGCTTTTATGTCAAAAAATTTTGATTTTGTAAGGATTTTGATAGACCTAACAATATATTCGTAATAAGCTTATTTTATTCATCCAATTGAGGAGTCCTCATGACAAACCCAATCAAAATCTCACGCCGCAATCTGCTTGGCGCCACTGCCGGTCTGCTTGCCGCCGCTGGGCTCAATCCAAAGATGGCCTCTGCCCAGCAAGCCGCTGCGACAGCAGCCGCCCCGGCCGCTTCTAAAGTAAAGCCCTTGCCGGCTTATGTCAGTTGGAAAGATGCTGACAGCATGATCATTCATACCCCTACAACGATTGAAACCAAACGTGCCGCAATCGGTTCGAGCATCATTACACCGACTGATCGTCTTTTTATCCGCAACAATCTGCCCGCCCCTTCAGCGGCCGATATTGGTGAAGTCAATGCCTGGAAAATTAGCATCCAAGGCGTTGGAAAACCACAGACGCTCTCTTTGGGCGATCTCAAGCAGATCGGAATCGACACAATGGCGACGGTCCTGCAATGTTCAGGCAACGGCCGCGGGTTATTTCCTGGCAAGCCAAGCGGTACTAGATGGCAGACGGGCGCTGCGGGCTGCGTGATGTGGACCGGTGTTTACGTGCGCGACGTCATCAAGGCCTTGGGCGGCGTTTCAGCCGGCATGGTTTACATGACAGGTACAGGTGGTGAAAAGCTTCCCGAGGGCATTAACCCTTTGGCCGTCGTCGTTGAGCGCTCCGTTCCCTTGGCCGCCATGCAAGACGCCATGCTGTCTTGGGAAATGAATGGCGAGCCGATGCCTTTGGCCCATGGCGGTCCTCTGCGCTTGGTCGTGCCCGGCTACAGTGGCGTTAACAATATTAAATACATCAAGCAGTTAGCGTTTACCAAAGAACAAACTCAAGCCGCCATCCAAAAAACAGGCTACCGGATGTCGCCTGTTGGTCAAAAGGGCGATCCAAGTCAGCCAGCCGTTTGGACGATGGATGCTAAGTCTTGGGTGACCTCGCCTTCGCCTGACAGTGGCCCAGTCAAAGCGGGTGTTGTTCAAATCACCGGTGTGGCCATGGGTGGGTCAGAGGACGTCGCCAAGGTCGATGTATCGCTCGACGGCGGTAAAACATGGCAGGCCGCGCGCTTGATGGGCCCAGACTTGGGCAAGTATGCATGGCGTCAATTTGTCTTGGGCGCTACGCTGAAAGCAGGTCAATACGATGTCGCTTGCCGTGTCACCACCAAGTCAGGCGTGAATCAGGTCGCTTTGTCGGTGGAAAACGCTGCGGGCTATCTGAATAGTGGCTGGCAAGCACACGTTGTCAAAATCACTGTGGCTTAAACATGCAGAAAACAATCTTTACTCATTTTGCTGAGGTAATCGGTGTAGTAGCACTGGTCTCTGGTGCAGTATTGGCTCCGGTTGCTTCGGCAAATGATGAAGAAGGTAAGCTTTTGTTTTTAAAAGGCGCAGCGCCAGCCTGTGCGATTTGTCATACCCTTGACGCAGCGGGCGCAGCGGGTGCGGTGGGCCCATCAATGAACGATCTCCAGCCTGACGCTGCGCGAGTCATGAATGCTCTTAAAAACGGCATCGGTCAAATGCCTGCGTACCCAAGCTTGACTCCCGAACAGATGAAAATACTGTCTGAGTACGTCGCCAAGGCTAGCCGCGAGTAATATCGGATCAATTGAGTTTAAAACGCGCAATGCGTTTTTGTCAGCAACTCTTGGATCAGGGGCTTGCTAGACTTTGCTCAAAGCAAATGTGAGTGGCTTTGACGGTTTTGGTTGCATAAGTGAAAAATAACGAATACAAATATTCTTAAGACATATTCAGTCAAATTTATAGGAGATTGCTTCATGATGCAGATCCAATTAACGGTGAATGGTCAGGCAGTGACCCTCACCGCAGCACCTAATACTTTGCTGGTCCAGGCTCTGCGTGAGCATCTCCATTTGACAGGTACGCATGTTGGGTGTGATACCGCCCAGTGTGGAGCATGCACGGTTCTCATGAACGGCAATGCGATCAAGTCCTGTAATGTGTTGCTTGCACAGGCCGAGGGCGCGAAGATTGACACCATCGAGGGCTTGGCGCAACCCGATGGCACGATGCATCCGATGCAGGCGGCCTTTAAAGACTGCCATGGCTTGCAATGCGGCTATTGCACCCCAGGCATGGTGATGAATGCTGTGGATATTTGCCGAAAGCATCCTGATCCTAGCGCACAACAGATTCGCGAACATTTAGAAGGCAATATTTGTCGTTGCACGGGTTATCAAAACATCGTCAAGGCTGTGCAGCAAGGTGCTGCAGCCATGAAAGCATAAGGGGGCGACCATGGGCGCAAACGAATTCGCAAAATTACCGCATATCGGTGAGTCAGTTTTACGTAAAGAAGACTACCGTTTCCTAACAGGTGCCGGACAATATACCGACGACATTACCCTTGCTCGTATGACGCACGCCGTGTTCGTACGCTCACCTCACGCACACGCACGGATTAAAAGCGTGGATACCCGCGCCGCGAAAAGCGCGCCCGGTGTGATTGGTGTACTTGAGGGCAAGGACGTTGCCAACGACAAGATCAACGGTTTACCCTGTGGATGGCTGATCACCAGCACGGACGGTCAACCCATGAAAGAGCCACCTCATCCTATTTTGGCTCTGAATAAAGTGCGCTATGTGGGTGACCACGTGGTGATGGTGGTGGCAGAGACGCTTGAACAAGCAAAAAATGCAGCTGAGCTCGTCGAAGTGGATTACGAGCCCTTGACCGCTGTGGTGGATGTGCGTGATGCAAAGGGCGGGGCGGCACTGCACGATATTGCGCCAGACAATCATTGCTACAAATGGGCGATTGGCGATAAAGCGCTAGTGGATGCGGCCTTTGTGGGCGCCGCCCATGTCACGAAGCTTGACCTCATCAACAATCGCTTAGTGCCTAACGCGATGGAACCTCGTGCAGCGATTGGCTCTTATAGTCGCGCGAATGACGATTACACCCTTTACGTTTCAAACCAAAACCCTCACGTTGAGCGCTTGCTGATGACGGCTTTTGTGATGGGTCTACCCGAACACAAAGTCCGAGTGATTGCCCCTGATGTGGGCGGCGGGTTTGGTTCCAAAATCTATTTGTATGCAGAGGATGTGTGTCTCACCTGGGCATCCAAAAAACTGAATCGTAATATCAAGTGGATCTGTGAGCGAGGCGAGGCCTTTTTGTCAGATGCCCATGGCCGCGATCATTCGAGTCATGCCGAGCTTGCTCTAGACAAGGATGGCAAATTTTTAGCCTTGCGTGTCCATACAGACGCTAACTTAGGCGCTTACCTCTCCACGTTTTCGACCTGCGTGCCCACTATTCTCTATGCCACCTTGTTGGCTGGGCAGTACACCACGCCGCTTGTCTATGCTGAGGTCGATGCGTGGTTTACCAATACGGCACCTGTCGATGCGTATCGCGGTGCAGGGCGTCCCGAAGCGACCTATCTCGTTGAGCGTATTGTAAGTCGTGCGGCCTTTGAGCTTGGACTTTCTCAAGATGACATTCGCCGACGTAATTTCATTACCCAGTTCCCTTATCAGACACCTGTTGCGCTCCAATATGACATCGGTGACTATGTTGCCTGCATGGATGCTTCGCAAAAGTTGGCGGATGTTGCAGGGTTTGCAGCGCGTCAAGCTGCCAGCAAGGCACAAGGCAAGTTGCGCGGGATCGGTTACTCAAGCTACATCGAAGCTTGCGGTCTTGCGCCAAGCAATATCGCAGGTGCCTTGGGTGCTCGGGCGGGCTTGTTTGAGTGTGGAGAAGTGCGTGTGCACCCGACCGGAAGTGTGACCGTTTTTACGGGTTCGCATAGCCACGGCCAAGGTCACGAAACAACCTTTGCCCAAGTCGTGGCTTCGCGCTTAGGGATCGCGGTCGATGCCGTGGATATCGTGCACGGCGATACGGGTCGAGTGCCTTTTGGCATGGGCACCTATGGTTCGCGCTCGATCTCTGTCGGTGGTGCGGCGATTATGAAAGCCTTGGACAAAATTGAAGCCAAGGCTAAAAAGATTGCAGCGCATTTGCTCGAGGCGTCCGATACGGATATCGACTTTGCGAATGGTGAATTTACTGTCCGTGGAACCGACAAGAAGATTCCTTTTGGGACGGTGGCACTCACCGCGTATGTCCCCCACAATTATCCCTTGGATACCTTAGAGCCCGGGCTGAACGAAACCGCGTTTTACGATCCCACTAACTTTACCTTCCCTTCGGGCACCTACATCGCCGAGGTTGAAGTCGACCCCGAAACGGGTGTGGTGCGTTTGGATCGTTTTACGGCAGTTGATGACTTTGGCACCATCATTAATCCCATGATTGTAGAAGGCCAGGTGCACGGTGGTCTCGTGCAGGGTATTGGACAAGCGCTGATTGAAAACTGCGTGTACGACCGTGAGACTGGGCAGTTATTAACCGGGTCCTTTATGGACTATGCCATGCCGCGTGCTGATGATTTTCCGGAGTTCAAAATCGGTCATGTGTGCACGCCTTGTACGCATAATCCACTCGGTACCAAAGGGTGTGGTGAGGCAGGTGCGATCGGTTCACCGCCTGCCGTGATCAATGCAGTACTCGATGCCTTGGCGCCCTTGGGTGTCAAGGATCTTGACATGCCTGCGACGCCCCACCGCGTGTGGCAAGCCATTCAATCGGCTAAAGCCTAAGGAGAAACTGAATATGTATGCATTCACCTATGAGCGTCCCAAAACCCTTGCAGACGCAAGCAAATTCGTCCAAGCGGGTGGACAGGCTTTAGCGGGTGGTCAAACCATGCTGGCCTCGATGAAGCAACGTTTGATGCAGCCTGAGCAGTTGATTGATTTGCGCGACATTCCCGAGCTTGTGGGGGTCCGCAAGGATGGCGAAAAGATTGTGATCGGTGCGATGACCAAACATTGCGATGTTGAGCACAACGCGCTTGTCAAACAATACATCCCAGCGTTAGCGGCCTTGGCCGGTGGCATTGGGGACCGACAAGTGCGCGCAATGGGGACCCTGGGTGGATCTGTTGCAAACAACGATCCCTCAGCGTGTTACCCCAGCGCCTTGTTAGCCTTGAATGCGACGATTCATACCGATGCACGCACCATCAGCGCGCAGGATTTTTTTCTTGGGATGTATGCCACAGCTTTAAATCCCGGGGAACTTATCACTGCCGTGAGTTTTCCTATTCCTAAGCGCGCGGCCTACGCAAAGTTTAAGCAAGGTGCTTCACGCTTTGCGATGGTGGGGGTGTTTGTGGCGGATACGGCTCAGGGAGTGCGTGTGACGATCACGGGTGCGTCGAGCGGTGTGTTTCGTCACGCTGGACTTGAAGCTGCACTGACTAAGAGCTTTGTACCTGAGTCGGTCGCCGGAGTCGAGGTCGATGACACAGAGCTCAATAGTGACATCCATGCCTCGGCAAGTTATCGCGCCCAGCTCATCAAAGTGCAGACGCGCGTGGCTGTGCAGATGGCGCTTGCATAGCGCACAACGCCCCAGTAATGGGGCGTTTTTTTGGAAGTTTTCATGGCAGACACGCTCAGCGTTGATTCAGTCCAGGCGTTAACGTCAGCGCTCGCATCCGTTGGTTACTTGGCTGAGCGACGTTTGGTCACAGCCGTGTATTTGAGTCTGACTTTGCAGCGACCTTTGCTACTCGAAGGTGAACCTGGCGTAGGCAAAACAGAGCTTGCCAAGGCATTGGCAAGTGTGTTGAAACGCCCACTGATGCGCTTGCAGTGCTACGACGGCATGGAGCAGCGCGAAGCGCTGTATGAATGGAATCACGCTGCACAACTGATGCATATGCGTGCGCAACAAGATCACGCCACACCCGAGCAGCTTGAGCATGCCATTTATCAAGAAAAGTATCTGTTGCGCCGACCGATGTTGCAGGCTTTGCAAACACCCGCACCTGGCGCGGTGCTGTTGATTGATGAAGTCGATCGAGCTGACGCGCCTTTTGAGGCCTTTTTATTGGAGTATCTTGGTGAATACCAAGTGAGTATTCCGGAGCTTGGTACGATTCGCGCAACTATTCCGCCCGTGACGATCCTGACCAGTAATCGAACGCGTGACCTGAACGATGCGGTCAAGCGTCGCTGCTTATATCACTGGATGGACTACCCCGATCGTGAGCGAGAACTTGCAATCGTGCGTGAGAGAGTGCCTCAGGCAAGTCAAGCACTAGCAGAGCAGGTTGCCGCTTTTGTGGAGCGTCTACGCCGTACGCCTTTTGTCAATGCCTTGAGTCGTTCTCCCGGTATCGCTGAAAGCGTTGAATGGGCCAAGGCACTCGTGGCGCTCAATACTTTGCAGCTCGATCCCGAAGTGATTCAAAGCACCGTCGGGATCTTATTCAAACAGCGCGAAGATCTTGCTGCGCTTGAGCCGATGCTTGACGCTTTGCTTGCGCCCGATTCAGACGTTTAGCGTATTTGTATGCAACTTGGTGATGCGCGCGTAGGAAAAATGGCTGACAACATCGTCGGCTTTGCGCGCACCTTACGACGTGCTGGTTTTCCAATGGATAGTGGTCGTATAGGCTTGGCGCTCGAGTCTGCCTTATTGATCGGGCTCGACAGTAAGCAAGATTTTCGTGCGGGTCTAGAGGCTACCTTGGTTTGCCGTCAGCAGGATCTGGAGGTGTTTGATCAGCTGTTTGAGGCTTATTTTCGTAATCCAGAATTCACACAACAATTGTTAGCACAAATGTTGCCTAAGGCCACCGAAGCTGCGCCTGTGCCCAAACGCCGCGCACGCGCCCAGGAGGCCTTGGCCGCCATCGCGTCAAACGCCCCACGCTCTCCTGCGCAAGAGGACTCTGTTGATTTTGATGCCGCGATGACGGCCAGTGATCGAGAAAGATTGCGGCACGCTGATTTTGAAAGCTTGAGCGCAAGCGAATTTAAACTTGTGCAACGACTTGCCAACGAGATCCCATTTTCTTGGCCGCAAGTCCCTGCGCGGCGGACTCAACGCAGCCTTTCAGGCACTCGGGTGGATTGGACGCAGACGCTCAGAGAGACGGCACGCTTAGATGGCGAGTTGTTATCTTTGCCCCATCTAGCGCGACGCACCCAAGACTTACCCGTATTGATTTTGGTCGACGTGTCGGGCTCGATGGAGCGGTATGCCAGATTGATGCTGGCTTTTTTACATCAAAGTACACGTGGACGATCGCGCTCGGTCTATGCCTTTGGTCATCAGCTGACGGACTTAAATCGTGCATTTCGGCATACAGAGACTGACCTGATGCTCTCTAGCGCGAATCAGCTGATTCAGGATTTTGCGGGCGGTACGCAGATCGGACGCTCGCTTGAGCAGTTGCGCTTAACCCAGCAGCGACAGGTGATCGGTCGTCGTACAGTCGTGCTGCTCATCACCGACGGTCTCGATACCGGCGAGCCAAGTGTCTTGGCTCGGGAGCTCGAATGGCTCAAACGCAACTGCCGAAGCTTATTGTGGCTCAACCCCTTGCTGCGCTTTGAGCATTATGCACCGAGTGCGAGTGGCGCAAGCGTCATACATCAGCATGCGGACCGCTTACTTGCCATACATAATCTTGCACATTTGGAGCAATTAGCGCAGTCTTTGGCAAAGTTAGTTAAACAGTAAATATTTAAACGAGAGAACCCTATGGATATGCAAGGAAATCGCCAACTTGGTGTTTCACAACAACAAGCTTGGGATGCACTGAACGATCCCATCATCTTAAAAGCCTGTATCCCTGGATGTGAAAAGTTTGAGCTGATTGCAGACAACCAATACGCAGTGCTTGTCGCTGTCAAAATCGGTCCTGTGGCGGCAAAGTTCAACGGCAAAGTCACCTTGGCAGACATTCAAGCACCCGCGTCCTATTCTCTGCAGTTCGAGGCTCAAGGCGGTGTGGCAGGTTTTGGACAGGGCGAGTCAAAAGTAGAACTCGTGGCCAATGAGGGTGGCTGCGAACTACGCTACACCGTGCATTCCAAGGTCGGAGGCAAAATTGCCCAACTTGGCCAACGATTGATCGATGGTGTTGCGAAATCGTTGGCTGAGGATTTTTTCAAACGTTTCGAGCTCGCTCTACTAGAGAAATATCCAGAGGCTGTAAATATTTCGTCGTCCGAAGAGCAGGGAGGGGGCGCAACCCAAGCAGTTAAAGACTCAGCCCCCAAGTTTCTTGGAATACCCAAGTGGCTTTGGCCTTATTTGTTGGGCTTTGTAGCAGGATCGGTTGTTTTTTGGGTGATGCGCTAGGAGAGGTTAGTGAAAGTTAAAGTTTTTCCGGAAAAATCATCAATGAATTCATTTCATCGGTGTTGTGAAATCTAAATCATTGATTACTTGTTGTCACACAGATAAGGTATTGAGGGATCTGCTTGGAGCTTGAGGTCTGAATGATTGGACGCGGGCTTGTCCAGTCTTCGGGTCAGTGGCTGAGCAGATTGAGGAAATGGTTTGTTCACTCCATCAACATACCAATATTGACATATTGGCGCAATTGCTTCGCGTCTCTGTCGCGAATGAGGGGGTTTCTACATGATGTTATCCGAGCAAAACGGAAACTTGCCTGATTATGAAATTATTGCGTTGAAGTACGCGAGTAGGCCGGCTTTGCGTGCTGCGAATTTTGGTGGTGGAGATCCGCATGATGGTCCGATGCCTTTGGATTATTACGTGTGGGTTGTACGAAACAAAGACGATCTTTTTTTGATTGATACGGGATTCGCCGAAGACATGGCGATCAAGCGTCACCGCACTTTGCATCGAACTCCCATGGAGGCGCTTAGTCTGATCGGTATTACACCGGAGAGGATCAAGGATATCGTCATTACTCATCTTCATAATGACCACATCGGTACCTTTGACGCCTATCCAAATGCAAGATTCCATCTTCAGGACTCAGAGGTTGAGTTTGCGACGGGTCGTCATATGGCATGTGTGTTGCATAGCCGGCCGTACGAGGTCGATCATGTCGCTGGAGTCGTGAGGCTTGTCTACAAAGATCGCGTGGTCTTTCACAACGGTGACGGGGTGATCGCCCCCGGCTTGAGTGTGCATCGCGTGGGGGGACATACAGCAGGCATGCAAGTGGTGCGTGTGCACACTGCCAGAGGCTGGGTTGTTCTAGCTTCTGATGCAAGTCATTTTTATGAGCACTTTGTAACCAAGCGGTTCTTTCCGCTTGTCTTTCATGTCGGTGAGGTGATGCAAGGCTATCAGCTGTTACATGCTCTCGCCGAGTCACAGGATCACATTATTCCAGGTCACGACCCGTTGGTGATGGATTTATATCCAACCTGTTCTAAAGCGCTTGAAAACATTGCCGTGCGTCTTGATCTGCCTCCCAAGGCCTCCATCGTGGAAACCTTGGCAGCAAGAAAATTTTAACGATCCCAGTCCGGATTGTCAGTGATGTATTGCTTTAAAAAATCAATAAATACGCGGACCTTTGCGGATAAATGCCGATTGGGTAGATAGACCACGGATACCGGCGGTCCGATGGCGCGGTAGTCATTGAGAATGGTTCGAAGCTTCCCGGTCCTGATTGCCTGACCTGCAATAAAGTTGCTAATCATGACAATGCCGACCCCTGAGCACGCCGCCTCCAGAAGGGATTCGGCATTATTGATGTTGAGGCGGCCCGAGACGGTCTTACTGAATGTATGCGCGCCTTTTTGAAAGTGCCACTCTCGATATCGACCTGAGTTCATCATCACATAGGATAGGCAATGGTGCTGATCGAGATCATCCGGTGTTTGAGGCTCTCCACGCTTTGCCAGATACTCTGGTGAGGCGCACGCGACGAACTGCAAATGACAGAGATGTCGGGCGATGAGGCGATTGTCTGCAGGCTCTCCAATCAATACCGTTGCATCAATGCCCTCGTAGGCTAAGTCCACGCTTCGGTCGCTGAGCTCTGCGTCGACAATCAGATCTGGGTAAAGGTCGATGAATTTGCTCAGAGCCGGAACAATGACTTGTCTTCCAAAGCCTACGGGAAGATGAATCCGCAGTCGACCGTTTGGCGTAGATGTCGCTCGACTCAAGGTATGTTCGGCATTTTCAATATCCAACAGAATCTGTTGGCATTGCTCGAAAAATCGTGTGCCCTCGTTTGTCAGGCTCACAGAGCGGGTGGTGCGGTGCAGCAGTTTGACCCCAAGCTCTGACTCTAGCCTCGTAATCGCCTTACTGACGGCCGAGGAAGTGAGAGTGAGTCTGTTTGCTGCAACCGTAAAGCTTTTTGTTTCCGCTACGCGAAAAAAAACACGTAGCGCATTAAGGTTCTCCACGTTCGCTTGCCCCTTTACGCCATTATTTATGAATTCATTTCAATAGTATTCTGAATTTTTGCCGATTGATCGTTTTTTTATAAGCTATTAGAGTCTAAGGAGATGAGTAAAGATCGTCAAGGCAGTCCGGAGAATATTGAAAATGCTGATACAGCAGCCAGGCAAAATCGGAAGCGTGCGGATTAAAAATCGCATTGCTATGGCACCGATGGGAACAAATTACAGCACGACAGACGGGCTTTCAACTGAGAGAGATAAGCAGTACTACGCTGAGCGTGCGAAGGGCGGCGTTGGAATGATTATGACCGAAGCAATGGTCGTGACAGCTCAGGCTCGACCCCATCACAATTCATTGTGTTGCTATCACGACAGGTTCATCCCTGGTCTGGCCAGTTTGGTCGAAGCGATCAAGGAGCATGACTGCGCAGTGTTTGGGCAACTTAATCACCGGGGTGCCTTACTGCGTCGTTCAGTCCTAAATATGGAACCTGTGGGGCCGTCACCTTGGCACAATCCGAATACAGGTGACGCAGTCCGACCTCTCACTATTCCTGAGATACGCGAGATTCAGAAGCTATTTGTGACTGCTGCAAAACGTCTGTGGATCGCCGGTTATGACGGTGTCGAAGTGCATGCCGCTAATGGTTATTTATTTCAACAGTTTTTTACGCCTCGCTTGAATCATCGAACAGATCAGTATGGCGGCTCCATTGATAATCGAATGCGTTTGTTGTTGGAAACAATCGATCAGTTAAAAGATGCGATTCCCGAGCTTAGTTTGATTGTGCGCTTGAGTGTGAGCGAATTTATCGAAGGGGGATACTCCACGGAAGAGGCAGTTCATTTAGCTAAAACGCTTGAGCTATACGGGGTGGATGCAATTGATTTGTCAGGGGGTAGCAATGAGAGCCCTCAGCTATCAAAGTACTGTATCCAGCCCCCGTCCTTTGCGCGCTCATTTTTGGTTGATTTGGCTAAGCCGTTCAAGCAGGTGCTCAATATCCCTGTCATGGTGGCTGGTCGTATTGTCGATCCCGCGGATGCGGAGAGGATGCTGCAAGAGGGAAGTGCGGATTTTGTCTCTGTAGGGCGTGCCCTGTATGCCGATCCCCACTGGTGCAAAAAAGCGTTTGGACAGTTAAACGTACCGATTCGCTCCTGCATTGCCTGCAATGTATGTTTTGAAAGATTGACGCTCGAGAAAGATGTATCTTGCGTACAAAATCCGATGATCGGCACAGAGTTTGAAGCGCTTGAGTTTGCAGAACCTCAGTTATTTAACACACATCGTGTGAACCCAGCACGCGTGTTGGTGTTAGGTGCAGGAGTATCAGGTATCGAAGCCGCGCGCGTACTCGCCGCAAGAGGGCACGAGGTTGAAGTTTGGGAAAGCGCCAACCGTCCAGGCGGTCAGATTCATCTCGCAGTCGCTGCACCTGACAAGACTGAAGTATGGCCTGTCTGGACCTATCGCTGGGAGTCGATACAAGCGCTTGGTGTGCCAGTCCGTCTTGGTATTCAAGTAACTGAGGCTGGGATTAAGGCTTACAACCCTGATTTCATCGTGGTGGCAACGGGGGCAAGTCCTGCTCCGCCGCCGATCAAGGTCGATGCGCTAGATCGCAGCGTCAAGGTCATTCATGCATGGGACGCGCTCAGCATGCTTGAACAGTTCACGCCTGAGCATATGGTTACGATCATTGGCGGCGGCATGGTGGGGGCTGAAGTCGCGGATAGTTTGCGGATCATCGGGTGTGAAATCAACCTCCTGGAAATGCAGCCCTCGATTGCAAATGGCATGGCGAGAAACAATCGATTCGAGTTGATCGAGCGACTTCAGGCAGATGGCGTCAATATTGTCACGGGATGTCGTATCGATAGCCTGTTAGATAAGCACTGCAAGCTGACATTGTCGGACGGCAAAACTTGCCAACTCGAGATCGGTCATTACTTGATCTTTGCGACAGGACCACGTCCGAATTTGGAAGTGATGGATATTGTGACTCAATCTGGCATCGCTCACGCACGTATCGGTGATTGCAATGTGCCAGGCGATTTTTTAACAGGAATCAGGGATGCAGGAATGGTGGCGATGAGCGTTGACAATTACGCACGTCGTCAGGCATTTGACAATGCTTTAAAAGTATAAGGATCGAGATGGTGAATCAAAGTCAAAAAATGACTCAAGATGTATATGAAGTTTTTGCGATTCGATATGCAACGCGGAATGCAAAACGTACTAATCATTTCATTGGTGGCGATCCACACGATGTACCGATGCCAATGGATTATTACGTGTGGCTGATTCGCAATCATGAACGCACGATTGTTGTCGATACTGGTTTTGGTCCAGAGGTGGCAGCAAAGCGCGGACGAACCTTTTTACGGCAGCCTCGCGAGGGTCTGGCTCTTCTTGGCGTCGATGCGGACACTGTCAAAGACGTCGTGATTACCCATTTGCACTATGACCATGTCGGAACGTTTACTGACTTTGCTGTCGCAAAATTTCATTTGCAGGATGATGAAATGTCTTACGCGACCGGCCGTCATATGCGCCATCGTCAATTCAATCATGGCTATGAGGTCGATGAGGTTGTTGGTATGGTGCGGATGGTTTACAAAGACCGCGTGATCTTCCACAAAGGTGATGAAGTCATCGCTCCTGGCATTTCACTGCATCGC
Source organism: Bordetella parapertussis (assembly GCA_945897365.1). GTDB lineage: Bacteria > Pseudomonadota > Gammaproteobacteria > Burkholderiales > Burkholderiaceae_B > Zwartia > Zwartia parapertussis_A. The sequence goes on along the minus strand of CAMDFD010000016.1, from coordinate 51,515 downwards.
GTAGGGGGGCATACGCACGGTCTCCAGTGCGTGCGGGTTAAGACCCAGCGCGGCTGGGTTGTGCTGGCCTCGGATGCAAGCCATTACTACGAGCATTTCGAAGAAAAAAGGCTTTTTACCACAATGTTTAATTTAGGTGAAGCCATGGAGGGTTACGAAAAACTTCGCCAGTTGGCGGATTCGCCTGCACACATTATTCCGGGTCATGATCCTTTGGTTATGACGCGATACCCAGCAGAAAGCGAGTCGTTGAAAGGAGTGGTTGTACGTTTGGATGTTGCACCCATTGCGTCAGAAAAGTGATCGGACGCAGAACAAGTCTAATAATTTAGGAGACATAAAATGAAAATAAAAAATGTATTAATGGCAGTAGTCGCCGGTCTATTTGTTCAGGCCCCCGCCCTTGCACAAACCTATCCAACTAAGCCTATTCGCCTTCTAGTGGCTTTTCCTGCAGGGGGGAGTGCGGATATCGTTGCCAGGCAGGTTACGGAGGAGGTCAGCAAGTCCACAGGTATGAATTTCATTATTGAAAATCGTACAGGCGCGGGTGGCAATATCGCGTTTGAGGCGATTACAAAAGCTGATCCTGACGGCTATACCTTGTTGTTCAGTACGCCGGGACTTGCGATTAACCAAAGCCTCTATACCAAGGTGAATTACAAAGCTAATGATGTCACAGCGATTTCACTCGTGGGTGAAGCGCCCTTGCTGTTAATGGTTCGCCCATCACTTCCCGCCAAAACAGTAAAGGAGTTGGTTGCGGCAAGTAAGGCCTCGCCCGATGCGATTCGTTTTGGGAGCGCCGGTAGCGGAAGTTCCTCTCATTTAGCAGGCGAGGTATTTCGCGATTTGTCTGGGATGCAATATCTGCACGTACCATATCGTGGGGGTGGTCCAGTTTTTGTAGATATTGTGGGTAATCGAGTCGATATGACATTTCTACCGATCGCTGAAAGTCTGCCCTATGTTGTAGATAATCGCCTGCGTGCAATCGGCCAGACAGGCACGAAACGTGCCTCGATCGCGCCAAATATCCCGACTCTTGCTGAACTTGGTGTCAAAGGCTATGCAGTCAGCACGTGGTACATGCTGGTGGGGCCACCAAAGCTACCTAAAAATGTCGTCGATACGCTTTACAAAAATTTCAGTGCTGCTTTAAATAAGCCAGAGCTTCGTAAAAAACTAGATGATCGAGGTGTCACGATTTTGAATGAAGATCCCGCTAAGACTACCGCCTTTTTAAAAGCGGAAACAGAAAGCTGGGCCAAGATAATCAAGTCCGCCAAAATCAAAGTGGACTAAGCTTTAAAGGAAATGATGCATGAGTAGCTCGAAACCACCCCTGCTCGAAAACGCCACACGTGATCTGGCAAAGTTTGCGGTAGATATCCGCTTTGAATCGATCCCTAAAGAGGTGATTGATCGATTGAAAACGAGTGTGCTGGACAGCATTGGTTGCTGTCTGTTTGGTGCGACGCTACCTTGGACACAACGTGTTCAAGCCATGGTGGAGCGGGAAGGGGCAAGACCCGTTGCAGCAATATTTGGCACGGGTCGTCAATCCTCCATCGCGGGGGCCGTGCTCGTCAATGCGACGGCCGGCCATGCTTTTGAATTAGATGATATTCATAAAGAGTCGATCGTTCATCCCGGTTCGATTGCATTACCAGTTGCTTTGGCGTTTGCGCAGGAGCAGTCAGGTCGCAGCGGACGAGATGTATTGACTGCGATGGCGGCAGGCTATGAAATTGGTGTTCGCGTGGGTAATGCAGCAACGATGTCCTTGTTCTTTAGGGGCTTTCATCCACAAGGAACCTCTGGTGTCTTTGTTGCAGCCGCGACGGCAGGTCATATGCTTGGGCTCAATGCCTTGCAGATGCAGCATGCGTTAGGCGTTGTTGGATCTCAGGCAGGTGGGCTGATGGCGGCTCAAGAGGGAGCCATGGTTAAGCGTTTTCATTCTGGGCGCGCAGCACAAAGTGGTGTGTATTCTGCACAACTTGCTTTAGATGGTTTTACAGGTATTTTGGATGTGCTTGAGGCGAGCTACGGTGGCTATCTCAGCTCATACTCCGAGGCACCTAACGCTGCAAGGCTGACGGACGACTTAGGATCTGTATGGGAGACAGGAAAGATTGGTTATAAGCCTCATGCAAGCGTCACGAGTATTCATGCGGCATTAGATGCACTCGTGCATCTGATGAAAACCCACACATTCAAGCCAGAGGATATTGCTCAGGTCAAAGTCGGTGTGAGTCATATGACGTATGTGCATTGTGCCTGGGATTACAAGGCCCAAGGCGTCACCGCTGCGCAGATGAATCTGTATTACGGCCTGGCAGTCGTGGCTTACGATGGTGTGGCCTTTGTCCGGCAGTATCGTGAGGATCGTTTGACTGATCCGAAATTGCTGGACTTTATTACGCGTATCGAAGCTTATGATGATCCTGAGATTAATGCGATGGGTGCGGCATTCCGTCACGCTGCGCGTGTCTCAGTGACAACACGGAGCGGAGCCACGCATAGTCATGAGATTCTTAACAGGCGTGGTAGTCCCGAAAACCCACTCTCAGCCGGTGATGTGGAATACAAATTTCGTAACGTCGTTGAGTCGTGCTTGAGTCCTTCGCAGATCAATCATGTCGTCGACCTAGTGGATGAGATGGACAAGAAAAATAATTTATCCGAACTGATTTCATTGCTTGCTGCGCAGCGGCAAGTTTGATCAATATTTAATTTTAATAGTTAATGATTGGAGACGTAGGACATGAAAAATGATTCAGCAACCATTTCGGAAATCATCGCCCCACATTATTGCGGAATGACATATGAAAAATTACCTAAGGCCACGATTGAGTCAGTCAAGCATCTGCTGCTTGATTACCTTGGAGTTGCCGTTAGTGGAAGTCAGACTGAGAGTGGGCGTGTTGCGCGCGAATTCGCTGCCAGCACAGGCGGTCATCCTCAGGCGACACTGATTGGTGATGGCCGACGTGTGCCTGCGATGTCAGCGGCATTTGCGAATGCGATTTCTTCACATAGCGTAGAGCTTGATGATATAGATGTCTTGGCGCTGTTTCACTTTAGTCCACCGGTTTACTCCTCTTCGATTGCTGTTGCTCAGCAGGTGAGTGCTAGTGGTCGGGATCTTGTGACAGCTTTAGCGGCTGGTTGTGAAATGATGGAGCGTGTCAGCAAAGCGGCAAATTCGTCTTTACGTAACCGAGGATTTCATACCACGCCTACTTGCGGAACCTTTGGTGCAACAGTCGCTGCCGGTCGCCTTCTCAAACTCTCTCCTGAAGTGATGGTGTCTGCGTTAGGTCTAGCTGGTGCCCAGTCTGCGGGCTTAATGGAGATGTATGGCCCATCGATGCAAAAGCGTTTCAATCCGGGTCCTGCTGCACGCAGTGGCATTACAGCAGCTTCGATTGCACAATTAGGCTTTACTGGTGCAGCAACGATATTTGATGGAGAACGCAGTTTTTTGAATGCGTTTACGGATGAACAGCATCCAGAGCAGTTGACGGCAGACTTAGACAAGCCCTACCAACTTGACATCGAATTCAAACCTTACTCTTGTGCGCGTCCGATTCATAATGCGATTGACTGTGCATTGGAGATTCGTAATAAGCACGCGCCTAAACTGGCGAACATCAAGCACATCAAGATGGCACGTCACCCCGACTGGGCCCACTATCACCAAAATCCAAACCCATCGACCTATCACGAAGCACAAGTCAGTCTTCCTTACTCAGTGGCTGTCGCGTTGAAAGATGGACAGGCTCTTTTTGCTCAGTACAACAATGCACGTCTTAAAGAAGATGATTTGATGCGAGTCTCCAATCTCGTTGAATTCGTTGTGGATGCTTCATTGCCAAGAGGTGTTTCTTGTCTAATGACACTGACAACAAACGATGGACAAGTATTTTCATCGCAAGTCGATTATCCAAAGGGCTCGATTCAGAACCCGATGAGTCCTGCTGAGCTGCGCGTGAAATTCGATAGTTTGGTGATTCCGACGCTTGGCGAGGAGCGTGCTAAGAAGATTGCCGATACCGTCGCCAATATTGAGGCATGCTCGGATATTAATCAGTTGATGATACTTCTTGGTTGATCTGTTAGTTAAATCGACATTTTATGCATGTTCATTCTTATTTAAAGGAACATTAAATGACACAAACACTAAGCAGGAACAAAAACAGACGACACATGCTGAAAACGGGTCTTTATGGATTTGGTTTGCTGATTGTCACGGCGTGTCTGTTTGGTACGCCCTCTCCATCTTTTGCTCAGGGCAAGTTCCCTTCGCAGCCAATCACAATTGTTGTTGGATTCCCCCCGGGCGGATCCAATGACATTGTCGCGCGCATAATTGCTCCTAAGCTTTCATCCATTTTGGGTGTGCCAGTGATCGTTGAAAATCGTGCAGGTGCCAATGCAACGGTTGGTACGGATTATGTTGTGCGTTCAAAACCTGATGGTTATACCCTGACGCTCGGCAGTGCTAGTCCGCTTGCCATCAGTCCTCATACTTATAAAAACCTTCCCTATACACCGCTGAAGGATTTGGTGACGATCAATACTGTTGCATCGACTCCTGAAGGTATTGCCGTTCACCCCTCTGTTCCTGCAAAGAATATGGCGGAGTTAGTGGCACTGTCAAAGAAACAAGATATCACGATGGCCTCAGCGGGTGGTGGTGGCCTTCCACATCTTGCAATCGAGTTGCTTAAGAATGAGTCTGGCGGACGTTTTGTACACGTGCCTTATAAAGGTGCGACACCGGCCGTGACGGATACTGCTGGTGGACATGTTAATGGTGTCATTATGGATCTCCCTGTACTCATTCCAATGATCAAGGACGGTCGTCTCCGTGGCTTGGCAGTGGCGGATGTTAATCGTGCCGAATTAACCCCTGATCTTCCAACTACCAAGGAGGTTGGATTACCTGGAGTATTAGCTTTTAATTGGTTTGCACTAATGGCGCCTGTTAAGACGCCTTCGCCCATTGTTGAAAGGTTGCATGCGGCAGTTGTTGAAGCAGCCAACAGTCCAGATGTCAAGAAAAGGCTGATCGATGTCGGGATAGCGCCCATGACGCAGTCTTCAGTTAAAGATGCAAATGCCTTTATGCAAAGTGAAACAGAAAAATGGGGCAAAGTCGCAAAGGGAGCTGGAGTCACCGCTAATTAGTTCATTCTTTTTTAATTTTCATAAAGGGGACATCGTGAATAATTTTTGCGTTCGTATGTTGAGTATTTCGCTAGGCGTATTGAGTTTGTTAGGTTTGAATGTCCAGGCTGACACATACCCAAATAAATCTATCAAGCTCGTTGTCCCCTATACGCCCGGTGGTGGCACAGATATCCTCGCACGGATGTTGAGTCGGGACTTATCTAAAGCGCTTGGCGTGACGGTACTGGTCGATAATAAGCCAGGTGCGGATGGCATCATCGGTACGGATATTGTGGTGAAGTCTCCTCCAGACGGCTACACACTCCTGATTGATGGAACGAGCCAAGCCTACAATGTGGCTTTTGGAAAAAAACTTCCTTATTTATCATCAAGAGATCTTGAACCTGTCGCTCAGACTGCGATTCAACAAGTTTTATTGGTCGTAAATACCAGTCTTCCGATCAATTCGGTCAAGGAACTCATTGCTTATGCCAAAGCGAATCCTGGAAAATTGAGTTATGGATCTAGTTCAAACGCCAATACGTTGCCGATGGAATTATTAAAGATATCAACGGGTATCGATGTGGTGCATATCCCCTACCGTGGTTCTGGCCCGATGTTGACTGACCTGCTCGGTGGTCAGGTGCAACTTGCAATGAGTGGTGCGGCAGCGCCCTTGCCGCATGTCAAGGCAGGAAAGTTAAGAGTTCTAGGGATTGGCGACTCCGTGCGCTCCTCTTCGCTACCAGAATTTCCAACGATTGCTGAGGCGGGTGTGCCGGGTTTTCAAACCATTCAGTGGAGTGGAATTTATGCACCGAAAGGAACGCCTAGGCCAATTATAGAAAAGCTAAACCAGGAAATTGTAAAAATTTTAAAAACACCTGAATTTAAAAAACAATTAGCGGCGGCTGGCTTTGATGAGGTGGTTGGTACCAATACTCCAGAGGCATGGAGAAAACTGGTTGCAGATGAGGTCACCAAGTGGTCTAAGATCGTTAATGAAGCGAAATTGAAACCACAATAATTTTAAATATAAGGATGTTGACGTGGATCACTTCAATAGTGACTTTTGCCTATTTGGCTTTGAGTCGCTTTGAAGGTCCTCGACAAATTTTAGAAGCCAAGGACGGAATTTTTTTTGCAAAGTCAGATATTCCAAGACCAGAGTGGGTAGAGCCTTGTAAGCCTCCCCTCTTTATCGCTTCTTTTGACTGCGTTAATTCAACTTAACATTCGCTTCTTTAGCGACCTTGCCCCATTTGTCCACTTCATCCTTGACATACTTTGAAAACTCAGCGGGTGTACTGCCCACGGGGGTCGCAGAGATGGCGGCAAAGCGATCTTTGATCTCTTGAGTTTTTAGGATAGCGATCGTTGCGTCAGCGAGTTTGTTGATGATGGCGGGCGGTGTACCGGCGGGTGCAAACAGTCCATTCCAGGAGTCGGCTTCGATGCCAGGCATGCCTGCTTCGGCCATGGTGGGGACGTCCGGTAATTGAGCCAAGCGTTGACTTCCGGCTACGGCGATCGCGCGCACTTTGCCCGATTGAATCGCTGGCAAGACGCCGCTGGCGGTTTTAAAACCCATGCCTACGGTTCCGCCAATGACATCTGTTAGTGCCGGCGCGGCACCTTTATAGGGAATATGCAAAACGTCGATGCCAGCGCGTAGTTTGAGCATTTCACCCGCATGGTGTTGCATGCCACCGGCACCCGAAGACGCGTAGTTCAATTTGCCGGGTCTGGCTTTGACATAAGCGATGAGTTCATCAAGTGTTTTAACAGGCAGATCTGTATTGACGACTAATACGCTCGGCGAGGACATGATCTGAGTGATCGGTGCAAAATCTCGTACCGTGTTGTAGCCCAGATTTTTGTAGATCCCCATGTTGGTGGTGTTGGCGACCGTACCGACTAAGAGCGTATAGCCATCAGGTTTGGCTTTGGCGACAAACTCAGAGCCGATATTGGAGCCTCCACCTGGTTTGTTTTCCACAATGATGGGTTGACCAAGTTCTTTTTCAAGCTTAGAGGCGATCAGGCGTGCAAAGACATCCGTGGGACCACCCGCTGCAAAGCTGACAATTAAACGAATAGGTTGGGCAGGGTAAGCGGGCTGGCTCGATGCCGGAGCAGCTAGCAGAGCGCCAAAAACAGCTAAAGAAAGCCCGAGGTACTTCTTTAATCCGACAAAAAACAAGTGCATGAAGAGTCTCCATTTTTTAAGTTATTCTGTTTAGATTAACGGGCAAACAAAAAAAATGAAAGAAGAGACATGACGATGAGTGAAAAAATCACGATCGCGCAGTTATTGGTGCATAAACTTGGGCAGAAAGGCGTTAAAAAAATTTTCGGTCTACCTGGTGGGGGTTCTTCGCTTGACGTGATCGCTGCTGCCTCTGCTCAAGACATCGAATTCATCCTCACTAAAACTGAGAACGCAGCGGTCATGATGGCGGGTGCGCTTTCTGAGACGACAGGTGTGCCGGGTGTCGCGCTCATGACCAAAGGTCCAGGACTCACCAACAGTGCCAACGGCGTGGCGTATGCGAGTTTAGATCGTGCGCCAGTCGTGGTGTTGACTGACGGGTTTACCCTTAAACAGTTGTCCTATATCACGCATCAGGTTTTTGATCAGAAGGCGGTCTTGGCACCGATCGTCAAAGCTGTCAGCCGTCTCGAGTCTGAAGACCCAGAGGCTGAAATTGAGGCTTTGCTCGCTTTGGCTTGTGCCGAGCCCATGGGGCCTGTGCATATTGAGTTGACTTCGGAGACTGCGCGCAAGCTTGTTTCAGTGTCTTCTGATAATCGCTTGAACGCGATGCGGGCGACGACTCAGTCTGAGGGGCATGGTGCCTCGTCGGCGATACAGCTTCAAGCGCTTCAGGCAAGACTGAGGCTGTCACGTCGGCCCATTGTTATCTTGGGCTTGGAGGCGCGCGCCCACGTAGACGTGGTCAGAAAGTTTGTCGATACCTTGGGTTGTGCTGTACTGACGACTTATAAAGCCAAGGGTGTGATACCTGATTCGGATCCCCGCGTAGTGGGTATCTTTACGGGTGGCTCGCTTGAGCAAGAGGCTATTGCAGCTTCTGATCTGATGATTTTGATCGGTATGGATCCCGTCGAATTGATCTTGCAGCCTTGGCGCTACGACACTCCCGTGGTGGATATCGCTGCATGCGTGCATCCTGTTCATTATGTGGTACCTGAGATACGTGTGGTGGGAGTTTTGACGGATATCCTGCAGACGTTGATAGCGTCGGGGGGCTATGAGCAAGGCGGTTGGAGTGTGTCTGCGCTTGACGCTTTACGCGAAAGCGCGCAAAAGCAGTTGACGTATTCTCCTGTGCAATACGGCGTCGCACCTGATCGGGTGGCGCAATTGGCAGCATTTTGTTGTCGCGAGGCTGGGGTTAAGCCCATGTTTTCGATTGATGCGGGCGCACACATGTTTTCCGTAGCGGGCTTTTTTCCTGCGGAGCGTGCGGGGGATGTCCTCATCTCTAATGGCTTGGCGACGATGGCTTTTGCCTTACCAGCTGCGATTTCAGCCGCGGTACAAGAGCGAAATACGCCGGTCTTGTGCTTTACCGGGGATGGTGGTTTGATGATGTGTCTGGGTGAGCTCTGCACTGCAGTTGAGCAACAGGCAAAGGTCATTGTGATCGTTTTTAATGATAGTGCCTTATCTCTCATTGATATCAAACAACAGAGTCGTTCGATGAAACCGGAGGGGGTGCGTTGGCGTCACCACGACTTTGCGGCGACGATGGAGGCTCTCGGTGGTGTGGGTGTCCGCGTCTCGAATGAGCAAGAATTTGTAGAGGGCATGCAACGTGCGCTGGCTATTGAGGGTCCGTCCTTGCTCGATGTTTCGATCGATCCGTCCGGGTACCCTGAGCAACTCAAGGCGATGCGGGGTTAAATTCAATCTTGGAGGCTGAGTATCATGATCCACGTTTCAACAAAGCAAGAGTCCTTGAGTAATAGACGACTATCGCGCATGGAGAGCGGCGAGCCAGCAAGGGCTTTCTTATTTTGCCTTGCGTCCGCGCAAAGATCCTGGGGCGATTTATCTACACAAGGAAGGCTATCGTGAAAAACTTCGTCCTTCGAAAAAACGGCACTTTTCAATTCCTTTTGTAAAAAGCACGCAGGCCGTGCTGGGTCATCTGGATACGCCTGTTGTGGAGCCACTTTTTGACGATAGCCACTACGCGCTCGATGATGGTTTGTCCGCGAGTTTGGTGAGGCTGGGTCCAAACCAATCTTTTACGATTCAGTCCAGCACTCAGAGTGGTGGTCAGTATCTCGTCAATATTCAGGGCGTTCTAAAGTATGGCGATCGTGATTTCGCGGAGTCGTCTGTTTTTTTTAGCGAACCCGACGACGTTTCCTTTGTAGTCGAGTCACGGGAGACGGGTGCAGAGTTTTTAGTTTTGCAGTTTGGTCGTGATCTGTGCTTGGGGTGCTAAATGCTTTCTTAAGAGCTAGGAGGATGACTGTTTTTTTTTAATATATTGAGCAGGTCTAAACGAACGGCTTCGATATGTTCTGCAAGCATTGAACAGGCAGCTTTAATATTTTTTTTCTTTGCAGCATCAATTAGGTTTGCATGTTCTTTCTCTGCCCGCTTTCTAGCCTCCTTGGATGAAAGCTGAACCCTAGTGTAACGATCGCTTTTTTGCAGAAGTCCTGCGACGACGGAAACTGTCTGTGGAAGCTCTGCGCGAGAATACAGTGTGGAGTGCAAACTTGTGTTGAGTTTGCCCCACTGTGTTAAGTCCCCGCTTCTGATTGCTGCACCAAATTCATGTTGGATTTCATCTAGAAGTACAAAATCGACCTCGGTTAATTTCGGAATTGACTCTTTAAAGAGTCTGGTTTCTAAAATAAGCCGTAAATCGAAAACATCATTGATTTCTGCTTTGGAGAGGCTGGTTACGACTGCCCCTTTGTGGGGAATCATTTTTATAAGCCCCTCTGATTCCAGTTGAATGAGGGCCTCTCTTACTGGAATCCTGCTCGCACCAAATGCCTTTGCAAGTGCATCTTGGCGGAGTTGTGTTCCTGCTGAGTAGCGGTCACTCAAAATTTCTTGACGCAACTTGTCAGCGATGGCGTTGGCTAGTGTTTTATGTTCCATGTTTTTGTAGGTGATGAGCTTCGATCATTTTACGCGAAATTCATTGACTTGCATATTTTATACAATATACAATTATTCAAATAAATTAAAACCTAGCCATGCAAGGTATGTGATGCTAGAAAAAAATGTGACAAAAGAGTTGACACATCTAAGCCAGTCGTCCTTTTGGACACGTTGCGTCATTACTGCCTCAAGTGCCACGCTTGGAGTAGAAAAAAAATGTATTACAGGACTGATGTTTCTGCTCACTTTTTTGATATTGCTAAATGTTGTAACCCGCTATAGCGGTGCACCGATATATTGGATTGATGAGTCGGCTGTTTATTCTGTAGTGTGGCTCACGTTTATCGGTGGTTCAGCCATGACGCGTCTAAGAATGGACTTTGCAGTCAGTATTGTGACGGACAGATTGCCTCAGACTTATAAAAAAACCGCCAAGGTTTTGGCAGGTACAGGTGTCACTTTTTTTGCAATTGCTTTGACATGGATGTGTGTGCTCTGGTTTGATCCGGTCGGATATTTCCAATCGGGTTTTGATGCTAAGGCGCTAGCTGGTAAAACATTTAATTTTCTTTATACGGAAAGAACCCAAACACTAGGGTGGCCCACATGGGTGATCTACCTCATCATTCCCATATTTTCAGTCACGATGATCATTCACAGCCTTGCAAATCTTTTAGAAGACCTTGGATGGATTGAACCGGCGTCGAGCGTGGATATCAATCTTGGCGGCGCTGAGGGAATTAACTAATCATGATGACCACAGCAATCTTTATTGGACTGATGTTTGTTGGTTTGCCCATCGGAATATGCTTGTGCTTGGGTGCGCTTGTGTACATCATGGATTCTGGCAATCCATTATTGTTTATTAATTACCCTCTACAACTATTTGGTGGTGTGGATAGCTATGGGTTGATTGCAATTCCACTGTTCATATTGATTGGTGAAATTATGAACGGTGGTGGGATCACCAAACGGATTGTGAATCTTGCTATGGCATTTGTAGGTGCCATAAAGGGTGGTCTAGCCTATGTCAATATACTTGCGAACATGCTGGTGTCTTCGATACTTGGCTCTTCCACTGCGCAAGTCGCAATCATGTCTCAAATCATGGTTCCCGAAATGGTGAAGAAGGGGTATGACAAGACATTTTCTGCCGGCTTGACGGCTTATGGTGGCATGCTCGGGCCGATCATTCCGCCGTCCGTTATGTTTGTTGTTTACAGCACGCTCGCACAAGTCGCTGTTGGAGACATGCTGATTGCAGGAATCATTCCAGGCATTATTTTGACTGGAATGTTTTTTCTGATCATTATGGTGATGGGCTTTTTCTATAACTACCCAAGAGCGGACAAGCAATCGATTAAGGCGCGTCTTGCGATCGTCCTGAATGCGGCCCCGACCTTGCTGATTCCAATAGTCATTATTGGTTCTATTTTGGGTGGCTTAGCAAATCCGACCGAGTCTGCGGCTGTTGGCTCGGTCGTTGCTGCATTGATAGGTCGATACTGGACTCGGGAATTTAAATTTTCTGATTTGCCTAAAATGATGTTTCGCGCCGGTGTCTACTCTGCCATTGTGTTGTTTCTAGTTGCTGCAGCAGTCGTTTTTTCCTGGGTATTGGTCTATGGAAAAATTCCTCAAATGCTTGCAGAAAGTATCAAATTGATTGCAACGGATCCGATTGCTTTCCTGTTGATTGCAAGTCTCGCGATTTTGTTAATCGGTACCATCATTGATGGAATTCCTGGATTAATCATGATTGTGCCGATCCTCCTTCCTATAGCAACGGAAGTTTATGGCATTGACCCACGACATTTTGGTGTGGTTGTTGTGATCAATTTGGTATTGGGTCTATTAACACCTCCGGTCGGATTGAGTTTTTTTGTGGCATCCGCTGTGACGGGTGCTAAACCAGGTGCGATGTTCCTTATCACTTGGCCTTTTTTTGTCGTTTCTTGCTTATTGTTGGTACTGCTCTGCTTTTTTCCGAGTCTCTCAACAGCCTTGTTGAAATAACTATATCCACAAAGGAGTTCATATGAAAGTTACTCGTCGTCAAGTGATTATTGGTGGTTCATCTTTGTTATTGGGTACTCCTAGTTTCTTATTAGCCCAAACAAAGCAATTGAGACTAGGTATCATTACCCCGAACGGTCATCCTTGGAACGTTGCTGCTCAAAAAGTAGCGGACACGCTTAAACAGGAAACAAATGGTCGACTAAGTATGACTATTTTCCCTTCGGGACAACTCGGTAATGAAGCCGCGATGTTGCAGCAAATGCAGTCCGGCGCCCTTGATATGGGCTGGATCATGGCTGCGGAACTTGGTTCGCGTGTCCCATCGATTGCCGCAATTACTGCTCCTTATGTGGTGGACTCTACCGATAAAATTGCAAAACTTGTGCGACATCCTGTTGCTGTCAGTCTGCTAGATGTATTGCCCTCGACCACTGGAACGATAGGTTTAGGCTGGGGTATAACGGGAATGCGTGCAATTTTCGCTGCCAAAGATATTACAAAGATTGCCGATATCAAGGGAATGAAGTTACGAATTAATCCTACTCCTGCTTATCGTGACTTTTATCAATTGCTCGGAGCCGCACCAACACCAGTCGCGACGCCTCAGGTCTTCGATGCGATGTCGAATGGTCAGGTGGATGGACTTGAGGCTGATTTAGAGTTTTCTTGGAATCAGCGCTTTGATAAGGTTTCAAAGTCAATCTTGCAGATGAATGCAATATTTATGCCGGTTGCGGCACTGGTATCTGGTCGGGTTTGGCAGAACACGACACCTGCTGATCGAGATTTAATCACACGAGCAGTGCGTGCGGCGTTGGATACGCAGATTGATCAGTTGGCAGGTAATGAACCAAAATTGATCGAGCAATTTAAAGCCACTAAGATTCCATTCCGAACCGCTAACAGCGCTGATGCACAAGCCGTCATTGCTGACTATGACAAGATTTGGTTACCAAAAGCACCTGTCTTGGCAGAGTTACGCAAAGTCGGACAAACCTTGTAATTTAGCCTCTAGAGAAGACAATAATGAATAACAATGTATTTGTAGGCGTTGTGCCAGCATTGATGACGCCTTGTAATGCGGCTAGACAACCTGATTTTGACGCGCTAGTGAATAAAGGTGTCCAATTAATTAAAGAAGGGATGTCTGCCGTTGTGTATTGCGGCTCTATGGGTGATTGGCCACTTTTGACCGATGAGCAGCGAATGCAGGGGGTTGAGTGTTTAGTCAAAGCTGGAATCCCCGTCATTGTCGGAACTGGTGCTCAGAGTCCTAAGCGCGCAGCGGCTATTGCTGCGCATGCTGCAGCTTGTGGGGCTAATGGCTTGATGGTCATCCCTCGAGTTCTTTCACGAGGAACATCTGTAGCTGCTCAGCGCGCACATTTTGAAGGTATTTTGGAAGCCGCCAAAGGTCTACCTTCCGTCATTTACAACAGCCCTTACTATGGGTTTGAAACCCGTGCTGATTTGTTTTTTGAGTTGCGAAAAAAGTATCAGAATCTTATAGGCTTCAAAGAGTTTGGAGGAGCGGCTTCACTCAGATATGCAGCTGAACACATTGTAGGCAATGACTCTTCAGTTTCACTGCTCGTTGGTGTGGATACGCAGGTAGTTCACGGATATATTAATTGTGGTGCTGTAGGTGCAATCACAGGTATTGGAAATATTCTACCCAAAGAAGTTTTGCATTTGGTTGATTTGTGCAAGCGTGCTTGCGCAGGAGATGCCTCAGCTCGTGTACGCGCGGGTGAACTGGAGGATGCGTTAGGGGTACTTTCCTCATTCGATGAGGGTGTTGATCTGGTTCTTTACTATAAGTACCTGATGGTTTTGGAGGGCAATTCAGAGTACGAATTACACTTTAATGAAACAGACACTTTATCTTTGAGTCAAAAACGTTACGCTGAAACTCAACTTAATTTATTTAAAAGCTGGTATCGCTCTTGGCTTGTAAATAAATAGTCTTCAACATCTAAACTGATTGCTCATCCATAAAATTAGTTGAAAAATTTAGTTTTATGGATTTTATGAAAAACGCCTTCAGCGATTTTGATCTCTTCTATTTAAGTTTGATAGTCATTCGAATAAACCGAACATAAACTCATATAAAGTTCGATTGATCCGAAGTCGTTACCCCTTCAACATGCACTCCACTAAGTTCGCCGCCTGCGGCTATTTAACGGAGTGGTTCAATGAAAGTCTTGCTTTGGGGAGGCGTCGCTTTCCTTTCGGTGCTTTGGACCGGGGGGGCTGCCTTGCTGTCTCAGGCGGTCGTGTGGGCATCTCGGCGGATGTCAGAAGGTCCAGCCCTCATGCGCGACGCGGGCACAGCAAGCTCGATCATCATTCCTGTGCGGATGACATCATGAAAATTTTTTATCGCTGTATGATGAAAACTCAATATTTCTACAAAAATCATAGCGATCAAATCGCATCCAGGAGACAACATGAAAGCAAAAGATGGTTACCTCGAAATCCCCTCACTTAAAGGCAAGGTTTCTGATGCCGAGTGGCAAGCGCGTGTCGATCTGGCAGCCTGCTATCGACTCGTGGCGATGTTCGGCTTGTCGGACATGATCGCCAATCATATCTCCGCGCGCATTCCGGACGAAGAAGGTGTTTATCTCATCAATCCTTACGGCATGATGTATGAGGAAATTACCGCGTCGAGTCTGCTAAAGATCGACTTTTCCGGCAAGGTCTTGGGAGGTCCTGATTTTGGCAGTCTCGGCTACGGCGTCAATCGCGCAGGTGCAGTGATTCATAGTGCTATTCACGAAGCGCGCCACGATGTGGGGTGCGTCGTGCATACACATAGTTGGGCCTCGATGGCGGTTTCTTCTCTTGAGTGTGGCGTGCTACCGCTCAATCAAACTTCGATGCGCTTTCTAAAGATTGCCTACCATGACTACGAGGGTGTGGTTTTGCTTGATACAGAAAAAGCATCCTTGGTGAAAGATCTCGGCACAAACAACGTACTGATGTTGCGTAACCATGGCGCACTCGTGGCGGGTGTGACAATCGGAGAAGCCTTTAACTGGCTGCATCGCTTGGAGCTTTCCTGCTATGCACAACTTGCCGCGATGGCGTGCAACTCTCCCATGGTCAAGGTATCAGAAAGAGTGTTAGAAGAAACGTGGAAGAACTATCAGGCCAGTACGCGTCGCCGTTTTGGGGATCTAGAGTGGCCCGCCTTGATTCGTAAACTGGATCGCTCAGACCCGACTTACAAGAACTAATCTAACCAAGTTAAAGATTCATATGACTAGAGTCGTGTCGCTGAGGCATTTACGTGCCTTTTCTGAGCTCGCCACCACGGGTTCTTTTACTACAGCGGCTGCTCGCTTGTTCATTACCCAGTCGTCGCTCACTGCGACTATTCAGCAATTTGAGTCAGCTGTTGGCTTTAGTCTTTTTGATAGAACGACACGAAGTGTAGTCATGACGGACGAAGCTCAACGTTTCAAAAGCAAAGCAGATCAGATTTTGCGTGATTTTGATACGGCAATATCAGACCTGCAAGCATACTCTCAGGGGCAGGTAGGGCATATTAAGATTGCCTGTGCGGCATCCTTTTTGTATCAAGTCATGGTGACAGTCATTGCTGACTTTCGCTCTTCATTTTCAGGGATTACTCTGTCACTTAGAGATACTGGAGCAGGTCATGTTGAGCAATTAGTCATCGACGGAGAAGTTGATTTTGCTATTGCAGATCGCCCTAAAAACACGGATGTTTTGGATTATGTGCCACTTTTGATGGATCGGTATGGTGTAGTTTGTAGATCTGATTTTCATCTTGCCGGTTCATCAAAGTCACTTAATTGGGACAGTCTGACTTCTAAAGGTTTTATATCGCTTACACCCGACACAGGAATAAGCAAATTCCTTCGTGAGAATGTCAATCAACTAGAGGTTTTTCAGGGGAGGCACGATGAAGCCTCAAGTACAACTTCTTTGTATCCACTCATTAACCAAGGCAATTGTTTTTCAATACTACCTGCGCTTGCAGCAAATCTGACAGGATTTGCAAAGTTTGCATATCGCCCGCTGAAGGGGCCTATTCTGTATCGAGAAATTGGTCTTATTTCTCGCCGCCTACGCTCCATGGCACCAAGCGCAACACATCTTGTAGATTCGATTTTAATTGCCCTTGATCATCATAAATTTCCTTTGGGTGTCAAAAAGATTCCTCGTGTTTGATAAATCTGTGCGAGTTTCAAAAAAACGATGGATTAATGTATTTATCGCTAAAAACGATAAATCTATCTTTTTATTTGATTTGAATTTTTAGGGCTCAACATCTAAGGTCATTTAGAAGTAAGTATTTTTTTCATAAGCAAATAAAAAGCGAACAAATGATCCATATTTCTAAAAGACTAGGCCGTATAGAGCCCTCGCCAAGTTCTATGGCAGGCCAGCGCGTTAGAGAATTGAAGGCGTTAGGCCGTGACGTCATTGGTTTAACAACAGGTGAGCCTGATTTTGATACGCCAGAACATATCAAAGAGGCCGCCGTTCTTGCGATGCATTCTGGCAAAACTAAATACACAGACGTAGGCGGCACGGTTGAACTTAAAGAGGCGATTAAAGCAAAGTTCAAACGAGAAAACGAGCTTTCTTATGAGCTGAATCAAATTATTGCCTGTAGTGGTGCTAAGCAGGCTATTTTTAATGCGTTGATGTGCACAGTAGACTTCGGTGATGAAGTCATTATTCCTGGACCTTACTGGGTGTCTTACCCCGACATTGTGCGTCTTGCTGGTGGTAGTCCGGTCTTTATTGCTTGCGATCCTAAAAAGGGATTCAAGATGTCACCTGAGCAACTCGAACTTTCAATTACACCCAAAACGCGCTGGTTGATTTTGAATGCGCCCGGGAACCCTAGCGGAGTTGTATACACGCGCAGCGAGCTCAAAGCACTCACGGAAGTTTTACTGAGGTTTCCTCACGTAAGTGTGTTGGCAGATGACATTTATGAACATTTAATTTATGACGGACGAGAATTCGTGACTGTGGCTCAAGTTGAGCCCGCTCTGATGGAGCGCACATTGACAATTAATGGCGTTTCAAAAGCGTATGCAATGACAGGCTGGAGAATTGGCTATGCGGCAGGTCCTGCGACACTCATTAAAAATATGATAAAGCTTCAGTCACAGAGTACATCGAATCCCTCTGCTATAAGCCAGGCCGCAGCCACTCAAGCCTTGTCTGGCCCTCAGGATTTTGTAGAGACGAGTCGATCAATTTTTCAAAGTCGTCGGGACAAAGTTGTTAGTCTACTCAGTCATGTCCCTGGTTTAAGTTTTCATCAGCCAGAAGGTGCGTTTTATTTATTTGCATCCTGTGCAGAGGCAATCGGAAAAAAAACAAAAGAAGGAAATGTCATTCGCGATGACACTGACTTTGTAAAACATCTTCTCGAATCTCAGAACGTAGCCGTCATCCAGGGAGCCGCGTATGGTCAGTCGCCGTTCTTTCGATTATCTTTTGCTACAAAAGATGCTGTGCTGGAAGAGGGGTGTCGTAGGATTCGTTTGGCATGCGAAGAGTTGGTATGAGCAAGTTCATCGTGCTACTTAGCACGATGAAAATAATTATTTTTGTTGGAGATCATTTGTGAGTGATTGGTCAATCAGTATTGATATTGGTGGCACTTTTACTGACATTGTGGCACTTGAGTACTCTGCCGGTAAGCTATACAGCTCAAAGGTATTGACTACACATGGCGATCCAGCACAGGCAGTCACCAATGGTGTCATTGAACTCATTGAAAAATGGGGAATTCCCCCCTCAAAAATTAAACGAGTCGTTCATGCAACAACACTGTTTACTAATGCGCTGATTGAGCGCCGAGCGACCGGCATTGGAATGCTAGTCAATGATGGTTTCAAAGATATCATTGAAATCGGTAATGAACGAAAATTTGATCTCTACGATTTAACGATAGAGCGGGCTCCAGTTCTTGTTCCACGCAATCTTCGCGCTGAGATTCGCGGTCGTGTTGACTCTAAAGGTCATGAATTAGAGCCACTCGATGAAGGAAATGTCCGATCGGCTGTTTCTTATTTGGCTGATCAAGGCGTGAGTTCCATCGCAGTCTGTCTGCTTCATTCGTACGCTTTTTCAGGTCACGAGAGAACTGTTGCAGAGTGGATTAAACGTGATTTTCCTCAAATGGAAGTCACACTATCTTCGAATGTCGCACCCGTCATACGCGAATTTGAAAGAATGTCCACCACTCTAGCAAATGCTTACATCAAACCCATGGCAAGTCGCTACCTGACTGCACTCGAGGATCGGTTGGCAAATTTAGGTATCGAGTGTGGTGTCCTGATGATGCTCTCGAATGGTGGTTTATCCCATATTTCTCAAGCAAGGCGCAATCCGATTGATTTATTGGAATCTGGGCCAGCTGCAGGCTCAATTGCGGCAGCACACTATGGAATGCAGGATGGATTCCCGAATCTCTTGGCATTTGACATGGGGGGGACAACAGCAAAGTTAAGTCTGATCGAGAATGGACACCCGTCAATATCATTCACCTTTGAAGTCGCTCGTCGCAAAAGATTTTCAGAGGGGAGTGGATTACCAATTCGAATTACGACAGTCGACCTAATTGAAATCGGTGCTGGGGGTGGGAGCATCGCGCATCTGGATCAATTAGGATTGTTAAAAGTGGGTCCGGAAAGTGCCGGTTCAGAGCCTGGCCCTGCATGCTACGGTCTTGGCGGTGTCAAGCCGACAGTGACGGATGCAAATTTAATTCTTGGCTACCTTAACCCTGAATATTTTGCTGGTGGTTCCTTATCTATATATCCTAGTCGTGCTGTTGAAGCCTTGTCTCAAATGGGTCAGTCACTTGACCGGAGCTTGATCGATGTCGCCTGGGGTATTCACGATGTTGTTGCCGAAAACATGGCCGGCGCTGCCCGCGTACACGTTGCGGAGCGTGGACGTGATCCAAGGGATTTTGTCTTGGTGTGTACGGGTGGTGGTGGCCCTCTTCACGCTTATTATGTTGCTCAGAAAATAGGTGTTTCTAAAATTATCTGCCCCCCCTCTGCGGGTGTGGCCTCAGCATTTGGTTTATTAATGGCCTCCGCTCGGTCAGACTTGTCACGAACATTGAATTTTAAATTTTCTTCTAATGCATTGAGTCCTCTTGAGAATGCGTACCGCGAATTAGAAGTTGAGGCGAGGTTAACCCTAGAAACGCTTTCGTATGCGTTTGGTCCAATATCGATAAAGCGACAAGCGGACGGTCGATTTGTCGGTCAAGGTTTCAATCTATCCGTTGAGTTACCCGAGGGACCTTACTCGGATGACACCGTTCAATCTGAAAATAATATTCGCATCAAACTTGTTCAAGCTTTTGAAAGCGCATACAAGGAGAAGTTTGGTCGCACACCGCCTGATGTGCAAGTTGAATTTGTCAATGTCCGGATCTCAGGTGATGCGCCACCTCATACCCAATTTGTGCCAGAGTTAATGCGCATAGGTCACGATGTTGGGCCTAAAGGATTTCGTGAAGTGTATTTCAAGGAGCTCAATGCCTATATTGAAACCCCGATTTTCGAGCGCGCTGAGCTCTCAACGGGGTTTTCTGCAAGGGGACCACTGCTGATTGAGGATGTGAGCTCTACGCTTGTTGTCGGTCCTAAAGGACGTGTTGAGCAGCTAGCTAGCGGCAATTTGGTGATTACGATTGGGGATATTGAGCAATGAGCCTAATTAATAAATCTATTATTACAAACCGAGCAGCGGATCCAATTTTTTTAGAGGTATTTTGGACGCGTGTGCGTTCGATTGCAGATGAGGCGGCAAAACTAATCGTACGCACTTCATTTTCAACGCTTTCAACTGAAGCGAATGATTTTGCAGTAGTCATTACTGATTCTCAAGGGCGTGCTCTTGCCGAAAACAGTGGAAGCATTCCTTCTTTTATTGGCACCTTACCCCGAACGGTCAGGGCCGCGATGTCACTGATTGGTATCGATGAGATCCGCCAAGGGGATATCTACATTACTAATAATCCATGGATCGGCACGGGACATCTCAATGATGTTTGCTTGGTGAAACCAATTTTTTATCAAAATAGCCTGATTGGTTTTGCGGCAACTGCGGGTCATGTGCCTGATATTGGAGGAAAAATCCGTTCTGTTGATTCTCGCGAACTATATGAAGAGGGTTTTCATATACCAATGATGAGATTTTTAAGAGCGGGCGTACCTGATGAAACATTAATCACGTTAATCAAGACTAACGTTCGGACTCCAGAGCAGACGATTGGCGATATTTGGTCTCAAGTTGGTGCTGTTGAACTCGTTGCAGATCGCATAGGCGATGTTCTGCAGGAGTATGCGTTAGATGGTGTGGATGAGCTTGCTGAAGCTTTATTTTCTCGCGGTGAATCTGCAATGAGGCAAGCGATCCATCAAATAAAAGACGGCTCATATCAATATGAGATGTGTACAGATGGTTTTGAAAATAGATTTCGCTTTTCTGTAGTTGTCAATGTGAAAGGGGGTGAAATTGATTGTGACTTTTCAGGAACTTCCTTACAACAGCCGCGTGCAATAAATTGTGTCTTGGCTTATACCTATGCGATGACGGTCTATGCAATTAAGTGCTTGTTACTTCCAGATCTTCCTAACAATGATGGTTTATTTCGACCGATCCGTATTTCAGCGCCCGAGGGATCATTACTGAATCCAAAATCTCCTGCACCTGTAGGTGGACGTTCTTGTACGGGTCATTACGTTCCAATATTAATTTTTGGAGCCCTCCACTCAGTTTTGCCTAAGCGAGTAATGGCTGGTGCTGGCTCTCCACTTTGGATTGCCAATCTCAGTGGGACTCGCTCTGACGGCAAACCTTTTGCGACTGTTCTTTTCTACAACGGAGGTATGGGTGCTACAGCGAGTAAAGACGGTTCAGCTGCAATGTCTTGGCCAAGCAATATTTCACCTACTCCTATTGAGATCGCTGAGAGAGATTCACCGGTATTTTTTAAATATAAACGCTTGCGACCTGGATCGGGCGGTGTAGGTTGTATGCGTGGTGGACTGGGTGAGGAAATCTGTTTCACTAATAGTCACGATGGCCCCTTGTCGATTGTATTTCTGACGGAAAGAATCCAAGTCCCTGCGCCAGGTCTCGGAGGTGGTGGAGAGGGTGCTTGCGGCGAGGTATTGATAAATGGTGTTGCTATTGATAGCCGGCGTCCACACATCCTAGCTCCGGGTGACGAAGTTATTTTGCGTACACCTGGAGGAGGCGGTTATGGACTGCCAAGTGAACGTCCCGCATCACTCACAACGCTTGATGCTTTGTATGAATATGTTTAGTGCTTGTTGTCATTTATCCTGAATGCCTAAAAAATCATGACACATATGTGATGTTTAGGATTTTTAATCTATTACATTTAAAAGGTATTGATATGAAAAAGATTGTGGCTAAAGTTCTTGCAGTCGTGATGTTTGGTCTTTCAAGCGTTGGTGTAGTGTCGGCCCAAGGCTCTCAAAAGGAGTTTCCATCGAAGACAATGAAAATTGTTGTTCCTTACGCGCCTGGTGGATCGACGGATCTCCTTGCCCGCACAATGGCTAAAGCGGTGGGTGAGAAACTTGGTCAAACTATTATTGTAGAAAATATTCCTGGAGCGAGCGGCAACATCGCAGTGAGTCATGTTTTAAAACAGCCCGCAGATGGTTACACTATATTTCTCGGGACTTCGGCTGCTCTAGCGGTTAATCCGCTCCTCTATAAGGAAAAGTCACCATACAACCCCCTTACAGACCTTGAGCCTATCATTCTGGCGACCGAACAAGCGAGTCAGGTTCTCGTTCACCCCTCAGTTCCTGTTCACACGATGCAGGAACTGACTGCATATCTTAAAAGCAAACCAAATCAGAGTAACTACGCAACGGCAGGAAATGGTTCGCCAGGACATCTTGGTACTGAAATGTACAAAATGATGGCAGGAATCGAGATGTCTCATATTCCATACAAGGGAGGTGCTCCTGCGCTTGCTGGTTTAGCAGGGGGACAGACAACAATGTCGATCGCCATTCTTCCTGAGTCAATGGCGCTGGTCAACGCGGGCCGGCTGCGGGCACTGGCTATTACAACACCTCAGCGTTCGCCCCAATTCCCCAATCTACCTACAGTCAGTGAGTCGGGAGTGCCGGGTTTTGAATTGATCTCTTGGTATGGATTTGTTGTGCGCGCAGGGACGCCAAAAAATATTGTTGCAATACTCAATGATGCCTTTGAGTTTGCATTGAAAGAGGCCACGTTAAATAAAGGTCTTGTGGATATGGGATTTACTGTTGTTGGTGGCAAGCCTAAAGTCTTGAAAGACATGATGGTCTCGGAGGCCGCCAAATGGGCTCGTGTCGTGACTGAGGCAAAAATTGTTCTTAATTAATTTTTGACCGCTATTTGCTAGAGCAAACAAATATGTTTTATCAAAGTGATAAAAGTATTGCTTGCTTTGGCATACCGGCCGTATATTGAATCTACTGAAAATTATAAAAGTACTTAAAAAGGAAATCCTGATGTCTCTTCGAAAAGTTAAAGCTTGTTCCGCTGCAGTCTTATTAAGCGTGTTGTGTGCGCCAAGCTATGCGGCGTGGCCCGAAGACCAAGCAATCGAATTAGTCGTTGGTTTCGCCCCGGGTGGCGGCACGGACCTGATGGCCCGAGCGCTTGTACCTTTTCTTGAAAAAAAACTTGGGGGAAAGACTAGAATTGTCGTGGTCAACAAACCGGGTGCTGGAGGTGAGATTTCAACAACCTATCTTGCACGTGCGAAACCTGATGGCTATACCGTTGGCTTTATTAATGTGCCAGGTTTTGTATTTATTCCAATGTACAAGCAAGCGACCTATAAGACGGATGACGTCCGTATTATTGCCCGTGTCGTCGATGATCCAGCCGTATTGATGGTTCGCGGTGATGCAAAGTTTAAAACAATCCCTGCGATCATCGGTGCCCTCAAAAAGGATCCTAAATCTCTGTCGTTTGCGACGAGTGGACGAGGCACAAGTGGTCATCAGGCCTTGCTAAAGCTTGAGGCTGCTGCGCAGATCAGTGGCACTGACATTCCATTTAAGGGCGCGGGTGAGTTTAAGAGCGCTTTAATCGGTGGGCACGTTGATTTCGCTATTGCGAGCGTGGGAGAATATCTGGCAGGGTATGGAAATATGAAAAATATCATACCTGTTGCAGTGATGAATCCAACGAAAGTTTCAGCTATACCCAACGTTCCATCAATTTATGAGTTCGGCTACAAAATCCGTGTGACGTCAGAGCGAGCCATTGCAGGACCTAAAGCCTTACCTGATAATATTGCTAATCGTTTACAACAAGCGATAAAGGATACGATTGCCGATCCTGCTTTCGTGGCTACTGTCAAAAATGATGCAGCTGTGCTTGCGTATATGCCCGGAGCGGAATTCACCAAGTCGCTTGAGTTAATTCGTGAAGAGCTAAAGCCTTTTGTCGCTGCAATGCAATGAAATTTTCCAGCGTGTGACTCAATTACCAAATGTGCCGACAATTGCTGGGCAGGGCTATCGAGGCTTTTTGGCGTAGGTTGAGCTGGTTTGTTTTTTTCCAGTCGGTACACCCGAAGGCATTGTGAAAAAGGTATCAGACGATCTTCAGGCAATTATGAAAGAGCCATCAATGCAACAAGTACTGTTGCAAAGAGGCTCTTTCTAGTTACTTGATTGATTCAAAATACTGGTAGACCTCTTTGATATTGACGACGTCAGCAAATTGTCTGTCCATATCAAACAAACTGATGGCATTTGAAATAGGGAAACGATCGAAAACTGCTTCTTGAGGAATGATCACGCGATAGTTATAAGAAGCGGCGTCAAACACAGTGGCGCGTACACAATTACTTGTCGAGCCACCTACGACAATGAGGGTATCAATCTGTCTATCGATGAGATATCCCAATAAAGGCGTGCCATGAAAGCAGCTTGGCTTTTTCTTAACAAACTCAATATCGTGACTGGTTGGTGTGAGCGCATCCACGAGCTCTGAGCCAACCTCTCCCGCGAGACACCAGTGCGGAGAGTGCAACAAGTCTCGTTTACGCGCGTAGACCCCCATATCGACGCCAGATGACGCGATCTCAAAGCGTGTAAAAAAAACAGGAATCTTATGCTTTTGTCCTTGGCTAACGAGGGCGACGATTTGTGCCATCGCATCATGTCCTTGTTGTCCGCCGCTTGAGGGCCATTCAGATTCTTGGCCGGGTACGCCAACCATAAATTTTTGTGCGTCGACGACAATGATTGCTGGCTTTTTACCAAAACCCATTCTTCTGGCAAAACGGCCACGCTCCAACACTTTTTTGTCTTGATCGCCTAAATACTGATCCCATGGTTTTGTGGTCATAGTTCGCTCATGATTGAGTGATTCAAAAAGGAATGATGTGTTTAAGTACTCATCGTTTGAGAGATGAGGTGTGCAAACGAGAGGATTCTGGCCTCAGCTAAGGGTCGACCAATAATTTGTGCCCCAACCGGCATGCCGTTTGCGTCGCGTCCAATCGGCATGGTCAGGGCCGGTAGCCCGAGATAGTTAAAAGGGCGAGTGAGCCGAGTTAATGCAACCACAGTATTAAGCGTCACCTCTGGTCGTTCAAGATCAATCTCGCTTCGAAGTGGTGTTGGGATGGGGATGGTTGGACAAATTAACAAATCAACATCACGCAATTGTTCACGTATAAAGGATTCCAATATATCCAGTCGAAAGATGAGCGATTCCATGTAACGAACGGCGGGTATGTGCAAGCCTGTCTCAGTTCTGGTGAATACGGCTTGTGAGTAAGCCTGAGGATTTTTTCGCATCCACTGTCCGTGGACGGCTGCAGCCTCGACTTTTGAGATCACTTCGCTTAATGCATTGCAGCGATTGACTTCTGGATAGGTCACATGACTAACCTCGCCAAACTGACCTTGTATATGGCTAATGAAATTTTCAAAAACTTGGTTGATTTGCGGGTCGTAACGTTCATCTTTAGCAAAGCTGAGTGTTGCGACTCGACTTCCAAGTCCCGCAACATCTAAGAGCCCTAAATAATCTGGTACCTCAGTTGATAACGTAGATGGATCATTGGGGTCATGTCCAGCAACGGCTTGGAGCAACGCAGCGCAATCTTGTGCAGATCGCGTGAGCGGGCCGGGGCAATCTACGGAATATGCGCGGGGAAAGCAGCCAGCACGAGAAATCCTTCCGTAGGTAGGCTTCAGTCCGTACAAGCCATTGACGGATGCTGGGATGCGGATGGAACCCCCAGTATCGCTACCCATTGAAGCAAATACTGCACCCGAGGCAACAGCCGAGCCTGAGCCGCTTGAGGAACCGCCAGAAATTCTGTTTGGATCTATAGCATTGCAGCAATCACCAAAGATAGGATTTTGTCCTGTTGGTCCTGCAACCATTTCGCTCAGATTAAGCGTACCAATATTGACAGAACCTTGCTGATCAAGCAGTTCGATGACGCGTGCATTATCTTGGCTAGGAGCTGACATGCGAGCTTTAGAACCAATCGTTGCCGAGTGCCCAATGATATTGAAACAATCCTTGTGCGCGAGCGGAATGCCATGAAGCAATCCGCGATCATGACCGGCTTGCAATTCCTTGTCTCTAAGATGCGCAGTCTCTAGCGCTTTTTCAGCCCATATTTCAAGAAATGCATTAAGAGCTGGCTGAGTTTGTATGGCTCTGCTGACCGCTACTTGGGTCAGTTCCATGCTTGTGACTTGACCATCACGCAAACGTTGGGCCGTCTCAACAAGAGAAGGAAAGCTAGAGGATTGTTGAGGTGAGCTTGTCGTGTTTCTTTGGTTGAGGGCAGGGGAACCGACACGTAGAACGTCGGCCTCTTTTTTCAATACACTCTGAAAACTAGTTGGCTGATAGAACGGATTGATCCCTGCATCTGTTGCCAGTCTGGCGTCACGATTCAGTCGTATCGCTTCATTGGCCAAAATTTTGGGATCTGTTCTTGAAGTCATACCGTGCATATTGGCAGTACTTTCGGAAATATACTCGCCGACAAGACTTAAGAAATCCTCTTGTTCATTTTGTCTACTGGTGGTCATGTTGGTTTCCAGAGTGTTTATTCACGGACTTTTATTTTTGACGAATGCCGATGGCTTCAGCTGTCGCAGTCCAGCGATCAACATCCTTTGCTAAAAGCGCACGGAGTTCGTCAGGTGATGAAGTGGAAGAGCGAGCGCCGAGTGTTTCGAGAAACTTTTTAAACTCAGGTGTCGAGACCGCTTTTTTAATTTCAACATTCAGGATGTCGCGAGCTTTTTTATCCATCCCTGCTGGACCAAAGGCACCCCACCAGATCGTGACGACGTAGTCCAATCCTGTTTGTTCTTTGACGGTAGGAATATTGGGATAGTCAGGGTCGCGTGTTGCGCCAGTGAAGGCAATCTTTGGAAGTGCATCTGCTGAAGTGCCTTTAATTGAAGCAACAGTCGTGAAGAGAAAGTCGGTACGACCAGCGACGAGATCAAGTTGTGCTGGGCTAATGCCCTTGTAGGCGATGGATTGCATTTTGAGTCCGCCTACTTCTTTAGCAAGTAACTCCGTCATCAATTGAGCATTATCGCCAATGCCGGCTGTTCCATAATTGACTTTGCCAGGGTTGGCTTTGATATACGCGATGAGTTCTTTGACGTTTTTAGCTGGAAAGCCCTCTCGGGTCAGCAATACAAAGGGTGACTCAGCCACAGTGGTGATTGGTTCGAATGCGACTTTAGCATCGTAGGGTGTTTTTTGAGCGCCTGCGGTTGTGGCAAGTGAACCTGACACAAATAAAATCGTATAGCCATCTGGAGCAGATTTAGCAACATAGTTTGCACCGACCACGCTACCAGCACCTGGTTTGTTCTCAATCAGAAAAGGTTGACCCAAGCTTTGTCGCAAGTTTTCGGCTAATCGTCTGGCAATAATGTCATTACTGCCACCTGGCGCAAAAGGAACCACGATCCGAACGGGTTTATCAGGCCATTTGTTTGCTTGTGCGAAAGCTGAACTCATTCCGACAATACTGCCAATAGCGCCGATTGCGCACAAGGCTGAAATCGATTTTAGTGTACGGCGTTTAGTGTGCATGATGAACCTCGTCTGAAGGTTGAAATGAAGGAAGGTACTGATCACATCTTTGATAATAGTAATGAGAACTTCTATTGTGAGCATACTTTTATATCATCAAAAGATAAAATTTTTATCATTATGAATGTGAAAGTATTGAGATTTTTTTGAGGTAAGAAATAGAATCCACATAGAATATGACTGGCGTTAATTGTTTTTAAGTCGCCAATGCGAAAACCTTGGATAAAAAATCCTAGTTTAGTCAATGTAATTAAACCCCTTAGACATACGTGTGGTTGGTGATGTTAGAACTAAATTCACATTACGATTTCGTGATTATTGGTGCGGGGTCTGCTGGCTGCGTGCTAGCGAATAGATTGTCCGCTGACCCATCCAACCGGGTGTTGCTGCTTGAGGCAGGTCCCGAGGATACAAATCCTTGGCTCAAAATACCTGCGGGTGTACCCAGGGTTGTGAACAATCCTGAGGTGTCCTGGTGCTACCAGACCGAACCTGAACCTGGCTTAAACGGACGCAGAATCGGTTGGCCGCGTGGGAAAACCTTGGGTGGCTCGAGCAGTATCAATGGTCATGTTTACATGCGTGGTGCCTCCGAGGATTACGATGCCTGGCGTGATGCCGGTAATCCGGGCTGGGGTTGGTCCGATGTGTTGCCTGCCTTTAAAAGTACCGAGTGTCACTTTGCGGGAGCGTCCACCTATCATGGCGCAAAGGGCGAGCTCAGAGTCTCTGCTCTTGAGGAGCCGCATGAAGCGTCACAAGCTTTTGTGGCTGCGGCTATCAATGCTGGCATCCGCCCTAACGATGATTTTAATGGCGTGACCCAGGAAGGGGTGGGCTATGTGCAGTTGATGATCCACAAGGGTGTGCGCGCCTCAGCCGCACGTTCTTTTCTACATCCCATCCGCAAGCGTCCAAACTTAACGGTCATGGTCAACGCCTTGGTGGAGCGTATCTTGTTTGAGGGTAAAAAAGCGATTGGGGTACGTTGTTTCATCAACGGTCAGCTGATGAATATTGGTGCAGGCGAGGTGATTTTGTCAGGGGGTGCGATTAATACGCCGCAGATCTTGATGCTCTCGGGCGTTGGACCTGCCGATCATCTCCGTGAGCATGGCATTTCGGTGTTGCATCATGCACCTGGGGTGGGGATGAACTTGCACGATCATGTCTATGTGCATAGTCTGGCAAGTGTGGATCCCGTGTTTTCCATCAATCATAAAATTTCCAGCAATGTGAGGATGATCCCTGAGGTCCTACGTTATCTGGTGTCTAAAAAAGGTTTGCTCAACTCCGCTGCGGCGCAAGTTGGACTTTTTGCGCGCTCTGGTGTCAATAGTGATCGAGTCGATCTACAAATGCAAATGCGGCCCTTCAGTATGCTGGGTGCAAGCGGTATGTACCGAGCCGATAAAGCGCCTGCGATCACAGCCTCGTGCGGCTTGTTGCATGTCTATTCAAAAGGGAGCTTGACGCTGCAGTCAGCAGATTTTCGTCAGGCACCACGGATGTTTGCAAACTATCTGGCTGATGAGCGCGACGTTAAACCGTTGATCGTGGGTCTTAAGATTATTCGTCAGATCTACCAGACTTCGCCTTTTAAAGAGCATGTCAGGGCAGAGTCTTTGCCCGGTCCCGAGTGCGTGACGGAACGTGATTTTGAGCAATACATCCGTGAGCAGTCGCAGACGATGTATCACCCGGTTGGCACATGCCGGATGGGACCAGATGAACATGGCGTGGTGGATCACCGCTTGCGCGTAAAAGGGCTTGCGGGGCTGCGCATCGTAGATGCTTCTGTCATGCCGCAAGTGCCAAGCGGCAATACGAGTGCGCCTGTCATCATGATTGCTGAGCGGGCTTCGCAGATGATTTTGGAAGATCGTGTGCTTGATTAAAACGAGTGTTGTTTAGTGCATCGGTGGGCTGCGCAATCCCCGTCTTAATGTTATACACATATAAATTAAAAATCCAACGAGGAGCCATGCAATGAAAGGGATTGTATTTGTGGGGGATAGCAAAATTGAGTATCTGGATTTTCCAGATCCTTCACCGGGTCCTGATGAGGTTGTCCTTGAGATCAAAGCCTCAGGCATGTGCGGAAGCGACCTTAAGTTTTATCGTTCCCCGCGTGGTGAGGCGATCAGGGCGCTCGGCTATGGTGATGCGCCTCCAGTCGTAGCGGGACATGAACCATGTGGCGTGGTGGTTGCTGTTGGGTCCGGGGTCAGCCCGAAGCGCGCCTATTTGGGCCAGCGTGCCATGGTGCATCACTATCGAGGTTGTGGTGCGTGCCCCCACTGCTCGACGGGATGGATGCAGCTTTGTGACGAAGGTGTTAAAGAAGTCTACGGCGTCACCGGTCACGGCTCACATGCGAAATACATGAAGTGCCCAGCAAGCACGATTGTTGAATTACCTGAAGAGTTGACGTTTGAAACGGGCGCTGCGATTGCTTGTGGTACAGGGACGGCTTGGGGGGCTCTACATCGTCTTGATTTAAATGGCGGTCAAACGATCGCGATTTTCGGACAAGGTCCCGTTGGTCTGTCCTCGACACAGTTGGCTCATGCCTTGGGTGCGCGGGTGATTGCGCTGGACGTGAGCGAGGAGCGTTTGGCGCGTGCCAAAGAGTTGGGTGCGGATGCTGTGATCAATCCCTCCAAAGATGATCCTGTGCAAGCAATTAAGCAGCTAACGCATGGGTTGGGTGCGCATGCCTCCATGGATGCTTCCTCATCTCCTTTGGCACGCAAACAATCTGTTCAGTGCGTGCGTACGTGGGGCAAGGCTTGTTTTGTGGGTGAAGGTGGTAGCGTATCGCTTGATGTGAGTCCGGACTTGTTACGCCGCCAAGTGACGATTATTGGCTCATGGACGTTTTCAACGGTTGGTCAAGGTGACTGCGCAAGATTTGTTGCCGATCGTGGCGTGGATGTTGATGCTCTTTTTACCCATCGCTGGGGGTTTGAGGATGCAGTTCAGGCGTATCAGCTTTTTGATAAGCAAACGTCGGGTAAAGGTGTATTTTTATTTTAAAGAGTTCTGACGCTGCATTGAAAGTATCAGGGAGCTAGCCTAGATTAGCCATGGATTGGTTCAGTTCATCAAACAGCCATTCACGGAAAGCTTTCATTTTTTGCACGTGCCCTTTGGATTTGAGGTATGTCAGTTGATGACAGACAATTTGAGGACCCTCTGGTCCAAAGGGCATGACGAGCTTTTTACTTTCCAGTTCTCGTTCGATGAGTAGTGTGCTTTCCAACGCAATACCGAGGCCGTCTACTGCACAGTTAATCGCCATAAATGAACGATCAAAACGTGGGCCTCGTTCAAGATCCAAATTGTGTTCTGGATGTTCCTTGGACCAATCTCTCCAAGTGTATTTGTTCACTTCTGTGTGAATCAACGTTTTGCCATTAAAGGTAAACGCCCCTTTTGATTGAAGACGCCCCGACATCATTGAGCGGGAGCAATTCACCACAATTGTTTCCGCAGGGAAGGGTTCGACCATCACGCCAGCATCCGGGAAAAAATGCCCGTAACGGATATCGAAATCTG
Organism: Bordetella parapertussis; assembly: GCA_945897365.1. GTDB lineage: Bacteria > Pseudomonadota > Gammaproteobacteria > Burkholderiales > Burkholderiaceae_B > Zwartia > Zwartia parapertussis_A. The sequence goes on along the minus strand of CAMDFD010000016.1, from coordinate 20,443 downwards.
CCTCTCCTGCGGCAAGGTCAACGGGTGCAGACGATGCGTTCAAGCGCACATCGATATCTGCATGCATGGCAGAAAATCTGGAAAGTCTTGGCATGAGCCACTGAGCCGCGATGCTGGGAACGCTATGAATCGTCAGGATATCGCTTTTGCCAGCTCTCTCAATGCTGCGAGTACTAGACTCGATTAGATTGAGTGCCTCAGAGACTGACTCTGCGTAACGACGTCCGATATCGGTTAACTCTACGCTGCGATGCGCACGATGAAATAAGGCGATCCCTAGCCTCTGCTCAAGCGTCCGAATTTGGTGGCTGATCGCAGAGGGAGTCAGATGCAACTCGTCTGCAGCGGCAACAAAAGATCCAAGGCGCGAGGCGGCCTCGAACGCTTGAACGGATTTAAGCGGGGGAATTTTTCTCATTGTTCGTTTTTAACATGAATTAAATTCATCTATAAGACTAAATTATTCATTTGTTTTCGTTCTGTCGAGTTGATAGTATTGGGATAAAACACGAATGCACTGAGTTAACTCAGACAAGCAAACGGAGACAAGCAAGCTCAAACGAATCCCTTTCATGGTGGCCATGGCCGTATAACGGCGATCGCTCTCTAAAGGTAAACAATGACTTGATTGAAAGCTGTAAAGAGCTCTGCTAAAGATGTGTTAATGACGAGGAAGTCTAATCGCGATGAAGCAAAAACCAACTGATCACGCTTTGGCTGATAGCGCTTATAGGATTCGGCGGTATTCAGTCCAAATGGGTGAGATTCAAGGCCAGGGTTATGTGGGTCAAGCGCTCGGATATGCGGATGTGCTTGCTGTGGCGTATTGTCATGCCATGAAATTCAAACCTGAAGATCCGGATTGGGAGCACCGCGACCGATTTTTGCTTTCTCATGGACATTACGCGATTGCGCATTACGCAGCGCTTTTAGAGGCAGAGATCATTTCCGCAGAGGAAATGGACACGTATGGCGGCGATGACAGCCGACTCCCCATGTCTGGAATGGCGACTTACACGCCCGGCATGGAAATCTCTGGTGGCTCTCTTGGTCAGGGCCTAGCGATAGGAGTGGGGATCGCGCTTGGCTTGAGACACCAAAAAATTGATGCCTTTGTTTATAACTCCATGTCGGATGGTGAGTTGGACGAAGGTGCGACTTGGGAGGCGGCGCTCGGTGCCAGTCACCATCAGCTTTCCAATCTGATCTGTCTGGTCGATATCAACAATCAGCAAGCGGACGGTCCCTCGACAAAGATCATGGGTTTTGAACCTTTGGTTGATAAATGGCAGGCTTTTGGATGGCACGTTCAGCGTGTCGATGGCAATGATCTCTTCGCGGTGCGTGATGCATTTGATGTTGCACGTGCACTGACTGAAAAAAAGCCTCGTGTCATTCTTTTTGACACGCTCATGGGTAAGGGCGTTCCTTTTCTAGAGGCGCGTGAAAAAAATCACTTCATACGTGTTGATCCCCCCGAGTGGCAGCAAGCACTGGATATTTTGGATTCAACCTATGGACCTGGAGACCGGTCATGAGCGCTAACGCACCTATTAAACCGCGGTTGACCACCTCCGCCATGATTGCCTCAATCGCCTCCGAAGGTCAGCGCGTGCGCGCCGCGCCCTTTGGCAAGGCTCTCGCCACTCTCGCCGAGTCGCGTCCTGATATTGTTGGGATGACGGCGGATCTGAGTAAGTACACAGATCTACATATTTTTGCGCAAGCCTATCCCGAGCGGTTTTTTCAGATGGGCATGGCAGAGCAGTTGTTGCTTGCTGCAGCAGGCGGTATGGCAAAAACAGGGCTTACACCATTTGCGACGAGCTATGCTGTGTTCGCAACCCGTCGTGCCTATGATTTTATTCATCAGGTGATTTGTGAAGAAAATTTGAATGTCAAAATTTGTGCGGCATTGCCGGGCTTGACGACAGGTTATGGTCCCAGCCACCAAGCGACAGATGACATTGCCATGATGCGAGCGATTCCAGGCTTGACCATCATCGATCCTTGCGACGCCTTGGACATTGAGCAGGCAGTGCCTGCGATGGCGGACCATCAGGGGCCGGTGTATATGCGGTTGCTCAGAGGCAATGTGCCGCTCGTGCTCGATGAATACGACTACAAGTTCGAGTTGGGCCTGGCCAAGCTGCTGCGCGAAGGTAAAGAGGTCTTGATTATTTCCTCTGGAATTATGACGATGCGCGCACTAGAGGTCGCTGCGCAACTTCAACAGGACAGCATCGGGGTGAGTGTCTTGCATGTGCCCACCATCAAGCCTTTAGATGAAGAAGCGATTCTCCGCGAAGTCAAGCGTTCTGATCGTCTAGTGGTTGTTGCAGAAAATCATTCGGTAATTGGTGGTCTGGGTGAGTCGGTTGCAAGCCTGTTGTTGCGTTCACGCCTCGCACCCAAGTATTTACCTATTGCACTACCGGACGCTTTTCTGGATGCTGGCGCATTGCCGACGTTGCATGATCGTTATGGCATTTCAACGGAGTTGATGTCACAACGTATCAGAAATGAAATTTAAAGAACCTAAACAAAGGAGGGAATCCCACACACGCATGAGTCATATTGATCAAGCCTAATGACGCACTGAGCCTATCAGCCCAGTGCAATCAAACAAAAAAGCTATTTTGGAGACACAACATGAAAAAACTTCTCGTCGCAGCTATTGCAGGTTTAGCGCTTTCAGTATCCGCAGCTTCTGCACAAACAGTACTCAGACTCTCTCATAATGCGGCCCCAGGTAATCCCAAGGCGGTCGCTTCTGATAAGTTTGCAGAGTTGGTTGCACAAAAAACAAATGGTCGCGTTAAGGTTAATGTAGGTGGCAACGCACAGTTCGGAGATGACGCTGAGTCTATTACTAACTTGCGTTTGGGTACGCTGGGCTTTAGTGCGAACTCCCAAGGTACGACTTCGGGAGCTGTACCTGAATTTGCGGTACTAGGTCTTCCATTCTTGTTTAAAGATTTGCCACATGCATACAAGGTTGTAGATGGTCCTGTTGGTAAGCAATTAGCCGATGCAGCAGACAAAAAAGGTCTGGTTTTGTTGGCGATGTGGGATAACGGTATTCGTCACACTAGCAACAGCAAGCGCGCGATCAACAAGCCTGAGGATCTGAAAGGCATTAAGGTCCGTACTCCGCCCGATCCGATGACTTTGGATATTTTTAAGGCTTTAGGCGCGAATCCCGCTCCTCTCGCTTTCTCCGAGCTTTACATTGCTCTGCAACAAGGTGTGTTTGACGGTCAAGAAAATCCACTCGTGAACATCTACTCCTCAAAGCTGTTTGAGGTCCAGAAGTTCATTTCTTTGACGGGCCACAAATATGAAGCAACACCTCTGTTAGCAAGTAAGTTAGCATGGGCCGGGATCTCCAAGCAAGATCAACAAGCTATTCGTGAAGCTGCAGCAGAGTCTGCCAAGCTGAACCGTGAGCTTTCATTGGCTGCTGAAGCGGACCTAAAGGGCAAACTGACATCGGCTGGTATCCAGATTAATGCCGTTGATCAAGCTCCCTTCATTGCAGCAACCAAGCCTGTTTACGACAAATGGCGTAAGACGTTTCCTCAGTTGGTTGATGTAGTTGTGGCAGAAGCTGCCAAGCCTTAACGAACTGGAAATCATCCATGAGCGCAAGAGAACATCATTTAACAATGAATCTGGTGAACGGAGTTGATCGGGTTATTGAAGTCATCAGCATGATCATTGCTGTTTTCACAATTACCGTGATGTTTATCTCGCTCATGGCAGAAGTTGTTGTTCGTTACATCACCAATCAGGGAATGGGTTGGCCGACTGAAATGCCAAACTTACTCTTTCCATGGTTGATGATGAGCGGTATCGTGCTTGCTGCCCAGTTAGGCAAGCATATCGCTGTTGAAACCATTAAAGGTTTTCTGGGTAAAAATGTTAATCGAGTGCTGATGATGGTGTTGCAGTTGCTAGTGATTGCAACGTTCTTTTATCTCGCTTGGGTTGGCTTATTTGTGATTGAAATTACAGGTTCAGAGCTCTACCCTGTGACAGGTGTTTCAGCAAAGTGGGCATATATGTCTGTCATCGTTGGCTTTGCAGCACTTGGTGTTACCGGCATTACCACCTTCTTTCGCCTGCTGTTTGCCGACGACCCTTTGACAGTACGTTCAAACACCCTCGAGGACAGCATATGACTATTTTGATGCTCGCCGTCTTTTTCGCGCTGCTCGTACTGGCCTTTCCAGTCGGTTACGCCCTTATCGTGAGTTCTGGAATCGCTGCCATCACAGCAGGGGGGATGCCAAGTGCAACGGTTGTAGTTAAGATTTTTCAACCATCTCAAAGCTTTCCGCTGTTAGCGATCCCATTTTTTGTGTTATCCGGTAATCTGATGATGGGGGGGGTACTCGGTAAAAAACTGATTGAATTTGCAACAGCCCTGGTCGGACGCATGCATGGCGGTCTCGCTCAGGTCAGTGTGGTGGGTTCTACAATTTTTGGTGGTGTTTCTGGCTCTGCCGTCGCGGAGGCTTCTGCTCTTGGATCGATGCTGATTCCCTGGCAAAAAAAGGAAGGTTATCCGGCACCTTTCGCTGCCGCTACGATCGCCTCCTCTTCAGTCATTGCAGGATTGATTCCTCCCTCCATTCCATTAATCATCTACGCAACTGTTTCTGACCAGTCTATTGCATCATTATTTTTAGCAGGATTCGTGCCAGGACTGATGCTTTGTTTTGGATTTATGTTGGTCTGTTATCTATCAGGCAGATTGCGCAATTTTCCAAGACTGATGAATAAGATTACGGCACGTGAATTTGCCAAAATTACTTTTTATGCATCACCCGTATTGGCGATGCCGTTATTTATTGTGATTTTGCTGAGAGCCGGTATCGCCACGCCAACCGAGGTGAGTGTGATGGCCGTGTTCTATGGCCTTGTCATCAGTTTGTTGATCTATCGTGACATCACTCTGAAACGTTTGATAGATGCGCTTGTACATACTGCAATTACGACAGGTATCGTGATGTTGGTGATATCCGCATCGAATATGGTTGGGTATATATTGACCGTTGAAGCGATCCCTAAAGCGGTTGCAGAGTGGGCACTTGAAACCCTTAAAAATCCGCTCATGATTCTTCTCATGTTGAACATGATCATGTTGATCGTGGGTATGTTTCTTGACCTCCCTGCAGCTATCCTTCTCCTAGGTCCTACTTTTGTTGCAATCGGGAACGCGATTGGTTTGGACTTGATTCAACTTGGGATCATAATGGCTGTCAATCTGAGTATTGGGCTATTTACCCCGCCAGTGGGTACCACACTCTTTGTCGCGGCCGCTATTTCAAGAGAGTCAATTGGCGCGATTGTTCGAGAGCTTTGGCCTTTTTATTTGGTTGCGTTCGCCGTACTCATTCTTATGACGTATGTTCCATCATTGACAATATATTGACATGAAAAAAATCGCTTTTGCAGGGTTGGGAGCCATGGGGCTTCCCATGGTTAAAAATTTAATCACAGCAGGATATGCCGTCCACGGGATTGATATTAATCCCGCCTCTCTCACTGTACTGAGTGGTATGGGCGGCAAGGCATTTACGAATGCTAAAGAAGCATGCGCGGGCGTCGATCTATTGTTGATCTTAGTGGTGAATGCCTCGCAGGCCAAGCAGGTGTTATTTGAGTCTGGCGCGATAGATGTGTTGCCAATGGGCGGGATCGTCTGCCTGATGTCGACGTGCCCGCCTGCTGAGGTAGAGGACATTACCAAGCAGGTGCATGCTAAGGGTCGCCGTCTTGTCGACGCGCCGTTGTCAGGCGGCGTTGTCGGAGCGACCAATGGGTCTCTGACGATTATGGCTGCGTGTGATGAAGAAACCTTTAAAGACATTCAAGAAGTATTCCAAGTCATTGGCGAGCGTATTTTTCATGTCGGTCATCAGCCCGGCCAAGGCGCGATGTGTAAAACGGTCAACCAACTCTTGTGTGGCTTGCATATCGCTGTCGCAGCAGAGGCGTTTTCTCTGGCGAAAAAAAGCGGTCTCGATTTAACGATGCTGCTTGAGATTATGAGTGGTTCCGCAGCCTCGAGTTGGATGCTCAAGGACAGAGGTCCGCGCATGCTTGAGTCGGATCCTATCGTCACGAGTGCAGTCGATATCTTTGTCAAAGATCTAGGGATTGTGATGCAAGCGGGTCGCGACGCTAAAGCAGCGCTGCCGCTGACCGCTGCGGCATATCAGTTATTTCTATCTTCTTCTGGCAGGGGTGATGGTCGACTCGATGATAGTCAAGTGATTCGAAGCTATGACCTACTGAATGGGTTGGAGAAATAAGCTCTCCTACTCCAGCACAAGTTTTTTATCCTGAGTGTGTGACACAACACACGCATTTATCACATCAGATTCAACGGAGAATTTAATCATGCTGTTAAAAGATAAAGTGGCGATCATCACGGGCGGTGCGGGCTTGAATGGGCTTGGCTTCGCTTCGGCACGAATGATGGCAGCACAGGGAGCCCGTGTGGTCATCCTTGATCTTGAAAAGGCACAGCCTGCTTCTGTTGCAGCCACACTGGGTGCGCAACATATGGGTGTGGTCGCTGATGTGACCAACAAGGCTTCGTGTGAAGCCGCAGTCAAGGCGGTATTGGCCAACATGGGCCAGATCGATATTTTGTTTAACAACGCCGGTATTACCCAGCCCCGCAAAACGATGGAAATTACCGCAGCAGATTACGATGCCGTGCTGGATGTGAGTTTGCGTGGAGCGCTGTTTATGTCACAGGCAGTTTTGCCTGCCATGCGTGAGCGTAAGCAAGGCTCGATCATTTGTACTTCCTCTGTTTCCGCTCAGCGAGGTGGAGGTATTTTGGGTGGTCCTCATTACTCTGCTGCAAAAGCGGGCGTCTTGGGTTTGGCGCGCGCCATGGCGCGAGAGTGTGGTGTCGACAATATCCGAGTCAACTGTATCACCCCTGGATTGATTGAAACAGACATCAATAAGGGTTTGATTCCAGAGGATCGCCTGTCTGATATTTTGTCTGGCATCCCTATGAATCGAATCGGCGAGCCTAATGACGTGGCTGGTTGTGTCGTTTTTCTAGCGAGTGACTTGTCGAAGTATTGCACGGGTATCACGCTGGATGTTAATGGTGGCATGTTGATTCATTAATTCAGACTGAGTGATATGACAACTGTACCCGCGGTACCCCATCTTCAGTCACTTGCCAACGCGATTCGGTTTCTTTCGGTTGATGCCATCCTTCGTGCTGGCGAGGGTCATCAGGGTGTCCCTCTCGGCATGGCAGAGATCGCGACAGCGTTGTATATGCGTCATCTCAAGCATGATCCTGAACACCCAACGTGGTGGGATCGGGATCGTGTGGTGTTGTCTAACGGTCATGGCTCGATGCTGTTGTATTCCCTTCTGTATCTCACGGGATACCAAAAAATCTCGCTCGAGCAAATCAAATCCTTTCGTGAGCTTGGATCGCACTGCGCAGGCCATCCGGAGTTGGACCCTGAGGCAGGTATAGAAGTCACTACCGGTCAGCTTGGTCAAGGCATCGCAAATGCGATGGGTATGGCGGTTGCCGAAGCATTTTTACGAGCACGATTTGGGCGTGATCTCGTCAACCATTTCACTTATGCATTTGTTGGTGACGGTTGTTTGCAAGAGGGCGTTGGGCAGGAAATGATCAGTCTGGCGGGCCATCTCGGTCTGGGCAGGCTGATTTTATTGATGGATGATAATGCCATCACGGATGATGGCAGTACCGAACTTTCAATTAGCGAGGATGTTGCCAAACGTTTTGAAGTCGCTCATTGGCATGTTCAGCGCGTCGATGGTCATGACATGCAGGCTGTCTCTGCCTGCATTGAAGCTGCAAGGCAGGATAGTCGGCCTTCAATTATTTTGGCCCGCACAACGATCGCCAAAGGTATAGCTCGGCTTCAGGGGCAACGTGGCGGGCATAGTGCCAAGCTGTTTGAGACGGACGCAGCACAGATGCGTCAGGATTTAAATTGGCCTCATCCTTCTTTTGATGTGCCTGAGGCGATTTTAAATACGTGGAGAACGAGTCCCGCAGGGGGGCAGTCTGCTAGATCGCAATGGCTGGAGAGGCTCGCCGTACTCCCTGCGGAAAAACGCGCTGAATTTGAACGTGTGATGAGAGGGGAGTTGCCGCCTGCGCTTGAGCATGCTCTTGATGGCCTAAAGGTGACGCTGCTTGCCGAGCCTGCGCGCGGTGGCATCAATTTATCTGCTGCGATTAATGATTGCATGACGGATTATTTACCTGAGCGTGTCGTGGCCTGTGCCGATCTTGAGGCGCCAACTGATCATAAAAGACGGTTGCTTGCTTTTTCTGCCGCAGATCAGAGCGGTGCTTATGTTCACTGTGGTGTACGTGAACATTTGATGGGTTCTATGTGTAATGGCATGGCCGCGCACGGTGGCACTATTCCTGTGAGTGTGACGTATTTGGCGTTTTCAGATTACATGCGACCTGCCTTGCGCAATGCTGCCCTCATGAAGCTGCCTGTGAAGTTTGTGTTTAGTCATGATTCGATCGGGATAGGTAAAAACGGCCCGACACATCAGCCTGTCGAGATTTTGGCGTCCTTACGCGCCATGCCGCATATGTTGGTGATGCGTCCCGCTGATGCGGTTGAGGCGGTAGAGTGCTGGCAGGTGGCGCTTTCTTATCAGCAAGGGCCAGTATCTTTTATTTTTTCGAGACAAGCGCTTCCTCATCTCCGTACGCACTCTGTGGCAACGAATCTTTCCTCACGTGGAGCCTATGTGTTGATTGAAGGGGGCTCTTTGCCGCGTCAAGTGACCCTACTTGCTACAGGTTCTGAGGTTGATATTGCTTTAAAAGCCCGCGAACAGTTAGAAGCTCAAGGCATATCTACGGCCGTGATTTCGATGCCATGCTGGGAATTATTTGACGTACAGCCAGAGTCTTATAGAAATCAGGTCTTATGTCCAGAGACTAGAACTGTCGCCATAGAAGCCGCAGTTAAATTTGGCTGGGAGCGATATCTTGGGAGCAGGGGTAGATTTGTCGGGATGAGCGACTATGGTTTGTCAGGTCCAGCAGATGAACTTTACCGGCATTTCGGTATTACACCCGAGGCGGTCGTGTTGGCTGTGATGGGATCAGGCAGCAATGGATAAGATTTAATTCAAAAATCCTCATTTAAAGTGCATAATTAATCAGTCACTTTTAAGAGAATCCAAATGAAAATTATAAAAGTAGTACCTTGGCATGTGGGTCAGTTTATGTTCGTACGTATTGAGACGGACGAGGGCATTACTGGCTTTGGCGAAGCCGGAACCTGGGGACATATTGAAGCCGCTGGGGTATGTATCAAGAGATTCGGCGAGTACCTGGAGGGCAAAGATCCATATCCAATCGAGCATCACTGGAATGTGATGCATCGCTTCAGCTATTTTCAAGGTCTAGCGGAAAATGCCGCGATCTCGGCTATTGATATGGCGCTTTGGGATATCAAGGGCAAAGCTTTAAATGTGCCTATTTATGAGTTGTTAGGTGGAGCCGCGAGAACGAAGGCGCGTATCTACGGCCATATCTACGAGAACACCATCGAAAAGATGCTTGTGGAATGTGAGGTAAAAATGAATGCCGGCTTTACTGCATTTGGGCACCTCAATCCTTTTCTGGACGAGGGCGACGATCAGGTGTACTTCAAGACCCACATCAAGAAAATGCGTGATGCGATCGAGAACACAGAGCGCATGCGCGAGGTAGTAGGCGATCGTGTTGATTTGCTTCTGGAGATTCATCGTCGTTTGACCCCTGCGGAGGCGATTGTGTTCGCGCGCGGAATTGAGCATACGCATCCGATGTTCATTGAAGATCCGATTCGTCCTGAGAGCCATGACGCGATGGCGCGTGTCGCAGAAAAAATTCATGTTCCTATTGCGACAGGCGAACGTTTCTCTAATATCTATGAGTTCCAAATGTTGATGGCCAGAGGAGGGGTGGAGTACGCACGCGTCGATTTATGTCTCTGTGGCGGTATCACAGGCGCAAAAAAGGTCGCAGCGATCGCCGAAGCATATCAAGTGCAAATCGTCCCGCATAACCCTTTGTCACCGATCGGTTTGGCGGCATGTTTACAGCTTGCGGCTGCCATTCCAAATTTCGCAATTCAAGAATATGCGACTGGTTTTGAGTCTGGTAAGTTTGAGTCTCTGCCGATTCACTTGGGGAGTAACGTGGTCGACAAGGTGCCATTACCCAAAGATGGCTTTGTCGACATTCCTAACGGTCCTGGTTTGGGAATGAACATCTTGCCAGATGCTCACAAGATCAGGCCCCCTCTCGTCAAGCCAATCTCAATGCGTCCGCATTTCGATGGCTTCATTGTTGATCAGTAAGATTTGATATGTATGGATGCCAAGCAGGGTCCCAGGTCTTGGGACCCTCCTCAAGGTGAGTCTTGGCGCGTGCGTCGCTAGACTGCGTCAGTGGATCTAGCTGTATTTAATACGTCCCCATATGGTCTTTCTTGCCGATCTCTACGCCGTTATGGCATGCAGTAGCCACATAAAAAAGAAAAACTGTGGCATACCGCATTTCAATGCATAGTCAGCGACTGTTAGCTTTTTCTCTTTTGGCGTGCCGTCCCTTGGCGATCGCGAGAAAGTAATACGTCTTTACATGATCTAAATCAAGAAAAAAAATGTATATACGCACATACTGTAGATCTGTTTTAGCTATAAACACTCACTCAATCGCAATCTTTAGAGAATGAATATCTTGAGATTATGCATGCGGATGCTCATCAATGGATAAGAATAAATGTTTAAGAACTTTCCGCTTCGAGGGCGAACGCTTGGACTGCTTTTTGGATTAATTCCGTTAGTGGCGTTATTTATATTTGTCGTATTTCGATCCGGACCTCTTGCCTCGACGGCAGTCACGGTCGTGCGTGTTGAAAAAAAGACGATTTCACCTGCAATATTTGGTATCGGAACGGTCGAGGCACGTCGCACTTACAGGATCGGTCCGGTCGCGGCTGGGCGAATCATGACACTCTATGTGGATGTTGGAGATCGCGTTGTCGCAGGGCAGGTGATTGCAGAGATGGATCCTGTCGATCTGGACGATAAGGTCCGTGCGCAGTCAGCGGTTCTGAAACAAGTTTCCGCTCAACGCCTCGAAGCCAAAACAAGACAACTTTATGCCCAATCGCAAGCCAAACGCTATGAAATGTTACTCGCAGTGAAATCTACGAGTGAAGAAAACTACACAACTAAAAAACATGAGTATCAACTATCAGAAGCGAACTTAAGTGCTTCAGAACAAAACTATGCGCGAGCACAATCTGATTATGCCGCGCTTGTTGCACAACGCAATAATTTGAAACTACTTGCGCCAATCGACGGTATTGTGACTCTGAGAAAAGCGGATCCTGGAAATACTTTAGTCGCGGGTCAAGTCGCCATAGAAATCATTGATCCGTCAAAGTTATGGCTCAATGCAAGATTTGACCAAGTCAATTCGAATGGCTTGCGGGTAGATTTGCCCGCAAGCATTGTGCTGCGTTCAGCTCGCAGCCAGACTATTGCGGGTCATGTCGCACGGCTTGAACCTATGGCCGATGCCGTGACCGAGGAAATGAGCTCAAAGATTGCTTTTGATCTAGCTCTCAAGCAGATACCACCAGTCGGAGAGCTAGCTGAAATTACTGTGTCATTACCAACGCTAGATTCAGTGCCCGTATTGCCAAATGCGAGCATCAAACGTATGAATGGCCGCATTGGGGTTTGGCAAGTTGACAATGGGAACTTGAGTTTTGCTCCAGTCAAGTTGGGTGCCTCAGATTTAGATGGATTTGTCCAGGTCCTCGATGGACTAAGTGCAAACGTTCAAGTCATCGTTTATAGCGAACAGGCATTAACAACAAAAAGCAGGATCAATATTGTTAAAAATATTGCAGGCACAACAAAATGATTAGCCTAGCGGGTCGAGATATTCTGCATGGCTGGGGAAAGTTTGTTTTTACTGGGATTGGCCTTGGCTTGCTGATTGGGGTGACGTTGACTATGGCGGGTGTCTATCGCGGCATGGTCGATGACGCCAAGGTATTGCTTGACAACAGTGCCGCAGATTTGTGGGTTGTACAAAAGGATACGCTAGGTCCATATGCAGAATCTTCTAGCATTTACGATGATTCTTGGCGATCCGTTCGAGGCGTGCAAGGCGTTGCAGAGGCATCGAACGTCACCTATCTCACAATGCAGGTTCGTCATGGTGATCGAGATGTTAGAGCGATGGTGACCGGAATCGTCATGGGTGAGACGGGCTCTCCAGGTTGGCCGCCTTATTTAGTCAGCGGAAGACAGATTACCCGAGGTCATTATGAGGCGGTAGCAGATCTGGCGACGGGTATAAGAATTGGCGAGCAAATCAAAATTAGACGTAATACCTATACTGTTGTGGGGCTAACGCGGCGGATGATCTCCTCGAGTGGAGATCCGATGATTTTCATTCCCATCAAAGATGCGCAGCAAGCCCAGTTTTTGAAAGATAACGATGCGATTATTGAGCAGCGTCGTCGAACAGAACAAAATCCTACACTCAACCGACCCGGATCTCCTGAATTATTGGATGCTGTAATCGCCTCACAAAGTGTCAATCAGTTTGTGAATGCTGTTTTGGTAAAGGTTAAGGCGGGTGTCGACGCGCAGGACATCGCTCAGTCCATACGCCGTTGGCAACGGTTACAAGTCTATGACCGAGCTCAGATGGAGGAAATCCTGATAAGTAAGTTGATCGCGACTTCTGCTAAACAAATTGGGATGTTTCTGGTCATTCTTGCAATCGTCAGCGCCGCAATTGTTGCCTTCATTATCTATACGTTGACGATGGGGAAAATCCGAGAGATTGCTGTTTTGAAATTGATTGGCACGCGTAATCGTACGATTGCGTCCATGATTGTTCAACAGGCCTTAGGACTCGGCGTGATTGGCTTTGTTGTAGGAAAAATTTCTGCTACTTTTTGGGCACCGTTTTTTCCAAAGCATGTATTGCTTGAATCAGGCGATGCTTTGAGAGGCTTCTTCGCAATCGTGGTTATTTGTATTCTTGCGAGCGCTGTTGCGATATGGGCCGCACTCAAAGTCGATCCGGCTGAAGCAATTGGAGGTTGAGATGGAGGTCGCAGGTATTCGTATCGAAGGCGTACGTAAGCGTTTTGGAACAGGAGATGCGGCCGTTGATGCCCTAAAAGATATCAATATGCTGATTTCTCCTGGCGAAGTTGTCGGATTAATTGGTCCATCGGGATCAGGTAAGAGCACATTGCTTAAGTGTCTGGGCGCCGTGGTGGAGCCCACTGCGGGTCGTATGACGGTGGGTGACACGTTGATTTATGACAATGAATGGAAAATTCATGACCTCAGAGCATTACGTCGCGACAAGATCGGTTTCATTTTCCAAGCGCCTTATTTGATTCCTTTCTTGGATGTGACGGATAACGTCGCGTTGCTGCCGATGCTTGCAGGACACTCCAATAGCATCGCTCGAAAAATGGCACTCGAATTGCTGGAGGCACTAGATGTGGCACACAGGGCGCGGGCAATGCCTGCACAGCTATCAGGCGGAGAGCAGCAGCGCGTATCGATCGCCCGTGCACTTGTCAATCGACCCCCGGTCATTCTGGCCGATGAGCCAACGGCACCTCTCGATGGTGTGCGAGCACTTGCGGTGATTCGACTCTTGAATCAACTAGCATTCCAGTATCAAACAGCCATTATTGTGGTCACGCACGACGAAAAAATTATTCCTACTTTTAAACGCATTTATCACATCCGTGATGGCGTGACGCATGAAGAAGTAGGTGAGGGACGTCCCTTCTAATGAAAATGTATTTCACATTCCTTAGCATCCTTATATTGACGGGATGTACAGTGGGTCCTGATTTTAAAAATTCAGCGGTACCTGTTCCAGGCACGTATACCCAAAATGATTTTTCTGGGAAGACGGTATCGTCAGCCTTTGCCTTTGGTGCAGCACAGGAATTTGATGGTGTAACGGAGGTGTCTAAAGAGTGGTGGCGTGCGCTTGGTTCATCCAAGCTCGATGATTTGATCGATCAGGCGATGCGTGCGAACCCCTCACTTCAGTCCGCACGCTTCACACTCAAACAATCACAGGAGATTTACAACGCACGTGCTGGTGCAACGCTCTACCCGCAGCTCAATGCAGCATTCAGTAGTCAGCGTATTCAATTAAATGGTGCGAATCAGGGTGCGACGATTAGTCCCGATGTTTTTAATTTGTACAACGCTTCAGTTGGTGTCTCATACAACTTTGATATTTTTGGTGGTAATAGTCGAGTTCTTGAAGCACTATCTTCACGTTCTGAATTTCAACGGTTTCAGCTCGAGGGTGCGCAACTCACTCTCGCGGCTAATATCGCCACAACGGCGATTGCCCAGGCAAAACTCGCTGGCCAGATTCGAGCTAACCAAACGAGTCTGAAGGCGCAAGACGATCAGATCATCGTGGCGCGCCATCGTCTTCGATTGGGCCAGGCTTCCGAAGATGATGTACTAGCCTTAACTTCGGAGGCCGAGCAAACGCGTGCCGGGATCCCTCTGTTAGAAACCCGCTACAAGCAGATGACGCATTTATTAGCCACACTGTCAGGTCAGCCTCCCGGTCATTCAGTCGCCTCATCCTTTTCGATGGAAGATTTTTCTATTCCTACTCAGCTTCCACTGATCGTGCCTTCTTTGCTTGTTCGCAAACGTCCAGATATCCAAGCTTCAGAGGCACTCATGCGCGCAGCGAATGCTGAGTATGGGGCCGCGATCTCTAAAATGTATCCTCAACTTAATTTAAGCGCGAGTGTTGGCTCTCTCGCATTGGGGCCCGAAACACTTTTTGGTGCAAGTTCACTTTTCTGGCAGGTTCTTGGTCAAATCACACAGCCGCTCTTTAATCCAGGACTACCCGCAGAAAATCGGGCAGCATTAGCGGCTTTTGATGCCGCTGCATCCAATTATCAAACCGTCGTGTTGGATGCGTTACGCAATGTCGCCGATGTATTACGCGCACTTGAAAATGATGCGCGTACGTTAGATTCGCAATCCAGAGCGAATGCGGCTGCTACGGCACTGGCAAAATCTGTCGAACGCCAATATTCACATGGGAGCGCAAGCTATCTGCAATTATTGATTGCGCAATTTCAAGCACAAAGAACTAAATTTGAGCTCGTCGCCGCGCAAGCTCAACGGCTCATCGATACGGTTGCTTTGTATCAGGCTATGGGTGGGGGACGTTTGAACGATGACCGCGAGTAGTACGCCGTAACAGATCACGCCTGCAACGATAGAGAGGGCAGCAATCTTGAGTGCCTGGATTTCGTTTTGCGGATTCAGCCTGAGCAACATGGGTCGACCGCCGATCGAGACCAGTGCGAGGCTGTAGAGGAGGCAAGCAACGTTCAGGATGTCAGCATCCATCAGTGCGAAACCCAGCATAAAGACGGCCGTGCCGACAATAAAGCTCGGCAGGCCGACGACATAGCCAAGCGTACGAAACAATGTCACACCCTCGAGGTTCCAAGTCTTGTAACCCTCCTCGGGGTGAGCGTTATCATTTGGGTCGTTGGGTTGTTTCACTCAGTCAATCGACGATCAGTATGATCCCATATAGTCTTTCTTGCCGATCTCTACGCCGTTATGGCGCAGCAGGTTATAGGCGGTTGTGACGTGAAAGAAAAACTGCGGCATGCCGTATTTCAAGGCATAGTCCTCGACCGTCAGTTTTTTCTCTTTTGGCGTGCCAGGACGTAAAACAACCTCTTTGACGGCGCTGCCATTGAGCTGTTCTGCAGTCATGCCCTCGATGAGCGCCAGTGTTTTAGCGATGCGTTGCTGCAGTTCGGCAAAGCTTTGCTCGCTGTCTTCGTAGGCGGCGACTTCAACACCTGCGATGCGTGCTGGAACGCTTTTTGCAAAGTCACAAGCGATCTGGACTTGGCGTACCAGTGGCAGCATGTCGGGAAACAGGCGCGACTGCAATAAAACGGTCGGTTCAAACTTACGATGTTGTGCATGCTCTTCGCCCTTTTTGAGCACATCGCTCAGTGCTAGGAGCATTTGTTTAAAGACGGGTACGGTTGCGCTGTAGAGGGAAATAGACATGATTTTCTATCCTGTTGGGGCTGAGTTGAGGTTGATTAAAGCATGATCCCATTCATCGGAAAGTTTCATTTAGTGTTACTTAGTGTGGCGTGACTTCACTTGAGTTTGCGATAGTGTCCAATTAAAAATTCATTTGGTTGTATCCAAATGTTAATCGTATACTGTATTTATGTACAGTATATCTACGCTCAAATCTCTCGCTCTCAAAGCGGAGCCCAACTTAACGCAAACGCCTGTTCATGCGGCGCTGGAGCCGGCTACGCACGATCTGCCGCTCTTGGCACATCGAATCAGCGCGGGTTTTCCTTCGCCTGCGGCCGATTACATCGAGGTCGGGCTGGATCTCAATGATTACTTAGTCCGCAACAAGCCGGCGACCTTTTTGTTTACGGTCAAAGGGGACTCGATGGCGGGCGCCAGCATCGAGGAGGGTGACAAGGTCATTGTGGATCGCGCCTTGACACCCAAGCACCGCGATATCGTGGTGGCGGTGGTGGATGGCGATTACACGCTCAAGCGTTTATTCAAGCATCGGGGACGCGTCGAATTGCGCGCTGAAAACCCTGCGTACCAACACATTGAGTTTAAAGACGGTAGCGAGTTGTTAGTGTGGGGTGTGGTGGTGGGGGTGGTGCGTCGTTATTCCGCGCGAGGCGGGTGATGTCGACGATCTCTACACCCGCCCCACAGTTCGCGCTCGTCGATGTCAATAATTTCTACGTGTCGTGCGAGCGTGTGTTTAGGCCCAGTCTCGAAGGCATCCCGATCGTCGTGTTGTCTAACAACGATGGCTGTGCAGTGGCGCGCAGTAATGAGGTCAAAGCGCTAGGCGTCAAAATGGGCACGCCTTGGTTCAAGATGAAAGACCTCGCGCGTGAGCAAGGTATTTTGGCTTTTTCCTCCAATTACACGCTCTACGGGGACATGAGTAATCGGGTGGTGCAGATTTTGCGGGACTTTGCGCCCGACACCGAGGTCTATAGCATTGATGAGTCTTTTTTACGTATTGAAACGGTCGCGCCTCTTTATGGGGGCGGGGTCGCGATGGGGCAGCAGATGCGCGAGCGCATCAAGCAGTGGACGGGGTTGCCTGTCTGTGTCGGTGTGGGACCGACTAAAACGCTGGCCAAGTTCGCCAATCACTTAGCCAAGAAAAATCCTGAGTTTGAGGGCGTGTGCGATTTGCATGTGATTCCACGCCCAGAGCGTGTGCGCTGGATGAGTGGCATTGAGGTAGGGGAGGTTTGGGGCGTCGGCGGACGGATCGCGCGACGCCTGGAGGTGATGGGGATTCATACAGTGCTGGATCTGCGCAATGCCTTACCCAAAGAAATGCGCAGGCACTTTGGTGTGGTGATGGAGCGCACTTGTAATGAGCTACGCGGTATTTCCTGTCTGGCACTCGACGATATCGCGCAGCCCAAACAACAAATCATGTCCTCGCGTAGTTTTGGTCGGCCAGTTGAAACCATCGAGGAATTGCGTGAGGCGCTTGCGAGTTATTTATCGCGTGCCGCTGAAAAGCTACGCAAGCAACAGTCGGTCTCAGCCGCGGTCTACGTATTTATCCAGACGAATCGTTTTAATAAGGATGAGCAATACAACGCAGGGCTCACGGTACCGATGCTTGAGCCGACTGACGATACGCTCACGCTCACAGCGGCTGCGCTCGCTGGGCTAGAGGTGATGTATCGCTCAGGGTATCGCTACAAAAAAGCGGGTGTGATGCTGACGCTACTGTCGGATAAGCAGGCGCGCCAGACGAGTATTTTTGACAATTCGGTGATGACACAGCGCTCGACTAAGTTGATGACAGCACTCGACACGATCAATCGTGATTATGGGCACGGTACGGTACGCTCGGGCGCGAGTGGCTTTACACAACGTTGGTCGATGCGCAATGAAAATCGCTCACCGAGATACACAACGCGGTGGGATGAGTTACCGCTCGTATCTTAGAAACGCGTGAGTGTGCTTAGCGCCGTCCACCTGCCATCTTGAGGGCCTCTGGTTGTCGTCGCAGCATCATCATGCTGAGTGCACCAAGCAAGGGACCGATAGCCAGCACGATAAAGGCATAGCGCCAACCAACCGTATCTGCCATGTGTCCGATGAGCCAGATAGAGCCTGCCGTGAGCAGAAAGCCAAGACTGGTTTGCAGTGTCAACACCGTTCCAATCAAGCGAGGCTCTGCGAGTTCTGCCATCGCCGCTGAAAATTGTGCGGAGTCCGCCACAACGGTCATACCCCAGATCGCTGCGATGACGATGACGACCACTGGACCCGCATCGACTGAAAAGCCAATTAGGAGTGCGCAGCCGCCACTCAAGAGCAGCGCACCGATCGTTGTGAGGGTACGGCCAATGCGGTCGGCAAGCAGGCCCGCCAGCAAGCATCCAATGGCGCCAGCCGCCATCACGAGAAAAGTCACCAACGAAATAGTGGTGTGCCCCAGCTTGATCTCCAGGCCGGAGGCGGGGAGCGCCCACATCAGGAAGCTGCCCAGCCACGCCCACATGGCATACAGCTCCCACATATGTCCGAGGTAACCGCCTTGAGCGAGAAGGATGGGTTTGTTGCGCATGAGCGCCTTCAGGTCCGTCCAGTGGAAAGAGATGGATTTGGCATGTTTGGGACCGAGCGCGACCAAATGAATAGCCGCTGCGGCTGCGATCGCGCAACCGCTCGCGAGGGCGACAGGAATTTCCCAGCCGATGCTGACAAAGGCGTAAAAAAGATGAGGCATGGCCGACCCTAGAGTGACTGCGCCGACGAGAGCTCCCATGAGCAGCCCCATATTGCCTGTTGACCAGCCTGCGGCGAGCTTCATCCCGACGGGATAGACGCCCGCCATGCATAGGCCTGTCGCAAATCTAAGCATAGGTGCCGCAGGGTGATCAAAACCAGACAGCAAGAGCGCTCCATTAAAGAGCGCTCCAAGAAGTGCTGCGGCCGAAAATAATACGCGGGAGTCAAAACGGTCGGCAAGACCACATGCCGCGCTTGCGAGCGTCCCAACAACAAAGCCAATCTGGACGGCCGAGGTGAGTGCGGCGGCGGCATCCGTTGAGAGCTGACCACTGTCCAGCAGACTCGGTACGGCGGCTGAGGCAGAAAACCACAACGCCATCGCCGCGATCTGGCATACGACAATCAGAAAAATGGATAAGCTGCGACCGGTTGCACGCATTGAAGTCCAAGGATGACAAACGGGCCACTGCCCGGATCCAATTGATTTTATATGGATATCCGCCACAAAATGATGAGAACGTTTGCCTTACACTAGTTCACTATGGCGACAAAACTCAGCAGTCTGACACGGTGGTTACGCGAATACCGAGTGCTCTCTCGGTATAAAACACAATGGTTCTTGGCGGTACTATTCTTGCTGTTGGCGGCAGCGGCGACGCTCGCCGTGCCCCTGGCGTTTCGTGACCTAGTGGATACGGGTTTAACGAGCGACGCGATTGATCTAAAGTTCATCAATCTGCTGCTCTTGGCCGTGGCGTTGGCCTTGATGACAGCAAGTCGTTTTTACGTGATGTCATGGCTCGGTGAGCGCGTGGTCGCCGATATCCGTCAGCGCGTTTTTGAAAACGTCTTGCGGCAGAGTCCCGCTTATTTTGAAACACTTCAAACCGGTGAGGTCTTGTCACGGATGACGAGCGATACGACCTTGGTCCAGACCTTGGTGGGTTCAAGTATTTCGATTGCATTACGTAGCCTCGTCATGTTGCTGGGTGGCATGACGATGATGTTGGTGACCAGTGCCTGGCTGGCCGGCGTGATGATTGTTTTGTTGATGCTGATTGTGCTGCCGTTATGGGCTTTGGGTCGACGGGTGCGTAAGATGTCGCGTGCCAGTCAGGACAAGGTCGCGGATACCAGCGCGATGGCCGGAGAGGTCTTAAATGCGATCACGACGGTTCAGGCGTTTGTGCGCGAACCACATGAGCAAAAACGTTTTAATTCTGCCGTAGAAATGGCTTTCTCCGAAGCTAAAAAACGGATCAAAATGCGGTCACTGCTGACAGCGGCTGCGATTGTGATGGCTTTCGCGGTGATTGTGTTTGTGCTTTGGATCGGTGCGCGGCAGGTGACAGCCGGTGTGATCTCTCTAGGTGAATTGACGCAGTTTGTGTTGTACGCGGTCTTCATCGCAGGTTCGATTGGTGCCTTGTCCGAGACCTGGGGTGATTTGCAACGCGCAGCGGGTGCGACCGAGAGGCTCGTGGAGTTGATGCAGGCCGAGCCCGCGTTG
>CAMDFD010000015.1 GCA_945897365.1 Bordetella parapertussis | reverse complement strand
TACATCCGAGCACCCTTGTCCGTGAAGGGACAGGCGATAAAGCGTTCTGCCGTCAAGCCGCTGCGCCCGAGGTATCCACGGGCGAGGTTCGTCCCAGCGATATAGAGCTCTCCCACCACACCATGCGGGAGCGGTTCGAGCATGTTGTCCAAAATAAAGAGCTGCGTGTTCCAGATCGGGTACCCGATGGGGGGTGTCAGTGTTTCATCCGCTTGGCGACAAGGCCAGACCGAGACGTCGATCGCCGCTTCGGTCGGACCATAGAGATTCCACAAGCGCGTCTGTGGCAGCTGGCGAAAGGTCTGGGCCTGGACGGCGCCACTGAGGGCCTCGCCACTGGTGACGATTTGCTTGAGCGAGGGGCAGGCGAGTGCTTCGAGCGATTCGAGAAACACCGCCAGCATGGAGGGTACAAAGTGCATGACGCTGACATGGTGCTGTTCGATCACAGACTTGAGATACGCCGGATCCTTCTGGCCTTCTGGGCGCGCAATGACTAAAGCAGCACCCGTCATGAGAGGTAAAAACCATTCCCAGACTGCGACATCAAAGCCGATCGCAGTTTTTTGTAAAACCCGATCGCGTGACGCCAACTGCATGGTGTCTTGCATCCAGATCAAGCGATTGACCACCGCTTGATGGGTGTTGCCTGCGCCCTTGGGGGTGCCTGTTGAGCCCGAGGTGTAGATCAAATAAGCAAGATGCTCAGGCGCAAGCACCTGCGTGCGTTCATGCGGCGCAATCGCAGTGGCAGGAAGCGCATTGAGCTCAGAGACGATACGCGGATCGTTAAGATCCCGATGAGCGGGCATGGCAAAGTCGTGCGTCGATGCAGAGGCAAGACGATCCAGGTGACTGCTATCGCTCAGGAGCAAGCGCGTTTGACTATCTGCGAGCATGAACTGCAGGCGCGAGCTAGGCAGTTCTGGGTCCAGGGGGAGATAGGCGGCGCCGGCTTTAAGGACAGCCAGCATGGCCACGATTAATTGTGGCGAGCGATCGAGTAAAACGGCCACGATATGGTCGGGACCGCAACCCAAGGAAATGAGGTGACGCGCGAGTTGATTGGAGCGAGCATCGAGCTCGGCAAAGGGCATACTCGCATGCTCTCCCGTGCCCTGTTCAAAGATGAGTGCAGGAGCGTCAGGGCTGGCCGCAACCTGAGCGGCAAAGAGAGCGGTCAGCGTGAGAGGCTGCGCGGACAAGTCCTGTATGGGACCGCCGGACGCCTCTATGATGCCCGCGCGCTGCGTTGGATCGAGTAACGAAAGTGAGGCAATACTCTCTTGCCCGTCGTGCGGTAAAAGTTTAGTGAGCTGAGCAATATTGACTAAGTGCTGATGCGCCTGCAGAGCGGTGTACCGCTTTGGGTGATAGGCAAGACGAAGTTCGATTGGACCCCCATCATTTCTATCAAAAATGAATAATTGCAAGTCTGCAACGGGTTCGGATGACTCCGTATAGAGAGAGCCTTGCGCCGTTCCAAAGTCCGCATGATGATCAAAACTTTCTAGGTTGACCAACATAGAAAATGGTTCAGACTGATTGTGTTGGAGTCGTTGCTTAACGATTTCTCCAAAGGGAAATTGCCTGTGTCTAAGTGCTTGTTTGAGTTGAAGAGAGAATTGGCGTGCAACAGCGAGAAGAGTCGCTTGAGCAGCGACATGACTACGTAGCGAAAGTACGTTTGTCAGCATGCCTGGTGTTGCGCGCGTCTTTCGATTGCGCCCATCTGTTGGGCAACCTAAGCAGAGATCTTCCTGACCCGTCATACGCGATAGGTAAGTCGCAACCGCAGCAGCAAAGCAAGGGTAGGGGCTTAGGTGATGTTCTTTTGCCCAAGAGAGGATGCTTTCAAAATCTGTTCTTTCTAAATAAACACTGGTGGTTTGACAAACCTGTAAATCGCCCAGGATCGCAGGCTGAGGGGTGAGACTCGCCGGGACGTCGATGCCGGTTAAGGTTTCTTGCCAATATTGACGGTCTTCCTCCCATTGCGGACTATGTCTGTAGTCGTCATCTTCTTGAACGGCTTCTAACCAAGAAAGAGCCGTTTTAGGGGGTATTAATTCGTTTGCACAGTACGACTGAACCAATCTGGAAAACATACTTGCAACACCCGCACCATCCATGACGATGTGGTGATAGAACCAAAACCAAATCCAGCGTTGCTCCGCAAGTCTAATCAGACCAAAACGGAAAAGAGGGCCCTGTTGCAGGTCAAAGGGAAGATGTTGCTGCGTGCGCAGCAGGTTTTCAGCAGCGAGCTTGGGATTAGGAGTGTTTCGAAGATCCCATTGAGCCAGTCCAGGGGCAGATAAGGAAAAAAATGTCTGATAAGGTTCCTGATCAACCTCTACGAAGCGAAGACTCAGGATCTCAGTATCTTGAACAAGCTGTTGTTGAATACGGTCAAGTCTTTCTGTGTCAAGGTCACCCTCGATCACGATATGCTGACCCGCATTGTATGCAGTCGCGTTTAAATCGACCTTTTGATGAAACCAGACATTTCGCTGAGCGCCCGTGAGTGGAAAGAGTTTTTTGTGTGTTAACTCAGTCATTTTTCCTGACATTTTTCGGAAACATCCATGATTTTTGCTAAATAAAAAACCGCATTTATCACTCTACTACGGATAATCTGCCTTTAAATAGCGACATACAGGGATTGAGAGAAACTGTGTGTTTTGACCGATTTGACCTCTCATATTTGTACATAAAACAGCAATATTTCAGCCACCTCTTGACAAGACTAATGCTTCAAAAAATCATTTTGATTGTGCGTATCTTTTTAAGTGTTGACCGCGCAGTGAGCGCCATAGATGCTAAATATTAATTAGCTACGAGGTCTTGTTAAGTCAATGTTAATGTTGAGGGTGTCTAGTCCGATGTCAAACACCCCCCCTCTAATACCTATCCTTATGTTGAGCATTCGCAAATCAGAAGATCGTGGTTATGCCGATCATGGGTGGCTTAAAAGCTATCACTCCTTTTCTTTTGCCGGGTACCGTGACCCTGAGCATATGGGCTGGGGAAATTTACGTGTCATCAACGAGGACAAAATCGCTCCTGGCACAGGGTTTGGCAGCCACAGCCATAGCGATATGGAAATCGTTAGTTACGTCCTTTCTGGCTCTTTAGCGCATCAGGACAACATCGGTAACGGCACCGTGATTCCACCTGGCGATGTACAGCGAATGAGCGCAGGCCGTGGCGTGGTGCATAGTGAGTTTAATCATGAATCTGACCAAGCCACACATTTCTTTCAAATATGGATTGAACCTAGCCAGCGTTGCATCGCGCCCGGTTATGAGCAAAAGACTTTTCCTCAGACTGAAAAACAAGACGTGCTTCGCCTAGTGGCCTCGCCGGATGGGGCAGAGGGGTCAGTCACCATTCATGCGGACGCTTCAATGTACGCCGGCTTATTGACTGGCAACACGTCTGCTACTTTAGCGCTCAATCCAAATCGAAAAGCCTACGTTCATGTGGTCCGCGGCTCTTTGCAAGTCAATGGACAAAAGCTTCAGGCAGGCGATGCTGCTAAGCTATCCAATGAGCATTTACTGACGCTTGACGCGGCGGATGATGCCGAAGTCTTAGTGTTTGATTTAGCCGCCTGATTACTGGTGATCTCCATCGATACAATCGATCTCAAGGGATGAAATTTGTGCAAGTGCTATTACAGAGAGTATCCACAGCCAGCGTGACAGTCGGGGAGGCCATCGTTGGAAAGATTGGTCAGGGACTCTTGGTTCTTATTTGTGCCGAGCACGGTGATACCGATACGATCTCAACAAAGCTCTTAGAAAAAATACTGAAGCTCCGTATTTTTTCTGATGAGGCCGGCAAGATGAATCTCTCGGTTCAAGATATCAACGGTGCGTTACTGATCGTGTCGCAGTTCACCTTGGCTGCAGATACGTCTAAAGGCACGCGTCCGAGTTTTGGTCGCGCGGCTGCCCCCGAGCAGGCGAGGCTTCTCTACGATAGATTTGTTGAACTCGCCCGCCAGAGTGGTGTACCGGTTCAGACGGGTATCTTCGCTGCGGATATGAAAGTTGCCTTGGTCAACGATGGACCTGTGACCATCCCTTTATCGCTGTCTCCGACTGGTAACATTTGATTTCACCTAGGGAGTGACATGACATGCAGAATCTTAAAAAAATACGCGCAGGTGTGCTCGACATTACGTATGCCGAATCAGGGCCCACAGACGGGAAGCCGGTTTTTTTGATGCATGGATTTCCCTATGATATTCATGCGTATGCCGAGGTGGCTCCCATACTTGCTCAAGCAGGTTGTCGAGTGATCGTTCCCTACTTACGTGGCTACGGGCCGACAGCATTTCTGAGTCCCGCCACGCCGCGCTCTGGTGAGCAAGCAGCATTAGGCGCAGATCTATTGGCGTTGATGGATGCCTTGGCGATCCCTCAGGCATTGCTGGCCGGTTATGACTGGGGTGGGCGCGCTGCCTGTGTCGTGGCAGCACTGTGGCCTGAGCGCTGCAGCGGCCTCGTCTCGTTCAACAGCTACAACATTCAAAATATCGCGCAGGCCTTGGTGCCGGATTTGCCTGAAAATGAGCACCGTCTTTGGTATCAATATTATTTTCATAGCGAACGTGGCCGTGCCGGACTTGAAAAAGATCGTCGTGCAGTGACACATTTGCTTTGGAAACTCTGGTCTCCGTCATGGCGTTTCAGTGAAGACACTTTTGCAAAGAGCGCTGCATCTTTTGACAACCCAGACTTTGTCGATGTTGTGATTCAGTCTTATCGACATCGGTTTGGATTGGTCGAGGGAGATCCCGCTTACGCTCAGATTGAGGCACGGCTGGCACTGCAGCCTGCAATTACGGTTCCCACCATCACTTTCGATGGAGAAGACGACGGTGTTCGGCCGCCCTCTAGGGTCGGGCCCCATGCGCAGCGCTTCACGGGTCCACGCTCTCATCGCGTCATTCCAGGGGTGGGGCATAACATGCCGCAGGAAGTGCCTGAGATATTTGCGAATGCGGTGCTTGAGCTTTTAAGTTCTTCAGCGAAGCGTTCGTGATAGAAGCGTTCGTGATAAAAAATTCACCGATTGCCGCATTCGCAATGTAAAATTACTAACCGGATATTTTTATTATTGAGTATGGCAACATGACAGCATCCAAAGATAATGATCTTTTTGGTATTCCGGATGAATTAAATTTTCCTTCTAAAAATACCAAAAAAAAGACTGAACGAAAAACGACCACTAAGCAATCAACTCTCTCCACAAGGTCGGGTAAGCCACCCAAAGCTGGGACATCGACTGCTGCGGTTTCCTCATCCCCTTTACCGGGACAGGGGTTTTTGCCTGGCTTATCCAGAAGAGGTCGCCCCAGACTCGCCACGCCGATTTCCGCCGTCGAACGTACAGCAGAACACCGCCGCAAACGCATCGCCAATGGTGCAAAACGCGTGGAGATTATTCTCGATGCTGATGTGTCGCGCGCGTTGGATCGGCTTGCAACACATCTTCAAGAAGCACGAAGTGACGTCATCGCAACATTAATTCGCAAGGCTGCGTCACGTCTTAAAGCTTAGCGAGCACCCGGGCGGTTAACGGGGCCACCGCGGTTGGCATCAGCTCCTCGTCCACCTACACCAACGCCGGGAGCCACTCCAGGTCCTGGGGCGCCCACACCAGGCGCACCCACACCTGGTGCTCTCACCCTTGGTGCGACTCCAACGCCTGGAGCGCCCACACCTGGACCTGGAAGAACGCCTACACCCGGGGCGCCTCTATCAATCGGTGCAGCGACACAGCCGATGGGCAAACCAGGAGCGGTGCAAACGATGCGAGCGTTTGCGGCACTGGCAAAAAGTGTGATGGCTGCGACAGGCATCATTAAAGCAAGTGAAAGTGAGCGTTTCATATTCTATGACCTATAGGAGTGGATGTAAGACCCCTCCCACTATAGCAACATGCTGACATCCGCATATCTTTTTTGCTAGTCTTTGACAGGGTTCAGCGCTTTGAGCGCTCGTACCTCTGGGCATAATGCCAGCCAATATCCGCAAGTGGTCGCGCTTTGCTGCCGGTTTCCTTCGCATCAGGCGCAGAGGCCGTACCATCCTCCGCGCGTCTTGCAATGCCTTGCAAAATGGCCGCCATGCGAAACAGGTTGTAAGCAATATAAAAGTCCCAGTGCTCTTCACCCTTAAATCCCGTCGTTTCTGTATAACGTTTAACGTATTCGGCTTCACTTGGAATACCCAACGCAGCGAGATCAAGGCCTGCGATGCCACGCCAAAGCGAGGCAGGAATATGCCAACTCATGCAATGATAGGCAAAATCAGCCATGGGATGACCGAGGGTTGCGAGCTCCCAGTCCAGTAAACCCAGCGCGCGTGACTCGGTTGGATGGAACACCAAATTATCCAAGCGATAGTCGCCATGCACGATCGACGTTTGATCGCCCGCAGGAATGTTTTGGGGCAGCCACTCAATCAATGCGTGCAAGGACGCAATGTTTTCAGTGTTCGCTTCCAGATATTGGCGGCTCCAACGTGCAATCTGACGTTGAAAATAATTGCCGGGTTTGCCAAAGGTCTCAAGACCCACTGCGCCAGGATCAACTTGATGGAGCGCCGCAATGACGCGGTTCATTTCTTCATAGACCGCGCCACGTTGCACAGGGGTCATGCCCGGTAGCGACTGATCCACAATCACACGTCCCTTGAGGAACTCCATGATGTAAAAAGGCGTGCCGACAATCTCAAGGTCATCACTAAACGCATACAGTTTCGGCACAGGCACATCGCTGTCCTGCAGAGCCTTCATCACGCGATACTCACGGTCAACCGCATGCGCAGAAGCCATCAAGACACCGGGCGGTTTTTTACGAAGCACCAGTTGTTGCGCGCCGTGAGTCAACAAAAAAGTAGGGTTTGATTGCCCCCCCGTCAAGGGCTGACAAGCAAGCGCGCCGCGCTCAACAATCCCTTGCGTACGAAGCCAGTCTGTCAATACCTCAAGCTTAAACTGTCCATAGGTGTTTGAGCCGCCAGGTTGCTGAGCGGTAATGTCACTCATAGCGAGCTCACCAGATGCCCCCAGTCGACGGGTAAGGTCGTTCCAGTCACTGCTTGACTCGCTTCCGAAGCAAGTAAAAGCAAGGGGCCGTCTAAATCTTCCATCTGACAAAAGCGCCGAAAGGGGATGCGTGACTCGAGTTTTTTGCCCGCTTCGCTCGTTAAAAATTCGCGATTAAGATCCGTGACAACATACCCCGGCAAAATCGCATTCACACGAATCCCGTAGCGCGCAAACTCCAGCGCAAGTGCTTTGGTGAACTGGATCACACCCGCTTTAGACGTGGCATAGGCGACAACAGCGCCAGCGACTCGTTCGCCTAGAATCGACGCAATATTAATGATGCTGCCTTTCTTCTTGTGCTTGACAAGCCGTCGAGCCGCCTCAGTATCCACCATCCAACAACCTTTTAAATTGGTGTCAATCACAGCGTCCCAATCTTGCTCGGTGTGATCAAGCGCAGATTTTGCAACGGTTGTGCCGGCATTGCTGATAATGACATCTGCCACGAGTCCAAGTGCTTCGATTTGATCAAAGCAGGCCTTGACACTGTCAGCGCTTGTCACGTCGAGTGATACGGCAGTGGCTTGTGATCCAGAGGCATTGAGTTCGTCAACAAGGGTTTGAAGCTTGTCCACGCGGCGCGCAGCGACGATGACCTGTGCGCCCGCCTGTGCGAGCGTTTTTGCCATGTGGCGGCCGATGCCGCTTGAGGCTCCCGTGACCAGCGCCGTGCGTCCCTGCAGACTAAATAGTGTGTGATGCAAGGCTGTGGCGCTCATGCCTTGACTCCTGCTTGCACTCCTGTGTGCACGCCTGCGCGTTTGTCCGCTGCATCCAGTATTTTGCGGGCCATGCTCCAGCGATGCACTTCGCTTGGGCCGTCATAAATCCTGAAAGCGCGCATATCCAGAAAAATACGCATCACAATCGTTTCGCCTGTGACACCTTGACCGCCTAACATTTGTACGCAGCGATCCACAACACGCCATTCAGCCTCTGAGCACGTGACCTTGGCACGACTTGATTCAAAATTACAAGCTTGTCCTTGGTCCAAGAGCCAGGCCGTATGCGCGATATGCAAGCGCGAAGTCTGAATATCCATATCGTTGTCCGCAAGCATAAAGCCCACGCCTTCGTGCTTACCTAACGCGCGTCCAAACGCTTGGCGCGTGCGTGCATACTCTGTGGCGATATCATGCGCACGGCGAGCTTGTCCTAGCCAGCGCATGCAATGTGTGAGTCGAGCAGGGGCCAAGCGCACTTGCGCGTACTTAAAGCCACGGCCGATTTCTCCAAGCACGTCGGTTGAAGGAATACGAACATTCGTAAACTCCATGACGCAATGACCACCGGTAAAACAGCTATCCATCGCATCCATTTGGCGCGTCACGCTGATGCCGGCGCGATTCATATCTGATAAGAACATGGTCGCAGAGCCATCTTCCATTTTTGCCATGATGATGACGTACGTGGCCCCTAGCGCACCCGTGATAAACCATTTGGTGCCGTTGATGACATAGTCGTCACCGTCTTTCACCGCAGTCGTCAGCATCATCGAGGGGTCCGCGCCCGCACCGGGGTGGGGCTCAGTCATTGCAAAACATGAACGCGTCAACCCTTGGACCTGCGGGCGCAACCAGCGTTCTTTTTGTTCTTCGGTGGCCACCATCTCCATCAAGTGAATATTGCCTTCGTCCGGCGCATGGATATTCATCGCCGTAGGGCCGAGTGTCGAATAACCGGCTTCTTCAAAGACGATCGCCTTGTCCGTGTGCGTCAGTCCTAAACCACCCATGTCGATCGAGGCATGGGGCGTCAGTAAACCTGCTTCGCGGGCCAGGCCCACAAGTTGAGCGCGAAGCTCTTCAGTCGGTCCATGAGAAGTCGCCCGTGGGTCTCTTTCAAGAGGAATAATCTTGTCGGCGATAAAGCGTCGAGTGCGGTCTTGCAGCTCGAGTTGTGCGGAGGTCAGGGAAAAATCCATGTTACGTGTCCTGTTTGCTGAGTAGGGCGAATCTGATACATGCTGGCGCAATCTTTAATATTACCCAATCAGCGACAACGCGTACGACGTCGGCAATAATCGCTATGATCTCTAAATAGAACATTCATTCTCTTTAAATGCCCACCATGCGTCATATTGCCCACCCTGGAATACCCGATTCGCAGCGTATTTTTTATGTGCCTACTTCTGCACGTACTCTGCAAGGTTCGCTCTCTACAGGGCAAACCTTATTACGCGCAGTGACTCAACTGGCTGAGGCGCAGGGTGTAAAAAGTGGTGCGTTCACGTTAAATGGGGGTGCGTTCGACTCATTTAGCTACGTAATGCCGGCTCTTTCAAAAACCCCCGAACATGCCGTCTATTTCAGCGACACCTTTTTTGTTGAGGGTCAGGTCGCGCTTGAAACGGCCACCGTCACCTACGGACTCAAGGAGGGGCGTCCCTGGTTGCACTCTCATGCCGCCTGGATTGAGCCCAGCGGTCGACGTCATTGTGGCCATTTATTGCCCGATCAAATCATTGTGGCGGCTCCTATCGAACTGAGCGGTATCGCACTTGACACCGCAGCTTTCACGGTTTGTCCCGACTCAGAGACAAACTTTTCATTATTTATGCCTTTGCCGCTCGGTGCGCAAGTGCCGCCTCCTAAGACCTCTGCGACGGCTCATCAGACTGCGTATGCGCTGAGGCTCGCGCCTAATATTGATTTTTGTACGGCCTTGGAGGACTTTTGTCGCGCACACGAGATTGAACGTGCGACAATTTTTGGCGGTGTCGGTAGCACTGTGGGCGCGGTGTTTCAGGATGGTAGCGTGGTAGAGCCTTTTGTCACAGAGTTATTGATTCGCTCAGGACGTATCGTGTCCGGTCCTCAAGGGCACGCACTTGCTGAGCTTGATGTCGCGATGGTGGATTACAAAGGTGGCATCTCAGAAGGGCGACTTGCCAGAGGCTCGAACCCTATTCTGGTCACCGCCGAGCTGGTGATTTGTCCAAATTAAAATCAAGCAAAAAAAGGGAGCAATCTTGCATACAGCACTGACAAAAAAGCTGGGAATCGAACATCCCATTATTCAGGGAGGCATGCAGTGGATCGGTCGGGCCGAGCTCGTCGCCGCTGTTTCCAATGCGGGGGCTCTAGGCACGTTGACGGCGTTGACCCAACCAACACCCGAGGCCTTACGAGATGAAATCGCGCGCTTACGCACGATGACAGACCGTCCTTTTGCCGTGAATTTGACATTTTTACCGACGCTCAAACCCATACCTTATGAGGCTTACCGGGATGTGATCATTGATTGCGGCATCAAAATTGTTGAAACCGCGGGTAATAATCCTTCTGCCCATATGCCTGCACTCAAGGCCGCTGGCATTACCGTCATCCACAAGTGCACGACTGCCCGTCATGCACTGAAGGCTCAGCAAATCGGTGTGGATATGGTGAGCATTGATGGCTTCGAATGCGCAGGTCATACCGGCGAAGAAGACATTCCCGGGCTCATCTTGATCCCTTCGGCCGTTGCAAAACTAAGCATCCCTGTGATTGCTTCTGGAGGATTTAGTGATGGTAAGGGTCTGGTTGCGGCCTTGGCGCTTGGTGCAGAGGGCATCAACATGGGCACCCGCTTCATGTGTACCCAAGAGTCCCCGGCCCATTTAAATATCAAGCAAGCGATTGTCGATAACGCCGAGACAGATACGGCGCTGATTTTGCGTAGCTTACGCAACAGCAGTCGTGTTGCCCGTACGCAGCTGGCCCAGAGCATTATCGACATGGAAAAGGCAGGGGCGACTATCGAGGAGATTGGTCCAAAAGTCTCAGGCGCCAAAGGGCGACGCGTCTATGAGGAGGGTGATATTGAAGGCGGTATTTGGACAGTCGGTATGGTTCAGGGCCTGATTCATGATATCCCGACCTGTGCGGTATTGGTGCGACGTATTGTCGACGAAGCAGAAGCCATCATTGAGCAGCGACTCATGGCGTTGACGGGGCGGAGCACGGTTTAAGGATGAAGACGCTAGATTTAGACAATCACCCCATTTATAAAAAAGCCAAGCGGTCGATTGCACTCACACGTACGCCCGGCTATCACTTTTGCGGCAACTTCTTTGATTTTGTCTACGACAACGCCAGCTCCGAGCATTCCGAAGTCCATATCGATCCGGAGCCGCAAAATACCGACCATGATCAGAGCGTGCACCTTTTTTTACTTGCTATTTTGGCCGACATGGGCTTGGCGACAGGCATACGTTTCGGACGGGATGACCACACCCGATTAGCCACTGTTTCCTTGAGCCTCCAATTCACGGGCGCAAGACCGACGGGACGTGTGGTAGCTGTGACAGATACCCAGGGCTACTTACAAGGTGCCAAGGGGGGTCAAGGGCTGAGCTTGACCCATATCAAAGCCGATAACACCTTGATCGCGGTGGGCTATGGTGCCTTCATGGTATTGCCCGTGCCCAACGGCGCCACGCTCCCAGCCGTACCTTGGGTTGAAAAAAAAGCGCCTGTCGATCCGCCGCTGGATTTACAAACGCTGACAAACGATGAAAAGTGGATCCTTGAGCGCGTCAAGGCCAGTATCGAATATTGCGAGCGAACCAGAGAAGAGTTTGCAACGCACTTTTTAAATTTTCATCCCCAACCGCAAGAGCGCGGTGCATGCTGTGAAGTATTAAATGGTCCTCACATTGCCAATCGGGTTGGATATGTCCAGGGCGGCGTCATCCTTGCGCTTGGCATGGTGACAGCCAATGCGGCTTTAGGTAAAGAATGGATGCTCTCGGGTATCACGGCAACGTATATCAGTCCGGGCGAGGGCGAGGCCATTCGCGCAGAGTCTAAAATCATCCATCAGGGAAGAATGACGGCTGTGGTGCAAACCTCGATTCATAACAAAACCGGCCGCCTGGCTCTCGAGGTCCTCAGTACGCATGCCCGTAAAGCGGATTGAGCGGATCCTGCGGCTCAACCGCTTTAGCGCGTCCTTTTCACTGTGCCCTGAGCTTTTTAGACTTTGGCGCCTTGTAGCGGTGGTAGCCCCACAGATACTGTTCAGGCATTTTGCGAATCATTTCTTCCATTTCCACATTGACTGCAACCGCGGCAGCTTCGATATCATCGGGTAGGGGCACGATCAGCTCTTTGTATAGCAGCGTGTACCCTTTGCCTATTCCATTGCGTTTAGCCGCGAGCACAAAGATCGTGGCCCCTGTCAGCTTTTGCAGGCGTTGAACCAAGGTCATCGTATAAGCGGGACGTCCAAAAAAAGGGGCTAAAACACCCTCACCATCGGGCGGGACTTGGTCGGGCAATATTCCGATTGTGTTGCCCCGCAGCAGTGTTTTAACGAGGGCGCGCACACCTGATTGATTGGCAGGCGCCATCTTGAGCTGTGGTCGCGAACGCATCGCAATAATCCAGTCTTGCAACCACACTTTTCTAGGGGGTCTAAACAACACCGTCGAAGGGAAGTGACTGCTGTAGACGGGCCCAAGCAATTCGAAGCAGCCCGCATGTGGCGAAAGTAAGATGACGCCTTTTCCTTTGGCCAGTGCAAGTCGAAATTGATCCCAGTTGTCACAGTGCAGTTTGGTATTGATAAAAGGGAGATTGCGACGTGTCCACCAGAAGGGCATTTCAAACATCAGCTGCCCATTGCTAAGCATTACTGAGCGCAGTGTGGTGCGTGTAGCCTCGGGAAAAGCTTGGCGCAGGTTGACCCAGGCCCGCTCTTTATAGCGGCTGGGCAGTATCCAAGCGATCCATCCGGCGCACACCCCGATGACTTGCAAAAGGGTCAGAGGCAACATACCGAGTGACTTAAACAGCGCAGTGAGCAACTGCGGGGTAATTTTATTGAGCATTCAGAAATAAAAAGAGAAGAGGCGCCCACGCGAAAGCAGCTAAAAGCGCGTAGAGATAGAATAAGCGGGTTCACAGCCTTTCTGCAAATGCACAGACCCTTTATGAAAATCTCAGATCTCTCTACACCCGCTGCTTTAATTGATATTGCCCGTATGGAACGCAATATTAGCCGTATGCAAACGCGTATGGATCGGTTGGGCGTCAGTTTTCGGCCACACGTTAAAACCTCCAAATGCGTCGAGGTGACCCAGGCGCAAATCAAAGCGGGTGCTCGCGGGATTACAGTCTCCACCCTCAAAGAAGCAGAGCAGTTTTTTGCGGCCGGGATCACGGATATTCTTTATGCTGTGGGCATCACGGCCAACAAGTTTCCCCAGGCGCTTGCCTTGCTTCGCAAGGGATGCGACCTCAAAATTTTGACCGATAGCGTACAGTCCGCAGCCGCGATTTCAGCCTTTGGAATCGCCAACGATATTCGCTTCAAGGTCATGATTGAAATTGACACCGATGACCATCGCTCAGGAATAAAACCCGACAGTCCTCAGCTTTTAGACGTTGTCCAAGCACTTGCTGTCGGTGGTGCGGAATTGTTTGGCGTCATGACGCATGCCGGTTCAAGCTACGACCTCAATACGCCCGAAGCGCTTGAGCAAATGGCTGAGCAAGAACGCGCCGGCTGTGTGCGCGCAGCCCAACGTTTGCGCGAGGCTGGCTTTCAATGTCCCGTCGTCAGTGTGGGTTCGACCCCCACGGCTCTGTCGGCACGTCAACTTGAGGGCGTCACCGAAGTGCGAGCCGGCGTCTATGTATTTTTTGATTTGGTGATGCATAACGTTGGTGTGTGTGCGACGGATGATATTGCACTAAGTGTGTTGACAACGGTCATTGGGCATCAAGAGGAAAAAGGGTGGGTCATTGTCGATGCAGGATGGATGGCCATGAGTCGCGATCGTGGTACTCAAAAGCAAACGACGGACTTCGGTTATGGCCAGGTGTGCGCCGCTGACGGTGCGCCACTCACAGGCTATATGATGACGGGCGCCAATCAAGAACACGGCATTATTTCCCGTCGTGAAGCGCCCGACCTTTCGATTGCGACGCGTTTTCCGGTGGGGACTCAATTACGTCTTTTGCCTAATCACGCGTGTGCGACGGCGGCCCAGTTTCCTGAATATCAGGTGCTGACAACCCAACAAAATATTCAGACCTGGCCGCGATTTTACGGATGGTAGTGCTCTGCTAGGTCAATGACCTGGCTTAATTGAACCATTGTGGGTGTTGCGAATTGAGTTAAAGCAACACACTCTGCACACTACGCCTCTTACTTTTAATGAGAGGCTGCTGTGCACACAACAAGCAAACAATCAAGACGACCCGGGTATACGCTCGACCGCCAACGTGGCCAGGGAATGACTGAGTACATCATTATTGTGGCGCTCGTTGCCGTGGCGGCGATTGCGGTGTATCAATATCTCGGACAGGTACTGCGCTCACAGACTGCGGCCGTTGCGAGAGAACTCGCGGGCGAAGACGGCACCCAACAAACCCGAACCGCCAAAAGTGCCTCGCAAGGCGCAAAAGATCAAGCGAAAGCAAAGTCACTAAAGAGCTTCACTGGCAACGCCGGTGCAGCCAAGCGCTAATGTTGCGCAATAGCCGACAGACAGGTCAAGTCATGTTGCTGGGCTTAGTGTTGTGCGGTGCGGGCGTGTTGGCCTGGGGTTTGATGCTTGAGCTAGGTCGGCGTGTGCATGATCAGTCATCATTAAATCGTGCAACGGATGCTGCGGCTTATACCGCAGCACTGATCCAGGCACGCGCGCTCAACCTGCATGCCTACCTCAATCGCGCGCACATTGCCCATCAACTCGGCATGGCCCATATCATCGCTGTGGCAACCGCGACACAATACCGCGCCAAGCTTGCCCGTCAGGCACGGATCCGAAATCCTCCACCCAGCCTGATCGGTGCATTTTTTGGTCCACAGCACGCGCTGGCCTATACCTCAGCGCTGAGAGGAGGGCTTCCAGACTTAGATTCGCTGCAGACGTTTAGAGATGCCTTTTTACGCCATGAGCGACACGTGCATCAAGTCATTGCCCAGGTCAGGCAGCTTCAAATAAAGGATTTTGAGCGTCAACGCGAACAAGCGATTTATCAAGTGTTGATTGCCAATGTCGGGCATAGCGGAGGAGCGTTGAGGGGAGACACACTCCAGCAACTAGGCCTGAAGGTTGACCTGACCTTAGACGACGCTAAAGGGCTCGTCGTCCAACACTCTGCCAACACACCTATTTGGCGAGATTTCTTATCGACACTCGTGGAACAGTACGATTTCTTATCCGAGAGAAAACATACGCAACGCAATGTATGGATGATCAATCCACGCTGCCCACTCAAACGACATGAGCTGCGCAGACAAGGTCATGTGCGATTAGGTCGCGATGGGCAGTGGCGGTCTGAGGAATCACTATCCTTTCATGCCTTGCGCTACAACAAAATAGTAGGCTGTTATCACCGAGAGTATCCGATGGGTTGGGCCGCGCTTTCCACCCAGGGATCTCAACAGACCCTTGAGATGGCAGGTATTGAATTACCGGATTTCTCGCGTCAGGTTTTTTGGCGTTGGGCTAAAACGCAACGAAGAGGCACATCTCTGACACAGCTTTTTGGACGAAAGTCAGAAACCAAGTGGGTCTCCAAAGGCTTGGGGCAATATGCCGCGCTGGCTTCGGGTCGCGACGATAAACCCGTGCGCATCGCCCTAAAGGTTTCACAGACACTCGACAAGCATTCGGTGATCAGCGCCCTTGCCACGGCACACGCTTATTTTAAGGATCCAACACAGAGTCGATCGCCCAGCCTTTTCGAACCCTATTGGCGCGCCACACTCATTCCGAATCTCACTTCGCCATGATGTGTCGACAACACAATTTCCAGTTCGGACAAGCCATGCTCGAAGCGCTATTTATTCTCTTGATTCTGATGACACTCATGTTTGCCATTCAGTATTCCGGTCAACTCCGGTCACATTCATTAGCGTTGCTAGGAGAGAGTAGCTACCTCAGTTTTATAAAAAGTGCGAAAAAAAATGTTCTTCCAGAACGACCAAAGGCTGAACTCTCAGAGCAGCTTTTAGAAATAGAGGAGCATCGTTTGCTCAAGGTCCAAAGCAACCAAAGTGATGTTCCCTATAAAAGATCAGCTGCGCATCGGCTTTTTCCCTTTTCATCGTTACAGCGGAGCAGTTACCTGCAGATCGATGCTGGCGATAGCCCTTCGGCACAAGAGACGCAGTCTCGTATTGCACGTTCAAAATCCGCCTGGAGTGGGGTCGCGGATCAAACACACAGAGTGATTCAACCACAAAGACCCTCCCTGTCAAAGATGGATGCGCCTTGGGGGCGTGGGCATCTGACCATGGATTGGTTGACGGGTTGGGCAGGGCAGTCACCCGGGAGGGCGGCAAAAGGACGAGCGCCGTGAATATGTTCATTGCTCGCATTTTCTATGGAATGATTTTTTTCGGACATTACTTTGCGTATAGCGCTGAAGTACTCAGTATCGCTCGACAGCACCTGCTCGGGCCTCCGCATTCGCTATCGAGTCAACACAAGATATATCTCAGTGATCATGAGCTCACTCTGACTCGCTGGAGTTTGGCGCAGCAGCTAGGCGATGTCATACAGCACTTTTCAAGGCAAGTGCCTGAGGACACGCTTGCCTGGAGTGACGGGTTGGTCATGCAGATGCTTTGGACCTCTGCCGAGCACTCCCATGTGCTTGCGCTCAGGCCAGAAAGCGATGAGCGTGTGACGGTCATTCTCTCCAGTATGCGTCTAAAACCCTTGGTTTCAACCGGATTGATCAAAAGTCTTTTTTCAAATCCGCGTCTCGCAGCGACTTTGATGCTTGATGTTAAAGATGTTTCAGAGGATGTCGCATCTTCAACCATGATTTTTTCCTCTGGACAGTCCATTCCCTTTTTGTATCAAGCGCTAAGGGACATTCTCAGTCTTGAACATTGGTCTGTGTCAGAAGACTTTAAAAAAGTCCTCACACGATCGCATTCACAGAAAATCCAAGCAAGGCTTCGTCGGACTGTGATGAACATCGATTTGATTGAGCACTTAGGTAAAACATTTATATATGTCCAAACGTCAGAGGGAGATCCACGTTGAACCTATCGCAAACTAAAGCGAAGTGGGGGTTGATGGTGTTGTCAATTGTCTTGGGTGGTGTTTCAGCCTGGGCAATTGAACAACATTTAAATGATAAAACGCAGGAGATTGAGTCTCGCGCCAGACTAGAGCAGCTGACTTTGTGGGTGGCTGCGAGAGATTTGACGCGTGAGACGACGATTGAGGCGTCTGATGTGGTCGCTGAGATGTTTCCCGTCAAATGGGCGCCCGATGACGCTATTTTCCAAGAGCAAGCTGACACCTTGATTGGAAAAAAACTCGTGTCTGATGTGCGTGCTGGGCAACCCTTGCTGCATATCCATTTGCAGGATTTGGATCCGCCCGGCGTATCGACCTTATTAGAACCAGAATTTAAAGCGGTCTCTATTACGGTGGATCCCAGTAGCGCGGCCTCAGGTCTGATCCGGGGAGGCGATCGGGTTGATTTATTTGTTTCTTTAGATCATCAGGGTAAGCGTCTAACGCTAGGGCTATTGCAATCCGTCCGGGTCCTTGGTGTTGGTCATTTATCGATGGCGTATCCCCGTACCGATAGCACCTCATCTTCGTCAGAAGCCCATATCACTTTAGCGGTATCTCATGCAGAGGCAGTCAAACTCGTCGCGGCACGAGAGGCCGGTTCAATCAGTGCGGTCTTGAGCTCACCGGGCAATGCAGAACAAACCCTGAGTCTTCGATCAAGCGCGGGGGATTTGGCCGCCTTGCTTGGTCTGCCGAGCAAGCCTGTTGAGCGTGTTGTGCCAATCCTGTATGGAGACCGATTATCTTCTGCATCTTCGCATGAAGAAGATCCTGACGCGTCAAGCACTTTGCCGCGAACGGTGGGGACACGATGAGTTCTGTCGTCGGATGTTTAGCCTCAATCGTGTTGTTGTTACCGTTTAACGTGATGGGACAGGAAAGTCTTAAGCTCGAAGTCGGCTCATCGACCGTATTAAAACTTGCGAAGGTAGAACGCTTGGCGATTGGCAATGGCGAAGTGGTTCAGGCAACAGTGATTAATCAAAATGAAATTGTTGTGTTTGGTAAAAAATCTGGCTCCACCACGCTGGATATTTGGCGCACGACAGGAAAAAGAGCGTCATATCAGATTCGTGTTGCACCCGAAGGCTTTTCTCGTGTTCAGGAAGACATCAAAAGCTTGCTCAAAACGATCCCGATGGCCAGAAGTTCAGTTGTTGGCGATAAATTAATCATCGAAGGTGAAAATTTGTCTGACTCCGATCAAGCAAAAATTTCAAGGCTAGCGCAGCGCTATCCCGAACTACTCGACTTCACGAGTCAGGTTGGTTGGGACAAAATGGTTCTTCTGGATGTCCAGGTGATCGAAATTCCCTCTGCGCGACTGCAGGAAATGGGGGTGCGTTGGGATAGTACTTTGCCCCTATCTTTAAGCGGAGCAGGAGGACTGCCTGGAATGAGGGGGTTATTGTCAGCGCGTTTGAGCGCGCTCGCGCAGACGGGTGAGGCCACCATTCTTGCCCAACCCCAACTGCTTGCGCGCAGCGGGGCGACAGCAAGTTTTGAAGCAGGCGGGGAGGTTCCCTATACAACGACGAACAAGGATGGCAGGACGTCGACCTCTTTTAAAAAATACGGTGTATCCCTCAACATTACACCTCAAGTTGATCGCAATCTTGCCGTCCGCTCAAAAATTGACATCGAAGTCAGTTCAGTCGATCAGACGCTAGCGTCCTCCTCTGGTCCCGCGCTCAAGGTTCGACGCGCCTCAACTGAGTTCAATGTGCGTTCAGGTCAGACACTGGTATTGGGTGGATTTCTGTCTCGCGAACGAACGCGTGATAGAGAGGGTGTGCCCGGTCTCTCAGAAATACCTGTCGTGGGAGGTTTGTTTGGCGTCAATCGGGATCATTATCGAGAGACTGAGTTGGCCATATTTGTGACACCAGTAGTTGTCAATGCGGAACATCCAGGTATGACACAGCGTGTTGATAATGCCGCGATGATAGTAGAGCAAGAATTTGGCTCTTTACCGAGACTCAATACTCCGGTGTTGGCCACGCAAGAGCAACCGAGTTGGCATCAGAAACAGTCCTCATTTTCACAGTGGGACGCCAACGAGCCTGTGCTTGATCAATGGAGCAAATCTGAATGATGGACTTACTGATTATTTATGAAGATGGGCGTCGCGAAAGAATGCAACATGCAGTTCCGTTCATCTTGGGGCGTGGCATAGAATGCGAAGCGCGTATTCCCCACTGGCGTGTGGCGCGCCGCCATTTGCGTGTCACAAAGAGTATCGACGGATACCAGGTCGAAGATCTCGGTTCTTTGTATGGAACGCGAGTAAATGGACGAAAATTTTCCCTCCATAGTCCACTGATGGAAAGCGACGAATTTGTTGTGGGTCCTTGTCTGATCCGTCTATTTCCTGCTGCGCGCACAACGAATCGTTCATGTCGTGACATTGACTCAGAAGTATGCGCACCAGAGGCCACAGTGCTTGCGCAACCTTCACAGATATCGAGCAAAGATTTCCGCGATATTAGACGCGACTTACATACTGGATTGCTTAAAGCGTTTGACTTGAGACGCAACGACATCGCTGCTTTATCTGAACAGGCACTCAGGGAGCAAGCCACTCAATGCGTCTCTTTACTTCTCGACGATCACTTAAATCCTCTTGTGGATGCGCAAAGGCTTGAACTAATCGATCTTGTGGTGGATGAAGCGATCGGCTTGGGTGTGCTTGAGCCGATGCTTGCAGATCCGCTCATTACAGAAATTATGGTGAACCGTTTTGATGAAATTTTTATCGAACGTTGCGGACGGATCGAGCCATGTCACGCGCAGTTTAGTGGTGAACAAGCCGTGCGAGGTGTCATTGAACGTATTGTTTTCCCTCTCGGTCGAAGGCTGGATGATGCAGCCCCGATGGTGGATGCCCGCTTACATGATGGTTCAAGGATCAATGCCGTCATTCCTCCTGTGGCACTGAGAGGGGCGAGCATGACAATCCGTAAATTTACCAATAAGGGAATTGATTTAGAGGGCTTAGTTCACAACAAGACCCTCAGCGTCGAACTGGCTCAGTTTTTAAGTCTATGTGTCCGTCAAAAGATGAATATTCTTGTCTCGGGAGGAACGGGTTCGGGCAAGACGACCTTGCTGAATGTTTTAGCGAGTTGCGTTCCGTCAGATCAACGCATTGTCACGATCGAGGATTCAGCTGAGCTACAGATTCATCATCCGCATGTCATGGCGCTCGAGGCACGTCCAGAAAACGCAGAGGGACGAGGCGCGATTAGCTTGCGTGCACTGGTCAGAAACGCACTCCGAATGCGTCCCGACCGCATTGTCGTGGGAGAGGTTAGGGGGCCAGAGGCAATCGATATGCTGGCTGCAATGAATACCGGTCACGAAGGATCCTTGACGACGTTACATGCCAATACCCCTCGGGATGCACTTTCTAGACTAGAAACGATGATTTTGTCTGCGAATGCAGGACTTCCCCTCAATGCCATACGTGAACAAATCGGTTCGGCGGTTCATTTGATTGTTCAGCAAGCGCGTCTTCCGGATGGAAGGCGAATGATTCATGATGTCGCCGAAGTCGTGGGTGTAGAGTCGGGATGCATTCAAATGCAGACATTGGTGGCTTTTGATCGCAAACGTGGGTTGGCAACGCCACAAGGACTGATTCCGCAATGTTTTGAGCATTGGGACTCTGAGATCGATTCAAGCTTATTGCACTGGTTCGCTTGCGCATGATTTATGTCGGGTTGCTATTTTCTTGCCTCTCTGTCGCGATCGCGTGTTGGCTGATTCAATATCTCGCAAACCTTGCGTGGACGCGCTATCGCAGTTCCGTGACAGAACATGCTCAAACGAGTTTGTCCGAATTGTTTGTCTTTATCGATACGACACATTTGTGGCAGGCGTTGTGTTGTCTCTCTTTTACGATGGGGTTAGCAGTCTGGTTATTTAGCGGTAGTGTGGTGCTTGCCTTGGTATTGAGC
Source organism: Bordetella parapertussis (assembly GCA_945897365.1). Taxonomy (GTDB): domain Bacteria; phylum Pseudomonadota; class Gammaproteobacteria; order Burkholderiales; family Burkholderiaceae_B; genus Zwartia; species Zwartia parapertussis_A. The sequence goes on along the minus strand of CAMDFD010000015.1, from coordinate 59,972 downwards.
GCATTGACCCTCGTGCTACCGAGGGTCATCTTGACTGCGGCGCTTCGTCGTCGCATGGAACGTTTCGATGCGCAATGGGCAGATGCACTGACAGCGATCGCGGGTGCGTTGCGCTCTGGCGCGAGTATAGGTATTGCGCTTAAAAACTATGCTGAGGATGCGCCTGCGCCGATGTCACAGGAACTGAGTTTAGTCTTGAGAGAACATCGCATGGGCTTGCCATTAAATCAGGCTTTAGATGCACTCAACCAAAGAATGCCGACTGAAAGCGTAGAGTTAGTCACTGCACTGTTGGCGGTCGGTCATGCGTCGGGCGGTTCACTCGCTGATCTATTAGAGCGCTTATCTGCAAACCTACGTGCGCGACAGCATGTCAATGGCAAGATCCATGTTTTAACGGCGCAAGGAAAAATGCAAGCTTGGGTCATGGGCGCCTTGCCACTGTTGTTGTTGGCGGCTCTGAGCCTCATTGATCCTGACTCAGTTCAGTTAATGTTTTTGAGTACTACCGGTCAATGTATGTTGGGTATCGTATTGTTGCTTGAGGTGTTGGGGATTGTTTGGTTACGTCGCATTTTGACGATTGAGGTTTAACAATGGTCTATCTTGCAACAAGCTGTGCCGTTGTCGCCGTTTTTTTATTCACGATTTTGTTATTACCCTTGCTCAGCCGTTTTTTTAAAAAATCCTCCTCTGTATCAGCCGCGTATATTAAAAGCGCTGCTAAGCAGTCGGACGGTATCGCTTCAACGTCTTTCAGCATGACAAAGAAACGTCATCCTTTGTGGCGAATTTCTAAAACCTTGGGTGATCCTTTTAAACCTGCTGTGACATGGGGACAACGCAGGAGAATATCCAATCACTTAGAACGCGCTGGCTTGAGCGATTGGACATTTTCACAGGTCTATTTTTTGCAATGTGTGGCTGCTGTGCTGTGTTTGATGGCCGCTATTTGGTGCTTGTTGCCTTCACTGATCGCCTTGCGGGTGACGGCTTTTTTCGCTTTGATCGCTTTCGGTTGTTGCGGTTGGTGGATGCCGTTGTGGTGGTTAATGCGTAGGCATCAGCTTCGGCTTCGTTCCATTAGCCGTCAATTCCCGTTTTTTTTAGATATGGTTGGCTTGGGACTGGATGCCGGACTGAATCTTCAGGCCTCAGTTCAGCTTGCTTTGGAACACGTTGGTGAGGGCGCACTTCATCAAGAATGGTCAAAAATGCTTGCAGAGATGCGTGCAGGACAATCTCGCACCCAAGCCTTGCGCCAACTCAGTCAGAGACTTCATCTTCCAAGTATGCGTCAGTTGATTTCATCACTCATACAAGGAGAGTCGATGGGGTTCAGTTTGGGACGCATCATTCAGGTGTATGCAGATCAGCAAAGAGCTCAGCGCTTGATGTACGCTGAGAAACAGGCCTTACAAGCGCCAGTCAAAATGTTGTTTCCCATGGCGCTATGTATTTTTCCTTGCACGTTTATCGTCTTGGGCTTTCCGGTCGTTGTTCAGCTCATGGCGCTGCAGTGAATATTATTAAAGCCAGTACCTGGTTGAGTCGCGCCGGTGGGCTCCTTGTACGACCAACTCTAAAACAAGGAGAAGTGCTTTGGCTCACCCCCTGCAACGCGATTCACACTTTTGGCATGCGCTACCCCATCGCTGTGTTTTTTTTAGATCAGCAAGGTCAGGTAATTGAGGTGCGCCCCAGCGTGATGCCTAATCGCATTGCTTACTGCCCAAGCGCACACTCTGTATGTGAAATGTTGCCAATCAACGTTGATCAGACCGGAGTTGTTTCGTCGCTGCTTTCTGCTGGGATATTGTCAAAGACGGCGACGTAGCTTGTATAAAAACTACAGTACAACACCGAGGTTGCAACCACATTGAGCGGTACCTGGACCGTCGCAGCAGTAGAGGGAGAAAGGCCAATGAGTTCGAGCATACTGACAAGAGTATCGATCCCTAAAAAAACTGCGAGCCAACATAGTCCATAAACTAAAAATGCCCACTTGTTGCGCCAACAGGCGATCCAACTAAAAAACAGTGCTTGGGTGATACGAATACCGTGCCATCCGACCAACGCTGGCGCAAACCAAAAGATCGCCGCCATGACGACATACATGAGCGCGAAAATCACCATCGGTGTTCGCACAGCTTCCATCAAAGGCAATAAGTCATTGGTTTTTTCTACATTTCTGAGCGCTTCCGTGACCTCACCTGAAAAGGGCATAAATACCGCCAAGCCTAGCAGCAGGCAAAATACGACGTAGAGCCCACCCATCCCTAAAAGACGACGAAAAATTAAAGGTTGACGAAGGGGTTCAATCCAGGTGCCAAGCAATATCCGACGTCCTTCTGTCGCATGCCGTCCCGCAGATAATGAAAGCAGGGTCGCTGTGGGCATCAGGACAATAAATAAAATGGGACCTATTGGAGGGGTGATCGTGGCGATCATCAACAGTAAGCTCACGAACATTGCCCAAGAAAAAAAGGCTAAAGGCTGGCTTTTAAATAGCAACCAGCCATCGCGAACCCACATCCATCCTGAAAGTGCTTTTAAAGGGACTGCTTGCATCAATGTTCCTTAGGTAGCGCGGGTATTGCGCCGGTTGTTCTTTCGATCAATATGCGCTCAAAATGACCAGGATCATGGGGTTTGAGCGTTTGTGCGGGTCGAGGAAGATAAAAGTCATACAGCCTAGAGATCCAGAAGCGTAATGCCGCGCCTCTGAGCATGGCTGGCCAGACTTGCCTTTCAGCTTCCGTAAAGGGACGAATTTCGGCATATGCGGCGAGCCATGCTTTGAGGAGATCCGGTTGCAAGATGCCGCTCGCGTGTTCGATACACCAGTCATTGACGCTGACGGCAACGTCAAAAATCCAAGTGTCAACCCCGGCAAAATAAAAATCTATGAATCCTCCCATGACGGGCGCTTCATAGGTTCCCGCAAACAGCACATTGTCTCGGAACAGGTCGCAATGCGAGGGGCCGCGAGGCAGTGACAGATAGTCAGCTGTCAGGGCAAGCGCTTGCTGTTCAGCGAGGGCAACTTTTAAGCGCTGAGCTAGGGATTGATCTAAAAAGGGCAATACCGTAGGGGCTGTTTGGGCCCACCATGTCAGACCGCGTAAATTGGGCTGAGGAATGCCAAAGTCCTTGCCCGCTAGATGCGCGCGGGCGAGTGTCGAGCCTGAGATCGCGCAGTGTAGGGCACTCGGCTTTATTTCATAACTGCCGGGCAGTTTAGAGACGATCGCTGCAGGCTTGCCATGGAGGGTAGAGAGTCTCTTGCCATCCAGACGGGTTTGAGGTTGAGGGACAGGAATCGCCTGTTGAGCAAGGTGATTCATCAGCTCGATGTAAAAGGGTAACTGCTCGGCCTTTAACACCTCAAACACAGTTAATACATACTCTCCCTGGGATGTCGTCAGGAAAAAGTTACTGTTTTCAATACCTGCAGCGATGCCCTTGAGCGCAAGGAAATCTCCGATGGCGTAATCAGCCAATAAAGCACGGGCATCATTTTCGCTGACTTGAGTAAATACTGCCATAGATGTAGGGTAAAGCGCATTAAGAGATCTTTCGATTTTAGCAAGGATGCCCTCGCCGGATTCCTCATTGGTCGATTTGTTTTTAAACAATAGGTTCCAAGGCATATAAAATGCGGGTTGTTTTGAATTGTCCGGTTTGGGCAGTTCCAAGTTTTAAAGTGACACATGTCCGCAATTGATAAAAACCTGATGACGGGGCAAGATTCCAGCGGTTGGAGGCTCAATGTCGCCCCCATGATCGATGTGACGGATCGCCACTGTCGTTTTTTTCACCGTTTGCTTGCACCGCGTGCGCGGCTTTACACGGAAATGATCACGACGGGCGCCTTGACGCATGGTGATATACACAGGCATTTGGACTTCAGTGAGCAAGAACATCCCGTCGCCTTGCAACTTGGCGGAAGCGAGCCCGAAGCGCTTGGTCGTGCGGCGCGGTTAGGCGAAAAGTGGGGTTATGACGAAATTAACCTCAATTGCGGCTGTCCGTCTGAGCGCGTCCAAAAAGGGTCTTTTGGGGCCTGTCTGATGGCAGAGCCCGTCTTGGTTGCTGACTGCGTCAAAGCCATGCAAGATGCCGTGGGGATTCCAATTACCGTCAAACACCGCTTAGGGCTTGATGACAACGATGACTATGGCTTTGTGAGAGACTTTGTCGGCACCCTATACGACACAGGGTGCCGTGTTTTTGTCGTGCATGCTCGCAATGCGGTACTCAAAGGTCTAACGCCTAAAGACAATCGCGAGGTTCCACCTTTACGTTATGCGGATGCGGCAAGACTTAAAGCAGACTTTCCTGAGGCGATCGTGGTGCTGAACGGAGGTTTGACGGGCGTTCAAGACTGTACGCTTGCCTTAAAAACCTTCGATGGCGTGATGCTGGGTCGCGCCCCTTGGCACAACCCCAGTGTCTTGAGTGAGCTGTCACTAGCGTTGTGGCCTTTTGAGTCGCAGCTCGAGGAGTCGCTGCTGATTGATCAGCTCGTTGACTACGCCGCTTCGCAAGTTGCGCTTGACACCCCCTTGAGAATCGTCGTTCGACCTTTGCTAGGCCTTTTTAACGGTAGACCCCGTTCTCGTTTGTGGCGCAGAATTCTTTCTGACTCAAAGCTACTCAATACCAACGACGCTCACTTGATTCGCCGCGCATGGTCTGAGATCGGTGGATTTCAGCCCCTTGATTCCTTTGTCGCCTGACAAAGCAACTGAGTCCCTCAGGCGTTCGGGGCTGGTTTTTCTTCGTCGGGCCAGTCTCGTATGTAGGCTTTCAGCATGGAGTTTTCAAATTTTTGTGCTGCAACGATTGCTTGAGCCATGTCGTAAAAGGAAATCACGCCCATTAATACCGTGTCATCCATCACAGGGATATAACGCGAGTGGTTTTCGAGCATGAGACGCTGCACTACGTCAGCGGCGGTATCGGGAGACACGCAGACAGGTTTGGCATCCATAATGCTGCGAATTGAGGTGGCGCCCACCGCACCATGATTACTATTAACATGCCGAATAATTTCGCGAAACGTCAGCATACCTACCAATTGACCGCGCTCCATGATGACAAGTGACCCGATGTCTCGTTCGCTCATGGTCTCGAGCGCTTGAATAACGGAAGTATCGGGTGAGGCGGTAAAAAGGGTATGGCCCTTCACGCGCAGAATTTCACTGACCTGTAACATGATGCGTCTCCTTTGTGCTGCTTTTATCTGATTGTACGGTCAGGGTGTCAGACTTGTCATTTTGCAGCAGCACATCCGCCAAGATTGAATCTTGATTATCTTTTAAATAAACAAGCAATGCTTGTTTAAGCGCAGGATTTTCCTCCAACTTGAGGGGGCTGCGATTCACTAAAAGCCTCTTGATCAGAGGATTGACGCTCGTTGTACTTGGATTGCAGACAAGCACCCACACCTCTCGCTTGCGAACCTGTGCCTGGGCGACCCAGCCAAGGTCTTGTAGTGAAGCGAGCGTTTTATCTATTTGATCTTCAGTGAGCTCAAGCGTTTCAGACAACGATCGGATACTCAGGCCCGACGTACTTTGTGTACGGGATTGATCCAGTAAACGCAGGATGCTAAGCGCTTCGTTAAAAGCGTCATTTGATTGGTTGAGGCCGCGTGCGCGAACATGACGAAAATAGGGCAGATTCGCCGCGACAATGGCGCCAAAGAGCACACTGAGCCACGACAGATACACCCAAATTAGAAAAACTGGAAGTGCGGCGAAAGCGCCATAAATCATCGTATAGGTGGAAACTTGCGAGACATAATAAGCAAAGCCAAGCTTCATGATCTCTAATAGCGCTGCGACCAACAGTCCGCCAATGATGGCATCACGCGGGGTGACTTTGGTGTTCGGAACAATCACGAACAGTGCGGCAAAACCGGCGGCACTGACAAAGAAAGGCGAGACCTTCAGTGTGAATTCCAGAAGTTCGGGTATTTGAGCGATCACGCCGAAGGATTCGCGAGCAAGGAGTGCGGTTGCCCAGAGGCTCGCGCCCGTCATGAGCGGGCCAAGGGTCAACAGTGCCCAGTAAACCAAGAGCCTCTGACCGATGCCACGGGGTTTTGTGACACGCCAGATTTCGTTGAGCGCTTTGTCGACGGAGAGAATCAAGAGAAGTACGGTGATCACCAAAAAACTGCCGCCAATCGCTGTGAGTCGACTGGCCTGTTTAGCAAAGTCGTTCAGGTAAGACATGACATTTTCTGAAATGACAGGGGGCATCAGGCTATTGGTCAAAAAAGCCTGCAGTGCGTCGCTGAAATCATGGAATTGCGGGAAGGCTGTAAACAATGCAAGCGCCACAGCTAAAAGAGGGACAATCGCCAACACAGTCGTAAAGGTGAGGCTGCCCGCCAAGTCAAAGGCATCGACTTGGCCCAAGCGTTTCGCACTCGATAAAATCACCTCACGCCATACCTTGAGACGTTGTTGGAGACTTGTCGAAGAGGGGGGTTGCGTCTTCACAAAAAAATACAGCTCCTTACGCTGTTGACAAGCCAGCAGGGGTTCACAGGATTTTTGCTGCTTGCCCGAGCGATAATAGCAGTATGAAGCTCAATGAACCCCCTTTGATTCACCCTCGCCCCACACTTAATGTTGCGCTGCAGCGCATCGCGATGGTGTCGTTGTTCGCCTTATTTTTATTATGCCTGCTCTGGGAGATCTGGCTCGCGCCTTTACGCCCGGGCGGGACCTTGCTCTTCCTAAAGGCGCTGCCTCTAACCTTTGCGTTTCGCGGCGTTTCAAAGGGGAGTCTTTACACGATTCAGTGGGCGTCCATGTTGGTTCTTGTTTACCTCATGGAGGGCGTGGTCAGGGCGATGTCCGATCCCCCAGGACCTTCGATCTTGATGGCTTGGCTAGAAATTGTTCTTTCCTCTGTTTTTTTCTTGGCGGCCTTGTTTTATGTCAGGCCTGCTAAACGCTATGCCAAACAGCTTAAAGCCCAGACTGAGGCTCAAGAACGCTCAGGGCAGGCACTCACACCTATCACGACAGAACAAAAATCGGACTCAGCATGAAGGTACAAACACAAAATAGTTTTGCCGCGCTTGGGATGGATTTTTATACCAAGCTTGCGACAACGCCTCTTAAAAACCCGCGTCTTGTTCATGCGGATTTAGACGTGGCTTCTCTTTTGGGCTTGAGTGCGCTTGATCTCGATGACCCTGCGTTTTTATCCATTGTCAGTGGTTCAGACCCCTTACCAGGTGGGGAGACGCTGGCTGCCGTCTACAGCGGTCATCAGTTCGGTGTGTGGGCAGGTCAGCTTGGAGATGGGCGTGCGCATTTGCTCGGCGAAATCGTCGGCCCCAATGGAAATTGGGAGTTGCAACTTAAAGGCGCTGGGATGACCCCATATTCTCGAATGGGGGATGGTCGTGCGGTCTTGCGCTCCTCCGTGCGTGAGTATCTTGCGAGCCAAGCGATGCATGGCTTGGGAATTCCCACGACTCGCGCTTTGTCACTGGTTTCTGCGGACAATCCCGTGATGCGCGAAACAGTGGAAACCGCGGCGGTTGTGGCGAGGGTTGCGCCTAGTTTTGTGCGTTTTGGTTCTTTTGAGCACTGGGCCTCACGCAAACGACCCGAATTGGTGCGTCAATTAGCGGATTATGTGATTGAGCGTTTCTACCCGGAGTGCCTGAGTGCCACCCCGGGTATGACAGAGACGCCCGAAGCTCGTTACGTGAGGTTTTTAGAAGCAGTTGTTCGACGTACAGCACTGCTGATGGCGAACTGGCAAGTGGTTGGTTTCTGTCACGGGGTGATGAATACAGACAATATGTCGATATTGGGTCTGACCCTTGACTATGGGCCTTATGGTTTTATGGATGGTTTTGATGCACGACACATCTGTAACCATACTGATACAAACGGTCGCTATGCCTGGCATGCTCAACCCTCGGTCGCCCACTGGAATCTCTATCAGCTGGCCAATAGTCTGTTTTCGATTGTGCCGGATGCCGAGGCATTAAGAAATGCTTTGGATGCTTTCGAGCCGACCTTTCTCAATGCCATGCAGACTCAGATGAGTAAAAAATTAGGTCTCAAGACGTGGCAAGCAGGGGATGAAGTGCTGATCGATGACCTTTGGAGTGTGATGCAGGCGAGTCATGCGGATTTTTCAATGACGTTTCGCCAACTTGCGTTTGCGCCTGGCTTGACTCAGGCGACCCCAGGCCAGTTGGCCTTTGATTTAGGCGGTACGGTCGGGGATGGGTCGGGCTCGCTGCAACCTTTTGTTGATTTATTCGTCGATCGAGAGGCGGCTGGGGCTTGGTTGATGCGTTATCGCGACAGAGTCGCACTCGAATCGTCGCCCTGGCAGCAGCGCGTTTCGGACATGCTTGCGGTCAACCCTCTCTACGTTTTGCGTAACTATCTCGCTCAACAGGTGATTGAGACCACGCAACGCGGTGATTTCTCAGAGTTAGAAAACATGATGGACTTGCTGGCAGCCCCGTTTTCGGCGCGAGCAGGGATGGAACGTTATGCGGCTTTACCGCCGCATTGGGCGAGCAAAATTGAGGTCAGTTGCTCTTCCTGATGCAATAATGTGGCTTTGCCGCGCGTCTCTCTTTGAACGCGCTCAACTTTGACGGTTCGCTTCCCATGTCTGGCAACACTTTAGGTACATTATTTTGCGTCACCAACTTTGGTGAGTCACACGGCCCTGCGATTGGCTGTGTGGTGGACGGGTGCCCGCCCGGACTGACGCTGGCCGTTGAGGATATCCAACTTGAACTTGACCGTCGTCGCCCTGGAACCTCGCGACATGTGACGCAGCGTCAGGAAGCCGATCAGGTCGAAATCTTGTCTGGCATCTTCGAGGGTAAAACGACTGGAACGCCGATTGCGTTGCTGATCCGAAACGTCGATGCCCGGAGTAAAGATTACAGTGCGATTGCCGATACTTTTCGTCCAGGTCACGCTGACTATGCGTATTTTAAAAAATATGGTGTCCGCGATCCGCGCGGTGGCGGTCGTTCGTCTGCTCGATTGACGGCCCCAACAGTTGCTGCGGGCGCCATTGCCAAAAAATGGCTCGCCGAGCAATACGGGGTCACGGTGCGCGGCTATATGAGTCAGCTTGGGCCGATCCCTATGCCCTTTAAGAGTTGGGAGCACGTGCCTCACAATCCTTTTTATTCTGCCAATCCGGATATCGTTGCTGAACTCGAGTCTTATATGGACAAGTTACGTAAAGACGGAGATTCAGCAGGCGCCCGGATTGAAGTGGTTGCCGAGGGCCTGCCAGCGGGTTGGGGCGAGCCGATTTATGATCGTCTCGATGCCGATATTGCGCATGCCATGATGGGCTTGAATGCGGTCAAAGGTGTAGAGATTGGTGCTGGATTTCACAGCATTGTTCAACGTGGCTCAGAGCACGGCGATGAAATTACCCCCGAGGGTTTTTTAACCAACCACGCTGGCGGCGTGTTGGGGGGTATTTCAACGGGTCAACCTATCACGGTGAGTTTAGCCATCAAGCCGACCTCTAGCATTCGTCTCGAGCGACGTTCGATCGATCGCGCCGGCAACCCCGTTTCTGTTCAGACCTTGGGACGCCATGACCCTTGCGTTGGTATTCGTGCCACCCCCATTGCTGAAGCCTTATTAGCGATTATTTTGGCAGACCATGCGTTACGTCATCGCGCCCAGTGCGGAGATGTGGCTGACAGAGGTTAAACCCCCTGTCTCCTATGGCATAATCAAGCGTTAAACCTATCCAACGAATGTGACAGCGACATGAAAAAAACCTTATACGACAAGTTATGGGATGCCCATGTGGTTCACGAAGAATCAGATGGCACTGCTATTCTTTATATCGACCGTCATCTTCTCCATGAAGTGACGAGTCCCCAGGCCTTTGAGGGTCTTGATTTGGCCGGTCGTAAGCTTTGGCGCCTCAACGCCAACTTGGCGGTGGCCGATCACAACGTGCCGACGGTGGATCGCGCTCAAGGCATCGCGGACCCTATTTCAAAGCTCCAAGTCGATACACTCGACGCCAACTGCGAAAAGCATCAGGTCATTGAGTTCAAAATGAATGACCTGCGTCAGGGGATTGTCCACGTGATTGGCCCCGAGCAAGGCGCAACCTTGCCTGGCATGACGGTAGTCTGTGGCGACTCGCACACCAGTACCCACGGGGCTGTGGGTGCCTTGGCGTTTGGTATTGGCACGTCAGAAGTCGAGCACGTGATGGCCACGCAAACGCTGCAAGCCAAGAAAAATAAAAACATGTTGGTGCGGGTTGAGGGTACGTTACCGGCGGGCTGTACTGCCAAAGACATTATTTTGCATATCATCGGTGTGATTGGCACTGCAGGTGGTACCGCGCACGCCATTGAGTTTGCAGGAAGTGCGATTCGCGATTTATCCATCGAAGGTCGTATGACTCTGTGCAACATGTCGATCGAGGCGGGTGCGCGTTCTGGCATGGTGGCTGTTGATCAAAAGACCATCGATTATTTTGTGGGTCGACCCTTTGCACCGAGTGGTGCACTTTGGGATCAGGCGGTTTCCTATTGGAAAACCTTGCACACCGATGAGGGTGCGCACTTTGACCGCGTCGTAGAAATCGATGCACGTCAGATTGTGCCTCAAGTCACCTGGGGCACTTCGCCCGAGATGGTTCTTCCTGTGACCGGTCGTGTGCCTGATCCAGAACGCGAAAAGGATGAAGCCCGTCGCACTGGCATGGAGCGTGCGCTGGAGTACATGGGTCTTAAACCCAATACACCAATCGAAGACATCAAGATTGATCGCGTGTTTATTGGTTCTTGTACCAATTCACGGATCGAAGACTTGCGTGCAGCAGCTGTTGTGGCGCGTGGTAAACGCGTGGCTAGCAATGTCCGTCAGGCGATGGTCGTTGCGGGTTCTGGCTTGGTCAAAGCCCAAGCTGAGCGCGAAGGACTCGACAAGATCTTTATCGAGGCGGGTTTTGAGTGGCGCGAGCCAGGCTGTTCGATGTGTTTGGCGATGAATGCCGATCGTCTCGAGCCCCAGGAACGTTGTGCCTCGACCTCTAATCGCAACTTCGAAGGTCGTCAGGGCCAAGGTGGTAGAACCCATCTCGTGAGTCCAGCCATGGCAGCCGCTGCTGCGATTGCTGGTCATTTTGTCGACGTACGTAACTTCCGGTAAACAGACATGGACGCATTTACAACACACCAAGGACTGGTCGCACCACTCGATCGTGAAAACGTCGATACGGACCTCATCATCCCCAAGCAGTTTCTCAAGTCTATCAAGCGCTCTGGCTTTGGCCCGAACCTCTTTGATGAGATACGTTATTTGGATCACGGCGAACCTGGCATGGACAATTCCAAGCGTCCGCTGAATCCTGAGTTTATTCTTAATCACTCCCGCTACAAAGATGCCTCGATTTTATTGGGCCGCAAGAACTTTGGGTGTGGTTCGAGCCGTGAGCATGCACCTTGGGCGCTTGCGCAGTATGGATTCCGTGCTGTGATCGCTCCATCCTTTGCAGACATCTTTTTTAACAATAGTTACAAGACGGGTTTTTTACCGATCGTGCTGACTGAGCTCGAGGTTGCCCGTTTATTTGACGAAGTGCGTGGCTTTGTCGGCTACAAGCTCACGATCGACCTCGAAAAGCAAGTTGTGATCGCACCAGATGGTCGTGCAATGAATTTTGACATTACGGCACATCGCAAATATTGCTTGTTGAACGGGTTGGATGAAATTGGTCTGACCTTGCGTCATGCCGACAAGATCCGTCAGTTTGAAAATGAGCGACTGGCTCGTCATCCTTGGTTGGACGTCGTGCCAATCGGTGCGAGATAAAAACGACCTGTATATCGGGCCGGTTCGCCGGCCCATTATTTTTTAGATGAGTCAAACATGACAAAGAAAATTGCTGTACTCCCAGGCGATGGTATTGGTTCTGAAATTATCGAACAGGCTGTTCGTGTATTGCGCGTAGTAGCTCCTTCGCTTGAAATCAATGAAGCGCCTGTCGGTGGTACCGCTTATGATTTGCATGGACATCCGTTGCCTCCTGCGACGTTAAAGCTCGCCCAAGAATCCAATGCTATTTTGTTTGGTGCGGTTGGCGATTGGAAATATGACAAGCTACCGCGTGAGCATCGTCCGGAGCAGGCCATTTTGGGCTTGCGTAAAGCGCTTGGCTTATTTGCAAATTTACGTCCTGCTATTTTGTATCCAGAGCTTGCGAATGCCTCTTCACTCAAGCCAGAAATCGTATCCGGATTGGATATTTTGATTTTGCGCGAGCTCACAGGGGATATCTATTTTGGTACGCCGCGCGGTATCCGTACTGCGACGGATGGCCCTTATGCAGGGTCTCGTGAAGGTTTTGACACGATGCGTTATGCCGAGCCAGAGATTCGTCGTATCGCGCACCTCGGCTTTCAAGCTGCACAAAAGCGCAAAGGCAAGTTGTGTAGTGTCGACAAAGCCAACGTGCTTGAGACCTCTCAGCTTTGGCGTGACATTGTCATTGACGTTGCGAAAGACTATCCCGATATCGCGTTGACGCATATGTATGTGGATAATGCTGCCATGCAACTCGTGCGTGCGCCGCGTGAGTTCGATGTGATCGTCACTGGCAATCTATTCGGTGATATTTTGTCTGATGAGGCCGCGATGTTGACGGGCTCGATCGGCATGTTGCCTTCGGCGTCTCTCAATGCGTCCGGTCAGGGTCTTTATGAGCCTAGCCACGGATCCGCTCCCGATATCGCAGGTCAAGGGATTGCCAACCCGCTGGCGACCATCTTATCCGCTGCGATGATGTTGCGTTACTCGCTGGATGGCGCCGCCCTTGCCGACCGAATTGAGCAGGCTGTGCAAAAGGTCTTGCAACAAGGTCTGCGAACCGCGGATATTTATGAGCCAGGTATGACCAAGGTCGGTACGTCCGCCATGGGTGATGCTGTTCTGAAGGCTTTGGCTTAAAGTGACTTAGCAGTGACTTAGCCCTGTAGCCTCATTTTCTGAGGTCACTGGGCTAAAATGATTTATATCTTTTATCTTTAGTGGTTTCTTTGAAATGAAAAAGTCAGTCGGATTGGTAGGTTGGCGCGGTATGGTTGGGTCTGTTCTCATGCAGCGTATGCGTGCTGAGGGTGACTTTGGGCTGATCGATCCAGTGTTTTTCTCCACCAGCAATGCTGGTGGGCGGGCGCCCGACTGGGCGGGTTCTACTGCGCTGCAAAATGCGTTCGATCTCGACGCTCTTAAAAAACTACCGATTATTGTGACGGCCCAAGGTGGTGACTACACCATCGAGGTGTATCCAAAGTTACGGGCAGCGGGATGGACAGGTATTTGGATTGATGCGGCGAGCACGCTGCGCATGAAAAGCGATGCCATCATTGTTTTGGATCCCGTCAATCGTGATGTGATTGACGCGGCACTACAACGTGGAGTGCGCGACTATATTGGTGGTAATTGCACCGTCAGCTGCATGATGATGGGACTTGCTGGTTTGTTCAAGCATGACTTGATCGAATGGATGACCAGCATGACGTATCAGGCGGCTTCGGGTGGTGGGGCGCAACACATGCGTGAGTTGCTGACACAGTTTGGTTTACTCAATGCCTCAGTGAAGGCCGAGCTTGCCGATCCCGCTTCGGCAATTTTAGACATCGATCGTAAAGTTCTTTCTGCGCAGCAGTCCGGTCAATTGCCAACCGAGCATTTCGGTATTCCTCTGGCTGGCAATTTAATTCCCTGGATCGACAAGGATCTCGGTAACGGCATGTCCCGCGAAGAATGGAAGGGCGAAGCCGAGACCAATAAAATTTTAGGTCGAGGCGAGGGCTTTGGTACAACACCGATTCCAATCGATGGTCTGTGCGTTCGCGTTGGTGCGATGCGCTGCCATAGTCAGGCATTAACCATCAAACTCAAGCGCGATGTCCCGATCGACGAGCTTGCCGATATTGTTGCCCAAGGCACAGCCTGGGCCAAGTTTATTCCCAACACCAAAGAAGACACCTTGCGTGCTTTGTCACCCGTGTCAGTGACCGGAACCATGGATATCCCCGTTGGACGAATGAGAAAGCTTTCCATGGGACCCGAATATCTCGGTGCTTTTACGATCGGTGATCAGCTGTTGTGGGGGGCTGCAGAGCCTTTGCGCCGCATGTTGCGCATTACGTTAGGCGAGCTCTAAATCAAGGAAATATGAATATGGCAAGGCAATTGAATTCTTCCGGTGGCGTTCTGAGACGAGCCGCTTCTCCGATTTGGCTGTCCATCGGAGTCTCGCTCGCAGCGCTGATGGGGGGCGCCATGGCTGCCCAGCCTGGTCACGGTCGAGTCAATTCTGCTCCCGGCACGCCTCTCGAGGTTGCTATTCCCTTACGTGGTCTGAGCGCTGATGATATCAAGGTCTTGAGTGCAACGGTTGCGGATGCAGCGGCCTGGGCGCAAGCGGGTTTGACTTTGCCTGCCGCCCTGGAGACTCTTTCCGTGACGGTTGAGCCAGGTTTTGAGTCGTCTTCGCGCATTGTTGTTCTCAAGTCGACTCAGGCGGTCAACCGTCCTGTCATCGATGTGTTGATTCGACTTTCGACGGCCTCAGGCACGAGATCCATCCAATCTAGCTATTTGGTACTAACCAAAGATACCTCGGCGGGTTCTGCTAGTTCAGTTCGTGTTGTGCGTGGCGATACGTTGTACGCGATCGCGCTGACCAAAGCTGTACCCAATGCGGATATTTATCAAGTCATGTGGGCTATTTATGAGACGAATCCTCAAGCCTTCATGAACGACAACATGAATTTATTACGTGCGGGCACAACGCTCAATATTCCTGATGCCGCAACGATACGCGCTGTTGATGCCAAGTATGCGCGCTCCATGTTTCTTAAACACGATCAAGCTTTTAGGGCTCGCCGTGGAGCAGGGCAGGTGAGTGTGGCTGTGCCCGTTGTTGCGTCGACTTCAACACAATCAGGTGCGGTCACTGCTCCTGCGCCATCGTCCAGCACCGTTGTACCGACCAGTGATCAAGTCAAGCTTGACTCAACGAGTCCTGCGGATCAAATAGCTGATGCACTTGTTGCGAGTGCCAATGAATTACGTGATACGCAGTCGCGTCTGGAGGCTCTGAAAAAAAATGTTGAGGAGCTAAAAGACGCATTGCAGAAAAGTCTGGCTGCAGTTGGCTCTTCGCGGACAGCCGGGTCAACGGGTCTAGGCTCACCAGGCTCAGCTGGCTCAACAGGCTCAACAGGCTCAACAGGCTCAACAGGTTCGACAGGTTCGACAGGTTCGACAGGTTCGACAGGTTCAACAGGCTCGACAGGTTCAACAGGCTCGACAGGTTCAACAGGTCCGACAGGTTCAACAGGTTCAACAGGCTCAACAGGTCCGACAGGTTCAACAGGTCCGACAGGTTCGACAGGTTCAACAGGATCAACAGGATCAACAGGATCAACAGGAACTCCGGGTGCTGTTAGTTCTACAGGTGCTGCTGGTAAAGATGGTTCTTCGAGCACATCTAGCGCGTCGAGTGCATCAAGTGCATCAAGTGCATCAAGTGCAATAGATACTGCTGCGGGTTCTGCAGGTAGTGCTGCGGCATCCTCAGGCGCAGTCTCCAGCCCCCAAGTTGCTCAAGGTCAGGGTACTGAGGCAGCCGCCGCACGTGAAGTCAAAACCGGTCTTGCCAAAGTCAAGCAATACGCCTCTGATCATGTTCTTGGCCTAGTGTTGGGTATTTCCGCTTTGCTCGCGTTGCTGATTGCCTTTTTGTTAAAACGTGCTGGAAACAAGACGCGGGATGATGAGTCAGATCAAGTGCCGCACAATCCACCAGGTCTTGCAGCGGATTTCGATCAGAAGCTTCAGGCCATTGACTTGAATTTGTCAGCGGAGGACAAGCCCACGCCCACGCCCACGCCGACACCCACACCCATACCCACTTCTGGATCTGCTAAAACAAGTGTCTGAGTCGCCGGCGTTGGCTTTGGCGCAGCCTTGCGAGTTAGAGGCAGTAAAAGCCTCTGATTCAGGTGGTGAGCTCAAGCGGATGGCGCTTGGCATCGCTTATGATGGTCGCTCATGGCAAGGTTGGCAAAAACAAACGCACGGTCAGACCGTTCAAGATACTCTTGAACGTGCACTCCAGGCCTTTGTAGGTGCACCAATCAATACGGTCTGTGCTGGTCGAACAGATACCGGTGTCCATGGGTTGAATCAGGTCATCCATCTTGATACGTTTGTCACGCGCAGCCCAGAGTCTTGGGTGCGAGGGACCAATGCACATTTGCCAGATTCAATTTCGGTGCAATGGGCTCAGTCCGTGCCTGCTGAATTTCATGCGCGCTTTTCAGCAACCTCACGCGCCTATACATATGTCTTACTCAATACTCGGGTGCGCCATCCGCTGTGGCAGGGCAGAGCAGGTTGGGTATTTCAGCCGCTCAATGTCGAGGCCATGCAACAGGCGGCGCATTGCCTCCTCGGTGAGCATGACTTCAGCAGCTTTAGATCTTCGCAATGCCAAGCTAAATCTCCTGTCCGAACCCTTTACGCGCTGGACATTACTCAGCATGGAGGACGTATCGTTATCCAACTTCGAGCCAATGCTTTTTTGCACCACATGGTACGAAATATAATGGGTGCTCTCGTTCAGGTTGGACAAGGGCGAGAGCCTGTAGACTATGTGAAACAGGTGCTTGAGGCTCGGGATCGCACTCAAGGTGCCCCAACTTTTGCGCCGGATGGTTTGTATCTAACGGATGTGACATATCCTGGCTATGCGTTACCTGTCGTGACAGCGCGTTCAGTGGGTTTGGATTTTCTTGGGTATTGAGGGAAAGACGATGCGAACGAGAATTAAAATTTGCGGCATTACGCGACACGAGGACTTGACGTGCGCTGTCAATGCGGGAGCGGATGCGGTAGGTTTCGTATTTCATCCTTCGAGTAAGCGCTTTGTTTCAGCTGAGCGTGCTGCGCAGCTTGTGCACGCTCTCCCTGCTTTCGTGAGTTCTGTCGCGCTTTTCGTGAATCCTGAGCGACAGGTTGTTCAAAACGTCATTGACACGATGTGCCCCACGCTTTTGCAATTTCATGGCGAAGAACCCCCGGAGTTTTGCGCATCATTTTCGACCCCTTATATCAAGGCCTTTCGTGTGGGCGCGCCGGGGATGGATACTGCGCAAGGTCTGATAGAGTCATGTTTACAATTTTCCGAGGCAAGAGCTTGGTTGTTTGATAGTTATACGCCTGCCTATGGTGGAAGTGGTCACACTTTTGATCATGCGCTGCTGTCAGGACTTTTGGCGCTTGATCCTGCACAACGTGCACCGATTATTTTATCCGGCGGCCTCAATGCGCAAACCCTGCTAGAGCCGCTGCACAACATCCGACCTTGGGCAGTCGATGTTAGTAGCGGCGTTGAGTTAGAGCCCGGGATCAAATCAGCTCAACGCATCGCTGAGTTTGTTGCTGCAGTTAAAAAAGCGGATGCGTAATCGGCTTTTGACATCCATTCGATAAAACCGATATAATCTTCCTCTTTACAGGCGGTTAGCTCAGCTGGTTAGAGCGCCACGTTGACATCGTGGAGGTCGCTGGTTCGATTCCAGTACCGCCTACCAAGTGCCCCTTTTAAGGGGCATTTTTTTCGAGTTGACGCCTGTTAATGATGAAGAGCCTGAAGAGCCAAAACTGACTTGATGCTCGAATAGATTATGGATGTTCCGACCCCTTAAAAGGGGAGGGTCATCATGTCAAGACTTTTCAAGCGCGCTATCAAGCTTTTTATTACCTTATTTTAGGTGAAGTACATGCCGCCAGGTTCCATCTGCTAGATGTGTTGTTTCCATCCAACCATTTGCATTGGCAAATTTTCCTGTACCTCCAATGACAGCGCGGGGGCTAGAGGCTGTGTTCTGAAGCGTAGCCTTAGCGCTCGGATATTCAGCAATCCCCTGAATGACAATTTGATCCGTAGTGCCTTGACCAAAGGCAAAAGTTGCGCTTGTCATTCTGTATTGAATTTCCCTGGAGTCTACGATTCCGGTTGTTGTCATAATCCAGTCCGTGGTCAGTACATCCCCTTTATCTGTCTTCGCTGGAAAATGCCAAATCCTGACATCGCCCACTGATTCACCAGGTTTACCATGGTCCATAAAAGTTGGTGCTGGTACTGCGGGATGTATCACTATCAAAGTTTCTTTGGCATTAGCACCTAATGAAAATAGTGTGATGAGAGATATAAAAAATATTTTAAAAATATTCATATTGAATCCTGATTTAACAAATTTAAACAATAAAAAAAAGATAAAAAAGTATGTGGACGAACAGGTTTTCAGCTTTAGCATCTAAGCTGAAGTAGTATAGTGGATCGGTTTTTTAAGGCAGTTTTAGCGATTGGTTTAAGCTATGTTACTTAAACGGGACTAAGCTGGACTGCTTTGATATTTTCAGACCAAGCGTAATGAGTGACAATTGACTGGTCAATCTTCAACCAGCGCCAACTGTGCTGGCTCTTGCCAGCGAATCCTAGGTATGATGAATTTAAACGATGGTTCTGGCCAACCCGCGACGAATCATCCTAAAGGAGACGACCAATGAGCGACGAACTTCCAACCGCAACACGAGTCAGTGATCCCGGAATCCGTGCTCTCTACAAATTAGAAAATCGGTGGCAGGCCTGGTTGGATGTTGAAGTCGCGTTGGCGCAAGCGCAGGCGGACTTAGGCATCATTCCAGACCAGGCAGCAGTGGCCATTGCAAAGTGTGCGGACCTTTCACTGATGGATCGCACTCGCATCGACGAAGGCTTGGCGCGAACCGGACATCCACTGGTGCCCTTGGTGTGGGAGCTTGGTCAATTAGTTGGAGAACCCCATGGCGGCTGGGTCCATTGGGGAGCCACTACACAAAACATAACTCAAACGGGCGATTTGTTGGTGCTGCGTCAGGCGCATCATATTTTTAATCAATTGCTCGAAGACCTGCTAGATGCAATGGCCGACTTGTCAGAAAAGAGTGCCGACATGCCGATCGCGGCACGTACCCATGGACAGCATGCCGTACCTGCCACCTTCGGCTTGAAAGTCGCAACGTGGATTGATGAAATATTGCGACATCTGGAGCGTCTAGAACAGGCGGCCCCTCGTATTTTTGTAGCGATGCTAGGTGGTGCAGCCGGTACCTATGCTTCGCTAGGTGAGCAAGGCCCCGCGGTGCAAAAAGGGATGGGCGAAAGACTTGGCATGACGTCTATGCGCGTGCCCTCACGTTCGATTGCGGATCATTTCACTGAAAATATCTGCGTGCTCGCAATGCTCGCTGCCACGTGTGGAAAAATTGGTCGAGAAATCTACGAACTCATGAAGACTGAGTTTGCGGAAGTTGAAGAACCGGTTCCTTTCGGTACGGTCGGTAGCTCGACGATGCCGCAAAAGCGTAATCCAAAACTATGCCAGGACGTTATTGCAGCAGCAGCAGAAATTCGCGCTCAAGTTCCCTTGGCACTTGAGGCGATGCAAACCGAGCACGAGGCCGATCGCACGACAACTTTAATGATGGACACAGCAGAGTCTCGGGCGTGTATTGCGACAGGCGATATGCTTGCGCGGTTGATACTAATCATACGAGATTTAAAACTCGATCCTCAGAGGATGAGAAAAAATTTAGACCTGAGTGGTGGGCTGATTATGGCCGAGGCTGTGATGCTGACGCTGGGTGCAACGCTTGGAAGGCAGCATGCACATGATGTTGTTTATGATGCGGCGCAAGCAGCATTTGTTGAAAATAAAGCGTTTGGTGATTTGTTAAGTGCCGATCCGCGGGTGACCGAGCGCTTGGATTCTGCCGCCATCGCCAAGTTGATGGATCCGATCGAGTACTGTGGTCTCTCAGCAATGTTGGCGCGTGAGGCGGTGCAGAGGGTCCGTGATCGTCGCACACCTTAAATCAATACGTGTTTTGAAAGACTCAGTGACCGCAGCCGGGCAATGTAAGTTCCGGCCTAAACTCAAAATGGATACTGTCGTAGTGCCACCATTTTCCGCCCCACACAAAGCCCTTTGATTCAAAGATGTTCACGATTTGATTGAAATCTGTATCGAGCAGGATTTCTGAGGGAAATTTGCGGGTTTGGCCTTGCGAGACGGTGTCCCACCTCCAATAGCGTCCGAGGGTATTGGGCAGTTTGAAATCAATCGCGACCCCAAGGGCATGCATACTCAAACGAAGAGTGCCGGCGATGTTTCTCCATTGATACGTGCCCAAGCTTTGATTTACATATTTCGATAAGCCTGCTCGGTCAATCTCATGACCGACGGCTTCCAGGGCTTGGGCGGCCCCATTCACTTGAGAAAATTGGATCTTGCACTGGCATGGTGCCCAGTCAACAGCGATGAGATTTTTAGTCACCTCGGCTGAAGACTTGCCATACATGTCCATAAATAGAGGTATGTGACGCAAGCGTCCTGGATCTTCGTTGGGTTGAGGAGGCGCGTCTAACAAGCCTTTACGATAAGGCTGACGCAGCTGACTAAAAAGGTCGGCATGGTCAAGTTCGTCTTGAAAGTCTTTATATTTTTTTTCAGGCTGATACGGATAGTGTTGCCCAGTTTGCACTGAGCTCAATTGATTGTCTAAAGATAGCAAAACCTTGTCAGGGTAAGCCTCAGCCAGACATGAAAGAGGGTGTTTGACAGTGGAGCTTGCATTGCCTGTGATTGGCATTAAAAAGAGAATGCCGAGCAGGAGCCATCCGATCTGCTCAAGGTCAAAACGTACACGGAGGTGGCAGGCTATGCTCAAGAGTGAGACGAAGTGTTGGTTTGATTTCAACTTATTCTAGCTTTAATGCGCTTCTTGGAGGGGTCATTGCTCCCAATAGGGACTGTTCAGAATGGTAAACTTATGGATTGTTGCTTAGATACAGGATTTGCATAGATGCTCTCAATTACGCTCCCCGACGGGTCGCAGCGTCAATACCCAGGACCGGTGACGGTCGCTGAGGTTGCTCAGTCGATCGGTGCGGGTCTGGCTCGTGCCGCGCTTGGTGGTCGTGTCACCCAGGGTGCCGATAGCCGTTTGGTCGACACCACGCATCGCATCGAAAACGATACGCATCTTGCCATCATCACCGCAAAAGACACGGACGGACTAGATTTGATTCGTCATTCGACGGCACATTTGCTGGCGTATGCGGTCAAATCATTATTTCCCGATGCACAGGTCACGATTGGTCCAGTGATCGACAATGGTTTTTATTACGACTTTTCTTACAAGCGTCCATTTACCCCCGAAGACTTGGTTGCGATTGAAAAGAAAATGACCGAGCTCGTCAAAAAAGACGAGGTTGTCACACGTGAGGAATGGTTGCGTGATGATGCCGTCACTTTTTTTAAAGGGATCGGCGAGGCTTACAAGGCCGAGATTATCGGTGCGATTCCTGGCAACGAAGCGATCAGCCTTTATCGCGAAGGCGACTTTATCGATTTGTGCCGTGGCCCGCACGTGCCGAGCACAGGCAAGTTAAAAGTCTTCAAGCTCATGAAGGTCGCGGGCGCTTATTGGCGCGGCGATAGCAACAATGAGATGTTGCAACGTATTTACGGTACAGCCTGGGCGACCAAAGAAGACCAGGATGCGTATCTGCATATGCTCGAAGAAGCTGAGCGTCGTGACCACCGCAAGATCGGTCGTGACCTTGATTTGTTCCATTTCCAAGAAGAAGGCCCAGGTCTGATTTTCTGGCACCCCAAAGGCTGGGCGATTTGGCAGCAAGTCGAGCAATACATGCGGGCCGTGTATCGCGACAATGGGTATCAGGAGGTCAAAGCCCCCCAGATTCTCGATATTTCCCTCTGGAAAAAAACCGGACACTGGGATAACTATCGCGAAAATATGTTTACTACTGAGTCTGAAAATCGTGTCTATGGCCTTAAGCCCATGAACTGCCCAGGACACGTCCAAATTTTCAATTCGAGCTTGCATTCATATCGTGACTTGCCGCTGCGTTATGGCGAGTTTGGTCAGTGCCACCGCAACGAGCCCTCAGGCTCCCTGCATGGCATGATGCGCGTGAGAGGTTTTACGCAGGATGATGGTCATATCTTCTGTACCGAAGATCAGTTACAGGACGAGTGCGCCGCCTTTACGTCTTTATTGCAAAAGGTCTATGCTGATTTTGGCTTTACCGAGGTGCTTTATAAAGTTGCGACGCGACCTGAAAAGCGTATCGGTAGCGACGAGGTGTGGGACAAAGCAGAAACGGCGCTGATGGAAAGCCTTAAACGCACGGACTGTGTGTTTGAGGTCTCGCCAGGTGAGGGTGCTTTTTATGGCCCCAAGATTGAATACACCCTCAAAGATGCAATCGGTCGCCACTGGCAGTGCGGGACGATTCAGGTTGATTTCTCAATGCCCCAGCGCCTTGGTGCGGAGTTTGTGGATGCGACTGACCAGCGCCGTGCGCCCGTGATGCTTCATCGCGCCATTCTTGGTTCTTTTGAGCGTTTTATCGGTATGTTGATTGAAAATCACGCCGGTGCGATGCCCGCTTGGTTGGCCCCAGTCCAAGCCGTCGTATGCTGTATTTCGGAGCATACGGCCGATTATGCGGCAGAAATCACACAAAGCCTGAAGAAACAAGGCTTTAGAGTAGAATCAGATTGTCGTAGCGAAAAAATTACCTATAAAATTCGTGAACACAGTTTGCAAAAGGTCCCTTATATCCTGGTGGTCGGTGAAAAAGAGCGCCAAGCAGGGACTGTCGCAGTGCGTGGACGTGGTGGGGTAGAGCTTGGTGTGATGCCTTCTGCTCAGTTTTCCTCACGACTAAACGAAGACGTGGCATTACGCCGCAATTCCGGTTCGGCTGCATCGCAGTCGGCCTAACTACTAGGAGTCGTCAACATCGCAACAGAAAAACCACATCGCATCAATGGTGAAATTCGTGTTTCCGAGGTGCGTTTATTAGGCATAGAGGGCGAACAGCTCGGTATTGTTAAAATTTTCGACGCCATCCGTATGGCCGAGGAAAATGAGATTGATTTGGTTGAGATCGCGCCTAACGCTGATCCACCAGTCTGCCGTTTGATGGATTACGGCAAATTTAAATACCAAGAACAAAAGCGTCTAGCCGAGGCGCGATCCAAACAAAAGATCATTCAGGTCAAAGAGGTAAAGTTCCGACCTGCGACCGACGAAGGCGACTATCAGGTCAAGCTTCGTAACCTAAAGCGCTTTCTTGACGAGGGTGATAAAGCCAAAGTCACGCTGCGTTTCCGTGGACGTGAGATGGCTCACCAAGAGCTCGGGATGCGTGTTCTGGAGCGTGTGCGCGACGATTTGACCGATATGGCTGTCGTCGAAGCAATGCCCAAGCTTGAAGGTCGTCAAATGGTGATGGTTCTTTCTCCTCGCAAGAAGACACCTACAAAAGAAGCCGCGGCTTAACTCATGCATGTATTGTTTGTTCTAGATCCGCTTCCGGGTTTAAACGCTTACAAGGACAGCTCTGTGGCGATGATGCAGGCGCTGGTCGCCCGCGGTCATCACTTCAGTGTTGCCTTGCAAGGTGATGTCTTCATCGAGCGGGGTCAAGTACTCGCACGCGCGACGCAAATCAACTTGGTCGCGGGTGCAAATTTGCATGAGCCTTACTGGTGGACCGAGGTTGGCGCTCCAGTGGATACGCCACTGAGTACATTTTCTGCGGTGTTGATGCGTAAAGACCCTCCCTTTGATATGGAGTACGTCTACATCACGCACATGTTTGATTATGCACAAGCTCAAGGCGCGCGCATCTTCAACAGTGGTGCGGCGATTCGCAACCATCCAGAAAAACTTGCGATTACCGAGTTTTCGCAGTTCACGACGCCAACGCTTGTGACTCGGGACATGGCGCGTATCAAAGCTTTCCATCAAGAGCACGGCGATGTGATTGTCAAACCTCTTGATGGCATGGGTGGCACTGGTATTTTTAAACTTGCTGCCAACGAGCCTAATCTCAACGCCATTCTTGAGTCTTTAACGCACGATGGACAACAGTCGATCATGGCGCAGCGTTACATCCCCGAGATTACTCAAGGTGATAAACGCATTTTATTGATTGGCGGCGAACCCGTTCCCTTTTGCCTCGCACGGATTCCTCTGGCTGGCGAAACACGTGGAAATTTGGCTGCAGGTGGTCGTGGCGTTGCCCAACCTCTCTCTAAACGTGATTGGGAAATTGCACGAGAAATCGCCCCTCAGTTGAATCAAAGGGGACTATTACTCGTGGGACTTGATGTGATTGGTGACTACGTCACTGAAATCAATGTGACGAGTCCAACGTGTTTTGTTGAAATTACAGAGCAAACGGGCTTTGACGTTGGGGCACGTTTTGTCGAAGCCCTCGAACAAGCGGTTGCTCAGGCAGCTTAATGCGATGATCGCCATTTTTGTGGTTGCTCATGTGCCTCTCGCATCGGCCTTGGAGTCCTGCGCTAGGCATGTGCTCGGTGCTGAACCCAATATCCAGGTTTTTGATATCCAATCCAGCGAATGTGCCACCGAATCCTCACCTCGTTTGGCAGCGGCGATGATTGCCGCAGATCAAGGCGATGGTGTCCTTGTTTTGACGGATTTGCCCGGTGCCACGCCCTCTAATATCGCAGCGACTGCTTCAGCCTTTGTGCGTGAGAGGGGAGTTTCATGTCGAGTACTTGGGGGAGTCAATCCTTCCATGCTACTCAAAGCAATTACTTATCGCACCGCAGCATTGGATATTGTCACGGACAAAGCACTTGCTGGCGCCACGCAGGCTGTGTTGCGTGTAGACTAATGTCATGTGCGTAAGCTAACTCCATTTTTATAGTTTCGATATGCCTGATCTCGATATCGTTGTGTCTAACAAACTTGGCTTGCATGCTCGCGCTGCAGCCAAGCTTACTCAGCTTGCAGGCCAATTCAGCAGCGAAATTTTCATCTCAAAAGGCGCTCAACGCGTCAATGCGAAAAGTATCATGGGTGTCATGATGCTCGCCGCCGGTATCCGCACCAATGTCAAAGTTCAAGCTATTGGCAGTGATGCGGACCGTGCGCTTGAGGCTATTAAAAAGTTGTTTGATGAGAAATTTGGCGAAGGCGAATAGCCAACCGGACGACTCTCGTCCCGCCCCAATGGTTTGCTTGTATGGGCAGGGTGCTGCGCGTGGGTATGCGATTGGTCGCGCCCTCGTCATGGGCGCTGCCGCTCTTGAGGTTGCGCATTACCGTGTTCCTCTTGCGTTAATTGAAGCTGAGCAGCTTCGGCTGCGTCGTGCGCTTGAAACGACACGCAGCGAAATGATGGAACTTGCCAAAACCCTGCCTGAAGATGCACCGCGTGAGTTGGCGGCTCTGCTGAATGTGCATGGTATGTTGCTCTCAGATCCGCTACTCGCTGATGAGGCGCTGAATCTGATTCATGAAAAACATTACAACGCTGAGTGGGCCCTCACGACACAAGGCCAAATTCTCGGTGAACAATTCGCTGCGATGGAAGACGAGTATTTGCGGGAGCGAGGCGCCGATGTTCGGCATGTGATTGAACGTGTATTACATGTTTTGTCGGGCACAAGAGCATTAAGTGCGTTTGAACGTGTCGGCGAAACAGATGAACCTCTCATCGTTATTGCGCATGACATTTCACCTGCCGACATGATTCGTTTGCGTGGAGGTCGTTTTGCTGGTTTTGCCACCGACCTTGGTGGAGCAACATCGCATACGGCGATTGTGGCCCGCAGTATGTCTGTACCCGCAGTGGTAGCGTTAGGTCATGCACGCAGTCTCCTTCGTGATGGCGATACAGTCATCATTGATGGTGTTCAAGGGGCCTTAATTGTTAATCCTTCCCCTCTCGCGTTAGCGCAATATAAAGTTCTTCAAGAGCAATACTCGGGGGATCGTATGACGCTTGCGGCACTAAAAGACGTGCCCGCTGAGACGATCGATGGTATAGCCATTTCTTTAGAAGCCAATATCGAGTTGCCAGATGAGGTGGATTTGGCATTGGCGCATGGTGCCACGGGTATCGGTTTGTTTCGAAGTGAGTTTTTATTTATTGGTCGCTCATCATTGCCCACCGAAGAAGAGCAATATCTTGCCTATTCCTCGGTCGTCAAAGCAATGCAGAATCGTCCTGTCACGATTCGTACGCTCGATATTGGCGCCGACAAGGCCCTGGATGGTGAGGCCACGGTTGCCACCAATCCCGCCCTAGGACTGCGGGCGATACGTTATTGCCTGGCGCATCCAGATCTATTTGCCACACAACTCAGAGCGATTTTGCGTGCTTCGGCTCATGGCGTCGTCCGTATTTTGATTCCGATGGTCGCGCATATGCACGAGGTCAAGGCCGCGAAAGCGGCCATAGAATCTGCCAAGAGGGAGCTCGATGCGAGAGGGCAATCGTACTCGGACAATATTCAAATCGGCTGTATGGTTGAAATACCGGCGACCGCGATCGCCATTGATCCCTTCGCCGATGCTTTAGATTTTCTTTCTATCGGTACCAATGATTTGATTCAGTACACGCTTGCGATTGATCGAGCTGATAACGAGGTCTCCGCGCTTTATGATCCTTTGCATCCAGCCGTTTTAAAATTGATCGCAAACACGATCAATGCTGGTATGCGCGCGGGCATTCCTGTTGCTGTATGCGGTGAGATGGCAGGAGATCCTAAACTCACGCGCTTGTTGCTTGGCTTAGGTTTAACGAATTTTTCGATGCATCCGCAGCAACTGCTAGATGTCAAACGTGAAATTAGACAAGGGCATTCCAACGCGCTGCGCCAACAGGTTGCCACTGCGCTCAATCGCCAAAGCACGATTGATCCTTCAGTTCTTGAATAGTGTCTCTTTCTAAGCTAATAAGTAAATAAGTAAATAAGTAAATAAGTAAATCGCCGACTGTTACGAGCTCAGTCGGCGATTTTCTTGAAACAATGATCCTACATTTTATTAGCGATGGTATGCAGACTCACCGTGGGTTGTGATGTCGAGGCCTTCGCGCTCCATGTCTTCGCTGACACGTAGACCACACATCATATCTGCAATCTTAAAGGCAAGGAATGCCACAACACC
Source organism: Bordetella parapertussis (assembly GCA_945897365.1). Taxonomy (GTDB): domain Bacteria; phylum Pseudomonadota; class Gammaproteobacteria; order Burkholderiales; family Burkholderiaceae_B; genus Zwartia; species Zwartia parapertussis_A. Next base: position 32,829 of record CAMDFD010000015.1, on the reverse strand, counting down.
TGACCAGATAATCGTAATCACAATGCCTTCAAGTTGAACGAGCAACTGTGGGCCGATCAGGTTGGTTGAGTCAAGGCCTGGTCCACCGAAGGCCTTGGCATTAAAGACCCCGACGAGAATGCCCCCGACGATACCGCCGACACCATGAATGCCAAACACGTCGAGCGTATCATCCGCACCCAACATGCGCTTGAGACCGTTGACGCCCCAAACACAGATCACACCAGCGGCAACACCAATGACGAGTGCACCGACGGGACCCACCATACCAGCAGCGGGTGTGACACCGACAAGACCTGCAATCGCTCCTGAGGCAGCACCCAACATCGAAGGTCGTCCTTTGAGGGCCCATTCAGTAAAGACCCAAGCCATGATTGCGCCAACCGTGGCAATCAGTGTGTTGAACAAGGCTAGCGCGGCAATCTCGTTGGCGGCAAGGGAAGAACCTGCGTTAAAGCCAAACCATCCGACCCACAACAAAGATGCACCAATCATTGTCATCGGAAGATTGTGTGGCTGCATGGCTTCTTTGCCATAACCAAGACGTTTGCCGACGACAAAGGCACCCACTAACGCTGCAATGCCTGCGTTGATATGGACAACCGTGCCACCCGCAAAGTCTAGGGCGCCTTTGGCCGCTAACAAGCCTTTGGTGCCATCTCCGGCAAACCAGATCATGTGTGCGATGGGGATGTACGCAAAAGTGAACCACAGGACTGTAAAGACCAAGACTGCTGAAAAACGTGCACGTTCTGCAAAGGCACCAACAATGAGTGCGCAAGTGATGCCCGCGAAGGTGGCTTGGAAAGCCGCATATAAAAACTCTGGGATGGAGCCGGTCATTGAATACTTCCCATCTGCGGGATTAAACATGCCACCAAAGAATGAACGTGAAAAACCACCCACAAAGGCATTGCCTTCAGTGAAGGTGAGTGAGTAGCCATAAGCGAACCAAAGCAACACCGCAACTGCGAATGTGCAGATGACCTGCATCAATACTGAGAGAACGTTCTTAGAGCGCACTAAACCGCCATAAAACAAGGCGAGACCAGGCACCACCATGAGTAGAACCAAGAGGGTTGAGACGCCTACCCATGCGACATCGGCTTTATCCATTTTTAATGCTCCATTGATTCAATAAATTAGAGTGCGGCTTCGCCGGTTTCGCCGGTACGTATTCTGATCACTTGCTCAAGAGGGGCGATAAATATTTTTCCGTCGCCGATTTTTCCTGTGCGTGCGGCTTGCTCAATCGCATCGATCGCTTGATCAACAAGTTGATCCGCAACGGCGGCTTCGACCCGCAACTTAGGTAAAAAGTCGACGGCATATTCCGCTCCCCGATACAATTCCGTATGGCCCTTTTGTCGTCCAAAACCTTTAACCTCGGTGACGGTGAGCCCCTGAACGCCCAATGTCGAGAGTGCGACTCTGACCTCGTCTAGTTTGAACGGCTTGATAATGGCAATAATGAGCTTCATGTATGTTTCCTCGAGTAAGGGTGTATCGAGGTAAAGCAAAAGGCGTGCCAGCTTCACGTTTGCAGTGATTCATCATCGTATCTACAGATACGCAGCACCTTTTAATGTGCGCTAGGCGCGAAACTGGTGCAATATGAATTGGGATGCACCAGACTGGTGCGGAGTTGATTATTTTTTCTAGACGCCTTTAGCTAGACTTCGTCAGCTAGTCTTAAAATAGTGATATTCGTAACAGGAGTGATTCAAGATGAAATCCACAGCTTGGTTGGAAGAGTTTCAAAAAAAAGTTTCTGAAATCATCGCAAAAAGTCCAGCGGCCGATATCGAACGCAATATCAAAGCGTCTATGGGTCAGGCCTTTAATCGAATGGATCTCGTGACGCGAGAGGAGTTTGATGTGCAGACCGACTTGCTGAGTCGAGCACAGGTGCGTATCGAGGCACTTGAGCACCAACTCCACGCTCTAGAAGGTCGCGTGGCAGCACTCGAAGCAGTCAAATAGCTGCTCCAGTTTTAAACACTATCTACCCAAGGACCTTTTTTGGGCGCTCTGCACCAAAAAGACCAATGATTTTTTATAACTTATCGGGTCTTCTAGCGTTGTTCTTGCGGCGGAACAGTTGTAACGGTTGCGTCAAATGGTCCGTTACCGAATTTTGATATGCGCGAGGCACTCTCACCAACCTCTAAAGTTTGCGTTGATAATTGTGAACCTAGGGTATTGTTGTAGCCAATCACAAGGCCAGTTGTAGCAGCATTCACTGTCACGCCACCATTAGGAAGCGTAATAATTCCAACAAGCCGCTTGACATCACCCATGGTGTTGATTGTTTGCAGCGCAACAAGCTTGCTATCAGTGCCGATTAGAAATGCGTCTAACGTGGATCGGCCACCCTCAGACGTGGGTATATTGGTCATCGTGGTTACGAAACCTGTGCCACCTGGAGATCTAGAGTCATCGCTCAGGGAATTAAAGAACACGCTGGTAGGGTCAACCGAGGTTGCTGCTTCGTTGCCACATACCGTTGCATCAGGCAAACTGCCCTGATAATTATTCGCGAAGTTATAAGTGTTTGCCTGCTTTGACCAGCAATAAAGACCTGAAGAAGTCCCATTCGTACTTGCCATTATTTTGTCGAACTTAGCTGAAGTTTTTATCTTAACCTCAGGGTTTAACTCAACGTACAAATGTGTGTAAGTGCCAGCATCAGGCACACGGACTGTTCCGTTCGTTAAAGCTGTTGTTTCACCAAGTTTGATGGAGACTTCTGAGCCAGCGTTGTTGGTACTGTCAAAAATAGCCTGACAAGAAGATAAATCGCTCATAGCGGCAAGGCTTGGGGCACTGGGTTTGTTTCTGCACAGTTTGATAGAGTAGATAGCGATAATCTGCTCATCTGGCCGAATGTTACAGTTCGCTCCTGCTGTTGGTGGCATTACCTCAAGCTCCCCGTTAACCGGATTTGCAGAGCACTGTGGATAAGCTTGTTCGAAGGTGGCGTTAGGAAAAGCGCTTGCGAAATCGATACTACCGCCTGAGACGGGACCTGGAACAGCTGCAAAAGCAAACGAGGCTGAAAAAGCGGCGGCTGAAATAGCGGCGGCTGAAAAGAAAATTGATTTTGTTTTCATTTAAAAACCCTTAACACCAACAGTGAAATTTACAGCTGATGGTGTACCGGGTGAGCCACCATCTGATGGTGTGCCGGATGTGCCACCACTTGGGGGTGTGTCAGATGAGCCACCACATGCCAAAAGCATGCTGCTGACGCAAATGATCAGTAGAGAATTTAGAAGCAAACTCTTTGATTTTTTTATCTTTTTCATAAGAACTCGCAAAATATTATTATTTAGATACCACGTGTAGCAATTTTTTAAAATGCTGTCAAGGGTTTTACGGGGTGGAGTGATTTATCCTAAGCCCTGACGCTGAAAGCTTCCCCAACGCATACTGAGTGGCTTTGGGTGAAACTATGTCTCTGGCAGTCTTGTTGAGCCGATCTTTGCTCGGTTTAGATGCTCCAACCGTTCGTGTTGAGGTCCACTTGGCGCGGGGACTTCCGAGCTTTTGCATTGTGGGTCTTGCCGATGCGGAGGTGCGTGAAAGTCGTGAACGCGTACGTGCAGCCATTCAAAGTAGTGGTTTTGAGTTCCCTTTAGGACGCCTCACCGTCAATCTATCTCCTGCAGATATTCCCAAGGAGTCGGGTCGTTTCGATTTGCCTATTGCACTGGGCGTTTTATTAGTGTCGGGCCAGGTCGCGATTCCGGAGCGCAAAGAAGGCTTTGCGCAGGATCGCTCAGTGATGTTGGCGCAGCTGGTGTTAGCAGGCGAATTATCCTTGACAGGCGCTCTTGTCTCGACAAAGGGTGCGCTAGCCATTGCCTTGTCTATCGCCCGTTCTCAGCCCGAGGCGACGCTTTTATTGCCCCTAGAGGATGCTGAGGATGCGGCTCGCGTCCCGGGTGTCATGGTTTTAGGTGCAAGGACGTTATCCGAGGTGGTCGGTCATCTTGAGGGTACGTGTCCTTTGGTGGCGACAGGCGCTTCAGAGACTGTTGAGCTTGCACCTCGCCAGCTTTGCTTGTCTGAGTTGCGCGGTCAGCTCATGGCGCGCCGTGCCCTCGAGCTCGCTGCCGCAGGGGGACACAGCCTGTTGTTATCAGGTACGCCTGGTGTTGGAAAAAGCATGTTGGCCAAGCGACTGCCTGGTATTTTGCCTTTTCTTAATCAGGCACAATCTTTAGAGGTTGCATCCATTGCGACGTTTGCGGGTGTGACGCGTCCACTGAGCATGATTCGTCCCTTTAGAGCGCCGCATCACTCTGCGTCAGTCGCAGCCATGATTGGAGGCGGCATCAAACCCAAGCCTGGCGAAGTATCCTTGGCGCATCGCGGTGTATTGTTTTTGGACGAACTTCCCGAGTTTGATCGTAAAGTACGCGAAGCGCTGCGTGAACCCCTTGAAAACTATGAAATCGCGTTGGCCCGCGCCAATTTGAAAGTCATCTACCCGGCGGACTTTCAGTTGTTGGCGACCATGAATCCATGCCCTTGTGGTTGGAGTGGACACCCTAAACGTGCTTGTCGGTGTCGACCTGAACAAGTATTGACCTATCAGTCACGTGTGTCTGGCCCCTTGCTTGACCGAATTGATTTGCATATCCACGTGACACAGGAAAAAGAAAAATGGATGGATCTGCCTCTCGGTGAAGCCTCCCTCCAAGTGCGTGCGCGCGTCGATCGGGCTTGGGCGCTTCAACAGGCGAGGCAAGGGGGGCTCAATGCCAGAGTGAGTGACGGCCAACTCGACCGTTTTTGCCCGATGGACACAAAGGCTAAAAATCTCTTGGATTGCCTGATTGATAAGTATTATCTCTCTGCACGCGCGATTCAGCGCGTTCGTCGCGTAGCTCGTACGATCGCGGATCTTGATGCTCGAGAGGTGATCGCAGCAGAGCATTTTGCCGAGGCTTTTCAATATCGATTCAAGTCACTTTAAGACGCATTCAAGGCTGGATCCTCAAATCTCAGCAAAAACTAAAAATATGTCATATAATCAAAGGCTTTCCCGTAATACTTACGCGGGGGAAATATAGAAAGTGCAGAAAGTGCCGTAGGTGCATCGTAAGTGCAGAGCAGTGCAAAAAAGTATGCTGGGGTTAACAAGAACTGAAAGTCAGGCTGGATCGTGCGATCGAGCACCCTTTTCAGGGCACCTGCAGGGTACAAGTTCAAGTAACAGGAATTGATATGCCCAAGATGAAGACCAAGAAAAGTGCTGCAAAGCGCTTTCAGGTTCGCGGTAGCGGATCGATCAAGCGAGGCCAGGCTTTCAAACGCCACATCCTCACCAAAAAAACCACCAAGAACAAGCGCCAGTTGCGCGGTTCAGCAGCGGTCGATAAAACAAACGTGGCTTCAGTCAAAGCCATGATGCCTTTCGCTTGATAGGAGATTAAACATGCCTCGCGTAAAACGTGGTGTAACGGCCCGTGCCCGTCACAAAAAAGTTATTTCAGCAGCCAAAGGTTATCGCGGTCGTCGTGGTAATGTATTTCGCATCGCCAAACAAGCGGTCATGCGAGCTGGTCAGTATGCATACCGCGACCGTCGTAATAAAAAGCGTACATTCCGCGCTCTCTGGATCACGCGTATCAACGCAGCAGTCCGTGAGCATGGCGTAACATACAGCGTCTTTATTGCTGGTCTGAAAATGGCGGCTATTGAGCTCGATCGCAAGGTCTTGGCAGATATGGCCGTTCGTGACAAGGCTGGTTTTGCTGCCGTCGTCAATCAGGTCAAATCTGCGTTGGCTGCCTAAGCTCTGACTAGATGTATCTGTAAACGGGGCCTCTTGGGCTCCGTTTGCATTTTTAAGCTTCGTTTCTCTAAGGTTTTAAGCGATGACTCAGATAGTCAATGACCTGATTGAGCAGGCCCAACAGCAATTTGCTCAAGCCACAGATGCTGCCGCGCTGGAAAACGCCAAAGCGCGGTTTTTAGGCAAGCAGGGCAGCTTGACTGAGCTGATGAAAGGCTTGGCAAAGCTCGATCCCGAGGCCAAGCGCGAAGAGGGTGCGCGCATCAATCAGATTAAGCAGCAAATTGAAGCCTTGCTCAATGCACGCAGAGCGGCTTTAGCTCAGGCGCAGTTGGATGCGCGCCTTGCGGCGGAGACGATCGATGTGAGCCTGCCTGGGCGTGGGATCCGTGCTGGCGGCATCCACCCGGTTATTCGCACGTGGCAGCGTGTCGAGGAGATTTTTAATTCTATTGGTTTCGAGGTGGCTGACGGCCCCGAAATCGAAAATGATTGGACCAACTTCACCGCGCTCAACAATCCAGAAAATCATCCAGCACGCTCGATGCAGGATACGTTTTATGTTGATATGAAAGATGACAAAGGCTTGCCTTTGTTGTTGCGCACGCATACGAGCCCGATGCAAGTTCGCTATGCGCGGATGAACAAACCACCGATCAAGGTCATTGCGCCAGGTCGGACATATCGTGTTGATAGCGATGCGACACACTCACCGATGTTTCATCAGGTCGAAGGGCTTTGGATTGACGAAAATATTTCCTTTGCCGATTTAAAAGGTGTGTACACCAATTTTTTGCGTTGTTTCTTTGAAACCGAAGACCTTGAGTTGCGTTTCCGCCCTTCGTTTTTTCCTTTTACTGAACCTTCTGCCGAAATCGACATGATGTTTACGTCTGGTCCCAACAAGGGGCGATGGTTAGAGATCTCTGGTTCTGGTCAAGTCCACCCAGATGTCATTCGCAATTTCGGTTTGGATCCTGAGCGTTATATTGGTTTTGCTTTTGGCTCAGGGCTTGAGCGATTGACCATGCTGCGCTACGGGGTCAATGATCTCAGACAGTTTTTTGAAGGCGATCTGCGCTTTCTTCGCCAGTTCAACAATTAATGTAGTACCGACCCGAGATGGTTCACCATGCAATTTCCTGAGTCCTGGCTACGCGCCCTTGTTAATCCTGAAATCTCTACCGAGGAGCTGTCACACCGCTTGACGATGGCAGGTTTAGAGGTTGAGGAAACCAATCCTGTCGCCCCAGCTTTTTCTGGCGTGGTCGTGGCGCACATTTTGAGCGCTGAACCGCATCCCAATGCAGACAAGTTACGCGTATGCATGGTTGATGCAGGTGCAAGTTCGCCGATACAAATCGTCTGTGGTGCTCCCAATGCGGCTGCCGGAATCAAGGTGCCCCTGGCAACTGTGGGTGCAACACTGCCGGGCGGCATGAGTATCGGCATCGCCAAGATGCGCGGTGTTGAGTCATCGGGAATGTTGTGCTCTGCTCGTGAGTTAGGTTTATCTCAAGATCATGGTGGCTTGTTAGTATTGCCAGAGAGCGCAGTTGTGGGTGAAAGTATCCGCGATGCACTGGATCTTGATGACACACTCTTTACACTCAAGCTCACGCCAAATCGTGCAGATTGCCTCTCAATACTAGGTGTTGCCCGCGAGGTCGCTGCCTTGACGGGTGCTGAATTGTGCATGCCCGCGATGACCCCGGTTCAGGTCACGTTGGATGAAATACTGCCTGTTGAGGTGTTGGCCCCCGATCTGTGTGGTCGCTTCGGCGGTCGAGTCATACGTGGCGTCGATGCGCGTGCAGTGTCGCCCGCTTGGATGGTTGAGCGTCTCGAGCGTGCCGGACAGCGCTCGGTGACGGCTTTGGTTGATATTTCCAACTATGTCATGCTTGAGCTTGGTCGTCCCACGCACGTGTTCGATCTGGACAAGTTGCCTGAACCGAAGATGGAGATTCGCTGGGGGCGCAAGGGTGAAACGCTGACCCTGCTCAATGAACAGACGATTGAACTGGACGAGTCCTATGGCGTGATTGCCAGCGGTGATGTCGCAGAGAGTTTGGCTGGCATTATGGGCGGACTCGGTGTCGCCGTTTCATTAGATACACAAAATATCTATCTCGAAGCGGCATTCTGGTATCCGGATGCGATTGCAGGGCGTGCCCGAAAACTCAAACTCAACTCCGAAGCCAGTCATCGTTTTGAGCGTGGAGTTGACTTTAATAATATCCCAGAACACATTGATTTTATTACAAATTTAATTATTGACATTTGCGGTGGACAAGCAGGGCCGATTGATGATCAGCTAATCAACGTGCCCCAACGACTTCCAGTCAACATGCGCTTGGAGCGTTGTTGCCGCATTCTTGGTGTCACTGTTAGCCAAGCCGATGTTGAGCAAACCTTTACGCGCTTGGGGTTTTCTTACACCGTGGCAGACGAGGTGTTTGTCGTTGAGCCACCTTCTTATCGCTTTGATATTCAGATCGAAGAAGATTTGATTGAAGAAATCGCCAGAATTATTGGTTTTGAGAATATTCCCGCTGTGCCCCCGATTGCGGCTGCACGTATGCGTATGGATCCCGAAGTCACTCGGTCTGCGCACACGATTCGCCATCAAGTGGCCGGCTTGGGTTATCAAGAGGTGATTAATTTTTCCTTTGTAGAGACGGCGTGGGAAGAGGGGATGTGTGGACAACCAGATCCCATCCGCTTGCTCAACCCGATCGCCAGTCAATTAGCAGTCATGCGGTCATCTTTGCTACCTGGCTTGATTGCAAATATTCGATATAACGCCAATCGCAAGCAATCACGTGTGCGAGTATTTGAACTCGGTCGTGTCTATATGAAAGATACCTTAGTTAAAGATGGACCTTTGACGGTCGCCGGTATCCATCAGCCTCAGCATCTTGCACTTGCTGCCTGGGGTTCTGTGCGCGAGGATCAGTGGGGCGAGCCCTCGCGTTCGGTTGATTTCTATGACGTCAAGCACGACCTCGAAACGCTGTTTGGTGTCAAAGCCTCAGCCCTGCGCTTCAATGTCAAACAGCACCCCATTCTGCATCCAGGACGCAGTGCTGAAATCGTGCTTGAGGGTCAACATATTGGTTGGATTGGGGAGTTGCATCCTCGCTGGGTGCAGGAGCAAGAGCTTTCTACAGCGCCCGTTGTACTCGAGGTTCACCTTGATGCACTGACGGCCATTGCGATGCCAGAAGTCCGGGAGCTTTCGCGCCAACCTCTGGTTCAAAGAGACTTGGCTATTTGGGTTTCTACCGATACGCCAGTACAGGCTTTATTGGATACCATAGCAAAAACGATCGCCAGTGATACCAATCTGAGTGTTGTTCAGCATGTTAGTTTGTTCGATTTGTGGCGAGATCCCGCAAAGAGCGAGTCGAATGAAAAGAGTGTAGCTTTTAGAGTGTCGTTGCAAGACAATGAAGTGACCCTTGATGATGCGCGTGTGGATGCTTGCATGAGTAAAATCCGCGAAGCCCTTGAAGTCGGTCATCAAGCACGTCCACGATAGTCTTGGTTAATCGCCCAATATTTGATAGTTGATAAAAATGACCGAACCAAGAACGCTCACAAAGGCTGAACTAGCAGAAATGTTGTTTGACCGTGTTGGACTAAACAAAAGAGAAGCAAAAGATATTGTGGATACGTTTTTCGAAGAAATTCGAGATGCGTTGGCGCGTGGTGAGCCGGTCAAGCTCTCTGGTTTTGGTAATTTCCAAGTCCGTCACAAACCTCCCCGTCCTGGTCGTAATCCCAAGACGGGTGAAACCATTCCAATCGCTGCCAGACGTGTGGTAACTTTCCATGCAAGCCAAAAGTTAAAAGGCGCGGTAGAACATCCAGGTGAACCCGTTTCCGCCAGTTAGAGATACACTGGCTTTACTGTATTGAGCAATTCGACTGGGTTATGACTATTTCTGATAAGTCCGTTGTGCTTCCCCCCATCCCCGCAAAGCGCTACTTCACGATTGGTGAAGTGAGCGACTTATGTGGCGTCAAGCCACACGTGCTGCGCTATTGGGAGCAGGAATTCACGCAGCTCAAGCCTGTCAAGCGTCGCGGTAATCGTCGCTATTATCAACATCACGAAGTATTGTTGATTCGCAAAATCCGCGAGTTGTTGTATGAACAAGGTTTTACGATTAGTGGTGCTCGTAACCGTTTGAGTGAGGGACGCGATACTGCGCAGGATCCTGATGCGGCAGTGCGTTTGACTGCGCTAGAACTCAATGCTTTGCGTACTGAGTTGATGGGAATCAAAGATCTGCTCTCGAGCGTCGCACCGACCCTGCGTAAGTCTCTGATATAATCTTCGTCTTTCGGGGCGTAGCGCAGCCTGGTAGCGCACTTGCATGGGGTGCAAGGGGTCGAAGGTTCGAATCCTTCCGTTCCGACCAGTCATATCAAAGGGTTAGCTTTCATAAGAAGCTAGCCCTTTTTGTTTGCCTTGGAAATATCGCTTGCTGGTTACCGACTAGATTTGACAATAGCTCATTACGACATTCTAATAATTTAAACATCCGTGCTCTTTACCTTGATTCATCATTGCATCACAGTAAAAGATACTTTTCTAATACTCGCTCTCATCGCTTAAGTGATCATATGAATAAAATCAATGTTGAATATAAAAAATCTTTTGCAAGCTTTCTTGTGGGGTTGTTGATGATTTTTATTGCTGGAGCGAGTCAGGCACAGCAACCTATATTTGACGTGGTATTCAAACAAGGTCGCGTCATCGATCCAGAGACAAAATTAGACGCTATTCGCGATGTGGGCATTACAGGGAAAAAAATTATATCCGTCTCGACTGAACCACTAAAAGGAAAAGTCGAAATTGATGCGAAAGGAAAAATACTGGGTCCGGGATTTATTGATTTGCATGTCCATGGCGTCAATGTACCGACATTTTGGATGCAGGCTTTTGATGGCGTCACCACTGCTCTTGAACTAGAAGCTGGCGGATTTCCAATTAAGAAAGCCTATGCAAACGCCGCAAAACTTAATCTTCCCTTGAATTATGGATTTAGTGCTTCTTGGGTTGGAGCAAGGCTTTCCGTCGCAGACGGTATCAAAGATTTGGATGGCAGCCTTGAAACAGCCACTAAATATTTTGGATGGCCTAAATGGTCAAAACTATTACCTCCAGATCAATCACAAGCAGTCGTCACGTTAGTCGAACAAGAAATGCTGGATGGCGGGATGGGTATCGGCATTGTCACGGGATACGCACCTGATACCAACCGGGAAGAATACGTCGCCTTGGCAACACTCGCAGCGAAATATGACGTACCCACCTATACACATCTGCGTACAAAAAATACCTTTGAACCAAACGGTGCGGTTGAGGGCTTCATTGAACTGCTTGGCGTTGCGGCAGGGACGGGGGCAAGAATGCATATTTGTCACATTAACAGTACCTCCTTGAGAAAAATCGTTGATGTCATCCCCTTGATTGAAAAAGCACAAGGTAAAAAACTCCTTGTGACAACTGAAGCATATCCATTTGGAGCGGGGTCAACGGTAATTGGTGCCCCCTTCTTACGACCTGAGAATTTGCCTCAGGTAGGGATCAAGTCTTCAGATATTTATTATTTACAAACAAAAGAACGTATCGCCAGTGACACTCGCCTCAGTGAAATACGATCCCAAGATCCTGGCGGTCTTATCGTTGTTCATTATCTAGATGAAAAGAAGCCAGAGGAGATGAAGTTCATCGATACGGCTGTATTGTTTCAAGACACAATGATCGCCTCTGACGCGGTGCCTTACGCCATCAATGGCAAGGAAATAAAAGAAGAAGTTTGGCCTCTGCCGGAGCAGGCCTATTCGCATCCTAGAACTGCAGCGACATTTACAACGGTCATTTCACGCTATGTCAGAGAACAACAATCCATGAGTCTCATTGACGTCTTCAGACGTGGCAGTTTGCTGCCTGCGAATCTAGTTGCGACGGCATCGGATCAGGCGAAATTTAAGGGACGCATCCAACCTGGTATGGATGCAGATATTATTGTGTTTGATCTCAGTAAAGTCGAGCCACGTGCGGATTACGAGAATCCCCGGCAACCTTCTCAAGGCATGGAGTATGTCATGGTGAATGGAAAATTCGTGATTCGAGATGGAAATCTACTCAAAGACTCTCGCCCTGGTGAGGCACTCATGAGTACACTTAAAAAAAATCCACAATAATTTAGATTGTTAAGACGGTATAAGACTTCATAGCACCGAATTTTTAATAGGTATTGCGTGGGGTGCAAGGGTTAGAAGGTTCGAATCCTTCCGTTAGCAAGGATAAGCATCTTTCATTGCAAATATCAAAATGATCGATATTTCGTCGGTGGGTTTGAAACTATTCTTAGCGATGAATTTGGCCAGAACGGTATTTGTCAGGTCTCCCGTAATTTGCAGTGAATCCGGCGGACAAAAAATCATCGGTATTTTTTGTGTCTTGTTATAGATGTTTGCGAAAGTAACGCCTTGGCCCATGCCCGCCGTATAAGTATTGAGCATTTCTTTTTTGATTGGGTCCCGATTCCACTCTCGATACTGTGCAAGTGTGAGCCCTGAAGCGGAGGCATTCGCAACACTTACAAGTCCAAGTATGGCGATGCAAATTAAACGAATCATCAATGTGTTCATATGCATTTTATTCATATGCGTGAGCTTAAAAACATTAGAAAATAGATTTAAAGCCTTCGTTAAGTCTGTGCGTGTCGCGCAATCAATGTCAATAATTGATTGACCTCATCCTCAGTCGTATCCCAGCGACAAACAAAGCGAGCAAGCCGTGGTCCACGCCTGTAATACAACACACCATCGCGTGCGAGATGATCCAGTGCATTGGCGCTCATTTCAACAAAAAGCTCATTGGCCTGCACCGGGGCGATGAGACGCGCGCCGGGCGTGCTGTGAATACCGGTCATCAATTGCTGAGCCGCTGCATTGGATTGGCGAGCGAGCTTTAACCAGAGATCATTTTCTACGTAAGCTAAAACTTGAGCCGAGGCAAAACGCATCTTGGACCAGATCATGCCACCACGGCGGAGATGAAAGCCGATGTTTTCTGCGATTTCTGGATTAAACACGACAATGGCATCGCTCAGTAACCCACCATTTTTAGTGACACCAAGTGAAAGAATATCCACGCCTGCTTTCCAAGTCATTTCTGCAGGGCTACAACCAAGATAGGCAAGGGCATTTGCAAAACGAGCGCCATCCATGTGCACCGTCAGATTTTTGCCATGGGCAAGGGTACTGATACGGCTGATTTCTTCAACGGAATAAACAGCGCCAAGATCAGTTGCCTGAACAAGGTTGACCGCGACGGGTTGACTCTTGTGCGCTTGCCCAAAGCCCGCATTGTTAAGCTGTGTTTCAAGCGACTCAGGGCAAACCTTGCCGTGAATCCCGTCAATGGGAGTGACCTTCAGGCCGCTACCAAAAAAACCAACGGCATTGCACTCAGAGGTATTGATATGCGCTTCAGGGCTGCAGTAAACAGCGCCAAACGGTGTACCTGTCGCGGCAAGGGCAAGTGCATTAGCGCCTGTACCAGTTGGAATCGGAAAAACGCGCACTGAGGTTTCAAAGATTGTGCTCAGTGTCTCGTTGAGCTTGCGTGTGAGATCGTCCGCGCCGTAGCCGATGGCATTGCCTTGGTTCGCACGTGCGATGGCCTCTACGATTTCGGGAGCAGCGCTGCCACAATTGTCACTTCTAAATTCAAGCATGTGTTGAGTCATTTTTATTGGCAGGATTTCAGATCAAAGAATGGTTGTCATACCCATTACCTTAACCGAGATTGGCCGTCTCTTGAAGCCAGAGCGCTTCGTTCAGTGAGACTTTTGCGTGTAGCGCCTCAGGATGATGATGCGCCAAGGCGAGGATGTGACCAGAGGACAGGATGCACTGCTTAAACTGCCAGTTTTTCGCAAGCGTATCCTTTGGAGATAAAAACCGGATGATAGGCTGAGGCTGCGCCTCTAGATCAAACTCAAAGGTTTGAAGTCCAGAGGTCAATCCCAGGCCCGTTGCTTTTACAAAAGCCTCTTTGAGCGTCCAGTACTTGAGTAGTCGAGTATGTTGATCTGTTTGTGCTTGTTGGTTTAAATCGAAATATTCGTTTGAGGTCAGAATGTCTGGTGCAATCTCAGAGATATTCTGTTCGCGTGATGTCGATTCAACGTCGATGCCCACAGACCCAACCCTTGTCAAGGCAAGGGCGACCAAGCCGTTGGTGTGACTGAGATTGAAATGCAGACCTAGCGTATTAAGGGGGGGAGCGATGAAAGGCTTATTAAACGGATTGGTTTGAAATTGCCAATCAGCAGGTTTGACATCCGTATAGCTTGAGAGTGCCGCCCTTAACAAAGCATGCGCCACGAGATATGTGAGTCGGTCTTGTTCAAAGCGCAATGCCTTGAGACAAGCGCGTTCAGTTTCAGAGAGCCAAGAGCGAAATTTCTGTTGTGTGGCTTCGTCGTTGAAATCTTCAGGCCTCGCGTACCAAGCGTGGATTTCGTTTGGAGATAAGAAAAAAGCGGACTGAGGTCCGCTTTTTAGTAGTGACCAGAGCAAAGTGCTCTGGTGGTTCGTATTGAATTCAGACAACAGCTTAGGCAGCTACAGCGGCTTCTTTTTCAGCTTCGGCAGCAGCTTTTGCTTCGGCTTTCGCAGCTTTTGCAGCGGCACGTTTTTCTACGTTAGCTTGGTATGCACCAGAAGCATGGTCCCACAGAGATTTGTCAGTCACGGACTTTGAAAAAGAGTCAGCACAGACGAGTACGACACCAATCGGACCGAACGCGATGCGCGCGCCAATGCCAGCGACTGAGTGAAGGGCGCCATTTACAAATTGGCCGTCTAGCAACAGGCTAGCACCTGGCAAAACTGTTTCGCCAATAATCTTGGCACCATTAGCCAGGACATTGCCTGCGTTGGTGGATTGAACATCGCTGCTGAGGGTTTGAGCTTGGGTCATGAGTCTTCTTCCTGTGTGGGCGAAAGGGCTACTGGCTAAAACACCAGTCAACTACAAAGATTATTGCATTGTTTATTTATGTAGACAACGAGTTTCCTGTCAATTCCACACAAAAGGATGGTTTTGTTTCCAGTGGTGCGCAATATCAATACGACGGCATACCCAGACTCTGTCATGACGGGCGATATGGTCAAGGAATCTTTGCAAGCCAATCATTCTCCCAGGTCGACCGAGTAAACGGCAGTGCATACCAATGGAAAGCATTTTGGGGTGATCTTCACCTTCGGCGTAGAGCACGTCAAAGCTGTCACGCAAATATTCAAAAAAGTGCTGCCCCGTGTTAAAGCCCTGAGGGGTGGCAAAACGCATGTCATTCGAATCAAGCGTGTAGGGCACCACCAAGTGAGGAACTTTAGCCCCGTCAGACTTGGTTACTTGCGTCCAAAAAGGCAGATCATCACCATAATTGTCGCTATCGTACTCATAACCGCCGTGTTCGACGACAAGTTGGCGGGTATTGGGACTGTCGCGCCCCGTATACCAGCCCAAGGGCCACTGACCTTTGGTGAGGTCTTTGATGATGGCCGTGGCCGCCGCCATGTGTGCGCGCTCAGTATCGATGTCGATATTTTGGTAATGCAGCCAACGAAGGCCATGGCAGGCAATTTCATGGCCTTGCTCGACAAAGGCCGCAGTCAGTTCTGGATGGCGCTTGAGGGCGATCGCAACACCAAAGACCGTCAATGGAAGCTTTCTTTGCTCAAATTCTCTTAGTATTCGCCAAACGCCTGCGCGAGAACCGTATTCGTAGATCGATTCCATGCTCATGTGCCGCGCTGGATAGCTCTCGGCCCCAACAATTTCCGATAAAAAACGCTCCGAGCCTGGATCACCATCTAAAACCGTGTTTTCAGCGCCTTCTTCGTAGTTCAAGACAAATTGAACGGCGATTTTGGCTCGACCAGGCCAATTGGCTTGGGGAGGGGTCGCACCGTAGCCAATGAGGTCGCGGGGGTAGTGATCTGCATGAAAGGAGGAGGAGGGTTTCATCGATAGGTCTCGAATTTTGGATTTTGAATTGCAACTGATATGACGTGGGCAAGAATGCAAAGATATTATCTCTAACTCAACCGTTTATCTCATTTTAATCGCGTTGTCATCATCAAAAAGACCAATGACTTTTTGTCTCTTATCGATTCGTCTAGGTCTGCTAGACCAGCTCCATTATTGTTTAGACGATGAACACAACATTGGTATAAACTTATCAAAATGACTATAAGAAAGAGTAGAAGACACAAGTAAGTGGAAAGCTCCGATAGACGGGGTTGTTGAGATTAGTTTGGAGAAAGTTTATGAACCTCACGGTCCGCGCGACTCGTTTGATTGGCCTGCTGATCGTTGCCATGTTAGCTGGCTGTGCGGGCGGTGTATCTAAAGAAACGCAGCAGCATTTCAATAACCTTTTGGCCGTTGGTGATTATCGCTCCGCTGAAAATCTAGCGATTGCGAGCGGCAGTATTCAACCAGACGGAAAAACCGAAAACCTTATTTGGTCTTTGCAGGCTGGTGCGGCAGCCTTTTATGCAAAAGACTCTGCGACTTCTGTCAGAATTTTAGACGGCGCGGAAGCCATGATGAAAAACATCGACCTTGGCGGCGGCAGCGGGCAATACAAACCTAAAGGGTTTGATGGCACGATGGTAAATGCCTATAAGGGCTTGTCTGCTTTGGCGTTGAATAATGACAGTCTGGCGAGACCGGAAATGTTTCGCACTGAAGAGCGCCAAAGGAGGGCAGAAGAGGACTTCAAAAAGGAAATTGATGCACTAAGAGCTAATTCGCAACAAACCGAAGGGTTCAATTTCAATAGTGCGTTGGGGGCAGCGCGCAATAACCCCGAATACAGGAAAGCATTACAAGATATTAGTAACTATGGCGGCTATCAGCCCTTCGTCAATCCGTTTACAACTTACTTATCGGCACTGTATTTTTTAAACAATGCTGATAGCGACAGAGAGAAAGCAAAGAGAAGCTTTCAGCAAGTGCGCGGGATCACCAAAAACGCTAAATTGCTGGATGGCGATGTAGCACTAGCGAGTTCAAACGAGAAGTTCTCACCCAAGGTTTGGGTGGTGTTTGAAAATGGACAAAGCTCGGTGATTGAGCAGTACAACATTACTTTTCCAGTCCCGATCGTTGGGAGGCGAAGCGGCATCAGTGTCGCGACTGTAGCGATGCCAAGGTTGGTAGAACAACCTGCAGCAACGACTGGCTTATTAGTCGGAAACACCCAAGAGCTCACAACAGATGTGGGTAACTTTGATTTTGTAATGCGAAGCGAGTTTCAGCGTAGATACCCTGCAATTTTGGCAAGCGCAGTGCTTGAAGCTGCCTTAAAAGTGGCACTACAAAATGCAGCCGCACAAGAGAAGTCAGGGTGGGCTTTATTTGCGGTGGCCTTAGCCTCGAATGTGTCTTATGCAGAGACCAGATCGTGGACTGCGCTACCTAAGTACTTTCAGGCCGCTCGTGTCGAGACTCCAAAGGATGGCGTGCTGAGCCTTCGCACTGCTACTGGAAGAGACCTTGGCGTGGTGAATGTGCCTACAGACAGGTCGGCTCTGGTTTATGTAAAAATGGCTAGAGCGCAATCACAACCCTCTGTACAGGTGATCAAATTTTAATACGATGGCTTTTTGTTGGACTGTTGATCGTGTGTAGCGGTTGCGGAACCGCTCCAATCGTGGTCGTGGATCCTCGCGTGGAAATCGCGCCCAACACAGGCGTGATTTTGGATCGTATCCAGGTGAATGCTGTCGGGACGGTTAGAGGCAACATTCGGCTTATTAATACAACGGGTACAGATTTGCC
This sequence comes from Bordetella parapertussis, assembly GCA_945897365.1. GTDB lineage: Bacteria > Pseudomonadota > Gammaproteobacteria > Burkholderiales > Burkholderiaceae_B > Zwartia > Zwartia parapertussis_A. Next base: position 15,139 of record CAMDFD010000015.1, on the reverse strand, counting down.
GATTAAGCAAACTACAACATGGTTCAACTCAGTCGGACAAAATATCAATACCTTGTTATCGAAGCCAGAAAAAATGGTTGTACCTCGCTTTGGTGATGCCTATGTTGATCTGATAGCACCCACGCCTGATGCCGTAATGTTTCAAGTTTTTGTTGACGCAGATTATCCAGAATGACACCTCAGTGCATTTTTAAGTAAGACGATTAAATAGGAGTCTTTAATGTCTAAAATGATATATCTAACACTAGCACTGCCCTTTATTTTGGGCGCGTGCGCGCCAATGCAAACATCACTGATTGACCCACGTGCAGACCGCAGCGCGATTGGTATGGGCCTCGATTCACGAGACTTTGACCAAGCTGCATCTAAAGTGGTTAAAGACATGCTGAAATCGGGGGCACTTGATAAGCCGCAGGGCGGGCGTTACGTCATGGTGATGTCAAGAGTCAGTAACGATACGATGCAGCGGATTGATACCGATCTGTTGATTAAGAATATTCGAGTCGCCTTACTAAACTCTGGAAAAGTTGTGTTCACCACGGCGATTGTTAATAGTGCCAGGGGAGCCGAAGACAATATGTCGATGCAGGTTCGTCAATTGCGTGCTTCGCAAGAGTTCAATCAAGCGAATGTTGCCAGGCAGGGGCAAATGGTTGCTCCCGAGTTAAGTTTAAGCGGCAAGTTTTTGCAGAACAATAACCGTTTGGGCGATGGCAGCCAGCGCGTCGATTATTCGTTTCAGCTAACGCTCACAGATCTGCGAACTGGTTTAGCGTTTTGGGAAGGCAACGAACCGATTGCAAAACTAGGACCTGGCCAGACAGTGGCTTGGTAAGAGCACTTCTTTCGAAGATAAATGCACAATGCAATTACCCACCAGCAAATACTTATTTGGTTTAGTGCAAAAGCGCTCCACAGTGAGAAAAGTACTGAGAGTTAGGTTCTTCGCTGCCTTGCTTCTCACTCTGTTTTTCGTTTGGGGGATTGATTCTACTGTCCGCACCGCTGCTGCTGTTGAAGTTACCGTAGAGATCCAATCTACTGGAGCTAATTCGAATGATGCAATTAATAATGGGCTCGTTCAGGCCATTCAGCAAGTTACTGGCGTGCGCATTAATCGGTCAGCAATCTATGAGTTACTGCAAACCGATCAAAGTGGCGGTGGCGGCACGATTCATAATTTTGATGAAAAACTTCAGCAAAATCTTAAGTCCGAAAGTAACGGTGTCATTAAGCAGTACAGAATTGTCAATATTGAGCGGCGGGATCAAGCCGAGGTTCAAGTGCGGTTGATCGTCACAATAGAGAAATATAGTGAAGTGGGCTTATCTTCAGAAAGTCGGCGAAAAATTGCATTGATGCCGTTTTCTGATCTCTCAGGAAAGGTGACGCAGGCAGGAGTTAAGCTCCAAACTAGTTTGATTTCTTATATTGTAAAAACTAGGCGTTTTGCTGTGCTTGATAGATCAAATTCTGAAGCATACTTTCAAGAAATGTCGTTAATCACTTCAGGTCAAACGCCGCTCAGCGAGCAGGCCAGAGTCGCGCAGGTTCTGAGTGCCGATTATCTTGTTACCGGACGATTGCAAGCCGCTCAAAGCTCTCTCTCTCAACAATATATTCCACTGACCGGCGAGACAGTTTCGCGCGTGACAGGTACCCCCGGGCGCGTAGATTTTAGTTTGATGGAGGTGGCAACGCGCCAGGTCAAGTTTACGGGGAATGTGGAAGCTGTAGGATCAAGCGATATTATTGCTGAAAAGATTGGTTCGTTAATTATCGAAGCGATATATCCACTCAGGGTAATTGACACCTCAGATCCGACCGAATTGGTTATCAATCAGGGAGGGGATAGCGTTAAGGTAGGTCAAAAATTTACGGCTTTTTTACTCGGAGCAGAGCAATTTGATCCTTATACTAAAGAATCATTGGGCAGGCGAGAAAAAGAGGCTGCACAGATAGAGATTATTAGAGTTCTTCCAAAAATGTCCTACGCAAAAGTCATTAAAGGGAATCTGCCTTTAAGCGCATCGGTAGAGATTGTTTTAAGAAAGCCAATTGAGGTACCATTGTCGAAATCTTCCGCCTCCATACGTGTGACTTCGCCTCTGCAAGAACCTAATATTGTTAAATTACCGTTCGATCGATAGTCGGCGGCCATTATTAAATCCATATCCTCAAAGGTATACATATCCACCATGAACATTCGAAAAATAATCGCCGTCTGTTGTTGTTTAGTTGGTGCCTTTTCTTTAAATGCGAATGCGCAGATATCTGTTGGCTTGAGCCCAGATAACACTGCACATGTCACTGATAACGGACTCAATGTGGAGTTGAAATTTGATAAAGACGGCGCTCTCCTTAGCCTTAAATCAACGCAAAGTCATCCCGTCGAATTTCCTGACAGACGGGGGATTTCTAAAGCTTACATAATAGCCGAAGAGAAAGCCAAAGCAAATATTGCGCGCTTTAAAAAACAAATGACAAGCACTACACGCTTAGTGGATGAAGGGGATGCAAGCGAAAGTAACTCCAAAAGATCGAAATCGAATGAAGGGGACACTTGGTCGAAAGAGAATACTAGAAAAGTCAATGAATCCCTGCGTGAAATAACAGCAAGTAGCGCACAGATGCTGCTTGAGGGCGTTCGGGTAATTGGGCAGTCGTATGATGAAAAAAAAGAAGAGGTTACTGTTGTTGTCGGTATTAACAAACAAAGCGTTCAGGCCGCGAAACAGATAGGGGATAGCTTCGGCCAACCCAAACAGACCAATAACGGGCCGTCTAACATCGGTTCGTTTCCTTCAGTAGGTTCAGAAAGAAGACAAGCTAAGGATGCCTCCGATTTCTAGTGCGGATGATATGTTTTGGAGCTTATGGAAACTGGATGAATACGCTTCTTGCATTTGTGAAAAATATTATGAAGCATTAAAGTTCAAGACTAATTCTTAAGTTAAAAGGGCGCCAATTGAGTTTGACGCTCTTTTTTATTTGTGAACTTACAGCATTTAGTTGGCACAAATTTGTCGATATTGAACAGTCTGACCAAATTGATTGTATACAGGAACCTGTGTCGTCATACATGCTTGCTGAGGTGCATAGTATTGAGGAGCAGAGTATTGCGGCGCATAGTATTGCGGAGCATATTGGTTGTTGTAATTTGGTTGTGTGTATGTGTAGTTGGGAGACTGATTGTTGGCAATCGCTGATCCAATGGCGACACCAACTACCGCACCAATTGCAGCAGCTGCCCAGCCATTTACGTTGTTGTTATTATTATTGTAGTATCTGCGTCCTCCGGCTTCGGCAGGAAGAGCTGTCGATAAAGTAACAATGGCGATCAGAATCATGGAGGCAGCGGTTTTTTTCATGATTTATGTCCTGTTAATACTTCCCAAGGTGATTTTTAATTTTAAGTCAAATTTGATGTTTATACATCCACCTGTAGTTGTTGAAATAAGCCTTACGCTGCGGCGCAGCATCTTCAGGCGCGTATGTAGTCTGAAGGAAAAGAGTAAGATTCTGTATCTTTCAACAAGGGGATTAGCGCATGAGTCGCCCATTTCGTATTGCAGTATTGCCTGGTGATGGTATTGGTAAAGAAGTGATGCCTGAGGGCTTGCGGGTGTTGAAAACCGCCTCAGAAAAATTTGGCCTTAATCTTGAGTATCGTCATTTTGAGTGGGCCTCTTGCGATTACTACGCTAAGACGGGCGAGATGATGCCCGCGGACTGGAAGAGTCATCTGCAAGATTGCGATGCTATTTATTTCGGTGCGGTGGGTTGGCCAGCGATCGTGGCTGATCACACTTCGTTATATGGCTCGCTCCTCAAATTCCGTCGCGAATTTGATCAATACATCAACTTGCGCCCTGTGCGTTTGTTTGATGGCGTGCCTTGCCCGCTTGCCAACCGCAAAGCAGGCGATATCGATTTTTTCGTTGTACGTGAAAACACCGAAGGCGAGTATTCCGCTGTCGGTGGAAAAATGTTCGAAGGCACTGACCGCGAAATCGTTCTCCAAGAATCGATCTTCACGCGTATCGGTTGCGATCGTGTCTTGCGTTTTGCTTTTGAAATGGCTAATCGTCGCGCCCGTAAGCACCTGACCATCGCTACAAAGTCAAACGGTATCGCAATCAGCATGCCTTATTGGGATGAGCGTGCGGCTGAGGTCGGTAAAGATTATCCTGGCGTGACCACTGACAAGCAGCACATCGATATTTTGTCTGCACGTTTTGTGTTGCAACCCGATCGTTTTGACGTGGTAGTGGCGTCTAACTTGTTTGGCGACATCTTGTCCGACTTGGGTCCTGCTTGTACGGGCACCATTGGTTTGGCCCCTTCGGCCAACCTGAATCCAGAGCGTAAATTCCCTTCCTTGTTTGAGCCCGTCCATGGCTCGGCGCCGGATATTTACGGCAAAAATATCGCCAACCCGATCGCGATGATTTGGTCGGGCGCGTTGATGTTGGAGTATCTTGGACGTGGTTTGCCTGCTGCCGATCAAAAGCCTTATCTTGATGCGCATGATGCGATCGTGACCGCGATTGAGAAAGTGCTCAGCCAAGGACCTCACACCCCTGATCTAGGTGGAAAAGCCAACACCACGCAGATCGGTGAGGCGATCAGCAAAGTTCTGTCTTAGTCATTAACTGTTATCAGTAATAAAGCCAAGGATCTCAGATGCCTGATTACACCAATCGGTTCAAACAATCTCTGAAAGCAGGGGAGGCAAACATCGGTTTATGGGTGTCGCTTCCCGATGCTTTCGCGACTGAGATTTGTGCGACTGCGGAGTTTGACTGGATGTTGTTGGATGGTGAGCATACGCCCACAGATCCGCTGACGATCCTTGGCCAGTTGCAGGCCTGCGCGGCTTACAACACGCAGGTTGTTGCGCGTCCGCCTATTGGTCAGACCCATTTGATTAAACAGCTGCTGGACTTAGGTGTTCAAAACTTGTTGATTCCGATGGTGGACACTGCCGAACAAGCCCAAGAGCTTGTGCAGGCGGTACGTTATCCTCCCCATGGCATCCGTGGCGTAGGCTATGGCTCTGCACGAGTCTCACGCTGGGACTCGCGTAAAGACTACGTCAAGGTGGCCAATGATGAGATATGTTTATTGGTTCAGGCTGAAACCAAGACGGGCTTGAGCAACCTAGATGCGATTTGTGCCGTGGAGGGCGTTGACGGGGTATTCCTCGGGCCCTCAGATATTTCTGCTGCACTCGGTCACCTGGGGAACCCCGGTCATCCTGAGGTTGTCGCAACCATTGAAAAAGGGATTGCTACCATTCTCAAACATGGCAAAGCAGCTGGAATCTTGACGCCAGATCGAGTCTTGGCAAAACACTATCTCACACTTGGATGTACGTTTGTCGCCGTTGGTGTTGATGCACGTGTGTTGGCTTTAGGTGTGCGAGAACTACGCGCGGCGTTTAAGTAGGTCATTTTTAATTCTGCTGTTGCATAGACTCAGCGAGTCCACGCATCAATCCCAGCATTAATTCGCAACGCGGTGCGGGCACACCATGTTCTTTGGCTAAGTCCACTGCAATGCCTAAGATAGCTTCATGCTCAAGCGAACGTCCCGCCAAAACATCTTGCAGCATGGACGCACGATTCGAGCCTGAGCGCTTGGTCGGTGTGCAAAGTTCATCTAGATCGATTTTGCCGCGAAGATCGGTCCCGCAGGCCAAGGCAATATCCGTGACTTCTAACATCACTGCTTTGCGTAATGCGATGATGTGGGGATTTTTATTCATCAGTGGCGTAGGCAGTCGCGTCAAAGCGGCCACGGGATTCAAACCACAGTTGATGAGAAGCTTGTACCAAATCTCATAGCGTAACTCTGTCGTCGCCAGTCCGCGAATGCCTGAGGATTGAAAAATCTCGGCAACTTGTCGCAACCGTTCAGTCTCCGAGCCGTCGGGCTCGCCAAGCATCCAACGATCTTTAGGTGCGCTGCGGATCACGCCAGGCTCTATGACCTCGTTTGGCGAGTAAATCACGCAACCTAAGGTTTTATCTCTTAGGCGATTCCAAAGCTCGCCTTGAGGGTCAAGGGGAAAGAGGGGAGTTTGAGGGACGTTCAGCCCTTTGTGCCACCACCAAGGAATCCCATTGAGGGCAAACACTGCGACGCCGGTGGGAGCCAGGATGCGTTCGATCGAAGCTGCAGCGTCCGGTAAGGCTTGCGCTTTCAGCGTGACGATCACAACATCTTGCGGGCTTAGCGTGTCAGGATCGTTGGTGGCATAAGTAGGACGGCCTGAATGAACTTCCTCACCACGCGAGACGGTCAACCCGTGTTGCTGTATTGCTTCGAGTTGAGGGCCTCGGGCAACGACTGAGATTTCATGCTTTCCGGCGGCACAAAGGCGGGCGGCCAGATGACCGCCCACAGCGCCAGCACCATAAATACAGACTTTCATTGACTCGCATCCTTGACTTTACATAATATACATTATGCGGTTATTACGTATGGATAAATTGATCTTTAACGGTGGCACCAAAGAATATAAGTGTCATTTTATTAACCTTTATCGACCTTCAAACTTGGGTTTACGTTTTTCTGCAAAAGCTTGGACCGCCTCTTTATGATCATATGTTGTTTGCACAAGCGCTTGCGATGCAGCCGCCATATCGAGCGCAACGGGCAAGTTCACATGATGGGTTTCGCGGATGAGTCGCTTGCTCATACGAGTTGAGTGATTCATTATTTTCTCCTAGTACAACAATTTAGCGAGTGATCCCAAATCTTGCGTTGATCTCTGACATTTCTTTTACGTACTCTAAGCGAGTCTGCGCGAGGCAGACTGGCTGATCTATTTGGGGTAATGTTTTGCACATATCTACAGCGACTTGTTGAGCGGCAACAGATTCTTTTCGAGCTGTTTCGTACTTTTGCTCTGGTGTGACATCCTCTTGTGTCCAGCGTGCAGGCTCTGCGGGACGCTCATCGGGCCAAATAATGGGTGGGGGCGGAGGCAATGGCAGGTAACGTTGTGCGTGGCTGACGCCTCCTAGGCTCAACCCAGACAAAATAACTAAAAAAGATAACGTAACAATCAAGGATTTTTCGTATGGTTTAGTCATGTGATTCACCGTTGCGAGTGATAAATTGTTAAGCTCAATTCATTCATCTATTCGTGTACGTTTTAAGTTTTTTTTGATTATTCTCAGGGGCGAGGCTGTGATGCCAATATTGAATAAAATTCTCCGTTTATTGAGCGCCCTGCTACTTTGTATCCCTATGGGTACATCATACGCTCAACTGAAGGCTGGACGAGACGCGCCTGCGTTTGTTCTCGAAGCTGCGTTGGCAGGTAAACCTTACCGATTTTCTTTACAGGACAATTTAAAAAAAGGTCCTGTAATCGTTTATTTCTATCCTAAAGCGTTTACGAGCGGTTGCTCCATTGAGGCGAATCTTTTTGCTGAGGCCGCCGAAGAATTTTCTAAATACGGGGCCACAGTTGTAGGTGTTTCTGGTGATGACATCGAGACTTTGGAGAAGTTTTCACTTGGACCGTGCGGTGGCAAATTTGCGGTGGCTTCCGATGCGAAGCGCTCGGTGATGCGAGCGTATGAGGCGACTCTTTTTTTCACTAATAGTATGGCGAGTCGAATTTCATATGTTGTGACACCTGACTCTAAAATTTATTTTGTGCACAGTAGCTTGAACCCTGATCAACATGTGAGTAGCACGCTCGCTGCTGTCAAGCGCTGGCATGCAAGGTAACGGACGATGACGACACTTTGCTGGTTTCGAACAGATTTACGGCTGAGTGATCAACCCGCTCTCACTGCCGCCATGGCTCAACAAGATGCGCTTGGCTTGTTCATCATTTCGCCCTCTCAATGGGCTGAGCACGCAGACTCCCCGCATAAAGTGGACTTTTGGTTGCGTGCGTTACGCGCGCTCTCTACATCATTAGCGCAACTCAATGTTCCACTCAAGATCCTCACTGTTCCGGCTTGGCGCGATGTTCCACAAGCCTTGCTGACGTTTTGTCAACAGCATGCAGTGACGCAGGTACATTGCAATCGTGAGTTTGGTGTCAATGAGCGCCGGCGCGATCGAGCCTCTTATGCAAAATTAGCCGAGCACGGTATCGCTCTCGTCGGTCATCACGGTAATACTCTGCTTGTCCCTGGGACTGTCAAAACGGGCTCGGAAAATTACTACCGTGTCTTTACGCCTTTTTCTAAAGCTTGTCGTGAAAAGCTTCGGGTAGCACCTTATCATCCCTTGCCGATTCCTCAGCCCCAAGCAAACATCTCAACGCTTGCGTCGGATCCGATTCCGGAGCGACTTGCTGGCTGGAGCCCTTCGACGCAGGCGATCGTGTCGGGTTGGCCTGCAAGTGAACAGGAAGCCCTGGACAGGTTGGCACATTTTGCAGATGAACGGATGTCGCAATATAAGCGCGATCGAGACTTTCCCGCTATTCCGGGTACCAGCACGCTATCACCCTATCTTGCGTCGGGTTTGATCTCAGCCGCGCAATGCTGGCAACAAGCGTTGCGACTCAATCACGGTGAGCTTGGCACCGGTCAAGAAGGCATCACGACATGGATGAATGAGCTGCTATGGCGAGAGTTTTATCAGCATCTATTGCACGGATACCCTTCTCTATCCATGCACCAGCCGATGAGGCTAGAGACCAACGCAGTCCAATGGCGTCAAGCGCCGACAGATTTTGAGGCATGGTGTCAAGCTAAAACGGGAGTGCCTATTGTCGATGCAGCAATGCGACAACTCGTTCAGACGGGCTGGATGCATAATCGCTTGCGCATGGTGGTTGCGATGTATCTGACAAAAAATCTTCTGATCGATTGGCGCCTAGGGGAACGATTTTTTATGCAACATCTGATTGATGGTGAACTCGCCGCCAATAACGGCGGTTGGCAATGGAGCGCCTCGACAGGTGCCGATTCTGCGCCCTACTTTCGCGTCTTTAATCCGATCAGTCAATCCGAAAAATTTGATCCTGAGGGCGCCTTCATTCGCCACTGGTTGCCTGAGCTTGCTTCCCTTTCGAATAAAGAAATTCACGATCCGACCCCCATCTCACGTCAGTCACTGAATTATCCCAATCAAATTGTCGATCTACGCAGCAGCCGAGTACGTGCGATCGAAGCCTTTTCATCTCTTCGCTAAGGACATCATCATGACTTTACCCGTCCTCGGTCTGCACACAATTACCGGCGATGAAGAGCCATTGAGTGCGTTTGCTGGAAAAGTGCTCTTGATTGTCAATGTCGCTTCAAAATGCGGTTTTACGAAGCAGTACAGTGGCTTGCAGTTACTGCATGAGGAATTTGCGTCGCAAGGCCTGGTCGTGATGGGTTTCCCATGCAACCAATTCGGACACCAGGAGCCGGGCGATGAAAAGGATATTCAGAGCTTTTGCGCGTTAAATTATGGTGTGAGTTTTCCGATGTTTGCCAAAATTGAGGTCAATGGTGCGCAAGCCGATCCGTTGTATCAATGGCTTAAAAATAGTCGTCCTGGACTGCTGGGTACAGAGGCGATTAAATGGAATTTCACAAAATTTCTGGTGGGCAGGGATGGCGAAGTGTTAAAGCGCTTTGCACCCAATACCGCGCCAGAAGCGCTGCGCGACAACATCAAGGATGCCCTAAGATTCTGACGATTCGTGTCATTCGTTTTTTTCTATTAGGTGGTGTCCTAGTCACTTTGCTAGGATGCTCAGACTCGGATGCGCCTGCGAGAGAGAATCAACCCATTCCCAAGATTGCGGTCAAAACGAATACAGCTTCTTCGGCTTCAGACCCGACCTTAAAACGTGGGCCTCATTATCGAATGTTGAGTAAAACGCTGACCAAACCCAATTGTTCTGGTGAGGCGTGTCCTTCGATTACCTTTAAACGATTAGATTTTGACGCACACCCGCGATTCAATGCATTTCTAATGCGGTCGCAGCTCGAAATTGCGTTGATGGATGTCGGTCATGGCAAAGTATTCATCAATTTAGGAGATTTGGCGAAGGCCTTTTGGAAAACTGCAGACGACCGTTACGAGATCGTTCTGAGTGCTGAGGTCATACGAGATACGGCTTCGATTGTTGTGACTGAGCTCCATAGCTATGCTTACGCAGGCGGTGCGCATGGGCTGTCAACGTCAATGTATGTGAACTGGTCCCCCACTCTGGATAAGATCTTTACGTTGAACGATTTTGTACTACCGGGGCGGATGAAGGCTTTCGAAGAGGTGCTTAAAAAGAAGCACGCCGAGTGGCTAAAGGACAACGAGTTTGCCCAGGCGAATCTTGTGGCTTATCTTGAAACATGGCCCTTTGACTTCTCGGACAATGCCGCTTTGATGCCAGATGGTATTGCTGTGACCTTTGGATATTACGTCTTGGGGCCTTACGCTTTAGGAATGCCTACTATTTTGGTGCCCTACTCTGAGCTTAAAGGGATTATCAATAGAGGTTTATTGAAAAGCTTGAGAGCTCAGGGCTAATTTTTCGCTTTTCGACTCTCAACAATTTTTTCAAGTGCTGAGGCGAGCGACCTTCGACCTTCTGACTGCGCAGTTTCAATCGCATTTTGTGCTTTGAAATTTGAAAGTAAAGGGTCAGCACCCGCTTTAATCAACGCTTGAACAGTGTCAGCATCGCCAGAACGCACCGCTAAAATTAACGGCGTATCTCCATCCAGAGAGTGTTCATTGACGCTTGCGCCTTTGCTAATCAGCAATGACACAATTTTTGCGTGTCCCTTAACCGCTGCGTAATGAAGTGCTGACCACCCAGATTGATTGATCGTTGCGCCTTTTGATAAGAGTTGCTGAGTGCGTTGGAGTTCCCCCAGCAGTGCGGTGTACATCAGCGGCGTTTCGTTGAACGCATTGGGCAGGTTGACATCAATTTTTGGGCTAGCCAACAGCACATCAAAGGCTTTCCAGGAGTTTTCTCTGGCCGCTAGGATGAGAGGCGTTTGCTGATTAGGACTTTTCCTATTTGGATCCATGCCTCTGCGGAGTAAATCCTTGAGCTTTTGTTCATGATCATTGATGATATAAAACCAAAAATCTTTTGGATCGGCCGCCTTCGCAGGACTCATCAGAGCCATCCCGAGGCCGCCTGTCAGCAGCATCAGAATGAGCGTTTTGAAAGTGAAATGTCTGAAATACGAAAAAGATTGATACATAGCCGGATAGTTTAATATAATAAGTTGTTTAAATACATTAACTTAATTAGTTTAATTAATCAATATATTAAGTAATTTACTTTTAATATTTAACATTAAAAATATTAAATATTAAACATGAGATTAATTTGATAACTTATTGAATAAATTGAAAAAATTGTTAGTTGAGGCGACCTCAATCTCTTTGGTTGTCGTGCCTCGTAAAGTCGCGATCATTTCCGCGACATGAATGACTTTTGATGGGTCATTGAGCTTGCCACGGTGTGGTACGGGAGCCAAATAGGGTGAGTCAGTTTCAATCAGTATACGATCTAAGGGCATGCGACGCGCAACTTCTTGCAGCTCGGTGGCCTTTTTAAAGGTCACAATCCCAGAAAAAGAAATATAAAAACCAAGGTCCATCGAGGCTTGCGCGACTTCCCAGGACTCCGTAAAGCAATGCATGACCCCTCGTGCCTCTTGAGCGCCCTCTTCTTTCATAATATCCAGAGTATCTTGAGACGAGGAGCGGGTATGGATAATCAGGGGTAATTGAGTGTGCCTCGCCGCCCTGATATGCCGGCGAAAACGCTCACGCTGCCAAGAGAGATCACCCGTTAGGCGGAAATAATCCAACCCTGTTTCACCTATCGCGATGACTTTCGGATGGACGCTGCGCTCGATCAGGTCCTCGACAGTGGGCTCGATCGTGTCTTCATAGTCTGGATGGACTCCAACAGACGCGTAGAGCTCGTCGTGTTGTTCGACAAGCTCAAGTAAACCTGGCCAATCTGGAAGATTGACGCTCACGCATAGCGCTCGCCCGACGCCATTGTTTTTCATACGCTCCAAAATGTCAGGCATTTGGGCAGCAAGCTCAGGGAAATTGACGTGGCAATGCGAATCAACAAACATTTATATTTATCCGGATACTTAAACTTGACAGGATTGCAAAAGTCTCTGCAGGACCGCCTGAGCAAATAGCTTTGCATTCAGGGGGTGACCCGCTACGCGTTTTTGCTCGTTGAGCCACGTTGTGAGCTGAGCCAGTGCAACGGTCCGCTCGCGCGATCCGATCGCTTGAAGTTGCTTTTGCATAGAAGGATAGTAGCGACATGGTAGGCCATGGGCACTGAGATTCAGATCAATGGAGAGGCGTTGAAGAGCATCTAGCCAAGTTTTGGGGCTAGATTTAGCGAGTTTGTCTGCAATCGCACCTGTATCGATCGCGCGATTTTGTGCCAAACAAGTCAGAATATCAACAATCCAATCGGGGCAAGGACTACTTTCGTTTTCTGATTGCTGTTTAGCTAAAAGCGGCGCCCCTCCGGCTGCAGCGAGCCATTCATCCGAATGCGCGACGCCATTGACGTTTAACCATTGTCGGGCAGACTCAACGCTTGGAGTCGCGAGAGGCAGACGTCTGCAGCGCGACAACAGTGTTGGTAGCAGTCGATCAGGTGCGTCCGCCACAAGCAAAAAAATTGTGGAAGGTGGCGGTTCTTCGAGTACTTTGAGTAAAGTATTACCAGAGATTGTCGTGAGGGACTCTGCAGGATAAATCAGAGCGACACGCCAACCTCCACGGTGGGTCGCATTGTTAAACCAAGGCTCAAGCGCGCGAATTTGTTCAACGCGAATATCTTTTGAGGGCGCGCGTTTAGTCGAACCTCCGGGTTCGGGGGCCGAGACCTCCTCGACCATCCCGGTCTCATCCTCGGCGCCAAGCTCAGCGCCCTCTTCGACGGCGACGGCTTCGGGGCGGATTCGTTTAAGATCTGGATGATTGCCTTTGGTAACCCATCCGCAAGCTGGGCACTGTCCGCAAGCCAGTCCTTGACGCGTCGACTCGCAAAGCAGTGAGGCGGCTGCCGCAAAGGCGAACTGACGCTTTCCGATCCCTGCAAGTCCATGAATCAGCCAGGCATGCGCAAAGCGTTCTTTCGCGCCAAGCCATTCGCGCGCAATATCAGTGTGCCAAGGTAAAAATTGAGCTTGCATCAGACTTGTTCGCTCCGCACGACCAAGGCATCAAGTTTTTGAGCCAAAGACAGGCGAATGTCATCGATTGAGGCGGTGGCATCCACCACAGAAAAACGAAGAGGATTCTTGGCGGCTCGAGCGAGATAGACGGCACGCGTGCGAAGGAAAAAAGTATCCGCTTCTTGTTCAAACCGGTCTTTATCACGCGTACGCTCTAACCGCTCTCGTGCAATCTCAAGAGGCACATCAAAAAGCCAGGTGGAATCAGGCTGTAAATGTGGGTGAACCCACTGTTCAAGTATGGCAATGCGTTCTGTGCCCATTTCACGCCCTCCCCCCTGGTAGGCAAAGGTTGCATCCGTAAAGCGATCGCACACCACCCAGAAGCCCGCCGCGAGGGCGGGCTCAATGACCTCTTTGAGATGTTGAGCACGCGCGGCAAACATGAGCAGTGTTTCGCACTCTAAACTCATCGGTTCATGCAAGAGCAGCGCACGTAGTTTTTCCCCAAGAGCAGTGCCCCCAGGCTCGCGCGTCGAGATGACGTCGATGCCTTTGGCTTGAAGTTGTTCGACCGCCCAGCCGACATGGGTGCTTTTGCCAGCGCCATCGACGCCTTCAAAGGTGAGAAAAAGGCCGCGACGATGTTGACTCATGGTTTGCGACCTAAGATATATTTCGACACATTTTTATTGTGCTCGGGGAGTGTGCGCGAAAACGCGCTATTGCCGTCACCTTTTGACACGAAATAAAGAAAATCGTGTTTTTCTGGGTTCAGTGCGGCTTGAAGGGATGCAACGCCAACGCTAGAAATGGGACTCACCGGCAAACCGCCACGCGTATACGTGTTCCAGGCATGATCGGTCTGAAGATCTTTTTTACGAATTCTTCCGTCAAATGCTTCCCCCATGCCATAAATAACAGTCGGGTCAGTTTGTAGCGGCATATTCAGACGCAGCCTATTGATAAAAACACCAGCAATGCGCGCACGATCCGACGCTTTACCTGTCTCTTTTTCAACGATGGAAGCAAGAATCAGAGCTTGGTAGGGAGAACGCAGGGGCAAGTCGTCTTGTCGTGCAGCCCAGGCTCGGTCAAGTATGAGTTGCTGGGCGCGTGCTGCACGCTGAAGGATCTCAAGATCGGTTGTACCAATTGGAAAAATATATGTATCCGGAAAGAATAAACCCTCTGCGTAGGGGGAATTTAGACCGACTTGTGTCAGCAGCTCTTTGTCTGATACACCCTGAATACTTGGCTTGATATCCGTATGTTGAGAAAGTGCAGCACGGATTTGACGTAAATTCCAGCCCTCAACGAGCGTGATTTGACGCGACGTCACATCACCTTGCGCCATTCTGCGTAGTATTCGTAGCGGGCTATCGCCCTGAACAAGCTGGTATCCCCCAGCTTTGATTTTCGTATCCAATTCAGTCAGTCGCGCCATAAGAACAAAGGCGCCTGGGTTGAGGGTCACACCCGCTTGATTGATCTGAGTGGCGATACTGACTGGGGTGGCCCCTTTGGGCACCAATATATCGATTTTTGGGCTAGGTAAAGTCAAGGGTTGGTTGACCCAGTAGTAGACCGCACCCATTGCAGAGGCAACGGCTACGATCAAAGGCAAGACCACATACAGGAATAGTTTATTCACGGCGCTCATATGGGTGACAGTTTAATATGAGGGAGGGGTTTTCTAAACCAACGCCTTCAATATTGGCTGTATCTTGTTTGTTTTCTTTAAAAGTGATCGTGCTTCGAGGTCTTATGCATCCATTTCTTCATTCTTCTGCTCGTCAAACTGCGTTGACTCAGGCCTCCGTATCCGTTTTTCCATTGGCGATGCTGGGTGTCTTTGAGGCAAGAGGACAAGATGCATTGACTTTTTTGCAAGGTCAGTTGACCAACGATATTGTGGCACCGGGAATAGGTCAATCCCGTCTGGCGGGGTATTGCACGGCGCAAGGTCGGTTGCTGTCGACAATGGT
>CAMDFD010000014.1 GCA_945897365.1 Bordetella parapertussis | reverse complement strand
CACTTGAGGAACACATCGTAGGCGCGCGCACCAGGGGCGCCATCACGTGACTCCAACTCAACTGCGCCCATCAGGCCGAAGTTGCGAATGTCTTTGACGAAAGGCTCGCCACGCAGCGCATGGATTTCTTTTTCGAACTTCGGTGCGAGTGCCAAAGAGCGATCGAACAGTTTTTCTTTGCGGTAGATTTCCAGCGTCGCCAAGCACGCTGCGGCAGCGGCAGGGTGGGCAGAATAGGTGTACCCGTGGAAAAACTCAATTGCAGTACCAGGACCCGCATTGACGATACCGTCATGCACGTGACGACTGACGGCAACACCGGACATTGGGATCGCAGCGTTGTTCATGGCCTTGGCCATCGTGATGATGTCAGGTGTCACGCCAAGCAATTCGCTGGCAGTGGCTTTGCCCAAGCGACCAAAGCCTGTGATGACTTCGTCAAAAATTAACAGGATGCCGTGCTTGGTGCAGATCTCGCGCAAGCGCTCTAGATAACCTTGTGGAGGTACCAACACGCCTGTCGAACCGGCGACGGGCTCAACAATCACGGCTGCAATCGTTGAAGGGTCGTGCAAGGCACAGAGGCGCTCGAGGTCGTCGGCAAGATGCGCACCCCAAGCAGGCTGGCCTTTGCTGTAGGCCATTTCAGCCAAGTTGTGCGTGTGCGAAATGTGATCGACACCGGGGATCAGCGCGCCCGAGTAGGCTTTACGGTTGGCCAAAATGCCACCCACTGAAATGCCACCAAAACCGACGCCGCTGTAGCCGCGCTCACGACCAATCAGGCGGGTACGCTGTCCGTCGCCACGTGCGCGGTGATAGGCCAAGGCAATTTTGAGCGCTGTGTCGACAGCTTCGGAGCCAGAGTTGGCAAAGAAGATGCGATCGAGACCGGCAGGCATGATGTTGGCGATGGCCTTAGCCGCCTCGAAGGCAATAGGGTGGCCCATCTGGAACGGAGGCGCATAGTCCAGTTCCATCATTTGTTTGTGCACGGCTTCGATGATTTCTTCGCGGCAGTGGCCAGCGTTGACACACCAAAGACCCGAGCTCGCGTCGAGAATTTTCTTGTCATCGACGGTCGTGAAATACATGCCTTTGGCACTTTTCAACACACGGGGGGTCGCCTTGAACTGCTTGTTGGCAGTAAAGGGCATCCAGAAATTTTCCATGTCCACTTCTTTGGACAGGCTGACGTTTTCAGTAATAGTGTTCATGGAAATCTCCAGTTATCGAGCGAATATCTCACTGTAACGGTTCTGTAAAGAAAATTGCCAGTACAGTTGCTGCAATTTATGGCAAACTGTATTGAATTTAGGGCTATCCGCCCATAACTGTACTGGTTTGTAACGGAATAATAGGCATGGCTAACACTTTTTCTCTCACGCTCGATCGACAGTCCTCCCGTACGCTGGTGGAGCAGATTGTGGAGTCGGTCAACTTGGCGATTGAGCGGCGAACTCTCAGGGTAGGCGATGCATTGCCTTCTGTGCGCGCATTGGCCGCCTCACATGCCTTAAGCGCCTTTACTGTAGCGGAGGCCTATCAAAGGTTGGTTACGGCAGGACGCCTCAGTGCCCGACGCGGTTCGGCCTATCGGGTGGCGGATGCGCGTGCGGCATTGCCAACGGTGTCCCCCATCTGGTCCGCACCCAGTCTAAACGCGGCATGGTTGCTATCTGATGTCTTTGCCGATCATTCTGTTCCCACCAAGGCGGGTTGTGGCTGGATACCTGGCGAGTGGATTAATGAAAGTGGTTTGCAACACGCATTGCGAGCGCTCAGCCGTATACCGGGCCCACGCTTTGGTGGGTATGGACACCCCTTTGGGATGGCGTCATTACGCGAACAAATAGCCACAACGCTGCGACGCATTTCTGTTCCAGCTGAAGCTTCAACTATTTTGTTGACGCAGGGGGCGACTCAGGCCCTAGATCTCGTAGTGCGCACTCTGTTGCGGCCTGGCGATACCGTGATTGTCGAAGACCCGTGTTATTGCAATCTATTGCAGATTTTGCAGCTAGCAGGGCTCAAGGTCATTGGCGTGGCGCGAACGGCCGAAGGCCATGATTTTGCTCAACTCGAGCGCATATTGAAAGAATCTAGGCCTAAAGCGATTTTTATTAATACGGTGCTGCAAAATCCTTCTGGGTCTTCTTTGTCCACGGCGAGTGCCCAGCGTTTATTGAAGATGGCGACGTGGGACGGCTTGTGGATCATCGAGGACGATATCTATCGAGAGCTTGCGCCACCCGAGGCGCCTTGCCTAGCTGCTCTGGAGGGCTTGAGCCGTGTCATTTATATCTCCGGCTTTTCTAAAACGATCACGCCCACGTTGCGTGTGGGTTATGTCGCGGCCCATGCCGAGGTATTAGCCGATCTTGCGCGGACCAAGATGGCCGTTGGCCTGACATCATCAGAGGTCACGGAGCGTATCGTGTCGAATGTGTTGAGTGAGGGGCATTACACGCGTCATGTCGATTTTTTAAAAGATAAATTGCGCGTTGCCCATACCCATGTGGTTGAGAGCATGCAGTCTTTGGGCATGGAAATTTTCGAACAACCAAGCGCAGGGCTATTCCTCTGGGCTCGGCTGCCCATCAACGCCGAGCAAAGCGCACATGTTGCGACACGTGCGCTTGAACGAGGAATTTGGCTTGCGCCAGGCTCTTATTTTCACCCGAACGATCGCCGATCAAACTGGTTCCGCTTTAATGTCGCCACCTCCGACAATGAGGTACTGTGGAATTTTGTCCGCACACTTGAGCGGACCTAATGTAATGCGTGCTTAGCGATCAACCGCCAAATAAAGCGTTTCCTTGATTTCTTCCATGACGACATAGCTGCGGGATTCGGCGGAGCCTGGTAGGCGTTTAAGAATCTCACCAAGTAGCTGACGATATTTGTTCATTTCGGGCAGTCGGGCTTTGATCAGATAATCAAAATCTCCGGAAACCAAGTGACACTCCATCACCTCCGGCACATAGCTCAGTTCCTTTTTGACTTTTTCAAAGACATCGTCGGACTTGGCCGAGAGTTTGATTTCAAGGAAAACGAGTAGATTTTTGCCGAGTGCCGCTGGATTGACCCGCGCGTAATAGCCCATGATGACCCCTTCGCGCTCGAGCCTACGTACGCGTTCAGAGCAGGGCGTGGCGGATAGGTTGATGCGCTCGGCGAGATCAGTCATGGAAATGCGACCGTCGCGCTGTAAAACATCTAGAATTTTGAGGTCGATACGATCAAGCTCGCGCATAGTGCCTCCTAAAGACATCTATTTTAGTGTTTTCCGCTGGAAAGCTGTCAGAATTAAGCGTTACATCCAAATTTTATCGTCCCAGAGGTCAAGCCCATGTTTTTTAAAAACGCACCTGAGTTCAAAACGGCCGAAGTGTTTACAGAGATGCCCGCCCAGTTTCGGCGTACAGGTGTGCGCTCGGAGTGGGCGGATGTCAATCGCGGAGGCGTCGCGATGGATTCATTCCTTGAGGGGCCCGTTTTTGATGCGGCGGGTAATCTCTACGTCACGGATATTATTTTTGGTCGGGTGTTTCGTATTGACGCGAAGGGAACATGGACACAGATCGTCGAATACGACGGTGAACCTAATGGAATGAAGTTCTTGTCCGAGACCGAGTTACTGATCACTGATTACAAAAATGGTTTGATGAGGCTGAATGTCCAAACCGGGCAGATGACCCACCATCTGACACGCCGCAATACCGAGGGCTTTAAAGGTCTCAACGACCTAACCTTCGACGCGCAGGGAAATCTGTATTTTACCGATCAAGGTCAGACGGGGATGCATGATCCGACCGGACGCGTCTATCGTTTGCGCCCCTCCGGTCAGTTAGATCTTTTGCTGAGCAATGTACCGAGCCCGAATGGTCTGGTCTTGTCGCTCGATGAGTGCGTCCTCTATGTTGGGGTCACGCGGGGAAATTGTGTCTGGCGGGTACCGCTGATGCCGGACGGGGGCGTTGCCAAAGTCGGGCAGTTTTTTACTTCATACGGTCCCAGCGGCCCGGATGGCTTGGCTATGGATGCCGCGGGAAACTTGGTGATTGCCAATCCTGGCCTTGGCTACGTTTGGCTCATTAATCCTCGAGGCGAGCCGATTGCGGTTTGGTCGAGCCCTAAATCCTCAGCCGTGACGAACATCGCGTTCGGCGGTGCAGATCGACAAAGTTTGTTTTGCACCGAATCAGAATCTGCTTCTATCTTGACAATGCGGATGCCTTATCCGGGTGCAAAGGTGCAGCGGCCCGGATAGCCATTTTTTTGATGGGTTTGTTTTAAAAATGATGATGGGTTTTTGTGGTCGGTATGCGAAAATACACGCTACGAATATTGACTGCTTTTATCCTCTTTTTTAGACACTTGCCACCCATGAATCATGTTTCTTTTACACGCCGTCGTTTGATTGTCGGTGCGCTTGCTACGTCGACCGTTTTTGGTCATTCATGGACGGCTTTTGCAAATCCGAATGCTAACGCACCGATCTTGGTACTTAATTCGCTGAACGCGAACGTCAGCGTGATTGATCCCGTCACATGGACGGAGATCAAGCGTGTACCTGTTGGAAAGGAGCCGCATCATCTCTACTTGACCCCGGATGAAAAATCCGTCATGGTGGCAAACGCTGAGGGTGACTCCATCACCTTCATGGACCCTAAAACAGCTCAGATTCAGCATACGATGACAGGTATTTTAGATCCCTATCATTTACGTTTCTCCCCCGATATGAAGTGGTTTGTAACAGCTGCAAACCGTCTCAATCACATCGATATTTACACTTGGGAAAACAAGGTAGGTGAGTTCAAACTCAATCTGGTCAAACGTATCTCCGCGAGCAAAACCCCCAGCCACATCGCGATTGATAGCAAAAGCAAAATTTCCTATATCACTTTGCAGGATAGCAACGAGTTAACGGCGATCGAACTCGCGACGCAAAAACGACTCTGGACGATCAAGGTCGGCAAGATTCCCGCCGACTTGTATTTAACCCCCGACGATAAAACCTTGTTGATTGGTTTGACGGGTGAGGCCGGGGTCGAGGCTTACGATGTGTCGAATGGTAAGGCGGTACTCAAACAACGCATTCCGACAGGCAAGGGGGCGCACGCCTTTCGCTCGCAGGGTGACAAGCAACACGTATTTGTGAGTAATCGCACTGAAAACACGATCAGTCGTATCGATTGGAAAACGTTGAAAGTGGTCGATACATATCGGACACCGGCCGGCCCGGATTGCATGGAGATGATGGCGGATGGCAAGACGCTCTTGGTGACAGCCAGATGGGCGAGTCGTTTGGCGGTGATCGATACTGAAAAAAAAGTAGTCGTCAGACAAATTCCGGTTGGCAAATCACCACATGGCGTGTGGACGTTGAATCATGCGAGTCGTGATTAAGCGTTCACTGCTTGTTTGTTGCGCGTCATTCCTGTTGACGGTCACGTCGTTTGCTTCCCCGCCTTCTGTATGTCATAAACCTCTGTATCTCACCTTTGATACGGGTCACATGGAAATCGCACCGTTTGTTGCAGAGGTATTGCAGCGGCAACAGGTGCGCGCGACATTTTTCTTGGCCAACGAACGTACGCGCACAGGAGGCGGGAGTTTGGACGAAGTGTGGGCGCCTTGGTGGAAAATGCTCAGTGAGCAGGGGCATGCGTTTGCTTCACATACTTTCGATCATGTGTATTGGCGGGCTGATTTGCCGGATGGCACTTTCAGGGTGAGGCCGAGTGCCGGGCCCCTCGAAGGTAAAACCCAAACCTGGACGACGCAGGACTATTGTCGAGAGCTCGAGCGTCCTGTCGAACGTTTCAAGGAGATGACGGGTCAAGACATGTTGCCACTCTTTCGTGCGGCGGGAGGGCGTACATCTCCAGCCTTGCTCAAGGCGGCGTCAGAATGTGGATTTACACATGTTGGCTGGTCTCCAGCAGGGTTTTTAGGGGACGAACTTTCTAGTGAACAGTATCCTAACAAGTTGTTGCTCGACCAAGCGCTGAGAAATATTCGGAGTGGTGACATTTTGTTGGCGCATCTCGGAATCTGGTCACGTAAAGATCCATGGGCGCCAGCGGTACTCGAGCCACTTATTCAAGGTTTGAAAGGAAAAGGCTTTTGTTTTGCGACGCTTGATACGCATCCCTCCTACCAATCTGTATCTCAATTACCTGGGCTCAAGCAATAATGATCAAGACTGCCGAAGACCTGTTTGACTCCGCCCACCAATGGCTGTTTGAAACCATCGTTCAGCCGATATTTTTTCATATGGGTTTGAGTGCTTTTATCGAAGATGCTTTTGATGGTTCGTTGTGGTTGCTCATTGGTGTCTTGCAAGTGATATTGATTGCGGTTGTATTTGGCAGTATCCAACGCTGGCGACCTGCGGAACCGATGGTCGATAAACAGCAGATCAGAATCGATATTTTGTATACGCTGATCCACCGTCTGGGTTTGTTTCGGTTAGTTTTATTTTTTTCGATTGGACCGGTTTGGGATTTTTTGTTTGGTCAGGCAAGTTTGCATGGAATTTCAACTTTTCACGTCGACCAAATTTGGCCCGGCGTCACCGATATTGCTTGGGTGAGCCTGATTATTTATATTTTGATCTTTGATCTGGTGGATTATTTTTACCATCGAGCTCAACATCGTTATGCGTGGTTTTGGAGCTTGCATGCTGTTCATCATAGTCAGCGACAGATGACGATGTGGAGCGACAATCGTAATCATTTATTGGATAGTTTTTTACGCAGTTCAGTTTTCGTACTGGTTGCCAAAGCGATCGGCGTGCCACCTGGCCAATTCGTATTGATCGTCGTGTTGACGCAACTGATTGAAAGTTACTCTCACGCAAATATCCGAATGTCTTTTGGAAAAATTGGTGAGCGCTTGCTTGTCAGCCCAAAGTTTCATCGTTATCACCACTCGATCGAATACAACGAATCTACTGCGGGACCTGCTCGAGGCCACAACTTTGCTGTGCTGTTTCCAATTTGGGATATTTTGTTTGGTACCGCGCAATACAAAACAGGCTATTCGAAAACCGGGATTCATGACCAGGAGCCCGAAGGCGGCAATCGAGACTACGGGAAAAGTTTTCTCTCTCAGCAATGGCTAGGTTTGCGGCGTATGTTTGGCTCCAAGACCGCAGGATTTTGAACCGTTAGACTGTAAAAAACCCGCTGCGTGAACTTTAATCATGCAGCGGGTTTTTTTATTAAACAGGTTGAAAATTTAAATCATTCAGAACCTGCCGAGACTTTGTTTGGCATCCGCTTTTCTATCGAATTCTTGAGAAGCGCAGCGCAACGGTAGAAACCGTGTGCGAACTTGCCGTAAGGCATCGTGAGGAACAAGGCCATGACCACGCCGAGGTGGATGGCGAGTAGTAGTGCCATCGCGCTTGTGTCGCGCCAAACCAACAGGGCTAGTCCCGTCAGGCTTGTCCAAAACAGCAGAGCGATAAAGCCACGGTCCATCGGTTGTTGCGCTTTGTCGCCATGAAGCGGTGATCGTCTTTTGTTGAGGTAAAACAATCCTGCTGGACCAATCAACAGACCAATACCACCGACGGTGCCGAGTATCACGGGCAGGCTGGTATAGCCGTAGGGTGCTTCCCAACCCAAAACGTAGTGATAGAGCGTGGCGACCGACGTTGCGGCAAAACACAACATGAAACCGTAAAAGGTAAAGTGGTGATAGATACGGCGACGCAAGGTGAATTTGTCGTCTTCATCATTGCAGCCTTCGCCATGGCCACCATCGAGATACTTGAGTTTGAGCGCATAGTGTGCGGCTTCGCCAACAGCGACCCCACTGACTTGTCCAGGGGTGATTTCACGCCAGAAGCGAACCACGCCTATCAGCAGCGCCAGAATAGAAAATCCAAACACAGATCCGAACAGAACCACGAGAGTGTTGTGAGGGAATACGGCATAGAAGTTGCCGGCAAGAGGCTCGTGCCAAAGTGTTCCCTGAGAAATCAGCGCTAAAACCAGGAACAAGGCTAGACCAAATGCGGTCGCCATCGAGACAGTCAAGCCGTTGCGCTTATAGAGAGCTCCCATTGCAGAGGGCCACGCAAAGTCCATGTAGGTTTCCATACGAACCTTGGCCATCGCTTGAGGAACGTTGACCATGAATTCATGGGGAGGCGCGTATTGACAGGCGTGTAAACAGGCACCGCAGTTATGACAGAGGTTCGCCAGATAGTTTAGGTCTGCTTTGTTGTCAAAGCTCAGGCGGCGCGTCATTGCAGGAAACACGGCGCAAAAGCCCTCGCAATAACGGCAAGCGTTACAGATTTGCATCTGACGTGCAACCTCGGCCTCATTTTCAGTAATGCCTTTGTTGTGCCAAGTGACCGAATGCTCTGAGGCACCCGCTAAGTTTTGTGCTTCGCGGGTCAGTGAATCAAGCGATTGCATGCTGTGGTGCTCCTTCTTTCATTTTTTTTGCTGCCAAGGCCGCCTGTGTCCCGGCAATTCGGCCAAAGGCCGTACCGATCGACATACCGACGCCTGCTGTATAGCCCTTACCGAGCACGTTGCCCGCGTTAATTTCACCTGCAGCAAACATATTTGGACTGGCGTTGCCACCAAAGAACACGCTGGCTTTTTCGTCGGTCGTGAGTCCGAAGTACGTAAAGGTCACGCCAGGACGTACGGCATATCCATAAAATGGTCCCGTATCAAGCGGGCGTGCCCAGTGCGTTTTTTCCGGAGTAATGTTTTCTGTATAGCAGTCATCCTGAATCGTATGGTCAAAGGTCCCGACTTTGCAGGCTGCATTAAAGCCATTGACTGTTGCCATAAAGGTATCAACGTCAAGTCCGAGCTTGCTCGCCAATTCGGGCAGTGTGTCGGTTTTGACGCCATCAAAAACGGGCGGCATAAAGCGACCAACAGATTTTGCATCAATAATTGAGTACGCGATTTGTCCGGGTTGTAAGGCAACCAGACGACCCCAAAGCGCGTAACGCTTGGGCCAGAAGTCTTCGCCTTCATCATAAAAGCGCTTTGCCTCGCGATTGACGACGATACCCAGCGAGACGCAGTCAATACGCGTACAGATGCCACCGTCATAAAGGGGCGAACGCGCATCAATTGCCACGCAATGCGCTTGAGTCGGGTCACCCATGGTGTCTGCACCTTCGCGCATCATGACTTTAATGACCACACCCATGTTGTAGCGGGTTCCGCGAATCAAAAAGTTATCAGCAGGCCATTCGCCGTTTTCATTTTGGCCCCAAGCTTCACGAAGCCATTTGCGATCGGACTCGAAACCTCCGCAACCCAGTACAACAGCATGACCTTCGTAGCGCTTGTCACCCACACGTGCAGCGATAAACTTGCCGTCTTTAATTTCAAGGTCATCGACGGGGGAGTCATACAAAATATCGATGCCGAGATTTTCTGCGCTGCGGTAGTAGGCATTGATCAGTGCTTTGCCTCCTCCCATAAAAAAAGCATTGGTACGCGCGACGTGCAGGGTGCCAGACAATGAAGGCTGAAAGCGTACGCCGTGCTTTTCCATCCAGGGACGACAGGTGGAGGACTCTCGAATGACCATTCGTGCGAGTTTTTCATTTGTGATGCCACCGGTCACCTTAAGTAAATCTTGCCAGTATTCCTCTTCGGGATACGCTTCTACCAACACATCCTGAGGGGCATCGTGCATACAGCGCAGATTGCGTGTGTGCTGGGAATTGCCTCCGCGCCATTCTTTGGGCGAGGCCTCTAAAATTAATACGCTTGCGCCAGCTTCTCGTGCCATTAATGCGCTGCATAGGGCGGCATTGCCACCCCCTACTACGACTACGTCCCACATATTTTTGCCTCACGGTGTTTTTTTATATTGTAGGGGAATGTAAATATGCTGTGCGGGTGGGGTGATGGGTTTTTGGGGTATTCGGGCATCCGCTGTCTGGAGCGGTCTGTCCACGGGGGAGAGAGCGGCGGACGGGTGGGCAACGCCCACTTCCCTCACCACATCAGCTGCTGGCGAATCAGCTCCGAACTCGGCCCTAGCGGGCCTCAGACAGGCGGAGCTGATTTGTCGCCAACAGCTAACGTGGTTCGGCCTGTCCTTGACGCTCTTTCCCCCGTGGACAGACCGCTCCAAGCTGCATGGACTGAAAGGGCTAAAGGTGGCAGGCGCATCAGGAAGAGCCTCAAAATAGGGATCACAGACAAAAAATCGACTCCGCATGTTTGAGGCCCGCCAGGGCCGAGTTCGGAGTCGATGTGTCTGTGATCCCTATTTTGAGGGAAGTGGGCAACGCCCACCCGTCCGCAGTGCCAGCCACCTTTAGCCCTTTCGGTCCATGTATGAATCGACCGATGCCTCAATACCAATGGCGTAACATAATAGATTCAAGTCCCACCACACAGAAAATCCAAACGAATGAACGCAGACCTGACCACCATCGCTATGTCCGAACGCATCGCCAGCATCAAGGCTCGCATGGCTGAAGCATGTCTACGCGTTGGCCGTGCTCCAGATGAAGTCACGCTGCTCCCGGTCAGTAAAACCTTTGACGACCAAGCGATCAGGCGCGCAGTCAGCCTGGGTTACAAACGCTTCGGTGAAAATCGCACACAAGAAATCGCTCAAAAAACGCCTCTATTAGCGGATTGCGATATCCAGTGGGTAGTAATCGGTCAGTTGCAAACGAATAAAGCTAAAGAAGTTGCCCGCCTTGCTCATGAATTGCAGTCTTTGGATCGAATGGAGCTGGCTGAGGCGCTAGATCGTCGACTTCAGCTTGAGGGGCGATCGATTGATGTGTTGGTTCAGGTCAAAACCTCATCTGAGGAAACCAAGGCCGGTCTCGATCCGGCAGAGCTGGTCCCTTTTTTGAAAACGCTGAGTCGTTTTCAAACGCTGCGTGTACGTGGTCTGATGACCATGGCGATTTTGTCCGAAGACCAAGCCGCGGTGCGTCGCTGCTTTGCTCAATTGCGTCAGTTACGGGATCAGGCCAAGCAAGAGGGAATTACCGGTGTGGAACTGGACCGTTTGTCGATGGGGATGAGTGGTGATTTTGAGCTTGCGATTGAGGAGGGCTCAACCGAGATCCGGGTGGGGTCCGCCATTTTCGGGGCACGAGACTACGCAGCGTAAGGCTTTGCAGGTTTGATTTACTTTAAAACAATTTCACCGCGCATGATCGGCGAATGCCCGGCAAAGGTGCAAACAAAGCCATAGCGTTCGCCTCGAACGAGCTTCGCCATGTCAAACGTCACGGACGAGGACTCCCCTCCCCCTATGACATCCGTGTGCGCGATCACGCGGCTGTCTTTAGGGTCGACATAAGCTTTGTCCGCGCCTGCAAGCATGCCTGTGCGCGCCACCCCATCCAAGTCACTGAGCTTAGCCAAAACCCAGTTATGCCCCATCGCGAGTTTTGGGAGGCGCCCAGTATGCTTGAGCGTGACTGTAAAGGTTTTACATGCCAGAGGAATCTCGATGTTGTTCGGATCGTAACGAATTGCATCATCGCTTTCAATCGTGGTGGCACAGTCTTGTGCGTCAGCGAAACCTCCTGCGAGACCCAACAGCATCACGACGAAGGCGTGTCGAAATCGTTTGAATGTAGAGATATGAATTTGCATCGGGTCAGTCGCTTGTTTTGGATTGCCTGCGCGCTCGAACAATCCGACCATTGGGGCGGCGCTCGATATCGCCATTAAGCTCGAGCGTCAGAAGCTCGCACTGTAGGATGGCGGGCAACATATTTGTGCGCTGTTGCAGAATGTCTTCGCTAACCGGATCGTAGCCGATTGCGTCCCAAACAGGGGAGTGTGGCGCGGCTTTGCGCGAAGCGTCAGTTGTGATCGTAGGGGTAGGTAAGGTCTGTGGCACGCAAAATGCCTCGAGTTCGCTCAAGATATCTGTGGCGTTTTCGACGAGTTTTGCACCCTGTTGAATCAGTGCATGCGGGCCTCGTGAGAGGGGCGAATGAATCGAGCCAGGCATCGCAAAGACCTCCCGATCCATCTCGACGGCTAAGCGCGCGGTGAGCAACGAACCACTTTTAAGCGCGGCCTCTACAACCAGTACGCCATGGGAGAGTCCCGCGACAATCCGATTGCGGCGCGGAAAATGATGGGGTCTTGCAGGCATGCCGAGCGGAAATTCAGAAATGATCAAGCCGTCCGCGCCAAGGATGCGGCGAACGAGTTCGATATGGTTACGTGGATACACCACATCGGCGCCCGTGCCGAGTACAGCGATGGTACCTCCCGCTGTCAAGCCTGCTTGGAGGGCGCCTCGATGAGCGGCCGCATCGATGCCCTGCGCCAAACCACTGACGATGCACCAGCCTTGCCGAGCGAGCGCGCAGGCAAAGTCGCTGGCATGTTCCAGCCCATCTGCAGTCGCGTGGCGTGCGCCAACGATCGCCAAAGCGGGTTGTTCAAGCCTTGATAGTGCGCCTTTGGCGAATAAAACAATCGGTGTATCGGCGATCTGTTTCAGTAGGGCAGGATAGTGTGTTTGATCTTGAGTCAAAATGAACTGGTCGTCATGCTGAGCCCATTCCAAGGCCGAAGCGATCTGTTGCGTCACCGCCTCCCCCCTGGCCAAAAGCAAGGCCTCACAGAGGGCTTTGGGTGCCCGTGTCGCGAGCTGTTGGGGCGTGCATCGCTCGATCTCCATAGGCGAGGAGAAGTGGCTGAGTAGACGTTGGCACAAAATCGGCCCAAGTCCGGGAGTCATGCTGAGGCGCAGCCAGGCGGTCAGCATTTCTGATGAGAGAGTGTGAGGCATGAACTAGTCTGCCACACCCCATACGCCTAAACAGGACAAAAGTGTCCTGAAAATACCCCCCAAACTGTGCGGAATGCATCGAATTTAGTGCTTAATTAATTTAAAATAAAAGGTGTTATGTAAATACGTGGTTTTTCGCTATGGCTATGCTCAACATTTTGAACTATCCCGACAAGCGCCTGCATACGGTTGCTAAACCTGTACGCGTGGTGGATGAGCGCATCCGTCAACTTGTCGCTGATATGACGGAAACGATGTACGAAGCACCCGGCGTAGGCTTAGCTGCGACCCAAGTCGATGTGCATGAGCGCGTGGTGGTAATCGATGTCAGCGAAGATAAAAGTGATTTGCGTGTGCTGATTAATCCAGAGATCTTGCGCTACAGCGATGAAAAAAAGATCTACGAAGAGGGCTGCTTGTCGGTGCCCGGTGTCTATGATGAGGTGGATCGTCCGGCGAATATCCGCGTGCGCGCACTCAACTTGCAAGGTGAAACATACGAATTCGATGCCGACGGATTGTTGGCCGTCTGTGTCCAACACGAGATAGATCATTTGAATGGTAAAGTCTTTGTGCAGCACTTGTCCCTCTTGAAGCAAACACGCCTTAAAGCCAAGCTGCGTAAAGAGCAACGTGAATTGGAACGGGTATAGCCCCCACATGCATAGTGAAATCCTCGGCTACATCGCCGCATTTTTGACAACTGCGGCCTTTCTTCCTCAAACGATTAAAACAATTAAGTCTCGCGATACCGCATCGATTTCTTTAGCGATGTACGTCATGTTTACGACGGGCATTGTCTTGTGGCTAGCGTATGGGATTTTGATCGAATCAATGCCCATGATCATCGCCAACATCATTACTTTTGTTTTGTCAGCGACGATTTTGTTGCTCAAGCTGACCGAGAAGTCACCGACCACCCGGCGATAAATACCGATACTGGCTGACGTTTACCACCAGGTCGCTGTAGCGCTAATAAGCGCAGTATTCCTTGTCCTGTGGCGATATCAATGCCCTCGGCACCTACGTGTAATACACGTGCTACACCGTCATTTTCCGGTGGGGCATTCGGTGCGTGGTGGGGTAATGCAATGGCATCCCAGACTTTGACCGGCTCGGCGATACCAGGTAGTTTGACCGTCGCGCCCGGTGCGGGGTTAAACGCCCGGATGCGACGCGCTAGCAACTCAGCGGGAGCCTGTAAATCTAAAGCCGCTTCGGCTTTATCGAGCTTGGAGGCATACGTCATGCCGGCCTCGGGTTGCGCCGTAGCCGTGAGTGCGTTGGACGATAACCCACGAAGCGCTTGCACAATTAAGCGTGCACCTTGCTCTGCAAGTTTGTCGTGTAGGCTGGACGCATTGTCGTGTGCTTCGATCTCTAAGGGCTCAACCAGCAACATCGCGCCAGTGTCGAGACCCTCGTCCATTTGCATGATGGTGACGCCTGTCTGACGATCGCCGGCCTCAATCGAACGTTGAATCGGGGCCGCACCTCGCCAGCGCGGTAGCAGACTCGCATGGATATTCAGGCAGCCGTAGCGAGGCGCTTGCAATACCCAAGACGGCAGAATCAAACCGTAGGCGGCAACCACCAATACATCAAGCTGCGCATCTAGCAGGGCGCATTGCGCCGCCTGCGCGTCCTCGGGATATTTACCGTCTAGGCGCAGACTGCGGGACTGCAAAACAGGTATGTCGTGTTCGAGCGCGAGTTGCTTGACCGCGCTTGGGGTCAGCTTGAGTCCGCGCCCTGAGGGACGATCTGGCTGCGTGAGCACGAGTGGTACCTTAAACCCGGCATTCAACATAGCTTGTAAGGCGAGTTTAGAAAACTCAGGTGTTCCCGCAAAGCCGACACGCATCACATCAAGATCCAATCTTCTCAGCCCACAGGTCGTATTCGTCCGACTCCGTCACACGTGCGCGGATGAGATCGCCGGGCTTGAGAGGGGTATCGCTTTCAACGTAGACGCAGCCGTCGATCTCTGGGGCGTCGGCGCTTGAGCGACCGACAGCGCCATCTTCGTCGACCTCATCAATCAATACATCGATCTCTCGTCCAACGCGTTTGGCCAGCCGCTCGGTCGAGATGGCTTGTTGATGTGCCATAAAGCGATCCCAGCGTTCTTGTTTGACTTCGTCGGGCACTGCTCCGTCGAGCGCATTGGCAGGAGCGCCTTGAACGGGTGAATATTGAAAACAGCCCACGCGATCGAGCTGCGCTTCCGACATCCAATCCAGCAAGTACTGAAAATCGCTTTCCGTTTCGCCCGGAAAGCCGACGATAAAGGTCGAGCGCAGCGTAATGTCCGGACATTGCTCACGCCAGCGATGGATGCGAGCCATGGTTTTGTCCTCAAAAGCGGGACGCTTCATCGCTTTGAGAATGCGTGGGCTGGCATGCTGAAAAGGGATGTCCAAGTAGGGCAAGATCTTGCCCTCAGCCATCAAGGGAATAACTTCGTCGACATGAGGATAGGGATAGACATAGTGCAGACGCACCCAGATGCCGAGCTCAGACAGGGCAGAGCACAACTCGGTCATGCGCGTTTTGACGGGCCGCCCATTCCAGAAGCCGCTGCGGTACTTGACTTCAACGCCATAGGCGCTCGTGTCCTGGGAAATGACGAGTAACTCTTTGACGCCGGCTTTGGCGAGTCGTTGCGCTTCGTCGAGCACATCACCCACGGGCCGGCTGACCAAGTCGCCGCGCATCGAGGGGATAATGCAGAAGCTACAACGGTGATTACAGCCCTCGGATATTTTTAAGTAGGCGTAGTGGCGTGGGGTGAGTTTGATGCCTTGAGGGGGGACGAGATCAAGAAAGGGGTCGTGTGAGGCATTGGGCGGGGCAGCCTCATGGACAGCGCGAACAACCTGCTCGTATTGCTGAGGGCCGGTCACGGCTAATACGCTTGGATGCACGGCGCGAATCACCGATTCATCGACGCCCATGCAGCCTGTCACGATCACGCGGCCATTTTCCGCGATGGCTTCGCCGATCGCATCGAGCGACTCGGCTTTGGCGCTGTCGATAAAACCACAGGTATTGACCACAACCACATCGGCATTGTTGTAGTCGGGCACGATCTGATAGCCCTCTGTCCGTAACTGTGTGAGGATGCGTTCTGAGTCCACCAGTGCTTTGGGACAACCGAGACTGACAAAACCGACTTTGGGCGAAGACATAGTGAGTGGCCTGGCGAGTCGTAACCCGCGTTAAACAGTCTGTGATTTTACCTTGCACAGCGACTAAAACCGGCTTTGCGACAGATGTTGTGATGCGTCCGGCAAACAGACCTCTCAAAGACCCTACAATTGAGGGATGAATCCAGTCACACCCGCCCTATCTCACTCTTTGCTGGCCGCGGCCATCTCCGTCGCTGCTGTGGAGTCTGGTCAGTCCCTGACCGAAGCACTTGCCGACGTGCACCCAGATGTGCGACCTGCCGCACAAGCGCTTGCTTTTTACGCCATGCGTCACTGGGGAACGGCCAAAGCTTTGCGGCGCACACTCGTCGAGCGTGAGCCGCCTAGCGCGACCATGTATGCCTTGATCGGTCTGAGCTTGCTACTTTTGAATGCCTCTATCCGTGCCCAAGAAGAAACGCCCGCCGAAGGCACGCCCATCTATGGCGCGCATACCTTGGTGGATCAGGCGGTTCAAGCCACACAATGGCATCGCTCGACCGCGTCGTTTAAAGGCTTGGTCAACGCAGTATTGCGTCGTTTTCAGCGCGAGCGCAGCGATATTTTGGCGAAGATCTCCAACGATCTTGAAGCAAAGTGGAACCATCCGCGCTGGTGGATTGAGAGCTTGCAAAAGAACTATCCCCAGGACTGGGAGACACTATTGCTCGCCGCGAACACGCATCCACCACTCACGTTGCGGGTGAATGTGCGGGCGACGACCTTGGAGGCCGTCCAACAGGTTTTTAGCGAGCAGGGTATCGAGGCGCAGGCCTTTGGTGAGGCCGGTCTTGTCTTAAAGGTGCCGCGACCGATTACGTCACTGCCTGGCTATGCTCAGGGTTGGTGGTCTGTGCAAGACGCAGGCGCGCAGCTGGCGGGCCCGATGTTCGACGTTAAAGACGGGATGCAGGTGCTGGACGCTTGCGCGGCCCCTGGCGGCAAGACTGCGCATCTGTTGGAATTGGCCAAGGTTCATTTAACCGCACTAGATATTGATGCGGTCCGACTCGAGCGTGTACATCAAAATCTCAAGCGCTTGGGTTTGATGCGTCGAGGCATTCGCCTGGTCGCTGAAAGTGCCATCAAAACCCATGTTTGGTGGGATGGAAAGCCCTTTGACGCCGTGTTAGCGGACTTGCCATGCACTGCTTCGGGCATTGTGAGTCGGCACCCCGATATTCGGTGGTTGCGCCGCGCGCAAGACGTTGGGCAAACGGCCAAGTTAGCGAGAGAAATTTTGGATTCCCTCTGGAGTGTGGTCGCGCCCGGTGGCAAACTACTCATGGTGACCTGTTCGATCTTTCCGGAGGAAGGCGAAAAGCAGGCGCAGGCGTTCGCGGCCCGCCATGCTCAGGCCGAGAGGATGGCGGCTCCCGGCCAGTTGTTGCCGCACCTGCCAGACGCTGCGCATCCGGCAGGCTACGATGGATTCTTTTATGCGTTGTTTACTCGAAAGGTCTAAGTGATAAAGATCATGACTGAACGTAAGGGCTGGACTTTTCTGAGGGATGCGCTGCTTGCGCTCACCTTGATGAGTGGCGCCCTCGCTCAGAGCGTTGCGTTAGCGGGCGACGCACAGATTAAACAAATCGAGCCATTGATCGGTGAGGGTCATCTCACCATGGATTTGGACGTTGGGCTCAAATTGAGTCCGATCGTACTCGAGGCTGCTGAGCGCGGAGTCCCTCTTTATTTCACGCTAGACGTAAAAATTAAAGCACCGCGTTGGTGGTGGCTCGATAAGTCCATCGTTGAGACTTCGCTGACGCGACGCATGTCCTACAACACCTTGACCCAACAATGGCGCGTGGCAACGGGTGATTTGTTTTTACCAGTGGCTTCTCTCCAGGAAGCGTTGGCAGTGCTGGAAAAGGTC
Organism: Bordetella parapertussis; assembly: GCA_945897365.1. Taxonomy (GTDB): domain Bacteria; phylum Pseudomonadota; class Gammaproteobacteria; order Burkholderiales; family Burkholderiaceae_B; genus Zwartia; species Zwartia parapertussis_A. The sequence continues at coordinate 64,113 of CAMDFD010000014.1, read as the reverse complement.
CAAGGTTGGCCGGTGGCGCCCTTGGATCGTTTCGAGCCCAATATTCGGTATGAGGGCGAAGTGCGTATTAGACTCGATACGTCTCATTTGGCGAGACCCCTACAATTGGATGCACGTAATCGTGGAGCGTGGTCGTTGACGAGCCCCTGGAAGCCGTTTGATTTTTCCGTACGCAAGGTAGGGGCTACGAAATGAATCCCCTCATGCGACTTGTCTCAGGTGTGGGCATTGCGAGTGCGATAGTTTTATTCGTGTTGTTAGCGTGGTCGACAGGCAATGCTTCGCTTTTGGCGCAATACCAGGCTTTATTGCTATGGTTGAACGGTGGCTTAGCCCTTACCTTGTTTGTATGGGTCGTGTGGCTCACGCTTCGTTTGGCGAAACAATTCTCAATTGGAAAGTTTGGTTCTCGGTTGACTGCACGTTTCGCTTTGGCGTTTGCCCTCATCGGGGTCTTGCCTGGCGCGCTCATCTACACGGTATCTTTGCAATTTATGTCGAGGTCGATTGAGTCTTGGTTCAATGTCCGTGTGGATACCGCTCTTGAATCAGGTTTGACACTAGGTCGTGCCGCCCTTGATTCTCAGTTGGCTCAGCTCGACGCACGCGCTCGATCGATGACACCTGATTTAAGCAATACGCCCGACCCTGACATAGCTGCGGTATTGACGCGTCTGCGAGAGACGAATGGCGTGATCGACGCGATGGTATTTACGACAAGCGGTCGCTTAATCGCGTTTGCCACCGACAATATTGGCACGCTTTTGCCGCCTTTACCGCCAGCGGCAGTCCTGAATCAATTACGAACCGCGCGAGGTTATTCGGCGGCTGATTCGGATGATCCCACGGCAAACTTGGGTGATGCAGGATTGTTGTTACGCGTAATCGTACCCGTGGGCTCCCCTGAGCGCGCTGAGAAAACGCTAGGTGTGACGTCGGAGTCACGTTGGCTGCAGTTGCTACAGCCTGTGTCAGATAAGATCGCTCAAAACGCGCGCGAGGTACAGAAAGGATACCTTGACTATCAAGAGCTAGCGCTCTCGCGTCAAAGCTTGCGCAATCTTTTCGCGGTGACGCTGACCTTGGCGCTCCTCTTGACGGTATTTGCTGCCATCGCAGTCGCTTTATATCTATCCAAAAAACTCGTAAAGCCCTTGCTAACACTTGCCTCCGGCACCCAAGCGGTGAGCATTGGAGACTTTCGGCCTTTGCCTGAACCTCCTAGTAACGATGAGGTGGGTCAACTGACCCGATCCTTCAATGATATGACGCGCCAGCTCGAAGAGGCGCGCCGAATGGTTGAGTCTAATCGCGCTCAGCTCGAACGTTCAAACGTTTATCTGGAAAGTGTGTTGTCGAACTTGTCGGCCGGGGTGCTCGTTTTTGATCAACAGTTTCGTTTGACGACGTTTAACCAAGGTGCGCAAGCGATTTTGAGTGTTGATTTACGCGCAGCACCTGGCCGACCTTTGGAAACGATTGATGGCATGATCGATTTTGCAGGCATGATTCGTCAGGCGTTTTTGCAGCATGCTGCAGTGGGCTCTGAGCGAACCCATTGGCAGGAGCAGTTTGAGCTCAAACTCCCTGATTTAAGTGATGACACGAAGTTCTATACATTGACACTGTTGGCCCGAGGCACGCAGTTGCTTATCGATGGCCGCGATAACGGCTACATGGTGGTCTTTGACGATATCACTGAGGTTATGTCTGCCAACCGAAGCCTAGCGTGGAGCGAGGTCGCGCGACGTTTGGCGCACGAGATCAAAAATCCGCTTACACCGATTCAGCTATCGGCCGAGCGCTTGGCCATGAAACTAGCCCACAAACTCGAGCCTCAGGATGCAGCGTTACTCGAAAGAGCCACCAATACGATCGTGAACCAGGTGAGTTCACTCAAGCATATGGTCGACGACTTTAAGGAATATGCGCGTAAGCCCGCTATATTCATGGTGCCGGTTGATTTTAATGCGTTAGTCGATGAGGTCCTTGGACTTTATGGCTGGGATCCAATCGATGGTATGGTAAGGGATGAGCGGCATGCTTGGCATCTTGAGGTTTCGCTTGATCCTGCTTTACCTCCCGTTTTAGGCGATCCCACGCAGTTGCGCCAAGTGGTTCATAATCTCTTGGCGAATGCGCGCGACGCCTTGGTGGATAAGCCAGAGGGGGGCGTGATCGAGGTTGCGACCAAGCTGATTCAGGCGGGAAGTCGGGAAAATACCGAATATCCTGACCTGCCCGCGCTTAGATTTACAGTCTCTGATAATGGTTCTGGATTTGGATCGCAAGTTTTGCAACGCGCTTTTGAGCCTTACGTGACAACTAAAGCGCAGGGTACGGGCCTCGGTTTGGCGATTGTTCGAAAGATCATCGATGAGCATCAGGGTCGTATTGATTTGTCCAACCGGCGCGAGGGTGGTGCCAAAGTTTCGATTTTGTTGACGCAGTTGGCGCAATCGCTGGACGCGCCGCTGCAAGGCAACGATAATGCTCACGTGTAAGGGGTGGTGAAAGATTTATGGCCAGAATTTTGGTTGTCGACGATGAGGTTGGGATTCGCGAGTTGCTCTCCGAAATCCTGTACGACGAAGGTCACACGATCGAGCTTGCTGAAAATGCGGCTCAGGCGCGTGCTGCACGTTTGCGTGGACGTCCTGATCTAGTTTTGCTGGATATTTGGATGCCCGATACGGATGGCGTAACGCTACTCAAGGAGTGGGGCTCTCAGGGTCTGCTCGATATGCCCGTGATCATGATGAGTGGCCACGCCACCATCGACACGGCCGTCGAAGCCACGCGCATTGGTGCGATTGATTTTCTGGAAAAGCCGATCACTTTGCAGCGTTTGCTCAAAACAATCTCTGCGGGTCTGGCACGTGGTCGTTTGCCAGTTGCCAAGTCGGCAAACGGCACCTTTGTGTCAGTCGCGCCACCGAGCAGCGCCGCGCCCCAGATCTCTGAGCCGGTCTCTCAGGCGGGAAACGTAGTGGTTGCCGAGCCCGTCGACCAAAGTTTGCTAGGTGACATCACGCTTGATCAGCCCCTGCGGGAAGCGCGCGATGCGTTTGAGCGCGTGTATTTTGAATACCATTTGGCACGCGAAAACAATAGTATGACGCGTGTCTCAGAAAAGACAGGTCTTGAACGTACACACCTTTATCGCAAGCTCAAGCAACTCGGCATTGAGTCTCGCAAGCGCAGCAGCTAAGCGTTCGTCGAGGCGGGTGGCTGACTGAGGCCGCCGACACGTGCGTCTTCGAGTGTGCGCCTGACTTGCACTAATTGGGCGCCGATCGCGACGGCAATTTCTGCGGGTGTGCGGCTGCCGATTTGAAGACCAACGGGTCCATGTAGCTTGTCAACTTCCTGCTCAGAAAGATCAAAGCTCAGCAGGCGTTCGCGACGTTTGGCTTGATTGCGAACCGAACCCAGAGCACCGACATAAAAAGCGTTGGACTTCAAGGCTTCGAGCAAGGCCATGTCGTCGAGCTTTGGGTCATGGGTGATGGCGACGATGGCGGTACGAGAGTCTGTTTGAATCTCCAACACGGCATCATCAGGCATGCCTGGCTGCAGCGTCACGCCCTGCATGTCCCAGTCGGCGGTGAATTCCTCGCGTGGATCGCAAATAAAGACTTGAAATTCAAGCATCGTGGCGATCTGGGCCAGAGCCCGAGCTGTTTGGTTTGCACCGATGATCAGAAGTCGCCAGTGTGGACCATAGATGAAATGGCAGCCGTCTTCTTTAACTTCAGTCAGTTGGCCTGGCCGAGCGTTGGTCAACGTGGAGATGCCGGTGGACATATCTAACCAGCGACCGATGAGTTGTTGCGTTTCGGTGGTGGCGACCACCTGCTCGAGCCAGTCGCTGTGGATCAGAGGCTCGATCACCAAGCGCAGAGTGCCACCGCAGGGCAGGCCAAAGCGGGCCGCTTCGTCCTGTGACACACCATAACGCGCCCACTCGGGCTTGGTGGGGAGTCTCCCTTCTTGGGCTCTAGCGATCAGATCGTCCTCGATACAGCCGCCTGAAACAGAGCCAATGACGCGTCCGTCTTTACGCACAGCCAGCATCGCACCCGCCTGTCGCGGGGCTGAGCCCCACGTTTTGACGACAGTTGCCAGATGCACCGTATGACCGGTCGACACCCATTCGCAGGCTTGTTTCAGTACTTCGGTATCAAGAGAGTCCATGCAGCATTCTTTCAGAAAAGGAGTCGAGGCGGGCAAGGGTTTTATACAGTCAGTATACTGAGCCACTTTACTAGCGTCGAGATCGAGTTAAACCTCATGGATCCATTATTTATCTTAGCTCTTGCCATTCTAGGCTGTGTGACCGGCTTTGCTGCCGGATTACTGGGCATTGGCGGTGGCATGTTGCTCGTCCCTTTTTTAACGCTTTTGCTGACTTGGCAAGGCTTGCCGCTTGAATTGATCGTTCATGCGGCGATCGCGACATCGATGGCTTCTATTTTGTTTACTTCGGTGTCGAGCGTGCGCGCGCACAATAAAAGGGGGGCAGTGCGCTGGGATTTAGTTGCGGCCTTGACGCCCGGTATCGTCGTAGGCGGTTTGATTGCCGGCGGGGCTATTTTTTCTTTTCTTAAAACGGGCTGGTTGGCGCTCTTTTTTGCCGTGTTCGTGGGCTACTCAGCTTTTCAGATGTTGCGTGATAAAAAGCCCAAACCTTCACGTCAAATGCCCGGTAAAGTCGGCATTGTAGGTGCGGGAGGCACGATTGGTTTCGTCTCTGGTTTAGTGGGTGCTGGCGGTGGGTTTATCTCTGTGCCCTTCATGCTCTGGTGCAATATTCCCTTGCATCAGGCTGTGGGTACATCGGCTGCGCTTGGTTTTCCGATCGCACTGGCCAATACGATCGGTTACGTCTGGTCTGGCTGGCACAAAGAAGGTTTGCCCTTTGAGATGTTCGGCTACATCTATTGGCCGGCTTTGATTATTTTGGCGGTGTGCAGCGTGGTGTTGGCCCCAGTCGGCGCGCGTGCCGCCCACAACCTTCCTGTCAAAACACTCAAGCGTATTTTTGCTTTCTTGTTATTTGGCTTGACGGCATACATGGCCTACAAAGCCTACGACTCATTTTTTGGCTGATTTTCGCTGAATCGCGCTCACGCTGATGCGCGTTTCCCCCGCCTGGCCGCGCCGCGTTGCGCCGCGCCAGGCGTGACCATAAGCCACTTCGATGGTGAGATGGATGCGGCCGTCAGGACGACGCTGTAACTCTAGCGCATCCATTAAACGCTGTCGCCATCGACGCGTCGTGAGCGTCGCTTTACGTCCCAAAGCAGGATTGCCACCAAGATTTTTGACGTCGTGCAAAAGCTTTTCCGGCGTGGCGTAGGTGAGGGTGAGTACTTCCTGATCCATGACCGGATCGGCAAAGCCTTTTTCAATCAGCAAGTCACCAAAATCGTGCATGTCCACAAAACTGGGCGTGCTGGTGGTGAGACCCGCTGTGCTCAAGGCTTGACGGAGCTCTTGCATGGTCGCGGGACCAAAGCAGGAGAAAAAAACTAAACCATTTGGCCGAATAATGCGCCCCCATTCCTGAAGCACCTCGTGCGGGGTTGGGTGCCAGTGCAATGCTAGGTTGGACCAAACGAGATCGAGAGACTCGGGGTCGAGACCTGTTTGCGCGAGATCCTGCTGGATCCAAGAAGTCGCTGGTGGATCGCCCCGCAGACGTCCGACCCACGACCGCCAACCATGCGGATAGATATTGTGTGCAGCGTGCTGTGCAAGCGTGAGCAAGCCCGCATTGTGATCCTGACCAATGAAGTGGGCGTTAGGGTAGCGCGCGTACAAAAGTGGGATTTGAGCCCCGGCACCGCAACCTGCATCTAATAGTTGCGTGGGCTCTAAACGCACAAGTCTCAAGCGCTCGTCCATGCGACGCGCGATTTCGCCATATAAAAACTGAGCTTCGTTGAGGTCACCTCTGCGGTTGAATTGACGCAGGACGTGATCAACGTTCAAAGGGAGACGACTCAGTATGGATGTTGTTGTCATAGCAATAAAAAAAGCGTGCGGTGCTGGGGCAGAATAAGGACTTGAGGAGTGAAAATGTACTCTATCCGAGAAAAAATCCGACAAATACTCCGCGCCCCATGCCCCTTATGTGGTTTAGCTGCAGTCGGCGGGGACCTTTGCCGCCCTTGCGAGAGCGAGGTCAGGTTCGAGTTTGATGCGCGTCGACATTGTCGCCGTTGTTTGTACCAAGCCCCCGGCTTTGGTTTGAGACCGCCGCTCGCACCGAGTGCATTATGCGAAGCTTGCTGCCAACGGCCGTTGACGTATGCCCGTGCCATGGCAGGGATTCACTTTGCGGTGCCTGGCGATCAGCTGATGCGTCGCTTCAAGGCGCAGGGGCGACTGACGGATGCGGGGCTATTCGCCAGATTGTTGTGGCGCAATATGCAAACGGCATGCCCTGCCTTGCCTCCACTGACGGCTTTAGTGCCTATTCCGTCTAGTCGCGAGGCGATGTTGCGACGTGGCTTGAATCCCGCGGGTGAAATCGCCCGCGAGCTCGCGGGCTTAAGCGGCTTACCGTTACGGGGCGCATGGTTGCGCAGAACGCGCGAAGCTTACAGTCAAAAAAATCTGGATTGGCGTGCGCGCCAGGAGAGTGTGTGTGGACTATACGAAGGGCGTATTCCAGTCAGCGGTGGCTGGTTAGGCTTGGTCGATGATGTGCTCACGACAGGGAGCACGCTGGAGGCTGCGTCGGCTGCGTTGTTGCGCGCTGGGGCTCAAGGCGTCATCGCCCTCGTTGCTGCGCGGACTCTGGCAAAATAGCGCTCATGTTTGATGTCATCCTTGTCCAGCCAGAAATTCCGCCCAACACGGGTAACGTGATCCGCTTGTGCGCCAATACTGGCGCGCGGCTGCATCTTGTGCGACCGCTCGGTTTTGAGATCGATGACACGCGGCTCAAACGCGCCGGTCTCGATTATCACGAGTGGCAGCCCGTCAAAGTGCATGATAGTTTGCCCTTGGCGATTAAAGCGACCGGGGCACCCCCCGAGCGTGTATTCGCCATGACGACAAAAGCCACGCTACTGGTCAGCGAGGTTAGTTTGCGCGAGGGCGATGTCTTTGTGTTTGGACGTGAAACTGCCGGTCTCTCGGCAGAGCAAATGGCGTTGTTTGAGCCGACTCAACGCGTCCGTTTGCCGATGTTGGTGGGACAGCGTAGCTTAAATCTTTCCAACGCAGTGGCGGTGGTGGTGTTTGAGGGCTGGCGTCAGCAAGGCTATCCGGGCGCCGTGTAAAAAACAAACGTCACGATCCGCGGTACTTAGTCCAGCGAAAGCTTGAGGTCTTCTATCACGGTATCCCAACGTCTTTTTTCATCTTGGATGCGCTGTTTGAGTTCGCTAGGGCTTGAACCGACTGTTGAAAAATATTGAGAGGCAAATTTGTTTTTAATTTCTTCGCTGGCCAACAGTTTGGCGAGCGCTGTATGCAGTCGCTCCAGGATGACTGCAGGGGTGCCAGCAGGTGCCAGGATCGCATTCCAGGAAATTGCTTCAAACTCGGCAAAGCCCTGTTCGGAGAGCGGTGTGATGCCTGGTAGCGTGGCGATCGCCTGCTGGCTCGTGACGCCTAAGGCTTTGACTTTGCCGCTTTTGATTTGAGTCATCGCGATCGCGGGCACCATGAAAGCAGCCTGGATGTCTTGGGCGATGACGGCTGTCGTGACCTGTGGAAAGCCGTTGTAGGGAATATGCGTGAGTTCAACACCCGCTTGTTTTTTAAAGAGCTCCATCGCGAGGTGGGATGCGCTGCCGGCGCCGATGGAGCCGTAGTTCCATCGGCCAGCGTGTTGATTGGCTTGAGCGACAAAGTCGGCGACGTTGGCACCGTTAAAGCTCGCATTGACCACGAGAACGTTTGGACTGGTCGCGACTAAGGTGATTGGTGCGAGGTCAGTGACGGGATCGTAGCCCAGTGTTTTTTTATACAACGTTGGTGCCGTGACGAGAGGGCCGTTGATCGTGTAGAGCAGCGTATAACCATCGGCAGGCGCACGTGCCACAAAGCGGGTGCCGATGTTGCCGCCTGCGCCGGGCTTGTTTTCAACGACAATATTTTGTCCAAGCTGTTTGGCGAGCGGGGCAGAGAGTGTGCGCGCCAGAATGTCAGGCGAGGATCCGGCGGGAAAGGGAACGATCAGATGAATCGGCTTTTCACGCGGCCAAGTGTTTTGTGCGGATGCGCAACGCAACGTAAAGGTGGACAGTAGCGTGAGTGTGCAGGCAAGGAGACAAAGCAAGCGCGAAGAAAAAAACATGAGGTACCTATTATTCGGTTGTGGCCACGCGAGAAAGCAGGCGTGTGACGGCCTCGAAGGGTGCGACGCCCTCGAACAGCACCTCGCACACAGCATGGGTAATCGGTAATTCAACACCTAGCTGAGAGGCTCGCTTGAGAACGGCTTGGGCGCAGCGTGCGCCCTCGGCTGTGAGGCCAGTCGCCAACACTTCATTTAAGGATTTGCCACGACCAATTTCGAGGCCGACTTGGCGATTGCGCGACAGGTCGCCCGTCGCGGTCAGTACAAGATCTCCGAGACCGGTGAGACCAGAAAAGGTCGCGCTATGGGCGCCAAGAGCCTCGCCAAAGCGGGTCATTTCCGCCAGACCTCGGGTGATGAGTGCTGCGCGTGCGTTGGTGCCCAGACCGAGCCCCTCGCTGATGCCGCAGGCAATCGCCATGACGTTTTTTAGGGCACCGCCGACCTCGACGCCAATGACATCTTGGTTGGCATAGACGCGCATGGCGCCACCATGCAGCGCTGCGATCGTCGCGCGTCTTAACGCCGTATCGTGGCTGGCAATGGTGAGCGCAACGGGGAGGCCTTGGGCGACCTCGCGGGCGAAGGAGGGGCCGGAGAGCACACCTGTTGGGATGTTGGGGACAGCGCTCAGCGCAGCGCGTGCAATCTCGCTGGGCAACATACCGGTCTCAGCCTCGAGGCCTTTGCAGGTCCATACGATGCCTGTGAGCGGTTGCGACAGTTTTTCGCCGAGTTCAGTGCATAAAACGCGTAGACCGGCGAGGGGAACACTCAAAATAAGTAAACCTGCAGTCTCTGGCGTTCTGGCTGACGTGTGCGCCAGGGCATGATCAAGGTTTGAAGTGAACAAAAGAGTGTCTGGTAGTGCAATGCCAGGCAGGTAACGGGTGTTTTCTCGACGAGCAGTCAGTTGCTCGGCGAACGCGGGATGACGCGCCCAAAGCATCGTGGGTGCATGGCGGCTCGCCGCGCATGCAAGAGCAGTGCCCCATGCGCCAGCACCAAGCACCGCAACGGGTCGCGGTGCTTGTTCAGCGTTGTGCATGGTCATGGGATATCAGCTTTATTGACGTGTCACACCAGGGGGCAAAATCAGACCCGAATCAGCAGGTGCGGACTCAGCTTCTTGGGCTGCCTGAGCGATGCGTTGTTCGTAGAGGGCTTGGAAGTTGACCTCAGCCAAGTGCAATGGGGGTAACGAAGTGCGCGTAATCGCATCGGCGACATTGGAGCGCAGGTATGGGTAAAGCATCGTTGGACACACGATGCCCATCAAGGGATCGATCTGTTCGGCGGGGATATTTACCATTTCGAAAATCGCAGCCTGTGTGGCTTCGACGAGATATAAAACTTTGTCCTTGATGCGTGTGGTGACGGTGACGGTCACGGTAGACTCAAAGACGGTTTCGGCCAAAGCCTGGCCGCCAATGTTGATCGAAACCTCGACCGCGGGGGCTTCTTGCTCGAGGAAGATACCCGGTGCGTTGGGCATCTCAAGCGAGAGATCCTTCAGATATACACGTTGCATGTTGAAGGAGGGAGCGTTGTCAGCTTGAGTGTTTTGTTCGGCCATGAAAATTTCCAGTAAAAACTAAAATGGAGGCGATTTTGATTTCGAGTCAAAGAATCGCGAGAAAACAGCAAAAAAAACAGAAAAAAGAGTAAAGGGTATTTAGCCGTTGAGCAGGGGCAAGAGCTTGCCCTCACGATCCAGCGCGGACAAATCGTCGAAACCGCCAACGTGGGTGTCCCCGATGTAGATCTGAGGCACGGTTCGTCGTCCGGTACGTTCCATCATGAGCGCGCGCTGCGCGGTGTCTTCGTCAATCCGGATTTTTTCGATCTCGGCCACACCACGCTGTGTCAGCAGCATTTCGGCGCGCGTGCAAAAAGGGCAATAACCGGTGGTATACATCACGACTTTATTCATCTGAGGCTCCGAGAGGTCATTATTTTGTGGTTAAGGGCAGTCCGGCGGTCGACCAGGCACGCATGCCGCCACCGAGCACATTGACTTGCGTAAAGCCAAGGGCGCGTAGGCGAACTGCAGCGCTGCCAGCGGTACGACCGAAGTCGCATACGACGATCAACGGCTTGTTTTTGGGCAAATTGGCCGCTTTTTTCTCAATTTCGGTGGCGGGGATGCTGCGAGCTTGCGCAATATGACCCGACTTGTAGGCATCGCTCGGGCGAATATCGATCATGATGGCATGCTGATGATTCATCAATTGCACAGCTTCTGTGCAGGAGATGCTCGCACCAGCACGTCTGCTTTGGATCATGGGCCAGGCGAGTGCCAAGCCCGAGACTAAGGCCACGCCGATTAACAACAGGTTATTTTGACTAAAAAAGAAATCCACGGTGTATCCAGAGAAGCGGTTGCAGCCCAAATTTGGGGCGGGTTATGAAATATGACTCAGACAATTATAAAATGATGTTTTATCCACACTTTAACCTGTGTCTGCCATGTATAAACTTGTATTGATGCGTCACGGCGAAAGCCAATGGAATCTCGAAAATCGTTTTACGGGCTGGACCGACGTCGATCTGACTGATCTGGGTCGGGAGCAGGCGCGTAAAGCTGGTCAAATGTTGAAAGATCAGGGCTACGAATTCGATATCGCCTTCACCTCGGTGCTCAAACGCGCCATCCGCACGCTTTGGATTGCACTGGATGCGATGGACGCGATGTATCTGCCCGTCCATAACAATTGGCGCCTCAATGAGCGTCACTATGGCGCGCTCCAGGGCCTCAATAAGGCTGAAACTGCCGCCCAGTATGGGGATGAGCAGGTGCTAATCTGGCGGCGCGCCTACGCAATCGCACCGAATCCACTCGCACTCGATGACCCGAGGCACCCTAAGTTTGACCCGCGCTATGCACGACTGACCGCGCAGCAATTGCCTGCGACGGAGTGTTTAAAAGACACGGTCGAGCGTGTGCTGCCGTTTTGGGAAGAAACGATTGCCCCTGCTATACGCGCTGGTCGTCGTGTGATGATTTCTGCGCACGGCAATAGCTTGCGTGCATTAATCAAACATCTTGACCATGTTTCCGAAGAGGACATTGTTCATCTGAATATTCCGACCGGGCAGCCTCTGGTCTACGAGCTCGACAAGGATTTGCGTCCGATCCGGCATTATTACCTCGGCGATCCAGCCGAAATTGCGGCGGCGATGGCCGCGGTCGAGGCGCAAGGCAAGGCGAAAAAGGAATAGTCGTATGCGACAGGCGTTCTGGCGGTGGTGCATCGCGGTGGCCTTGTCGGCCATGGTGGGCGTACCGCTGGCCGCGCCTGAGGCAGACGATTTGGCGAATCGTCGCAGCGCTGTCGAGCGTCAGAGAGCCGATTTGCGCGCCCGTATTCAAACGCTCCAAAAGGAGCTGGACGCGCGCGAGGCCGTTCGCAAGGAGGCCGCCGACGCCCTCAAGGCCTCCGAGGTCGCGATTTCTCAAACAACGCGACGACTCAACGAGTTGTCTACCCAGCTTAAAAAAGCACGCACTGAGCTTGAGGCGTTAAAAAACCAGATTCAGCGTCAACAAGGCATTCTGGTACAACGCCGCGAGGAGCTTTCGGATCAATTGCGTCGGCAATATGCAAGTGGTTTATCGCCTTGGGCGGCCTTGCTTTCTGGCGATGATCCCCAAGAGCTGAGTCGCAATCTTTCCTACCTCGACTATATTTCGCAGGCTCGCGCCAAGACGGTTGCCGAGCTGAAAATCGAGATTGAGCGCTTGGCGCAACTTGAGGCGCGCTTGGATGTGCGTCAAAAAGAGGTGTCGCAGTTGGTCGGAGAAACCACGCAACAGCGCTCGGTGTTGGAATCGCAGCAAAAGGAACGCGCAACGGTTCTGGCTAGGATTGAAGGCCAAATTCAGGCTCAACGCTCTGAGGCCATACGCTTAGGCCAGGACGACCAGCGACTGAGTGGGCTCATTGATCGACTTGGCGGACAGATCCTGGAGGCCAAAAAGGCGGAAGAGGCGCGTCGCGCAGAGCAAACAAAGCTGGCTGAGCAGGCTAAACGGGAGGAGCAAGCAAAACAAGCCGAGTCGGCGCGCCGAGCCGAGGAGCAGCAGATCGAGCGTGCGCGCAGAGTCGCTCAGGAGCAGGAGCTTAAGGAGTCTGCGCGTGCCTCTGAGGCCGCGGCGACTCCTCAGTCTGGCGAGGGTCTTAAAAAAGGCTTGCGATGGCCCTTGAGGGGCACTGTGATGGCCCGCTTTGGCACAAATCGACCGGAGGGTGGCATATGGCGAGGCGTGTTGATCAAGGCCTCTGGCGGCACACCCGTCCATGCTGTGGGCGGAGGAACCGTGGTCTATTCCAACTGGCTTCGGGGATTCGGAAATTTGCTCATCGTTGACCATGGGGAGCAATATTTGAGCGTTTATGCCTATAACCAGAGTCTGCTCAAACAGGTCGGGGATTCGGTGCGGGCGGGAGATTCCTTGGCTCTTGCCGGAAGTACCGGTGGACAGGTGAATTCGGCCCTATACTTCGAGATTCGGCATCGTGGTGCAGCCGTAGACCCTTTGACGTTTTTATCCCGTTAGTAAAGTACGGTACAGGATTGCCATTCTTCGCGCAGACCAGTACGCTTTGTTTTATTTGTATTGTTGTTTTTAGTTTGATCGGCATTCAACTTGGGAATGTGCATGAGCACTCGCAAAATACGTAGTATAGGTTTGGTGTCCGTTGGCGTCATCGCAGGTGTGCTCTTAAGTCTTGGGCTCAGTGCGGTCGCCCAAAGAGGTTCGCCTTTGCCGCTTGACGAGTTGCGTCAGTTTTCGAGCGTGTTTTCCGCGATTAAAAATAATTACGTTGAACCTGTTTCTGATAAAAAACTGATTAGCGGTGCGATCTCAGGCATGTTGTCTGATCTGGATCCTCATTCCGCCTATCTGGATGCGGATGCTTTCAAAGAAATGCAGAGTGCCACGCAAGGTGAGTTTGGTGGCTTGGGTATCGAAGTCGGCACTGAAGATGGCATGGTCAAAGTGATCTCGCCGATCGAGGACACACCGGCAGCGCGCGCAGGCATTCGCGCGGGTGATGTGATTACTAAAATCAACGATACCTCGACCAAGGGCTTGTCGCTAACAGATGCCGTAAAAATGATGCGCGGCCCGGTCAAGACGCCGATTACGTTAACGATTTCTCGTCAGGGACAGGCGCAGCCCATCGTCATTAAGATCGTCCGTGACACGATCCGAGTGCGCAGCGTGCGCAGCAAGATGTTGCCGGACAATATCGGCTATATCCGTATTGCGCAATTCCAGGAAAAAACCGGTGTGGACTTGGTGCGCCACTTGAAAGAGCTGGGTGAAAAAGGTGCGCCGCGCGGATTGGTTCTAGATCTTCGTAATGATCCGGGTGGTTTGCTGACAAGTGCGATTGGTGTGTCGGCCGCCTTCCTTAAGCCCGACACTTTAGTCGTGTCAACGGATGGTCGTGCACCCGACGCTAAGCAAAAGTATTTATCCAACTCCGCGGACTATGCGCGCGGTGAACGTGACTATTTGGTCGGTTTGCCTGCTTGGGTTAAAACTGTCCCCATGGTGGTCTTGGTCAACGTAGGCTCTGCCTCCGCCTCGGAAATTGTCGCGGGTGCGCTTCAGGACCATAAGCGCGCCACCATAATGGGTAATCGAACCTTTGGTAAGGGCTCGGTCCAAGTCATCCTGCCGATTTCAGATACAACGGCGATCAAGCTAACAACCTCGCGTTATTACACACCCAAAGGGCGATCGATTCAGGCGACTGGCATCATGCCTGATATTGTTGTGGCCGATACGGCCGAGGGCGATTTGTTCCGTATGTCACGCGAGGCAGACCTTAAGCGTCATCTGACTAATAGCCGCAGCGGACAACCAGAGTCTGAGAAAAAGACAAAAGAAGAGGAAGCGCCTCTTGCCGACACAGACAAGATTTTCCAATTTGGTACGCCTGAGGACTTCCAGTTGAATCAAGCGCTCAACTTCCTCGAAGGCAAGCCTATCCAAAAGGCGGTACCCCGCCCTAAGAAGGCGAGTGCAGAGTCATCCGGAGCTGCGCCAAAGGGCAAATGAAGGATAGCCAGCTTCTTCGTTATGCCAGACATATTTTGCTCGATGAGTTTGGCATAGAGGCCCAAGAAAAATTACTCGCGGCGCGGGTATTGGTTCTTGGTGCGGGCGGACTGGGTTCTCCCGCCGCCTTGTATCTGGCCTCTGCAGGTGTAGGCCATATTATTTTGGCTGACCACGACACGATTGAACTGAGTAACCTGCAACGTCAGATTCTGCACACAGACGCTCGCGTCGGCTGGCTCAAAGCCGAGTCTGGTCGTCAAACGATGCTGGCCCTGAATCCCGACATCGAGGTTGAGGTACGCACAACAAGAATGGAGCCGGAGAGCTTGCTTGCTGAGATTGCCACAGTCGATGTTGTCTTGGACTGTACGGACAACTTCGCGACACGGCATGCTGTGAACAAAGCATGCGTGATCCATCAAAAACCGTTGGTCTCAGGTGCTGCCATCCGTTTTGAAGGTCAAATCAGCGTGTTTGATCCTCGGGATGAGCAAGCTCCTTGCTATCACTGTTTGTTTCCCGAAGCCGATGATATCGAAGCGTTGAGTTGCGCGACAACAGGCGTTTTTGCGCCATTGGTCGGGATCATTGGGAGCATGCAGGCTGCCGAGGCGATCAAAGTGCTTGCAGGTGTCGGTACGTCACTCAAGGGACGGTTGTTCATGCTCGATGCCTTTGAAATGCAGTGGCATAGCGTGCGCGTCAAGCGTGATCCGGCTTGCCCTGTCTGTGCGGATCGAACCTAGCCGCGCTGATCTAACAGAAGTTTGAGTTGCGTGTGCATATGTTTGGAGGGGGCTGCTTGCCAACCACTTTGTGCAAAGCGTAACCAACTGCCCAAGACAAGATGCGTGAGAGCGGCAGACAGTGGGGTGATTTCGGTTGTAGGGTTGATTTCACCGCTTGTGAGAGCCTGGCGCAGTGACTGTTTGAACGCGGCATCGATGCGCTCTGTAATCTGGGTGACGCGTCCTTGAAGCCGCTCGTCCTCGGTGACGAGCGCATCACCACACAAGACACGAGTCATCCCTTTGTTGCGCTCAGAGAATGTCATTAACATGACGGCAATTTTGCGCGCTTGCTCGATACCTTTTGGTTCGGTGGCGACGATTTGGTTGACGAGCGTAAAGATGGTCGTTTCAATAAATTCGAAGAGGCCTTCGAACATTTGTGCTTTGCTCGCAAAGTGTCGATACAGCGCAGCCTCGGAGAGTTGCATTTTGGCGGCGAGCGCCGCAGTAGTGATCCGCGCCGCACGCGGTTGCTCTAGCATCTCTGCGAGTGTTTGCAGAATCTGGTGTTTGCGTTCGCCCGTTTTGACCGACATACACTCAAGTCCAGAATTAGCCGTTAAGGAGGATGAAGCATTGCATGAGCTTTAAGTCACATACCTTGCAGGGTGCGCTTTTGGAGCAATAAATCACCTACGCAGTTTACTCGTAAGTCTACGTAATTGGGACGCCCTCGCTTGCCTTTCGCAAAGGGCGTGCCGGGGTGAAAGACATGAACTGTGCGCAAGCCCGCATGTCTCGCGCCGCGCAGGTTTGCGGTCGTATCCTCGACAAGCACGGCCCGTCGTGGATGGATGCCTTCGTGTGCGAGGATGTGACGCATGAGAGTCACGGAAGGTTTGGGTTTGTAGTGTCCGTGCAGACGCATTTGCTCAATGCCCCAAAACCCATCGAAGCAGCGTAGGATGTTGAGATGTTTCATGACAGCGCGGGCATAATGCAGTGGCGCATTGGTCACAAGAATTTTGCGACCAGGCAGGCGACGGAGCTTGTGCGCCAAACCTCGTTCGGCTCGAATCAAGGGGCTGACATCGAAGTTGTGGCTGCGATGCAAAAACTGATGGGCATCTACACCATGATGGCGCACCAATCCGATCATGGTGGCTCCGTAGCGTTTCCAATAGCTTGTCCGCAGGTGAGTGGCGGTCGCTTCATCGACCTCCAGGCTCTCCATCACGGCTGCGGTCATGCCAAGATTAATTTCTCGAAATATCTTGTAAGAAGTGTCGTGCAAGGTATTGTCGAGATCGAACAGCCACACGCGTTCGCGGGCTTTGGAAATCGCTGCTTTGCGCGCAGGAGTATGCACGCGGGCTCGCCGCGTGCGGATCGGGGCATGGGGTGCGAACCGCTTGTGAATCACTCTGAGGTGATCATGGTGCCCACGCCGCGATCCGTTAGGATTTCGAGTAGCAGGCAATGCGGGACGCGACCATCGACGACATGCACAGATTTCACGCCATTACGTGCGGCATCCAGGGCGGAGGAGATTTTGGGGAGCATGCCGCCAGAGATTGTGCCGTCGGCAAACAGTGCATCGATCGTCTGTGCCGATAGGCTGCGCAGCAATTGTCCATCTTTGTCGAGTACGCCGGGTGTGTTGGTCATCATGAGCAGCTTTTCGGCACCCAGTACCTCTGCCATTTTGCCCGCGACGATATCGGCATTGATGTTGTAGGCCAGACCGTCTTCGCCGTAGCCGATCGGAGAAATCACGGGAATGAACTGATCGTCCTGCAAGGCCTTGACGACGGCGGGTTCGACATGAGCGATGTCACCCACGAAACCGATATCGAGTGGGTTGGCCGGATCATCCTTATTGGGCATCATTTTCTTGCGTGCCTGGATTAAACAACCGTCTTTGCCGGTCAGTCCAACAGCTTTACCACCCGCTTCGTTGATCATCAGCACGATGTCTTGTTGCACTTGTCCGCCGAGTACCCACTCTACGACCTCCATGGTCTCGGCGTCTGTGACGCGCATACCCTGGATGAAGGTGCCTTGCTTGCCAATTCTGCGCAAGGCTTCATCGATCTGGGGGCCACCACCGTGCACGACGATGGGATTGAGTCCGATGAGTTTGAGCAAGACGACATCATGTGCAAAGCTGCGCTGGAGAACTTCTTCGGTCATTGCGTTGCCACCGTATTTGATGACGATGGTTTTGCCGTGGAAGCGTTTGATATAGGGCAGGCTCTCAGAGAGCACTTTTGCGACGACTTCGGGAGGCATAGAGGCAGAGGGAGGCTGGCTATTCATTTGGCTGAGGCATTAGGGTGGACAAGCAGTGAAATGGATTTTTATAAGGGCGAGCTTAACCCGCGAGTGCTTTTTCAATCGATTTGCGTAATTCAGTTTTGTCGTACAAGCCCAAATAACGCTTGATGATATTGCCATTTTTATCGATTAGGAATGCCATCGGGGTCAGTTTGACATCACCAAAGGCTTTTGCGGCTGCGCCCTGTGTATCCAGCGCAACAGTGAAGGGTAGTTTGCGTGTTTCGACGAACTTTTGGACAAAGTTGACGGGATCGTATTCCATGGCTACGGCGATGAGATCAAAGCCTTGAGCATGGTACTTGTTATAGTTTTCAATGTTATCGGGCATCTGTGCCACGCAGCTGACACAGTTGGTCGCCCAAAACTTGACCAACACAACCTTGCCGTGCAACTCAGAGAGAGCGATTTTTTGGCCCGAGAGCGAGGTCAATGTCACGTCTGGCGCAGAGGTCGCGCGGGTACTGACGAACCAAGTTGTCAGACCGCCTACAACGACAAAGAGAATCAGAGCTATGATTTTTTTCATTGAATCGGCATCACCTGGACACCACCGACAGGCGTGGCATCCCCACCCATCGCTCCCGAGCCGCTTACCGGGGCTTCGCCTAGAGGTGTGGTGGGCGCGGTGTTATTGCTCCCCATACGCGCTGCGTCATCCAGGCGTTTTGCGTCCTCGGGTGTGATGATCTGAAAGAGTTTTTCGACGCGCTTGACACCGCTGACTTTGGCTGCGGCGGCGGCTGCCATATCTGCTTCGCGTTGGGTCACCAGGCCCATCAGATAGACCACGCTGCGATCTGTTGTCACGACGATGGTGCGTGAGGGAATGTCTTTGGTGGTCGCCAAGGTTGTCATGACCTTAGAGGTAATCCAGATGTCATTGCTCACAACGCCAAAGGAGGCCAGTTCTTTGACAACAGCAATCTGGTTGGAGACGGATTTAACGTGTTCGACTTTGCGTGCGATCTCGGCCGCTCGATTTTTGAACTCGCTACTGATGGTGTCGCCCGTGAGTAACACGACGCCATCGTAGGAAGTGATCGTTGAGCGAACCGCATCGCCGAAGTTTTCGCGAAACTGACCACCGATTTTGAGTTCGATGGATTTGTCATCGACTTGTTCGCCTAAACTACGACGATCGACGACGACCATGCCGGTTGTTGCTGCGACTCCGCCGACCAGTAAGGGCACACAGGCAGTTAGTGTCGATCCCGCAGCAATCACGGCGGCGCATATGATCAAAGGACGAATAAATTGTCTTTTAAGGTTCATGCGGGATCTCCAAGTAATAAATGATCTATGCCATCGCACAGGATGTGCAACAGAAGGATGTGAACTTCCTGGATGCGCATGGTGCGGTCGTGCGGCACACACAGGTGGATGTCGTTATCGAGCAAAAGGTCTTTGATCTGGCCGCCGCCTTTGCCAGTGAGGGCGATGACACGCATTTCACGTTCATGAGCGACTGCAATGGCAAGCTTGACGTTCGCTGAGTTTCCACTCGTGGAAATCGCAACAAGTACGTCGCCAGGTTGACCAAGCGCACTGATCTGACGTGAGAAAATATGATCGAAACCGTAATCATTCCCCACAGCCGTCATGATCGAGGTATCGGTGTTGAGCGCTACGCCAGCCAGAGGCAAACGGTCACGCTCGAAACGTCCGACGAGTTCGGCGATAAAGTGTTGCGCATCAGCCGCAGAGCCCCCGTTGCCACACGCTAAAATTTTTGCATTGTTGGTGACGCAGCCAAAGCACAAGTCGATTGCCTGCGTGAGGGGGTCGGCGAGCACATCCATGCTGCGTCTTGTCGCGGCGATGTTATCCTCGAAATGGGCGGCAAGGTGGTTGGCAAGGTCCATGGCTATGATCTGAAATATAGAATCTTTATTATCTCACTTATCTTGGCTCAAGCGCAGGGCGTCACGGTGCCAAGTCAGGTTGTCTTGGTCGAAGGTGGCGAGATCGATTCGGCACTGCGGCATTTTGCCGCCAAAGGCCTCCCGTACAAGCTTGGGTAGCCACCAATCAATGGTTTTGAGCAATCTTTGCTGCTTGGCGCGAGTGATGCTAGCCGTCGCGCCGCCGTAAAGGCGGCTGCGTCGATAGCGCACTTCGACGAAAACAAGGACTTGGCCCTCTTTGACCACCAGATCGAGTTCGCCGAGAGGGCAGCGGAGTTGATACCCCAGCAAGGCGCAGCCTGCCTGCTGTAAGACTTCCCAAGCCCGCCGCTCATAGAGGTCCCCAATGCGTTGGCTGTTGCTGCGGGCCATGTCGCGGGTTGAGCGCGTTTTGTCCGAAGCGCGTCTGTTGGCCACTCGGCGGCGCTGTTTGCGTCGTCTTGCGAGGATCGCGCGCTGTTGCGCAGCCTCGGCGAGGGTGAAAAGAGTCAAATCGGGCGTGGGCGTTTGGGTCATAGGAGGCGCTTGTGCGTGACGCAGAGTGGTTGGGCGGTCTACACTGACACAATGAATGAATCTAGCCTATCCGCAATGACCGAACACGCACATGCCGATTCACCGCCAAACGCTTGGGGCCGGTTGAGCGAGCGTATGGAGGGACAGCAATGGCCGACGCACGCCCTGTATGTCGTCGCGACACCGATTGGAAACTTAGGTGACTTGAGTTTGCGTGCCTGGCATGCCCTGAGCCGGGCGGATGTGATTGCCGCCGAAGACACCCGGGCGAGCCGGAACTTGCTCGAAGCTTGGGGAATTAATACGCCCTTGATTGCTGCGCATCGTCATAACGAGCTGAGTGCTGCGACAGAGATCGTCGCACGCCTTCAGTCAGGACAGCGGGTGGCCTTGATATCTGATGCGGGCTCGCCCGCAGTGAGTGATCCCGGAGGTCTTGTGGTGCAGGCCGTCAGGCAAGCGGGTTTGCGGGTGATCCCTTTGCCCGGCCCAAATGCCTTGATTACGGCGTTGATGGGCGCAGGCGTCACGACGGATGCTTCGCCGGGTTTTGTGTTCGCGGGGTTTGCTCCGATCAAGTCTGCTGCGAGGCAGCGTTGGTTTAGGCAATGGACACAACTGCCCGCGGCAACTGTATTTTATGAGGCACCACATCGGATTGTCGCCAGTGCGACAGATGCGGTGGCAGTGGTTGGTCCGACACGCAAGGTGACGTTTGCCCGCGAGCTGACTAAACGTTTCGAGGAAATTGCGACCATGCCAATTGCGCAGGCGGCGCAGTGGCTCGCAGAGGATCCGCATCGCGAGCAAGGAGAGTATGTCGTCATTATTCATCCTCCTGTTGTCGTGCAGTCAGAGGAGCTCGAACTGGAAGAGAGTGCCTCGATTGATGCGTGGCTTGATGTGTTGCTTGAGTCGATGTCCGTGCGCGACGTTGCCCGCGTAGCGGCCAAGGCGACCGGTCAGCCGCGTGATGCTTTGTATTCCCGAGCACTCGCGCTAAAAGCAAAACACGAAGAGACGTAAGAGTCGTTTTCTGAACACAGGAAGTCGTTCAGTTCGCTGCATGGCTAAGGTTTACGCGCCCGCCAGTTACGAATTTCCTCGGGCATGATCCGCTCGACGATCACCTCAGCACTGCCTGTGGCGATCACGCCGAGTTGATAGGCGGCCACATAGGACAAATCAATCACCCTGCCCCGAAGGAAAGGTCCTCGGTCGTTGACCCGCAGCACGACGGTCTTGCCGGTCGACACGCGCGTAACCCGCACATAGCTGGGGATCGGCAGCGTGGGATGCGCAGCGGTCATCGCGTACATATCATAGCGCTCGCCATTCGAGGTCGGTTTGCCATGAAACTTTCTGCCGTACCATGAGGCGCGACCTTGAACGCGATAAGGGCGTCCGCTTGTATCAGGTGTAAAGCTTTGTCCAAGCGCGGTATAAGGCCGATTTGGACCCCGTGCGAGCGGCTCGATTTTGGGTACGGCATCTGGCACGCGATCCAAATTTGCGGGCGGGTTGGCCCCGGGGCCATCGTCTTTGTAATAGCCGCCTTTGCGGGAGCTCGATCCGCAGGCTGCGAGGAGTCCACATAAAGCGCAGATACTGAGCAGTCGCAGCAGTTGAGCCGTGCCGTTTTTCATCCGGAGATCTCGGGTTGATGGCGATGGCGCACGAGCAATTGTTGATCGGCAAAGCGTTTGGCGAGTGTTTCGACCACATACACGGAGCGATGTTTGCCACCAGTGCAGCCGATGGCGACCGTCAGGTAGCTGCGCGTGTCTTCGGTGTAACGCGGCAACCATTTACGAATAAAGCCCTCAATGTCACTGATCATCAGTTCGACATCTGCGAAACTTTTGAGCCAGTTTGCGACAGGTTGATCTCGGCCCGTGAGTGGACGCAGGGCTGGATCATAGTGGGGATTTGGCAGGCATCGCACATCAAACACCAGGTCGGCGTCTCTGGGGACACCCTGTTTGAACGCAAAGGATTCAAAAGTGATGAGTAGTGGTTTGCGGTCGGCTTGAATCAGGTCGCGCATCCAAGCGCGCAGTTGACCTGGCATCAGGCCCGACGTATCGATCACGTGACCTAAGTTGCGCAGGTCACTCAGTTGATCGCGCTCTAGTTCAATACATTCTTCCAGTGTGGCGCTCAAGCCTTTTTGGGTTAGACGTTCTGCAAGGGGATGACGACGACGCGACTCTGAGTAGCGATGCACCAGAGTTTCATTGTCCGCATCCAGAAAAATCAATTTAAATTCAGTATTTGCCGTGTTGAGCGCACTAATGACGGCAGGCATTTCTGCAAGCTCGCCAGGGGAGCGGACATCGATTGCGACCGCGATCCGCTTTGCCGCATCATCGCGCATCGAGGTCATAAATTCATGCAAAAAACGCAGAGGAAGATTGTCGACGCACACGTAGCCCGCATCTTCGAGCATGCGCAACGCTACGGACTTGCCAGAGCCGGAAATGCCAGTCAAGAGAACGACTTTGAGCGCAGGCATGTTAATTTTGCCCTTGAGCGATGGCGGCCGATTGCCGCGCCATGAATTCGGCGAGCGTGTCGATGCCGCGTAGTTTGAGGATCGTATTGCGTACAGCGGCCTCGACGAGCACGGCAAGGTTTCGGCCGGCTGCGACCTGAAGCATGACTTTGCGAATCGGACAACCGAGCATGTCCTGTGTCATATCTTGTAAGGGGAGTCGTTCGAATTTGTCCTGTGCCGTTGCGCGAACCAGATGCACAATCAGCTTGAGCTTCATTTTGCGCCGCACGGAGGTTTCACCAAAGATGGTCCGGATATTGAGCAAACCCAGACCTCGTACCTCGAGCATATTGCGCAAGAGCTCCGGACAATGGCCCTCGATGGCATGGGGTGCGGTGCGTGACAACTCAACCGCATCGTCGGCGACGAGTCCGTGACCGCGAGAAATCAACTCTAACGCAAGCTCGCTTTTGCCCAGGCCGGATTCGCCGGTAATGAGCACGCCGAGTCCCAGTACATCCATGAAGACACCGTGAACCGTGGTGGTCGGGGCGAGTCGACGGCTGAGATAAATGCGTAAGAGGTCGATCAGCTCTGCGGCATGAACTGAGGTCGATAAAAGGGGTACGTGGCTATTCTCGCAGTTGAGAATCAAGTCGTCCGTGGCCTGTAAGTCGTCAGCCAGCAGAATGGCAGGTACGCCGCCCGCGAGTAACTCTTCGAGATGGTGCACTCGCCGACGCGTATCGAAGCGGGTGTAGTAATCCATTTCTTCACGACCAAAGACTTGGATACGAGAGGGGTGGATCAGATTTAGGTGGCCGATCAAGTCAGCAGCGGCCATCCCGTTGTCAGGAATCAGGCGATTTGCCGCCGATTGTCCTGCCACCCATTTGAAAGAAATGTCTTCGACATTGTCATTCACTAGATCCTGCACCGTCAGCATAGCGACTCCGTAGTTGAGGGAAGAGGCCGACCGTTTTGTAGCTAAGCCTGACCGGCGGTCAGCAGCTGATGGATAACGATGGGATCGACCTCGGTGGCTAGGCGCGCTCGTAAAGCGGGGTCAGAGAGACGCTGAGCCACCTCTGCCAGTATATCGAGATGTTGTTGGGTTTCCGCTTCTGGGGCGACGAGAAAAAGTAATTGCTGAACAGGCGCATGGTCAGGCGCGTCAAAAGCAATGGGTTGTGCCAGCCTGAAAAAAGCAGCGGCGGCATGCTTGATGCCTTTGACTCTGCCATGAGGAACGGCGATGCCCCCGCCGAGCGCTGTTGAGCCAAGGCACTCTCGCGCAAATAAGCTTTCGTAAACGGCCGCGCGCTCAATCCCGTTATTGTTCTCAAATAAAAGGCTAGCCTGTTCAAAGGCGCGCTTTTTACTCGTAACAGTGAGGTTGAGCACGATGTTGCTGACAGGCAAGATGCGTGGCAAAAGTTTCATGCATTTGATTATATGCTGCAGTGCGGCCAGATGACATTGGCCGTTGCAGTCTAAGTTTTATGCAGTCTCGAAGATTTGTCGCTTGACTGATATATGGTGATGGTCTTGAGTGCGTGCCTTATGTTGCAAGACCTTACGGTCGACTTTGTCGACGAGTAAGTCAATTGCTGCATACAAGTTATCCTCAGAGGCTTCGCAATGGATGTCTTTACCTCGAATGTGAAGGGTCAATTCCGCTCGGTGCTTGAGAGGTTCGAGCGACAGAAAGACCTGTGTATCGATCACATGATCAAAGTGGCGCACGACGCGCGACATCTTTGTGTGAATGTATGCCCGGATGGCAGGTGTAACGTCAAGATGGTGACCAGTAATGTTTAGGTTCATTGCGTACTCTCCATTAAAGGGATAGAACGAAGTACAAACACTTACAACGGTTTGACGTGCAGAGGTTTAGTGAGGCGCTCCTTTAACTAAATTGTCATATATTTAGTTTAAGGAATTAGCCGAAGAAAGCAAGGGTGTAAATCCTTAAAGATTGATCTAAGACAAAAACGTTGACGCTGCACTGCAGCAAAAAAGAGAGGATAGTATCCAATCTTTTTTTGACTTACATTTTGAAGTGTTCGCCCAAATAGACGCGACGCACCGAAGCGTCGTTGATAATCTCCTCGGGCTGTCCTGTCGTCAACACTTTACCTTCGCTAATGATGTATGCGCGATCGCAAATACCCAGGGTTTCACGAACGTTGTGGTCGGTAATCAACACACCGATGCCACGGCTTTTAAGAAAGCGCACGATGCGTTGAATTTCAATCACTGCGATCGGGTCAACGCCGGCGAAAGGTTCGTCCAGCAAGATGAAGCGAGGCCGCGTGGCAAGCGCGCGCGAGATTTCGACGCGCCGTCGCTCTCCACCCGAGAGGGAGAGCGCACTGTTGCGACGGATATGGGCGATTTGTAACTCATCAAGCAAGGAATCCAGTTGCTCCTCAATTTTTTTTGAGGAGAATTTTTTACCATCATTATCGATTTGAAGTTCGAGCACGGCCCGAATATTTTCTTCGACGGTCAGACGTCTGAATACGGAGGCATCTTGGGGCAGGTAGGACAGCCCGAGGCGCGCGCGTTTGTGGATAGGCATGCTGCTGATAACGGTATCGTCGATTTCGATCCGGCCTGCATCGGCGGCCACCAATCCGACAATCATATAAAAACTCGTGGTTTTTCCAGCGCCGTTGGGGCCCAGTAGACCCACGACTTCACCGCTGTTAACTGAAATCGATACGTCTTGCACCACCATCCGGCCGCCATAGGATTTACGCAGACCCGTTGCGCTCAGTTGTCCGGGCGTCGAAAGGGCTTGTGAATCAAAGTTGGAAGAGGCGTGTGATGTTTGCATGGAGAAGCTTAGGTGTCTTTGGGTATTAGGGGCGAGGCGCCACAGCGGGAGGGCTTGCAGGCAAGAGCGCGGGCGCGGGCGTATTGGCCTGTGCGGCCCGGCAGGCTGAGATGGCAGCTTCAGTACGTGCTTTAGGTTGTGCGACAGAGCGCACGCGTCCGTCTGGATTGTAGGAGTCGGGGCCGGAGAAAGCCTGATAGACATCTGTTTTTTGGTTGTAGCGGACTTGCTGCCCACTGACCGTATCAAAATGCTTGCCGCAAATATAGCGAGTGACGACGGCCTGACCAATCAAATCAAACGTTTCATTTTTGCCGTCGTAGTCTGCCTTGAGCGCTACACCCTCGAGGACCTCGAAGTTTTCGGGCCGAACTTGGCGAATGAAGACACGCTTGCCGGGGTCTGCTGTCGCGATCCCGTGCTGGTTGCCTTCGGCGTCCTCGCGCATCGACAACACGTCGGAGCTCAACGACAACAAGCCGCGCGTCATCACAACCTTGCCAGTAAAGGTACTTTCTTTTTTGGCATCGTCAAAGCGCAGCGTATCAGACAAAATCATGGTGCTGGGTTCTTCGACGGGGGTGGTCGGTGTCGCGCCCGCAGCTGCGGTTTGCGCCTGTGCGGAGGCAACGGAGCCAAGAAGGATGAGCTTGCAAAGAAATGGTAGGGCGAGTTTAAAAATCATGGATTGGCTCTTTATGCAGGAGGCTTGGCGCCCTCGCGTGGGTCTTTGGGGGCGATGTCGACATCTGTTGATTTGAATACGTCCAATTGTTGCGTGGCATTGTTAAAACGCATCCCTACACCGGACATTTTGGAGCGACCGCTTATTGCGATGGCGGGCATGTCTGTGTAGGCAAGATCTTTATTCACTAACAGTGTGATCTCTTCACTGCGAAAATTGAGTGGCTGCCGTGCTGCATCGCCTAGGCGCAGCAGTACGGCGTCTCCGCGCATGATAATCCGGTCGCCTTCATCGTAAATAAACGCGACTTTGGAGGTGGCGACAGTCAGTGGGTTTTCTTCTTTGAGGGTATAAGCACGCGGTGCCTGAAGCTCGTAGGATTTGTCGTCAGGAAAGTGTTCCATTAGATCGCCCTCGAGGCGATGAATCACAATCCCCTTGTCATTGGTCCGAATCAGCACTATTTTTTTTGCCCAGGTGTCGCGCTCGTGGGTCAGCCGGCTCGGGGGATCAATCTGAACAGCACGCTGAGAGTAGTCGGCCGCCCACCACGTCCCCATCACCAACAAAGTGAGGATGAAAATCGAGACTACGATGGAGGCGCGTTCTTTCATGGGGTCGCGGTCACTGAATAGAACCGGGGCCGAGGCGGCCTGGTTGAAAAAAGTGTCCAAGTCGACCTTGAGAGGCCAAGATTAAGTCGCAACATTCACGCACAGCACCTTTTCCGCCTGCTTTGGTCGCGGTCCAGTGGGCAGCCTGGGTGACATAGGCAGGTGCGTCCGGTACGCTTGCGGCAAAACCGGCGCGCTGCATAGCGGGCAAATCGATCAGATCATCACCCATAAAGCCAGACTCTTCGAGCGTCAGGCGGTGTCGTGCCACAAGTTCATTTAACGCGGCGCCTTTGTCGCGGACGTTTTGCAAGACGTCCCCGAGTCCCAGTTCAGCGGCTCGGCGATCGACGATCGGTCCCTCGCGACCAGTCACCAGTGCGACTTTGATTCCGCTGGTCGTAAGCATCTTTAAACCATGACCGTCGAGTGCATTAAAGCGTTTGAACATTTCACCTTGTTCACCGTACCAAAGACTACCGTCGGTCAGCACGCCATCGACATCGAACACCATCAGTTTGATTTGTCCGAGGCGCTCTCGCAGGGTGGAGGGAATACGGGCCAGCACCAGTGCTTCGGCAGGGTGGGGAATGAAATGGGGTTTATTCATGGACGTTATCTCAAACAACCTTGGCGGCCATCAGGTCATGCATATGCAGGGCGCCTACGAGTTTGCCATTTGCCTCAGCGACCAGCATTTGGTTGAGGCGGTGGCGGTCCATCAGGGTAGCGGCATCGACGGCTAAAGCCTCGGCAGCGATATGTCGCGGATTGCGTGACATACCTTCTGTGACAAGCACATTGCGGACGTCACCCTTCTTCTCGATCAGGCGACGCAGATCACCATCAGTAAAAATACCGATGGCACAACCATTGGCATCGAGCACCGCGGTCATGCCCATACCCTTTCGAGAGATTTCTTCTAACGCTTGAAATACTGTGGCGTCGGCCGCAACGGTGGGTACGGCGTCGCTACAGCGCATGACATCCGAAACACGCAGCAACAGGCGTCTGCCGAGCGCGCCTCCGGGGTGCGATCGGGCAAAATCCTCATGACCAAAGCCGCGCGCTTCAAGGCAGGCCACTGCAAGCGCATCACCTAAAGCGAGTGCGGTGGTGGTGCTTGCTGTTGGGGCGAGATTGAGTGGGCAGGCTTCTTGCGTCACGCTGATATCGAGGTGGACCTCGGCAAGTTTCGCGAGCTCGGATTGCACGTTGCCTGTGATGGCGATGACCTTGACGCCTAAGCGGTGCGCCGCGGGCAAAATGGTGAGTAATTCTTGACCGTTACCGGAATAAGACAGAGCGATGAGAAGGTCTTGTCCGCCCAACATTCCAATGTCGCCATGGATGGCCTCGGCAGCGTGCAAGAAAAAAGCCGGTGTTCCGGTAGAGGCGAAGGTCGCCGCGATTTTGCGGGCGATATGACCTGTTTTACCCAAACCGCAAACGACGACTCGTCCGGAGCAGCCCAAAATCAGTGCGACGGCTTCTGCAAAGTCCTCGTTGAGGCGGTTTTTAAGCTCAATAATGGCTTGAGCCTCGAGCGTGAGGGTGCGCTCGGCCGATGCCAGCGCCGCTGCGTGAGGGCTGTCAAAGTCGGTCGGGTCGTCGCGCGTATGGCACGGCGTGGTTTTAGGTGAGTGCTTAGAGGCCATGTCCTGAGTTTAATCGTTTCAGGTCTGACATGCGGATTTTGGGTGTGGTTGCGTCGGGGTACGCGCTGTGGCAATCTGACGTCTCTGTGTTTCCTCCCCTGGATTTTCCATGTCAACGCCCATGAATATTTCATCTGTTGCAACTGCGGGGTCTCCTGCGTCGGCTCTCGCGCCTTATGCGGCTGTTTTTGGTACCCCTTTGTCGGGCGCAGCGCTCAAGGTGATGTTGTTGGGGGCCGGCGAGCTTGGCAAAGAGGTCATTCTGGCCCTCCAGCGCCTAGGGGTCGAGGTCATCGCGGTCGACCGTTATGCCGATGCTCCCGGACAACAGGTCGCGCATAGAGCCTACGTGGTGGCGATGACAGATAAAGTCGCCTTGCGCGCGGTGATTGAAAAAGAGCAGCCCCACTTGATCGTGCCCGAAATCGAGGCGATTGACACGGATTTGTTGGTCGAGCTCGAGGCTGCCGGTGTGGTTCGTGTCACGCCCACAGCCCGGGCGGCGCAACTCACCATGAATCGCGAAGGCATTCGTCGACTCGCCGCCGAAACGCTCGGATTGCCGACTTCGCCCTATCGTTTTGCGGATTCCTTAGCTTCTTTGGCCCAGGCAACCGCCGCAGTCGGTTTTCCTTGTCTGGTCAAGCCTGTCATGTCTTCGTCTGGCAAGGGGCAGTCCGTCTTGCGCGGGCCAGAAGATATTGCGTCCGCCTGGAATATCGCCAAAGCAGGGGCCCGGGTCGAGGGCAGCCGCATAATTGTCGAGGGGTTTATCGATTTTGAATACGAAATTACGCTGCTGACCGTTCGCGCTCGAGGTCCGAACGGACAGGTCGAGACTCATTTTTGCGAACCGATCGGCCATCTGCAGATCGGCGGTGATTATGTAGAAAGTTGGCAGCCTCAGCCGATGTCGCCTCGGGCGCTTGAGCGTGCGCAACAAATCGCCCGCGTGGTGACAGACAATTTGGGCGGACAAGGCTTGTTCGGCGTGGAGTTGTTCGTCTCGGGTGACGAGGTTTGGTTCTCCGAGGTGAGCCCGCGCCCTCACGATACGGGCTTAGTGACCTTGGTGTCGCAGGGCCAGAGTGAGTTTGAATTGCATGCCCGCGCCTTGTTAGGCTTGCCTGTGGACACCTCCTTGCGCGGGCCTGCAGCGAGTAGTGTGATTTATGGTGGGATCGAAGCTAAAGCGATTCGTTACGAAGGGGTTACTGAAGCGTTGGCCGAGCCTGGGACCGATCTGCGTTTGTTCGGCAAACCGGAGTCCTTTATTAAGCGGCGTATGGGGGTCGCGTTGGCGACGGGCGCGTCTGTGGATCTGGCGCGCGCTAAGGCCCTGCGTGTTTCTGGTGCCATACGTGTGAAAGCCGCTTAAACTACTTCTTCTAATCTACGGCTTACCCCATGCGGAGCGCTACTTAATGATCATGCCCATCATTGCCCCCTATCAGGACTCAATAGAAGTCGTACGAGGGTTGATTCGGACGATTCCAGACTGGCCCAAACCGGGCGTGATGTTTCGGGACATTACGCCGCTTTTGCAAGACCCAAGAGCCTTTCGTGTGTTGATCGATATTTTTGTCTATCGCCATATGCGTCAACGCATCGATGTGGTCGTTGGCATCGATGCCCGGGGGTTTATTTTTGGTAGCGCGCTCGCCTATGCCTTAGGCGTTGGTTTTGTACCGGTGCGTAAACAGGGAAAGCTGCCGCACAAAACCGTGGCGCAGTCCTATAGCCTTGAGTACGCCGACGCGACGGTCGAGGTACACCAAGATGCAGTTAAACCAGGACAGCGGGTATTGTTGGTAGATGACTTGGTCGCCACGGGTGGCACCATGCTGGCCGCCATCAAGTTGTTGCAGTTGCTTGGCGGCAATGTCGTCGAGGCCGCAGCGGTCGTAGATTTGCCCGATCTTGGCGGCTCCAGCAAAATCGCTCAAACAGACACACCTTTTTTTAGCGTCTGTCAGTTTAGTGGTGACTGAGTTGCCGTTATATCTGAGCGATTCTTACGAGCGATCCTTACAAAAATAATTTATAAGCGGGGTTGTCAGATTCGTTCCAGTGCGGGTAGCCAACCTCTTCGAGGAAGGCTTTAAAGGCTTTTTTGCTACCTGTGGGGACTTGGATGCCAATCAGGATCTGACCGTAGTCGGCGCCCTGATTGCGGTAATGGAACAGACTGATGTTCCAATCGGGTTTCATGGAGTTCAAAAAACGCATCAAGGCACCGGGCCGCTCGGGGAATTCGAAACGGTAGAGCAACTCATTGCCTGCAAGGCTGGAGCGCCCCCCCACCATGTGCCGTAAATGGGTCTTTGCCATTTCATCGTGGGTCAGGTCTAGCGTATCAAAGCCGTGCTTACGGAAGTTGTTCGCGATTTTGTTGGGCTCGCCCAAAGAAGAGACTTGGATGCCGACAAAGACATAGGCCGAGGTTGCATCTGAAATGCGGTAATTGAACTCGGTGACATTGCGGTTGCCGACAAGCTCGCAAAAAGCTCTGAAACTCCCTCTCTGCTCAGGGAGCGTCACAGCGAAAATGGCTTCGCGCGCCTCACCAACCTCCGCACGTTCCGCAACAAAGCGCAAACGGTCGAAATTCATGTTGGCCCCGCAGGCAATCGCGACAAGCGTTTTGCCCTTGAGTTTGTGCTCGGCGGCGTAGTGTTTGGCGCCTGCGAGGGCGAGCGCACCCGCAGGCTCCAAGACGCTGCGGGTATCTTGAAAAACGTCCTTGATTGCAGCGCAGATGGCGTCCGTGTCGACGAGGACGTAGTCGTCCACCAGTTCGCGAGTCAGCCTAAAGGTTTCAACGCCGACTTGTTTAACGGCGGTGCCATCAGAGAACAGCCCGACATCGGTCAAGGTGATGCGTCGACCGGCACGCACGCTGCGCACCATGGCGTCCGAATCGACGGTTTGTACGCCGATGATTTTGATCTCAGGACGAATTTGTTTCACATAAGCGGCGATCCCGCTGATCAGGCCACCACCGCCGATCGCCACGAAAATCGCTTCGATCGGCTCGGCGTGTTGGCGCAAAATTTCCATACCAATCGTGCCTTGGCCTGCGATGACATCCGGGTCATCAAAGGGATGCACAAAGGTCAACTGTTGTTTTTTTTCTAAGGTCAGTGCATGTCCATACGCGTCGCTAAAACTGTCGCCATGAAGCACGACCTCGGCGCCAAGCGCGCGGACGGCGTCCGTTTTGACGCCCGGCGTGGTCGTGGGCATGACGATCACAGCCCTGCAGCCAAGACGCTTGGCGGACAAAGCGACGCCTTGAGCGTGGTTGCCCGCAGAGGCGGCAATCACGCCGCGCGCGAGAACGGCCTTGGGCAGATGGGCCATTTTGTTGTAGGCGCCCCGCAGCTTGAAACTAAAGACGGACTGCGTGTCCTCGCGTTTGAGCAAAACAGTGTTGCCGATACGTTGAGAAAGCTGAGGGGCGTACTCCAACGGTGTTTCGATCGCAACGTCATACACTTTTGAAGTAAGGATACGTCTGAGATAATCCGTGGTCATGATGTTCCTGAGTAGACGGCGTACTAATTCGACATTATCCCATGGGGACTTTTACTTGACCTGTAGTCACTGGAGTTTGCTTTGGACGCGCTCATACAAGACTTTTTGACCTGGCTGGCGATGCCAGGAGTGGGTTTGCCGGCGGTTTTTGCGGTGAGCTTGTTGGCGGCAACGATCTTGCCGGTTGGTTCTGAACCTGTGTTGCTGGGTTACTTGGCGGCGTTTCCAGAGATGTTTTGGCCGGCGATCTTGGTGGCGACAGTTGGTAACACCCTAGGGTCGCTCGTCAGTTATGGCATGGGCGCCGGGGCGCATGGTGTGTTTGGCCGCTGGCGACAGAGAAAGCGTATGAGCGCGGCAAGCTCTGGACCCACGCGCGCGCACTCTCCTGAACCCGAACCCGTCATCACCGCTGGACGTGCCCGCGCTGAAAAATGGCTGCACCACTATGGTGCCCCAGTGCTCTTGTTGGCTTGGCTGCCTGTTGTGGGGGACCCTCTCTGCGCGGTGGCTGGTTGGTTAAGACTGCCATTTTGGCCTTGCGTGATTTATATCGCACTAGGCAAATTTGGACGCTATCTGGTCTTGGCTTGGGCATTTCGATGGGTCTTTACCCCTATTTAAGCGGTGCGCAACCACATTGTTTTAAGGGTATTGGGTGCGCCCTAATAGGATGACTTAAAATGTTTATTTGAAGGTCCTTAAACGAGCCTAGACCTATGAACGCCCCGTTTCCAAGCCATTTACTGAATGCCGAGCCCGCCCAAGATGCGCAGGCTCGTTTACGTGAAATTCCCTACAACTACACCTCTTTCTCTGACCGAGAAGTCGTGTGTCGCTTGCTAGGCGATGATGCCTGGGCGTTGCTGTCTGATTTGCGTGGCGAACGCAAGACGGGCCGTTCCGCGCGGATGCTTTACGAGGTGCTGGGCGATATCTGGGTGGTGCGTCGCAATCCTTATTTGCTGGATGATCTTCTTGACAACCCCAAGCGCCGTAAGCTGTTGACCGAAGCGCTTGAGCACAGACTGACCGAAATTGATCATCGACGGTTATCGGACGATGCGAGCCGCGATGAAAAAGTCGCGAGCTTGCTCGAGCGTGCTCGCTCTGCCGTACGCGCATTCGAAGAAGAGTTCGAGCGCACCGCGCGTTTGCGTCGTCAGGTGCAAAAGGTGCTGGGCAAGATCACGGCCAAAGACAATATCAAATTTGACGGTCTGTCGCGTGTCTCACACGTTACGGATGCAACCGACTGGCGTGTTGAGTACCCCTTCGTCGTGTTGACACCGGATGATGAGCAAGAGATCGCAGCTTTGGTGCGCGGTTGTATCGAGCTCGGTCTGACGATTGTGCCGCGAGGCGGTGGGACGGGCTATACCGGCGGTGCGATCCCATTGACTTGGCGATCAGCGGTGATCAATACGGAAAAACTTGATACGCTCGGCGCCGTAGAAGTGGGTCCGCTGCCTGGTGTCGCCACACAGGTCGCGACAGTGCGGTCCGGAGCGGGCGTTGTGACCAAACGCGTCTCTGAGGCAGCCGAGGCCGCAGGCTTTGTGTTTGCGGTGGATCCGACCTCGGCCGATGCCTCGTGCGTCGGTGGTAACGTCGCGATGAATGCCGGCGGGAAAAAAGCAGTGTTGTGGGGGACCGCGCTGGACAATCTGGCATGGTGGAGGATGGTCGATCCCCAAGGCAATTGGCTCGATGTCACTCGTCTGGACCACAACCTTGGCAAAATCCATGAGGCGGGGCGGGTCCGGTTTGAGCTTCAGTGGTCAGATGGAACCGAGGCCGCTGGCGCACGCGTTTTGCGTACTGAAATTTTAGAAATTGACGGAGCGCGGTTTCGTAAAGTCGGTCTGGGCAAGGATGTCACAGACAAGTTTCTCTCTGGTTTGCCTGGTGTACAAAAAGAAGGTTGCGATGGTTTGATCACGGCTGCCCGCTGGGTGCTGCATCGCATGCCGAGTCATACCCGCACGGTCTGTCTGGAGTTTTTTGGGCAGGCCCGCGATGCGATCCCCTCCATTGTTGAAATTAAAAACTATCTGGACGTTCAGGGGCGCGCCCGAGGCGCGTTACTGGCGGGTCTTGAGCATCTCGATGAGCGCTATTTGCGCGCAGTGGGGTACGCTACAAAAAGCAAGCGCGGCGTGTTGCCCAAAATGGTGCTAATCGGTGATATCGTCGGTGATGATGATGCGGCGGTCGCCCATGCGACGAGCGAAGTGGTGCGCTTGGCTAATACGCGCCACGGAGAAGGTTTCGTCGCAGTGAGTGCGGACGCGCGCAAAAAATTCTGGCTGGATCGTTCGCGCACGGCCGCGATCGCACGCCATACCAATGCGTTTAAAATTAACGAAGATGTCGTGATTCCGCTCGAGCGCATGGGCGAGTACACCGATCACATCGAACGAATCAATATCGAGCTGTCGACGCATAACAAGCTCAAATTACTGGATGCGTTGCAGCGCGCGCTCGAGGGCGAACTGCCGATTGCAAAACTCGATCGTGGCAGCGAAGAGGGTGGCTTGCTCGAAGAATCGCTCGATGAGCGTCGACGCAGCGCGATTGAAAGTTTGATGCGGGTGCGCGCGCGCTGGCAGTGGGTGCTTGAGCATTTAGATGTGCCGCTCTCGGAGGCGATGGCTGGCTTGTCGGCGCATGGCCTCAATGTCCTTGAGCCGGCTCTCGCGCAGCGATTGGCTTTGCAACCCGAGGCGCGTCTATTCGATGTCGTGCAGGACCGCACCTTGCGCATCTCTTGGAAAGCCGAGGTGCTCTGCGATTTAGCTGGCGTGTTTGGTGGCACGGATTTTGCACCCATCATGACCGAAATGCAGGCCATTCATGATCGCGTACTTAAAAGTCGCGTGTTCGTCGCCTTGCATATGCATGCGGGCGACGGCAACGTGCACACCAATATCCCGGTGAACTCTGATGACTATGAAATGCTACGCGAGGCCAATGAGGCCGTTGTGCGTATCATGCAAATCGCGCGCGATCTTAATGGTGTGATTTCTGGCGAACACGGCATTGGTTTGACCAAGTATGAGTTTCTGACCGAAGCGGAGTTGTTGCCCTTTCAGGATTACAAGCGCCGTATCGACCCGAACGATCATTTCAATGCCGGCAAACTGATGCCAGGCGCTGACTTGCGCAATGCTTGGACGCCGAGTTTTGGTCTGATGGGCCATGAGTCGCTCATCATGCAGCGCAGTGAGATTGGCGCGATTAGCAACTCCATCAAAGACTGTTTACGCTGTGGCAAGTGCAAGCCTGTATGTGCAACGCATGTGCCGCGTGCGAATCTGTTGTATTCGCCACGCAATAAGATTCTTGCGACTTCGTTGTTGATTGAGGCTTTTTTATACGAAGAGCAAACCCGACGCGGCATTAGTTTGAAGCATTGGGAAGAGTTCGAGGATGTGGCTGATCACTGTACCGTTTGCCACAAGTGCTACAACCCTTGCCCGGTAGATATTGATTTTGGCGAGGTTTCCATGAACATGCGCGCGCTGTTGCGCAACGTGGGTCGTAAGTCTTTTAATCCTGGCACCGCGACTGCGATGTTCTTTTTGAATGCCAAGGATCCCGCAACGATTAATGCGACACGCGTCGCGCTGGTGGGTGTGGGTTACAAGATTCAGCGCATCGCGAGCGACTTGTTGTCCAAATTCGCGCGCAAGCAAACCGCCAAGCCCCCCGCGACCGTTGGCAAGGCACCTTTGCGCGAGCAGGTGGTGCACTTTATCAACAAAAAAATGCCTGGGGGTTTGCCCAAGCAGGCGGCGCGTAAGTTGCTGGATATCGAAGACGCGGATTACGTGCCGATTATTCGTCCTCCGCAGGCGCCTGCGGATACGGAAGCGGTTTTTTATTTTCCGGGCTGCGGTTCTGAGCGGTTGTTTTCACAGGTTGGCTTAGCGACGCAGGCGATGCTGTGGCATGCGGGTGTGCAAACGGTATTGCCTCCTGGTTATTTATGCTGTGGTTATCCGCAACGCGCCAACGGGATGAACGACAAGGCCGAGCAGATCATCACGGACAATCGCGTGCTGTTTCATCGCGTGGCGAATACGCTGAATTATCTTGACATTAAAACCGTCGTGGTGAGTTGCGGCACGTGCTATGACCAGTTGGCAGGCTACGAGTTTGAAAAGATTTTCCCAGGCTGTCGCTTGATTGATATTCACGAATATTTGCTTGAAAAAGACATTAAGCTCGAAGGTGTTCAAGGCACGCGTTACATGTATCACGATCCCTGCCACACACCGATGAAGCTGCAGGATCCGATGAAGACCGTGCGCTCCTTGGTGGGTGACTCGGCGATCAAGACAGATCGTTGTTGCGGTGAGTCAGGTACTTTAGCTGTGACACGTCCGGACATCTCGACGCAAATCCGTTTCCGCAAGGAAGAGGAGCTTGTCAAAAATGATGCGACCTTGCGTCAAGATGGTTTTGACGGCGAGATCAAGGTTTTGACCTCATGTCCATCTTGCTTGCAAGGATTGTCACGCTTTGAGGCGGACAGTGGCGCCAAAGCCGACTACATCGTGGTCGAAATGGCCAAGCACATTTTGGGCGAAAACTGGCTTGAAGACTATGTCAAAAAAGCCAACGACGGCGGAATCGAACGCGTACTTGTTTGATGTCAGGATGCGCTTGTCAGAGATCTTCTTTACACGCCAACTTCGATGCCTTCGGCGCGCAAGGCTTCGCGAATGGCTTTGGCAAAGGTCACT
Organism: Bordetella parapertussis; assembly: GCA_945897365.1. GTDB lineage: Bacteria > Pseudomonadota > Gammaproteobacteria > Burkholderiales > Burkholderiaceae_B > Zwartia > Zwartia parapertussis_A. The sequence continues at coordinate 27,639 of CAMDFD010000014.1, read as the reverse complement.
GCGCCGGGTTGATCACCGTGGATACAGAGCGTGTCCGCGCGCACCTGGACGATGGTGCCGTCATTGGCAGTCAAGGTGCTGGTCTTGACCATTTGCAGCACTTGTTTAATGGACTGTTGCACGTCTGTGATCATCGCATTGGGTTGATTGCGTGGGCTCAGGGTCCCATCAGGCGCGTAGTTGCGGTCACCAAAGACTTCGCTTGCGACGCGCAAGCCGATAGACTCGGCGATAGGAATCATCTGGCTGCCCGCTAAGGCAAAAAAGACCAGATCCTTGTCGACATCGTAGGTCGCTTGAGCCAGTGCGCGCGTGAGACCTTCATTTTTGACGGCCATGTTGTAGAGCTGACCATGCGCTTTGACATGACGCAAACGCGCGCCTTGCGAGGCCGCAACCCCCGCGAGCGCGCCGATCTGAACCACCATCATGTCGTAGGCTTCTTGGTCTGTGATCGCCATATTGCGGCGACCAAAACCTTGCAAGTCGGGTAGGCCTGGATGCGCGCCCAGCGCCACGCCATGTTTAAGAGCCGAGGCGACTGTTTTACGCATCGTCGCCGGGTCGCCACCATGAAACCCGCAGGCGATGTTGGCCGAGGAAACGTAGGGCAAAATTTCCTCGTCGTTGCCCATTTTCCAGGCGCCAAAGCTTTCGCCCATATCGCAATTTAAATCAATACGTAGTGCCATGATTGAGGTCCTTAGTGATTAAGCAATAATGTTCGCACGGGTTGGAGTGCTTGGGCAAGGTCGATGAAGGCGCGGGTTCGGGCGGTGTCCAGTGCCTGTGCGGTTTCGAGCGTGATCAGTTCAAACTGCACCTTGTCGCCAGGGCCCATCTGAGCGAGGAGCGGTAAATCGACGGTCGCGACATAGGCTATTTTTGGATAGCCTCCCGTGGTCTGGCGATCAGCCATCAGGACGATCGGCTGTCCACCGGCCGGCACTTGAATGGTGCCAAAAGTCGTGGCTTCGGAGATCATTTGCCGAGGCTTGGTCATGAGGATGTCTGGACCCTGGAGTCGGTAGCCCATCCGCTCCGAGTCAGGGCTGATGCGAAAAGTTTGGCTCAGGAGCGCTTCTCGACTTGAGGGGGTGAACTCTTCCCACTGTTGACTCTTGATGAGCCGAATGCGCGCGCGGGTGGAGTCCGCAATGACGCTTGGCAAATACAATCTGATAGTCCAGAGAGCTTTCGCGAGGGTTTCGAGCGTTCCACCATCTTGGCCAACTTCCCTGAGGGGGCGCCGCAAGGGAATTTCGTCGTGACGCTTAAGGGCGCGACCGTGCCAACCTCCGAATTGACTGCGCAGATACGTGCTTTGACTTCCAAGGACGCTGGGGATGTCGAAACCACCGTGCACGGCCAAATACGCACGCGTACCGTGTTGTCTGGCGCCGAAATGCAGTTCGTCCTGCGCACGCAATATCAGTGGACGATTCATCGCGATTGACTTGCCATTGAGCTGGGCGCTCAGGTCTGCGCCACATAAAGCGATACAGCAGGCTTGGGTAAATTGCAGCGTGGGTCCCGTCAGGGTCATTTCCAGGCTGGCAACATCCTCGGCATTGCCGACGAGCGTATTCGCAAGGCGGTGTGCGCGTTGATCCATTGCACCCACGACCGATACGCCGAGCGGCTGATGGCCAAAGCGACCCTCGTCCTGAAAGCTCGACAGCATGCCTGGTTTGAGAACGCGAACGGTCATGTGGCATCCTGAGCGATTGCGGCTGCGAGGCGGTCGTACTCTTGTTCACTGATGGAGAAAAAGCGCACTTGATCACCCGGCAATAGCAAGGAGGGCTGAGGTCGTCGTAAGTCAAAAAGCTTGAGCGGGGTGGCGCCAAGAATATGCCAACCACTCGGCAAAAGCGTGGGGTAAATCGTGGATTGGCGGTTGGCAATCGCAACAGAGCCGGCGGGTACGGCGGTACGCGGTACATCTCGCCGAGGCAGGGCAAAGAGCGCGTCATGCACGCCGATATAGGGATGGCCGGGTGAAAACCCAAGGCCAAACACCATGCTGCCGGGCTGCGTGTGCAGCGCGATGACCTGCTGCTCGGTGAGCCCCGTTTTTTGAGCGACATCGCTTAGGTCGGGGCCATGTTTGCCCCCGTAGCACACGGGAATTTCCATTTGACGCGCTGAGGTTGTGGCTTGGACAAGTTCGCCCTGGAGCTGTGCGTCGACTTGAGCGCAGAGTGTGGCGAAGTCTGTGCCGCCCATCTTGATGCCTGGTTTGTAAAAGAGTGCGACGGCCGTATACAAGGGGACGATGTCCGTGACGCCTTGGAGTTTGGCGCGCTCCAGCGTGGCTGCCGCCCAGAGGCAAAGTGTGCCGGTCTCTAAACTGATGGATTCGCCAAAGTCGATGCTCAGGCAACGGTCGCCTTGAGGGCGCAGGGTGTAATGAATCGTAGCCATGCAGAAGGGGTGGTTCAGAATGCAGTGTGAAGCCTCACGGCAAAGTTCCCTCAGTTTATGCCTTTTTCAGAGATGAAATGACGTCCGAGAGATTAAACTAAGTACTGCATTCATTTAAGTGAAAGGCTATGTCACAAGAAAAGACACACTTTGGTTTTCAGACCGTCGAAGAGTCCGAAAAGGCCGGCAAAGTTGCTCAGGTTTTTCATTCTGTTGCATCACGCTACGATGTGATGAACGACCTGATGTCCGCTGGCCTGCACCGAGTTTGGAAGGCGTTTACGATTGGTCGGGCCGCTGTCAGACCGGGCATGAAGGTGCTCGACATCGCAGGCGGAACAGGTGATCTCGCGCGCGCATTTGCCCAAAAGGCCGGTGCGCAGGGTGAAGTCTGGCTCACCGACATTAATGACTCCATGCTGCGCGTCGGACGCGATCGGCTCCTCGATGATGGCGTGGTCTTGCCCTGTGCGGTGTGCGACGCGGAATATCTGCCTTTCCCAGACAATTATTTCGATCGTGTCACGGTTGCCTTTGGGTTACGTAACATGACACACAAGGATCGTGCGTTATCTGAGATGACCCGGGTGTTGCGACCTGGGGGCAAACTCCTAGTGTTGGAATTTTCGCGCATCGCCAAACCCCTTGCGCCCGCGTATGATTGGTACTCCTTCAATATTTTGCCGTGGTTGGGGAGCAAAGTCGCGGGAGATGCGGATAGTTATCGTTATCTGGCCGAATCAATACGCATGCATCCCGATCAAGAGACCCTTAAGGGGATGCTCGAGCACGCGGGCCTCTCAAGGGTGCAATATTTCAATTTATCGGCGGGGCTGACGGCCTTGCACGAAGGGGTCAAGCTGGGCTGAACGCCAAGAAGGAACTTTTAAACACTTGCCGTTTCTATATACATATATTTGTTCAGCTTTTAGTCAGATTCAGGTAAAATTCAGCTTATATTCAGTTTTGATGTATGGTTTTTTATAGTTATTTCTATTTCTTTTGACAGGCGAAATTCGCCCAGGAGCACTCAATGTCACGTCCTTTGATTCGTTTCTTTGCTGCAGCGTTGGTCGCTGTGAGCGGATTGGCCCTCACCGCCGTGGCCTTCGATGCCGAAGCCGCCCGTGCGGGCAAGGGTAGCAACGCTGGCCGTCAGTCCTCGAACGTCACGAGCCAAAAGGCTGCTCAGCCTGCTGCCGCGACAAGCAACACAACGCAGCGTAGTGCCGCCGCAGCCCCTGCTGCCGGCGCTGCCGGCGCGGCAGCCGCCTCTGGCGCTTCCCGCTGGCTTGGCCCCTTAGCCGGCATTGCCGCCGGTCTGGGTATCGCGGCGCTCATGTCTCACTTAGGTTTGGGCGGCGCTTTCGCCGACTTCTTGGTGCTGGCGCTGATTGCCGGTGTGGTCGTGTTTGGCGTGATGTTCATCATGCGCAGAATGCGTGGCCCTCAGCCTGCTGCGCAGGGAGCGGGTGCGGATGCGCGTGGAATGTCAAATCAAAACAACAACGCCATGTGGCGCGAGACCAGTGAGCCTGCGGCGCAGGCGCCCGTATCCTTGCCGTCAACCGCAACGGGTTCGATGTCAGCAGCGGGTTTTGGTTCCGATGCACCAGCACCAGATCAAAATTGGTTTATTCCTGTCGACTTTGATACGCAACGTTTCTTGAGCGAAGCCAAAAAGCAGTTCGTTTCGATTCAAAAAGTCTGGGACAGTGGCAACATCGCAGAGATGCGTACTTTCCTGACGGACGACCTGATGAAAGAGCTGCAAGCTCAACTCAGCGATCGTATTGAGGAAAATCACACGGAAGTGGTTTTGTTGAATGCTGAGCTGCTTGGTATCGAAAAGGTCAGTGATGGCCACTTGGCGAGCGTACGTTTCTCGGGCATGCTTAGAGAGCAAGCTGGTGCCGAGGCGTTCCGTTTTGAAGAGGTCTGGAATCTGTTCAAGCCTGAGCAAGGTGGTTGGTTGCTCGCGGGTATTCAGCAGGTACCCGTCAGCCAAGCGAGCTGATCCCCTAGTTGCATGATGTCAATCAGACAAAACGCCCGCCTTTGCGGGCGTTTTGTTTGGGCTGAACCGCCACACCCGCTAAAATAGTGAATGATGCCAAAAATACTTGCTACGACAGTGCGAGGCGCTGCGTCCCAAAGGCTTGGTTTGTCACTTTAAGGTGAATCGTATTTCCACCACTTTTTTCGGTTTTGCACCTGTGCATCCAGCGCAGGCGATGGCTCTGGCGCTCAATACGCTGACTCAGCAGCAAGTCTGGGCGGCGCAGCGCCTCGCTCAGCACGCCGGTAAAACCGTGCGGATCGTTGTAGCGGGCTTTCAGCTCAACTGGCGGATCGAGTCCGATGGCAAGCTGGTGCATGAGCAGGAGTCGGTGTCGCCCGACGTCACCCTAGAGATTTTGCTGGAAAAGCTCAGTCCTTTTGCTTTTGTTGATCAGGCGCGACGTCCGGATATCGCCGAATATGTTCATGTCTCGGGACAGGCCGCATTGGCGCAAGTGATGTCTGATTTGGCCCGAGAGTGTCGTCCCGACCCCGAGGATGCACTCGCGCAATGGCTAGGTGACGTGCCCGCGCGCCGTATCGTGCAGAGCGTGCGTCAGACGCTGAGCGCGGTTCAAACCCTCGGTTCGAGTCTGACACAAAATGTGGCTGAATATTTATCTGAGGAAACGGACGCCTTGGTGGGTCGGCCCGCAATGCTCACGCAGCGCGCGACGCAGTCGCAGTTGCTTGCATCCTTGGAACGACTCGAGCATCGTCAGCTGCGCCTACAGAGCAAAATCGAAAAGATTGAGCGTTCAGTCGGAGCGAAACCATGATGTCCTTGCCGCGCTTGACGCGGATCATCGTCGTCGCTTTGCGATACCGACTGGATGAATTGGTTTTATCCGGTATTGACCATCCTATCGCTGTGCGCTTGTTGTGGTTAGTGAGGCTGGGTTCCCAGCCAAAGATGCCGCGCGGACTCAGGCTGCGTCTTGCGCTTGAATCCTTGGGGCCGATTTTCGTCAAATTTGGTCAGGTATTGTCGACGCGGCGCGATTTGATCCCGCCGGACGTCGCGGATGAGCTCACGCTGTTACAAGATCGTGTTGCGCCTTTTCCGTCTGACGAGGCCGCGGCGATGATCGAGGCGGCGCTCGGTGCACCGACGTCTAAGTTGTTTGCGCAGTTTGATAAAGATCCGGTCGCATCCGCCTCGATCGCCCAGGTGCATTTTGCAGTGTTACACGATGGTAGGTCGGTCGCGGTCAAGGTGCTTAGGCCCGGTATGCTGGAGGTGATCGACAAAGATCTCTCCTTGATGCGGGTGTTGGCAGGGCTCATCGAGCGGCTCGCGCCCGATGGCCGGCGACTCAAACCACGCGAGGTTGTTGGCGAGTTTGATAAGCATCTGCACGACGAGTTGGACCTACTCAGAGAAGCCGCAAATTGCAGTCAGTTACGCAGGAATTTCTCCAACGAGGGTCCTCGGCCGAATCTATTGTGGGTTCCCGAGGTGATGTGGGATTATTGCGCGACGAATGTATTTACGATGGAGCGCATGTACGGTGTTCCCGTCAGCCAGATAGAAAAGTTGCGCTTGCTTGGAGTGGATATTCCCAAGCTCGCCCAAACTGGCGTGGAGATTTTTTTCACTCAGGTCTTTGACGACGGTTTCTTTCATGCCGACATGCACCCTGGCAACATCTATGTGTCGGACCGCCCCGAGACGCTTGGCCGCTATATCGCATTAGATTTCGGTATTGTTGGGTCATTATCCGAGTTCGATAAAAACTACTTGGCGCAAAACTTTCTAGCCTTTTTTCAGCGAGACTATCGTAGAGTGGCTCGGCTGCACATCGAGTCAGGCTGGGTGCCGCCTACGACCCGTGAAGAAGAACTCGAAGGCGCCGTGCGGGCGGTCTGCGAACCCTATTTTGATCGACCGTTGGCTGAAATCTCACTTGGACAAGTGTTATTACGTCTTTTCCAGACATCAAGGCGGTTTAATGTTGAAATACAACCGCAATTGGTCCTGTTACAAAAGACCCTGCTCAATGTCGAAGGACTTGGACGTCAGCTTGATCCGCAGTTAGACTTGTGGAAAACGGCTAAACCCTACCTAGAGCGTTGGATGCATGAGCGCGTTGGTTTCAAGGGAATTAAGAAGAAATTGACGCAGGAAGCGACGCAGTGGTCGCAGTGGCTGCCAGAGTTTCCACGTTTGTTATATGCGCAACTCACGCGTCCGGATGTTTCGTCCGCGGTGTTGTCCGAGTTACAGCGCTCGCGCAAAGCGCGCGAGCAGGGTAATCGTTTGCTGGTTGCTTTAACGGGCGTAGCCGCCCTGGCATTGGGTGTGGCGCTTTGGGCGCTCATTCGATGAATTTGTTAGTTAAACCTTTAGCCACAGATCACTGTTTTATGTGAAAACGATCTGAGCTGAATCTTTAAGGCAGTAAATGATGCTTTACACAGAACTTTTCAAGTCCATGGAGTCGGTGCGCTGGAATATGGCCACGGATATTCCTTGGCACGATTTTGATCGGAGCAAGCTCACCGATGAGCAGGCGCAAACGATCAAGATGAATGCCATCACAGAATGGGCTGCACTGCCTGCGACAGAAATGTTCCTGCGTGACAACCGCGACGACAGTGATTTTTCTGCCTTTATGTCGGTTTGGTTTTTCGAAGAACAAAAACATTCCTTGGTATTGATTGAATATTTGCGTCGCTTCGCGCCCGATCTTGTCCCGACCGAAGAGGAGCTGCACCGCGTTCGCTTTGAGTTCGATCCAGCGCCCCCTCTTGAAACATTGATGCTGCACTTTTGTGGTGAGGTGCGTCTGAATCATTGGTATCGACGCGCGGCGGACTGGCACACAGAGCCTGTGATCAAGGCGATCTACAACGTGATCGCACAAGATGAGGCTCGACACGCCGGTGCCTATTTACGCTATATGAAGCGCGCCTTGACGCAGCGTGGGAGCGAAATTGCGACGCAGGCGCGGATGGCCTTTGCAAAAATTGGTGTGTTAATGGCTTCGGCGCATCGCACGCCTCAAGCGCTGCATCCCACCAATTTGCACGTGAATAAGGATATGTTTCCTGATGACACGGTGCAGTCCAAGTTGCCTGAGCCCGGTTGGCTTGAGCGTTGGCTCGATCATCAAATTCATTTTGACAAAGTCTGGGAAGGCAAGGTGAGTACGCGTATTTTGCACAACATGTCTTTGCTGATGGACAGTTCTTTTAAGTCGGTTCAGGATTTGAATCGTTATCGTAAAGAGTTGTTAAGAGCAGTGCCCTTGATCACGCCCGATACCAAACCTTCGGTGGCCTAAGGAGCGGGGTTGTTGATGGCTGCCCGGTTTGAACGCAAAATCCTGTCTCCCCAGGCCTGTGCACAACACATCGCCCGCGGGGACTGGGTTCGCCCCGTGGTGTTTACGAATGGTGTTTTTGATATTTTGCACCGTGGCCATGTGACCTATCTGGATCAGGCTGCCCAGCTTGGCGGCACGTTAGTGGTGGCGATTAATACGGATGCCTCGGCGCGCCGTTTGGGCAAGGGGGCGGATCGGCCCCTCAATCACGAGCAGGATCGTGCGGCTTTGCTTGCTTCGCTAGCGTGCGTGGATGCCGTGACTTTTTTTGATGAAGACACCCCCGTCGCGTTGATCGGTTTGCTCCGACCAGACATCATCGTTAAAGGCGGCGATTACGACATGCAGACCTTGGCAGAAACCAAGCTGGTGGAGTCATGGGGCGGCAAAGCAGTCGCAATCCCGTTCGAGTTTGCGCGTTCGACGACCGCCTTGGTGACAAAGATTCGCCAAGCTTAGAACTTAAACTTGGAAGGACGCGTGCCGCTCAGAGGTTTAATGACGGTTTCAAACAAGGGTGTTGTTTCAAAACTAGCGGCAGTTGTGCGTGTGACACAGTAAGCCGTCATCGCAGGGGCTTGACCCACCACAACCACCATACGCCCACCTTCGCAAAGCTGATACTTGAGCGCATCCGGTATGGCGGCCACCGCGCCGGTCACCAAAATCGCATCATATTCGGTTGTCCCCCAGCCGTTGCTAGCGTCACCTATTTCAACCTTGACGTTTGAAATGCCTGCTTGCTGAAGGTTGAGCTGTGCAAAAGCGGCCAAACGTGGATCGATGTCAACGGAGGTCACACCGCGTGCGATGTGCGCCAGCAAGGCGGCCTGATAGCCGGAACCCGTGCCGACTTCGAGGACGCAGTCATCCTCTTTGAGCTGAAGCAGTTGTGTGAACTTGGCTTCGAGTTTGGGTGCGAGCATCGTCTGATGCGTTTCCCCCGAGGAAATGGTCAGCGGAATCTCAAGATCCGAAAACGCGAAAGCGCGGTAGCTCGGGGGAACAAAGAGCTCACGTTTAACGTTAAAGAGCGCCTCAAGCACATTGCTGTTAGAAACGTCCCAAGGACGAATCTGTTGTTCGATCATATTGATGCGCGCGCGCTCGATATCAGGCAAAGTATTAGCTTTCATAAAATCAATGGGGCAACAAGTCAGTCGCCCAACAATGTCAAATGGCGGAAAACCCTTATTGTAAGGGTTTTCCTGACCAGAGTTGGTGAAAGTGGTGGACAGGGCCATGTCCTTGACCCACACGCAGGTCCTCAGCATGCAAAATCGCCTGAACCAAGTAGTCTTTTGCTTTCTGAGTGGCTTCGGGTACGGTCTGCGTTTGTGGCAAGAGGGCCGTGATCGCCGAGGAGAGGGTGCAGCCTGTCCCGTGCGTGTTGCGCGTCGGGATGCGATGACCGGGCAACTCGATCATCTGATCACCATCGTGAAGGATGTCGATGGTGTCATTCCCAGGGAGATGACCGCCCTTGACGAGCACCCAACGGTGTCCAGAGTGCGTCATCAGGTTGCGCAGACGTTCGGCAACGCGGCGCATTTCTCGTACGGTCTCGACACTGCGCATTTCTAGTAAAACGCCCGCTTCTGGCAGATTTGGTGTCAGGATGGTGGCAAGGGGGAGCAACTGCTCTCTCAGCGCGCCGACGGCTTTTTGTTCGAGAAGCAGGTCACCGCTCTTGGCCACCATGACGGGATCCAAGACGATGTGTTCGGGCTTGAAGTGTCCTAGCCGATCGGCCACCACCTCAATGACGCCTGTTTGACCGAGCATACCGATTTTTGCGGCATGGATCTTGACATCCGCAAACAGCGTATCGAGCTGTGCCCGAACAAATTGGGGATTAACGGGCGAAATATCCGTCACCGCCTGCGTGTTTTGAGCTGTTAGGGCAGCGACCACCGCACAAGCGTAGGCACCTAGCGCGCTCATCGCTTTGACATCCGCCAAAATGCCCGCACCGCCGGAGGGGTCCATGCCTGCAATCGTCAGCGTATTGGGAATCTGACGTGTCGATTCGTGGGCGCTCATGTGCTGCTCTTGGGGGCAATCAAACCTGTGGTGGGCGAACTCGGAGCGGCCTGGTATGTTTTGCGGGGGACGCGTCCGGCGAGGAAGGCTTCGCGACCGGCTTGGACGCCTTTTTTCATGGCGCTGGCCATCAAGACGGGTTGCTGCGCACCTGCGATGGCAGTATTCATGAGAACGCCATCGCAGCCAAGCTCCATGGCAATCGCTGCATCGGAGGCTGTGCCGACCCCGGCGTCAACAAGGACCGGCACGCGCGCTTGGTCAATAATGAGACGCAAGTTCCAGGGGTTGAGAATGCCCATACCGGAGCCAATCAGTGAGGCGAGAGGCATGACAGCGACACAGCCAATATCCTCAAGCATGCGGCATTGCACAGGATCGTCGGTGCAATACACCATCACGTCAAAACCATCGGCGACGAGAGTTTTCGCTGCGGCGAGTGTCTCGGGCATATTTGGAAACAAGGTATGTGGATCGCCGAGGACTTCGAGTTTAACGAGTCGGTGTCCATCAAGCAGTTCGCGTGCGAGACGCAGGGTGCGGACGGCGTCTTCGGCGCTATAACAACCCGCCGTATTGGGTAGCAAGGTGAATTGGTGGGGCGGCAAATACTCGAGTAGGCTAGGCTCGTTGGCGTGCTGACCGATATTGGTGCGGCGGATCGCGACCGTAATGATTTCGGCACCGCTGGCGTCGATCGCCAAGCGCGTTTGTTCGAAATCCTGATATTTACCGGTACCGACGAGGAGTCGAGATTGGTAGGCCTTGCCTGCGATGACCAAACTGTCGGTGGGGTGGGAGTTCTTCATAAGCTTTCTCGGTTTTAGGGCGTCACCCGTTATTTTCGGGCTTGTTGAATCATGCTGCAAATCGCTTGCGCAGCCTCGATAAGTCTTGGGCCGGGACGATAGAGTACATCCGAATCCATCACGTAGCTTTGGCCAGCCTGCACGGCAGGTAAATTCAGGCGTGACCAGTACTTTTGTGTCGCGGGATCCAAGGCGGGTTGTGCTGATGCCCCGACTCTGCCGAGCAAAATGAGCTCTGGGCGCTGTGCCAGCACGCTTTCAGCGCTAATTTTAGGCGCGATCGCCGTCGCTGAACCAAAAATATTGCGGCCACCGCAGGCTTCGATGACTTGCGACAATAAATGTGTGCGGTTGAGGGTGTATTCGGGCGTTTCTCCGACTTGTAAAAAGACGCGCACAGGCGAAGTAGGGCGTGGTGTTTGTTCTAAAGTGCCGAGCAGGGTTCGGAGCCCAGCTGCGCGATTTCGAGCAATTTCCTGAGTATCAAAAAGAGCGCCTAATTTTTCAATGGTATCGGGTACATCGTTGAGCGTCTTGGGGGCGCTTAAAAATGAGGGGATACGCAGGCTATTGAGGGTTGAAAATTGCGAGGCTTGCCAGCCAATCAGTAGGTCTGGCCGGAGGCGTAAAAGCTGCTCTGGCTCGGGCTGTAAGCCTGCGCCGATCCGTGGCAAGGTGCGGGCTGCCTTTGGGAAATCGCTGGCGTCGACGGTGGCGGCGATGTACGGGCCACCGCCTGCTGCAAAAACAAGCTCGGTCGCATGGGGTGAAAGCGTGATGACGCGACGCGCAGGTGCGGAAAGATGCACACGCGCGCCGCGATCATCGGTGACGCTGATTTGAGCAAAGGCGTGGGGGAGGACGCACAGACAGGCCATCAAACCCACAAGCACGTTGAAGGTGTTTTTCAACACGTCATATTGCCTCTAAACACTACATTTCCATCGCCAAGTTTACAAACACGTTTGAGCCCGGCGTCGCGTAGCCCTGGACGAGGGTGTATTGCTTGGCGAAGACGTTGTTCCAGCGCACCTGGACCTCTGTGTTTTCCGTAAGCGGGTAACTGCCCACGATATTCATCAGGCTGTAGCCACCCAGCGTATCGCTCGTGAGCGCGTCTTGACGCTGACTGGTGACGAAAAACTCACCGCTGAGCCGAGCGCGTCCCAAGCTTTGGTCTACGGCCATTTTAAATACGCGTTGCGCGCGTTGCGGCAACAACTCCCCCGTCGTCGCATTACGCGGGTTGGACCAATCGAAGCTACCTTTCACCAACGTATTGCGTCCGACCTTTTGTGAGCCGGTCAGTGTGATGCCCGTGATTAACGCCTGATCAATGTTCATCGGTGTGTAGGCCGAAAAAACATTACCCGGAATCGTGGGTTCGTTCAAAATGAGATTATCGATGTTGTTGCGATAAAGCGTGAGGCCAAGTTGGGTGTTGTCGGTGGTGTACTTGAGTCCCGCTTCAATGTTTTGCGAGCGTTCAGGTTTTAGGGTTGGATTACCTAAAAAGGAGGGCGTGACGGGCCAATACAGCTCATTGAAGTTTGGGGCCCTAAAGCCTGTGTTGGCGCCGATGCTCGCCTTCCAGCGTGGCGTCAGCGCAAGACCATAGCTCAGGCTGCCCGTGGTGACGTTTCCGAATTGTGAGCTGTCATCGTTGCGCACGCTCGCCTGCACGGACTGAGGGCCCCAGGTGCCGCGATAAATCGCCAAGAGCGAGTTGGTAAAGCGCGAGGTTTGCTGATAGTTGACGACGCCAGGTGAAATGTTATCGACCAGCGAGCCATCGACCTGTTGGTCGAGTCTTTCAAAGGCCAGGCTGACGATTTGCGTCGGCGAAAAGGTCAAGTCGTTTTGCCAAACATACTGACTTTGATTGGTTTTGAAAAACTGTCTACCGTCTGGCGTGTTGTAGAAATTTTGCGAGGCGTCGACGTTGACGGTTTTATAGGTATCGTTACTTAGGCTGGCTCTAAGCGTACTGGTCCAAAACGAGGAAATCACATTTCGACTGGTCAGGATGTTGTTACTGAGTGTCTGAATCCCCCGGTCTCCAAAGAAAGGCGCGCCCATATCGTAGCTGCCATTGACTTTGGACTGATAGGTCTGAAAGCTTAAGGTTTGTCCAGGTTTCCAGGTGTAACCGAGTGAGCCACCTAGATTGCTGCGGTAGTACGAATCACTGTCTGGATTTTGATAATAATTGGATGAGGTGGTGGCATTGAAGCCGCCGCTCTGACCATAGCCACCAAACAAACTGTAGCTCCAACCGTCTTTGGCGCCGGAAAATCCCGCATCGTATTGGGTCGAAGCATAGGTGCCAATCCCGGCATTGGCGTAGGCCGAAAAGGGTCGGTCGGTCTCGCTGCGCGTAATAATGTTGACCACGCCACCGATCGCGTCCGCACCATACAAGCTGCTGCTGGTGCCCCGTACGATTTCGATACGCTCAATACTATTGAGCGGAATCGCATTGAGCGGAGGGAGGCCGTTGGTGGCGTTATTGACCCGCACACCATCAATCAATATGAGCGATTGGTTACTGTTGGTGCCGCGAATATTGATCGTGCTGACGGTTTGCGGGCCGCCCAAGTTGACACTTTCGATGCTGTGCGCACGCGTGAGTGCATCAGAGAGCGTGCCGTTGGGAAGCGTATCGAGCGTTTCCCGGGAAATCACACTGTTATCGCCCAGTGTTTGAGAGAGAGGTTCAGGTGCGCGTGTCGGGGTCACGACGATGGTAGCAAGCTTGGGAACTGGGGTTGTGTCCATCGGCGTAGGCTGAGCCTGTGCGTCCGGGGTGGCCAGTGCAGTCAGGCCGACTCCTAGGCTTAAAGCCGTAGAGATTGCAAGGACAATAGTTGAGCGACCGGGGGTGGCCCGGTTGGGAGAATGATGCATGATAAACCTCGTAGTGATGTGCGTCCCCGCACATCCTGAACGTTCAAAAGAAAAGGTGTTCAACACCTTTTCCACTCAAACTGGCCGGTATCGGGCTGGCGTCAGGCGGGCTTCATTGTTGAAGGACCGGACGTTGACCGTTGCGGGGGCAGCACAGGCACGAGGATCCGTTTGGATCGTTCTCCCTGTTTCCCGTTTAACTTTCCCAATGCGCGATCTTGCTTGTGACAAGACCGTGTTCGCACCGAAAGCACCAATTCTGATATCACTGTATCACAGCCTCCCTTTTGTTAAACTAACAGGCTATCTCACTGCGTAACAATCATGACCTATCCAAGCTTGCCTTACCCCATCGAGCGTTACACCCGCGGCGCGGCTTTTGCTCGTTTATTGGCCAAGCGCATTTTGATTCTCGATGGCGCGATGGGTACGATGATTCAGACCTACAAATTATCCGAGGCGGATTTTCGCGGCAGTCGTTTTGCAGACCATGGCAAAGATGTCAAAGGTAACAACGAACTGTTGTCGCTCGTGCGTCCCGACATTATTCAGTCGATCCACGAGCAGTACTTCGAGGCCGGTGCCGATGTGGTGGAAACCAACACATTTGGTGCCACCTCAATTGCGCAGGGTGATTACGACTTACCCGAGCTCGCCTACGAGCTGAACCTGGAGTCAGCACGTTTAGCGCGTGCGGCCTGCGACAAGTTCAGCACGCCTGAGCGTCCGCGCTTTGTTGCGGGTGCGTTGGGACCGCAACCCAAGACGGCCTCCATTTCTCCTGATGTCAATGATCCGGGCGCACGAAATGTGACGTTTGACGAGTTACGTATCGCGTACATCGAGCAGCTCAATGGCTTGCTTGATGGCGGTGTGGATCTGATATTGATCGAAACAATTTTTGATACGCTGAACGCCAAGGCGGCAATTTTTGCGGTCGAAGAGGTATTTGAAGCGCGCGGTGAACGCTTGCCTGTGATGGTCTCCGGGACCGTGACGGATGCTTCAGGCCGTATCTTGTCTGGCCAAACGGTCGAGGGTTTCTGGAACTCGGTTCGTCATGCTCGTCCAATCACCATTGGTCTGAATTGTGCCTTAGGCGCGGCGCTCATGCGCCCCTATATCGCTGAGTTAGCCAAGATTTGTGACACCTATGTTTGTGTATATCCCAATGCGGGTTTGCCCAATCCAATGAGCGAGACCGGGTTTGATGAGACGCCTGCGGATACCTCAGCCTTGCTAGAGGAGTTTGCGCGTTCGGGTCTAGTCAACGTTGCGGGTGGCTGTTGCGGCACAACACCTGAGCACATCAAAGCCATTGCGGATAAAGTCAGCAGTCTGCCGATTCGGATCGTGCCCGAGATCCCCGTCAAGACACGCTTGTCTGGACTAGAGGCGCTCAACATTGACGGTGAGACCTTGTTTGTCAACGTGGGTGAACGCACCAACGTGACGGGCAGCAAAATGTTCGCGCGGTTGATTCGCGAGGAAAAGTACGACGAAGCGGTCGCAGTGGCACGCCAGCAGGTCGAGAGTGGTGCGCAGATCATCGATATCAACATGGACGAAGCCATGTTGGATTCGGCCGCATGTATGCATCGGTTTTTAAATTTGATCGCCTCCGAGCCAGATATTGCACGCGTGCCGATCATGATTGATAGTTCGAAGTGGTCGGTGATCGAAACGGGACTCAAATGCGTGCAGGGCAAGTCGATCGTCAACTCGATTTCCCTCAAAGAAGGCGAAGAGCCTTTCCTCAAGCAAGCGCGTTTGTGCCGTCTATATGGCGCCGCTGCGGTCGTGATGGCTTTTGACGAAAAAGGTCAGGCCGATACGCTCGAACGTCGTCAGGAAATTTGTACACGTGCCTACAATTTGTTGATCAACGAGGTGGGCTTTCCACCCGAAGACATTATTTTTGATCCAAACGTTTTTGCGATCGCGACGGGGATCGACGAGCACAATCATTACGCGGTCGATTTTATCGAATCGACCAAGTGGATCCGCGCCTCGCTGCCGCATGCGCGCATCTCAGGCGGCATCTCTAACGTCAGCTTCTCATTCCGTGGCAATGAAGCGATGCGCGAAGCGATTCATACCGCTTTCTTGTACTACGCCATCCGCGAAGGCCTGACGATGGGTATCGTCAATGCGGGACAGTTAGGCGTGTACGCAGAACTCTCGCCCACGCTGCGTGATCTGGTCGAGGATGTGGTGTTGGATCGTCAACAGCCTGTCGGTCTGACTGAAGCGAATGACACGCGCACGCCGACCGAACGGCTGGTGGCGTTTGCAGATTCCGTCAAAGGCAGTGGTGCCAAGCGCGAAGAGGACCTCACCTGGCGTGAGCAGACTGTTGAAAAACGACTCGCGCACGCCATGGTGCATGGTATGACGCAGTTCATCATTGACGATACCGAAGAAATTCGTCAGCAGATCGCGGACCGTGGTGGTCGCCCGATCGAGGTGATCGAAGGCCCTCTGATGGACGGCATGAATATCGTGGGCGATTTGTTCGGCGAGGGCAAGATGTTCTTGCCTCAGGTGGTCAAGTCCGCGCGCGTAATGAAACAGGCTGTCGGCCATCTCGTGCCCTTTATCGAAGAGGAAAAAAAGCATATCGCCGCGGCAGGTGGAGATGTGCGCGCCAAGGGCAAGATTCTGATCGCAACCGTCAAAGGCGATGTGCACGACATTGGTAAAAACATCGTCACCGTGGTGCTTCAATGTAATAACTTCGAAGTCATCAATATGGGTGTGATGGTCCCGGCAGCCGAGATCCTCAATCGCGCTAAGGCTGAACAGGTTGATATCATCGGGTTGTCGGGTCTGATCACGCCTAGTCTCGAAGAGATGGCCTATGTCGCCAGTGAAATGCAGCGCGACGAGTACTTCCGTAGCCGAAAGATGCCACTGATGATTGGTGGCGCAACCACAAGTCGCGTGCACACGGCTGTCAAGATTGCACCGCACTATGAGGGACCGGTGATTTATGTGCCGGATGCCAGCCGTTCTGTTGGCGTGGCACAGAATTTGGTGTCTGAAACCGCCAATAATTATCTGCAAGAACTTGCCGTCGAGTACGAGGACGTCCGCCGTCGCCATGCCAATCGTCAGATCGCACCGTTGATGTCGATGGTGGATGCGCGCGCGGCTAAGCCTAAGTTTGACTGGTCAACGTATCAGCCGCCTCGTCCGAAGTTTATCGGTCGACGCACCTTTAAAAATTTCGATCTGTCCGAGCTCGCTCGTTTTATTGACTGGACCCCGTTCTTTCAGACCTGGAGTTTGTTTGGTCAGTATCCCGCGATCCTCGATGACAAGATCGTAGGTGAGCAGGCGCGCAAGGTTCATATCGACGGCTTGGCGATGATGAAACGCATGATCGATGGACGTTGGCTGACGGCTAACGGCGTGGTGTCTTTTTATCCCGCCAACACGGTCAATGATGATGATATCGAAATCTATCAGGACGAGACACGCGAAAAAGTGCTGTTCACCTGGCGCGGTTTGCGCCAACAGGGCATTAAACGCGAAGGCGTGGAAAATAAATGTCTGGCGGACTTTATCGCACCGAAGTCTTCGGGTGTGATGGACTACATCGGCTTGTTTGCAGTGACCGCTGGTATTGGTGTCGACAAGAAAGAAAAAGAATTTGAAAAAGACAACGATGACTACTCGTCCATCATGTTTAAGTCTTTGGCAGATCGGATGGCCGAGGCCTTTGCTGAGGCCTTGCATGCGCGCGTCCGGACGGATCTCTGGGGATATGTACCCGACGAGTGTCTGACCAATGAGCAGATGATCAAAGAAGCCTATGTTGGCATTCGACCCGCACCAGGCTATCCCGCGTGTCCTGAGCATGTGGTCAAGCGTGAGATGTTTGAGGTCTTGGATGGTGCTGATATCGGGATGATGCTGACGGAGAGTTACGCCATGCATCCCGCGGCGAGCGTCTCGGGCTTTTACTTTAGTCACCCGCAGTCACAGTACTTTAGCGTGGGTCCGATTGGCGAGGACCAGGTCGAGGATTACGTGAAGCGTTCAGGCCGTACGGCCGCTGACGTCAAGCGAACCTTGGCCCCGAGCCTTGGCTGATGCCGTTTCTCTTGCGGGCAGTCAGCGCGTCAATGTTTCGATCGCCAGTGTAGTGAAGACCCCCACGACGAGCAGGGTGGTCGTGAGGTTTATGCCGAGCACACCCGGGCGCGACTCGACGAAACGATAGAGCAGCGCGCCGCCCGCGATCGAGACGGCGACGGCAAGCATGATGCCCAAGGCGTTGAGCAGCAGGCTCGTTGGGAAAAATACGCTCCAGACCGCATTGACGCCGATGCACAAACCATAGTGAATTAAAAAAATCGAATAGGAGCGTTCGCCTAGCCAGTGCAAACTGGCCGAGCGCGGCCATTGTTCAAGCCATCCGCGGGCACTGGCGATGCTGAGGATCAGCGCGCTCAGCGTTGCGGTCGCAACCGATTTACGAAATTCGATGCCGAGCGCAATCAGACCGAGTAGTGCGATCAGCGCCAGAAACCAGCCTTTGGCTGGCGTACGTGCGGCCCAGTAGGCCAGCATACCGAGTCCGTAGTAGCCAAAGAAATAGGGTGCGGCGATTTCGTATTGAGCATGTAAATTGAGCTGCCACAGTGACCACGCGGTGAGTGCGACGACCACAACGGGGAGCAGGCTATGCCAGCGCGACGGCATGTTGTGAATCAAGGCAATCAAGACGGTGGTGATCGCAAAGAGCTGAAAGTCCACCGCAACGAACCAAACGCCAGCGGACAAGGCTTCGAGACCGATCAGATCGTAGAGCAAGAAGAGATGGGCGAGAAGCTGCCCGATCGTGGGTGCGGCTGAGAGAGAGTCGTGCTCAAACCATGGGCGCACAAGCGCAGTGATCAGCGCGGCGAGCGTGACAGCGAAAAGAAAGGGCGTGATTAAGCGCTTGTAGCGCTTCCAAACGAGCGGCCCTGGCTGGATGCACGTGGTGACGCCATATGGTGCGAATTGCGCAGCCACAAAATAGCCTGCCACGACAAAAAACACCTGAACAGCTAGCCGCCCATAGACGACCAGCGTGTCGATGAGTTGAGGATAAACGGCGCCGATCACTTCTGACATCGGGCCGTAGACCGCAAGATGATGCACCACAATGACCAGGCAGGCGATACCCTTGACCGCATCGATGAAGGGAAGCCTGCGGTTCATGTGTTGTTGGTCCGGTCAGGTCTTGTGGTAAATCTCAGACCCTTTCTTGACAAACTCGACGGCCTTTTCTTGCATGCCGACTTTGAGGGCGGCATCGTTTTCCACGCCCAGTTTCTTGGCATAGTCACGCACATCTTGCGTGATTTTCATGCTGCAGAAATGCGGACCGCACATCGAACAGAAGTGCGCCACTTTCATTGAGTCCTTGGGTAAGGTCTCGTCGTGGAAGTCTTTGGCAGTGTCAGGATCCAGACCTAAATTGAACTGATCTTCCCAACGGAACTCGAAGCGTGCCTTGGACAGAGCGTTGTCACGAATCGCGGCGCCCGGATGACCCTTGGCCAAGTCGGCCGCGTGCGCAGCGATTTTGTAGGTGATGATGCCGTCTTTGACGTCTTTTTTGTTGGGCAGACCCAAGTGTTCTTTTGGCGTCACATAGCAGAGCATGGCGGTACCGTACCAGCCGATCAGCGCTGCGCCAATGCCAGAGGTGATGTGGTCGTAGCCTGGCGCAATATCTGTGGTCAGTGGTCCGAGCGTATAGAAAGGCGCTTCGTCACAGTGCTTGAGCTGCATCTCCATGTTTTCTTTGATGAGCTGCATCGGCACGTGCCCGGGACCTTCGATCATGACTTGAACGTCATGCTTCCACGCCACCTTAGTGAGCTCGCCCAGCGTTTTGAGTTCGGCAAATTGCGCTTCGTCGTTGGCATCAAAGCCTGAACCTGGGCGCAGGCCATCACCCAGCGAGAAGCTGACGTCATAGGCCTTCATGATTTCGCAGATTTCTTCGAAGCGCTCGTACAGGAAACTTTCCTTGTGGTGCGCGAGACACCACTTGGCCATGATCGAGCCGCCACGCGAGACGATGCCGGTCATACGGTCGGCGGTCATAGGAATAAAGGGCAGACGCACACCTGCATGGATGGTGAAGTAATCCACGCCTTGTTCAGCTTGCTCAATCAATGTGTCTCGGAAAATCTCCCAAGTGAGGTCTTCGGCTTTGCCGTCGACTTTTTCCAACGCTTGATAAATAGGCACGGTGCCGATTGGCACGGGTGAATTACGCACAATCCACTCACGTGTTTCGTGAATGTGCTTGCCTGTGGACAAATCCATTACGGTGTCGCCACCCCAACGGATCGACCAGGTCATTTTTTCGACTTCTTCGGCGATGCCGGAGCTGACTGCGGAGTTGCCGATATTGGCGTTTATTTTCACCAGGAAGTTGCGACCGATCGCCATCGGTTCGACTTCGGGGTGGTTGATGTTGGCGGGGATGATGGCGCGACCACGTGCGATTTCGTCGCGCACAAACTCGGGTGTGATCAGATGGGGGAT
Source organism: Bordetella parapertussis (assembly GCA_945897365.1). GTDB lineage: Bacteria > Pseudomonadota > Gammaproteobacteria > Burkholderiales > Burkholderiaceae_B > Zwartia > Zwartia parapertussis_A. The sequence goes on along the minus strand of CAMDFD010000014.1, from coordinate 7,508 downwards.
CGAGGCGCCAAAAGACTCACCTGCATGCTGGCGCAACATCCGCTTGGCCATTTTTTCGCCTTCGGGACCCGTGGCGCGTAGACTTTCGATGTATTGCTCGCGACGGAGATTTTCGCGAATCGAGACAAATTCCATTTCAGGGGTAATGATCCCGCGTCGTGCGTAGTGCATTTGTGACACGTTGGCGCCCGCTTTAGCGCGACGCGGATGGCGCTGCAGATCAAAGCGCATTGCGGTCAGTTTTGGGTCGGCCAAACGCTCCTGTCCATAGGTGCTGCTTGGGCCGCTTAACAATTCAGTGTCGCCGCGCTCTTCGATCCAGGCGCGACGCAACTCTGGCAAACCTCGACGAATATCGATGTTGACTGACGGGTCGGAGTAGGGGCCGCTGGTGTCGTAAACGGTCAGAGGAGGATTTTTTTCTCCACCGAAAGAAGTGCCAGTATCTTCTTGCTCGATTTCGCGAAAAGGGACACGGATATCGGGACGTGACCCAATTTCATAGACTTTGCGTGATTTTGGCAGGGGGGCGACCGCGGCTGCGTCAACTTCGGCAGTCGCAGCTAGAAACTTAGGAATGGCATTCATAAAAAAGCTCCAAAAATCGATTGGAGCCGAATCGGGATAGATCCCGGGTTCCTCCGGGATGCGCTCCCAGCATCGGCATTATCCGTACTGGTACGAAGGGACTCTCTCAACCTGGCACATGCCAAGTACCCCCGCATTTAAGTGCAAAGTATAGGGCAGGATGGTCTGGTTTGGCAGAGATGCCCGCATCAATCTCAAAGAATGATGAGGTTATCCCTATGGACTAACTCTTCTTCAGTCATCGCGCCAAGAATATCGGCGATTTTGCTTGAGGGTTGACCCATGATGCGTCGCGTATCGGATGAAGAGTAGTTGATCAGTCCGCGCGCACACTCTTTGCCTGCGAGATCGAGGCAGGCCACGACATCACCAGGCTCAAAGTCGCCTTCGATGCTGCGAACACCCACAGGCAGCAAACTCTTGCCTTCGACTAAGAGCGCTTGCAGCGCACCCGCATCGAGTAAAAGCTTGCCGGGTAAGCGAAGATGGTCGGCCATCCATTGTTTACGCGCCGATAGGACAGGCAGTTCGGCGCGGAGCTCTGTGCCAATGCACTCGCCCGCCGCCAGGCGAACCATGACGTTATCTTCGCGGCCTGAGGCGATGACGGTATGCGCGCCACTGCGGGCTGCGCGTTTGGCAGCCAGAATTTTTGTCAACATGCCGCCTTTACCGATGCCGCTGCCTGTGCCGCCGGCCATGGATTCGAGGCTGAGGTCGCCGGCTTTGGCGTGAGAGACAAAACGCGCTTCTGGATTTTTGCGGGGATCCGACTCGTAGAGTCCGCGTTGATCTGTCAGGATGATCAATGCGTCGGCTTCGATCAGATTGGTCACGAGCGCGCCAAGGGTGTCGTTGTCACCAACTGCGATCTCATCAGTGGCGACAGTATCGTTTTCGTTGACGATAGGCACAACCCCAAGGCGTAACAGTGCAAAGAGTGTGGAGCGTGCGTTCAGATAGCGTTGACGATCCACGAGATCTTCATGGGTCAGGAGAATTTGGGCAGTACGGAGGTTGTGCTTGGAAAACTCGACTTCGTAGGCTTGGACGAGTCCCATTTGACCGACTGCTGCAGCGGCTTGCAGGTCGTGCATGGAGGTCGGACGTTGGGCCCATCCTAGACGCGCCATCCCCTCAGCAATCGCTCCGCTTGAGACCAGCACCACTTCTTTACCTTGGTTGCGCAAGGCAGCGATTTGACTCGCCCAGTGTGTGACGGCTTGCCTGTCTAGCCCCTGGCCATCGTTGGTCACAAGGGAGGAGCCAACCTTCGCGACAATGCGCGAGGCGGAGGCAATCACGGAGCTAGGCAAAGCAGTGCTGTTCATGGGCGTTAAACAAAGCAAGGTCTGTGGAGGAGGACGGGTGCGTAGCGACAGTTTTAATTATGGCGCAGGCTTATCTGCAGCGCTACGCGTCTCGTCAAAACGAGGGTCTTCAGCGACATAAGTGCCATCCGCCTTATCTTCGGCAATATTATCAATTTGGCGATACGCATCAATGGCGTTTTGCAGATCCCAGATCAATTGTTGTGTACCGTCACCAGAAAGAGCAGAAATCGCATATACAGGGCCTGTCCAGCCATATTCTTTGCAGAAGCGTTTTTTAACTTCCTCGGGGTTGGGGACGACATCAAGCTTGTTCAGGACGAGCCAGCGCGGTTTGTTGTAGAGCGCCTCGTCATACAGGCGGAGCTCTTCGACGATGGCGCGGGCTTCGCCTAGCGCGCGTGAGACAGAGTCCTCGTCCGGATCTTGTGAGGAAACGTCAACGATATGCAACAAAATACGGGTGCGCGTGAGGTGACGTAGAAACAGGTGTCCCAGACCTGCGCCCTCGGAGGCGCCTTCGATCAGACCAGGGATGTCGGCCACTACAAAACTGCGTGACTCGGAGGTCCGCACCACACCCAGGTTGGGGTGCAGCGTGGTAAAGGGGTAATCGGCGATTTTTGGACGCGCATTGGAAATGCGGCTAATCAGGGTGGATTTGCCCGCATTGGGCATGCCTAGCAGACCGACGTCAGCCAAGACCTTGAGCTCCATGCGCAGTTTGCGTTGCTCGCCTTCTTTGCCAGGGGTCCATTGCTTGGGCGCACGGTTGACGCTGGACTTGAAGTGCACATTGCCCAAGCCGCCTTCGCCACCCGCAACCAAGATAACCTGTTGGTCATGGCGGTTCATATCAAATAATTCTTCGCCGGTGTCGGCATCGTAAATGATGGTACCGACAGGGACGCGCAGCGTGATGTTGGGCGCTGCGGCACCATACATGTCTGCACCGCGTCCATGTTCACCGTTTTTCGCCAAATGTTTGCGTGCGTAGCGGTAGTCGATCAGCGTATTGATGTTGCGATCAGCGACTGCAAAAACGCTACCACCTCGACCGCCATCGCCGCCATCTGGCCCACCCTTGGGGATGAACTTTTCACGGCGAAAACTGTGGGCGCCATTGCCGCCCTTGCCGGCAATGACTTCGATGGTGGCTTCGTCGACGAATTTCATACGTAAATGGTACCGTGAAAATAAAAAGCCCTGCCGCTTGCGACAGGGCTTTTTGGAAAAACAGGCAAATTACTCAGCCGAAATGATCGAAACTGTCGACTTATTGAGCTTGCCGCGCACTGAGAACTTGACGTGACCGTGGGTCAAAGCGAAGAGCGTATGGTCTTTGCCAATGCCCACGTTTGTACCAGGGTGAAACGTTGTACCGCGCTGACGCACGATGATCGAACCGGCCGGGATCAGCTCGCCGCCATAGGCTTTAACGCCTAGACGTTTCGATTCTGAGTCGCGACCGTTGCGCGTAGAGCCGCCGCCTTTTTTCTGTGCCATTTTTTACTCCTGGTGCTTTCCGTGATGTTGAGGAGGTGAATCGCAGCAATTAAGCTGCGATGTCGCCAATCAAAATCTCGGTGTAGTTTTGACGGTGGCCTTGACGCTTCTGATAATGCTTGCGACGACGCATCTTGAAGATCTTGACTTTATCGTGGCGTCCTTGCGCAAGAACCGTTGCTTTAACCACTGCGCCCACCACAAGCGGGGTGCCAATTTTCAATTGGTCGCCTTCGCCTACAGATAACACCTGGTCTAGCGTAATTTCTTGCCCAATGTCTGCCGGTATCTGTTCTATTTTAAGTTTTTCACCAGAAGCAATGCGATACTGCTTGCCTCCAGTTTTTATGACCGCGTACATGGGTTAACCTCTTGTTTTAGTGCAAATGGGATCTCGGCTAAGATGCCGAGCCAGAAATAATAGCGTGTAACCAATTGAAAGTCAAAAGAAAGTCACTTGCATAAGCTCTCAAACCTCTTAGCCCCCGTGGCGCAGGACATGGAAACGGTCGATGCCGTGATCCGGTCCAGGCTAAATTCCGACGTCGTGTTGATCAGGACGATTGGCGAATACATCATTGGCGCAGGGGGAAAACGCATGCGCCCGGTCCTGCTGTTGCTGGTCGCTCAGGCGCTTGGCTACAAGGGCGCGCATCATCATTTGATGGCTGCTGCAGTAGAGTTTATCCATACGGCGACCCTATTGCATGATGACGTGGTCGACGAATCTGACCTCAGGCGCGGTCGAGGGACTGCGAATACTGTGTTTGGTAATGCCGCCAGTGTGTTGGTCGGGGATTACCTTTATTCGCGGGCTTTTGAGATGTTGGTGGACGTGGACAGTATGCGGATTATGCAGATTATGTCTGGGGCGACCACAGTGATTGCCGAAGGCGAGGTCCTCCAATTGCTCAATATTCACGATCCGGAGGTGTCTGAGGCGCGGTATTTGCAGGTGGTGCGCTTTAAAACGGCCAAGTTATTTGAGGCGGCGGCTGAGGCGGGTGCGGTCTTGGCGGGGGGCTCGGCGGCTCAGCAAGAGGCCGCGGCAGCCTATGGTCGCCACATAGGAACGGCCTTTCAGCTAGTCGATGACGTGTTGGATTACAACGGCGACGTGAGCGCCTTGGGTAAAAATGTTGGGGATGATTTACGAGAGGGCAAGCCGACTTTGCCGCTGATTCGGGTCCTTGAAGTCGGGACGCCAGAGCAAAAACAGCTCGTGCGAGAGGCAATTGAGAAAGGCGAGGCGGATTTTGATGCTGTGGCGCGCGCGATCCAGGAAACTGGTGCGCTCGAACATGCGAGTCAATGTGCGGTTGCTGAGGCAGCACTTGCCCGTCAAGCCATTGAACTCTTACCTGACTCACCGGCCAGGCAAGCCTTGATTGATTTTTGCGCGTTTGCGATTAAGCGGGATCGTTGATTGTTCAAACGCGACAGACCCGTTCGGGTTAATACCGATGAAATTTGGTTGTGCGGGACATCAGCTAAGCGTCTAATAGAGACAAATAGACTGACAAAAAAGAATTTAAAACTTTAAAAGTATTGTCAGCAGGGAAAAGCGCAGCGAATTTCGACTTTAAGGAGTTGAGGATGTCTATTTTGTCTTCTAGAAGAAAGTTTTTCACAACTGCAGCGGTAGGCTCCGCTGCAGTCCTGGGTGCCCCAATTGTTAAGGCTCAAACCGCGCCCATTACGTTTCGTTTTCAAAGCACATGGCCTGCGAAAGATATCTTTCACGAATATGCGCTTGATTATGCGAAAAAAGTAAACGATATGGCTGAGGGGCAACTCAAGATTGACGTGCTGCCCGCTGGTGCTGTTGTGCCTGCTTTCAACTTGCTTGATGCCGTTTCTGCGGGCACGCTGGATGGTGGTCATGGTGTGCTGGCTTACTGGTACGGTAAAAATACTGCGGTCGCGTTGTGGGGTTCCGGTCCCTCGTTCGGTATGGATGCCAATATGTTGTTGTCTTGGCACGAATACGGTGGCGGCAAAGAATTGCTGACCGAAATCCAAAAAGCGATGAAGGTCAACGTTGTGTCCTTGATGTATGGCCCGATGCCGACTCAGCCCTTTGGTTGGTTCAAAAAGCCTATTTCAAAAGTCGAAGACGTCAAGGGTGTCAAATTCCGCACCGTTGGTTTGGCCATTGATATGTACACGGCCATGGGCGCTGCGGTGAATGCACTGCCAGGCGGCGAGATTGTGCCCGCCTTGGATCGTGGCTTGCTCGATGGCGCTGAGTTTAACAATGCGTCTTCCGACTTGTTGCTCGGCTTCCCCGACGTATCGAAGGTCTGCATGTTGCAGAGTTTCCACCAGAGCGCCGAGCAATTTGAGATCTTGTTTAATAAAACGAAATACGATGCCTTGCCTAAACATCTCAAGAGCGTGTTAGCCGTGGCCTCTCAAGCGGCCAGTGCCGACATGTCTTGGAAAGCGATTGATCGCTACTCCAAAGACTACGAAGTTTTGCAGAAAGATAAAGGTGTGAAGTTTTACAAGACACCGGACGCCATTTTGCAGAGACAGCTTCAGATCTGGGATCAGATGATCGCTAAACGATCGGCTGAAAACCCACTATTCAAGAAAGTGATTGATTCGCAAAAGGCCTTTGCCGAGCGTGCGGGTAAATGGTCGGGCGATACGAATGTGAACTTCCGTATGGCTTACAACCACTTCTTCGCAGCGAAGAAAGGCTAGTTCTTTTTTTGGTATGTCATGCACAAGATGGCATCTTTTAGTTTAGATGCCATCTTTTTTATTGGACGCAAGGTCAGTTTCACTGACCGGATGAATGTATGAATAAATGGCTTTGGCGCATCGACGCAACATCCACGTTTTTGGGTAAAACATTCGCATGGTTGATTGTGGTGTTAACGCTGCATGTCTCATGGGAAGTCGTCGCCCGGTATTTATTTAATCAGCCAAGCTCTTGGGCATTTGATTTGCAGTCAATGTATTACGGCATCATGTTCATGATGGCGGGTGCCTATACCCTTGCTAAAAATGGTCATGTGCGTGGCGATATTCTGTATGGATATTTGCCGCCTAGAGGCCAGGCATGGATCGACCTCGTGCTTTACGTCGCATTTTTTATTCCTGGTGTAACGGCCATGGTGTGGGCTGGCTGGACGTTCGCCGCCGATTCAATTTTGATCAATGAGCATTCCTCTTTGATGGCAGATGGCCCGCCCGTTTATCCCTTTAAAGTGTTTATTCCCATTGCAGGATTTTTCTTGCTTCTACAAGGGTTTGCTGAAATCGCGCGCTGCGTCATGTGCCTGCGAGAGGGCGCCTGGCCAGAGCGTGAGGCCGATGTGCAAGAAGTGGATGTGGAGAAATTAAAAGCACTCGTTCAAGTGAAAGACGAAGACATTCAGTCCCTAGACAAATATGTCGTTGGCAAGGAGCACGCTAAATGAAATTGCCAAAGGCGATATGGTTTGGATTTAGTTGCATCGCAATTGTTGTGATGTTGATTATCTTTTTAACACCTTGGACAGCCATCACAACGGGCCACATCGGCTTGATTATGTTGGCGCTCATCGTAGTCGCCATCATGCTTGGATTCCCGACAGCCTTTACGCTGATGGGCATGGGAGTGATTTTTACTTTTCTAGCGTACATCCTTCAGGCGCCTGAGATGACAGGCAAAGCGTTGAATCAGACATTGACGCTCATGGTTCAGCGCACCTATGCCACCATGACGAATGATGCGTTGATTTCGATCCCTTTATTTGTATTTATGGGATATTTGGTTGAGCGGGCGAACTTGATTGAAAAATTATTTCGCTCCTTACACCTTGCGCTGGCGCGTTTGCCTGGCGCATTGGGCATTGCAACGCTATTGACTTGTGCAATTTTTGCCACGGCAACGGGGATTGTGGGTGCGGTGGTGACCTTGATGGGCTTGCTTGCAATGCCAGCTATGCTCAAGGCTGGCTATAGTGTTCGCTTAACAGCGGGCGTCATCACTGCGGGTGGATGTCTGGGTATTTTAATTCCACCGTCGGTGCTTCTTATTGTTTACGGTGCCACGACGGGTACTTCAGTCGTGAAGCTCTATGCGGGTGC
>CAMDFD010000013.1 GCA_945897365.1 Bordetella parapertussis | reverse complement strand
GGCCTAGGATAAAACAGAGGCGTGCGGTATTCCTAGATATGTCAGCCGAACTTACTAGAGTAAGAATTCATAACTCCGAACAGCTTTGCATGAGCAAGATACTGTGTGTTGATAAAGAAAAACTAAGCCGTGAGTTTTTTGGGGGGAGCAAGTGCTGGGGAGACATGGGCAGAAATGAGCAATTGGAAGCCCTCTGAACTTCTCTAATGAAGCGCATACCAATTGAAGCCGATGCGCTAGTTTTTTTGCAGTCTAGGCTAAGCGCTTTGCACAGTGTTAATAAGTTGCACTATCAATCATGACTAAATAACAAATGAGCACGATGTTAAAGTCTAGTCATCTAGTGACGTATTTTGGTAACAATTTTGGTAAAAAAAGTACCAAATCACTCAAAAGCCCTGCAAATGCTATTGACTTGGCGGAGGCGCAGGGATTCGAACCCTGGAAGCACGTTTTAGCGCACTTACTCCCTTAGCAGGGGAGCCCCTTCAGCCGCTCGGGCACGCCTCCAAACCAAGGCGCTATTCTAGCATGACGAATAGCGCCTATTTGAATCACTTTACGTCATTAAATCTTGGTCGGGGCAGCGGTTTCCAGACCAAAAGCCTTATGCAGCGCACGCACTGCCAGCTCCATGTACTTATCCTCAATCAAGACCGAGGTTTTGATCTCGCTGGTGCTGATCATCTGGATGTTGATGTTTTCAGCGGCCAGTGTTTTAAACATCAAACTAGCCACGCCAGCATGCGAGCGCATGCCAATACCAACGATCGAGACCTTGGCGACCTTGTCGTCGGACACGACTTCGCGGGCACCCACGGCGGGTGCGACCTGACCGGTCAACAGAGCGAGCGTGCGTGCAAACTCGTTGCGATGAACGGTAAAGGAAAAGTCGGTCGTACCGGCCACGGACTGGTTTTGCACGATCATGTCGACGTCGATATTGGCGTCGGCGACTTTGCCCAGGATTGCGTAGGCGATGCCTGGTTTGTCGGGCACGCCCAGCAAAGTAACCTTGGCTTCGTCGCGGCTAAAGGCGATGCCCGAGACAACAGCTGCTTCCATTTTTTCGTCTTCCTCAAAAGTAATCAGGGTGCCGGAGCGCATTTCTTCGTCCAGCGGCATGTCGGGGTCGGTCAACGAAGACAAGACCCGGGTTGGCACACGATATTTACCTGCGAATTCGACCGAGCGAATCTGCAAAACCTTCGAACCTAGGGACGCCATCTCGAGCATTTCTTCGAACGAGATCACATTCAGGCGGCGCGCATCGGGCTCGACGCGTGGGTCCGTCGTATACACACCATCCACGTCGGTGTAGATCAGGCACTCATCTGCCTTGAGAGCAGCAGCGACGGCAACGGCGGAGGTATCCGAGCCACCGCGTCCGAGCGTGGTGATATTGCCCGCGTCATCGACACCCTGAAAACCTGTGACCACGACCACGCGTCCGGCATCGAGATCAGCGCGGATGCGTTTGTCGTCAATGCCGGTGATGCGTGCCTTGGTGTAGGCGGAATCGGTGCGAATGGGAACTTGCCAGCCAGCGTAGCTGCGGGCCTGAAGACCAGCGGCCTGCAGTGCGATCGCCAACAGGCCGCTCGAAGCTTGCTCACCGGTGGCGGCGATCATATCGAGCTCGCGACCATCGGCAGAATCAGAAAGCTCGCGGGCCAGGCCTAACAGACGATTGGTTTCGCCCGACATAGCAGACGGCACCACAACGACCTGATGGCCCGCCGCATGCCATTTGGCGACGCGGCGTGCGACATTTTTAATGCGCTCGACGGATCCCATGGAGGTTCCGCCGTACTTGTGAACGATCAGTGACATGATTTAGGGTAAAAACGGATGGGCAGAAGCAAAGTCCACTATTTTAGCCCGAAGACAGCGATACACGCCCGCGCAGACAGCGCACAGTATGAGAACCGTGTTGCCACAATAACTCCCGGTCGTGTCCCAGGGCATGAAGTTGCCTCAACTGGCGCATTAAATCAGCCAGTCGTCGCTCTCCGGGCATGGCAACCTGCTGTTGCTCGAGCCAGTATCGCAGCACCAAGGCCTGTCGGGCTGGGCTCAAGTCCCGCCAGGCTTTAAGGCTAAAGCTCTGGTCAGACGTAGCAGGCTCGAGCGTGAGCCAATCTAGGGCTGCAACCTCGGCCAAGATCTCCGTCACCTCGGCGGCCTGTTTAGCATGGCGCACCAACGTCTGGCGCCACCCAGGCCAGTAATTTTCTAAAATGGGCAGAAGCTGCGTTCTGAACGCCCCCCGCTTGTATTGAGGATCAGTGTTACTTGGGTCCTGGACGGCCTGCCAACCAGTCCGATCCGCAAACTCCTGCGCGATGGCGACCAGCTCCTGACGCTCAATGTCCAACCATGGACGCAACAAACGCATTCCCTGACGCACCACATCGTCTTGCATCGCACTCAGCCCCAACACCCCTGCCCCGCGTAACAAACGCAGCAACACTGTTTCAGCTTGGTCTTGCTGATGATGAGCGAGCAAAAGCGCGGCCACTTGATGCTCGCCTGCGAGTGCAGCTAAAGCTTGATAACGCGCTTCGCGCGCCGAGGCTTCGGTACCCAACCCCTGCGTCAGATCGACCTGCACATGACGCACGACCAAAGGCACAGCGAGCACACGCGCAAACACGGCCACATGTTCGGCCCAGGCATGGGCCTCGGGCATCAAACCGTGATGAATATGAAAAAAATAAAGGGCTTGCCCGCGTTGCGCGCACACCTGCGCGGCCACTAAGGCCAGCGCGACAGAGTCCGTACCGCCACTCAATGCAACAGCGACGGCTTGATCCGCGGGGATGTTTGCCAGCGCCTGCTGAAGTGCTCGCACGGGAGCGTCAGGCCAGGCGTTATGCATCAAGAGGCGCAAGCAAGCGCGTAAGGGGGCACCTGAGGTACCGCCCTTAAGCGCGCACCTCTTGGAAACTACCATAGGACAACAAACGCTCGAGCCTGTGGTCGATCAGTTGTTGAGGTGTCATGCCAGACAACGAACGCAACGCATCGGCCAACGAACGACGCAACAAACGCGCCATCACGCGAGGATCGCGATGCGCACCGCCAACAGGCTCGTTGACCACCTTGTCGATCAAACCGAAATCTTTGAGTCGATCAGCAGTAATGGCGAGTGCGGCCGCAGCCTCGGAAGTTTTATCCGGGCTGCGCCACAAGATCGACGCGCAGCCCTCGGGCGAAATCACCGAGTAAGTTGAGTACTGCAACATCAACACGACGTTACCGACCGCGATCGCTAAAGCTCCACCAGAACCGCCCTCACCGATGATGGTCGAGATGATCGGCACCTTGAGCTCTGCCATGGCGAAGAGGTTGTGACCGATGGCTTCGGACTGACCGCGCTCTTCGGCACCGATGCCAGGATAGGCGCCGGGTGTGTCCACAAAGGTAAAAACGGGTAGATTGAATTTTTCTGCGAGGCGCATCAAGCGCATCGCTTTACGATAGCCCTCAGGACGCGGCATGCCAAAGTTGCGCGCGGCGCGCTCCTTGGTATCGCGGCCTTTCTGGTGACCGATCACCATACATGGCGCGCCGTTAAAACGCGCCATGCCGCCCACGATCGATAAGTCGTCAGCGTACATACGATCGCCATGCAGTTCATGAAAATCGGTAAAGATTTCACGCACATAGTCGAGCGTGTAGGGACGCTGCGGATGACGGGCGACCATCGAGGTCTGCCAAGGTGTCAGCTTTGAATAAATATCTTTGGCCAGCGTCTGACTTTTTTGTTGAAGTCGACTGATTTCATCTGAAATATCGACAGCCGAATCCGCCTGCACGTAGCGCAGTTGTTCGATTTTGCCCTCGAGCTCGCCGAGGGGGTGTTCAAATTCAAGAAAAGTATTGCGCATGTCTATATGTGCTCATTTAATCCTAGGCGTACTTAGTATTCCACCGGAGTGGGATCCAAGCATCGCCATAAATACCAAGTCGCGACCGTGCACCACGGTTGCCATCCCTGGGCCACTTCTCGAGCTTCAAAGCGGGAGACGGGCTCACCGCTGAAATAGTGTAACGAGATTGCTTTTAATAGTCCCGCATCATCAATTGGCAAGATATTGGGCCGCTGAAGATTAAAAATCAAAAACATTTCTGCTGTCCAACGACCGATACCGCGAATGTTCGTCAACTCGACGATCACTTCCTCGTCTTCCATGCTGGCCCATTTTTGAGGCCGCACGAGCTTGTCGAGAAAATGTGTTGAAAGATCAAGGACGTACTCGCACTTTCTCCCAGAAAGTCCAGCCGCTCGAAGGCGATCCACGCCAGCAGCCTGAACACTTGAAGGGGTTGGGCGCTTGCCGCACTCAAGCAAAAACTTTTGCCAAACCGATTCTGCTGCTTTGACAGAAATTTGTTGACCGATGATCGAGCGGGCGAGTGTCACAAAAGGATTGCCGCGTGAGGTCAGAAAAATATCCGGGTACTTAGGAATAATTTTTTTCATGATCCGGTCACGCCGCATCAATTGAGCGGTCGCCGAATCCCAGTAATCAGGTTTACCTTGAGCAATATCAGAACTAGGCATGGAATAGACCTTAGGCACGACGCCACTGAGTCAGGCCACCGGGCTTGTCATCAAGCTCGACTCCTGCGTTTTTCAGTTTCGCACGAATCTGGTCGGCAACGGCGAAATTTTTCGCCGACTTGGCTTGCGCACGGGCCAAGATCAAAGCTTCGATCTCAGACTCGGAAAGCGCGGCAGAAATACTGGCGTCCTCACTCGCGGCACCCTGTTCGATCGCGCGACGGGTATAGCGTGTCGGGCTCTGAAAATAGACCATTGGGTCTTTTTGCAGGAGTCCCAGCAGCTCGGCGAGTGTTTTAAGCTGGGCCGATAAAGCGGCGCTTTTATTGCGATTGACCTCGCTGGCCAGCTCGAACAAGGCCGCGACAGCGCCCGCGCTATTAAAGTCGTCGTTCATCGCCTCGCGAAAGGCCAGCGCCTGCGGTGCCTGCCAGTCAATGGCGACCGTGCCACCCGAAGGCGGGCAATTTTGCAGCGTCTGATAAAGCCGATCAAGCGACAGCTGCGCGTCGATCAAATTGTCCGGTGCGTAGTTTTGTGCACTGCGATAATGATTGCGCACGATAAAGAAACGCAGCATTTCGGCTTCGCGCGGATTGACCTCGTACTCAGCCGACTCGGTGACGGCGGGCTGTCCTTGCTTGGAAGCCTCGTCTAGCACGCCAATGGTTTGACGGATCGTACGAAAATTGCCCAGAGACTTGGACATTTTTTCTGCATCGACCATCAACGGACCGCAATGCATCCAGTTGTTGGCCAGCGTCCCTTCAAACGCCCCCTCAGTCTGAGCGATTTCGTTTTCATGATGCGGGAACTTGAGGTCCGGACCACCACCATGGATGTCCAGGGGCAAACCAAGCAGTGCTTTACTCATCGCCGAACACTCGATGTGCCAGCCAGGTCGACCCCAGCCATAGGGCGAGTCCCAGCGCGTGTCGGCAGGCTCGTGCTCTTTGGCGGATTTCCACAGAACAAAGTCAAGCGGGTCGCGCTTGGAAGAGACTACAGCCACACGCTCACCGGCGCGCAAGTCGTCAAGCGACTTGCCCGACAACTTGCCGTACTCCGGAAACTCGCGGACGGCGAAATTTACATCGCCATCGACCGCGTGATAGGCCAGCCCTTTTTGTTCGAGCTTGCCGATGATGTCAAGCATATCGCCGACATACTCGGTCGCGCGGGGTTGCGCATCAGGCAGCTGCACGGACAAGGCACGCTCGTCGGCATGCATCGCATCGATGAAATAGGAAGTCACTTCACCCAAGCGGCGGTTGGTTTCGACCGCGCGTCTGATGATTTTGTCATCGATATCAGTAATATTACGTACATATTGCACCTGATAACCCGAGGCACGCAGCCATCGCTGCACGACGTCAAAGCTGACCAGCATCCTGGCATGTCCCAGATGGCAATAGTCGTATACCGTCATTCCACACACATAAAGCCCTACTTTGCCGGGCTGTACCGGGCGAAATGGGCGCTTGGAGCGGGACAATGAGTCGTAGATCTGTAGCATGCGTGTGGTCAGTCAAAAGCAGGGCTAAAATGTAGTTCTACAAGTATAGCAATTGAGGGTTCCACGACTTGAAGTTGGCGAAAAGTACGCGTTCGATCACAAACATGGCGGCATGGGTCGCCACAGCCATGGCATTGTGCCTGCCGGTGTCGATCCCAGGGGCTGCGCTCGCCCAAATGAATTTGGGTGGGAGCACACCTGCCACGATCAATCCTTTGGCAAACGATCCGACTGAGATAAGCGGCAATCAATCGCTTCGCAACACCATGCCCTCTGCGGTCCCCAGCACAGCCAACACAGTCCTTGGAGACAAGGTCCCCGATGGCGGCTGGGACGGCTTAGCCAGGCTTCTTGAGGCGCTGGCCCCCTCCGTAGACACCAGCATTCCACTCTCACCGACCGAAATCTCTCAGCGCATCGATGGTTTGATTCGTGCAGGTCGACTTAAAGAAGCGCTCCAAACGGTAGAGGCGCGTCAGGCTGTTGAAGCCCTGCGTCATACCCCAGGCACCGATGTGCAACTCATGTTTTTGCATGCCCGTATCTTGGCCGAAATGAACCGGCCTAATGAAGCCGAGTCCGTCTACCTTCAGATGACGACCCGTTTTCCCGAGCTGCCAGAGCCTTGGAACAACCTCGCCGCGCTTTACGTCAAGCGCAACGAGCTTGAACAAGCCAGGCGCGCGCTTGAGATGGCCGTCATGATTAATCCAAAATACCCCATTGCACTCGCCAATCTTGGCGACGTTCAACTCAATCTTGCACTGCGCGCCTACCAACGTGCGGCACAGGCTGGCGTCCCAGGCTTGGCGCCAAAAATTAAACGAGTGAAAGACCTACTTGAGGATGCCCCGAAATGACGATTTTCTCTTATGGGTTGCGCTTGATGCGCGGCCTCGCACTGGTCGGTATGATTCCGCTAGTGTCTTTATCGGCCCAAGCGGCCTCTCCCTCCAACTCGACTCAAAAACAAGGCGTTACTTCCATGAGCACAGCACCACGCGTCAAAATGTCCACCAACCAGGGCGACTTTATTATTTCTCTCAACGCTGAAAAAGCCCCTAAGACTGTGGCGAACTTTCTAGCCTATGTCAAAGACGGTTTTTTTGACGGGACGATTTTCCATCGCGTGATCGATGGGTTCATGATTCAGGGTGGTGGTTTTGAGCCAGGCCTTAAGCAAAAGCCCACCAAGGCCACCGTGGAAAACGAGGCCAACAATGGTCTGAAAAACAACAAGTACACGCTTGCCATGGCGCGCACCAGCGATCCTCACTCAGCGACTGCACAGTTTTTTATTAACGTCGCGAACAACGACTTTCTGAACCACACTGCGCCGACTGCACAGGGCTGGGGCTACGCCGTGTTTGGCGAGGTTGTCGAAGGTCAGGATGTGATCGACAAAATGAAAGGTGTCCCCACTGCTAACAGCGGCTTTCATCAAAATGTACCGACCAACGATGTTGTGATTACAAAGGCAGTTGTCCTTGAATAAGATCGAACTCGACGGGCCGGTCTGGCTCGCCTCTGATGTACACCTGGGGCAGCACACAACCGGCACCGCAGAAGCTTTCCGTGATTTTCTAAAGCTCGCCGCCAGCGAGGCCAAGGCCTTGCTGTTGCCGGGTGACATTTTCGATGCATGGATCGGTGACGATGTCGCTGTCGTCGCGCCCCCCTGGCTCGCTCGGGACCTGATGGCGATCAAAGCCTGTGCGGCGCAGATTCCCGTTTGGCTAGGAAGGGGGAACCGCGACTTTTTAATGGGTGGCGCACTCGCTGCTGGCCTAGGCGCTCATTTATTACCTGAGCAGGTACTGGTCACGATCGGTGGCCGCACGATGCTGCTGAGCCATGGTGATGAATACTGCACCGACGATGTGGCCTATCAGCAGTTCAGAGCCATGGTGCGCAATCCGACCTGGCAATCTGGCTTTTTAGCCAAGAGTATTCCCGAGCGACTGAGCATGGCCGCTCAAGCACGCGGCGAAAGCATGGTAGCCAACCAAACCAAATCGATGGAGATCATGGATGTCAATGCCGACGCCGTGGCTGCAGCGATTCGTAGCGCGAATGTCTCCCTCGTGATTCATGGACACACGCATCGTCCCGGTCGCAATGTACTGAACGTGGACGGTCGTATCTGTGAACGTTGGGTACTGCCAGACTGGGATTGCGAGCCAACCGCACCGCAGGGCAAGATGCGCGGGGGCTGGATGGTGATCGATGAGGAAGGCCCGGCGCTGTTTGATCTGGATCAGGCCTAAAGCGCATCGCGCTTTAGGCTGTCTCCTTTAGTCTGAAGCCTTTAGTCTAAAACCCTTAGACCTTAGCCGCGCAAATAGCCCAGCATTTGCGTAAAGATTTTAGGCGTCGCGGCAATCACGTTACCTGATTCCATCCAAGTTTGTTCACCCTGCAGGTCACCAATTAAGCCGCCGGCCTCGAGGACCATCAGGCTGGCAGCGGCCATATCCCACTGTTTGAGACCCAGACCGCAGAAACCGTCCATCCGACCTGCCGCCACATACGCCATATCAAGCACCGAAGAACCCGTACGGCGCACGCCTGCGCAACCGCGTGCCATCTCCATAAAGCGAGGCTGTGACAGCTCATCGGGTCCGATAGAACCAGGCCAGGCGGCACCCAGCAACACATCGTGAAATTTGAGCTGAGTTGAAACGCGCATCCTGCGATCGTTGAGAAACGCGCCACCGCCGCGGCTCGCGGTAAAAAGCTCATTACGCGAAGGATCGTAAATCACGGCTTGCGTCACCTGACCGAACTGTCGTAGGGCGATGGAAACCGCGTAAGTCGGCAAACCGTGGATAAAGTTGGTCGTACCATCCAAGGGATCGATCACCCATTCATTGGGGGCCAATGCACCCTCGGGCGTGTCGCCACCCTGATGTCCGGATTCCTCACCCAAAAAGGCGTGGTCAGGGTAAGCAGTACGCAGCACATCAATGATGGCCTCCTCTGCGGCACGGTCGACTTCCGTGACATAATCTCTAGGGCCTTTGCGGGCGATTTGTAACCGATCGAGTTCAAGACTCCCACGGTTGATAATGGTTCCGGCGCGCCGGGCCGCCTTAATGGCGGTATTAAGCATC
The DNA here is from genome assembly GCA_945897365.1 of Bordetella parapertussis. Classification (GTDB taxonomy): domain Bacteria; phylum Pseudomonadota; class Gammaproteobacteria; order Burkholderiales; family Burkholderiaceae_B; genus Zwartia; species Zwartia parapertussis_A. The sequence continues at coordinate 93,215 of CAMDFD010000013.1, read as the reverse complement.
GGGTGCATGAGCGTAGTTTTTCTATTAAGCAAAGCAGAATTTTAAATGACTTCCGATTTTTCCCGTGTTCGCTTCATTATGACCGAGCCAAGCCACCCCGGAAACGTCGGTTCGGCCTCGCGTGCGATCAAAACGATGGGGTTTGAAAACCTGGTGCTCGTTGCTCCGAAAACCCCTGAAATCACCACTCAGCCCGAAGCGATCGCTTTGGCCAGTGGTGCAGGCGATGTGCTGGCGGGGGCAAAAACCTTTAACAGTCTTAAAGATGCTTTGGCGCCGGTTACGCTCGCTTTTGCCCTGACAGCTCGGGAACGCGAGCTTGGCCCGCCTGCCTGCGACATCCGAGAGGCTGCGCACTTAGCCCAAAGGCACCTGCGCGAGCATCCTGAGGGCTGTGTGGCCCTCGTAGTGGGTACAGAACGCTCAGGACTGACCAACGAGCATATCGCGCTCTGTCATCGCGTCTGCCATATCCCTGCCAATCCCGCCTACAGCTCACTCAATGTTTCCCAAGCCATGCAACTAGGCGCCTGGGAATTGCGCTACGCCCTGCTGCAAGGCGGCTACGCGCTGAGTAGCCCTGCGGCAGAGATCAGCGCCCCCTCTGTTTCGCTGCTTCAGCCAAAGCCGCCCGCCAAGCACCCTGGCAGCCAGCCCGCCAGCGGCGAGGCGGTCCAGGCCTTGCTCACACATTGGCAGGAGGCACTCGAGGCCGTGCGCTTTCTGGATCCCGAACATCCCAAAAAACTGATGCCCCGCATGCGTCACTTGCTCAATCGAACAGATTTGAGCAAAGACGAAGTCGACATGATGCGCGGCGTCTGTACCGCCATGATTGCGACGGCCCGCAAAAACAAACCATCTTCATAAGCTGGTTACTATCAGGCGATATTCTCGTCTGCGGTAGCATCAAAGATATGTTTAAACATCTACGTGAAGACATCGCCTGCATTTTGGAGCGAGACCCTGCCGCGCGCAGCAAGCTCGAGGTCCTCACATGCTATCCAGGCTTGCATGCCCTCATGGCGCATCGCTTGGCGCATCGCTTGTGGAATGCTCATTGTTATTGGCTGGGACGCTTTATCTCGCACCTAAGTCGTATGTTGACTGGCATCGAGATTCACCCTGGCGCAAAAATTGGCCACCGAGTCTTTATCGACCACGGTTTCGGCGTCGTGATCGGTGAGACTGCAGAGATCGGCGATGATTGCACCATCTATCAGGGCGTCACGCTCGGCGGCACACGCCTCTACAAGGGCGCCAAGCGGCACCCGACGCTTGGCAAAGGCGTAGTGGTGGGTGCAGGTGCGCAAGTGCTAGGTGGCTTTGTCGTGGGCGATGGCGCCCGCATTGGCTCGAATGCTGTGGTGGTCAAGCCGGTACCGGCACATGCGACGGCGGTGGGCAATCCTGCGCGCATCATTGAAAAAGACGATGAGGAGCAGACCTCCTCTGTCATCCCCGCTATATTGATGGCCGCCTATGCGGTCGACCCAGGTGCGGCAGATCCTTTGAATAAGGTTTTAAACGAGCTGATCACGCATGTGGCCAGACAAGATGAACGGATCTCAAACCTATGTCAGTCGCTTGAGGCGATGGGCTCCAAAATTCAGGATGCCTCACCGCCACTGGATACAAAGAAACTGACTAAGATTGTGGATGAGTAACCGGGGCTGTGGGCGAACCACTTCGCACAAAGGCTAAAAAACCAGATCAAGCCCAGTCAGTCGGCGCAACTCTTGTTCGCCTGCACCAGACACGTCGTCCACCACGCGCACCACTCCGCCTGTCTCGATCTGAAAGACCGCGATGTCAGTGTAGACGCGAGAGACACAAGCAAGGCCCGTCAGAGGATACGTACAATGCTTGACGAGCTTGCTCTGACCCTCCTTAGTGAGCAACTCCATCATGACAAACACGTCTTTCGCACCCGCGGCCAAATCCATCGCTCCGCCGACTGCGGGAATCGCATCGGGCTCACCGGTAGACCAGTTGGCGAGGTCGCCATTGATCGCAACTTGGAACGCGCCGAGCACACAAATATCGAGGTGGCCGCCACGCATCATGGCAAACGAATCGGCATGATGGAAATAGCTGCCACCGGGCAACAAGGTCACTGGTTGCTTACCCGCATTGATCAAATCCCAGTCTTCTTCGCCAGCGGCGGGAGCGGGCCCCATGCCCAGCACACCGTTTTCGCTTTGCAGAAAAATGTCTTTGTCTTTGGGCAAATAATTGGCGACCTTGGTCGGCAGACCGATTCCGAGGTTGACGATTGCGCCTTCTGGAATATCGCGCGCCACGCGGGCGGCGATCTCATCTCTAGAGATACGTTTCATGGTTTAACCTTTACCTGCTTTGACTGCTTTGGCTGGAATGCACACAACACGCTTGACAAAGACACCGGGCGTCACAATCGCCTCAGGATCGAGCTCGCCGAGTTCGACGATTTCATTGACTTGCGCGATGGTGAGCTTGGCGGCCGTGGCCATGACAGGACAAAAATTACGTGCGGTTTTACGATAGACAAGATTGCCCCAACGGTCGGCGCGATGCGCGCGGATCACGGCGACATCAGCCTTGATAGGGCCCTCTAAAATGTAGTCTTGACCATCGATGGTGCGGACCTCTTTGCCCTCGGCCAGCTGCGTACCGACTGCGGTGCGCGTAAAAAATCCACCAATCCCTGCGCCTCCGGCGCGAATGCGCTCAGCAAGCGTGCCCTGAGGCACAAGCTCGAGCTCGAGTTTGCCAGCGCGATAAAGTCCGTCAAAGACGTGAGAATCCGACTGACGGGGGAACGAACAAATGATCTTACGCACTTGACCCGAAGCCAACAACGCTGCAATCCCTGTATCGCCCGAACCGGCGTTGTTGCAGACAATCGTCAGCTCGCGCGCGCCCTGCTCGATTAAGCCATCAATCAGCTCATGGGGTTGCCCTGCGCCGCCAAAGCCGCCAATCAGCACGGTCGAGCCGTCCTGAATGCCTGCCATGGCTGCCTGCAAATCAGGCACGATTTTAGAGATCATGTTTTTTCACCTTGTTGCGTGTCGTGTATTTATTTGATCGATTATAGAGAAGTCTGACATCACCGTGGCTTACACTAAAGGCTTCGCTAGATGCGCCGCACCAATCCTTAAAACACCCTATGCAAGACAATGCCCTGACGCCCACAAGCAGTGAGCAACACACCCCGATGATGCAGCAATACTTGCGTCTAAAGGCTGAGGCTGGCCCGTTGTTGCTGCTCTATCGCATGGGGGATTTCTATGAGATGTTTTACGAGGATGCCGAGCGCGGCGCGCGTCTGCTCAATCTGACGCTAACGCGTCGCGGCACCTCCAACGGTGCGCCGATCCCGATGGCAGGAGTGCCCTATCATGCCGCCGAACAATATCTAGCCAAACTCGTGGCCGCAGGTGTCTCGGTCGCGATCTGCGAACAGATCGGTGACCCCGCCACTAGCAAAGGCCCGGTTGACCGCAAAATTGTTCGGATCGTGACGCCCGGTACGCTCACAGACGAGGCGCTCTTACCCGCCAAATCAGACCGCTCTGTCGCGGCGGTCTTTGTCTCTCGCAAAGGTAAAACAGCCCGCGCAGGGTTGGCCTGGCTCAACTTGGCTAGCGGTGAATTCAAACTCACAGAGTGCGCACCCGAGGCTTTGGACTCGGAGCTTCATCGCATCGAGCCCGCTGAGATCATTTATGCCGACGATGTCGAACTCGACGTCAGCCTGAACTGTGCCACCACCCGCGTACCCCCTTGGCACTTTGAGGCTGAGCAAGCTCAAGCGCAACTTCTGGCGCATTTCAAAACGCAATCGCTCTCTGGTTTTGATGTGGACGATCTCCCGACTGCCATTTGCGCAGCGTGTGCCTTGCTTCGCTACGCGGGTCGCACACAAGTCCAAGGGCTTGCGCATATTCAAAGTCTCAGCGCGGACCGAGCCAGCCAATATGTCTTGATGGATCCGGCTACCCGCCGCAATCTCGAACTGACTCGCACACTGTCTGGCGAGGAAGCACCTACCCTCTTTTCGATTTTAGATAGTTGCCGCACACCAATGGGCGCGCGTTTGTTGAGACGCTGGCTCCATCATCCCTTACGCGACAATGCGCCTGTCCTCGCGCGCCAACAAGCGATCGCCGCACTCATGCAAGCCAACGACGCGAGCACCGCGTTACTGCATGCAACCTCAGTCTTAGAATCCCTGCGCACAGCATTAAACGCATTGCCCGATCTAGAGCGTATCGCTACCCGCATTGCGTTGTTGTCTGTGCGGCCACGCGAACTCGCCAGTTTGCGCGATGCGCTGAGCGCTCTACCTCAGTTACAAATATTGCTTTCCTCGGCTCAGTCTAAAGACGCAGGGGATTGTGTGCGTCTGCGAGAGATCGCACAACACTTGTTACCTCCCCCTGACATGGAGCGCTTGTTGAGTGCGGCGATCGATGCCGAGCCAGCCGTACAAGTCCGCGATGGTGGGGTGATTGCGAACGGCTATGATGCCGAGCTCGACGAGCTGCGCGGAATTTCTACCGATAACGGCACCTACTTGCTGGAGCTCGAAGCGCGCGAGCGCGCCCGCACAGGGATCTCCACGCTGCGTGTCGAGTTCAATCGTGTTCATGGATTTTTTATCGAGGTCAGTCGCGCGCAGTCCGACAAGGTGCCCGAGGATTATCGCCGCCGCCAGACGCTCAAAAATGCCGAGCGCTACATCACACCTGAGCTCAAATCATGGGAGGATAAAGTCCTCTCCGCTCAAGACCGCTCACTGGCTCGGGAAAAATGGCTTTACGAACAAGTGTTACAAGCGCTCATGCCGATGGCGCAGGCCTTGTCCCACTGTGCGAGTGTGTGCGCAGAACTCGACGTACTGGTCGCGCTCGCGCATCACGCACAACATCACGACTGGGTCGCCCCAGGCTTGCTCGAGCATACCGCGATCGACATCACGGCGGGTCGCCACCCTGTCGTGGAGCGCTCGATCGAACGCTTTACACCCAATAGTTGCAGCCTCAATCCGCACCGCGCTTTGCTTGTGATCACGGGTCCCAACATGGGGGGTAAATCCACCTACATGCGTCAAGTCGCCCTGATTGCCCTGCTCGCCCGCATCGGAAGTTTTGTGCCGGCGCGTGCAGCGGCCATCGGTCCACTAGATCGTATTTTTACGCGCATTGGCGCCGCCGACGACCTGGCGGGTGGCCGCTCGACCTTTATGATGGAAATGACCGAGGCAGCTGCGATCTTGGCTTCGAGCTCGGCGAACAGTTTGGTGTTGATGGACGAAATCGGCCGTGGCACCTCGACCTATGATGGTTTGGCGCTTGCATGGTCTATCGCTCAGCGCTTGGTCACGCACAATCGCGCCCTGACGCTGTTTGCGACACACTATTTTGAAATCACCCGCATGCCCAACGAACAGCCCAACACGGCCAATGTACACCTGGCGGCCGCCGAGTCTCCCTCGGGTATCGTATTTTTACATGAAGTGAAAGACGGTCCCGCAAGTCGTAGTTACGGCATACAAGTCGCACAACGCGCCGGTGTGCCCGCAGCCGTGATCAGACACGCGACGCGCGAACTAGAGCGACTGGAGTCACAAGGCGCCCCCACGCCTCAACTCGGTTTGTTTGGAGAGGTCGTCGCCGCTGAAAGCATGACACAAATCGCCACAGAACTCGCGGATGCCCAGGCGGCACTGCACCAAGCCCTCAATGAGCTCGACCCCGATACGCTCAGCCCGCGTGAAGCATTGGATGCGCTGTATCAACTCAAAAATTTATTGCCTTAGGTCTTTTTATGCACACGGATCAACCTCTCGCCCTGCTGGGCGGACTCACCCCTTCACAATTCATGAAGACCTACTGGCAGCGTAAACCTCTGCTCGTGCGTCAGGCTTTCAAGAATTTTAAACCTCCCGTTTCAATGGCAATGCTCAAAAAAATGAGCAAGCGTGACGAGGTCGAGTCCAAACTCATCTGGCGTGACAAAGACGAATGGAATATGGAGGTTGGACCTTTTAGTCGTCTGCCAAAAATGTCGGAAACACACTGGACGCTATTGGTGCAGAGTGTGGACATCCATGATGATGCAGCCTGTGCGCTGATGAATCAGTTTCGCTTTGTGCCGAACGCGCGACTCGATGATCTGATGATCAGCATGGCCACGACTGGCGGTGGTGTGGGTCCACATTACGACAGCTATGACGTGTTTCTTTTGCAAGCCGAGGGCCGTCGTCATTGGAAGTTCGGCCAACAAAAAGACTTGTCCTTAGTACCTGGTTTACCACTCAAAATTTTGCAAAACTTTGAACCGGAGCAAGAGTTTGTGCTGGAGCCAGGCGATATGTTGTACCTGCCCCCACAAGCGGCACACGATGGTGTCGCGCTCGATGATTGCATGACGATCTCGATTGGCTTTCGCGCACCTGACGAGGCGGCGCTGGCACGTGGAATGCTCGAAGCTGCCGCGGATCAAATCTTGTCACGTGCGGGTGTCGCAAGCGGCCCCTACGGCGAGCCTCCCCTGCATGGTCCCGCGCTCAATAAGTTTTACCGCGACCCCGCTCAGCCCGCTGTGGCGCATCCCGCCGAGCTCCCCGAACGCCTGACCGAGGCCGCGATCGCTGCCGCCAGCAAAATCCGCTTTGATCACGCGCTGGCCACTCGCTTTCTGGGCTGCTGGTTGACCGAGCCCAATCAGGCCGCTGTCTTTGACAGCCCGCTTGCGTTAGCGATGGATGAGGATCCAGAGACGCACGATCAGGCATCCTCCTACACACACTGGGTGTTAGATCGACGCAGCCGTATGCTCTACCGTGACCAGCAGCTTTTTATCAATGGCGAGCCTGCCATGGTCAAAGCCGAAACAGGCCTGAAACGACTTGCGGATGCGCGTGAACTTGCGGGCACTGACCCCTCTGCCAAGCGCCTGTCACAGGAGGCGCTCGACGCACTGGCAGACTGGATTGACGATGGTTGGATCCATCTTGTCAGAAAGTAGCTGGGATCAGCGCTTCAAGACGGAGTCAAGCATCCCGCTTTTTCAATAAAGCGGATGACTTCGTCTAGGCCCTCACCGGTTTTTAAATTCGTCATCACCCAAGGACGGTCCACACGCATGCGCGCAGTGTCGTGGCGCATCACGTCAAGGTTTGCGCCCACATAGGGTGCGAGATCGGTCTTGTTGATCACCAACAGATCACTGCGGGTGATACCGGGACCGCCTTTGCGGGGAATTTTTTCGCCACCCGCGACGTCAATCACATAAATCGTCAAGTCCGATAAGTCTGGACTAAACGTCGCCGCTAAATTATCGCCACCGGACTCGATAAAGATCAAATCAAGATCGGGGAAGCGTTTTTGCATACGATCGATCGCTTCGAGGTTAATCGAAGCGTCTTCGCGAATGGCCGTATGCGGGCAGCCGCCTGTTTCTACACCCATAATGCGATCCGCCGACAAAGCCTCTGCTGCAACCAGCAGGCGTTCATCTTCTTTGGTGTAAATGTCATTGGTCACGACCGCGAGCTTGTACTGATCACGCATTTTTTTGCAGAGGACTTCGACCAAGGTGGTCTTGCCCGACCCCACCGGTCCGCCGATGCCGACGCGCAAAGGATTAGATTGTTGTGTCATGGTGTGATTCCTATTTTTTAACTTCTAAACAAGCGGCTGTATTGCGTTTCATGTCTTGCACTGGTGAGTGCCAGACCAAACGCGGCTGAACCGGCCTCTGCGATGCGGGTCGACTGTGCGACCAGGCACGCCGCCGGAATATCTTCTTTGAGACGATGCAGGAGTTCTTGTCCCTCGATTTGGCCCAAAGGAACAGTTTTAATCGCAGCCAGGACTTGGTTTTCCACCCAGCTCCAGAGAAAAGCCGCCAAAGCCGTTTCTTTTTCAACGCCGGTGCACGCTGCCAACGCTGCATACGCGGCGGGGTAAGACCATGTCACGTCCTTGAGTACGGCAAGCGTCTGCGCCGAAGGCCACTGCGCAAACAGTTTGGCCATCGAATACCCCATCTGCAAGGATTCAAGTCGCAGCTCTGCCGTTTCGCGCAGGGCGCTCAGCTGTTGATTCCCGTCGATGAGTGCGTCCCATTGTTGTTGGGAAGCAGCCTCGTAACAATGCAGCCACCACGGCAACTCCTGACGGGCGAGATTGAGTAGCAGACCATCCCGGATCCAAACATAGGCTTGCTCCATATCTGTGACCCAACGATCCTCGATCGCTTGTTCTAAGCCCTGCGAATACGCAAAGCCCCCTACGGGCAAAGCAGGGCTCGCCAAATGCAGGGCCGACAAGAGGGAGTTAAGCTTTGGATCGTGCATGGGCTGCGATAGAAAGTTGTTCACCAATCTGACCCATCGCCTCATCCTGCAACTCGACACCGCATTCGCTAGGGTGTTGGTGATGGTGATGCGCATGTTCTCCTGCGCCCCCAGCGTAGGCGCCACCTTCTGGAATAAAAGGCTGATGCGTATTTTCTACTGTGCCACCCAACCGTCTGACGAGCTCTGCCAACACTTGATCTGGCTCGATCAGGGCGGCATCGGGCAGCAACATCGCCCGCACGTGGCGATTGGCCAAGTGATACACAATACGCATGAGTTCAAAGTGATTGTGGGCACGGATCAACATCAGCGCCTCGGCGGCCGCCTGCACCAAGACACGCTCACCTGTTGCACCGGTGAGCACATCGCCGTGCTGCATAGGTTCGCCGCGCGGCAAAATAACTGCGACTGCGCGTCCACTAGGCAGCATGGCAGCCAGGCGCGAGCGCTGCCGATCCTCCAGCGTCAATTCTAGTACGGGTAAGGGCTCGGCGGCTGCGTCTGTCTGTGAGCGCGCTTGCGCAGGAATCCGTGTGGTCAACAAAATCGCCATCTTCGTTCCTAAAACAAAAAGTAACGTTGCGCCATCGGCAGCACCTGCGCAGGCGGACAGTCAAGCAACACACCATCGGCATAGACCTTGTAGTTTTCCGGACTGACGGTGATGTGCGGTGTAGTGCTATTGAGTTTCATATCAGCCTTAGTGACCGTACGCGTGCCCTGCACGGTCGCGATCTGCCTGCGCAAGCCGAGCTCCTGATGCACACCGCGCTGCACCGAGATACCGGACATGAAGGTGATACAACTCGTTTCAATGCCGCGCGCAGAGGCCCCAAACTGCGGACGAAAATGCACAGGCTGCGGGGTTGGTATCGATGCATTGGGATCACCCATCGCCGCCATCGCGATCTGGCCACCTTTGATCACGGTCGAAGGCTTCACACCAAAAAAAGCAGGACGCCACAACACGAGGTCGGCCCACTTGCCCACCTCGACCGAACCGATCTCATGTGCCATGCCATGCGTAAGCGCGGGATTGATGGTGTATTTAGCGATATAGCGTTTGATACGCGCGTTATCGCTCGTCGAGGGATCAGAAAAACCTGCCTCGCTCAAGGAACCGCGCTGCTCACGCATTTTGTGCGCAGTCTGCCAGGTCCGCATAATGACCTCGCCGACACGCCCCATCGCCTGACTATCCGAGGAAATCATCGAAAACGCGCCGATATCGTGCAGGATATCTTCGGCTGCAATAGTTTCACGACGGATACGACTTTCTGCAAAAGCGATATCTTCGGCAATCGAAGCATCGAGGTGATGACACACCATCAACATATCCAGGTGCTCATCCAACGTATTGATGGTGTAGGGCCGAGTCGGATTGGTCGAGGATGGGAGGACATTTTGCTCACCGCAAACGCGGATGATATCGGGCGCATGCCCGCCTCCCGCTCCCTCGGTATGGTAGGTGTGGATCACTCTGCCATCGATGGCCTTGAGTGTCGCCTCGACAAAGCCCGACTCGTTGAGAGTGTCGGTATGAATCGCGACTTGTGTGTCGGTCTGATCCGCAACCGTCAGGCAGTTGTCGATTGCGGCGGGTGTGCTGCCCCAGTCCTCATGCAGCTTTAAGCCCACGGCCCCAGCTTCGATTTGTTCGTGCAGTGGGCCAGGTAGAGACACGTTGCCTTTGCCTAGTAGACCAATATTGATCGGATAGGACTCGAGCGATTGCAACATGCGCGCCAAATGCCACGGACCGGGCGTCACCGTTGTGGCAAACGTCCCAGTCGCAGGGCCCGTACCGCCACCAATCATGGTGGTCACGCCTGAGCACAGAGCCTCTTCGATTTGTTGCGGACAGATAAAGTGAATATGACTGTCCACCCCGCCGGCCGTCACAATCATGCCCTCGGCTGCAATGACCTCAGTGGCAGGTCCAATCACAATTGTCACACCCGGCTGGATATCCGGATTACCGGCCTTACCGATGCCGGCGATGCGTCCATTTTTAATGCCGAGATCAGCTTTGACGATGCCCCAGTAATCGATGATCAGTGCATTGGTCAAGACGGTGTCGACACAATCCGCGCTCATACGCTGTGACTGTCCCATGCCGTCTCGGATCACCTTACCACCACCAAACTTGACCTCCTCACCGTAAATCGTAAAGTCCTTTTCGACGCGTGCAAACAACGCAGTATCGGCCAGGCGAACGCGATCGCCTGTCGTCGGACCAAACATCTCGGCGTACGCTTGTCTTGAAATTTTCATTGATCCAGACTCCCCATGACGGCCCCAGAAAATCCGTACACCACCCGATCACCGCTGAGCGCAACAAGCTCAACGACACGTTCTTGTCCAGGCTCAAAACGAATCGCCGTACCAGCAGGAATATTCAAACGAAAGCCGCGCGCAGCAGCGCGATCAAAATGCAACGCTGCATTGGTTTCTGCAAAATGAAAGTGTGAGCCAATCTGCACGGGCCGGTCGCCGGTGCTGGCCACGGTGAGGCTAAGCAGCGTTCGACCCACATTGATTTCAAGGTCCTCACTGTCTTGGACAAGTATTTGTCCGGGAATCATCGACGTTATTTGCATGTCCGCTCCTCACTGAATTGGTTGATGAACCGTGACAAGCTTGGTGCCATCGGGAAACGTGGCTTCGACCTGAATATCCGGGATCATTTCGGGGATGCCCTCCATGACGTCTGCGCGCGTCAAAATACTGCGGCCCTCGGCCATCAGTGTTGCGACGGTTTTGCCATCGCGCGCACCTTCCATGATCGCTGCTGTAATGAGGGCAATGGCTTCGGGCACATTGAGTTTCAAACCACGTGCTAGACGCCGTTCGGCAAGTAAAGCCGCTGTAAAAATCAGCAATTTATCTTTTTCTCGCGGGGTGAGATCCATAGAAACTCCTTTATTCAGGTAGACCAAAGCCGAGGATTGAGGGCTGGGCGCTTTAAAACAATGGGTCGCAAGACGCTCCAGGCTTGTTCAAGCAAACCTTTGAGCTTTAACGGCTCGACAAGCAAGCGTCCGACGAGCAACCGGGGATGCAACACGGTCCAGGAGAGCGCGGGACTATCCATACGGAGCAACTCCAACCGAGCCTCAGTCCAAGTCTCTGGTTCGGCCAGAATCGCCCAAAGCATGGCACACGCATGATGCCCTCTCAAACCGATCGGGGAAGCAAATAAGGCATCCCCGCCTTGGAGCACAATACGATCGTGCCAGACCAGTCCCTCGAACAAATGGATGCGCAGAGATTGCGCAAAACGACCGTTCTTGAAAGACTCGCCCGAAGCATGACGTCCAAAAATCAAATGATCCCACCCCAACATCGCACCCGTAGCGTCGGCCTTGATCGTGATCTCAGATTCAACCAGTGCACGATCAAAAACAATAGTTTCCTGTGGCAGCCACTCCAACTGTCCCTCTAGGCTAATCTCTATTTTTTGCGTCGCGGGGACGCCCCCGTCCGTCCCATACCACTTAGCCGCCGAGGGCGTGGTCACCAACCCCTGACTGCGCGCCTGACTCTGCACGTGCACCTCGAGGCGATCACCGCCTGCGATCCCGCCTGGTGGATGCACAATGATGGCATGGCAAAGCGCGGGGCCCTCTGGGTAAAGCGCCTTTTGGATGCGTAACGGTCCCAGATGTTGATGTTTTAGATTCGTTTGCAAAGACGCATCCACAGCCACAGCCACAGCCACAGTTGCAGTTGCAGTTGCAGGCGCATGATTAACCGGTCTGACAAAAAAATTAAGATTAAGCCGTGCGAGCCATTCTTTGGAGGTGAAAGTCTCTATAGGGTGCATAACTGACTCTAAAGGGTGCGTACCTTAAAAACAAGCAAGAACGATGCCCGAATTCGATATTACGCCTTATACCGTTTGCGGGGCTTGCACCAAAAAGAGACGCCCCAAAATGGGGCGAAAATCAAAGCAGTAGAGCACCAAGACGGTGCTTAGTGCTCCGTTTAGATTTTGTCTGCCAGAACGCCTAAGAGACGCTGGGCTGTTGCGCTCGTGTCACGCACTCCTTTTTCATCCAGAACGACAACTTCTGTCTGCGTACCCATAGTCGTCAAACGAATTCGGTATGTAGGCGCTTTACCGGGGGTTTTCGCGCCAAACATGCGTGCAAAGAAGTGTGGATCTTCGCGCTTAATGCCTGTGTCTACGTCCACGTAACGGACATAGTACTCACCGGTCGAACGGTCGCGATCATCCACTGCAAAGCCACCCGAATCCAGTGCCACACCTACGCGACGCCAGGCACGGTCAAAAGTTTCATTAATGATCAATGCTGTTTTATCGCCACCCGATGTTGTGGTGACCTCAGGCCCCTGTGGTTTGGTGCTTGCCTGAGCGACTTTTTTACGCGCACCATCGACGTCTTCGCCCAGGAAAGCCATCATTCGCGCCAGCATCGCGGCATTCAGACCAGGGTCTTCTTTGCCATTGGTCCAACGGATCTCTGCAGGTGCGCCGCCAGAGGCCAGACCTAGTACCTCCTCAGTCATGCGCTGATGGGTGATGTAGATCTCTGTACGGTTGTCGTGACGCTCGATACGCGTGCGAAATTTGTCGCGCGTACCGCTATCCCAAGCACCAGGCATTACTTTACCGAGCAGCTGGCGAATCCAGCTATCGGGAATATTGGCACGATTTTCTGCCCAGTTGGTCACGAGCAAGCCCGCTTTGGGATCAGTCACATCCAGAGTGAAACCCGTTTCAGTCCAGAAGTCAGCCGCTGAGGAAAACGCGCGATCAGCCGGCATATCCACAGACAACCAGCGCAAATCACCATCGCGCATCACGCGCATATCGCCACGCGTTGGCAAGACGGCTGACTGGGCCATCGAAGCTTTGGCTGCAGGGCTTGCCTGTCCAGTCTGCTGAAACTGCGAAAAAGTCGTCGTGCCTGAGTCCGGTGCTCGGAAACGTGGGTCGCTCGCAGCCTGCGTCATGTCGGGCGGAATGCTCAGCGGATCGGTTCGAACCACGCTTTTGTAATCAACCGAGTCATCGCCACTAAGCATCTCGCGTACGGAGGCACAACCGCTCAAGGTCAAGACTGCAACTAAAGCCGTCACCATCAACGCATTTTTTTGACTCGACATACTTTTCATTTCAGAGCAACCCCGCCTCAACCATTGCAGCTCGCAAAGGAGCGTGAAACTGAGCACCTAACTCCACAAGAGGCAAACGGATGCCCGAGGGGATACGACCCATCTGCGTCAATGCCCACTTCACTGGAATCGGGTTACCTTCGACAAACAACAGTTTGTTCAGAGGACCCAGCAAATTATTTAACTGCCTGACTTTTTGAACATCACCGGTCAGAGCAGCTTTGCACAAATCACTCATCTGGCGAGGAGCGATGTTGGCTGTCACGGAAATATTGCCGCGACCACCCAGCAAAATCAATGCCGCAGCCGTCGCATCATCACCACTCAGAATTTGAAAATGCGCAGGCACATCACGGATCAACAGGGCACCTCGGCCAATATCACCTGTCGCGTCCTTGATGCCAATAATGCCTGGGATCTGCGCCAAGCGCAGAACTGTGTCATGGGACATATCCGCAACGGTACGACCCGGAACGTTATAGAGAATCGTGGGGAGATCAACCGCTTCTTGAATGGCTTTGAAGTGCTGATACATCCCTTCTTGGGAAGGCTTGTTGTAATAAGGGACTACCGACAAGCCTGCCTGCGCACCGACCTTGAGGGCATGCGCGGCCAAATGAATGGCTTCTCGCGTGGAGTTGGCGCCAACACCTGCAATGATGGGGAGTCGTCCTGCCGCATGCTCGACTGCGACACGGATCAGTTCGGCGTGCTCGTCGACATTGACAGTGGGAGACTCGCCAGAAGTACCGACGATCACGAGACCATTTGTGCCCTCCTGAACATGCCAGTCCACCAAAGCCCGAAAGCTTTGATAGTCCAAGCTGCCATCAGGATGCATCGGAGTCACCAAGGCGGGCATGCTGCCTTGAAACTGAGGTAAGTTAGAAGATGAGTGCGTGGCCATAAAGGAAATCCAGAGCGCTGAACGGGGCGCGGTCGCGCCATTAATAAATTAAGTAAAAGTGTACCGGAATAGTGTGATCTTAGAGCACTAATCGAACCACCCATTCACCAAGGGACATGAGTGGGGCGATTAGGGTGCCAAGCAAGCCCGTTGCCAGCAATGCAATCACAATCCAAAGGCCGAAGGGTTCGATTCGGCCATACTGCCACGCCAATTGATTAGGGAGCAAGCTAAAAAGCATGCGTCCACCATCCAGAGGGAGAATCGGCAGGAGATTCAAGGCCATTAAGGTCAAGTTGATCTGGATTCCAATCTGAGCCATCTGAAACCAAAAACTACTGCGATCACCGGTCTCAAACAATAAGCGCAGGGAAACCCCCCACAGAATCGCCATGAACAGGTTGGCAGCGGGACCGGCCAAGGCCACCCAGAGCATGTCTCGCTTGGGATGGCGAAGACGGCCAAAGTCTACGGGCACGGGCTTGGCCCACCCAAAGAGTAAAAATGGCCCGCCCACCAACTTTGACATCAATAAAATACCCACCGGCACAGCGATCGTACCCACGGGATCGATATGTTTGATGGGATTAAGGGTGACACGGCCAAGCTGCGTGGCCGTTGGATCGCCAAACAACCTCGCGACATAGCCGTGGGCTGCCTCGTGTAAGGTGATGGCAAACATCACTGGCAAGGCATAAAGCGAGATGGTCTGAATAATTTCGTTCATGCGATGGATTGTAGAGGTTTATCGCACGTCAAATGCTAAGAGATCCCAAGAACTGCTGGATCGCCGCGGCCGCGTCGAATCAATTCGGGCGATGAGCCGGTCAAATCAATGACCGTCGTGGGCTCAAAAGGACAGGCGCCCGCGTCGATCACCGCCGCCAGCGCATGCTGAAAACGCGTCCGAATGTCCTCGGGATCATTGAGTGGCAGCTCCTCGCCCTCAGGGATCAAGGTCGTTGACAACAAGGGCGCATCCACCATTTCCAAAAAAGCAAGCGTCACAGGGTGTCCCGGCACGCGAATACCGATGGTTTTACGGGAAGGATGCGAAACGCGGCGAGGCACCTCGCGAGAGGCCTCTAAAATGAACGTCCACGGTCCGGGCGTGGCTTGTTTTAACAGACGAAACTGGGCGTTATCGACCCGGGCGAACTGACTCATCGCTGTCATATCACGACACAAGATCGTCAAATGATGGCGCTCGTCCAAGCCGCGCAACTTGCGCAAGGCCTCTGCGGCAGCCCGGTCATCGAGGCGTGCGACCACCGCGTAACTTGAGTCTGTGGGGATCGCAACCAGACCGCCGTTTTGCAAAAGCTGGGCCGCCTGCTTAAGCAGCCGAGGTTGCGGATTATCAGGATGAACGACAAAGAGTTGTGCCATAAAAACGCAGACTACATAGAAGAGTTAGAATAATGTCGCGTTGTCCCCGTAGCTCAATTGGATAGAGCACCCGCCTTCTAAGCGGGTGGTTGTGAGTTCGATTCTCGCCGGGGGCACCACTCTTTAAAGAGGTAGGCTAACAAATGAAATTCAAATTACTCTTGTTGTTAACTATAACTTGTACATTTGTTATTTCCTGTGGCGATGGCTCTGACAGCTCCCCTAATAGTGGGACACCCGATACTACCAATACGTATACCTCCTTAGCAACTCCGCTCCTCAATTACATCGCGGCAGATCAGGCTGTCACGACTTCCACTGCGAGTACCGTGAATACCAGCATCATTTTGGGTGCGGATTACTTTGCAACAACACCCTCAATCATGACGGCTAATTATGGTTTTGAAGGGTATATGGGAGTACCCAATCTGAATGGCACAGACTCTGCCGCTCAAGCTGCGGCCTACGCTGGCAATATCTCTTTTGAAAACATTGATCCGAGCCTGCAAGCGCCGTCAAGAGCCTACTACTCCGCCTCAAGCACACAAAGTGTTTCCGCTATCTACGGAATTGATGCAACCGCCGGTGACACCATTCCTGTTGTCTTTAGTCATCCCATTTGGCCGCCATCAATCAGCGCAGCAGCTTTTGAAGTCACCATGAATACTGGGACCGTTGTCACTCCCTTGTCTGCAAGTTTTCTACCGAATACAGAATACAACGAGAGACAAACTGTGGTGCTCATCGGTTATTGGGGAAATCGCATATTGCCTGGTAACCCTGATGCTGAATATCCCGTTACTGTGAGCATTGTGGACTCACCCACAGAGTTAAAATTTATCACGCAAAAAGGGATAGTTTCTGCGGTGGGGCTCAGCATAGAAAGTAAAAATCCGTACGTAAGCGGAAACGGTCCTAGAATTCTTGCAGCTAAATTAAACGTTTTCTCTAGTCTTGGAGAAAGCAATCCTAAGTGGTTAAATTCCTCCTACGCCAATAGTGGCTCGGATTTGTTTGGTTCTTCTGCGCAATACCGTCTACGTGTATATACCAGCGCAGGTTTTTCACCTGATGGTATTAGTAGTATTTTGCCGACTGACTTTAGTAAATTCTTCATTCTGGCGGCTAACGACTCTTCAGATCATGCGGTGCAAATTACCCAAACTGGAGTGAGTTACCTCATACCGGGTTACGGCAACATTACGGTATTGGGTATTGCAGACACGGGGCCATTACAGTCAACATACAATTTGGCTTACGTTGAGGATCATGACAATCAATACGACATTATTCTTTCGGGCGATGCTGCCGCTATTGCAAGACTCACCACGATCCGCATGCCATCTTCTGGAGCATATTCACCTGTCTTTAATCCTGGCGGGCCTGGTAATGATCCGTCGAGTAATCCAGCAGGCCCATTTACAGTCGCGAGCTCAGATCAAACGGTCAACGTTACCAACCATCTTCAAGATGGTGCTTATGTCACTTACGTTGAGATCGATGGTCCGGTCGCCAGAAATGCTTCAGGCCAACCTATTGGCGTATTGCAGGGCGCAGCCATCATCAATAACGCAACCCAATACACGGTGAATGCTTATGTAGATCCTGACGGCAAAAGATTTTACTCATCCTTCCCGTTATCAAATAATTAATTTGATTATTGAATCTTAGCGCCCTCACGCAAGCGCTTGACGAAATCTGCACGCTGTTGCTGAAGCAAACCTTGACGAAGGTCGTTTTTGGCCTCGTTCAAGCCAGGCGGTTGATAGCTGCGTTGGTCTTCAAGTTTGATAATGTTCCAGCCCGCTTGCGTGCGAATAGGCGCGACCGCCACGCTGCCTTTTTTCAAATTCACCAGCACATTTGAAATCGCTGGCAAGATCTGTGCGGGCAATACCCAACCCACGTCACCGCCCTTTGCCTTGCTAGGATCAATCGAGGATTGCTCAGCAATTTTCTGGAAAGACTCGCCTTTGTTCAAGCGCACCAAAATGGCCTTGGCCTCGTCTTCGGCTGACGTCACGATCAGGCCGACCTTGTACTGTTGCTGATCTTTCAGCGCTCCTATCATTCGGTCATACTCAGCTTTGATTTTGACGTCCGTGATGGGATTCTTTTTCATCATGTCGGTCAGTAATAGCTCTACCATTAAGGTCTGGCGCAGCTGAGCCAGTTGTGTCTTAGCCTCAGCGGTTTTATCAAGACCTAGTTTGGCCGCTTCTTGGGCCAAAATCTCGCGATTGATCAGCTCATCTTTGAGCAGCTGTCTCAATTCCGCTGTGTCACGCTGGCCTTGGGCGACGTTGGCGCGTACATTTTGCTCCATCAAGGATTCTGGAATGGCGATGCCATTCACCGTTGCCAAGGGGACACTTGCGCTAGGGCTTGCAGCGGCACCGGCTTTGGGTTGCGCATGCGCCACAGTTCCCATCAACAGAAAGGTCGCGCACAAGACAGACAACTGAGGGATGGGAAATTTCATCATTTGAACCATTGGTAAGCTAAAGTTTATTTAGACATAAGACGATTTATTATAAGCTTAGAGCATTCACAGAAAAATAGGGCCTCCGAGCAGGTGCCTCGCGACAGTCAAGCGCTTGCGGTTCTGTTATGTTGATAAATAATCGCTTTTAAAAGTCGTCTTTGGAGCAATTTGCATGACTACCATTTCACTCAACGCAGACCTCATCAAGGCTTTTGCACCAAACGGCGTGCTGCGTGCCTCGCTCAACATTGGTAATCCCGTTCTGGCCAATCTGGATGCCCAGGGCAAACCTTTTGGGATCTCGATCGATCTGGCGCAGGCGCTAGGCAAAAAACTAGGGGTCCCGGTTGAGCTAATCGTCAACGAAACGGCGGGAAAGTCTGTCGCCACGGTTGAGTCTGGACGTGCCGATATCGGATTTTTTGCGGTCGACCCAGAGCGCGGCAAAGACATCGCGTTTACGGCCGCATACGTACTGATCGAGGGGTATTACCTCGTCCGCACGGACTCTCCGATTACGCGTAACGAGCAAGTCGACGTGCCTGGCAACCGTGTCGTCGTCGGCAAAGGTAGTGCCTATGATTTGTTTCTGACCCGCCACCTCAAACAATCCCCCATCGTGCGCGCCTCGTCCTCACAAACGGTCGTACAAGACTTTTTGGCGCAGCAGCTTGAAGTCGCCGCGGGTGTCAAACAGCAACTCGAAGCGGACACCCAGGGCATGTCGGGAGTACGCATTCTTGGTGAGCGTTTTATGGTCATCCACCAAGCGATGGGCGTACCTAAAACAAAGGGGCCGGCTGCAGCGACTTTGTTGCGCACCTTTGTCGAGGAAATGAAAGCCACGGGCATGGTCAAAGACTCCATGACACGTCATGGCATTCAAGGCGCTGGAGTCGGTCATGCGGCAGACCCAAGCCAAGACCCTCTCGACCTACTCTGAGTCTCGGGGTTTAAAGATAAGGCGAGGCCAGCCAAACCACCTTGTTTCGCAAGCGTATCCAGAATGGATCCCTGCGTACCGTGCGCAAGGTAATGCGCTCGGCGTGGGCGATGATGTCGTCCACCTTGGTCTCGATTTCTTTTGCTATCCCTCTATCATAGACTTCGAGATCAAGTTCAAAATTCAAGCGCAAACTGCGAGGATCAATATTGGATGACCCGATATAGGACCAACCACCATCCACGGTAAAAAGCTTGGAGTGATCGAAGGTTCCTGAAGCCCGCCAGACTCTGCAGCCTGTCTCGATGAGCTGATCGATCTGTGCCATCATCGCGGCGTTAACGAGTTTGAGGTTGTTGGCGCCTGGCACCACAATATCGACAATCACGCCACGCCTTGCCGTGGTCGACAGGGCCGCGATCAGGGTCACATCCGGCAGCAAATATGGTGACTGCATCCGCACATGCGTTTGCGCGACCGCGAGCGCCCCCAACAGCATATTGTGTGTGCTGGCCAAGGTCGCATCGGGCCCCGAAGGGACGCAGCGTAAAGCGACACCCGTTTCTTTGATTTCCACGGTAGCTGGAGCAAACCACGCGTCGCCCGTGAGCTTTTCTTTGGTCGTAAACGCCCAATCATGCGCAAAATTCGTCATGAGCTGATACATAATCGGCCCGCTGACCTGAAAGTGTGTGTCATGGGTGACAGCCTCTTTGGCGATCGCAGTGACAAAGCTTTGGCGGATATTCATCCCACCTGTAAAACCATGTAAACCATCGATGACCAAGAGTTTTCTATGACTGCGCAAATTGGCATAGACCAAGCGAATGCCAATGACCGGCTGCATGAATAAAGCAGTACGCACACCGGCATTTCGCAGCAGTGCCGTAATAGGCGGATGTGAATACTTGGCGCCAACAGCGTCTATCAATACCCGTACTTGCACTCCACGATGATGCGCATCGATGAGCGCTTGAGCTAATTCCTTGCCAACAATATCGTGATCAAAGATATAACTCTGCAGCGCGATCGAACGCTGCGCTTGCCGGATGGCCTCGAGCATGGCGGGATACGTCTCATCGCCTCCATTGAGCATCTTGATCTGGTTAGCGCCCAAGACCTTAAAGTCGCTGATGTGATCGCCTAATTTTTTAAGCGAAGCAAACTGAGGACCCGACACGTCAACGACGTCATGTACCAGGATTTTGTCGATCAACTCCTGATCGTAGAGCGTGTGCGCACGTCTGGCGAACACGCGGTCCTTGCGAATCCGATTGATCCCCGCCACCAGATATAGAAAAGCACCCAAAATAGGCGAGAACAGGATCACACCCACCCAGGCAATCGCCGCACGTACATCTTTCTTGGTCATCGCAGCATGCACGGACGCCACGCTACTGGCGACGATCGAAATCACAAGCAGAAGATGAGGCCAATATTCAATCAGTATTTCTTCGAGCCGAGCCATAAGGTGCTACCTAGTTCATAAGAGAAATGCTGTTTCCGGATCACGTCAAACGCGCAAACATGATAGAATTTTGCTTCTGTGGTGGACGTAGCTCAGTTGGTAGAGTCCCAGATTGTGATTCTGGTTGTCGCGGGTTCGAGCCCCGTCGTTCACCCCAGTACAGATTTTCTTGAAAAGCTCTGCCTTGCAGGGCTTTTCTTTTTCTAAACGCTCGATCTCCAAAATCCTAACGCCCTACTTTCTTGCGCCACGCCTGAAAGTCCTCGGTCGTCTTGGTCTCTGTATTGGGATACAAACCCAAGATCGACCGACCCGTCTTGACCGTTTCGGTCACAAAATCCTCGAATACTGTCATTTCAGTCGCCTCATTGGCCAACTCATCGGCCAGATGCGCGGGTAACACCAGCACACCATCGGCATCCCCAACGATCACATCACCAGGAAACACGGGTGCGTCGCCGCAAGCAATAGGCACATTGATATCGATTGCCTGGTGATGGGTCAGATTGGTGGGGGCCGAGGGTCGCTGATGATAGGCAGGGATCCCCAACTCAGCAATCTCCGCCGAGTCCCGGAAACCACCATCCGTCACCACACCCGCCGCGCCTCGAGCCATCAGGCGGCCGATCAAAATACCGCCGGCTGAAGCAGCTCGGGCGTCCTTGCGACTATCGATCACCATCACGGCACCCGCGGGGCATTCATCCACCGCTTTGCGCTGAGGGTGCGCGCGGTCTTTAAACACCTCGATGCCATTCAAATCCTCACGCGCCGGGATATAACGCAACGTGTAGGCCTCGCCCACCATATTTTGCTTGGCGAGCGAAAGTTTTTGCACATTTTGAATAAATTGCGAACGCAAGCCACGCTTGTAAAGGCAAGTCGCCAACGTAGCGGTACTCACCGCCATCAGTTTCTCGCGTGTTGCCGCAGAAAGTTTGCTCATTGAATCAGTCTCTCTTTTATGTCTGATTGAGTGTCTTAGTAAATATCAGGCTCTGAGACCGCTTTGCCAAAGTCTGTTCGCAAAAAGTCAAAATCGCAGCCCTCGTTGGCTTGCTGGATATGCTTGGAAAACATCCAGCCATAGCCGCGCTCGTACTTGGGTTCGGGCGCTTTCCAGGCGGCTTTTCGGCGGGCGAATTCTTCTTCGGATATATCAAGATTGATGGTACGTGCGGGTACGTCGACGGAAATCATATCGCCATTTTTCACCAGTGCAAGAGGCCCTCCGACAAAAGACTCGGGGGAGATATGTAAGACGCACGCGCCGTAGCTCGTGCCGCTCATGCGGGAATCTGACATACGCAACATGTCGCGCACCCCTTGCTTGAGCAGCTTTTTCGGCATGGGTAACATGCCCCACTCAGGCATACCGGGACCACCCTGAGGACCGGCGTTACGTAAAATCAACACATGATCAGCCGTGACATCGAGATCATCGCTGTCGATCACGGCCTTCATGGAGGGATAGTCGTCAAACACCAACGCGGGTCCCGTGTGACGGTGTAAGTGTGATGGGCATGCACTGGGCTTGATCACACAGCCATCCGGCGCCAGATTGCCCTT
This sequence comes from Bordetella parapertussis, assembly GCA_945897365.1. Taxonomy (GTDB): domain Bacteria; phylum Pseudomonadota; class Gammaproteobacteria; order Burkholderiales; family Burkholderiaceae_B; genus Zwartia; species Zwartia parapertussis_A. The sequence continues at coordinate 70,959 of CAMDFD010000013.1, read as the reverse complement.
GAGCACGGCCAGCGCGCCTTCGGCGTAAATAGGATTGTCGATCGGACGAATCACGTCATCGTTGAAGACAGCTGCGCCCTCGATGTTTTCACCGAGCGTTTTGCCCGTGACCGTCATGGAGTCAAGATGCAAGTGCTGCTTGATGCGGGACATGAGACCGGGCAGGCCACCGGCATAAAAGAAATCTTCCATCAAATATTGATCGCCACTCGGACGTACATTGGCGATCACCGGCACAAAACGACTAAAGCGATCAAAGTCTTCGAGTCCGATGTCACAGCCGGCACGTTTGGCTTGCGCGATCACGTGGATGATGGCGTTGGTCGAACAACCCATGGCCATGGCAACCACAATCGCATTTTCAAAGGCGGCATGGGTCTGGATTTTGTTGGGCGTCAGGTCTTCCCAGACCATGTCGACAATTCGGCGTCCCGACTCAGCGCTCATGCGCAAATGATTGGAGTCAGGCGCGGGAATCGAGGAGGCGCCTGGCAAGGTCATGCCCAAAGCCTCGGCGATCGCAGTCATCGTGCTGGCCGTTCCCATGGTCATACACGTGCCATGACTCCGTGCAATACCGCCTTCGATTTCAATCCACTCTTTTTGGTTGATCAGACCCGCACGACGGTCATCCCAAAATTTCCAGGCGTCCGAACCGGAACCCAAGACCTTGCCTTGCCAGTTACCGCGCAGCATCGGACCCGCAGGTACGTAAATAGAAGGTAAGCCCGCACTCGTCGCACCCATCAGCAAGGCCGGCGTTGTTTTGTCGCAACCACCCATCAACACCGCGCCATCGATCGGATGGCAGCGCAACAATTCCTCAACATCCATGGCGAGCAAATTGCGATAAAGCATGGTGGTCGGCTTGACGTACTGCTCAGCAAGAGAAAGCGCGGGTAACTCGATCGGAAAACCTCCCGCTTGGAGCACGCCACGCTTGACGTCCTCAACACGGTGTTTAAAGTGGCTGTGGCAGGGATTGATGTCAGACCACGTATTGACAATGCCGATCACCGGCTTGCCGACCCAATCCTCGGGGCCATAACCCATTTGCATGGCACGCGAACGATGACCAAAAGAACGTAAGTCGTCTGGTGCGAACCAGCGTGCGCTACGCAGAGACTCAGGCGTTTTAACGTGTTTTCCGCTACTTTCCTTACTCATGGGTCAAGCCCCTCCGTTTGTAACCAGATTTTCATGCCTACAAACGATTGTAGGGTAGTCAGTTAAAAAACCGTGCGATTCTTTGAGTTATCGTAGCGAAATCTGATATTTCATTCTTAAAACACGCTCCTATCACGCTGAATCTAATGAACAAGCCCGTCTCTGTCTCTGCCTCCGACTTTGCCCAAGCTCTTTTTTCTCCTCGGGCGATTGCCCTGGTCGGTGCCTCTGGCAATTTACAAAAAAACACTGCACGGCCGATGCGCTTTATGCGCAAGCACGGTTTTCAAGGCAAGCTTTACCCAATCAATCGGACCCAGACCGAAATCATGGGCGAACCCGCCTATGCCGATCTCGCCGACTTGCCAGGTCCGATCGATCAAGCGTTTGTCATGGTCGCCAGCGAACTTGTATTGCCCTTGATTGATTCCTGCGCTAAAGCGGGCGCGAAAGTCATCACGATTTACTCGGATGGCTTTGGCGAAACAGGACCCGAAGGGATGATCGCCCAAGAAGCACTACTCGCACGCGCCAAAGCGCTAGGCGTTCGCATTCTAGGACCGAACAGTATCGGCTTGGCGGACCTGCATAGTGGCATGATTTTGTCGGTCAACGCGGCCTTCGAAGCGGAGACGTTGATTGCCGGCGGACTGAGTCTGGTCTCACAAAGCGGCTCGATGATGGGCTCCTTGATGGCACGCGCCAACGCGCGCGGGTTTGGTTTTGCAAAATCTGTTTCTGTAGGTAACGAAAGTGACGTCACCGTAGGTGAAGTCATCGACGCTTTGGTCGACGATCCACACACCAAAGTCATTCTGCTCTTTCTTGAAACCATACGCGACTCGCCTGCCATGGCGCGCGCGCTCGAACGTGCCCGCACCCATAACAAGCCTGTGATCGCCTACAAGATTGGTCGCTCTGAGCAGGGTGATGCCTTGGCACAATCGCATACGGGCGCACTGGCTGGCAATGACGTCGCCGTGGATGCCTTTTTGCGCGCTCATGGCGTGCTTCGTGTGCGCAACCTCGAGACCCTGTTTGAGATCGCCCCCCTCGCCCAACGCTACTTGGGTAAAACAGCCCCCCACCCACAGCCCGCACGTGTGGCGGTGATCACCACGACTGGGGGTGGTGCGGCAACCGTCGTGGATAACCTCGGTCTCATGGGCATGGTGGCGGTCGCCCCGCCTCCCGCGTTTGTCGCGCAGATGGCGCAACGCGGCATGAAAATCCGTGAAACGACCATCATCGACTTGACGCTCGCGGCCACCAGCGCGCAATACAAAGACCTGCTCGAGCAGCTGTTACGCACCGACTGGTGTGATGCCGTGCTGAGCGTGGTGGGTTCTTCCGCGCAATTTCATCCCGAACTGGCGGTCAAGCCCCTGGTCGAATCGGACAAGCCTGACACCAAACCACTTGCGGTATTTTTAGCGCCCGAAGCCATGGCTTCTTTAGGGCTGTTACAACAAGCCGGTATCCCAGCGTTTCGTACGCCGGAGTCCTGTGCAGATGCTTTGTCAGTATTTTTCCAAGCGCGGGACAAGGCCCCACCCGTTCTGACAGATATTGTATGGCCTTCAGGTTTGCCCACAATGGGCTTACTCACCGAATACGAAGCAGCACAAGTCTTTAACACACTAGGTGTGCAGACGGCACAAGCCCAGCTTATTAGTGAGAAGCATCCTACGCATTCAGTCCCCTACCCGGTCGTGGTCAAGGTTTCCTCGCGTGACATTCCGCATAAAACCGAAGCCGGTGGCGTCAAGGTTGGCGTTGGCAATACGACTGAATTTGAAACGGCTGTCAAAGAAATCGCCCGGAGCGCCCACGCCTATGCTCCACAGGCAAAACTGGAGGGATTTTTAGTTCAGGCAATGGAGTCGCGACTGCTTGAGCTCATTCTCGGCTACCGCAATGATCCGCTGGTTGGCCCGACGATCATCCTAGGGGCGGGTGGCATCACCGCCGAGATCTCGCCAGACTTTGCGATTAGGCTCGCTCCCGTGACGCTCGCACAAGCGCATGCCATGATTGACGAGGTGCGGATCACCAAGCTGATCAAGGGCTTTCGCAGCTTGCCCACAGGCGATTGCGAAGCGTTGGCGCAAGCCGTCGTGGCTTTCTCAAAACTGGCGGCCATCAGAGAAGTCAACGTCCTAGAAGCCGAGATCAACCCGCTCTTTGTGCAGGCCAATCGCGTCCTTGCCGTTGATGGTTTGGTGCGGCTGGGTTAATTGTGAAAATCAATGTTTGAGAGTCAATGCGCATGTCTAAAGAAACCATGACCAAGACCGGGCAAGTCCACGGACTTGCTCACTTTCTTGGCATCGCGCAAATCTGCTCCTACGGTACGATTTACTATGCGTTTCCGCTCATTGCCGTGGCGATGCAGCGCGAGCTGGACTGGTCAAAATCAGACGTCTATGGGGCGCTAACGATCGGTTTGCTCCTTGCGGCAGCGCTTGCTTATCCCGTTGGACTGGCGATCGATCGAGGACACGGCAAGCGCGTCATGGTGTGGGGCTCACTGACTGCGGCCTTCTTGTTTATTGCCTGGTCGTTCGTGCAGAGTCTATTTATTTTTTACTTAATCGCGGCGGCGATGGGTTCGCTGCAAGCTGCCATCCTTTACGAATCGGCCTTCGCCTTGCTGGCGCGACGCGTTGGTCCCCAACACTCACGCGCAGGCATCACCACGATCACACTCTGGGCAGGTTTTGCGAGCACCGTCTTTATTCCACTCGAACAATTTTTAATCGATGGTTGGGGTTGGCGCCTGTCGCTGTGGGTGCTTGCCCTCGTCAACGTGGCTTGCGCTGCGGGCTATTGGCACTGGATCAAACCCGAGTTGGATGCAGCGAATACGACACAAACGACCAGTAAAGCAGAAAACATCGCGCGTGACAAAAATATCATTCATGAAGCCCTGCACAGCTCGGTATTCTGGCTTTTATTGATCGCGCTGACGACCTACTCCATGGTGTTTTCAGTGTTCACTTTTCATATGTACCCCATGCTGCTCGATAAGCAATTACCGACGAGCGAAGTCGTGTGGGCCATTTCGATTATCGGTCCCGCTCAAGTGCTCGGGCGCATCATCATCAGTCGCTTTGCGGCGCGCGTCTCAATGCGAACGCTCGGCTCCATCATGCTGAGTATTTTCCCATTTGTCTTCGCGACCTTTTTGCTGGACTCGCTGAGTTTTCAGCTTGTCGCAGCGCTCTTCGGTATTTACGGACTCGCGAACGGTGTTTTTACGATTGTGCGCGCTCAAGTTGTACCGGAAATGTTAAGCGCACACGCGTATGGGGCGCTCAACGGCATGATTACGGTCCCCACCATCCTTGCACGCGCCATCGGACCCGTGGTGGCCGCCTGGTTGTGGGCGATTGATCAGTCCTACGATATTGTGCTGGTCGCTCAAGTAGGTGCCGCGGTGTTGTTAACTGTGCTGTTTTGGACAGCTAATTTGGCAAGTAGAAGAAAACCACTCATTTAAAAATGTGCCAGATAACCACCGTCGACGGCAATCACCTCGCCCGTGACATAAGAAGCGGCGTCAGAAGCTAAAAATGCCACGGTGCCCGCGATCTCAGCGGGTCGCCCCCAACGACCCAGCGAGGTCCGCTTTTCAAGCATCGCACCTAGTGCCGTATCAGCAACCATGGCGGCATTGGCCTCGGTCGCAAAAAAACCGGGCGCCACCCCATTGACCGTAATGCCATGCCGACCAAAATCGGCCGCTAACGCACGTGTCATCGCAGCGAGCCCGCCCTTGGCTGTTGTATAAACCGCATCAGATGCGCGCGAAATCGGACCGGCAATCGAGGTGATATTGATGATACGTCCAGCACGCTGATGGCTCACCATACGCTGCGCTACCTGGCGGGATAACTCAAAAGGCGCGACTAGGTTCGCTTCGAACATTTGCCGCACAGCATCAAGCTCAAAAGCAAAGACATCGCGTCGATCGCGCAGGCCCGCGTTGTTGACCAAGATATCGATGGGACCAAACGTCTGATCCAACTCGCGCATGACGCGATCAAACTGCGCCAGATCCGATGCATCAAAGACCACGGCCTGAGCCTGACCTCCTTGGGCACGCACCTGCTCCACAGCCATCGCAAGCGTCGCCTCATTGCGACCATTAAGCAAGACGCACGCGCCTTGCTTGGCTAGTCCCTGGGCAATCTCAAAACCGAGACCACGCACACTGGCGGTCACCAACGCCGTTTTGCCGAGCAAAGAAAATAGACTCATTTCATTCCTGTATCCGCCCTGCAGGCTTGTTGACATGGATTTTATTGCACAATAGGGGCTGACTTTCTTGACACAGCGGCTCCTCGCCCCAATCACATCATGACAACATCAGCCTCCAAACCATACCCACAGCACGCCAACGACAACAATAACCACTGGGACATCGTCTGCATGGACGCGACGAGTCTATCGCGCGCCATCCACCGGCGCGCACTCTCCTGCGTGGAGGTAATGGAGGCCTTTCTCGCCCAGATCGATGCGCAAAATCCAACGGTCAATGCGATCGTTGCCAGGCCTGAGCGTAGTGCTCTGCTTGCGCAGGCCCAAGAGCGTGACGCGCAACTCGCCCGCAATCAAAGCATGGGGCCTTTGCACGGCTTTCCCCAAGCCCCAAAGGATATTGCGCCAGTCGCTGACATGGTCACCACCAACGGTTCGCTGATTTTCAAAGACCAAGTCACCAAGGTCGACTCTGCCGCCAATGGACGCGTGCGCGCGGGCGGTGCGATTTTTGTCGGCCGCACCAACTCACCGGAGTTTGGTCTTGGCGCGCATACCTATAACAAGGTCTATGGCACAACGCTCAATGCCTTTGATCCCTCGCGCACCGCAGGCGGCAGTAGTGGTGGCGCAGGCGTAGCACTGGCCCTGCGTATGCTGCCGGTCGCCGATGGCTCAGACATGATGGGTTCTTTACGCACACCTGCTGCGTTCAATAATGTCTTTGGCTTTCGTCCCTCGCCAGGCTGCGTCCCGCACGGCCCCGGCGAAGAGGTTTTTTTCCAGCAGTTCAGCGTCACAGGACCCATGGCGCGCAACATCCCCGATTTGGCGATGTTGCTTGCGGTGCAGGCCGGTTTTGATTCCCGCCTGCCGCTGACCCGTCGCCAAGACGATCCGCGCTTGTTTACCCAACCCCTTGAGACCGACTTGCGCGGCAAACGCATTGGCTGGCTCGGCAATCTGAAGGGTCACTTGCCCATGGATCCGGAGTTGCTCACCGTCACCACGCGCGCGCTCGAACATTTCAAAACCCTCGGTTGTACTGTAGAAGACGCACAACCCAATTTTGATCTCGAGCAACTCTGGAACGCCTGGCTGACCTTGCGTAGTTTTACTTTTGCTGGGGGGAATGCCCAACACTACGAGTCGCCCGAACGCCGTGCCATGCTCAAGCCCGAAGCCGTCTGGGAAATCGAACAAGGCCTGAACTTGACCGGACCGGCAGTCTTTGCTGCCGCCAAGGTCCGCACGGCCTGGTATCAAGAGCTCCGCCGAATGTTTGAGACGTTTGACTTTCTTGTGATGCCAACCACGCAGATTTTTCCTTTTGAAGCCGAGCAACACTGGCCCAAAGAGATCGCTGGTCAAAAAATGGACACTTACCACCGCTGGATGCAATCCGTCATCCCCGCCACCATGGCCGGATTACCTGCACTGAGCATGCCGGCAGGCTTTAGCGCGACAGGTATGCCGGCAGGCATTCAGGTGATCGGTCCCTTGCAACACGACTTCGAGGTGCTTCAGCTTGGGCACGCCTACGATATGGCGAGCCAGTATTCACGGGTATTAAGCCCACTTCTCAAGGGCGCATAAGTCTCATTGGACCTAGGCAAGTTAATATGTTGGTTGTCGTGGCGCCTATAGTGGGCGACACCATGCACTCAGGCGAAATGAACGTGTCGACAGTCCCTAAAGAAAACATTGCTCTGGTGACAGGCGCTGGCAAGCGCCTGGGGCGCAGCATTGCCCTGGGACTTGCCACGGCGGGATGGGATGTGGCGATTCACTATGGGACGTCGGCTGTCGAGGCACAGCAGACCGTCCTTGATATCCAGGCCCTCGGTCGCCGTGCGGTGGCATTGCAGGCCGATCTTGCAGTGGAGTCGTCGGTGGCGAGCTTAGTGACCCACTGTACCGAGACACTCGGATTGCCGAGCTGTCTTGTCAACAATGCTTCGTTGTTTGATTTTGACGAGGCGCAGAGCTTTAGTTACGCGCGACTCGATACCCACATGCATATTAATGTCTCGGCGCCCGTGTTGCTCGCCCGCGAGCTGCACCGCGCGCGCAGTCAAAGTCCCCATGCGTTTCAACACCCCGCCGTTGTGATCAATCTGCTGGATCAAAAGCTGATCAACCCCAATCCAGATTTTTTGTCCTACACACTCTCCAAGGCCGCTCTCCTTGAGGCGACCCGCTTGTTGGCCAAAGCGCTTGCTCCCTATGTGCGAGTGGTCGGTCTAGCACCGGGGATTACACTGGTCTCCGGAGATCAAACCGAAACAGGTTTTAAACAAGCACACCATCAGACACCGCTTGGCAAATCCTCTACGCCCGAGGACATTTCCGCCGCCGCAGTCTATCTCGCCCGTGCACATGCTATTACCGGCACCACACTGTATGTAGACGGTGGCCAACACCTCAAAGCATCCGATCGCGATGTAATGTTTTTAACTTCCTGACCCGAACACCTCAACAATGACCCCTACGCATATTCAAAAGCTCGATCTGACACACTGCCGCCGCTTATTTTTAAAAGCTTTTGAAATCAACATGAACATCGGTGTGCACGAGTTCGAAAAAAAAGGGGAACAACGTGTTGTCATCAACGTCGACTTGTATGTGCCTTTGCAAAACAATACGCCTAGCCAAGACGATCTCAGTGAAGTTGTCGATTACGACTTTATGCGTCAAACCATCGCGGACATCATCGCGATAGGCCATATTCACTTGCAAGAAACCCTGTGCGATGAGATCGTCAAGCGCATGCTCGCACATCCCTTGGTCTACGCCACACGCGTCTCAACCGAAAAATCTGATGTCTATCCAGACTGCGAGGGGGTGGGTGTCGAGGTGTTTCGTTCTAAGTAAATAGGAACTTGGCTTATGGATAACAAGCTTTTAGTCAGTCTCGTCTGTCCGTTTCATGACGAAGAAACGGGCATCGTCGCCTTTTACAAAGCTCTCACCCATGAGTTCTCGCAACTAGATGCCTTTGATTTTGAAGTGCTCTGCATTGATGATGGTAGCAAGGACCGCACGCTTGAACAGTTGATCGCGCTGACGCAAAAAGACCCACGCTTTCAGGTTTTAGAGTTGTCGCGCAACTTTGGTAAAGAAGCCGCCCTGACGGCCGGACTAGACCAAGCTCGAGGTGATTTGATTATTCCGCTCGACTCGGATCTGCAGGATCCGCCCTCTTTAATCGGTCGACTGATTCGAGCCTGGGAAGAAAGCGGTGCAGACGTCGTGCTCGCAAAAAGGGTCGATCGACAAAATGATAGCCTGAGTAAAAGACTCAGCGCTGCAGCGTTCTATGACACCTATAACTATCTTGCTCACGTCAAAATCCCTACAAACGTGGGTGATTGTCGCCTCATGACGCGTATTGTCGTCGACGCGTTGAAGTTGCTCCCTGAAAAGCAAAGATTCATGAAAGGACTCTTTGCTTGGGTGGGTTTCAAGACCGTCACGATTGATTATGTACGTCAATCACGCACGACGGGTACCACCAAATTTTCAGGCTGGAAACTCTGGAATTTCGCCTTAGAAGGCATCACGAGCTTTAGTTCCCTCCCCTTGCGCATATGGACTTATCTAGGTGTCCTCGGCGCTTTCATCACGGTTTTATACGGGTCGTTTATTTTGATTCGGACGCTCATTTATGGCGTCGATCTCCCTGGTTATCCCTCTTTATTTGTTGCTGTTTTATTCTTGGGCAGTATTCAACTGATTGGTATCGGCGTCTTGGGCGAGTACATCGGTCGTACCTATATGGAGGCCAAGCGTCGACCGACCTATCTGATTCGAAAAACGTATCAAAAAGAAAGTATCCCTGAGCATCACCGCCCAAAATGAGGTCATTTGGGCAGAAAGCCCTTTTTAATTTAGAATGAATCCTTCTCATGACTTGTGGCACACCCTACGTGCCCTCCTATGGACATACTGATACTTGTTGCATTGATTCTTCTGAATGGTTTGTTTGCGATGTCTGAAATCGCTCTCATCACCTCCAAACGTTCAAAACTTCAAAAAGCCGCCGATGCGGGCGATGCTTCTGCCAAAGCAGCACTCAAACTCGCAGCCGATCCCAATCAATTCCTCTCCACTGTTCAGGTCGGTATCACTTCGATTGGCGTGATGAGCGGTATCGTGGGTGAGTCCGCGCTCGCACATCCTCTCGCGCTCTGGCTTCAAGAGCTTGGCCTCAATGCTGTGTATTCCGGTTATCTTGGTACAGGTATTGTCGTATTAACAATCACGTATTTTTCGATTGTGATCGGTGAGCTTGTCCCCAAGCGCCTGGGCCAGTCCAATCCCGAGGCGATCGCCAGATTGATGGCGAGACCAATCGCCTTTCTTGCCATGGCGACGCGACCCTTCGTCAAGCTGTTATCCGGCTCTACGAAATTTATGCTTCGCATCCTGCGTATCAAAGAAAAAAATCAAACTGAAGTCACACAAGAAGAAATTCAGGCGGTGCTCGAAGAAGGGACCGAGGCCGGACTCATCGAAACAGATGAGCACACGATGGTCAAAAATGTGTTTAGACTGGACGACCGTCAGATTGCCTCATTGATGGTGCCCCGTGCGGATATCATTTATCTCGATATCCAGTCTTCGATCGAAAAAAACCTTGAGACGATCGAACTGACGGATCACGCGCGGTTTCCGCTGGTCAATGGCGAACTCAATCAAGTGCTTGGCGTGCTCAATGCGAGAAAACTACTCTCCAAGATCGCCAAGGGTGAAAAATACGAATTGACCCAAGGGATAGAAGAAGCTCTCTATGTGCCCGAAACGATCACCGGCATGGAGTTGCTTGCGAACTTCCGTTCCTCGGCACGACAAATGGCCTTTGTCGTGGACGAATACGGTGAAGTGTTAGGCATCGTCACCCTGCAAGACTTAATCGAAGCGATTACGGGAGAGTTCACCCCGCGTGATCCGTCAAAATCCTGGGCGGTGCGTCGCGACGACGGGACGTGGCTGCTCGACGGCCACATCCCGATCCCCGAATTGAAAGACTGCCTAGCGTTGTCTGTCGTCCCCGAAGAAGAAAGAGGCCGCTATCACACGCTGAGCGGGATGTTTATGTTGCTGAGCGGCAAACTTCCGATCGAAGGCGACAAGGTCACGTGGGAAGGCTGGCAGTTTGAGATCATGGATATGGACAGAAAGACGATCGACAAAGTCCTTGCGTCGAAATTGAGTTAATTGTTGGTGGCACCCGTGCTGCTGACAACCGCCTTCCACTTAGGAATCTCTGTCAGAATCAGAGCAGAAAACTGCTCGGGTGTTGAGCTTGTTGGTTCAATGCCCAGACCAATCAGTTGTTTACGCAGAGCTGGATCTGCCATGGCCTTGGCAGTTGCCTGATTGAGTCGCTTGATCACTTGGGGTGGCGTGCCTGCGGGCACCACCAGGCCCAACCAATTCAATACCTCATAGCCCTTGAGTCCGCTCTCCGCAATCGTTGGCGCGTTCGGCATCACATCCATTCGCGTGGGTGCAGTCACCCCAAGTACTTTGACCTTGCCGTTGCGGATATGATTTTCATACACGGAGTAGGAGTCGAAAGTCATATTGACGCGCCCAGCCAGTAAGTCTGTCACAAGTGGCGCGCTGCCCTTGTAAGGAATGTGCAGCATCTCCACACCCGCCATGGTGCTGAAAAGCGCACCAGAGATGTGACTCGAACTACCATTGCCTGCCGAGCCGTAGCTCAGCAGGCCAGGATTTTTTTTAGCCAAGGCAATGAGCTCTGCGATGGAGTTGGCCGGAACATCTGGGCTGACCATCAATACGCGCGGTGTCAAGTGCGTCAAGCTGATCGGCGCAAAATCTTTAACGGGGTCGTAGCGCAGGTTGGGATACAACGACACATTGATCGCCATGGTACCCATGTTGGCAAACAAGATCGTATACCCATCGGCTGGAGATTTTGCGACGAGTTCGCTCGCAGTGCTACCACCCGCGCCCCCTCGATTGTCGATCACAATCGGCTGGCCCAGCTCTTGACCCAGCTTGATAGCCATTCCCCTCGCCATGATGTCCGCTGCGCCGCCGGGTGGGAAAGGCACCACCAGGCGAATGGGCTTGTCTGGATAGGCGGCAAGCGCACTACAGGCCAAGCCAAGCGTGGCGAGTAATACCAGACCTTGTTTTTTAAAAAATCCCAACATCGTTGTCTCCCGAGGTATTTTTAAAGTATTTTTTATCAAACTATTTTTTGTCATTCGTCATTGCAAGTATGGACTGCATAAACTGAATGATGCCATAACTCACGGCCTCTGGCTGCTCTGGAATCAGCGCATGGCTGGCATCCTGAATGCGCAACACCTGAACGCGGTCGGCGCCTAGCTCTTTTGCTAAATCTTTTGCGGTGGCGATTGGGGCAAAGGGGTCCTGTTCTGCCTGCAGATCCAGAATGGGCGCAGACCCCGCCTGCCACCACCAATGACGCGGACAGGCTTGACTCGCCTCTCTCTGCATCCGCGCCACGTCTGGATGCCACCCAGACAACCAGGCACGCGCATCGTGTCCAGGCGCAAAAAAAGCAGCCTGCAAGGATGCCAAGCGCACCTCATCGCTCAAGCGCATATCCATGCAGGTATTAATGTGCTGAGCAAGTTCAGGTCGAATCTTATTGTGTGCGGCGGCAATCAGTATCACGCCTCGGATGCGATCGGGAGCACGCGTCGCAACGTTACGCGAAACCCAGTTTCCAAACGCATGTCCGGCAATGAAGACAGGTAGATGCGTGAGGGTGCGAATAACCTGTATAACATCCTCTGCCAGATCATCGAGAGTCAGTTTTTGCATCGGCCCCGCACTCCGCCCAATCCCCCTTGGATTGGGTAAGCACACGGAAAAGCCCTGTTGAGCGATACGATGCGCCACCTCCTCTATATCCTCCACGCCTCGCCCAAGCGAGGGCAGCATCACGAGCCAAGGCCCCTCTCCCACCGTAAAGATCTCAATCGTCGCCCCCTCGCTTTGCACAAAGCGAGTTTGCATTGGGAAATCAGGAGACGGACGATTGAGGCTCAATGTGGTTCCAAAAGGCTGCGGATAATACCTATGCCTCGAATATTGGCACGATTAGGCAAAATATGCGCCATTTTTTGTATATAAAACAACGAATTATGGAAAATCTTGCAAATTCAGAGTTGAACTCTGAATTTGCAAGAAATCGTCGATCAAGACAATGTCAACGGCCAATTTGTACTGACTGGTTCGCACCAATTACTACTGCGAGAAGCCGTCACTCAATCACAACGGCCTCACACGGCCTACGCCAACTACTTTCAAACTTATGTTGAGCGCGATGTGAGGCAATTGATCAAACTTAAAGACGTTGTGCTCTTTGAAAAATTCATGAAACTCCTAGCGGGTCGCGCGGGCCAGGTGATTAATTATCAGTCCCTCTCGAATGACGTTGGCGTCGATGGGATGACTATTAAGTCGTGGCTATCGATTCTCGAGGCCTCCTATGTCATTTTTCGACTGCCTCCTTATTTTGAAAACTTTGGCAAACGAGTCATCAAAACACCCAAGATTTACTTCACGGATACAGGACTTCTTTGTTATCTGCTTGGTATAGAGCGCGTCGAGCAGGTCGGACGAGACCCCTTGATTGGCAACCTTTTTGAAAATCTCGTCGTTCTAGAAGCACTCAAAACCCGTTACAACCGCGGACTCACACCCAATCTCTATTTTTTTAGAGACAGTCAAGGTCATGAAATTGATTTGCTGCACAAAATAGGCAGCGAACTCATCGGGATCGAGATCAAGGCGGCCAGCACCTGGAGTACTAGTTTTAAAAGCACGCTCCAGCACTTTGATCAAAAACTTAAAGCGCTCGCCATCCGAGCGGTCATTTACAGCGGTCAAGCACTTGAGTTTAGCGATGGAATAAAAGCGTTTTCTTATAAAGACGTTGGGCAACTGTTTGATGACGAACCGCCGTCCCGACGAGGCAAACTCTCGTGATGTTTATGTCAGCTGTGTTTAATCATCCGTTTCGGAAAACACCAAAGCGTAGATAAAAGCGCAAAAACAAAACGGAAAACAAAACGGGTTACAGACTTTTGATCTGTAACCCGTTGATTTTACTGGTCGGGGCGGTGGGATTCGAACTCACGACCCTCTGCTCCCAAAGCAGATGCGCTACCAGGCTGCGCTACGCCCCGAAGACCGCTAATATACCAGAAATATTCAGCCTAAGCCTAGCACCACTCTGGCCAATTAACCAAAACGACCCGTTATATAGTCTTCAGTCTCTTTGCGCTTCGGTTTGACGAAAATCTTGTCCGTCTGACCAAATTCCATCAACTCGCCCAAATACATAAACGCCGTAAAGTCAGATACGCGAGCAGCCTGCTGCATGTTGTGGGTCACAATCGCCACGGTGTAATCAGTTTTCAACTCATGCAGCAACTCTTCGATTTTGCCGGTCGAAATCGGATCGAGTGCCGAAGTCGGCTCGTCAAACAAGATGATCGAAGGCTTGACCGCAACCGAACGGGCAATACAAAGCCTCTGTTGCTGACCACCAGAGAGGGATAGACCGCTTTGGTTCAACTTATCCTTGGCTTCGCCCCACAATGCCGCCTTGCTCAACGCCCACTCGACGCGCGCGTCCATGTCGGCTTTACTTAAGTTTTCATACAGACGCACACCAAACGCGACGTTGTCATAAATTGACATCGGAAACGGCGTCGGCTTTTGAAACACCATGCCGATGCGAGCGCGCAACAGGTTGAGATCCTGCTTAGGATCCAAGATGTTTTCACCATAAAAGTTGACCTGTCCCTCGGCGCGCTGGCCAGGATACAAGCTGTACATACGATTTAAAGCGCGAAGGAGCGTCGATTTACCACAACCCGACGGACCAATAAAGGCTGTTACCTTGCGCTCGGCGATATCCAGATCAATATTTTTTAGACCCTGGAACTTGCCATAGAAAAAGTTCAGACCACGCACCTCGAGTGCATTTTTCAAAGGCGATTCATTTGCTTGATTGTTCATAGCGAGATCCAGGAAGTTAACCAGCGTTGCGTTCGCGGAACAAGACGCGCGCGATAATATTAAGCACTAATACGGACAGCGTAATCAATAGAGCACCCGCCCAGGCGAGACTCACCCAGTTGTCATAGGGGCTCATTGCAAACTGAAAGATCACCACAGGCAAGTTCGCCATGGGCGCGTTCATGTTGGTAGAGAAGAACTGGTTATTTAAGGCTGTAAATAGCAGCGGGGCGGTCTCACCGCTTATCCGCGCAAGCGCAAGCAGAAGGCCTGTCATGACGCCTGAACGCGCCGCACGCAGCGTCACATAATTGGTGACCTTCCAATGGGGAGCGCCTAGCGCAAACGCGGCTTCACGTAAGCTACCGGGCACAAGACGCAACATATTTTCCGTGGTTTTAAGCACCACCGGGATGGCGATCAGAGCCAGTGCGAACGAACCCGCCCAGCCTGAAAAATGTTTCACCTGCGCCACCAGCACCGCGTACACAAACAAGCCCAGAACGATGGACGGCGCGGATAACATAATATCAGTCACAAAACGCGTCACCGAGGCCAACTTGTTGTCGTCACCAAACTCAGCCAAATAAACACCCGCAAAAATGCCAATAGGTGTGCTGACCAAAACGCTGACACCCACCATCATCAAACTACCGACGATCGCATTGGCCAAACCACCACCAGGCGTACCAGGCGCGGGAGTAGACTCTGTGAAGATCGCTAGACTCAGACCAGCAAAACCATTCTTAAAAAGGATAAACAAAATCCACAGCAAGACAAACAAGCCTAAAACCATCGCAAAAAAGGAGGCATACAGACCAAGCTTGTTGACGAACTTACGGCGTCGATACAGGTTGGTATTCATTAGGTCTTTACCCCTTGAGCTCTTTCAGTGCGCAAAATCATGATCTTTGCAATAGCGAGAACGACAAAGGTAATCACGAATAAGAGAAAACCAAGCGCGAACAACGTTGACAGGTGAAAATCATCTGCTTCACCAAATTCGTTGGCGAGTGTCGAAGCAATTGAGGTGCCGGGTGCAAACAAAGACTCGCTGATGCGTTGAGAGTTACCGATCACAAACGTGACCGCCATGGTTTCGCCTAAGGCACGACCAAGACCCAACATGATGCCGCCGATCACGCCTTTTTGTGTGTAAGGCAAGACGATGTAACGCACAACCTCCCAAGTCGTACAGCCCACGCCATAGGCAGACTCGCGCAAAATCGGAGGCACAATTTCAAACACATCCCGCATCACCGCAGCGATAAACGGCAAGATCATAAAAGCCAGGATAATGCCTGCGGCTAATAGACCGATGCCATTCATGGCACCACCGAAAAGGGGGCCGATCAAAGGCATTTGACCGAGAGTGGACTGCAGGGCTGGCTGACCATATTCGGCAAAAAGAGGCGCAAAAATAAACAGTCCAAACATGCCGTAAATAATGGAAGGCACAGCGGCAAGCAGCTCAATGGCCGTGCCTAAAGGGCGACGCAGCCAGAGCGGGCACATTTCCGTTAAAAATAGTGCAATACCGAAGGCCAAGGGAACAGCGATCAAGAGCGCAATCACAGAGCTAACAAGCGTGCCGTAGATCGCGATCGCGGCACCGAAGTCTTCGTTGATGATGTCCCACTCAACGGTCCAAATAAATTCAATACCGAACTTTTTAAATGCCGGCCAGGCGCTGATCATCAGCGAAACCAAAATAGCCGCGAGTGCGACTAACACTAGTACTGCAAAAAACATCGTGACTTTGTGAAACAAAAAGTCCTGAATACGCTGCTTTTTGACCACGGCAACCATGCGCGGGTCCATCATGCCACTCGTCGTTGGGGGCGTACCCATCTACTACTCCTTAGAACCGAATGTCCAGACCCACCGGGTCTGGACAGACTGATTTGAGACTCTACAACACATCTCAATTTGGATCGTTCTTGATACTAGGTTTTAAAAACTAAGTCCTAAGAGCTCAACGCTTAGTTCTTGATCTGTGACCAAACCTTGCTAGCAATCGACTTGGTCAAGACATCTGGTAGTGGCACGTAGTCCAAGTCAAGCGCGAGTTGCTGACCGTCTTTGAAGGCCCAGGTAAAGAACTTGATCACTTCTTTAGAAGCTGCTTTGTCGGTAGGCTCTTTGTACATCAGGGCAAACGAGGCACCGGTGATCGGCCAGGATGCAGCACCCTTTTGCTCAACCAGCGAAATTCCCATACCAGGAACGCTGAACCAGTCTGCACCAGCCGCTGCCGCAGCGAACGTCTTTTCGCTTGGGGCCACGTACTGACCGTCTTTGTTCAACATTTGCAGGTACGTAATGTTGTTTTTCTTGGCATAAGCGTACTCAACGTAACCGATTGAACCTTTCACACGTGTCACGTTCGCAGCAACACCCTCGTTACCCTTGCCACCGACTGAACTGCCTGCAGGCCATTTCACTGCGGCACCCTTACCAACCTTGTCTGCCCAAGGCTTGCTAACGACGCTCAAATAGTCAGTAAAGATAAAGGTTGTGCCGGAACCATCCGCGCGGTGAACAACAGTAATTGACTGATTTGGCAGTTTCTTACCAGGATTGAGTGCAGCAATCTTAGGGTCATTCCATTTCGTAATGGTACCCATAAAAATATCAGCCAATACTGGACCTGAAACTTTGAGTTCGGCTTGCTTAAAGCCTTCGATGTTGACGACTGGTACAACACCACCCAGAATCACTGGAAACTGAACCATGCCATCTTTTTCGAGCTGAGCACCTGCCACGGGCGCATCCGATGCACCGAAAGTGACAGTTTTAGCGCGAATCTGGCGCAAGCCACCCGATGAGCCGATCGACTGGTAATTCAAACCAACGTTCTCGATTTTTTTGTAGACTTCGGCCCATTTAGCGAAAATTGGGTAGGGGAATGTGGCACCTGCGCCGGTGATGTCAGCCGCCTGGGCAGACAAGGCTGCAGCGCTCAAGGCGATACCAGCTGTTACGGAAGTCAGTATGCGTTTAATCATTTTTTAGTCCTTAATATGTCTATGGATATAAGAGCCTTCACTACTAGACGAATCTTAGAGATCAAAAATGACGAATTCATGACAGTTGTAATTTTTTTTCTTTTAAATAAATAAGCTTTTATAAATCAATGACTTATAAATTCAACCAAGCTTGACTTATAAATTCAACCAAGCTTACCCATCAAGTGCTGGTGCAAGGAAAAAGGCGCACGACGATTACGAATCAACTGGTAGGTCCCATCCGGTTGCTGCAGCCAAGCACGCTGGTTATCTCTGAGTGCATCGGTAAATGCCTCATCGATGACGCGCTTTTTCAGGGCAAGTTGCTGAACAGGGAAGGCGATTTCGACACGGCGGAAAAAGTTTCGATCCATCCAGTCTGCCGAGGACAGATAAACGGATTCTTTGCCTTGATCGTAGAAATAAAAGACCCGCGAATGCTCTAGAAAACGACCCACAATTGATCGGACTGTAATGTTTTCAGACAAGCCCTCCACCCCTGAACGCAGCGCACAGACCCCGCGCACGATCAAATCAATCTTCACGCCTGCTTGACTGGCTTTGTATAGCTCTTGGATCACAAGAGGCTCGAGCAGAGAGTTCATTTTCGCCAAGATGCGAGACTTTTTACCTGCTCGGGCTGCACGCGTTTCGGCACGGATCATGTTGATCACGGTGCTGTGCATGGTGAAGGGCGACTGCAGCAGCATTTTTAATTTGCGACGTTCCCCGAGCCCAGTCAGTTGTGAGAACACCATATCCATGTCTTCGCAGAGCTTTGGATCTGCCGTCAGCAAACCAAAATCCGTGTAGAGGCTCGCAGTGCGTAAATGGTAGTTACCCGTACCCATGTGACCGTAGCGACGGATGCGTCCTTTTTCACGACGCAGCACCAGCGCCATTTTTGCGTGCGTTTTGTGCCCCACCACGCCATAGACGACATGCGCGCCGACCTCTTCTAGGCGGGCCGCCCAGTTGATGTTGGTCTGTTCATCAAAGCGCGCCATCAGCTCCACCACGACGGTGACCTCTTTACCCGCTTTGGCCGCAGTGAGCAGCAGATGCATCAACTCCGAGTCCTCACCAGTCCGGTAAATCGTTTGCTTGATCGCCACCACATCCGGATCGTAGGCTGCCGCAGTCAAGAAATCTAAAACAGGCTGAAATGACTGATAAGGGTGATGCAACAAATAGTCCTGCTTGGCGATCGCCTCAAAAATCCTCGGAGACTTTGCTGGCAGCTTATCAAAGGGTGCAGGGACACATCCGTTAAAGTTGGGAAACAACAAATCAGGCGCATTGACCACATTACAGATCTGCATCAGTCGCGCAACGTTTGCGGGACCATTCACACGATACGTGTCCTCAGCAGTCAGCGAAAACTCTTTTTGTAAAAAGGTTTCGATATGGGGCGGCGTATTATGATCAATCTCTAGCCTGACCGCGGAGCCAAAGTTACGTTGCGAGAGCTCGCCCTGCAGAGCTTGACGCAAGTTGGTGACCTCTTCCTCATCAACAAACAAATCACTATTACGTGTGACGCGCCACTGATAACAGCCCTCCATCTGCATCCCAGGAAACAAATCTCCGACAAAGGCACGCAAAAGTCCAGTCAGCAAAATGAAACCGTGTGGTGCGCCAGACACGGCGGGAGGAACCTTGATCAAACGAGGCAAGGCACGTGGGGCCTGCACAATCGCAATCGTCGACTTGCGTCCAAACGCATCGGCTCCGGATAAAGGCACGATGAAATTCAGACTCTTGTTATAGACCCGAGGAAAAGGATGCGCCGGATCCAAGCCGATTGGAGTCAGCAAAGGCATCACATCGCGGTGGAAAACCTCACGGGCCCACTTTTTTTGAGCCGCATTCCATTCAGCCGCCTGATGAAGCACGACGCCTTCGGCTCTCAGTGCTGGTAAAACCTGCTCATTGAGCAAAGCGTATTGACGGTCGACCAGCACGTGCACCGCCTGTTGGACACGCTCAAACGCATCCTCGGCCGTCAGTCCATCAGGTCCGACTAAATGCGGATGCTGTGCGATCTGAGCCTTGAGGCTGGAGACCCTGATTTCAAAAAACTCATCAAGATTGGAGCCTACGATACAGACATAGCGTAATCGCTCCAGTGCAGGCGTATCGGTGCGTTCAGCCATCGCCAATACACGCTCGTTAAACTGCAACAGCGATAACTCACGATTGAAGTACAAGGGCTCGGCTTTCTTTCTGGCGGGCATTTGGATAAAACCTGTGATAGGTGTGGAGAGAAGCAATTCACTGCTTTTGAGCACATGTTAGCGGTATTTTCGCGATTTAAGCTTATCCTGCCTATATGACAATTTTTTTACAAGATACCCTTTTATAATGCTTGAATTGCAATTAGGTTAAATGTCATGAAACACCTGTTGGCAGCGGTTGATCTGGGATCCAATAGTTTTAGGCTGTCTATTGGACGGGTTGCCGAACAAAATGGCGCCAAACACATCTATCAGATCGACCGACTCAAAGAAACCGTACGTCTAGCTGCTGGTTTAGACGCCTCCAAAAATCTCAATCAAGAAGCCATCAACCGCGCCGTCGAGGTCTTGCAGCGCTTTGGTGAGCGCTTACGTAGCTTTCACCCTGATCGTGTGCGCGCAGTCGCCACCAATACTTTTCGGGTCGCGCGCAACGTCGCGGACTTTTTGCCACTCGCCGAGGCCGCACTGGGTTTTCCCATCGAGGTGATTGCCGGTCGCGAAGAAGCCCGTTTGATTTATACCGGTGTGAGCCACACCCTCCCCATTTCAGCTGAAAAAAGACTGGTGATCGATATCGGTGGCGGCTCAACCGAAGTGATTATTGGCAGAGGTGATGAACCCCTTCTCACCTCCTCGCTCTACATGGGCTGTGTGAGTTTCAGTCAAAAGTTTTTCCCTGATGGTCGTATCGATGCGCACGGAATGAAACTCGCCGAGCTTGCGGCCCGTCGCGAAATCGAGGTCATCACCAAACCCTATCGAAAAATGGGTTGGGATACCGCTTATGGTTCTTCAGGTACGGCCAAAGCTCTTCTTGCGATTTTGACGGATGGAAAACTAACGACGGGCGGCATCACCCGCGAAGGCCTAGAGCGTCTCAAAACCAAACTGATTCGCGCTGGCCGCGTCATTGCCAGCGATCTGCCTGGTATCAAGGTGGATCGCACCGACGTGTTGACCGGCGGCTTGGCGATCATGACCGCCTTTTTTGATGAAATGCGTGTTGAGACCATGACGACGGGCGACGGCGCGTTACGTCTTGGTGTCTTGGTCGACTTAGCCGGCCGCGAAGAAGCGCATGATCGTCGCGATGAGTCGGTGACAGCTTTTATGAAACGCTATCACGTCGATCTTCGTCAGGCAGCGCGCGTCAAGCGCACCGCCTTAAGTATTTTTGAAAGCTTGTTCCCGAATCGTGGTGAACCAGACGAACTCAGACACACACTCAGCTGGGCAGCCGATCTACACGAAGTGGGTATGTCGATCGCACAGGCGGGGTATCACAAGCACAGCGCCTACATTTTGAATAATGCGGATATGCCGGGTTTTTCACGGATTGATCAATTGCAACTCGGCCTATTAGCACTTGTGCATACTGGCAAACTTGCCAAAGGTCAGTCGCTCGTCAAAAACCGCGAGCAATGGCTGGCAATTTTATGTTTGCGCCTGGCAGTTCTGCTGTGTCGCCGCCGTGAGGATGTGGTGCATCTGCCGCTTTCTATTGGCATCCAGGGCAACACCATCGTCTGCAAGGTCGATAAAAAGTGGCTCGCCACGCATCCGCTCACCGATTTTTCATTGCACGGCGAAGAGTCCGAGTGGAGCAAAGTCGGCTTTGACTTTGAGTTGATCCTGGTCTGAACGGCTGCGGTCTGAGTGCTGAGCCGCGTTTAGCTCAGATCGACCGCCGTCAGCATGGCAATGCCCTGCTCGACCAAATGGTTGTCTTCCGCCTCAACCATCAAACGCAGTTTTGGCTCCGTACCTGAGGCACGAATCAGAACACGCCCCCGCTCTCCGAGCATACTCTCGACCTGTGCCTTGGCGGCGACAAGTCCAGCGTGCTCCGTCCAGTTCTTGCCAGGGATCCAAGGCACATTGACCATCGTCTGGGGATACATTTTGAGCGCTGCTAGCCACTGCGGCAACGACTCGCCACTGCGCTGAAGCGCCGCCAGCACTTGCAAAGCAGACACAATGCCATCACCCGTCGTATGCGAATCCAGACATAAGAGATGTCCCGAACTCTCGCCACCATAGAGCCAACCACGATTGCGTAATTGTTCTAATACATAGCGATCACCAACTTGGGCGCGCTCAAAAGGAATGCCTAAGGACTTGAACTGTTTCTCAAGGCCAAAGTTCGTCATGAGTGTCCCGACTACACCCGCGACAGCTCCGCGCGCAAGACGCTCTCGCACGACTGCGTATAAGAGTTCATCGCCGTTATAAATGCGACCGCTCGCATCGACCATTTGTAGTCGATCTGCATCACCATCGAGTGCGATGCCTAGTTCTGCGCCGCGAGCGCGCACCTCTTTGGCCAAGCTCTCTGGATGCAAGGCTCCGACGTCCTTATTGATATTGAAGCCATCGGGCGAAATACCAATCGCATGGACCTCGGCACCTAATTCGCGAAACACGTGTGGGGCGATGTGATAGGCAGCGCCGTTTGCTGCATCAATGACGAGTTTGAGGCCCTTTAAATCCAAATCAGAAGGAAAGGTACTTTTGCAAAACTCGATATAGCGTCCTGGTGCGTCGTCAATCCTGCGCGCGCGGCCAAGCTTTTCAGAGGGTACGCACACCATGGGCTCATCTATTGCCGCTTCGATTGCGGCCTCGGTCTCGTCGGGCAGCTTCATACCCTTAGAGGAAAAAAACTTGATGCCGTTATCATGATAAGCGTTGTGCGAAGCGCTGATGACGATGCCCGCGACCAAGCGCCACGTGCGCGTGAGATAGGCGACCGCTGGCGTTGGTAGAGGCCCCGCCAATAACACCTCGACACCGGCCGAAGCAAAACCCGCCTCGAGGGCGGACTCCAACATATAGCCACTAATGCGTGTGTCCTTGCCGATCAGCACCGTCGGACGACCGCTGCGACCACTCGCGCTCGTTCGGTCGTGTGCTTGAGTCAGCACCTTGCCTGCGGCATAGCCAAGCCGCAAGGCGAACTCAGCATTAATCACCGGTCCGCCAGCCAGTCCGCGCACACCATCCGTACCGAAATATTTTCTTTTAGACATTTTTATTTTCTGCATCCTGTACTGCATGCCAAACGGCCAAAGCATCCCGCGTTTCACGCACATCGTGCACCCGCAAGATGCGGGCACCACGCAGGACGCCAGCGAGCGCAGCTGTGATGCTCCCCGTCAAACGCTGATCCACGGACTGTCCAGTCACAGCGCCAATCATGGATTTACGCGATACGCCCAAAACGAGAGGATAGCCCGTCTCTGCGATAAATTTCAGATTTGCGAGCAATTGATAGTTTTGCTCGACCGTCTTACCAAAACCAAAACCAGGATCAAGACTGATTCGCTCAGCTTGTACACCCAGTGCCTCGAGCGCGTGAGCCTGCTCAAGCAATACATTCTTGATATCGCTTACGGCATCGTTGTAATGGGGTGCTACCTGCATTGTGCGAGGCTCGCCTTGCATGTGCATGATACATACGCCGCAATGACCGTGACGCGCTACAAGCCGCCGCGCAGCAGGATCTCGCATCCCTGTGACGTCATTGATGATGTCTGCACCTACATCGAGGGCCGCTTGCATCACCTCAGGCTTGCACGTATCAACCGAAATCGCGACACCGCTATGCAGGAGCGACTTGATCACAGGAATGACACGTGCGAGCTCGTCTTGCACGGAAACGGGCAAAGCGCCCGGGCGTGTAGACTCGCCGCCAACATCGACGATATCGGCACCTTCTTGAATCAGATTGTGTGCGTGACGGATCGCCGCTTCTGTCCGGGCATGCTGCCCACCATCCGAAAAAGAATCAGGGGTGACATTGACGATTCCCATAAGAATCGGGCGCTTGAGTTGAAACTCAAAGCGCCCACATATCCATTTATCAGCGATCTTGCCGAGCACGAGCGACTTAAACCACAGCGGCAGGATCAGTCGTCGTACCGGGTGCTGTGCCACTGGGTGGCGAACCGGTCGAATCCATCGGTGCTTCGGGCACCTTGGGAGGGCGCGGTGGGCGACCCTCGACGATATCGTTGATCTGATCCGCATCGATGGTTTCCCACTCGAGCAATGCTTTGGTCATGATCTCGACTTTTTCGCGGTTGCCCTCAAGAATCGAGCGAGCGACCGCATATTGCTCGTCGATAATCTTGCGAATCTGTTGATCAACTTTTTGCATCGTGTCTTCGGACATGTTCGTTGTCTTGGTCACACTGCGACCAAGAAACACCTCGCCTTCATTTTCCGCATACACCATGGGGCCTAACTCGGTCGACATGCCATAACGCGTCACCATGTCACGGGCAATCGCTGTCGCACGCTCGAAGTCGTTGGACGCTCCCGTCGTCATTTGATTCATGAACAGCTCCTCAGCGATGCGACCACCAAATAACACGGCGATCGTGCAAAGCAAACGCTCTTTATCCATGCTGTAGCGATCGCCTTCGGGCAACTGCATCGTCACCCCCAACGCGCGACCACGAGGAATAATCGTGACCTTGTGCACAGGATCGGTTTTAGGCAACAGGCGTGCAACGATCGCGTGACCGGACTCGTGATAGGCCGTGTTGCGACGCTCTTCTTCGGGCATGACGAGCGAACGGCGCTCGGCACCCATGATGATTTTGTCCTTGGCTTTTTCAAAATCGGACATATCCACTGTACGACCATTGCGGCGCGCAGCAAACAAAGCCGCCTCATTGACCAGATTGGCCAGATCAGCGCCAGAAAAACCAGGGCAACCACGGGCCAAGACGTGTGCATTGACGTTTTGCGCCAAAGGAACCTTGCGCATATGAACGTGCAAGATCTGCTCGCGACCACGAATATCTGGCAGAGGCACCACCACTTGACGGTCGAAACGACCAGGACGCAGCAAGGCGGGATCCAACACATCGGGACGGTTGGTCGCGGCAATCACGATCACACCTACGCCTGTCTCGAAACCATCCATCTCCACTAACAACTGGTTCAGTGTCTGTTCGCGCTCATCGTTACCACCACCGAGACCTGCACCACGCTGACGACCCACTGCATCGATCTCATCGATAAAGATGATGCATGGTGAATGCTTTTTGGCGTTTTCGAACATATCACGCACACGGGATGCGCCGACACCGACAAACATCTCAACGAAGTCAGAACCTGAGATGCTGAAAAAAGGAACCTTGGCTTCGCCGGCAATCGCCTTGGCAAGCAAGGTTTTACCTGTACCAGGCGAACCGACCATCAACACACCGCGAGGAATGTGTCCACCCAGCTTTTGAAACTTGGTCGGGTCACGCAAGAAATCAACCAGTTCTTGTACGTCCTCTTTGGCCTCGTCGCAGCCCGCCACATCCGCAAACGTGATCGAGTTAGTCGACTCGTCGAGCATGCGCGCACGTGACTTGCCGAAGCTAAACGCGCCACCCTTGCCACCACCCTGCATTTGGCGCATGAAAAATACCCAGACACCGATCAGCAACAACATCGGGAACCAGGAAACGAAGATGCTCATCAGGAAAGAGGGTTCTTCGCGGGCTTTACCTGAAACCTGCACGCCGGCTTTCATCAGGTCCGACACCATCCAGAGGTCGCCAGGCGAAGTCAGCGTGTAGGGACGGCCAGCATCAGGCGTGACATAGAGCACATCGCTCTGAACGTCGACCTTGCGGATTTTGCCAGCCTTGGCATCATCCATAAACTGGGTGTAACTGACCGAATCTTGGGCGGGGGCACGGCTGTCAAACTGTTTAAAAACAGTAAACAGCACGAGCGCGATCACCATCCAAACGGCTACTTTAGAAAACGAGTTATTCAAGGACGATCTCCTGCTTGTCATTCACACAAGCGTTAACCCTTCGCAGGGAAATTTCGCTATTCAGCTATTTGTAATTCTACTCTGTTCTGAGACTGCCCTTGCTGCATTCCCTACATACATAAGGGATCAAAAGCTGAGCAAAATCAAATGAGAGCCATTTAATTTCCTCTTTGGTACCCGCGAGAACATATACGTTTAAACATCATGTTTTCTTCAGACCCTTGGCGATCAAGAAAGTTTCAGAGGATCGATCACGCGAAGCCTTGGGTTTACGCTCTACCACGCGCTTGAAATGGCGTTTGAAACTTTCAACCACCTGAGAAAAGCCACTGCCATGGAACGCCTTGACGATGAGCGCTCCCTCAGGTTTGAGGTGCATCAGCGCAAATTCAAGGGCTAAATCGATCACTGTTTGAATCCGAGCGGCGTCAGCCATCCCCACCCCAGACAAATTTGGCGACATATCTGACATCACCAAATCAACCTTAGTGCCCTCCAGCATCGCATTCAACGTGCTCAGCACCTCGTCATCGCTAAAGTCGCCCTGGAGGAACTCAACGCCTGCAATGGGCTCCATCGGCAAGATATCCATGGCCACAATCCTGCCATCGATCACGCCCCCCTTACCCACCAACCGCTCGCGAGCGACCTGCGACCAGCTACCGGGCGCTGAGCCCAGATCCACAATCACGTCCCCTCGACGCATGAGCTTTTCAGCGTCCAGGATTTCGGTTAACTTGAAGGCCGCACGGGCTCGATACCCCTTTTGAGTGGCTAATTTGACGAATGGGTCGTTGATGTGTTGCATCACCCACTCTTTAGAAAATTTGTTTTTGGCCATTCCCGTACAATCTACCTTATGACTATTATGGAACTCACCCCACGCGAACGCAGCGCCCTTCGCGCTGCTGCCCACCCATTGCGCCCTGTTGTCCTGATTGGCGATAATGGCCTGACTGAGGCGGTACTCAAAGAAATCGACATGAACCTGTCGGCCCACGAGCTGATTAAAGTTCGTGCCGGGACGGCTGATCGAGATACCCGCGATGAAATGCTCAATTCGATCTGCGAAAAGCTCTCCTGCGCCGCCGTGCATCATTTGGGCAAGATGCTGATTTTGTACAGATACGGCGCTAAAGGCACCTACCTCAAAGCAACTCCAGCACCGACCTCACCTGCAAAACGCAGACCCTCCGAGCCCCACACGCCGAAAAAGCTCGCCGCCGAGGGCAAAAAGCTGGAAAAACCAACTCGTCGCACGCGCGCCGAACGCGATAACGATGAGGATCTGGATCGTCCGCGCGTCTTTTCAGGAGATCGTCCGGCACGCCCTAGTACGCGTGCTTCTGGTACCAAGGATACAGCACATGGGATTCCGCGTCGCAGCTCGCTGTCTTTGCGGGCCGGTGCGCGACGTGGCGCCCCTGGGCTTTCCGCCCGCAAACGACCTGCCGCCAAAAGTTAAGTCAATCAGCTTTGAATAAAATACCTTTGATGCAAAAACATCAAAGGTATTTGATGCTGACTATTTCAAACTCACGAATACCGGATGGCGCCTGCACCTGGACGACATCGCCTTCGTATTTACCGATCAACGCCCGCGCGACCGGACTCGACACCGAAATCAGGTTCGCACGGATATCAGCCTCGACATCCCCCACGATTTGATAAGTGACCTTGTCGCCGGACTCCAGATCCTCAATCTCAACGGTCGAACCGAACACGGCACGACCATCAGCATCAATGGAACTAGGATCGATGAGCTGGGCATTGGAGAGCGTGCCATCGAGCTCGCTGATGCGACCTTCAATAAAGCCCTGTCTCTCGCGTGCCGCATCGTACTCGGCGTTTTCCGACAGATCACCCTGAGCGCGGGCCTCGGCGATCGCGGTAATCACGGCAGGACGTTCGACATGTTTAAGGCGATGCAGCTCGGCTTGCAAGCGCTCGGCCCCGCGCACGGTAAGTGGAATAGTGGCCATCGTATTTTTCCCAAAAAAACAAAACCCCGGATCGATGCGAAGCCGGGGTGGTGATCAAGGCTCTATTGTGGTCAAAGTTGGCGGCAAATGCAAGCCACAAAAAGAAAGTCACCCAAGATTTATAGCGTGAGGACGTCTTGTTTGAGTTGAGACTGTTGATCTAGCTCGCCAAAGGTGCCTGAAAAACGGACATGCCCCTTTTCAAGAACATACACTCTGTCGCTCACTAAACGCGCAAAGTGCACGTTTTGCTCAGACAAAAGAATGCTGACGCCCTGCTTTTTGAGCGCGAGAATCATGCGCACCAGTTGCTCGACAATAATTGGAGCGACCCCCTCAGAGGGCTCATCTAGCAAAACAAGATAAGGGTTACCCATCAAGGTTCGGGCGACAGTGAGCATTTGTTGCTCTCCGCCGCTCATTTTTCCGCCAAGTCGTTGCGGCATCAGCGCCAAATTCGGAAAAAGGTCGAACAGTTTTTCGACGCTCCACCAAGGTGCGGGTGTGCCATCGGGCCAATGTCGGGGGGCCTGGCGACCAACGGCAAGATTTTCCAGCACGGTTAGATCCGTAAA
This sequence comes from Bordetella parapertussis, assembly GCA_945897365.1. Taxonomy (GTDB): domain Bacteria; phylum Pseudomonadota; class Gammaproteobacteria; order Burkholderiales; family Burkholderiaceae_B; genus Zwartia; species Zwartia parapertussis_A. The sequence goes on along the minus strand of CAMDFD010000013.1, from coordinate 42,906 downwards.
GATACGCCGATCTTCGGGTACAAATCCAAGACCGAGTGACGCAATTTCATACGGCGCAAGACGGGAAATATCGCGCTCCATAAAACGCACCTGGCCGACTTTTTTATCCAACAACCCCATCAGGGTTTTGATTGTCGTCGACTTGCCCGCACCATTGCGACCCATCAAGGCGACCACTTCGCCCTGCCTGACCTCAAGATCAACATCGAACAAAATTTGCGCCGCGCCATACCAAGCGCGTAGGCCCTCGGCGCTCAAGAGCGGCCATTCAGAGGTGCGATGTGTTGACTTAGACATGCGACCCACTTCGTTCTGAAAAGGTCGTCCCAGAGCCAAAATACACTTCTTGCACTAAAGGATCGCTCCGGACTTGAGCGGGCGATCCCTCTGCGATCAAACGCCCCCTTGCCAACACGATCACGCGATCCGCAAAAGCGAACACGACATCCATGCTGTGTTCCGTAAACAGAACCGCAATGTTGTGTTCGACCACCAGACGTTTGGTGAGTGCCATCAAGGCATGTCGCTCCTCGGGTGCCATACCCGCCGTGGGTTCATCCATCAATAAAAGTTTCGGCTCATTGGCCAAGGCCATCGCGAGTTCGATCCGTTTGACGTCGCCGTAAGCCAGTTCGCTACAGGCGCGCTCTGCCTGCCCTACCATTCCCACCTGCTCGAGCAAATCTCTTGCACGCTCCAGGGCAAAGGCACGCGCTGGTTGCAAAAAGGAAAACAAGCGACGGTGATGCGAGAGCAAGGCCATCTGCACATTTTCGATCACGGTCAACGAGGCAAAGGTCTCGGCAATCTGAAAAGTCCGACCCACACCAACACGCCAGATCTCGCGCGGGGCTTTGCCAAGCAACTCTTGGCCAGACAAGCGAACCGAGCCGCGATCTGCGCGCAACTGTCCATTGATCATATTAAAGGTTGTCGTCTTGCCTGCGCCATTCGGACCGATCAACGCAAGGAGTTCGCCCGGACGGACTGAAAAACTCACGCCATCCACCGCGGCAAGACCGCCAAAAGATTTACCGAGATCGCTCACGTCAAGAAGACTCATCGCGCACCTCGTACAAAAATTCGTCGCGCTGCGCCGGCAATACCCTCGGGAAACAGCAACACCAATAACAAAATAATGCCGCCCAGCATCGCACGCCAGTATTCAGTATTGCGAGCCACGGTATCGTGCAACCAGGTAAAACTTAAGGCGCCGACCAGAGGACCCGCAAGCGTTTGGATGCCGCCCAGCAACACCATCACGAGTCCGTCGACTGATTTGCTCACATGCAAAACCTCGGGAGAGATGCTGCCCTTGGAAAAAGCGAATAAGGCACCCGCCAGGCCCGCGACAGCGCCTGCGATCATAAAGGCAAGCCATTGCATGCGCTTGATATCGATCCCGATCGCATCCGCGCGTAACGCGGAGTCTCTTGCGGCACGCATGGCATACCCAAACGGCGCGTGCAGCATGCGACGCAACAACCATACAGCAGCGACCACTAAGGCCAGTGTCAACCAGTAATAGTGCTGCTTGTTGGTCAACCATTGCGCAGGCCAGACACCGATCAAGCCATTACTGCCGCCCGTAAAGCCATCCCATTGGAACACCACCGCCCAAGTAATCTGCGCAAAGGCAAGCGTCAGCATCGCAAGATACACCCCTGATAAGCGCACGCTAAACCAACCAAACAACGCTGCACCTAGAACGGCCACCACAGGGGCCAACAACAAAGCGCCCTCCATCGGAATACCCGCATACTTCAAGAGCAGAGCGGCGCCATACGCACCCAAACCAAAATAAGCAGCGTGTCCAAAAGAGTGCATGCCGCCAGGTCCCATGATGAAGTGCAAACTCGCTGCAAAGAGAGCAGCCACGAGCAGATCGATACTCAAAATCGTGACATAAGGCGAGGATTGTGTCAGCCATGGCAAGACGATTAAAAAAGCAATCAACGCGCCCCAACATCGCAGGCTCCAGACGCTTGCTGCGCGCAGAGGCGCTTCGATGTGACCGACGTGGCGTGAGGGAGGTTGCGGGCGACCAAACAGGCCCCAAGGCCTAATCATCAAGACCGTGGCCATCACTAAAAACTCAACGACCAGTGTCAGCTTTGAAAATGAAATTTCAACGCCGAAAATCGTCACCAAGCCCAACCAAATGCAGAGGGCTTTGATTTCCGCGATGAGTAGGGCTGCGACAAACGCACCCGGAATCGAACCCATCCCCCCCACCACGACCACCACAAAAGCCGCGCCGATGATATTGAGATCCATATCAAGGCTGGCAGGCTCGCGCGGCAATTGCAACGCGCCGCCCAGCCCAGCAAGAAAGGCGCCCAACGCGAAAACACTGGTGAATAACCATGCTTGATTGACACCCAGCGCCGCCACCATTTCACGATCTTGCGTCGCGGCACGGACATAGGTCCCCCAACGTGTTCGCGTCAGCAACAGCCACAGCAAACCCAACACAAGCGGTCCCAGCACGATCAACAGCAAGTCGTAACTTGGAAAGTTTCGTCCCAAAATCTGAACTGCGGACTTAAAACCAGGCGCGCGCGGGCCGAGCAACTCCTCGGGCCCCCAGAACCACAACACCGCGTCTTTGATCACAAGCACCAACGCAAAGGTCGCTAACAATTGAAACAACTCAGGCGCGCGGTAGATACGCCGCATCAAGGTCATTTCCACCAAAGCGCCCAATACGCCTACACAGAGTGCTGCCCCCAGAATCGCCGGCCAAAAGCCAATGGTGGCGGAAAAATGCGTGACCAGACTATAGGCGACGTAGATGCCCACCATATAGAAAGAACCATGGGCAAAATTGACAATGCGCGTCACACCGAAAATCAACGACAAGCCGGCGGCCACCAAAAATAACGAGGAGGCGCCGGCCAGGCCGTTTAAAAGCTGAACGATAAAACTTGCAAGATCCATAAAGTGGAGTGAGCGTGTTTAATCAGCCGGTCGAAGCTTTATCACCTCGACGGCAGCGGGTAGAAATCGGGTGCCATCCATGTAGCGGAAATCCACCATCACGCCTTTGCCACCCTCATTTTTAGTTCGACCCACGAACGCACCCATTGTCGACTGATGATCCTCTGGACGGTAGGTGATAGGCCCAAACGGTGTCATCAATTGCAAGCCCTTAAAGGCAGCGATCAAGGCCTCGGTATTGGTTCCTTTTGCTTTTTTAATGCCCTCGGCTAGTGACATGATGGTGCTATAGCCAATAACCGAACCCAGGCGTGGGTAGTCTTTAAAACGCGCTTGATAGGCCCTGAGGAAAGCCTCGTGCTCCGGTGTCTTGATGCCATACCAGGGGTACCCTGTGACCAACCAGCCGTTGGGGGATTCATCCTTGAGCGGATCGAGGTACTCGGGCTCTCCTGTCAGCAAGCTCACGACTTCACGGCCTTTGAATAAGCCACGCGTGTTGCCTTCGCGGACAAATTTCGCGAGATCGGCGCCAAAAAGCACATTAAAAATCGCATCGGGTTTGGCATCTGACAAGGCCTGAACGACACTACCCGCATCAAGCTTGCCTAAGGGCGGAGCCTGCTCGGCGACAAACTCAACATCCGGTTGTGCGGCTTTGAGAAGCGCCTTAAAAGTCGCTGCTGCAGATTGACCGTACTCGTAGTTGGGATAAACAATCGCCCAGCGCTTTTTATTCATCGCCGCTGCCTCGGGCACCAACATCGCAACTTGCATATAGGTTGAAGTACGCAGGCGGAAGGTATAGCGGTTGCCGTTTTGCCAAACAATCTTATCGGTCAACGGCTCGCTTGCGAGAAAAAATACTTTTTTCTGTTTCGCGAAATCCGTTAGGGCTAAACCAATGTGCGAGAGAAAAGACCCGGTCAACACATCCACCTTGTCGCGGGAAATGAGCTCCTCGGCGACTCGCACGGCATCACCAGGATTGGCATTATCGTCGCGCGTGATGAGTTGGATTTTTTTGCCATTGAGTCCACCGGCGGCATTGATCTGCTCGACGGCTAACTCCATGCCCTTTTTGTAGGGCTCGAGAAAAGCGGGCTGCGCTTTGTAGCTATTGATCTCGCCAATCTTAATCGTGCCCTGCGCCAGCGCGGCAGAAGAAAACGCCAACACCGCGACGGTTTGCAACACCACACGGGTCCATTTAAACGGGATCTGCATACTCATGAATTTAGCTCCTACAACCAGTCAACATTTCGATCGCGCATTGTGGCGAATAGCCACTATAGCCTTACAGACCAAAAACTTTAACCAAATTGAACGCTCGCTAAGCGTTAACCGTAGTTATCCGTCAACTTGGCGAAGATTCTCCGCCATATTTGTTATAGTTTTTTATTGTCAGACATAAAGAACATCCGCATGAGTGCCTTTAACGAAGAAAAAGTCCTGAGTGTGCATCATTGGACAGACCGCCTCTTTAGTTTTACGACGACGCGCGATCCCTCACTGAGGTTTAGTAACGGTCATTTCACCATGATCGGTCTGCGGGTCAATGATAAGCCCCTCTTGCGTGCGTACAGTATCGCGAGCGCCAACTACGAAGAGCACCTTGAGTTTTTGAGTATCAAAGTCGAGGACGGGCCACTGACCTCGCGACTGCAACACATCCAGGTCGGCGACTCGATTGTGGTGGGTCGCAAACCAACTGGCACCCTGTTGATCGATTATCTATTACCCGCCAAACGTCTATATATGCTTGCTTCCGGTACGGGTCTGGCGCCCTTTTTGAGCGTCATCCGCGATCCGGAAACCTACGAAAAATTCGAAGAAGTTGTGCTGATCCATGGCGTGCGCGAAGTCGCCGAGCTGGCGTATCACGACTATTTGACGCAGAGCTTGCCTCGCCACGAGTTTTTAGGCGAAATGGTGACCAAGCAACTGCGCTATTACCCCACGGTGACGCGGGAGGCCTACACCCATACAGGTCGAATCACAACCTTGATTGAAAACGGCAAACTCTTTTCCGATTTGGGCGTGCCCAGTCTGGACCGCGAGCAAGACCGAATCATGATTTGTGGCAGTCCTGATATGCTGCGTGACCTCAAAGGCATGCTTGAAGCGCGTGGTTTTAACGAAGGCAACACCACGCGACCCGGCGACTTTGTGATTGAAAGGGCTTTTGCTGAGCAATAAGCGCGCAGTACACTGGATGCTCTATTTTTAGGATTGATGCACAGCATGACTGAAATTTGGTTGGTTCGGCACGGTGAGACCCCCTGGAATGTCGAAAATCGCGTTCAAGGCTGGGAAGATATCGGACTCAATGAACATGGCATCGAGCAAGCGCGTTCGCTGGCGCGCCACATGAAACGCCTGAGCGGCTCGGGCACGCGTCTGGACGCAATCTACAGTAGCGATCTCAAGCGTGCGCAGCATACTGCAAGCATCGTCGCCGAATCGATCGGCCTGCCACTTGTGCTGGAGCCTGGTATTCGTGAGCGTCACTTCGGAGTCTTGCAGGGCCTGATCTACAGCGAAATGGAGCAACATCAACCTGCGGCTTACCGCATCTGGCGCAGTCGCGATCCAGCTCTGGACATGCCTGAAGGAGAGTCGCTAGGTTTTTTTCATCGCAGAGTCGTCGGCGCGATGAACAGTCTGGCCGTCAAACATCCTGGTGAGCGGATCATGGTGGTCAGTCATGGCGGCGCGATGGATATCATCTGGCGCCATGCCAGTCAGGTCGGATTGCAGGCTGATCGCAAAGCACCGTTGCTGAACGCGAGCCTCAATCGCTTGAGTGTTTCTCCAGAGTCTTGGGAGATTCTCGGGTGGGGCGAGGTGGATCACCTCGGGCAGGACTCACAAAACGACGTCACGCCCTAAGGCTTCTGGCGAGGCTTACGCGGCGCATTGATTGCGAGACGGTCATATAGCCAGTTCGGCAGGGCGCGCATGATTTTCCCTGCCACGCCCATTTGCCAGGGAATCACGGTATAAGAATTTTCTTGCGCGATCGCCCGAGCCGCGCGTGTTGCAAAGACTTCTGCCGCTAGCAAGAATGGCATGCTGTAGGGGTTTTTCGCAGTCATCTCTGTTTTGATGTAACCCGGCGCGATGGTCACGACCCGCACGTCAAAAGGCTTGAGCTCCAGGCGCAAGCTCTCGCAATACGTCGTGACGGCGGACTTTGAAGCACTATAGGCGCCCGCACCCGGCAGACCTCGCACACCGGCGACCGAAGCGATCCCAACCAACGTGCCTGCTCTAGCCTGCTTCATGTGTGGCACAAAGGGTTCAAACGTTGAAACAGTCGCTAAAACATTGGTCTCAAAGATCGCTTTAAATACCGCAAAATCATCTTTTTGCTCAGTCAAGGTTCCTGCACTGATTCCGGCTGAAGCGATCACGATGTCAACGCGCCCGACCTTTTGGATGAAGTCTTCAGCGGCCGCATGTAAGGCCTGGCGATCGCAGACATCCACAACGTAAAGATGATGCGTACCCGGCAACGTGGCCGCGAGCTCTCGCAGACGATCGCCGCGACGCGCGAGCAAGCCCACCACATGACCCTGCGCCGCATAGTGATGCGTCAAGGCTGCGCCAAGACCACTACTGGCACCCGTAATAAAAACGCCCACCGCTAACGACCTGCCTGCTTGACGACACCCGAAACGAGGAGTTGCTCAATCGTCTCTTGGGTCAGGCCCAGTTGTTGCAAAATCTCGATCGAATGTTCGCCAATACGCGGCGAACTTTCAACTGGGCGACGATGGGGGTGAATCGGAATACCAATATAAGGAAGGACGCCCACACCCTGTTGCTCAAGTTGCTGCGTCAAGTTGAGGTGAAGGGCCTGAGGATGATTGAGCACCCCCTGGTAATCACGCACCACGGCATGCAGTACATCGTGCTTTTTAAATAATGCAGTCCAATACTCGGTGGAGTGATGGCGCAGTTGTAGACGCATGGCCTCGTGCAAAGCGGCTCTGTTTTCAAAACGAATATGGTTGTCGAGAAAACGCGGATCCGTCTTCCACTCCTCGTGGCCCATCGCATCGCAAATATTGTGGAAATGCTCAGTGTGGACCGTCACAACAGAAATTTTACCGTCGGCGCTGTCAAAGACCCCGTTCGGGGCGCTGACCGAACCAAACGGTCGCTTGCCTGCGATCGCTTCTTCGATAAAGCACATGCCTTGAAACGAGGCGCAGGCCTCAAAGAGGCTCACTTCCACATGCGTGCCTTGCTGGCGCGCCAACCGTTGATACAGGGCGGTTGCAGCGCCTTGTGCCGCATACAAACCCGTCATCACATCTGCGGCTAACAAGCCGATGCGACGTGGTGTGCCGTGCTCATCCTGATTGGAAAACATCAGTCCGCTGTCGGCTTGCATGACTGAGTCTGTCGCCGGTGCGTCAGCGTAGGGACCATCCGGTCCGTAGCCACTAATCGAGACGTAGACGAGGTCCGGTTTGAGCAAGGAAAGCGCCTCATAACCAACGCCCAAGCGCTGCGCGACACCAGGACGAAAATTTTGCACGAGGACATCGGCTTGCATCGCCATGTCCAGCAAGATTTTTTTACCCTCGGAAGACCGTGCATCCAAAGCAAGCGCTTTTTTACCGGCACTGTGCTGAATGCCATAGGCGCTGTGATCATCTTTTGTGACACCAACATGACGAATCCAGTCGCCCGCTGGGGGTTCGACTTTAATGACATCGGCACCCTGTTGCCACAGAATATGCGCGCAATAAGGTCCTGCGATGCCCTGGCTGATGTCTAAAACACGAAATCCAGTATAGGGGAGAGTCATCAGCCAGTCTGCCTAAATATCGTTAAGAAGCGAGCGAGCGGTGTAAGTCTTGGAGTGAGTACACCTTGATCCCGAGACCTTCGCGCAAGTATTGCATGCCCTCGACGGCCGCGAGCGCGCCCGCAATCGTCGTGTAATAGGTCACGCGTGCCGCCAAGGCTTGGGTACGAATCGCGCGCGAATCGGTGATCGCATTGCGGCGCTCTTCGACGGTATTAATCACGAGAGAGATTTCGCCATTTTTGAGCATGTCGACAATGTGCGGACGACCTTCGGCGACCTTGTTGACCAGTATCACGGGAATACCAGCCTCCTGGATCGCAGCGGCCGTTCCGCGTGTTGCGACCACCTTGAAGCCCAACCCGTGCAGTCCGCGTGCGACTTGAACGGCCTTGGGCTTGTCCGCATTTTTCACACTGATAAAGACCGTGCCGGACTCAGGCAGATTGACGCTGGCAGCCATCTGGGATTTGACGAAAGCCTCACCAAAGGTTTCGCCCACGCCCATGACTTCTCCCGTCGACTTCATCTCGGGTCCGAGAATCGTATCCACACCTGGGAACTTCACGAAGGGGAAGACGGCTTCTTTGACGGAGAAGTAATGGGGCACGACTTCTTTTGTAATGCCTTGCGATGCCAGAGACTGCCCTGCCATCGCGCGAGCGGCGATCTTGGCGAGCTGCAAACCCGTGGCCTTGGACACAAAGGGAACGGTGCGCGATGCGCGTGGATTGACCTCGAGGACGTACACATCGCCGTTTTGAACAGCGAACTGCACGTTCATCAAGCCTTTCACATTTAATGCGCGCGCCATCAAGGCGGTCTGGCGCTTAATTTCCTCAGTCATCTCGGGAGACAGCGAGTATGGCGGCAAGCAGCATGCGGAGTCACCGGAGTGCACGCCCGCCTGCTCGATGTGCTCCATCACACCACCGATAAAAACCTCTTGACCATCGCACAAGCAATCAACGTCGATTTCAATCGCGTTATTCAAAAAGCGATCAAGCAATACTGGTGAATCGTTACTGACTTTGACGGCCTCGCGCATATAGCGTTCGAGATCAATTTGCTCATGCACGATTTCCATCGCGCGACCACCGAGCACATAGCTTGGACGTACCACCAAGGGATAGCCAATTTCTTGGGCGTGATTGAGCGCTTCGCTTTCAGTGCGCGCGGTGCGGTTCGGCGGTTGACGCAAATTGAGTTTATTGAGCAGTTTCTGGAAACGCTCGCGATCCTCTGCGACGTCGATCGACTCGGGGCTGGTACCAATAATCGGTGCACCGTTCGCCTCAAGTGCGCGGGCCAGTTTCAAGGGAGTCTGACCACCGTATTGGACAATGATGCCCACCGGCTTTTCCTTGTGGACGATTTCAAGTACGTCCTCTAGCGTCAAGGGCTCAAAGTACAAACGATCCGAGGTGTCGTAATCGGTCGAGACGGTCTCTGGGTTGCAATTGACCATGATGGTTTCGTAACCATCCTCGCGCAACGCCAATGCGGCATGCACGCAGCAATAATCAAACTCAATACCTTGGCCGATACGGTTGGGACCACCACCGAGCACCATGATTTTTTTACGATCGGTGGGCGCGGCTTCGCACTCTTGTTCGTACGTAGAGTAGAGATACGCCGTGTTGGTTGCAAACTCAGCCGCGCAGGTATCAACACGTTTGTAAACGGGACGCACGTTGAACTGGTGGCGCAGCTTGCGGACCTCGGCTTCGACAGTGTCGAGCAGAAACGCTAAGCGACGATCGGAGAAACCGCGACGCTTGAGCTGCAAGAGCGTCTCCACATCGAGATCTGCAAGTGTGCGCTGCTCGAGGGCCAATTCAATATCAACGATTTCTTTGATTTGTGCCAAGAACCAAGGATCGATCTTAGTAAGCTGGTGCACCTCGTCAAGGCTAAAGCCCTGCGCGAAGGCATCGCCCACGTACCAGATTCGCTCGGGGCCAGGCTCGCCGAGTTCGATTTGGATTTTTTCTCGATCGGTTGTCTTTTGATTGAGACCATCGACACCCACTTCGAGACCACGCAGCGCTTTCTGGAAAGACTCTTGAAAGGTACGGCCAATCGCCATCACTTCACCGACAGACTTCATCTGTGTGGTCAGGCGTGCATCCGCAGTCGGAAATTTTTCGAAGGCGAAGCGTGGCACCTTGGTGACGACGTAGTCAATTGTCGGCTCAAAGGAAGCAGGCGTCGCGCCACCAGTAATTTCGTTTTTCAACTCATCGAGCGTGTAACCCACAGCCAGACGCGCAGCGACTTTAGCAATCGGGAATCCAGTTGCCTTGGAGGCGAGTGCAGAGGATCGCGACACGCGGGGATTCATTTCGATGACGATCATGCGACCGTTTTCAGGATTGACGGCGAACTGTACGTTGGAACCACCGGTATCGACACCGATCTCACGCAACACCGCGATCGAGGCGTTACGCATGATTTGATATTCTTTGTCGGTCAAGGTCTGTGCGGGCGCAACCGTGATGGAGTCGCCAGTGTGCACACCCATTGGATCGAGGTTTTCAATCGAGCAGACAATAATGCAGTTGTCGGCGCAATCGCGCACGACTTCCATTTCAAATTCTTTCCAGCCGAGCAGTGATTCCTCGATGAGCAACTCGCTGGTCGGCGAGGCCTCAAGACCACGGCGGCAGATCGTTTCAAACTCTTCGGCGTTGTAGGCGATACCGCCGCCGCTGCCGCCCAGCGTAAAGCTTGGGCGAATCACAGCTGGAAAACCGGAGGTCCCAACTTCAATCGCGATGCGCTTTTGAACTTCCCACGCTTCTTCGAGGGTATGGGCAACACCGGAGCGTGCGGACTCGAGTCCGATCGCAGACATCGCGACCTTGAATTTTTGACGATCTTCGGCTTTTTCAATCGCATGCGCGTTGGCACCGATCAGTTCAACATTGTATTTTTTGAGTACGCCGTGCTTGTCGAGATCGAGAGCACAATTGAGCGCGGTCTGACCACCCATGGTGGGCAATACCGCATCAGGACGCTCTTTTTCTATGATCTTTTCGACGACCTGCCAGGTAATGGGCTCAATGTAAGTGACATCGGCGGTCTCTGGGTCCGTCATGATGGTCGCAGGATTGCTATTGACCAAAATGGTGCGATAGCCCTCGGCCTTTAAGGCTTTGCAGGCCTGGGCGCCGGAGTAATCGAATTCGCAGGCTTGACCGATGATGATCGGGCCTGCGCCAATAATGAGAATACTTTTTAGGTCTGTACGCTTGGGCATGGTGACTCTTTATTGTTTACCGGCCATCAGGCTCATGAATTGATCGAACAAGACCACGATGTCGTGCGGTCCAGGGCTGGCTTCGGGATGCCCTTGAAAACAAAATGCCGGGCGGTCCGTGAGCTCAAAACCCTGCAAGGTGCCGTCGAACAATGAAATGTGCGTCACGCGGGCATTGGCGGGAAGCGTTTTAGCATCGACGGCAAAACCGTGGTTTTGGGCTGTGATGAATACGCGTCCGGTCGCCAAGTCTTGCACAGGATGATTGGAGCCATGATGGCCCGTTTTCATCTTGAGCGTCTTGGCACCTAGGGCCAGTCCCATGATCTGGTGTCCGAGACAGATCCCGAAGGTGGGCAACTTGCGCTCTAGAAAAATCTTGGTTGCGGCAATGGCGTAGTCGCAAGGATCTGGATCGCCCGGACCGTTGGAGAGGAATACCCCGTCTGGATTGAGTGCTAAAACCTGCTCGGCCGTTGTTTGCGCGGGTACCACAGTAATCCGGCAGCCACGTTCGGCGAGCAAGCGCAGAATATTGGATTTCACGCCAAAGTCATAGGCGACGACATGTGGGGTCTGACTATTATTGTTGCCATAGCCCACGCCAAGTTGCCACGTCGATTCCGTCCAAGTGGTATTTTTAGTGGCGGAAACAAGCTTGGCCAAATCCTGACCAGACATGCCAGGAAAGGCTGCGGCAAGCTTGAGCGCTTGGTCTGCATCGTCGCCCACAAAAATACAACCACCTTGCGCACCACCGTCGCGCAGGATACGTGTGAGCTTGCGGGTATCGATTTCGGCAATCGCGACAATACCCTGTGACTTGAGGTAATCCGGCAAGGACTGGGTCGAACGGAAGTTTGACAGCCGGGCGGGGCAGTTGCGAACAATCAAACCAGCGGCGTGGATTTTGGTGGATTCAACGTCTTCGAGGTTAATACCCGTATTTCCGATGTGAGGATAGGTCAGCGTCACGATCTGGCCGCTATAGCTAGGATCCGTCAAAATCTCTTGGTAACCTGTCATAGCGGTGTTAAACACCACCTCGGCGACGGTATGCCCCGGGGCACCGATCGAGATGCCTCGAAACACGGTACCATCAGCCAAGGCTAAAATAGCAATCGTTTTAGTGGCAGTTGATTCAACACCAGACCCTGGGTTTTTAAGCTCTATCTCAGTAAATATATTTGGTAGCACAATGAACCCCGGCATCAAATCTTGTAAGCAAACCTTGGAAGTATAACCCGATGGCCAGCCTTCTCGAATCTTTACGTCAATACACCACCGTTGTAGCAGACACGGGCGACTTTGAGAGCATGAAACGCTATCAGCCCACCGATGCGACCACCAATCCATCGCTGATTCTGAAGGCGGTCCAGCAGGATGCTTATCGCCCCATGCTGGAGCGTTGCGTCAAGGCGTACCCCAAAGCCTCCAAAGAGGCGCTCGTGGATCACTTGCTTGTGGCGTTTGGAAAAGAAATCCTTAATATTGTGCCAGGACGCGTTTCTACTGAGGTTGATGCCCGTCTTTCCTTTGATACACGCGCCACCATTGATCGGGCGCGTCAAATAATGGCGCTTTATGAAGCCGAGGGCTTTGGTCGAGCGCGCGTTTTGATCAAGATCGCTGCGACTTGGGAAGGTATTCAGGCTGCCCGGGTACTCGAGTCTGAAGGCATTTGCTGTAATTTGACCCTGCTGTTCTCTCTTTCTCAGGCGGTGGCGTGCGCCGATGCCCGCGTTCAGCTTATTTCCCCTTTCGTAGGCCGTATCTACGATTGGCACAAAAAACAGCAAGGCAGTGCATGGAACGAGGTCGCGAGCAGCGGCCGCAACGATCCTGGCGTCCTGTCAGTCACCAAAATTTACAACTACTACAAGTATTTTGGTATTACGACCGAAATCATGGGTGCGAGCTTTCGCAATACAGGTCAAATCTTGGCCTTGGCCGGTTGCGATTTATTAACGATCAGCCCCGAGCTTTTAGCAAGTCTGAGCGAAGCTCAGGACAGTCTTGCAGCCTCGCTCACGCCTGACAATGCGCGCGCCAGTCAGCCACCGGCTTTGCCCTGCAATGAGCAAAACTTCCGTTTTCTGTTAAATGAAGATGCGATGGCAAGCGAAAAACTATCCGAAGGCATTCGTGCTTTTGTCACTGATGCACGCAAACTCGACGCACTGATTGACGCGCAGCGTTGAGGGATCAGGTTTTGGAGCGACAAGCACCGTGAGCTTAAAGCTCCGTGCTTTAGGTAGGACGACGTTCCATTAAGGCCCAGGCAACGGTCCCGGCATCCACATACTCTATTTCGCTACCTGCGGGAACGCCGCGTGCAAGGCGTGTGACCTTGATGCCGAGCGCGCGCAGGGACTCTGACAAATAATGCGCGGTGGTCTCACCCTCGGCCGTAAAGTTGGTCGCAAGAATCACCTCGGCCACTCTGCCATTACCCGCTCTTTTTAAGACGCGGTCAAAATCAAGCTCATCGGGGCCTCTACCCTCAAGCGGCGCAAGGCTACCCATCAACACATAATACAAACCGGTGTAACCGTGGGTCGCCTCGATCGAATTTTGATCAGCAGGTGTCTCGACAATACAAAGCAAGGTCTCGTCACGTTCTGGATGCTCGCACGTCGCACACACAGGCACCTCGGTAAAGCCATTGCACTGCTCACAGTGCTGCAAGCATTCGACCGCTTGAGTCAGAGCGTGTCCGAGCTGCTCGGCGGCTTGCAGATCATGCTGCAACAGGTGATAGGCCATACGGCGCGCCGTCCTGATACCCACGCCCGGTAAACGTTTGAGCGCCTCCACAAGCGCCAGTAACGGTTGCGGTTCAGTGCCGATTTTTTCCATATGAATTAGAAAGGTAGTTTCATTCCGGGTGGTAAAGGCATGCCCGCAGTCACTGAGGACATTTTTTCCGACGAAGTCGCCTCGGCTTTGCGCAAGGCATCGTTAAAGGCGGCAGCCACAAGGTCCTCTAACATATCTTTGTCGTCGGCAAGCAGGCTAGGATCAATCGTCACGCGCTTGACGTCATGTCTACATGTCATGGTGACCTTGACCAAGCCGCCACCCGATGCACCCTCGACCAAAATATCGGCCAAAGCATCTTGAGCCTTTTTCATGTTTTCTTGCATCTGCTGTGCCTGACGCATCAGGCCGGCAATTTGTCCTTTCATCATGATTGGATTTCCTGAAAAAAATTAAAGAGTCAATCGGGTCAGCATTCTAATTGCGCTGACTGGGTCTAATGGATCCGGTGACCACCTTGGCACCAAAGTCCTGGATAAGTGCTCGTATAAAAGGGTCTTGCTCGATCGAAGCCTCTGCGGCCTCTTGACGCGCCTGCTGAGCCACCAGATCAAGCGCATGTGCGGACGCGCCCTCGCTTGCACCGATCTCAAACAGCAACTCGATCTCGAAACCAAAATAATCATTCAATACGGTACGTAAGCGTTCGACCGGAACACCCTCCGACAAGGCTTTGCTCGGAACGCGCAAGGTCATTTGTTGCTTGACGATTGCAACGCACTCAGACTGTCGGGCCAGCTGCTCGGCCATCCCAGAAAGCGGTAACTTGGCGGCGAAGGTAGCCCAAGGCTCGGGCAAGACGATGGTGCCGATGCTGGCAGAAGCCACGGGGGACGTGATGAACACTTGGTTAAGCCCCTCCGCGTCTGCTGAATGCATTTTCGCGAAGTCCGCGGCAGTCAGTGTGTATTCGTCTTGCTCGTCAGAACCCTGAAAATCAAAGCCGTCAGTAGGTGCTGCATCAAGTGCTGCCTCAGTTGCTACCTCAGGTCCTGAATCAAGCCCTGACTCTGGCTTAGTCTCTGGCTTAGTCTCTGGCTTAGTCTCTGGTTTGGGCGCAGGCGCTTGCGCCGGGATGACTGCTTTGGGAGCGGACACAGGCGGCGTTGGCAGAGAGGGCGGAGGTTTAATGGAGGCTGGCTGAGCGGAGACCGTGACGTTGGGTGTCACTGAGGAGGCCGGGGCCGGGGCCGGGGCAACTTGAGCCAAAGCATCCGGGGCAGGCATCGCTAAGCCTGAGGTCCCACCCAAAGAAAGCATCCGCAAGCATGCCATGACAAAGCCTGCGTACTCGTCTGGAGCGATCGCAAGCTCTGAACGGCTATGGACCGCGACTGTGTAAAACAATTGAACCACATCGGGATGCAGAGAGGTCGCGAACCGACGAATATCGAGCGCGACGGGATCGGCCTCGTCAACAGCTGCGCTGACCCGCTGAGCAATCGCAATGCGCGACAGCAGGACCGCCAAATCAGCCAGAGCCGCGCGATAGGAAAGACCGCGTGTCGCGAGTTCGTCAGCGATTTCGAGCACCGCAGATGCCTGCCCTGATTGCAAGGCATCCAACAGTCGAACCAGATGCCGCTGATCAATGGTACCGAGCATGCCCCGCACCGACTCCTCGGTCAGATTACTGGCGCTGTAGGCAATCGCCTGATCCGTCAATGACAAGGCATCGCGCATCGAGCCTGCGGCCGCCTGGCCGAGCAGACGCAACGCGGGTACTTCGAAAGGGATCTGTTCTTGAGCTAGGACGTTTTCGAGGTGACCCACAATCGCCTCGCCAGGCATTTGCTTTAAATTGAACTGTAAACAGCGGGACAACACTGTGACAGGGATTTTCTGGGGATCCGTTGTCGCAAGAATGAACTTGACGTGAGCAGGCGGCTCTTCGAGTGTTTTGAGCATTGCGTTAAACGCATGGCCTGTCAACATGTGGACTTCATCGATCATATAGACCTTGAAGCGGCCCGCACTCGGCGAGTAGACCGCCTGCTCGAGTAACTGGGTCATTTCATCGACGCCGCGATTAGAGGCGGCATCCAGCTCAAGATAGTCGACAAATCGTCCCTGGTCGATCTCGGTACAAGCCTGACATACGCCACAAGGCGTCGCCGTGATGCCTGTTTCACAATTGAGCGACTTGGCCAAAATCCGCGAAAGCGTTGTTTTACCGACGCCTCTCGTGCCGGTAAACAACCAGGCATGATGAAGGCGCTGGGTGGTCAGTGCGTGCGTGAGGGCACGAACAACGTGATCTTGACCGACCAGCGTATCGAACGAGCGAGGGCGCCATTTACGCGCAAGAACCAAATAGCTCATAAGTTTTACCGACCACAGACGGAAATGAGAGAGGCGAGCCTGACTTCGGCACTAATTCTGCACGGCTGTGGCTGCTTCGTTCCCGACCTGACCAGATTGACCGCCGAACCATGCGAAGGGGCCCGCCAAATTAGATTTTAGCAGGGCTTGCCTCACTGCACTGGAACATATTCAAACCAGAGCTGATCACGTGGAAAATATAAGGCCGCGCGCGCCGGAGCACCATCAAAAGCGGATAATTTTTTGCAATACCGCTCCAACTGAGACTGATAGCGCAACATCATCCGCTGGCCAAAGGCTTGCGTGGTTTCAGTCGGCTCGGGTCGTCCGGTTTTGTAATCGACAACCAACCATCCCTTGTCATCTTTAAGGGCATAGTCCAGCACCGACAGCTGACCGGTTTCATCCAACAAAGCCCATTCGCGCCGAGCCTGAGAATGGTTCAGTAGCCACCGACCTCGCTCACTATTGAGCATCGCGACCAAGGTGTCGATGACCTCGGTAGCAGCAGCAGCCCCCTCCTCTGCAGCGACCCCCAGTTGGTGTAACTGCCGTTCAATGCGGGTGCGTTGCTGTGCGACCCGCTCCGGAGACCATTTCGTAGGGTCTTGCTCGCCCATGTGCGCCAACCAACCATGCACCAAAATACCCGTTAGACGCTCGAAACTCGATTGCGCGCGCCAGGTGAAGGCGAGATTATGAGGCTCTGGTGCTTGACCTTGCTGAGGGATCCGGTCTTTGAGGCGTGTCAAACGCGACATTGAAAATGCAGGGACGGGTTGTTCTGAAATTAAAATCTTTTCAACCATCGCGGCAAGCTCAGGCAGCTGCACATAGGGAAACAGGCGTGCTAATAAGCTACCCGAGCGCGCCGCCAATGGCGCCCCTGTATCAACGTCGCGCTGCAACTCTGCGACGAGGTGCAGGCTTTGTTTCGCTCGGGTGGCCGCCACATACAACAAGCGATCGACTTCGAACTCACTGCGCCGCTTGTCGCGCTGGGCAAGATATTTAGAAATCACATCTTGCTCATCGGTCGCCCGAGCCTTGATCGGCCCCAGCATGACTTTATCCGCGACCTGCTCGATGCGAACTAAAGGCGTGCGATCAGACACAGGCTGATGATGCAAACCAAACAAAATCACGGACTCGAACTGCAAGCCTTTCGCTTTGTGCATGGTCATCACTTCGACCGAACGCTCACCCGCTTCGGGAGAGGCGTATAAACGCGTGAGGCGTGCATCAAGCACATCCACATCGAGTCCACCATAAGGCGCGATTTTCTCAATCAGCGCAAAAACACTCTCGGCATCTTGCAAGTCGGTCGCAGTCCGCGCGAGCGCAACGCCTCCCAACAAGCGCCAGACACATTCAACACGCGCAGCCAAAGGCGCAAGATCGTCCTGCGCCAAAGCGTCCAGCATGACAGGCGCAACCGCACACAAGCGTTGATACTCCTCTGGCGAAAGTAGTGTTTGTGCCTGACACTTTGAGGTCGAGTCCTTGGGGCGCAATGCGCGTTCGAGCAACGTGGGAATCGAAGCCTCTCGGTCCATCCCGAAGAGACGATGCAAACTTTCCAAACGTAAACCACAATAAGGAGAACGCAGTACCGAAAGCCAGGCAGCACGATCGCCGGGATGCGCTAAGGCGCGAATGATTTGCACCAGGTCGACCACGTAGGCACGCAAGTGCAATGGCACCAATTCGACCGCACGGCAAGCGATACCCTCTTGGGCTAGCAATTGCGTGACATTCTTGAGATGAGCGCGCGCACGCACCAAAATCGCGACAGGATGCTCCGCGTCAGGAAAGGCAGTGAGGGCCTCTCTGACTAAGTCCAGCACCACGTCCTCGGAGCGGTGTCCCAACTGAGGGCAGACTGGGTGAAATCGTACGGCAGGAGAGATCGTCGCGTCTTTGAAGGCTGTTGAAGGTGCATAAGCAATCGCACCTGCGGACGGATCGTCTTTCTGAGGAAAGAGCGAAGAAAAGGTGCCATTGACCCACTCAACAATGCCACGCTGAGAGCGAAAGTTATCCGTCAACGTCAAACACTCAGGACGGATCGTCCCTAAGCCTTCGTCGCGCACACGCAAAAACAGTACAACGTCGGCTTTACGAAAGCGATAAATTGACTGCATCGGATCGCCCACTAAAAACAAGGTTCGTCCATCACCTTGTTGCCAGCCTGACGTGATTTTTTCGATCAAGGAAATCTGTGACTGGCTCGTATCTTGAAACTCGTCGATCAAGAGATGTCGGATATTTTGATCGAGCTTAAGCAACAACTCGGTAGGTTCTTCGGCACGACCTAGCGCCTGATCGGCTCTACGGGCGATTTCGATAAAGTCGACCTCGCCGGCCTCCATAAACCTCAGCATCAACTGCGCCGCTGCGATCCGCAAACAACTGAGCTGTGCTTGCAAAATCTCCCATTGATCTTCGGTGAACACGGGCTCTGGGGTGTTGACCACCGCGTAAAGACGCTTGACCCATGCAGGCGTTTCAAGTGAATCGTGGCTTCGCAGCCATTCAAGGACACGCTCTTTTTCTCTTGTTTGAGGCAGAAAACCTTGATTTTTATTGACGGTTTTACGCAGGCCGCCCGAACTGGTTAAGAGTAAAGCAGCTAGAGCCTTCCAACGCGGTAGTTCAAATGCTTGCGCATCAAAAGCCTGATCATCCCAGTCTTGTAGGGCCGACATGGTGTGCGAGGAGTTGTCTTGGGACAAAACCGAGACAGCGGCGCGCGCAAGCGGCGCTAACTGTTCGGCCCAACCAATAGGCATCAAGGCGCTCAAACCCGCCAAATCCTGACTGACTGCGTCCTGAAAGTTCTCCTCCAAAACGTGGCGATCATCACCATCCGGCAACAAGGGCAGCCACTGGTCCCGTTGAGCCAACATGTTCGCGAGTGCCTCGCAAGTTTGAGCAACGTCCAAATCCATATGCTCAAGCAAACGCGTAACAGACTCAGACTCACCCACCATCTCTAGCGTCTGACGCGCAGCCTCGAGATAATGAACCCGTGCATCGTCGACGAGACTGGGAACCCCACCCATAGAGGAAAGCCAAGGCATATTGCGCACCAACGAGGCGCAAAACGCATCAATCGTTCTGATGGAAAGGCGCGCAGGATGCTCCAGCAACGCCCAGCCAAATCTCTGATCCCGTTCGAGCGCGGCGCGACCAAGCCGCCAACTTTTCAGCTCGTGCGCACTCTCAGGTTGTAAGGGATTTTCAGCGCGACGAAGTTTTTCCAACACTCGCTCGTGCATTTCAGCCGCCGCTTTACGCGTAAAGGTAATCGCAACAATTTCCTCGGGACGTCCGACGGTCGCGAGCAAGGCAAGAATACGATCCGTGAGCAACTCGGTTTTTCCTGAACCAGCGGGTGCCTGAACAAGGAAAGAGCATTGTGGATCTGTGGCACGCTCTCTGACAGCCCAATCGCTAGGTTGTTTAGGGGCCATGCAATTCTCCGCTCGCGCGATCAACCGAGCTGGTCGTCTCAGCGCCATCCTCAAATAACGCTTGACCATCGTCGTAGCGCCTGAGTAGCGCCGGCACATCGCAATACTGTAAATCCGTGCGCGACCAAGACTGATTGATCGCCACACCTGAGGTGAACTCGGATGCTAAGGCATGCACCACGTCTTTGAGCCGCATAATCGCTGCTGACCAATCTGGGTCAGGATATTCTGCTTGATCAAACAGCGTCGGCCCCGCGAGTCCGATATCTCGGCTCACAAGACCCACAGGAGGCTGTGCACCTGAATGCAAATGAACCAGCATCAAACCTGCGACGGTATCCAGAACGCCTTGTTTATCCAGCACGGCGGCATAGGCAGGCAATTGCAGCTGAACAGGTCGTTCACGCTGCCAATCGTTGAGCACTTTTGGCAGGCTTGAGCCGCCTTTGTAATCAATCACGACTCGACTGCCGTCCTCTAGCTGATCCATACGATCCAAGCGAACATTGAGTGTCAAGCCCGCGGCAGTAAGCGCGTGCTTTTCCTCAACCTGCACCGCCACAAAGGGTGTTCTTTCACACTCGAGTACTAACCAGGCCGTCACAATCCCCAGGGCCCGCTTCTCTTCGAGCGCACGCAAGGCGGGGTTTAAAGCAAGCAATTCCCGCTCTGCGGCAAGGTGAATGAATTCTTGAAGTTTTTCTCGCAGCTCACCCGACGCCGTGATACGTTGACATTCAGACTGACTGCGAAAGGATGCCCAAACCAACTCCATCACCGCATGGAGAAACATGCCACGGGCGGATACGGGCACGAGATCCGAATAGGCTGGAAGTCCATAGGCACCTAAGCGATAGCGCACAAATGCCCACAAGGGGTTGCGCGCCTGCGTTTCTAGCAAAGCAATGCCACCCTTGACGTTTTCCTCAGCCCGTAAAACCGGAGCCTGATCATCTTCGAGAGAGTCAAGAGCCGCGCAACCTGGTGTCTCGATGACAAATGATTGAGCGAAACGGCTCAGGGCGATGCCTTGAATCAAAGGCGAAGGTCTCAAGCCGCGCTCACCCTCGTGCATGGCCGAACTCATCACGACCGTGGGTGCGAGCGCGCATAACTGTCCATACATGTGCACCGCCCACTCGCGTTCGCGCTCTGGCGTCGCCCTAGGCGCACCGACTCGGCGCAACTCAGACAAGGGAATAAAGGGATTGGGTTTGGCAATAGCGGGGAACACTTCATCGGTCAGACCTAATATCCAGACGCCATCCCAATGGCCACCTTCGGCCTCCAACATCCCCAGCACATCGAGTCTTGCACTTGGATCACGTTGCGGCTGAAAGGGAATACTGCGCGCAAAACGAGCCAGAATATTCAATGCCTCGGAAGCGGAGGTTGAGGGTAAGAGCGGAGCTAATGCATCGAAGCGTTCGAAGAGTTGATCGAGCGCCTCGATGACCTGATATTCGGTCGAACTTTGGTGAGCGCGTCCGGGAAAGCCAAGCGTTGATAAGGTTTGACGAAAAGACGTCGACCAAAAACGCAGCGGCGCCTTGCGCGGCAACGCAGCCCAGGCTTGCCAGGCAAGCTGCCATGCGGGAGATAGATATTTAAGGCGCTCAATCTTTTTAGACCACGCCATCACACCCATCTCACCGACTTGGTTGTGGCGCCAGTCTGCATCGACGTTGGCTCTCTCACCCAATTCAGACAAGTCGCCAGCGCAATAGCCTGCCAACAAAGCCGCACCGAGGTCACTCGCGCGCGCTTTGCGTTGTTCTTTAAATGACACAAAAGTGCGCAGCCAGGCCAACACCGCACGTACAGCCTGCCACTCCGACAAAGGTCTTGCCACCGCTACGTTGAAAGAGAACCGCTGCTTAGTGGACTCGAACGCATCGCTCTGCCCCTGAAGCACGCGCATCAAGGTTCTGCGCGCAAAAGCAACCTCGGCCTCTAGACTGACAGCGACAATGGCATAGCGACCCTCGGGGTCTTTTTCAAGCTGGGTACGCGCCCAGTGAGCCGCCACCACCCATTCTTCTTGAGCCGTATCAAGCATTGCGCGCGTCAATTGCGCTTGTATCGGCGTGTCTGATTCCAAGAGAGAAACTGTTACACCTCGCTCACTCAAGGCCTCGAGTAATTCCGCCATCCTTGGTGTGATTTCAGAAAACCCTGCCAACAATAATTGCGGCCTAACTGGAATCCCCTCGCGCACATGCTCGATCACCCGCTCAATCGCAAGATTAGGATCAAGGGCCTCTAGGCGCTCGAGCTCTTGGTGATAGCGTACGCGCCACAACATGAAATGCGCGTGCTCTTCTGTCGACGATGACGCAGCGACCTCGATCTTCCACTCGTCGATCAGTTTGTCCGCCTGTTGTGCAGCGACGGCAGCTTGTTGCGTATCGAGAAGCGGCTCTTGGGCTTCGATCTCGTCGATGACTCGTCCCCATAACAGCTGGGCGCCAAAGGCGTCGAGAAGAACGGCATGCGTATCGAGCGACTCATGAAAGCTGGCCTGCACGAGCTGCTGCGAAATCCAGCCCGACAACGGGACGATCAAAGGAATTTCACCCACCGTGGTCTGCGTTCGCATGAGCAGCGCAAAATCTTGAACGATCCGTCTGGCTAGACGGTTATTGACGGTCAATACAGTGGTCTGAGCCGCCTCGCGTTGCGAGAGTTCGGAAAAGGAAACCCGAGGATAGGCATTGAGATTGATCATAAATCCTAATCAAAAGCCGCACATGGAAGCGACGGCCTCCCAACTCACGCGCATGGCGGGGGTGAGATACCCCATAAATCCCACCGTCAGCACAATGAGTAGCATGACGCCGAGCGAGACTCTGAGCCACAGCGAGACACGAGGCCTGACCTGAGCATGCTGCGCAAGTTGAGACTGCTGAGACTGCTGCACCTGCTGCGTCATGGTCAGACCTCCAAAAGTGAATCGTAAAAGGGCTTACCCAGAAAAGGTTTAAGTCGTCTGGGGACTCGTCATACCAGGCAGCTTGATCGCGATAGGTTTTTCGCGCACAGGTAAACACAAGGCCGCTGCGACCAACGACAAAGCAATCGCCACCCACCATACCAAATCATAACTACCCGTACTCGACTGTATTTGCCCACCGAGCCAGACTCCGATAAAGCTGCCGAGTTGATGTCCAAGAAAGACCATGCCAGACAAGGTGGCTGCGAACCGCAAACCATAGATCTGCGCGATGAGACCTTGAGTCAGTGGTACGGTTCCGAGCCAAAACACCCCCATCCACGCTGCAAACACATACAGCACAAAGGGTGTGGTCGGCATCAGCAAAATCCAAATCAGACCCACCGAGCGCATGGCGTAAATGCCTGCCAATAAATTCTTTTTGCTATAGATGCCGCCGAGTTTGCCAGCAGTAAAGGAACCAAAAACATTGAACAGTCCGATTAAGCCGATCGCGATCGCCCCCGTTCCTGCATTGAGTCCTTTATCCACGACAAAGGAAGGTAAGTGCAGCGTGATGAAAGCGGTGTGAAAACCGCAAACAAAATAACCCCAAAACAGAAAGTGAAACGTTGGATGCCGTAACGCCTGTCCAATCGCCGAAAACATGGACTGTTGAGGCCCCGTGCCTGCGGCGGGTTTGCCGCGCAGGAACCACACCAAAGGAAGCGTGGCAGCAAACACGGCGGACATGACCCAATAGGCGCCTGTCCAATCCACTGTGTCGATCAATAGTTGGCCTGCTGGAACAACCAGAAACTGACCAAGCGAACCGCCGGCGCTTGCGATACCCATTGCAGTACTGCGATGCGCTAAAGGCACGGTACGCGCGATCACCGGCAAAATCACAGCGAAGGTCGTCCCCGCTTGACCTAGACCGATCAAGACTCCCGCGGTCAAATAAAACTCCATTTCAGTACTCGCCAAGCGAGTTCCCACTAAACCAAGCGCATAGAGCACAATGGACAGTGCGATTGTTCGTCCCGAACCTAAGCGATCGGCCATCATGCCCGCACCAATCGCACCAAAACCCCACACGAGATTTTGTATCGCAAAGGCGAGCGAAAATTCCTCGCGGCCCCACCCCCTCTCAAGTCCCATCGGTTGAATAAATAAACCGATCGTGGCGCGAATTCCCATTGCCAACAACACAATGAAGGTGCCCATCAGGATTGTTCTGAACGCTAGCGGATTATCAAGCAGTTTGCCTGGATCAGTTGCCGTGCTGTTTGTTGTTGTCATGAGCGAATCAGAAAAAGGCTGGAATGGCGCCGCCGAGACGAATCGAACGTCCGACTCCCTTCTTAGGAGGAAGGTACTCTATCCACTGAGTTACGGCGGCGTGTTGTGTAGTTTAGCAAGTCCCTCATCCACGCGGGTGATGCTGCGCGTGCAAACTCTTTAAGCGCTCGCGCGCCACATGCGTGTAGATCTGCGTCGTCGAAATATCTGCGTGGCCAAGCAGCATTTGCACAACGCGCAAATCCGCGCCGTGATTGAGCAAATGCGTGGCAAAGGCATGCCTCAAGACGTGGGGTGACAACGGTGCCCGCACACCCCCGAGCACAGCATATTTTTTAATCAACAACCAAAAAGATTGACGCGTCATCGGCACCCCTCGCGCAGTCACAAACATCGCCGGACTCGTGCGGGGACCGAGTAAGACGGGTCTCGCCTCTTTCATGTAGGTGGTGATCCAATGCGCAGCCTCGGCGCCTAGAGGCACAAGGCGATCTTTACCTCCCTTGCCTTGCACCACTCTCAGCACACCGTCAGACAAGCTGATTTCCATGACACCCACGCTGACGAGTTCGGATACCCGCAAGCCAGTGGCATACAAGACCTCAAGCATGGCGCGATCACGCAAGCCTCTAGGCGTATGCACAGGGGGCTGCAAAAGTAACGCCTCGACTTGGTTTTCAGAGAGCGTTTTGGGGACGCGCAAAGGCTGTCGGGCTGTCGTCAATTGCAGACAAGGATCAATCCTGACACGCTGGTGGCGAATGGCCCAAAGGTAATAACGGCGTAGGGTTGCGAGTCGCCGATTCGCAGTACTCGGTTTGGAATGCGCATGCAATGCGGCGAACCAAGACTCAATGTCAGCGCCGATAACCGCATCCAACGCAATTCCACGCTCGAGCTGCAACCACTGCTCAAACGCACACAGATCCCGGCGGTAAGCCGAGAGCGTGTTGGCCGCCAGCCCGTCTTCGAGCCAAACGGCGTCGATAAACGCGCTGACAGCGCTTGATTCCTGAGTACGCATGAAGGATGCAATAACGCGAAAGGAGAAATTAATAGTAGCATTCACCACCATTGCAATTTGACCGTGCTCAACCAAAAAAATCGCTCTTGATGCCCTTGTCGCCCCTCAACACGTTCACACTCGATCTACCCGACGAGGCCGCCACAGATCGGCTAGGTCAGACACTTGCCCTCGTCGCGGCAGACCTGCAAACGACCGCGGCCGGCTTGGCTCCCGGTACTCAAGCTGGTGGGCGCATCCACCTGCAAGGCGACCTCGGAGCAGGAAAGACTTCCTTAGTAAGAGCTTTTTTGCGACATTGCGGCGTTTCTGGACGAATAAAGAGCCCAAGTTACGCACTACTTGAATCTTATGAAGTTTCTAACTTATACTTGTATCATCTTGATTTTTATAGATTTAGCGATCCCACAGAATGGTTAGATGTTGGATTTCGGGATTTACTCAATCATCGCGCAATTGTTTTGATCGAATGGCCAGAACGCGCGGGCGATTATTTGGGGCATCCGGATCTATTAATCCATTTGTTTTACGCCGATCAAGGTCGACGGGCAACGCTAAGTGCATACACAGTGAAGGGACTTCGATGGATCGACGCACTGCCTCAGATAAGACAGTACTCTCAGGAACGCTGAAAGCGCCTGCCCGTCGTCGTTTGTTAGGCGCTGCCACGATTTTACTTTTACCCTTGATCCCTCGCGTCGCAATGGCAGCAAAGCTCCTTGCCGTGCGCACCTGGCCCGCGGATGATTACACTCGCGTCACGCTCGAGCTCGATAGCGAGTTGCGCGCCGAACACTTCACCCTCGAAACCCCCAATCGCTTGGTGGTGGATATTCAAGGGATGGAAATGAACCCCGCGCTCAACGACTTAGTGCGCAAAGTTCGCCCTGACGATCCTTTTATCAGCTCTCTGCGCGTCGCGCAAAATCGCGCCAATGTGATTCGCCTTGTTTTTGATTTAAAACAGACCATCGCACCGCAGGTTTTCACGCTCAAGCCAGTAGGTGAATATAAGTTTCGCCTCGTGCTCGACCTGTACCCGAAAGTCGCGCAAGATCCGCTTGCGGCGCTGCTGAAAAAAATGCCGCAAAAAAAATTGGACGAAGATCCACTTGCCCGCGTACTCAGTGAACTCAGTAAAAATCCCAAGGGCACGGGTATGGCTGCTGTACCTGTGATTCCCGAATCCATCGCACCTCCAATTGCCCCGAGCCGAGGTCCGAGCACAAACCCGACTGCACTCGGTCGTCGTCGCATGGTCACCATCGCTGTCGATGCTGGGCACGGCGGAGAGGATCCAGGCGCGATTGGCAAGGGTGGCACACGAGAAAAAGACGTGGTACTGGAGATCGCCAAAAAGCTCAAAGCCCGAATTGATGCGACGCCGGGCATGAGAGCCTTCCTGACCCGAGATGGCGATTTTTTTGTGCCCCTCCATGTGCGCGTTGAAAAAGCACGTCGAGTAAAAGCGGATCTTTTTGTTTCCGTGCATGCTGATGCGTTCCCGCGCCCGACTGCAGGCGGAAGCTCTGTCTATGTCCTGTCCGAACGCGGCGCTTCAAGTACTGCTGCAAAATGGCTCGCTGAAAAAGAAAACTCTGCCGATCTGATCGGCGGCATCAATATTCAAACTCAAAATAATCAAGTCGCAAAAATTTTGCTTGATTTGTCGACCTCGGCCCAAATCAAAGACTCGACGCAACTCGCCTCGACTATGCTGAATCAACTGCGCGGCGTTTATCGCCTGCACAAGCCACAGGTTGAAAGCGCTGGTTTCGCAGTCCTGCGCGCACCTGATATGCCTTCGATTTTGGTAGAAACGGCCTTTATCAGTAACCCAACCGAAGAAAAACTGCTACGTAGTCCGCAAACGCAAGAGCGCTTTGCCGTTGCCATTAACACTGGCATTCAGCAATTTTTCAGAGCGAATCCGCACCTAGCCAGCACAGGCTAATGATGTCGCCGCGTCGCCCCATCCGTGCCCTACCCGATTTGCTCGTGAGTCAAATCGCTGCGGGCGAAGTCATCGA
Organism: Bordetella parapertussis; assembly: GCA_945897365.1. Classification (GTDB taxonomy): domain Bacteria; phylum Pseudomonadota; class Gammaproteobacteria; order Burkholderiales; family Burkholderiaceae_B; genus Zwartia; species Zwartia parapertussis_A. The sequence goes on along the minus strand of CAMDFD010000013.1, from coordinate 15,976 downwards.
ACGACCTGCATCCGTTCTTAAAGAATTAGTGGAAAATGCCGTCGATGCGGGTGCTCAAACCGTTGAGATCCGACTCGAGGCGGGTGGCATCAGACGGATTGCTGTGATAGATGATGGGGGCGGGATCGAAAAACACGAACTCGCTCTCGCGCTCACGCGTCACGCCACGAGCAAAATCAGTTCGCTCGAAGAGCTCGAGTCCGTCCATTCGATGGGCTTTCGCGGCGAAGCGCTCGCTTCGATTGCAGCGGTCTCCCAACTCACACTGATTTCTCGCACCAAAGACGCTGAGCATGCGTGGTGCCTCGAGCCCGGCACGCTCGAAGCCACGGCGGCCTCTGGTGCACTGGGTACGACGGTTGAGGTTAAATATTTATTCGATCGCGTCCCAGCAAGACGTAAATTTCTACGCGCGGAGGCCACTGAGTTTGGCCACTGCATCGATGCAATTGAACGTATTGCTCTCGCATTTCCTGAAGTAGGATTCCGTGTCTTTCACAACGATCGCGCCGTACGCCAATGGCTTCCCACCTCTGCCCTCAAACGCATCAGCGATGTATTGGGTTCAGAATTTAACGAACACGGCATCGAAGTCAATGCCCAAGGCGGCTTGATCTCACTCATGGGCATTGTCACCCGCCCTACCGCGGCCCGCGCCCGCGCAGATCGTCAGTTTTTATTTGTCAACGGTCGTCATGTACGTGATCGAACGGTTTCGCATGCGATACGAAGTGCGTATACCGATGTGCTACACGGAGATCGGCAGCCTGCTTTTGTACTTTTTCTTCACGTGGATCCGACTGCCGTCGATGTCAATGTCCATCCAGCAAAACACGAAGTGCGTTTTCGCGACTCCGGTGCCGTGCATCGCTTTGTTCAGCAAACAGTGACGCAAGCGTTGGCGGGTGTCGCTGGCGCGCAGAGCGTGTCCGCGGCTGAGATCGAGGTCTCTTACGATGCCAGGCAGGCGGGCGATTCTGCCTTTGTGCCCACCGCGTTCGCGCCCTCAGGCTCTACCGGGACGCCTTGGCAGGCCACGTCTCAGCGCGCTTTTCAACTGCGCGAAACAGGTCAGGCCCTCTCCACCTCGCCCCAAGCATGGCAGAATCTCTACGCACCTCTCGATGAGCCCGCACCGGACTGGCCGTTAGGTCGCGCGCTCGCTCAGGTGCATGGCATTTATATTTTGGCCCAGACCCGCTCAGGACTTGCATTGATCGATATGCACGCCGCACACGAAAGAGTGGTCTACGAGCAGTTGAAAAAAGCCCTCGATGAACAAACACTACCTCAACAAAGTCTATTGGTTCCGGTCGTATTTCGTGTCACTGAAAAAGAGCTCGCACTCGCCCAAGAGTACCAAACGGAAATAGAAAAATTGGGCTTTGAAATGGCCGCCATGGGACCGCAAACTATGGCGCTGCGGGCAGTCCCCGCGATGCTTGCGCGCGGCGACCTTGAAGCGCTTGCGCGAGGTGTCTTACGCGATCTTGAACAGATTGGCGCAAGTCAGCTATTAACCGAACAACGCAATACCTTGCTCGCGACAATGGCGTGTCATGGCGCTGTGCGCGCCAATCGCCAATTAACGCTGGAAGAAATGAACGCGTTGCTTCGCCAAATGGAGCTGACCGAACGCGCCGATCAATGCAATCATGGACGTCCGACCTGGATTCATTGGAACGTATCGGACTTGGACAAATTATTTTTGCGCGGTCAATGACAGCGCCCGCATTACTTTGCATTGCAGGACCGACGGCCAGTGGCAAGAGCGCGATCGCACATGCGATCGCAGAAACATGGCCATGCGAGCTGATTAATGTCGACTCGGCCACCATCTATCGAGGCATGGATATTGGCACGGCCAAGCCCTCACGCGAAGAGCGCACACTGGTTTCTCACCATTTATTGGATATTTTGGATCCGCTCGACGCTTATTCGGCTGCTGCCTTTCGACGCGATGCGCTTGCGTGCGTGACACAAATCCGTGCGCGCGGACGCTTGCCAGTGCTGGTGGGTGGCACGATGCTTTATTTCAAAGCACTGCGTGAAGGGCTCAATGATTTGCCCACAGCAGACCCTAAGCTCAGAAAGGAGCTGGAGTCACGCGCAGTCGCGATCGGTTGGCCCGCAATGCATACACAGCTTAGTAACATCGATCCCATCACGGCAGCGAGGCTCTCTCCCAATGACAGTCAACGTATTCAGAGGGCACTTGAAATTTGGCATCTGAGCGGTAAGCCTATGTCCGAATTACTGAACGCCTCTGCACAGACAGATCAGCCACTGAGGACTGTCACGCTGAGCCTGGAGCCGGCGCAGCGTAGCCACTTGCATCAACGTATCGCGTTACGTTTCGATCAGATGCTCGAAGAGGGTTTGATTAAAGAAGTCGAGGCTTTGCGCGCGCGAGGCGATCTCCATACGGACCTACCTTCGATCCGCTGCGTAGGCTATCGACAACTATGGTCCATGATGGACGGGGATGTCACGAAGGAGCAAGCGAGAGAACAAGCCATCGCGGCAACCCGACAACTCGCGAAAAGACAGCTGACTTGGTTGCGTAGCTTGCCGGAGCGCATGACCGTTGAGGCGGACGCTTCTGACGCATGCGAGCAAGCCTTAAGAATCGTCAGACAACTGATCGATGACCGAACGATCGTGCATTAACTTAAAGCACGACCGTTTGCGCATCTGTCGCAGCGCACTCAGCAATTTCTCCGATTTGATAGACCGTTTCACCCTGTGCTCTGAGGGCTTGGCTGATCGCCTCTGCTTGAGCGGCGGACACAACGGCAACCATACCCACACCACAATTGAACACGCGATACATTTCAGTATCGGCAACGCCCCCTTGTTGCTGTAACCAACTAAATAACTTGGGCATTTGCCAAGCATCGCGGTGCAAGCGCGCTTGCAAACCAGGCTGAAGAATGCGTGGGACGTTATCGAGCAAACCGCCACCTGTGATGTGCGCCAAACCTTTGATTTGTTTGCCAAAATCCTTGAGCACAGCCAAGACAGGTTTTACGTACAAATGCGTAGGCGCCATCACGATATCGCCCAAAGGCTGACCATGGAAGTCTTGGTCTGGACGCGCATTGGCACGCTGTAGGATTTTGCGCAAGAGAGAGTAGCCGTTGGAATGTGCACCACTTGAAGCCAACCCAAGGACGACGTCGCCTGGCTGGATCGACTTCCCATCGATCAAGGCAGACTTTTCCGCAGCGCCGACTGCAAAGCCGGCCAAATCGTATTCCCCATCCGGGTACATGCCAGGCATTTCAGCCGTTTCACCACCGATCAGGGCGCAACCCGACAGCTCGCAGCCCTTGGCGATGCCGCCCACAACTTGGGCTGCGACATCCACGGACAATTTACCGCAGGCGAAATAATCCAGGAAAAAGAGCGGCTCGGCGCCCTGAACCAGAATATCGTTGACGCTCATGGCAACCAAATCGATCCCCACAGTATCGTGGCGCTGCCAGTCAAACGCAAGCTTGAGTTTGGTCCCGACGCCATCCGTGCCCGATACAAGGACAGGCTCTTTGTAACGCTTCGGCACCTCGAACAGTGCGCCAAAACCACCGATACCAGCCAGAACGCCCTCGCGCATCGTGCGTGCCGCCAGAGGCTTAATACGGTCTACAAGGGCGTCGCCCGCGTCAATATCGACGCCAGCGTCGCGGTAAGTCAGAGGTGCTTGAGGTTGAGTCATGGGAAAAAGCCGTGGTTGTGTGACAATTGTGGACTTGCGTCCGTATTTTTACTGATTTTACGATGAGTCGATGAGTCGGCAGTTACTACTAGAGATTACACCCACCCAAAGTCCTAGTTTGGACAATACGGTCGTGGGAGCGAACGCCGCAGCCCTCGATGCGGTCAAGGGCTTGTCACGGGGTCGAGCGCTGTATTTATGGGGTCCTCCAGGCTGTGGACGCAGTCATTTGCTCCAGGCAATCATCAAAGATAAAAAAGCCCATCTCATCGAAACCGCAACCCCCTCGGTGGACATCATGGCGTTGGCCACCCTGCCCGCCGACCTGAACCACGCAGAAATCATCGCAGTCGACGATATCCAGGAAATGAACGCTGAACAACAGTCTGCGGTCTTTGCCCTGTACAATCGCTGGCGCGAGTTCGCTGCGACAGATCAAGCTTTTAGGCTTGTGGTGACAGGGGATCGAGCGCCCATGATGATGTCTTTGCGCGAAGATCTGCGTACTCGCCTAGGCTGGGATCTGGTGTTTCGACTTGAGCCGCTTTCGGATGAGGAAAAGTTCGAAGCGCTCACTGCTTATGCGCTTAGGCTTGGCTTGCCGCTTTCCGAGGACATACTGGACTGGATGTTGACGCACTACACCCGCGATATCCGGCAACTTTTTGCTTTGGTGGACGCCTTAGACCGGTACTCGCTTTCCAAACACCGCAGCGTCACGCTGCCGCTTGTGCGCCAAATGCTGACAGACCGAGAATTTTTACAATCATGACCTCCAAAAGACTTGCACTTTTCGATCTCGACCACACACTCCTGCCTCTTGATAGTGACTATCAGTGGGCTGTTTTTATGGCCAAGTCCGGACGCGCCGGCGATCCCGCCGAAGCCTTGCGACGCAACGAAGAGTTGATGGACCGCTACAACGCGGGTGCGTTGACCGCAGAGCAAGCAGCCGTTTTTATGTTGGGTTTGCTTGCTGCCCACCCGCCTCACTTGCTCGCGGCCTGGCACGAAGAGTTTATGCAACAGGTCATTCGGCCCGCAATGACGCTGCGCGCGATCGAATTGGTGCAACAACATTTAGCGGCCGGAGACCTCTGCGCTGTTGTAACCGCTACCAATAGTTTCGTGACTGCGCCAATCGCACGCGCTTTTGGTGTACCGACACTCATCGCCACGGAACCCGAGTTCATCGCTGGACGCTATACGGGAAAAATTTTGGGTACACCAAGTTTCAAGCATGGCAAGGTTGTTCGGGTTAATCATTGGCTAGCGGGACAACAGCAACGTCTGGATGATTTTGACGCGTCTTACTTTTATAGCGACTCCATCAATGACCTTCCTTTGCTCGAAGTCGTCACGCATCCTGTCGTGACCAATCCGAGCGCGAGCTTGCTCGCCGTGGCGCAACAGCGCGGCTGGCCTGTGCTCAATCTTTTTAACAAGCTAGCAGACGATAAATCCTAATGCTTACAGAAACCATTAAACGCTTTGTTGGTCAGTTGTTTGGCCAGAGATCACAAGGTTTAAGACGGATCAATAAAGAAAAACACGGCATAGATCGTCGCATCGTTTCTCGCCATGCAATCAAGGTATGCGAGGTCCTGCAACACGAGGGCTATCAAGCCTATATCGTGGGTGGTGCCGTACGTGATCTGATCGTTGGACTCGAACCCAAAGACTTTGATGTCGCTACCAATGCGACACCCGAACAGATCCGTCCGCTTTTTAGACGCGCGCGCATCATCGGACGACGTTTCCAACTTGTTCATGTGGTGTTTGGTCAGGAGATCATTGAAACCTCCACCTTTAGAGCGCCAGCGTCCGAACTGCAATCCACTGACGGTCTTGGTCGAATCCTACGCGACAATGAATTCGGGACGCATGCGCAAGATGCCGCGCGACGTGACTTCACTATCAACGCGCTTTTCTACGACCCCACGACCGAAGAAGTCATCGACTATCACAACGGCGTCGATGATCTCAAACATCGTATTGTGCGGATGATTGGCGACCCGCGCACGAGATACCGCGAAGATCCTGTCCGCATGCTGCGCGCTGTCCGCTTCGCGGTCAAGCTCAAGGGGAAAATCGAACCTGCCACCAAAGAACCCTTGGCTTCGATGGCCGAGCTCATTGAAAACGTCCCCGCTTCGCGTCTGTTTGACGAAATGCTCAAGCTGCTGACCTGTGGCCAAGCAATGGAATGTCTGACGCAATTACGTCAAGATGGACTGCACCAAGGCATTCTCCCTCTACTCGATGTCGTACTCGAGCAACCAGGTGGTGAGAAGTTTATCGAACTCGCGCTCGAACGGACAGATCAACGCGTGCGCAGCGGTAAAACCGTCAGTCCAAGCTTCTTATTCGCCGCCCTGCTTTGGTATCAAGTAGATGTACGCTGGAAAAAACGCATCGCCGCTGGCGAACCCTCTATCCAAGGCCTGATGGACGCTGCGGATTCCGTGCTTGACGAACAAACAGAGAAACTCGCCATCCAAAAACGCTTTAGTGCGGACATGCGAGAAATTTGGTTTATGCAACCGCGCTTTGAAAAACGTCTACCTAAATCAATTTGGCGTATGTTTGAGCAACCTCGTTTTAGAGCTGCAGTCGATTTCCTTCAGCTTCGCGCGGCCGCACACCAATTCGACAGTGTTCTCGCGCAATGGTGGATGGATTTGGCTAATGCCGACGACGATGCTCGCGCAGAAATGCTCGAAGAGTTAAGCCGACTGCCAAGAGAGTCAAACACAACTGGGCCTCGCACACGAAGCCGTCGCAAACGGAGTCCGCGGGCAACCTCGGGGGCAACAAGCACGCCACCCGCTGATATCAGCTAGATGTTGAAAAATATGTCTGTGCATGCCTTGATTGGTTTAGGAGCGAATCTAGGTCAAGCGCGTGAAACGATAGAACGCGCGCTCGAAGCGCTCAACAGCACGCCATGCATCGAAGTATTAGAAGTTGCCCCTTTTTATGGCAGCGATCCGGTCGATGCACAGGGCCCGACCTTTGTGAATACGGTCGCGCGTATCAACACAGATCTCGCGCCGCTGGCTCTGCTTGAGATCTTGCAGGCACTTGAGCGGACACATGGGCGTGAGCGTCCATTTCGCAACGCACCCCGCACGCTCGACCTGGATTTGCTCTGGTACGAGGACGTCGAGATGCAAACAGCTCGACTCACCTTGCCGCACCCTCGCATGCATGAAAGAGCGTTTGTACTCAAACCACTCAATGACCTCTTGCCTGAGTTTGTTCTCAAGCAAGGCAACATTGCGTTGCTACTCGCGCAATGCAGCGACCAAAAACTCTGGCCGCTTTGAGTTCAATCGCTCTGCTTTAAATAGCCTTGGCCGCCTCAAGCTTGGCAATAATCTCATCGCTGACGCCCAAAGACTTTAAGATCGACAGCGTATGCTCACCGACATCCGGGATCGGATCCATGCGTGCATCAAAGGCGTTGCTGGTCGCTGGGGGCAGCAACGCAGGCAATGCGCCCACGGGCGTCTGGACTTCAGTCCAGCGCTGCCTGGCTTTGAGTTGTGGATGCGCCCAGACATCTTTCATCTCATTGACGCGGGCATTCGCGATTTGAGCCTTTTCCAACGCCTCGATGACCTGGTCAATCGTCATCTTGGCAAACGCATCAACAATCAGCCCTCGCAAACCATCCCGATTCGCGACACGCTTGGAGGTTGAGTCATAACGGGGGTCTTTCGCCAACTCAGGTTGCTTGAGAACCTTTTCACAAAAGACTTGCCACTCGCGCTCGTTTTGTAAACCAAGCATGACGTGACTACCGTCGCCGACCGGAAAAGGGCCGTAGGGATAAATCGTGGCGTGCGCAGCACCCGCCCGCGGTGGTGGCGTCTGGCCCTCAAAAGCGTAATACAACGGAAAGCTCATCCACTCGACCATGCTTTCAAGCATAGACACGTCTAGATGGCTGCCCAACCCTGTTTTGTGACGCAACAACAAAGCATTCAAGATGCTTGAATAGGCATAAGAGCCAGCAGCGATATCCGCAATTGAACATCCCGCTTTGGCGGGCGCATCAGGCGAACCTGTCACAGAAATAAAACCACTTTCGCTTTGAATCAACAGGTCATAGGCTTTTTTAGTCTCATACGGACCACCCTCACCATAACCCGAGATATCGCACACAATCAGCTTAGGGAATCGCTTGTGCAAAGCCTCGAATGACAAACCCATACGGGCAGCCGCACCAGGCGCCAAGTTTTGTACGAGTACATCGGTCTCGGCCAACAGTTCATTGAGAATCGGACCTGCATCCTCATGCTTGAGATCTAAGGTCAGACTTTCTTTGGAGCGATTCGTCCACACGAAATGCGAAGCCATACCCCGGGTACGTTCATCGTATTTGCGGGCAAAATCGCCCACACCTGGACGCTCAACTTTGATAACGCGTGCGCCGTTGTCAGCAAGTTGTCGCGTACAAAAAGGCGCCGCAATCGCATGCTCTAGACTGACAACCGTGATCCCATCGAGTGGGCGTGGTCCTGCTTTTTTCATACTTCAAACCTCAGTTCTGCTTGATGAGCAAGTGTGCCGTCTTGTTCAGCCCAGAGTTTGGCCTCGCCTGGCGCAGCGATCGTACCGGCGACCGAAAAAGGTGTTGGTGCAATCAGTGGTCGCAAACCACGATAGGCAAGATGTCGAACTTGAGCGGCGGGGTTCGCCTTGACGAAAGCGCGACACATCAGCGTCGCGATCAAGGGACCGTGAATCACCAGCCCAGGGTAACCCTCGGTCTGTGTGACATAGGGATGGTCATAGTGAATGCGGTGGCTATTGAACGTGACGGCCGAGTATCTGAACAACAACACAGGACTGGGATCGACCGAGTCGCTCCATTGCGCCGCGGGCGCAGGCTCAGTGCCTTGGAGCTTTGGAGGGCTTGGCTCACGATACACAATGTCCTGCTCCTCGCTGATGGCGAGCTTACCTTCCTGAGTGATGTCGTGTTTAACCGTCACAAACAACAAAGAACCTGTGCGGCCCTGCTTTTCTTTGATCGCCAATACCGTTGAAGTTTTTTGAGCCTCAATCCCGACGCGCAATCCCTCATTAAAGATCACACGACCACCCGCCCACATCCGATTGCGATTGTCTGCGGGAGGGAGAAAACTTCCGCGAGCAGGATGACCGTCAAGACCCGTTTGCGCGATTGGCACGGTCTCCAGAAAAAAGGCCCAATGCCAGAGGTGGGGAACGATGTGCCCGACTTGAGGCGCGGACTCACCGAGCGTAGCGGCAATACAGGCGGCATGACCAGGATCCATTCGATCCACTACGGTCTGGGACTTGCCTAGCCAAGAATTTAAGTCTGTCGTCGACATCTAATGCGTTCCTTTTTATGCTTGAAGATCTTGCATGCGCTGCAGGTGGTAATTCGTATCACCCAATAACATCTCGAGGTAGGTTAAGCGCTTGAAATAATCGCCGACCTCGAGTTCGTCTGTGACACCCATACCGCCATGCGATTGTACCGAGGCCTCGCCTACAAAACGGGCGGCGGCAGCCACCTCGACTTTAGCCATCGAAACTACGCGACTGCGATTGTTTGCATCGTTCTCGCTCAACGCGATCGTGGCCACGTAGGTCATCGACAAACCCATTTCAGATTGGATCAACATTTCACCCAAGCGATGCTGCAATACTTGAAAATTGGCTAAGGGTTGTCCGAATTGTTTGCGTGTTTTGAGATATTGAATCGTGCTGTCAGTGAGATACGCCATGGCGCCACAGGCCTGCGCGCACAGCGCCACGATGCCGAAATCCAGCGCTTTACGCAGCGCGGCTTGGGCAGTTGCACCTTTGGCGATCAGGTTATTAGCCGAAACCGACACGCGCTCAAACGTCACCGTTGCCGCACGCGCGCCATCAAAAGTGGGAAAGTCCGAGATCTGGATACCCGCGCTTGTTGTTGGCACTAAAAGCACTGCCATTTCCCCGTTTAGCACGACCGACACGAGCAGGGCATCGGAGCCTGCACCATGCCAGACCAAGATCTTTTTGCCATCAAGCTGAAAACCGTCTTGTGTCGTCATCGCACGCGTCGATAATGGTTGTTGTGAATCGCGTTCGCCCTCTTCTTGCCAAGCCACTGCAAGAATCGCTTCGCCCTCAGCGTGCGCGGACAACCATTGCTGTTTAAGAGCGAGGTTATCGCTTTCACCTAGCAGGGTGACGCCCATGACGGCGCTGGAGATCACAGGCTCGCTGACCAGACCGCGACCGAGTTCTTGATGAACAGCTAGCATGGTCGCTGGTGTCTCGCCAAAACCACCAAACTCCTCTGTGACAAGCAAACCACCCATGCCAAGCTCGACTAGGCTATTCCACGCAGCCACATCAAGTTTCCCTGTTTCCTGACGCGCCCGACGCAGGGGACGCGTCCAATTGTCTGCGACCAAACGACGCAGACTGTCCGTCAACATCCGTTGCTCTTCTGAATATGAAAAATCCATGATGTTTCCTAGACCCCAATAATTTGCTTGGCGATAATGCCTTTTTGAACCTCGTTGGTTCCGCCGTAAATAGCCGTCTTGCGCATATCAAAATACGCTGCGGCTGCGGCTGCGGAGTATTCAGGCCCAGGACCATGAAACTCTGACTCGGCCTGCATCCATGCTGGATCGTAGGGCCAGGCATCAGCGCCCGCGACCTGCATTTGCAGCTTGGCCAACTCCATCTGCAGCTCCGAGCCACGGATTTTTAGGATTGAGGCTTTAGGACCTGGATCACTTGATTCATCAGCCGCCACACGCAGCACCATCATTTCAAGTGCCAAGACTTGCGCCTCGATACGATTGATGCTGTCTCGCACTCTGGGGTTTAGGCTGAGGGACTCACCGCTCTCCACGGAGCGCTCTGCGAGTGATTTCAAGATCGCCAGTTCGCGATGGCAATGTCCGATGCCGGCGATACCGCTACGCTCATGGCCTAACAAATATTTTGCATAGGTCCAACCGTTATTTTCTTCGCCGATCAGGTTTTCCAACGGTGCTTCGACATTCTCAAGCCAAACCTCGTTGACCTCGGCTCCACCGTCGAGCGTCTTGATCGGTCTGACCTGCACACCAGGTTGACGCATATCAATCAAAATCATTGAAATACCCCGTTGCGCTTTGGCAGAGGGATCCGTGCGGGCCAAACAAAACATCCAGTCGGCGTAATGCGCCAACGTCGTCCAAGTTTTTTGACCGTTGATAATGTAGCGATCGCCGACACGTTCAGCACGTGTTTTGAGTGAAGCCAAATCTGAGCCAGAGCCAGGCTCCGAGTATCCCTGACACCACCAATCATCGACATTGATGATGCGGGACAGGTAACGGTCCTTTTGAGCTTGACTGCCGTATTTAATCAATACCGGACCAATCATGCCTAAACCAAAAGGTAACAAACGAGGCGCGCCCGCTTTAAAACACTCGATTTCAAAAATCATGCGCTGCACGGCATTCCAACCTGTGCCTCCGTATTCCTCGGGCCAGCTCGGCGCTCCCCACCCCTTTTCGGCGAGGATACGATGCCAACGCAAATAGTCGTCGCGCTTGAGACGATGGTGCGCAAAGGTTTTAGCCCGCAAATCAGCGGGTAGTTTTGCCAATGCAAATGCACGCACTTCTTCGCGAAAGGCGCGCTCTTCGGGGGTCCAAGTCAAGTCCATGCGTATTCTCCTGTACATGCAATCTTAACGCCCCTCCGTTGGAAAACCGTCTTTCATTTTGGAAGACCGCATTTCGCAAGTGAAAATCCCCACCGACTTTCGTCATTTAAAAATCCCCCTACAATCAAGAAAATTATGACGCAGACAGTCAATATTGATGAAAACCCTAATGCAAGGCGCCTCTGCGTCTTTTTTTGATCTAAAGTCTTTTCTGGAATCAGCATGCTCGACAAGGTAAAAGCATCCCTGCAAGAAGCAGTAGAGCCGATCCAAGATGGCGCGACCATCATGATCAGCGGCTTTGGTGATGCGGGCATTCCTTTCGAACTTATGCGTGCCGTGCTCGATAAAGGCCTGCGCGAACTCACCATCATTAGTAACAACGCAGGCACACACGAAACCGGGATTGCCGGATTGATCAAAGCGGGACGGGTGCGTAAAGTCGTCTGTTCACATCCTCGTCCAGCTAATTCGGATGTGTTTGCCAATGCTTATAGAGCAGGTCAAGTCGAACTTGAATGCATGCCTCAAGGAACACTGGCAGAAAGAATACGCGCCGCCGGAGCGGGTCTTGGTCCTTTTTTCACACCCACAGGGTACGGTACCCTCATTGCCGAGGGTAAAGAGCAACGCGTGATCAATGGCAAGGGTTACATACTTGAACAACCTCTTCATGCCGACTTCGCGCTGATTCGGGCAAACTTAGGAGATCGCTGGGGCAACCTGACCTATCGTTGGGCCGCCCGTAACTTCGGACCCGTGATGTCCATGGCCGCCAAACATACTATCGCTCAGGTCAATCGTGTTGTTCAGTTAGGCGAATTAGCCCCCGAAACCGTCATGACACCCGGAATCTTCGTTCAAGCAGTTGTTGCAATTGGAGGCGAGCGATGAGCGCAGCTACAACGAGCCCTTTTAAACCGCTGTCACGCGCAGAAATTTCTTACCTTGTGGCCAATGATTTTCCAGATGGCTCGATCGTCAATCTTGGTATTGGCATGCCCACGCAGGTTGCAGATTATTTACCTCAAGACCGAGAAATTTTGCTGCATAGCGAAAACGGTATTTTGGGTATGGGTCGTGCAGCCGTCGGCGACGAGATCGATTTTGATCTCATTAACGCAAGCCGCACCCCTGTTACGCTTCTTGCTGGGGCCTCCATCACCGAACACACGATTTCCTTTGCCATGATGCGGGGTGGTCACCTTGACTATTCTGTGCTGGGTGGATTTCAAGTGGCTGCCAATGGTGATCTGGCAAACTGGATCACGAGCGGACCCGATGCGATCGCCGCGATTGGCGGCGCGATGGACTTGGCGATTGGCGCACGTAACGTTATCGTGATGATGGAACATGTCGCCAAAGACCAAACACCCAAGCTCATGCTGCAGTGCACCTACCCTCTGACAGGGGCAGGTGTGGTGAATCAAGTCTACACAGACCTGGCAATCATCGATGTCACCCCAGCAGGTTTTGAGGTGCGTGCAATCATCGAAGGGCTGTCATTCGAGGCGTTGCAACAAAAAACAGCAGCTCCATTGACGTCTGCTGTCAAACTCAAAACTATTAGTCGCAATAGTAAAGGTCAACCGGTCTACGGGTAGACATGGATAGAAGTTAAGTTTTTTTGCGTCACAATAAATGAGTAGCATCACAATAAAAGAATATTTAACCCTGAACAAAACCACTTTGCTTCCTTGCAAAATAACTTTAGAGACAAAACATGCCATCACTCTTGATCAAAAAAACCATTTCTCACACGCTACAAGTCCTCTGTGGACTTACCCTGACATTCGGTACGGCGTCTTCCGCCTTTGCACAAGCCAACTGGCCGGATCGCCCGATCAAACTGATCGTCGGCTACCCACCCGGCGGACCTGTCGATACCACTGGACGTGTCTTCGCACGCTACCTTGGTGATGAACTCAAGCAAACAGTTGTTGTAGAAAACAGAGCGGGAGCAAGTGGCGTAATCGGTGCAGACGTAACGGCAAAAGCGACACCGGACGGCTACACGCTCAACTTTGTCGCAAGTCCAAGCCTCACGATTTCTCCTATTGTTCAACGCAGCAAGCTCTTTAATCCGCGCACTGATTTCACATTAATCAGTCCCGTTGTGAACTATACAAACGTGCTGTTGATCGGCCCACAAATTCCGGCAAAAAATGTCGGTGAGCTTGTTGACTATGCCCGTAAAAATCCTGAAAAAGTCAGCTTTGGGTCAGCGGGTTTTGGCGGATCCAATCATTTATCTGCTGAGTTGCTCAAGCAATCCACCAAGACTGAAATGCTTCATGTCCCTTACAAAGGAAATGCACCTGCAATGATGGATGTGATGGGAGGCAAGGTGACCTTTATGTTTGACATTACCAGCACTGGAAGAGCCTTTATTGAAAGTGGTAAAGCCCGTGGCTTGGCCGTGACGTCGAAGCAACGTAATCCAAGCTTGCCTAATATCCCCACAATGATTGAAGCCGGCATTCCTGATTTCGAAGTTGTTGGCTGGTTTGCTGTCATTGGTCCTAAAAGCATGCCCCAACCGATCGTAACCAAGCTGACTGCCGCTGTTGAGGCGGTTAAGCGTAATCCTGAATTCATCAAATCGATTGAAGCAGGCGGTTATTCACTTGATAAGGGTGATGCCAAAGCATTGAGTGCCACGATCGACAAAGAATACAAAATGTGGGAAGACGTGATTACAAAGGGCAATATCTACCCGAATTAATCATTGATATTGATGATTGTGATTTCGTATTTTAATTAAATGGATGGAGCTTTTGATGAGTGGAATGTTAGAAGGTAAAGTTGTTGTCGTGACCGGCGCCGGTGGTGGCATCGGGCGCGGCATTGCTTTGGCGATGGCTGCTGCAGGCGCTAAAGTCGTCGTCAATGACATCGGTGCAAGCCTCGCCGGAGAAGGCTCAGGAGCCGGACCGGCACAACAAGTTGCCGATGAAATTATTAAAGCAGGTGGTCAAGCTGTACCAAATACGGACAGCGTTGCCACGCGCGTCAGCGCCCACAACATCATCGAAACCGCTGTTCAGACTTTTGGACGGATAGATGTCGTTGTCAACAACGCCGGCAACTTGCGCGACCGTGTGTTTCACAAAATGAGTGAAGAAGAGTGGACCCAAGTGATTGACGTTCACCTTAACGGCACTTTCTTTGTCAGCCGCGCGGCCGCGAACTACTATCGCGAACAAGAGTCAGGTGCTTTCGTGCACATGACCTCGACCTCGGGCTTGATTGGTAACTTGGGTCAAGCAAATTATTCGGCTGCCAAGCTTGGCATTGCCGCATTATCCAAGTCTATCGCATTGGATATGCAGCGCTACAACGTTCGCTCCAACTGCATCGCCCCTTTTGCCTGGAGTCGGATGACCAGCTCGATCCCCGCCAATACCGACGAGGAAAAAGCGCGCGTCACCAAGCTACAGAAAATGGAAGCCAGCAAAATCGCCCCCATGGCTGTTTACCTTGGCAGTGATCAGGCCAAAGAAGTGACCGGTCAGATTTTTGGTGTACGTGCCAATGAAATCATGCTGTTTAGCCAACCGCGCCCTATTCGCTCTGTCCACATGAGCACCGGTTGGACGCCGGAGGCCATCGCCGAAATCGCCGCACCCGCGATGCGTCATCACTTTATGGCGCTTGAGCGTTCACCTGACGCGATTGACTGGGATCCGATCTAATCATGGACTATCAGCTGATCAAAAACTGGGTGTTTCCCGAGGTCGATCGCACCTATACAGAGAACGACAGTATTTTGTATGCGCTCGGCATCGGCTTCGGTCAGGAGCCGACTAACCCACATCACTTGAGGTATGTCTACGAGCAAGACATGCAGGCCTTTCCAACCATGGCTGTGGTGCTAGGTTATCCCGGCTTTTGGATGAAAGACCCCAAAGCGGGAATCAATTGGGTCAAGCTCGTGCACGGCGAGCAACGTCTAACGATTCACAAGCCTTTGCCGCCGGCGGGTCGCGTGATCGGTCGCTCGCGCATCACGCATGTGATCGACAAGGGCGCTGACAAAGGCGCGCTGGTTTTATCCGAACGTACGCTGCATGATGCTGCTGGCACACTTCTCGTCACCATCGGTTCAACGACTTTTTGTCGCGGCGATGGGGGCCTCAGTCACTCTGACGACAGTCCCGCACCACTTGAAGCGACGCCAGATCGTGCCCCGGACATGACGTGCGCCTTGCCGACGCTACCACAAGCGGCGCTGATTTATCGGCTGTGCGCGGATAATAATCCCCTGCATGCCGATCCTGCCGTAGCCGAGCGCGCCGGCTATCCACGTCCGATCCTGCACGGCTTATGCACCTATGGTGTCGCAGCCCGGGCAATTGTCCAGGCCGCCTGCGAAAACGATGCCTCCAGACTCACTGCCCTTCACACTCGTTTTTCCTCGCCTGTATTTCCTGGAGAAACCTTAGTGTGTGAGATTTGGCGCGATGGCCAGGATGCTGTCCGCTTCAGAGCCAAGGTCGCAGAGCGCGACATTGTTGTTTTAAGCCATGGCTACGCAGGAATCAAAGCATGACCACAGATGT